>NZ_SRTV01000002.1:0-880385 GCF_004792025.1 Mesorhizobium sp. M8A.F.Ca.ET.181.01.1.1 | reverse complement strand
CGCGCGGGCTCAGGATCGTTGGATTTAAGTGTAAGCTCTGAAATCGTCATGTGTCGAAGCCCTCAAAGGCTCCGAACATCGTTCCTCACGACCACGAGCGAAAGGTGCCACCGGAACAGCGCTTACGCTTCACCAGCAGCATCCATGCCACGACAACGATAGGGAGAATGATGACAAGCCGTATCATGCGACACTCCGTTCAGCGCATTTGCACCTGCCCCGTTATGTAGGAAGCGCCTTCGCGGATTTCAGCACGCAGGCTCGGAGCATCATCCACCACGGCTGAGGTCCAAAAACGGAGTTTTGTCTTTACTGGCGCAACAAATATGCTAACCGGAGCGCCGTGCCCTTGTAGCTCAGCTGGTAGAGCAGCGGTTTTGTAATTCGCTGGATCAATCGGCTAAGGCCCTGAAAAGCCGCGACGTTTTTCAAAGCCGGGTTTCAGGGGTATACGTACGGGTAAATGTGCCGCCTTAGCTCAGCTGGTAGAGCAGTAGTTTTGTAAACTATTGGTCGGGGGTTCGAGTCCCTCAGGCGGCACCATCCGACTTCCTTTGCCACCACGGGAGAAGCTCGATCGGATCGAACGCGAATGTTTTTGCTCTTTCGAGTTTCGGCACGGCGTCGGTCCGCACCTGCTCAATGCTCCAACCTTGATAATACGGCTCCGCACCGGCCTTGAACGCGGCGAGCAGCTGTCCCTCATCCGATTGAGTGAGCATACTGTCCAATTCTCTTATTGGGCAAAAAATTGGATGCCGTCTGTCGTCATCGATCATTTCCGGCTCTTTTTCATCGGCAATTTTCCTCGCCTCAGAGACGAGACTCTCACGGAGCGGCCGCGACATCTGGGTCCACGCATCCATGGTGAGAACCACTGCCGGAGCATCGCCCGCGACATCAAATTTAATTATTCCTCGACGGACATGCGAAAAGAATCGCCAAAGCTGAAAAATTGCCTTTGCGATCTGCGCATAGCCCTCTTTTGCGCTTTCCAGAGGATCGTCAGCATACTGAGCTTCAAAGGTGAGTTTGGTCGCTTTGCATTCAAAGACGGCGACGATGCGACCATCCTGCATCAAAAGGACATCGGGTGTGTCTACCGGATTCTTTTTGTATCTATACCTTAGGGGTGGCGCACAATCGAAGCCGGGACAATGGGCCTTAATCGACCGCCGAGCATACTCCTCAAAACGAGCCGTAGCGTCATTAGTAATCTTCGTGCCGCCGCTTTGGAGATCGTAATAGAGGCCCATAGTCGCCCGCATGACGACCAACGCCGGCAGAGGCGCAATGTATTGTTTTCGCAGTCCCAAATCTCGGCTGACGATAGGCCTAATACGCAGATAGCTAGGTTCGTAAATTACCGGCAGCGGCGAACCTGCACTTGTTTCGAACTTGTTCAAAAGCTGACGAGATTCATGTCGAACAAACCAGATATCGCCCGCGAGCAGCTTGAGGCTACTCTCAATTGCCTCCTTTGATATTCCCAAGAAATTCATGTCACCAATAGGAGGGGACCATGGGCCGCGCATCAAATATGCAAAGTATGCGAACGCTACTCCTAGGAAATTTGCGACGGAGACCCTATACTTCGTCTCAAAATAAGTGGCACATTCCCCCTGGCCGTATATAAACATATATCGGTAGATGTCGGTAACACCGGTGAATCTTCGTTGCCATCCAAACTGACGGTGGCCGATGCGGTGGACCTCCATCAAGACGTTAGTATCGTCGACACGTCCGGGTGTCTCATCATCTTCGACGGTACGCAGCAGGTTCACGATATCGGCGACGGTGTTGAATTCTCGTAAGTTCAACACGTTGGTTGCAAATCGGGCCTTTGGAGTGTTGAAATCGAGGCTTATAAGAGTCTCAAGGTCCCATGGGTATGCGTAGTATTTCGAGGTCAAATCTCGCGTGACAGCTTCCTTAGGGTGATTCAGAAACCTTGTTGCCTGCGCGCTTCGGCCGTCTTGGATCGCGTGGACCGCCCAAATCATGCAAAGGAAGTTTGCATCGTCCATTTCGGACAAGTGCCTTCTGAGTAGCGGTAGCGCCTTCCCCGAAGTGATTTTATTTTGCCGACTCGCCACCTGACGACCTCCCGGCTTATAACCAATGACAATCGGCAGCCGTTCTATTCGTCCCGGCGATCCGGAGGGCGCTCCTCATCAATGAACCGGCGGATTATCCAGTGCCACACCTGTGTTGCATCAATAAATGGCTCGAGTTTAAGCTGTTTCTTTTTCGACAGGACCGCTACATCGGAAACATCTAGCGCAGATACTACATACTTCTCGTCCATAACAATCACGTATCGCGATGTCATCCTAAGCAGGTTGTATTCTTTTGTATCGCCATCGCGAAGCTTAATTATATAATTAGCCCGAAAGTGCGCTATATCGCCATTCGCCTCAACAGCCCCTGTGAATGCAACAGATATAACCAGCCAAACACTCATGAATATTTCATGCTTCAGTGGATGCTTTTCAAGAATCCCTCGCTGTTGAGCCCACCCGTAAAAATCGGATAGCGTTTGCAAAAACGTGAATACAATTACTATTGGCCAATATGTCGAAAAAATTATTGCCAGCGCGATAAGGAAAAGTCCAACTTTAATTCCAAACGCATGATTACCATTTGGCTGGAAAACCACATTAAAAGGAATTGAGATAAATTTGGGAACGCCAACGTCCGCTCGGCGCAAAAATATTCCCACCGCATAAATAGCGGCCAGTATCGGCACGAACTGAAGCGAGTTGGCAATAACATCGCTTACCGAAAAGAACGTGAGCAGCTTAAGGTCAATTTGCCAAAAAAAACCCACTTGGCGGGCGACTGACAACACGACGCAATATGCTGATGCGGCGGCGATGACGGAAGGAATATCGGAAAAGCCGAGCGTCGCCTTTTCAAACGGTGCATGTTCCATTGACCCTCCAATGTCCAGTCTCACGACCTATTTACATCACTTGGATCGGATCTGGAATCAATTGATCACCAGCGAGCATGGCGATCGTTTTACCGGCCGCCAATCTCTTTTTGGTTGCTCGCCTTGGTAGGACAGACACTGGATTTCACCCCAAACATTACCCGGACGGGGAAAAATCCGGCCGGTGGCGTCGGTTGCCGTTGAATTTACTGCACATTCATCGACAACTCACTTACCCAGCCTCTGTTTGAATGTTTGCTGCTCATCGTCAAAGGGCGCGGGTGATTTGCATATACTTCTCGACAGCACTGGCGAGCTCTTCCGGAAATTTTGCCGCTATCTTGTGTGCATTCGCCACGGCGAGACTGCGCCGTTTTCGCTCGTCTGCGCTTAGCTCATCGTGGGGTGTTAGGCTGTACTCAAACGACGTTGCATCGATCAACGCGTCCCTTGCGACCTTGATCTTCTCGGCAACCTCTCGACCAAATAGGAAGCGTGCACGCCTCCCGACTTCATGAAGTTTTGTGATCTGCTCATTGTGGTGAATCCTCTTTTCGAGCTCATCCCCCTGCACAAGCCAGAATCCGCGTACTGCTTCCCGCGCGTCGTTGTAGACAGCGAAGCGTTTGTCAAAGAGATCAACAATCAGCTTCTCGTGAGCGACGCGCCATTGCCGATAGGCGATCAATGCCACCATGAAGCCAACAAACAGTGTGGCTCCGGCTGAAATTATCGGCCCCCATTGCGCCAAGCTGTTCATCTGACTGCCCCCGGCCTCACATCAACCATATTGCGCCGCGCTCGGTTTGCGCTGATCTTCCAGCGGATTAGGAATAGCCACGCTTATGTATCTCGTGATGGCGCCTGATTTTTTCAGGCAATATCGTTTCAACGCCCTCAACATTCGTCCAGGCGCCAAAAAATACCAGTTGCGATCCAGTGGGCGCACAAAGCCCTCTTCTGTCGGCCCCATGTTGCTCTGCTGCTGCCGCCTCCCATCGGGCAATGGACAAATCCGTGCTGTTGCAATGGACTAATAGCTCATTGATCCACACTTTGGAGGACAGACCATCGATGGAATTCGTTGGAGACCATGCAGCCGGACGGTCGAATTTGTGTGACGGTTCCCTCTCCAATTCACGCAGCAAAACCGGGCGAAGCATCGCTGCTATATGCGCAGTTGCCCAACGGCCTAATTCGGGATGAATCAGGAATTGCGCTCGAATGCCGCAAGGACCGTTGAAGAACCAGTCAAAGGTAATAGGACGCACCGAAAATGGGAGTTTGACACGCCAGCATTTCACTAGCCGATCATCGTTCGCAGGTTCTCTGACGTGTTCGCTAGGCGAAATCTCTGCACAAATGGCCTCCGCAATTTCGGTGAACGCCGGGGAAGCTTCGAGGTCAAGCCGTCGCTGCTCATCAAAGTCAGCGCGAAAATGCCATTCCTCTGATCGCTTAAAGGGATGCGAAACCATGGCCGTGTGCGGAGGCCTCCTCTGCTCCATTCCTTGAAATCCAAGCATCTCTTATGGCGATTAGGCTTTTACGACAATCGAGCCGAGGCGGATTCGACAGCAAAGTGCATATTGCGCATTATAGCATTTGAATCGGGGGGCTTTCATGGTGTGGCGTCCATCCTTCGCTGCAGCGTCGGTTGCCATCGCAGTTCTGTTGGGAACAGTCACAGGTTCGCCAGCCTCAGACCCGAATAGAGCCATTACAGACGAATTCTTCGCTGCCCTTGACTTGAGCGATCCCTCGAAGCCGTTTGATGCCGCCGCCCGCAAACGCATAGCGGCGGTCTCTTATGCTTACTGGCAGGCAATCGACTCGCTTGTTCCTCGACCGTCACCGGCAGAGTTGCAGTGGCTCCACCAAGAGCTTTCCACCTCTGACAGCACTCGCCTGTCGCGAACCTTATCGACGCCTGTTTATGCTCTTCAAGAACTATCTTTTACTACAAACAACTGCATGGAGACTTCAAAGGCTTTAGAGGGCGCTGTTGGCGGCGGGAAAACATTTGAATTGTACCTTTGGCTCAAATTGACCCAATGCTATGCGTATCCCGAAGACATCAAGACCTTCGAAATCAATGCTGGCCTAAAGCTCGATTTGTATCATTCCGTTCCCCGTGGTCTTGTTTTCAAGGTGATAACCGGGAAAGTGGCAAATAGCATCTATGCCGAGCAGTAGAATAAATACCCCTATGCTTCCCCTGCCCGCCCTTTTTTGCTCCACGAATTCGTCAACCCGCTGAATTCGTTATATTTCCTGGCTCAACTGGCCAACTTGGCATCCGTTCGGGTATTTGATGCTCCGATCAACGAACCGGCTTCGGTGCCCTCGCCGCATATTCTGCGGCCAACTCTGCAAAGCCTTCGGGATCGGACGCGAGCGCCCTTTCGACGTAATAGAGTTCTTCGCCCTGCGGCGGTCGCTTAAGCTCGGGTGAACAAACAATCTGCCCGGCTGCGGTCAGCACATCTTTGAAAAGCATCGATCCGGGGAAATAGCCGAACATCGCCTTGCCTAATCCCTTGGTTGATGCCTTCGGCATTTGGCTGCGCAACCAACCGGCAAAAGTAGTGATGTCGGCAGCGTCCAGATAGAGCGTTGACCGGTCCCCATAAACGTTGCGGTCGGCGACGTGGACGTTGGTAATCGCGGTCGTCGCGTCCAAATTCTCAACGCTGATCGCATGTGGGTTGATATGCGGATCGTTGCTTTTCTGTATCTGCAAAATCTTGTTGTCGCTTAGCAGCACATACAGATTGGCGCTTTTGACAAAGACTAGCTGTGTGGTCATCGCGCTATCCAACGTCGATGCTGTTGCGGGTGCGGTCGCCGGGGCTAGCGAAGTCAATGGAAGGGCTGGCGCTGGAATCGTCCACGTCAAAGATGATTGCGAGCCGCCCGCGTTCGAACGGCAGGCTATCGGATAGATTGCCGTGATCCGGTGCGCTGCAATTGCGAAGATTGACGATTGCTCCGTCTAACGTCTCCGCCTCAAGCTTGGCGTTGCGAAGATACACGATCTGCATTTCACGTCCCTCCGATTGTGTGGCGAACCACTTGGTATTGTCTGCTCCGCGCCCAATGCGCTATTGCATCCGTGTCTAGGACCAGCATCGACATTCCATGCACCGGCAAAGGAAAGCCGTTGTAATCCTGTGCGTAGTGGAGTTGGGATGAGGTCCAGCCCATGATGTCCAACGCAAATTCTTCCGCGACGTATTTGCATCTAGGAACCGAAATAATTGTCATTGCCGTTCCAAATACCTTGTCCATTTTTCGGCAGCTTGCGCGTCGGTGTCGCTCGCTAGGATCGTGGGCACATCGCCGTAAAGAACACGCCGGATATCGCCTCTTAGTCCCTCGCCAATCTCGTCCGTGCTGTTGATCGTTGCCGCGTAATCAAACGTGGGTTGGTCTTCCCGCCATGCCGCAAACCAAGCTCTTTGTTCGTCGTCCAACCGGGCGAGCGGCCCGGCTTTGCGACGAACGGCGTCGAATAGAGCTTCGAGGCGTTTCCGTTCATCGCGTAGCGCCATCGCCAACAATCGCTTCTAGCTCGATCAACTTCGCGCGGATTTGTTCAAGGTCTTCAATCTCGCGAAGGTTGCGGAGCGCGGTGGACAAATCTTTGCCTTCGGTCGCGTCCAGATCGCCGTTACGCAAAGCCTCCATAATATCGGCCGGCGTGAAGTCCTCAAATTCAATGGTGCGTGACGCCGGAACGATCTTTGAAATAACAAGCTCGACTGCCCATCGCTCGCCTTTGGTCAGCGCTTCCCGCAGTGCTGCAATCGCGTCACCGCCCATCGCCTTAATTTGCTCCAACGTGGCCCGGCTTGCCTTCGCCCTGGCACCGACTGGACGACCGGTGTTTCCCGGACCGGACGTGAAGCGACCGCATTGGTCGCGGCCTTCAATGACCGTTAATGTACGGGACGGAACGGCGGTCATGCTAAATCCAAGCTATGTTGCAACCGCGCTCATTGAGGAACGCGGCAATTTCGGCCGTTGAGGTAAGCGTGGTGTGCCCCTGTCGTTGCGACGGTCGCGGAAAGCCGTGGCGAACGCGCCACTTCTCAATCAAGCGGCGATCCGCGTTGAACGTGGCCTGTATCTCGGCAGCGCTCATCGTCGCTTTTGTAGGCAAGGCCACGGTGTGAGAAATGCCGATCATGCTGCGGTTTTGCCCGTTGTGAGCAATTTCCAAGCCTCATCCCGCGAAAGGTCCGTCGCCACCGCCACAACGTCGATGATCGATTGCGCGGTGCTGCGAACCGCATCGACCGTGTTAGATCGAGCGCGAAGCGCGGCCAACGATTTCTGGGCGGCTTCCATGGCCGCTTTCTCATTGGCTCCAAATCCGACCGGGTCCGACGCTGACGGCTGTATCTGGTAGTCAGCCTGTAAGCCAGTCCGGGCGATATGACGTTTGATGGAATACTGATCTTCGATGATCTGCCAGACCGCGTCGGGTGTGCTGGCAAAATAGGACCGGCCGCCTTCCATCAGCGCCGCGAGTTCCTCCACCGACGCGCGCTGTGCAAATGCTGCCTGTCCAGCGGTATCCATCGCGTCGAAACGGTCGCGTGTTTGGGCGCGCAACGGAGCGTTGCCGGGATCGACGCCAAGAGCGGTCGCATTGGCCGCAGCTGCCGCACGTCCTTCGGCTATGCCGGCTGCGGTAAAAGCCTGAAATGGCTTTGCCATGATGTCGGCGGCAGCTTTGCGGTTCGCATCGTTGCGCGCTGCCGGCTGATATTTGGCGGCACTGAAGGCGACGTTCTCACCGAACGCCTTTAGCGCGGTGACGACGCCGGTTGCCTGCGAAGCGAGCGGGCTAGTGCTGGCAGACAGGGATGCAGTGACCGCTGCTACGGCGTTCCGGTCGCGGTCCCGGACGGTAAGGATTGATGCGTGGTCTGTGGTGGCGAAAGTGGTTTCCATGATCTGCCTCGATATCTAGCGGTGATTTGCAGTCAGCATCCCCGTATATTTCCGACCTGTCAAGCATATGTCGCCATGTCCCCAAGAAAAATAAGCAATCATTAAATATACCTTTGACGATCATCACAAAAATACTTTTGACGAATCCACCAACGACCATGACAAACGACCGCAGCGACGAAGCATCGAATCGTTGAACCGATGCTTTCCGCGATCATATCGCAACGAATTCAACGCGTTATGCGAAGCTTTGAGGCGCTGACCGGCGCTCGGGTTTGCGGACGGGTAATTTGTAGCAATTTGACGGGCCGTAACGGCAACTAGCGAGGGGCGCTCTATTCGCTATGATCGCGCTTTGATCCAAGACGAATCATAGCGTCTGTTTTTGTAGGTTTTTCAATGGTTTGTGGTCTATCCGCTATGATCGCTATGATTTTCTCTATATTGGAAAAAGAAAGAATATATAAATACAGTAATTACTATAATTACCGGTAGCCCGTCCCGGTATGCCTAGGGTAGGAGTGGGGAAAATCCTAGCGATCATAGCGGCACGTCCAAACGTTTGAAAACATTGCCCTTTTAGCCGCTATGATTGGCCGCTATGAAATTGCCGACCATAGCGGTTGTAAATTACACAATTACTCGTATCCCTGATCGCGTCCATAATTGGCAGCGACGGCCAACGGATTGGTGTTCCAGAGAACGCCACGCTTGTTCGGGTTGGTTGCATCGTCTTGAAAATAGCCGCGCCCGGCTTGACCGATCAGACGGTATCCGAGCGCCTTCAACGCCTCGCCAATCGTGCGCGGCTTCGCATCCTTTCGCTGCTCACGCATGAAGGACGCGAGCGCCGCCGTGTTGATCCAGCCAGCGCGGAAACCGTTCCGCAGATCGTCCACCGCTTCCGCGATCATCGTTTCAAGCCAGCCTCGACTTTCGATCAAAGCTTCTGCGGTGCTGCTTGTGGCCGGCGCTCGCGTCGGCAGAGCGCCGCGCTCGATTGGGTAGGTCAAGAGATAGTTGGCGACGATCTTCAAGCCGGTCTTGTGGTGGCCGGACTGATGGTCGCCAAGCCATGCGTAAAGACCGTTAAAATAGGCGTCGTCCATTCCGCGCGACCGCAGATCGTCTAGCGTCTGGATTGGGCTATAGAAAACTGCAAAGCGCCGCCCATTGGCGGTGATCGGAATTGCGTCTTTGTGGTTGGAAAAGAACATCCAATTCGACGGCGTGTCGGCCATCCGTTGGTTGACACCCTTCCCCTCTATTTCAAGCTCTGTTTCGGTGATGAACGGTTTGAGCGTTTCGACCATATCGCGCTTGTCGTCGGTCTTGATTTCATCGACCAAGAAAAACAGCCGTCCATCCATCCAACCGTTGAATTTGCTGCCGCTATCGTTCAGTTGCTTGGCCTTCGGCTGGTAGAAATATTGCTTGTCGATGGCATGGCGGATCACTTGTTTGAAAGCGTTCTTCCCGACGCCTTCAACGGATTGGATCAACGGTGCCCAAGGGATTTTGTGACCGGGAAAGCGGGCATTGTGCGCGAGGAATTCGAGCAAGATGCGTTGATCGCCGGCATTCGGCAGGACCAACGCCAAATGACGCAAGAATGGCGTGGGATCGCCGGCTAGGGTTTCGACGCGGGCCGGTACATAGGTGTTGAGATAAGACCGCCCGAGCCCATCGCCGGTTATTTCGCCGGTTGGCAGATCGGGACGAAAGCAAGTGCCATCGACTTTCGGCACCGTCCAAACTGTCGAGCGCGTTGCGGCCTTCCATGCTTCATCGGTCGCTTTGCCGATTACGTCGATGATGAACCGTTTGCCGCCGTATGTAGCGTTGAAGCTGCCGACATCGTACCGAATACCGCGCGGTCCAATGATGCGGTTTTCGGGGCCGATCAAAACGCAATCACGAAACCAATGCTGTTGCTCTTGCGGTGTCAGAAAGTCGCCAAATTGGGGCGATGCTGCGGGCCGATGCTGCAACTGTACAGGCGTTGCAGTCGCACCGGCCGGTAATTGGTAAGATGACCCACCGAATAGCGTTTCGGCCCGCAATGCCGGGATGCGACGGACAAGCGACGGCCAACCAAGTTCGGTGTTTCGGATGCTGGCGATTTGCTTGCGATCATCGCCCGGATCGTCGTCTTTGTATCGAGCGCAGAACGCCATCAACATGGCGTCGATTTCATCGGGCGTTCCGTGCGTCCATGCCGCCTGTTTTGCAGCCGCCAACGTCGATACCCAGGCGCTGCGGTCAAAATCGTTGGGATCGACCAAATCCAAGGCGTGACGCACATGCGCGAGCGACGGGGCGGCAAGCGAGGGGTCGCCAAGCTCATGCCGAACGCCCTGCCCTCCGTCAGTCACTTTGACACCAGCAAGGGCAACTTCAAGGTAGGCAGGATCGAGCCGCTTCCCAAGGCCGCCAAGCGCCCAACAGTTGACCATGTGAGGCGCGGACGGGTTCTTAAGATGCAGCGTCCCGGCAAGGCGAAGCACCCGCGACGGATCGACAACGGCTTTGTCGCCGTCGAACATCTGGCGAAGGCGCCGATTGATTGCCGTGGCGCGTTCGTTGCCGGCGTAGGGTTGAACGCACCAATACACATGAAAACGTCCCTGCGATGATTGCACCGCAAACGATGGTGCCGGGTTGAATTGCGAGGCGCGTTCGTAGTTCTGGACGGCGCTAAGGTTGTCGAGGTCAATCACATGAGCGCGGACGGATTGAACGTTCGCCAGCGTCAACCCGTTTCCATCCATTTCGTTGCAGTTCGCGAAAACGCCATAACCCTGCGATTGGTGGTGTAGGATGGTCGTCCAAAGTTGTTGCAAGGTTCCGCGCGTCGGTATCGCGGCTTGCCCCTTGTCGGTGTCGTGGATGAAACGAATATTGACAACAACGTTGCTTCCATCGTGCTGTCCTGTGAGCGCGGCGATATGTGCGCTAGCGCAACTATAGTCTTGCGCGACCGGGTTAGCCGGTGCTATGGCGTTCATGTAACTTAACTTTCTGCAATCGTCTGCGAACAACTGATTTGCCCGGTGCCTCACAACGCGCCGGGCTTTTTCTTGCGTCTCAAATATTTTAACCGCTGCTCTGCCTAAAAAAATTACGCGATATCAAATGCTTGCGAGCGTGCAGCGGCCCATTTGCTCAATCCGGGGATTTCATCGGGTAAAAATCAGGCTGCATCGGCCCGCTGGCCGGCCGCAAATCGCTCGATTTCGAGCCGTGACCAGTAGCGGCGGCGATTGATCGTTCGTGCCGGCTTCGGGAAATCAGGAACGGGCGGGGTCGTCTTCCCTGTGCGGGGATCGGTTTCACCGTTCAGCCAGCGCCAGAGCGTCATATCGGAAATGCCGCCGCAGATTTGGCGCACGGCGGGTGCGGGAATAAGCGTGTCGGTTGCAGACATGGGGATGCCTTCAAAAATCTCTTGGGTTGTAGGGATTTTGCAGGCATCCACCCGCGTTCACCGCGTCTTCCTCGCGGCATTGGGCCAGTCCAGCCCCGGTTCACCGCCAAATCAGGGCGACATGGGAACCGTGAGCTAACGTAAGCCCACGGTCAAGAGCATGTTTTAACGATTTTTAAGGTTATGCACGCTTTGAAAGCAGCGTTACATTGTTTGCGGTAATAGCTGCTATGCGAGTTGCCCAATTTTCCAAAGCATCGCGCTTTTCGTCTTGGTAATCGTAGCGGTTGTAAATCGCGGCAACACCGCTCACTTTGCCGGTCTTGTGATTTAGAATTGCTTCGGTCACTTCCTGCTTGATTCCAAGCTTCGCGAGTTCGGTTGCGCATGTGCGGCGCAAATCGTGCAGATGCCAATCCGGCAACGCCGGTTCGCCGCAATGTTTGTCGAGCGCTTTCTTGCCATTGCTAAAGCCGCTGAACGGCGTCGTTGCGGTCGTGGTGAACACGTATTCGGACGGGTTGCCGTCTGCATCTGCGATCCGTGGCAATGCTTTGATGATCGTTTGCGCCAGCGGTGAGAGCGGCACAACATGGGGCCGGGAATTCTTGGTGCGGGAAGCTTCAAGCGTGATCGTGTCCAGATCGTCGGAAAGCTCGCGCCATTTCAATTCGGCAATTTCGTCGCGGCGCTGCCCGGTCAACAAGAGCAGTTGCGCCATCGGCCCGAACGGATAGCCGCACTTTTCCGAAGCCTTCCAAACGGTTTTGATTTCGTCGGTCGCTAGAACGCGGTCGCGGCTGTTCGGCTTGGCCGGTGCTTCGGCAAGCTCAATGATGTTTCGGCCCATGGCTCGCGCTACAGGCTTCCAACGGAAGAATGCAGACAGCACCGCGAAGGCGTTGCGACGTGCGCCCGGTGTGAGCTTCGCCAGAAGCTTTTCAACGTCGCGGTAATCGATCGTGCGAATGTCGGTGACGTGCTTCCAATGCGGCTTGATGTTGGTCGCTATGATGCGTTCGTATTCGTCTGCGGTCGATGCCTTTACCGCCCTACCCTTGAAGCCCGTTGCGCGAGCGGTCTTGATGAATTCATCAAACCACGCGCTGACACTCGTCTTGTCGATCTTCTGTTGCCGGGGATCGTTGCCGCGCTTCGCGTCCGCAATTACCTTTTCGGCCGCTGCCCGTGCCTGCGTGACGTTGAGCGCCTGCGTTGGCGAAATGAGGGTGCCAATGCGGTCGTCGGCACTGCCGATTTCGTCATAGCGTCCAACGGTCACTTTGGACGCCTTCCCGTCGATCTTCGTTCGCACCGCCCATGACAAAGCGCCGCTTGGTTGCATCACCAGATAGAGCCCGGCTTGGGCGCTGTCGGGTATCTCTTGCCGCGCTGTCGTCGGCTTCAATGCGGTAATGAAAGCGGCGGCTTTTTTGAATTGGCCGGGGATCGGTCCAAGCATCGGTTTTCGCTCCGGGGTAACGTCAGGGGTAACCACGGGTATGTGATATTACGTTATGACCCGATATGCAAACCGATGCTCTTTTCGCGTCAACGCTTTGATTTTACTGCATTTTTGGCCAAACACGGTAGGTTCCGTTACCCTTCTGGGTGTGCTGGCACAAAATTTGTAAACCGAAGGTCGGCGGTTCGATTCCGTCCGGGGGCACCAGTTCCGACCGACGATTACCGCGAGAGCCAAGGACTTGCGAGTACTCTTACGAGGCGCTTACGAGGCGCTCGCGATTTGGGCCGACACGTTCGTCCTGGTGAACGTATTCCTCACCCTCATAGACTTATAGAGATAAGCAACCCAGAGTCCGGTTCCCGCAAACGAGGCCACGGGTGCCGCCAGTGCATCGCCTGCGAGCACCTGGTTCACCGGGACCCCCAGAATTGATGCGATCCAGATCGTGTCCAGGATAAAAACGACGGGGATCGCAAGCCACTGAAGCAGAAACAATTGCGGGAACCGTCGGCTTCGCCGCAGCATTGCCACCAGCACAACCAGCTGAAGCGCCAGGAATGCCAGATTAAGAGCAACCTCGCCATACACGGCCAGGGAGCCATTCGGGAGGATCATGAGTTGCTGGTAGCCGCCGGCCGAACTGGCGAAGTCGGCGAGTGTGCGCAGCGGTGACAATGTCTGACCGATAGCCAGCAGCATCAGCCAGCCGCCGAAGCCCACAAGAGCCTCAGGATTCTGTGACGGCTTCGCGGCTGATCGAACAGCAAAGAAAACAGGCACACCGATCAACAGCAGCACGATCACCCAATGCCAGATGGAAAACGCCCCCATTTACCCCTCCCTTTTATGCCCCTCTAAGTTGTATCAGATTTGAAACTCAACTCAAGGGCCAAGCTTTGGGTAAGACGACGTGTGACGCCGAAGCGACGACTTCTCCTGCCTGCTCCTGACTCCCTCACACCCCGATCGCCGCCACCAATATCCTGTTCTGCCTGCGTATCGCCGCCCTCAGCTCCGGTATCCCAGCCTCTTCGCGTTTCACGAATTCGATGAACATCATGTTCATGTTGTTGAAGATCAGTTCGCCAAGCGCCGCGCCATCGATGTCCTGCCGCACCAAGCCAATCTCCTGCAGCCGGGCGATCAGCGCGCGGATCTGTTCGGTGAGCGAGCGATCGAGGCCGGTGTAGGCCTGGCCGAACGGGCTGTCGGGCAATTGCGTCGAGATCGCCATTGCCTGCCGCCACATCTCCTTGCTGAGATAGTGCAGCGAGTGTTCGATATAGATGCCGATCAGTGTGTCCAGCGCGTCGCCGACATTGGCCGGCGGCCGGGCGACCACGCCGCGCCCGGCATTGAGCACCTCGTTGACCTCCAGCGAGACGATGGCGCCGAGGATGTCGCCCTTGTTCTGGTAGTAATTGTAGATGGTGCCGATCGACACTTCGGCCTGCGCGGCGATCGCCTCGATCTTGGCGCCCTCATAGCCGGCCTCGCGGAAAAGTGCCGCCGCAGCATCGATGATGCGCCTGTGACGGTCCGCCTTTTGCCGTGCCCGCAATCCGCTCATATCAGCCTCTTGCCACAAAAATCGAATTGACTCAATTTTAGAATTGGTTCAATTTTTTGCAAGAAGCCATAAAGGCAAGGGAGAACACTCGATGTCCATCAAATCCGGAAATCCGCTTTCCATCCTGAAGCGCCGGCTGCAGGCCGCGTGCGCCGCCACGGCATTGCTGCTTGCGGCCGGCAGCCTTGCCGAGGCCGCCGATCTCAACGCGCTGATCTGGTGCGATCATTCCGATCCGGCGCTGCTGCAGCCGTTCGAGGACGCCAACAACGTCAAGGTCAACGTCAAGGAATTCGAAGGCACCGGCGCCGGCCTCGCCATCGTCGAGCAGTCGCAGCCGGGCGATTGGGACGTGATGGTGATCGACAGTATCGACGTGCCGCGCGGCGTGGAAAAGGGCCTGTTCGAGCCGCTGCCGGAAGACAAGCTGCCCTTCGCCGACCTCTTCCCGCAGGTGAAGATGGACGGATCGACCGTCGTCGGCGGCAAGCGCTACGGCATCACCGAAAAATTCGGCTACAATACGATCGGCTTCAACAAGACCAAGGTCGACCCGGCCGACATGCAGTCCTTGGCGTCGCTGAGCAGTGACAAATACAAGGGCAAGGTCGCCATCTACGACTACTATCTTCCCGTCATCGGCATGGCCGCTCTCGCCATCGGCAAGAAGACGGCCGACCTCGGCGAAGCCGATCTGCCCGCCCTCAAGGCAGAGCTTCTCAAGATGAAGGCCAATGCGAAGCTGGTCGGTGAAGTCACCGCCAGCCAGACGGCGCTGGCGACCGGCGAGGTCGACATATTGGTCGGCGGCGGCGAATGGGTGACGGCAGGCCTTGCGAAGGAAAACCCGGCGCTGGACTTCTCCATTCCGAAAGAGGGTGCGGTGCTGTGGTCGCAGTCGCTCGCCATGTTCAAGGATTCCAAGAACAAGGACATGGCGCTGAAATTCATCCAGTACATCATGAGCCCGGAAGGCCAGGCGCGGCTTGCCACGTCGTCCTGCTACTGGGGCATGCCGTCCAACACCAAGGCCACACTGACCGGCGACCAGAAGAAGGTCCTGCGTTTCGACGAGCAGCCTGGCTTCCTCGCCCGTGCACAGGCCTACCCGGCGCCGAATGCCGATCTCGACAAGAAGATGCAGGATATGTGGACCGAAATGCTGCAGGCCAAGTGAGCGACCGCGGCTCATGAACTCGACAGGAAACAGCGGGCGTGCCCTGCCCTGGGCGCTGGTCACGCCGGCACTGGGCTGGACGCTGCTGTTCTTCGTGCTCCCGTTCGTGGCCATGGGGTTTTCGAGCCTCACGTCGCATGAGAACGGCGGCTTCACGCTTGCCAACTACAGCCAGTTCTTCAGCAATCCCTCCTACTGGCAGGCGATGGTGAACTCGCTGCAGGTCACCGCCATCGTCACCGTGGTCTCCGTGCTGCTCGCCTATCCCTTCGCCTGGATCCTGGCCGAACAGGTGCCGGAGCGCTGGCAGCGGCTGGCGCTGATGCTGGCCGTGCTGCCGTTCTGGACCTCCTATGTCGTGCGCTCCTATTCGTGGCTGCTGGTGCTGGCGCAGAACGGCGTCATCAACCGCGCGTTGACCGGTTCTGGCCTGATCAGCGAGCCGCTGCAGCTCGCCAATACGCGCTTGGCCACCGTCACCGGCTTCGTGCATTTCTTCGTCATGCTTTTGACGCTGACCATCTTCGCCAATCTGAAGCAGCTCAGCCCGAGCTACCGCAAGGCCGCCGCCGATCTCGGCGCCGGGCCGGTGCGCACCTTCCTGCATGTCATCCTGCCGCTGACCTTGCCGGGCATCATGGTGGGCGCGTTCCTCACCTTCGTGCTGTGCATCGGCGACTACATCACACCGCAAATCCTCGGCGGCAACAACGAGCTTCTGATGCCGCAGTTGGTGATGATGCAGATCGGCCGTCGCGGCGACTTTCCGCTGGCCTCGGCGCTGTCGATCATCCTGATGGCGGTCGTCACCATTGCCTACCTCGCCTGCGCCCGCTGGCTGAAGATCGAGCGGGCCTGAGCATGCACAGGATTGTCCGCATCGCTTCGTGGATTTACGCGCTTGCCGTCTATGGCTTCATCTTCCTGCCGGTCGTCGTGCTGGTGCTGTTCTCGCTGCAATCGACCTCCTTCCCGATTCCGCCATTCACCGGCCCGTCGCTGCGCTGGTACGAGGCTGTTCTCTCAGATAGGCGGCTGACGTCGGCACTCGTCAATTCGCTGTCGGTCGCGGTGCTTTCCTCGGCCACCGCCGTCACGCTCAGCTTCCTTTCGGCCTGGGGTTTCGCGCGTTTTGTGCTGCCCGGCTCGGGTCTGCTGCGCGGGCTGATCACACTGCCGTTGACGGTGAGCTACCTCATCATCGGCATGGGGCTTTTGGTGCTGTTCAACTGGGCCGGCGTGCCGAAGTCGCTGCTTGCCGCCGGCATCGGCCATGTCGTGATCAACCTGCCGCTGTGTTTTGCCATCATCTACAGCCAGATGGGCGACCACCAGATCAACATCGAGCGCGCCGCACGCGATCTTGGCGCGCCTGAATGGAAGGTGCTGCTGCTGATCAGCGTGCCGGTGATGGCGCCGGCCATTTTCGCCGGCTTCTTCCTGTCGATGACCTTCTCCTGGGATGAGTTCGTTATCTCCTTCCTGCTCACCCGCTTCGACACCACGCTGCCGGTGGAAATCTGGAACCTGCTGCGCTCCGGCCTCAACCCCAAGACCAATGCCGTCGGGTCGCTCGTCTTTGCCGTCTCGATCGTGCTGGTGGTGTTCTTCGAACTGACCTTGCTGCGGAGAAAGCCGGCATGAACGCGCCCCTGGTCGATATCCGCGACGTCTCGCACCGCTTCGGCCAGCATCCCGTGCTGAAAAGCGTCTCGCTGACGATAGAGACCGGCAGCTATACGATCCTGCTCGGACCCTCGGGCTCCGGCAAGACGACGCTGCTCTCCATTCTCGGGGGCTTCGTCAACCCCAGCGAAGGCAAGGTTCTCATCCGCGGCCAGGACTGCACCTTCGTGCCGCCGGCCAAGCGCCCGACGACGACGGTCTTCCAGGATTATGCGCTGTTCCCGCATATGAGCGTCGGCGGCAATGTCGGCTTCGGCCTGCGCATGCAGGGTGTCGACGGCGCGACGCGGGCGGCAAAAGCACGCGAAGCCCTGGCACTGGTGGGGCTGGCCGCCGCCTTCGACAAGAAGCCGCACCATCTTTCCGGCGGCCAGCGCCAGCGCGTCGCATTGGCGCGCGCGCTGGTCATCGAGCCGGCAGTGCTCCTGCTCGATGAGCCGCTCGGCGCGCTCGACCTCAAACTGCGCCGCCAGATGCAGGACGAATTGAAGGCGATCCAGAAGCGCGTCGGCACCGCCTTCATTCATGTCACCCACGACCAGGAAGAAGCGATGGCGCTGGCCGACCATTGCGTGGTGATGAATGACGGCCGCATCGAGGACGAAGGGCCGCCCGAGCGCGTCTATGCCAGGCCGGCGACGCGCTTTTCCGCGACCTTCATGGGCGAGAGCACGATCCTTGCCGGCACGGTCGTGGAGACCGGGGACCGGACGAGCACCGTCGCGACGCCGGTCGGACCGGTGTTGCTGCCCAGTGCGTTGCCGTTGGGGTCGGCGGCCGCATTGGCCATACGGCCTGAGCACCTCGTGCTGGGCACGACTTCGGGTGGCACGAAGCTCGGCAAGGCGGACGTGAGCGACGTCGTCTTCCAGGGCAGTTTCAAGCGCATGCTTGCGACGTCCGTCGAAGAACCCTCCTTGCAGTTCATCGCCAAGCTGCCCGCTACCGCCACTGTCCGGCCGGGCGACACGGTGGCGATTTCGTGCGATACCGACCAGATCATCCTGCTGGCGGATTGAACATGGGCATGCTCGCGGTCATCGACGCACCGGACTGGTACGAGACCATCCGCATGGCCGACGGCATCACGCTGATCCACGAGCCCTGGATCAAGCCGTTCTTCCGCTGCAACATGTGGCATGTGCGCGGCCGCGACCGCGATCTCCTGTTCGACAGTGGTCTCGGCCATTTCAGCCTGCGCACCCATGTGCCCCTGGTGAGCGAGCGCAAGCTGACCTGCGTCGCCAGCCACACGCATTTCGACCATATCGGCTGCCACCATGAATTCCCCGATCGCTGCGTGCATGGGGCTGAAGCGGCAATCCTGGCCGATCCTCGCAACGAATGGACCGCTGCAGGTACCTATGCGACCGACGACATGTTCGACCGCCAGCCAAAAGGCTGGGAAACAGCACGCTACCGCATCCAGCCCGCGCCGGCCGGCCGTCTGCTCGCGCATGGCGACATCATCGATCTCGGCGACCGCGCCTTCGAGGTCGTCCACACGCCAGGCCATTCGCCCGGCGGCATTGCGCTGTACGAGAAGAAGACCGGCATCCTGCTGTCCGGCGACATCATCTATGACGGCCCGCTGATCGATGATGTCTACCACTCGGATATTTCCGACTACATGGCGACACTGCTCGCCATGCGCGATCTCGACGTCTCAGTCGTGCATGGCGGCCATTTCCCGAGCTTCGGAAAGGTGCGCTACCTCCAGTTGATCGACGAATACCTGGCGCGGAAGCGGCAGGCCGGCTGCCATCTGCGGCAGAGCCCTTGAGGGGCGAGTTTACCGCAGTAAGTCGAAATGCCGTGGAAAGGCCTGATGCAGCAGCAGCAGCATGGTCTTGCGCAGCACGTCGGTGTCGCGGCCGGACGGGTTGAGGTGATCCCAGTACCATGCTCCGTGAACGAGGTAATTCAGGCTCTCCGACAGCGTGTGGATGTCGACGCCGCCGTAACCCCCGTCGCGCGCAATCTCGACCAGCAGTTCCCGCGCTTCGGCGGTGTAGGCGAGATCGCTGGGCAGGCCGATTTCATTGTAAATCTGCATGCTCTTGCGGTCGCTGGAGAACACGACAAAGACCGACACCCATTTCGGATGCTGCCGGGCAAAGCGTTGCGCGCAGTCTACTGCTCCCAGCAGCCTTTCGACCGGCGTCAGGCCGGGCGCCCGCACCAGGGCGAGCCACAGCGCGTCATATTGATCGCTGAGATACTGAAGCACTGCCCTGAACAAATTCTCCTTGCTGCGGAAGTGAAAGACCACCAGGGCGTTGGACGAGCCGACATGCTCGGCGATACGCTGCATGGTGACGCTCGCCAGCCCCTCCTCAGCGATGAGCTCGATTGTGGCGTCGAGAATGCGCTGCACGCTGGCTTCGCCGCGCTCGCGGCGGCGGTCCTTGGGCGCGGCGTCATTGGCCGAAGCCCTGCCCTTGGCTGTCGCGACCGTGCGCTTTGCCGTAGCTTTGCGTTGCACCATCTTCGTCAATTTCCCTTGCATCGCCAGATCAAAGCGATGGGCGCGTTCCGGCGCTTGTGTACCATTGCCCCTGTGCCGTTTCATAGGCCATCGCGGCCCGGAAGACATCGGCATCGCTATAGGTGCGGCCGACGATCTGGAAGCCCGTCGGCACGCCGCTTGCCGCCCGCCCCGACGGCATGGAAAGCACCGGACAGCGGCTCATCATGTTGAACGGCGTCGTCATCACCCAGCCCAGCGAAGGGTTCACCTCTCTACCGTTGATCTCGACGGTTCCCGTGGTCTGGTCGAACTCCGCCGGCACCGCGGGAAGCGCGTTCGTCGGGCAGATCAGCACATTGTAGGTCTCCAGCAGCGGACCCAGCGTCTGATACATCCGTGCTGCCACATCCAGTGTCGCGACGAAGTCGGTGGCCTTGGATTTTTGCCCATCCTCGGCAAACCGCCTGGCATAGCTGGTCATGTCGCTGCCGTGCTCGGCAAGCAGTTGCGACAGCGAAGCGCCGAAAAGATGCTCCAGATAGGCCATTCCTGCCTTGAGCACCCCGTCATCCCAGCCGAGATCGACTTCCTCGACCGTTGCCCCAAGCGAGCGGAACACGTCGCAGGCGGCAAGCATGTTGCCGCGGACGTCGGCGTCGACCTCGAAAGAGCCCAGGTCCATCGAGAAGGCAATCTTCCAGCCCTTGATCGGCTGGTAATCGAGCGGCAGCCGCAGCTTCGGGCGAAGCGTGGCGATGTCGAGTGGACTCGGCCCCGCCATGACATTCTGCAGCAGGATCGCATCCCGGACGTTCCGGGCCAGCGGCCCGGTGTGGCAATAGAAATCGAGGTTGAAGGGCGGCTCGTCCGGGTTGCGCCCATAAGGCGGCTTGTAGCCGACGAGACCGCAGGCCGACGCCGGAATACGGATCGATCCGGCAATGTCGGAGCCGGTGGCGATCGACGACGTGCCCGAAGCCAGCGTTGCCGCCGAACCTCCCGACGAGCCACCTGGCGTGAAGTCGCGGTTCCAGGGGTTGCGGGTGACGCCCCACCGCTTCGACCAGGTATAACCGGCGCAGCTGAATTCGGGCGTAGCCGTGCGCGCATGGACGATGCCACCGGCCTTGATGATGCGCTCATTCATCGTCGAGGTGTGGCCGCTTATGGCATCCCTGGACAGCAGCGAGCCATGCGACGTCGGCTTGCCCTTGATATAGCTCTCGTCCTTGATGCCGATCGGCAGGCCCTCGAGCGCGCCGGTCCTGGCGCCCTTGGCGTATCTCGCCTCCGCTTTCGCGGCCAGCTTCATCGCCTCCTCGAAATGCGTGAAGGTGAAGCAGTTGATCGCCGATTTGGTGGCCTCGGCGCGGCGGATGGTGGCCTGCATCAGTTCGACGGGCGAGAGTTTCCTCGCCTTGAACAGCCGCAACGCCTCGCTGGCGGGCATGTAGCAAAGGTCGAGATCGGACATAGAAAATCTCCCGCGATCACGTGATCGCACCTGGCATGAAGGTGGCCGGACCGCGCATCGCGGCCCGGTGGCTCTTTGTTGGGTTTGGCTGGTGGCGCTACTTCTGGAGGTCGGTCCAGATTTTCGTGTAAAGCGCCTGCACATCCGGCGGGCAGGCCGGCATGAACTGGCCCTTGGCGGCGAACTCCGCCGGGATATTCACCTCAGGCGCGTTCTTCATATCGTCGGGCATGAAGGCGTCCGAGCCCTTGATCCCGTTCGAATAGCGGGCGAAAGCCGAAATCATCGCGGCGTTCTTCGGGTCCATGATGAAATTCTGGAAGAGCTTGGCATTGTCGACGTTCTTGGCGTCCTTGAGGACGGCGACATTGTCCATCCAGATCGGAAAGCCTTCCTTGGGGTAGCCATAGACGATCTTGTCGTTCTGCAGCCGTTCGCGCAGCGATATGCCGTTCCAGTTGACGCCGGCGGCGATATCGCCCCTGCCCAGGCCATCGACCGCCGCATAGTCGAGCGAAAGCCATTTCGCCTTCGCCTCGACCAGCTTGTCGTGCACCTTCTTCAGCACCTGCATGTCGTTGGTGCAGTACTGGCCGCCTTCATAGGCGATGGCGAGGAACATGATGTCCCCCATTTCGGGCACGACATTGATCTTGCCGACGAGCTCGGCCGGCGGGTCGAGGAACAGCGCCGACGTGTTGGGGTCCCCGGCATAGACCGACTTGTTCACCGAAATGCCTGTCGTTCCCCACTGCCAGGGAACGGTGTATTTGCGGCCCGGATCAAAAGGAACGTCGACCCACCTGGGATCGACATTCCTGAAATTCTCCATTGCGTTGGGATCGGTTTCCAGCAGCAGGCCTTCGCTGATCCAGATCGGCACGACGCTGGCCGAGGGCACGACGATGTCATAGCCGGAAGCACCCTGGCGGACCTTGGCCAACGCGGTGTCGTTGGAGTCGTAGTCGGTCACGGTGACCTTGATCTTGTAGGTCTCCTCGAACTTCTTGATGAGGTCCGGGCTGGTGTAATTGCCCCAATTATAGATGTTGAGTTCGCCATCGGCGCGGGCAACGCCGGTTACGGCGAACAGCGACAGCCCGACGGCAGCCGCGGTCAGTTTCCAGTTCATGCGAGTTGCTCCCATTGTTGGGACCGGCGGCGGCGTCGCCTCGGGTCCATTCCTGCTGACGAAAGAAAGCCGTATCCGCCGACCGCAACCTCAAGGGTCTGGCGGAACCATCGGCGCACAGCACCTCGACGCACCGGACCTTGCCGGATGACTGCCAAGACATTCCCCTTTGTTTCGTAGCCATTCACCGGCGCATACCGGCTGGCCAACTCTGTTTTCGTTACAAGCGATAATTATAACTAAACGTACAGTCAATATCTTTGTGACGACTTGGCCAGATAGTACATTTTGCGGCAGCGCCAACGTGCAGGTGATGGTGGACGCGACGCCGGCGGAGGTACGAGGCGAACAATGGGGTACAGCAGCGCCGATCACCCAGCGGGGCGGCCGGGGAGCGAAATAAACCGGTCTTGCGCCAGCCGGTGATCTGCCACCTCAGGATAACGGCAGGTGCCTGTCGAGCTCGGCGATACTCGGATGGTGCCGATCGGTCAGCGTATCTGGCGGCCTACAGGGCCCTTTGCGGGCAAGGCATCCCGGCGGCATCACCGCAGCGTGACGCGGTGGGAACCGGTCTGGCGCTCATTTGTTCCGACTGGCGCACCAGTTCAGCGAAGACAAGCGCGAAACTTCCCAACATGACAAAGACGATGATCAGGCGTGCTACCGGCAATGTGTCGGCCTCGTCTGGCTGGCGCATGTCCCGCTGGCATTAGGATCCGCGGGATCATGCACACAAATCTACCGTACCGCAGCGTCCTTTGCGTCCCGAAGGATAAGGCGGTGCCGCGGGCGCCCCACGCCACCCATGCCGGCTAACATGATCGATCCGGCTTTACGAGGCCTTAAGCCCGACCTTAACGATCACATTCGATCGCGCCACGACATCAACCGCGACCGCCCCGTGCGGCGGCGCTGCCGCGCGTCGCTGCGCGAACTGGCAGAGGGTCTCTTTGCAGACCCGCCCGCCCCATGCTACCCCGGCGCTGGCGCGGCCAGTACCTGCCGGCGCCAATCGGTCGCGATCGGGAAGCCATGAGCACAGCCGCCAACAGCATCGCTTTCGTCTCGTCCGACACAACGGACGCCAAGGCGGCGCTGGAGAGCCTGTCGGCGCGCTACGGTCAATGTTCTGTCGCCGAAGCGACTGTCGTGGTGGCGCTGGGCGGTGACGGCTTCCTGCTGCAGACCTTGCGCGAAACGATGGGTACGGGAAAGAAAGTCTACGGCATGAACCGTGGCACGATCGGCTTCCTGATGAATGAGTATCGGTCCGGCGGGCTCACCGAGCGCATCGCGGCTGCGGTCGCCGAAACGATCCGACCGCTGGAGATGCTGGCAACCACCTCGGACGGCGAACACCTCACGGCGGTGGCGATCAACGAAGTTGCGCTGTGGCGCCAATCCTATCAGACGGCCAAGATCCGCATCAGCGTCGATGACCAGGTACGGTTGGAGGAACTGAGCTGCGACGGCGTCATGATCGCGACGCCGGCCGGATCGACCGCGTACAATCTTTCCGCGCACGGCCCGATCCTGCCGCTCGATGCGCCACTTCTGGCTCTCACGCCGGTCAGCCCGTTTCGTCCGCGACGCTGGCGCGGCGCATTGCTTTCCAACAAGGCGAGCGTGCGCTTCGACATTCTGGAGCCGGAAAAGCGGCCGGTGAACGCTGCCGCCGACCACACGGAGGTCAAGGCGGTGACCTCGGTTACGGTGCGGGAATCGCCGACGGCCACGGCGACTTTGCTGTTCGATCCCAATCACTCCTGGAACGAGCGCATCCTGGCCGAACAGTTCCGTTACTGAGCCGGCACACAGACAAGCGGCCGGATTAAGCATCGCGATTAAGGTTACAACTTCACAATCGCGCCAACCCTGCCCGTTTCTGTTGACAAATCGCGGGCTTGCGCCTAATCGCAATACCAATCTTGCAGGCGCGTGGCGCTTGCCGCGACGAATGACGTTGCGCTTCCCCGAACCAGCCAAAGACAGCAACACTTGTCCTCAGACACGACGATCGCTCAAGAAGCGTTGACCTTTTCAGACCTCGGCCTGTCGCCGAAGGTGCTTTCCGCAGTCACCGATGCCGGCTATACCCAGCCGACCCCGATCCAGGCTGGTGCGATCCCGCACGCCTTGCTCGGCAAGGACGTGCTGGGTATTGCCCAGACCGGCACCGGCAAGACCGCCTCCTTCGTGCTGCCGATGCTGACCCGGCTGGAAAAGGGCCGCGCCCGCGCCCGCATGCCGCGCACGCTGATCCTCGAGCCGACGCGTGAGCTTGCCGCGCAGGTCGAAGAAAACTTCGTCAAATACGGCAAGAACCACAAGCTCAACATCGCATTGTTGATCGGCGGCGTGTCGTTCGACGAGCAGGACAAGAAGCTGGAGCGCGGCGCCGACGTGCTGATCGCGACGCCGGGTCGTTTGCTCGACCACCGCGAGCGCGGCAAATTGCTGCTCAACGGCGTCGAGATCCTCGTCATCGACGAGGCCGACCGCATGCTCGACATGGGCTTCATTCCCGATATCGAACGCATCTGCGAGATGATTCCGTTCACCCGGCAGACGCTGTTCTTCTCGGCGACCATGCCGCCGGAGATCACCAAGCTGACGGAAAAATTCCTGCACGCGCCGGTTCGCGTCGAGGTCTCCAAGGCCGCGTCGGCGGCCACCAACATCATCCAGCGACTGGTCAAATCGGGCTCGAAGCCTTGGGACAAGCGCGAAACGCTGCGCAACCTGATCAAGGCCGAGGATGCGGAGCTGAAGAACGCAATCATCTTCTGCAATCGCAAGATCGAGGTTTCGGAGCTGTTCCGCTCGCTGCTGAAATATGATTTCGACGCCGGCGCACTGCATGGCGACATGGACCAGCGCGCCCGCATGCAGATGCTGGCCAATTTCCGTGACGGCAAGCTGCGTTATCTCGTCGCCTCCGATGTCGCCGCGCGCGGCCTCGACATTCCCGACGTCAGCCATGTCTTCAACTACGACGTGCCTATCCATGCCGAGGACTATGTCCACCGCATCGGCCGCACCGGCCGCGCCGGCCGCTCAGGCAAGTCCTTCACCATCGCGACCAAGTCCGACACCAAATATATCGACGCCATCGAGCGGCTGATCGGCAACAAGATCGAGTGGCATGACGGCGACCTGTCGACAGTGGTTGCCAGCGAAGGCGAGGACGATGCTCCGCGCCGTGGCAAAGGCGCGCCGCGCCGCGCCGGCCGCAAGGACGAGGACCGCAACGACAGGGGCGCGCGCAACAAGGGCGGCGAGCGTCGCGGCAGACGCAGCGAGGAAGATGCCGCGACCGCGGTTGCTCAACCGCAGCCGGATGTGGCCGAGACGGCCGATATTGTCGAACGGCGCGCGCGCAAGGATGCGATCCGCTCGGAAAACACCGAGCGCAAATCGTCCGACCGCAATGAGCCGCGCGCACCTGAGCGCGGTGACACCAGGCCGCAGCGCAGCAACAGCCGCCCTGCCCGCCACCATCAGGAAGACAATGACACCACCGTCGGCTTCGGCGACGACATGCCGGCCTTCATGCGCATCGTCGCCAAGGTCTGACGCCAGCCAGCAAGCCGCCTAGCCGGCTTGCCTTCCTTTTCGCCCTGCAGCCAAGAGCAATCGAGGAAAAGCCGTATGGTGCTTTCCCGTCGTGAATTGCTTGGAAACGAAGCTTTGGGGGGCCAGCGATTCTTTTGGACGCTGGTCCGCTCCAGGTCACATCGGTCCGGGCATCATCTTGGTCGGTTTCTCCAGCATCGGAAACTCGGCCTTGTTGCATTTCACCTTCGGATTCGTCGGGCTGAACATGCCGTTCGGATTGTCGTCGAGCCAGGCGTGAAGATCGTAGTGGACGAACTCCCTTGGAATAAGCGGATAGTGTCCCTCCATCGGACCCATGAAGGTTTGGCCAAACAGCTTCGGCGGCGCCTTGATGTCCGGGGTTAGCGGCACCAGCCATTCCACGCCAACCAGCTTCAGGCCTTTCTTGGTCGGCTCATAGATCAGGACGTTGGGCTTCATCGGGTCGAGTTTCTGGCCGACGCTCGGGACGTTGACGAAATGGATGCCCATGGCGCCCTTCGGATAGTCCATGGAGCCAGGTATCTTTTCGCCGCTGTAGTAGACGCAGCCGACGGTCGACAGATAGAGATCGCGGACGGCGGCGGTGTAGTCCTGATATTTGACAAGCGATTTCTTCAAGGCCTCGATGTCGGCCTTGTTGGCGTCCTCGGCATGAGCCGCAGCGAGGCCCAACCAGGCACCTACAACACTTGTCAAAGCGAGGACGCCGTAGCGTCCAAGGCTGATTGTTCTTGTCATGCATTCCTCCCAGATTTCATGATCTGGCCGTGCAAGACCGAGGCGGAAAGTGCTGATTTCGCGGCCAGTTGTACCGCCTCATCCCCTCTGGAACAGCATCGATGCTATTCCTTTCCATGACCGCGGGAAAGCTATTATTTAGAATTAGCTAATTTTCCAGTACCACACTGAAGGGGGTCGAGTCCGCGCAACAAAAAACGGCCCCATGTGGGGCCGCTTCGCATTTCTTGCCGAACAATCAGGTGAGCGGCGAAAGCTGGATCTCGACGCGTCGGTTCTGGGCCCGGCCTTCGGCCGTGGCATTGGAGGCGACGGGTCGCGTCTTGCCGAAACCGGTGACGGCGAAGCGACGCTGATCGACGCCCTGACCGGACAGGTAGTTGGCGACCGCCAGTGCGCGGCGCTGCGACAGATCGAAATTGTGCTGGTCGCCACCGGTCGAATCGGTGTGGCCGAAAACATCGACCGTGGTCTGCTTGAACTTCTTCAGCACCAGGGCGACGGAATTAAGCACCTGGTAGAAGCCGGGCTTCACCGCGTCCTGGTCGGTGTTGAAGGTGATATCCGATGGCATGTTGAGGATGATCTGGTCGCCGCTGCGCGTAACGCTGACGCCGGTGCCTTCGAGCTGCCGGCGCAGTTCCGCCTCGTTCTGGTCCATCGTGGCGCCGATCGCACCGCCGGCCAGCGCGCCGATGCCGGCGCCGATCAGCGCATTGCGGCGATCATTGCCGCCGGCAAGCAGACCAAGGCTGGCGCCTGCAAGAGCGCCAAGACCGGCGCCCGCGGCGGTGTTGGAAATCTTCTGGTCGCCCGTATACGGATCGGTGGTGGTGCACGCAGTCACGAGCAGAGCCGTCGCCATAACGACGAGCACGGTCTTTTTCATAGAATGGTCCCTCTCCAAGTCACGCCTTACGATGGCGCCAAATCAGCCCTTGGCGCGACTTGTACCATGAAATGCGGCGAAAAACGGAACGGGAAAAGTGGCCGTTGCAGCTTTTCGCCGGAGCCAGTTGCCTGACGAAGCGCCATCACGGGCTACCAGAGATTCTTGCCGTCGATGACCACCACTTCGACCTGGTCGAGATCGAAATCGTCGAACAGCCGCGAGTTGACGCTGATCTTCGGATTGTCGAAGTCCGGCTCGCCGGTCGACCAGTCCGGCGTTTCGGTGAAGGTGCCGCAGCCGCAGGTGGCGCAAAACCCATGCTTTATGGTCTTTGAACCCCATTGGTAGAAGGAAACGTTCTTCTGCGGTGTGATGAGCTTGAACTGCGATGGCGTATAGTAGGCCCAAAGCGAGCCGCGTTTCGAGCAGAACGAACAGGTTCATTGCGTCACCGTTTGCGGCGCCTCCGAGACCTCGAATATCGTCGCCTTGCAGTGGCAGCTTCCCTTGATGGCCATGAAGTCTTCTCCATTGTCCACCGCCCATGCGGCAGGGCAACATAAAGAAGCGCTCCTGGCAACTGCCTGTCAGCATGCTCCATCGCGACTGAGCATCGTCATCGTTCGAAGCGACGATGCACTTGCTTTGTCAGTACGAGCGTGGCGGCACGAACAGGCAGATGGTCTTGCCCGCGTCGAGACCCGCCTGATGCGCGCACCAGTGGAATTCGCCGTCGGGGCTGTCCTTCACGCGCCTGTCGGTCATCGGGACCACCTCCCCTGTCCCGGCGATCACATAGCCTTCGGGTTTCTCCAGCACCTCGCCCGAATGGGTCGTGCGGCAATCGTAGTTTGCACAGCAAGCAAAGGGATAACTCCAGCCCTGCGGCAGGACCGGGCTGGGCTTGGCATCGTGGGCCAAGGCAGGCGCCGTCAGCGCCGCCATCGCAAACAAGGAAAACAGCAGTCGGCCGGCCGGATGAACGGCTTGGGCCGATCTAGACGAGGCAGCAGACATCGAAACATTCCTTTCGAGCATCAAGCGTTGCGC
The DNA here is from genome assembly GCF_004792025.1 of Mesorhizobium sp. M8A.F.Ca.ET.181.01.1.1. Taxonomy (NCBI): domain Bacteria; kingdom Pseudomonadati; phylum Pseudomonadota; class Alphaproteobacteria; order Hyphomicrobiales; family Phyllobacteriaceae; genus Mesorhizobium; species Mesorhizobium sp. M8A.F.Ca.ET.181.01.1.1. The sequence goes on along the minus strand of NZ_SRTV01000002.1, from coordinate 851,801 downwards.
TTGCCCGTTCCCGGAACGTGTCTTCCCAGTGGCCGTATCGTCAGCTCGCAGATATGCCGCGTCCGGCCATAAATGCTTCTGTTACAGCCCGAATGCTGGGCTGATTCCTTGGTCGGCGCAAGAAATTGCTTCGGCTGCGGTGCAGCCGAGCGCCGATAAGTCAGCTCTAAAGGGTGCGCCGGCTTGGTAAACAGAAGGTTGACATCGCCGGGTCTGCAAGATGGCAGTCAACGAATTCCGGGACTGATTGGTTCCGGCTATGCGTCCGGGACGGCTATTGCGGCGGGTCGTCGGCGATGGTGAACCACGGCGCCTTGGAGCCGACTAGATATGCGCCGTCGGCCGAATCGTTGGATCGTCAGCCAGCGTGCCCATGGCGACGTGGACATCGGCGCCGTCGCAGACGAGCGAATAGAGCAACAAGCCGGAACGGCTGCAATGCGTATCATGGCTGCTCTCGTCGCCGAAATGGATCAGCCTGTGGGGCCCTTCGGCAAGGGTGCACTTATCCCGTTCGATCCCCGCCTCAAGATATGCCGGATTCTAGTCCAGATCCGCCACCGCTTCGCCCGCGCCGCCCTCGATGCGTTGCGAAAGCGAGGCTTCCATGAAGTCGTCGAGATCGCCGTCGAGCACGCTCGACGGGCTGGTGCTTTCGACGCCGGTGCGCAGATCCTTGACCAGCTGATAGGGCTGCAGCACGTAGGAACGGATCTGGTGACCCCAGCCGATATCGCTTTTCGAGGCCTCGGTCGCGTTGGCGACCGCTTCGCGCTTCTTCAGCTCTTCCTCGTAGAGGCGCGAGCGCAGCATCTCCCAGGCCTTGGCCTTGTTCTTGTGCTGCGAGCGTTCGGCCTGGCATGCGACGGCAATGCCGGTGGCGATATGGGTGATGCGCACGGCCGAATCGGTGGTGTTGACGTGCTGGCCGCCCGAGCCGGACGAACGATAGGTATCGATGCGCACGTCGGATTCGGAGACGTCGATCTCTATCCTGTCGTCGACGACAGGATAGACCCAGACGCTGGAGAAGGACGTATGGCGGCGCGCATTGCTGTCATAGGGCGAAATACGCACCAGGCGATGGACACCGGATTCGGTCTTCAACCAGCCATAGGCATTGTGCCCTTTGATCAGCAAGGTGGCGGATTTGATGCCCGCCTCTTCGCCGTCATGCACTTCCAGCACCTCGACCTTGAAGCGGCGGCGCTCGGCCCAGCGCGTATACATGCGCAACAGCATCGAGGCCCAGTCCTGGCTTTCGGTACCGCCGGCGCCGGCATGGATTTCGAGATAGGTGTCGTTGGCGTCGGCCTCGCCCGAGAGCAACGTCTCGACCTGGCGGGCCTTGGCCTCGCCCTGCATCGAACGGATCGCGGCCTCAGCCTCGGCGATGACGCCTTCGTCGCCCTCTTCCTCGCCGAGCTCGATCAGGCCGATATTGTCTTCCAGCGCCTGCGTCAGGCCCTTGACCGCCGCGATGCCTTCCTCGAGGCCCTGGCGTTCGCGCATTAGCTTCTGCGCTTCCAGCGGTTCGTTCCAGAGGCTGGCGTCCTCGGCTCGCACGTTCAGGTATTCAAGCCGCTTTATGGCCTGATCCCAGTCAAAGATGCCTCCTCAGCAGGGTTATCGCCTGCCTGATCTCGTCGACAATATTCTGCGTTTCCGCGCGCATGGCCTGATATTTTGTCCTGTTGCTGAATGACGCTTCGGTCGGCGCGATACATAGGGACGGTGCCGCCATGTGTAAAGCGAAATGGGCCAGCCCGAGGCTGACCCATTTGGACGTTTGAATTCGTCAGTAAAGGCCGCCGCCGCCGTCCTGGATGGCCTGGTTGGCCTGCGGCGACAGGGCGCCGCCGGAAGCGTTGGAGCCATCGGCGCCCATGCCGATCACCCAGTAGCTGTCGGCGGGGCCGGTGCCCGGTTTGAAGGCCTCGATGATGGTGCCGGGATCGCCCGAGGATGCGCGCATGCCGGTCTTGCGGTTGATGGCGATCAGGTTCATGCCGTCAGGCACCTTGAAGTCGACATTGGGCGTGCCGTCCAGCGCCACGCGCATGAAATCCTTGAAGATCGGGGCCGCAAGACCACCGCCGGTGGCGCCATGGCCAAGGCCGCGCGGCGTGTCGTAGCCCATGTAGAGGCCGACCACGAGGTTCGGCGTGAAACCGATGAACCAGGCGTCCTTCTCGTCGTTGGTGGTGCCGGTCTTGCCGGCGATGTGGCGGCCAAGCTCGCCGATGGTGGCGCCGGTGCCGCGCTGGACGACACCTTCCATCATCGAGGTGATCTGGTAGGCGGTCATCGGATCGAGCACCTGCTCGGAATTGTCGACCAGTTCCGGCTCCGGCTGGTTCTTCCATTCAGGCGCGTTGCAGCCTTCGCAGCCACGCTCATCCTGCTTGAACACCGTCTTGCCGTAGCGGTCCTGGATGCGATCGATCAGCGACGGTTTGATCGACTTGCCGCCATTGGCCATGATCGAATAGGCCGAAACCATGCGCATGACGGTCGTCTCGCCCGAACCCAGCGCCATCGGCAGATATGGCGCCAGATGATCATAGACGCCGAAGCGCTCGGCATATTCGACGACCAGCTTCATGCCCATGTCATTGGCAAGGCGCACCGTCATCAGGTTGCGCGACTTCTCGATACCTGAGCGCAGCGTTGCCGGACCGGCGACCGTGCCGTCATAGTTCTTCGGCGTCCAGGTGGTGTTGCCGCTCTGGATGGTGATCGGTCCGTCCATGATCACCGAGGCCGGGGTATAGCCATTGTCGAGCGCGGCCGAATAGACGATCGGCTTGAACGAGGAGCCCGGCTGGCGCATGGCCTGGGTGGCGCGGTTGAATTCGGACTGCGAATAAGAGAAACCTCCGACCATGGCCAGCACGCGGCCGGTGTGCGGATCCATCGCGATCAGGCCGCCTTCCACCTCGGGAACCTGGCGCAAGCTGTAGGCATTGTCGGAACCGTCGTTCTTCTGGACGAAGATGACGTCGCCGGGCCTCAGCACGTCGGCCGGCGACTTTGCCTTGACCGTCTTGCCATCGACCAGATGGCGCATGGCGAAACCCATGTCGTCCTTGCTGACGGTGCCTTCGACGCGGTCCTTGACGATGTCGCCCGACGCCTGGCGCGCGGGCTGGAGGCCGATCGACAGGCCGGATGCCGAACTGTCGAGCACGACGGCAAGCGACCACTCGGGAACGTCTTCCAGCCCCTTGACGGCGCCCAATGGCACACCCCAGTCGCCGGAGACGTCGATCGTCTTCACCGGCCCGCGATAGCCGCGCAGAGTATCGTATTTCATCAATCCGTTCTGCATCGCCTTGCGGGCAATGAGCTGGACCTTCGGGTCAAGGGTGGTGCGAATCGACAGCCCGCCCTCATAAAGGGCGTTCTCGCCGTAGCGGGCGATGATCTGCCGACGAACCTCTTCCGTGAAATACTCGCCGGCGAAAAGGTAGGAGCCGGTGCGGCGCGGAGCAACGCCAAGCGGCTCGGCCTTCGCCTTCGCGCCCTCTTCGGGCGTAACGTAACCGTTTTCGACCATCTGGCCGATCACCCAGTTTCGCCGTTCAATTGCCCGGTCGGCGTGCTTGAAGGGATTATAGTTGGCCGGGCCTTTCGGGAGCGATGCCAGATAGGCGGCCTCGGCCACGGTCAGCTCGTTCACCGATTTATCGAAGTAGGTCAGTGCCGCACCGGCAACGCCATAGGCGTTGAAGCCGAAGAAAATCTCATTGAGATAGAGCTCAAGGATACGATCCTTGGAATAGGCCTGCTCGATGCGAAACGAAAGGATGGCTTCCTTGGCCTTGCGCTCCAGGGAGCGCTCGTTGGTGAGCAGGAAGTTCTTGGCAACCTGTTGGGTGATCGTCGAGCCGCCCTGCATGGGGCCACCCGAAACGTAAGTCATCACCGCTCTGCCCAACCCCGTTATGTCGACACCAGGGTGGCTGTAGAAGTTCTTGTCCTCCGCGGACAGGAAGGCAGCCTTGACGCGATCCGGGATGGCCTGGATTGGCAAATACAGGCGCCTTTCTCGTGCATACTCCGCCATCAGCGCGCCATCCGAGGCATGGATACGGGTGGTCACTGGAGGCTCGTACTTGGCCAGCACTTCGTAGTCGGGCAGATCCTTTGCCACATGGCCGATGTAGAGGGCAACGCCCGCCGCGGCCAGGAGGGCCAGCGTCGTGCCGATGCCGAAGAAATAGCCAATGAGACGAATCATACCCGCTCCAGTCCTTGGTTCGGGAATTTCCTAAACGAAGCCGCCTTCCACGCAAGCTTTCGAGCCGGTCCCAATCCGCAATCGAAAACCCATGTCGCCACCATGTGGACAAAATACGGCAGGGCCGCGTTTCGCGGCCGCAAGCCGGAAATAAAAAGCACCGGGTGTTGTCATCCCGCAACGCCGCCTGGTTGCAGGCGCCGCGGGTATCGTCAACCTCCGGTTCCAGGCCCGGCGCGCGCGGAAGCGAACAATGCGACGGCGTTGGTGATACTTTGCGCTGCCTTGCCGCGCCACTCGGTGTCGAGCAGTTGCGCCTCGTCCTTGGCGTTGGAGAGATAGCCGAGCTCGACCAGCACGGACGGCACGTCCGGGGCCTTCAGCACCTTGAACCCGGCCGAACGCTGCGGATTGTTGATAAGGCCGACGCTTGTCGAGAGCTGACCGACCAAAGTATGGGCAAAACTCATCGAGAAAGTGTGCGTCTCGCGCCGGATCAGGTCGATCAGGATGTCGGTCACTTCCTTGTTGTCGTCCTTGATGACCATGCCGGCGAACTGGTCGGACAGATTTTCACGGTCGGCAAGCGCCTGTGCTTCCGGATCGGAAGCCTTGTCGGAGACCGTATAGACAGTGGCGCCGCGGATACCCTTGACGCTGATCGTGTCGGCATGGATCGAAATCAGCAGATCGGCCTCATGCTGGCGGGCGATGCGCACGCGGTCGTCCAGGCGCAGGTATTCATCGGTATCACGGGTCATGAAGACATCGTATCTGCCGACCGCCGCGAGCTTGTCGCGCAGTTCCGTGGCAAAGGCCAGCGTGACGTTCTTCTCGATGGTGCCGTTCAGGCCTTCGGCACCGCCGTCCACGCCGCCATGGCCGGGGTCGATGACGACGGTGAACCGGTGGCCCGGATTGGAGACAGGTCCGGTGCCGACCCGGCCGCCCTTGTCGGTCGAAACCGTGGAACCGGTGGTCAGCGCCTGGTTGGCAAGGGCGGCATCAAATTCACGTTCGGAGGCCGCCGACATGTCGACGGCAATGCGGTAGCCGGTTCCGTCCTCATTCTTGAGCACATCGAGCTTGTCGACGGCGAATGGTCCCTTGCCGGTCAGAATCAGCCGCGCGACGCCCTCGCCGAGTTCGCCCAGCCGCACACCCTTGACCAGGCCACGCGGCTTCAAATCCTTGGCATCTACGGCAAATCGGGTGTTCGCAAGATCGATGACAAGGCGATTGGGCCCGCGCAGCAGGAACCATTTGACGTCAGGCTCGCGATCGAAATCCATGACGATGCGCATCCTGGTGGCATCGCCGGCCATTTTGTAGCCCCTCGCCACAAGCGTCGTGTCGGCGGCGCTGGCAAGCGTGGAAAAGGCAGACGAAAACACCACCAATAACACGAGGCAGAAGACACGGAGACTCTGGCCGCCAACACGACATCCCTTGTCTGTGAAGTCCGCCAGTCCCATCTCTCTTCCAGTCGCTCCCGGTTTGGCGCCCTGCGCCCGTTCATTTCATCGACACGCCGGTCAGGCCGCGAATTCGATTAACGATTGGTATCCAGAGAAGGTTAACCAAGCCTTTTCATGCAAGGTTCGGACCAGGCTTACGCTACGGAACCACTTTTTGCCGGCATCGGAAATCGGGGTTGCCTTCCAACCCGCCAAATCATAAAAGCGATGGTGGATCACTGCAATCCTGGAACCGCCCTCCTCCGCAGCTTCCTGCTACAGGGTCAGATGAAAGGCGGCTCCTTTCGCTTCACGCGAAAAGGCTTCAGGTGATTGCGACGAATTTCGCAGGTGTGCTCCCGTGGCGGGGGAATCGCCTGCGTGAGGAAAACGGCCGGGTTGTTCCCGCGCCGGCTCTGTATGAGCAAACAAGCTGGTCCGGTTTCCGGGCTTTGGTTCAAAAGGTTCTGCTGGTGACGATGGCTTCAAGCGCAATCATGGAAACGTCCGCATCAAACCGCGCCAATATGGCTGCGGGCGGCACCGCCATGACACGCAGGCACCGTCCGGCGGACGTTCAATTATCCGGCACCCACTCTCATCCAGACACACAGCAGCGGGCTTTGCCCCGCCAGCTGCGGCTGACGGCTGCCGGGGGGAAACGAAATAATGCCCAACAAAATGCTGATAGACGCCTCCCACCCGGAGGAAACACGCGTTGTCGTCGTACGCGGTAACCGTATCGAAGAATTCGACTTTGAATCGCAGGACAAGAAGCAGCTCAAAGGAAATATCTACCTCGCCCGCGTAACGCGCGTCGAACCCTCCCTTCAGGCAGCCTTTGTCGAATATGGCGGCAACCGTCACGGTTTTCTCGCCTTCAGTGAAATACACCCCGACTACTACCAGATTCCGGTCGCCGACCGTCAGGCACTGCTGCGCGCGGAAGCGCAGGAGGCCGAGGACGAAGAGAACGAGGACGGCGAAGGCGACGATCGCCAGAGCCGGGATCGCGGGCGGCGCGGTCGCCGGCGCGGCGGCAAGAGCCGCGACCGTGGTGAAAACAGGCGCGATGCCGGCACGGCCGATTCCGGCGAGGCAAACGAGGCCGCCGGCGAGACAGACGAAAACAACGACAATGGCGCGGATGCCGTCGCCGAGGACATGTCCAACGTTTCGGGAACCATGGAACCCGATGCCTCGGAACACGCCGGTGCATCCGAACGTGACGGTGCATCCGAAGCTAACGGGGCATCCGAAGATAACGGGGGTTCTTCCGAACAGGATGAAGGCGAAACCAGCGACGGTGGCCCCAAGTCGATCGCCGCCTCCGTCGAAGGCGACGTGATTTCCGAACCCGTGCCGCAGGCGGAACAGGGCAGCGAAGCCACTTCCGTCGACAATGACCGCGGGATGCTCGAGGAAGTATCCTCTTCCCATCCGGACGATCATGAGATCGAATCGGTTGGCGCCGAGGATGCGCTCGAGGAAGTGCGCAACCGCCGCAAGCCGGTGCGCCGCCAGTACAAGATCCAGGAAGTGATCAAGCGCCGGCAGATCCTGCTGGTGCAGGTCGTCAAGGAAGAGCGCGGCAACAAGGGTGCAGCGCTCACCACCTATCTGTCGCTTGCCGGCCGCTATTCGGTGCTGATGCCGAACACGGCGCGCGGCGGCGGCATTTCGCGCAAGATCACCAGCGCGGTCGACCGCAAGCGCCTCAAGGAGGTCGTCGCCGATCTCGAAGTGCCGCAAGGCATGGGCGTCATCCTGCGGACCGCCGGCGAGAGCCGCACCAAGGCGGAGATCAAGCGCGATTACGAATATCTGATGCGGCTGTGGGAGAACGTGCGCAATCTCACGCTCCAGTCCACCGCCCCTGCCCTCGTCTATGAGGAAGGCAGCCTGATCAAGCGTTCGGTGCGCGATCTCTACAACAAGGATATCGACGAGATCCTGGTTTCCGGCGACGAGGGCTACCGCGAAGCCAAGGACTTCATGCGCATGTTGATGCCGAGCCACGCCAAGGTGGTTCAGCCGTTCCGCGATACGACGCCGATCTTCGTGCGCAACGGCATCGAGGCGCAGCTCGACCGCATGCTGCAGCCGCAAGTGACGCTGAAGAGCGGCGGCTACATCATCATCAACCAGACCGAAGCGCTGGTCGCCATCGACGTCAATTCGGGACGCTCCACCAAGGAGCACTCGATCGAGGACACCGCGCTCCACACCAATCTGGAAGCGGCCGAGGAAGTCGCCCGCCAGCTCCGGCTGCGCGATCTTGCCGGCCTGATCGTCATCGACTTCATCGACATGGAGGAGAACCGCAACAACCGCTCCGTCGAGAAGCGGCTGAAGGATCACCTCAAGAACGACCGCGCCCGCATCCAGGTCGGCCGCATCTCGCATTTCGGCCTGATGGAGATGTCGCGTCAGCGCATCCGCGCCAGCGTGCTGGAATCGACCATGAAGCCATGCCCGCATTGCGGCGGCACCGGCCATGTGCGCTCCGATTCGTCGGTGGCGCTGATGGTGGTAAGGGCGATCGAGGAGTTCCTGCTCAAGGATTCGCGCAGCCACATCACGGTGCGCACGCCGGCCGCGACCGCGCTCTACGTGCTCAACCACAAGCGCGGCACGCTGGTGGAACTGGAAAGCCGCTTCGGCCTGACCGTCACCATCGAGGCCGACGATACGGTTGGTGCCCAGCACTACGCGATCTTCCGCGGCGCGCTGGCCGAAAAGCCGGAAGGTTTCGTCGAGGCGCGCAGCCTGCCTGCCTATGTCGAGCCGGAAGAGCCCGAGGACGAGATCGTCGTCGCCGAGGAGGAGGACGAAGCGCCGGTACAGGCCGAGCAACCACGGCACGCCCAGCCGGCGCAGCATCAGCAGCCCAGATCCGGCGAGGAAGGCGAAGGCCGCGACCGCAAGCGCCGCAAGCGTCGCAGGCGGCGCGGCGGCAAGGATCGCGACCGCGAGCATGGCGCCCCGACCGACGGCGCGCCCCATTCCACCTCGGAGGACGGCCTCTCTGCGTCGGAAAGCGCAGCGGACCATGACGATGCCGAGCTGGACAACGAAGCTGCGGTCGCCGCAACGGAGACCGTCGAAACGGCGGAAGCATCCGACGATGGCCAAGGCAAGAAGCGCCGGCGCGGCAAGCGCGGCGGCAAGCGCAACCGTCGCGAAGACGGTGAAGGCGAGACGGAGGCGGCAGCCGGCGAAACGACCGAGCCTGCCGAGGCTGACGCTTCGCTAAGCGAGCCTGTGTCGATCGAGCCGGTGGCTGCGGCGGCCGCCGAAGAGCCGGCGGCTACTGTGAGCGACGAGGTGCCTAGCACCGAAAAGCCAAAGAAGCCGCGGCGCGCAGCCAAGCCCAAGAAGGCGGCCGCCGAGGCTGTCGCCGAGGAGCCGACCGCGGAAGCGGCCGTTCAGGCAGCCGCCGCGACGCCAGCCACGGCATCGGACGGGGCAGCGGTCGCCGGGGAGACACCGAAGGCCCGGCCATCACGCCGCAAGGCGGCAGCCGCCGATACACCTATCGTACCGGTGGTTTCCTCGACCGTCGCCGATGAGCCGGAAGCCAAAGCCGAATCCGAAGAAAAGCCCAAGCGTGCCGGCTGGTGGCAGCGGAAAGGCTTTTTCTAGGCTTTTCAAATTCTTGAATTGATTTTCTGACAAAAAGAATCCCGCGCCGATCGAAACGAACGGCGCGGGATTTTTCATATCCGGCAGGTCGTGATCGCTATGGCGCGAAGATCGACCAGTTCATCATCCTGGCGAGCTTTTCCAGCGCGATCGAACCCAGCTTGGAATTGCCGTTGGCGTTGAGGCCGGGCGACCAAACGGCAAGCGAGGCGACCCCCGGCACGATACCCAATATACCGCCGCCAACGCCGCTCTTGCCGGGAATACCGACGCGGAAGGCGAAATCGCCGGAGCCGTCATAGTGGCCGCAGGTCAGCATCATGGCGCCGATGCGCCGCGCCCGCTCCGCCGACACCACCTGATACCCGGTCGCCGGGTTCTTGCCGCCATTGGCGAGGAAGCGACCGGCCATTGCCAGTTGCCGGCAGCTCATGGCGATGGCGCAATGATGGAAATAGACGCCCAGCGCCAATTCCGGCGCATGATGGAGATTGCCGAAGGATTTCATGTAATTGGCGAGTGCGAAGTTGCGGTAGCCGGTGGCCCGTTCGGAAGCCGCGACCTCGCGGTCGATGATGATGGTCTCGTCGTCGCAGAGGAACTGGATGAAGCGCAGGATCTCGCCGATCGCCTCGCGCGGCTGGTGGCCGGCAAGGAGGATGTCGGAAATGACGATAGCGCCGGCATTGATGAACGGATTGCGCGGAATGCCGTTCTCATGCTCGAGCTGGACAATCGAGTTGAACGGGTTGCCGGACGGCTCGCGCCCGACCCGCTTCCACAGCGCGTCGCCGACATTGCCGAGCGCCAGCGTCAGGGTAAACACCTTCGAGATGCTCTGGATCGAAAAAGCCTGGTCGGCATCGCCAGCCACCAGCACGCCGCCGTCATTGGTGACGGCCGCGATACCGAATTTCTTCGGATCGACCTTGCCCAGTTGGGGAATGTAGGTCGCGACATCGCCGCGATCGGTGCGTTCAGCCATTTCCGCCGCGACTTCCGCCAGCGCCTGTTCGAGCTCCGGCATGGCGCTACCTCAACCAGCGTTCGATGCGCGCCATCGCCTCGACCATGTCGTCGTGGCTGCCGGCATAGGAAAACCGCATCGTGCGGTGGCCCGCCCGGGTGTCGAAGTCACGGCCGGGCGTCGCCGCCACATGCGCCTCGGCCAGCATCTTGCGGGCAAAGGCCATGCTGTCATTGCTGTGCCGGGTGACATCGCAAAAGGCATAGAAGGCGCCATCCATGGGCGCCGCCAGGGGAAAACCCAGCTCCGGCAGGCGCTTCATCAGAAGCTCGCGATTCCAGGCATAGCGCCGCTTCACCGCTTGCAATTCCTCGGTTGCGGTAAAGGCCTCGATCGCCGCGATCTGCGACAGCTCCGGCGGCGAGATGTAGAGGCTCTGGGCGATGCGCTCTACCGGCCGCACGAGGTCTTCCGGCAACACCATCCAGCCGATGCGCCAGCCGGTCATGCAATAGTATTTCGAGAACGAGTTGATCACCGTCACGCTGTTGCTAAAGGCGAGTGCCGTGGTGTCTGGGGCGCCATAGGCCAGCCGATGATAGATCTCATCGGAAATGACGGCGATGCCGAGGGATTCCGCCGTGGTGACCAGGGCCGCCAGTTCATCGGCCGGTATGACGGCGCCGGTCGGATTGGCCGGACTTGCAAACAGCACGCCCTTCAGAGGCTTCTCCCGATGCGCGGCCTGCAGATGGCCGGCATGCAAATAAGCCGCGTCGCCGAGCTCGATTTCGACCACGTCGATGCCAAGGGCTGCCATGATGTTGCGATAGGCGGGATAGCCGGGCGCGGCGATGGCGACCCGGTCGCCGGGATCGAACATCGCCAGGAAAGCGAGATTGAAGGCCGCCGACGATCCGGTGGTCACCGCGATCCGGCCAGGATCGACATCGAGGCCGTAGTGATCCGCGTAATGCCCCGCGATCGCTTTGCGCAGCGGGGCCAGGCCCAAGGTGTCGGTATAGCCGATGCGTCCAACCTCCAGCGCCTTGGCCGCGGCGGCGCGAACCCCGACAGGCGCCGGATCGGATGGCTGGCCGACCGCCATGGAAATCACCGGCACGCCCTGTGCCTTCAGCCGGTTCGCTTCGGCCAGCACATCCATGGCGTGGAACGGCTCGACATTGCCGCGATGGGAGAGCGAAACGACCATTTTTACCCCTGTTGCGAGGATTGAGCGCGCCAGGTCCTGACGCATGCGCCGCACAAATGCCCGATTGATGTGAGGATCACAAGTTGAGGAAGTTTTTCAGGCGCCGACTTTTCATCTTTCGCCCGCTCGTCTACCAGTGGACACATTATGTTGAGCCGACCCAGATCGACGATTGCCCGGGCAGCGCGTGTCTTCGCGACGATCTCGCTTGCCGCCGCGGTTGCAGTGGCCGGTTCGGTGACCGCCTTCGCCCAGGGCGTGCCAGTGGTACGCGACGCCGAGATCGAAGCTCTGGTACGCGATTATGCACGGCCGATCTTCAAGGCGGCCGGGCTGGCGAATGACGGCATCGACATCGTGCTGGTCAATGATTCCAGCTTCAACGCCTTCGTCACCGGGCGCCGGCTGTTCATCAACACCGGCGCGCTGATGACGGCTGAAACACCGAATGAAATCATTGGTGTCATCGCGCACGAAGCCGGGCATATCGCCGGCGGCCACCAGCAGAAACTGCGCGACCAACTCGAACGCGCCAAGACCATGGCCATCATCGCCACCTTGCTCGGTGCCGGCGCCATGGTCGCCGGCGCGACGACAAACAGCCGCGGCCTTGCCGGGGCCGGCATGGGCGTGGCGGCTGGCGGCGGCGAGATGGCGCAGCGCAGCATCCTCGCCTATCAGCGCACCGAGGAAATCACGGCCGACCGCTCGGCTATCACCTATCTCAATGCCACCGGCCAGTCCGGCATGGGCATGCTGAAGACCTTCCACCGCTTCCAGACCGCGCTGTCGCTGTCGGGCGCGCAGGTCGATCCCTACCGGATCAGCCATCCGATGCCGCAGGACCGCATCGCCAATCTCGAGGTGCTGGTCAAGCAGAGCCCCAATGTCGACAAGCTCGACGCGCCGACGCTGCAGCAGCGCCATGACATGATGCGGGTGAAGATTGCCGTCTACATGGAAGGCCAGGCCGCCGCGGCGCGGCTGATACAAAAGATGCGCGGCGGCATGGCGGCGCTATACGGCGATGCCCAGTCGACCTATCTCTACGGCAACCTCGACGCGGCGCTCGCCAAGACCAACGCCCTGATCAAGGCGCAGCCCAAGAATGCCTACTTCCAGGAACTGCGCGGCGATATATTGATGAAGGCGAACAAGCCTAGGGATGCGGCCGACGCCTACGCCAAGGCTGTCAGCCTCGATCCGGCACGGTCCGGCCTGCTGCCTGTCTCGCTTGGCCAGGCGCTGATGGCGGTCGGCACGCCCGACTCGCTCAAGAAAGCTGTCGTGCAGATCAACAATGGCCTGGGGCGCGACAAGGAAAACTCCACCGGCTATCGTTATCTGGCGCAGGCTTACGGCGAGCTGGGAGACATACCGGGCGCCGAGCTTGCCACCGCCGAAGGCCATTTCTATTCCGGTAACTACAAGGATGCGAAGATCTTCGCCATGCGGGCGCAACAGCAGATGAAGCGCGGCGAGCCGCGCTGGATACGCGCCCAGGACATCATAAACTACAAATCATCAGGCAAGAGCCAGTAAACTCATGAACCCTCCGGCCGTGTGCTGCGACACAGCCAGACCGGAAAACAGGCAGAAGGAACGAGAACGATGAAGAAGGCACTGCTGCTGTGCACCACGGGGGTTGCGGTCGCCCTTGCCATGCTGGCTTTCGGTTTCGTGGCCGGCAATCCGCAGGTTGCGAAGGCCGGAACGGCGCAGCCTGTCCAGACGGCGCAGCCTGCCCAGTCGGCCGTGGCCGATACCAAAATCGACCGCGCCGAGGTCGAGGGAATCATCCGCGACTATCTCCTGAAGAATCCGGAAGTGCTGCTCGAAGTGCAGGACGCACTCGAGGCCAAGCAGAAGGAGGAGCAGCGGCTCGCGGCGCTCGGCGTCATCAAGAACGCCAAGGACCAGATCTTCAACTCCACCTTCGACGGCGTCGTCGGCAACCCGAACGGCAAGGTAACGATCGTCGAGTTCTACGACTACAATTGCGGCTTCTGCAAACGCGCCATCGAGGATATGCGGGCCCTGACCAAGTCAGATCCGGATCTGCGTTTCGTGCTCAAGGAATTCCCGATCCTCGGCCCGGATTCGCAGAAGGCCAGCGTCGTTTCGATGGCGTTCCACCTGATGATGCCGGAGAAGTACGGCGAGTTCCACAATGCGCTGCTCGGCGGCCAGGGGCGCGCCACCGAGGCAACCGCGATCAAGATCGCACTTTCGCTCGGCGCCGACGAGGCGACGCTGCGCGAGAAGATGAAGGACGCGTCGATCCCCGAGGCCTTCTCCAAGACTTACGACCTTGCCAACAAGCTGCAGATCACCGGAACCCCTTCCTACGTCGTCGGCAACGAGGTCGTGTTCGGGGCGCTCGGGCAGGAAGTGCTTGCCGAAAAGATCGAGGCGGCGAAAGCCGCGCTTTGACCGGCGAGTGGTTTTCTTCACGGGCACGTTTCGGCCTGTTGTGGACAGTGAAAGAACGCACTTGCGCTCTTTCCGCGGGCGACTATGCCCGGTATAGAGGCCCAGCGCGCCGGCTTGACGTCGGCGCCGGAAAAGGTCGACTTTTTTGAAAACGGTTTTCGTCCTGAACGGTCCCAATCTCAACGCGCTCGGCAAGCGCGAGCCGGGCATCTATGGCGGCAAGACGCTCGCGGCCATCGCCGACGACTGCAAGCAGGCAGGCAAAGCGCTCGGGATCGAGATCGATTTCCGCCAGTCGAACCATGAAGGCGATCTTGTCGACTGGATCCAGGAAGCCGGCGACAAGGCCGCCGGCATCGTCATCAATCCAGGCGCCTACAGCCATACCTCGATTGCCATCCACGACGCCATCCGCTCGATCGCGCCGCTGCCGGTCGCCGAAGTTCACCTTTCCAACATCCACGCGCGGGAACCGTTCCGCCACGTCTCGATGGTCGCGCCGGTCGCTGTCGGCATGATCTGTGGCTTTGGGCCGCTCGGCTACACGCTGGCGCTGCAAGCGCTGGCCGCACGCCTATGACCGGCCAACAAACAGAAGGCTCGAAAATGTCGATAAAGAAGACCGGTGTTGACCAGCAACTGATCCGCGATCTGGCGGGCATACTGAACGACACCAACCTGACCGAGATCGAGGTTGAACTCGGCGACCTGAAGGTACGGGTGTCACGGCAGGCGCCCACCGTCCATGCGATCGCCGCACCGCAACCGGCCTATGCGCCGGCAGCGGCATCCCAATCTGCCGCCGTGGCTGCCCCGGCCGCGGTCGACGTGTCCAAGAACGCCGTCCCTTCGCCCATGGTCGGTACTGCCTACCTGGCGCCGTCGCCGGACGCCAAGCCGTTCATCGAGGTCGGCCAGAAGGTCAAGGAAGGACAGACGCTCTTGATCATCGAGGCGATGAAGACGATGAACCAGATTCCCTCGCCGCGCGCCGGCACGGTGACGGCGATCCTGTTCGAGGACGCGACGCCGGTCGAATACGGCATGCCGCTTGTCGTGATCGAGTAGAGCGAGCCGGATGTTCCAGAAGATCCTCATCGCCAATCGCGGCGAAATCGCACTTCGGGTGCTGCGCGCCTGCAAGGAACTCGGCATCCAGACGGTGGTGGTGCATTCGACCGCCGATGCCGACGCCATGCATGTGCGGCTGGCCGACGAAAGCGTGTGCATCGGTCCGCCGCCGTCGCGCGACAGCTATCTCAACATCCACCAGATCGTCGCGGCCTGCGAGATCACCGGCGCCGACGCTGTGCATCCGGGCTACGGTTTCCTGTCGGAGAACGCCAAGTTCGCCGACATCCTGGCGGCGCACAACATCACCTTCATCGGTCCGTCCGGCGACCATATCCGCGTCATGGGCGACAAGATCGAGGCCAAGCGCACCGCAAAGCGCCTTGGCATTCCGGTGGTGCCCGGCTCCGACGGTGCGGTGACCGAGGAAAAGGAAGCCAGGCGGATCGCCGCCGAGATCGGCTATCCCGTCATCATCAAGGCGTCGGCCGGCGGCGGCGGACGCGGCATGAAAGTGGCGCATACCGAGGCGGACCTCGAAATCGCCCTGCAGACGGCGCGTTCGGAGGCCGGCGCGGCCTTTGGCGACGACGCGGTCTACATCGAGAAATACCTGGAGAAGCCGCGCCACATCGAGGTGCAGGTGTTTGGCGACGGCTTCGGCGGCGGCGTGCATTTCGGCGAACGCGACTGCTCGCTGCAGCGGCGCCACCAGAAAGTTTGGGAAGAGGCCAATTCGCCGGCGCTCAACGCCGAGGAACGGTCGCGCATCGGCGGCATCTGCGCCAAGGCGATTGCCGATCTCGGCTATTCGGGCGCCGGAACGATCGAGTTCCTGTACGAGAACGGCGAGTTCTATTTCATCGAGATGAACACGCGTCTCCAGGTCGAGCATCCGGTGACGGAAGCGATCACCGGCATCGATCTGGTCCACGAGCAGATCCGCGTCGCTTCCGGCGGCGGCCTTTCGGTCAAGCAGGAAGACATCAAGTTCAACGGCCACGCCATCGAATGCCGCATCAATGCCGAGGATCCGCGCACCTTCACCCCCTCGCCCGGCACGATCACCCATTTTCATACGCCCGGCGGCCTCGGAATCCGCGTCGATTCCGGTGTCTACTCCGGCTACAAGATCCCGCCCTACTATGACAGCCTGATCGGCAAGCTGATCGTGCATGGGCGCAACCGAGTCGAATGCATGATGCGGCTGCGCCGGGCGCTCGACGAATTCGTCGTCGACGGCATCAAGACGACGTTGCCGCTGTTTCGCGATCTCGTCGGCAATGCCGACATCGCCAACGGCGACTACGACATCCATTGGCTGGAAAAATATCTGGCCAAGGGCGAATAGCGCGGGGACGCGATGACCCGTCCATACGCGCCAGGCTATCGCATCCCCACCGACCTTCTGCTCAAGGCATACGCCTCGGGCGTGTTCCCGATGGCCGAAAGTGCTGGTGACCCGGAAGTGTTCTGGGTGCGCCCGGAAACGCGCGGCATCATTCCGCTCGAGGGCTTTCACACGCCCAAAAGCCTGCAGAAGACGATCCGCAGGCACCCGTTCGACATCCGTTTCGACTTCGACTTCGAGGCGACGATCGACGGCTGCGCCGAAAAGCGCGAGGAGCGCCGCTCGACCTGGATCAACGCGCCGATCCGCGAAGCCTATGTGCAACTGCACCGGATGGGACACTGCCATTCGGTCGAGGCATGGCGGGGGGGGCGTCTGGTCGGCGGGCTCTATGGGGTCTCGCTCGGGCGGGTGTTTTTCGGGGAAAGCATGTTTTCCAAAGAGACGGACGCGTCGAAGATCTGTCTCGTGCATCTCGTCGAGCGCCTGAAGGCACGCGGCTTCGCGCTCCTCGATACGCAGTTCACCACCGAGCACCTCAAGCGCTTCGGCGCGGTCGACGTGCCGCGCGGCAAGTATGAGAAGATGCTGGGCGACGCGCTGAAGGGCGAAGCGATCTTTTTTCCGTAGGGATCAAGCCCTACTTGGCGGTGGCCTCGAGCGGCGTCTGCGCATGGAACATCATCTTCCAACCGTTGACGCGATGGACATAGCCGGTGCTGACCAGTGCGGCGTAGGGTTCGCCATTCTCGCGCGTCGCATGCGCCTCGTAGGTCAGCATGACGATGTCGCTGCCCGGCTCGATTATGCCCTTGAGCTCGATGTCGAGATCGCGCCAGCGGTTGGGCTTGGTCGCGGTCTCGGCCAGATCGGCATTATCCATCGCCTTGGCCATCCGCGGAAACGCCACCAGGCATTCGGTGTCCGCGTTGGCGGCGTAGTAGGCACTGTCACCCGTCCAGAACCCCTTTTCGAGTTCCAACAACTCGGCCTTGTTGGCCATGATCCGCTTGCTGTCCGACATAGCATATCCTCCGGGCACGTCTTGATGCTCCAACGCGCGCCCGCCATGGCGGTTCCAAGAGATCAGTTGGCGGTGGTCGTGTCCGGTTCCGCGGCGTCGTCCGGCTGTGCCGCGTCCGGAGTGACCGGGGGCTTGGGCCTGGCCGAGGCGGGCTTGGTCGCGGCCGGCTTCGAGGCGTCGGCTTTCGCTCCGTCGGCCTTGCCAGCATCAGGCGCCGGTACATCCGACTTCTGCTTGCATTCCTTCAGCCAGACGTCATAGACGGCGTGCTCGACGGCATTGAGGCCAGGGCTTTCGGCAAACATCCAGCCGGTGAAGATGCGGCGGATCTTGCGGTCGAGCGTGATCTCGTCGACCTCGACGAAGGAATCGGTCTTCGGCTCCTCGTTCTCCGGCCGGGAATAGCAGACGCGTGGCGTCACCTGCAGGGCGCCGAATTGCACCGTCTCGTCGATATAGACATCGAAGGTGATGATGCGGCCGGTGATCTTGTCGATACCGGCGAACTCGGCGACCGGGTTGGCAATGCGATCCGATCCCGCTGCCGCTGGCGGCGCCGGGGCGGCAGGTGTGGGTGAAGCCGCAAAGGCGACGGTGCTGACGGCGAGGCTGGCGGCTAGCGTCAGACCGCCTGTCGATATCAGGTTGAAAAAGCTCATGCAGGGGTACCGGTGGTTCGCGCCCAGGTGATTCCATCGATCGCCAAGGCTAGTCGCCGTTTTCTGATCAGCAAGCAGCTAAACACCAATTGTGGCGATAAAGGACCGGCCTGCACCTTACGGTTACAAACCCGCGCCGTTACGACCCCGGCGTCCAGGCGTCGTAGTCGCCGGTGACCTGCGGGCGATGTTGGTTGGTCAGCACCGAGCCCTTCGGGCGATAGGCCGCGGGCGTGCCGGTCAGATTGGGCAGGTGCGGCTTTTGCCAGTCGCGCGGCCGGTAGTCGTCGCTGGGGGGAGCGACATCGACACGATGGTGAATCCAGCCGTGCCAGCCCGGCGG
Organism: Mesorhizobium sp. M8A.F.Ca.ET.181.01.1.1; assembly: GCF_004792025.1. Taxonomy (NCBI): domain Bacteria; kingdom Pseudomonadati; phylum Pseudomonadota; class Alphaproteobacteria; order Hyphomicrobiales; family Phyllobacteriaceae; genus Mesorhizobium; species Mesorhizobium sp. M8A.F.Ca.ET.181.01.1.1. Next base: position 833,395 of record NZ_SRTV01000002.1, on the reverse strand, counting down.
AATGGCCGACGCTTCCGAATAGTTGCGGTAGATGACCCAACGGCGCGTACGGCCTTCCGAATCGATACCGCCTTCATAGTAGACATTGCCGGCCTCGTCCTGGCCGACCCTCTTGCCGTACCGCCAGGTGTGCAGGCGCGTTCCCAGCGTCTGGCTGTTCCACCAGGTGAAAAACTGCGTCAGGAAAGTCTTCATCTCAGAACCCTCGCGCTGGTGGCGCCCGTTTCCTGCTTATGGCGTCAGGCCCTCGGGAAGGCAAGGGTTTTGCCGCGGGAGCGCGCAAATGGCGCGCCAGGGACCCGACACAAGCCTGTGATCCCTGGGCCTGTGATCCCTGGGGTGGCCGGATGCACGCTTGCCAAGCCTTGCCGCTCTTTCTAAAGCTCTGCGCGCCCATGCGGAAATCCTCTGCGCCCAGGGGCTGAAGGAGGCGACGATTGGCCAAGCAATTGCCGACCACCGACATTCGCATCGGTGCCGACCTGATTCGCCGCCGCAAGGGCGGCACGCCGATCGTCTGCCTCACCGCCTACACCTACCCGATCGCCCGCCTGCTCGATCCCCATGTCGACCTTCTCCTGGTCGGCGACAGCGTCGCCATGGTCCTGCATGGCCATGAGACGACGCTGGGCGCCTCGCTGGAGATGATGATCGCGCACGGCCAGGCCGTGATGCGGGGCTCGGCCAAGGCCTGCGTCGTCGTCGACATGCCGGCCGGCACCTATGAGGATTCAGCCGCGCAAGCCGTGGCCTCGGCGCGGCGCATCGTTGGCGAGACCGGTTGCCAGGCGGTGAAACTCGAGGGAGGCGTCGACATGGCCGCTCAGATCGCGGCGATCGTGGCCGCCGGTATCCCGGTCATGGGCCATATCGGCCTGCAGCCGCAATCGGTCGAGAAAGACGGCGGCTACAAGATCAAGGGCCGGACGGACGAGAATGTTGCCGCCCTGATCGCCGACGCGCTCGCGGTCGAGAAGGCCGGTGCGTTTTCCCTGGTCATTGAAGGAACGATCGAGACGGTCGCCGCGGACATCACCGGCCGCATCGCCATTCCAACCATCGGCATCGGCGCCAGCAGCGAGTGCGACGGCCAGATCCTGGTCATCGACGACATGGTCGGGCTGACCGTCGACCGGGTGCCTAAATTCGTCAAGCAATACGCCGATCTGCGCAGCGTGATCGCGCATGCCGCCGAGCGCTACGCATCGGAGGTACGGGACCGCGAATTCCCCGGCCGTGCCCATGTCTTTTCAAAAACAAATGGCGGGGATGAAGCATGAGCCGGCCCGACGTCGTCGACAGCGTTGCCGAGCTTCGCGCACGCATCCGCGACTGGCGGCGCGATGGGCAGCGCATCGCCTTGGTGCCAACCATGGGCGCATTGCATGACGGGCATCTTTCGCTGATCAAGATCGCCCTCGAAAGAGCCGATCGATGCGTGGTGTCGATCTTCGTCAATCCGACGCAGTTCGCGCCGAGCGAGGATCTCGACAAATACCCGCGCCAGTTGGCCCGCGACCTCGATATGCTGACGATGGCCAAGGCCGATCTCGCCTTCACGCCTGATGTCAACGAGATGTATCCCCTCGGTTTTGCGACGAAAATCTCGGTCGGCGGCCCGTCAGCCGGGCTCGAAACGGACTTTCGACCCACCTTTTTCGATGGCGTCGCCACAGTGGTGGCCAAGCTTCTCCTGCAGGCCGTACCCGACTTCGCCATCTTTGGCGAAAAGGATTATCAGCAGCTTTGCGTCGTCAAGCAGCTTTGCCGCGACCTCGACCTGCCCGTCGAGATCATCGGCGCACCGACCATTCGCGACGCGCATGGCCTCGCCATGTCGTCACGCAACGCCTATCTCGATGAAGCCGAACTCCAGACCGCCCGCCAGTTCAATCTTATCCTGCGCAAGGCGGCAACGGCGCTGGCGGCGGGCGCAGGTCAGGAAGAAACGATCGCCGAAGCAAGCCGAGCCCTGATCGTCGCCGGCTTCCAGAAAGTCGATTATGTCGAGGCCCGAGAAAGCCTGACACTTGCGCCATGGCGGCACGACCGAATGGGCCGCGTCCTCGCCGCCGCCTGGCTGGGAAAAACCAGGCTGATCGACAATGTGGACGTTTCCACCGCCTGATCGGCGTTCGCGCTATCGATTGCTGTTTGCAGTCTCAACGCTGCCGGCGCCAGGCACACAGCGGAAACTCGAATTGCTGATACGCGAACTGTCGCCACCTGCGACCGCGCCGATCCTGGCCTTCACCCGTCCCGCTTGCGGCTTTCCCAGCCTACTCCTCGGTCGGCATATGCAGGTACATTGACTGGATGCCGACCCTGCCCGGACCCGTGAAGCGGTTGACGATGAAATTCATGTTGGCGCCGAAGAAGCCGCTCGACAGCCGGTCGATCTTGGTTTCCATCCTGACCGAGGCATCCTTGAACAGCCAGCCGCCGGGTTCGATGTCGATGGTTTCGCCCGGAGCGAGCGTCTTTTCAAAAACGTTGCCGTAGCCGTGCAGCCAGACGATGCCGTCCCCGGTATCGCCGCGAAACCGGTCGATGAAGAAGCCGCTCTGGCCGAACAGCATTGTCGCCAGGCCGCGTACACGCTCGAACGTGTAGTCGACATTGCCGGTGGCGGCCAGGAACTGGTGCTCGCGCACCTGGATCTCCTCGCCTTGCCGCAGGTGAATCGGCACGATGTGACCGGGTCCGTCGCGGCTGAAGGCGACGACGCCCGCTCCCGACGCCTCGGTGACGAAGATCTGCATGCCGGCCATCATGCGCTTCAGCGCCCCCTTCAGCGATTTCAGGCCGATGGTGATCGTGGAATTTTTCCACAGCAGGATGTGGTGCTCGAAATAGACAGGCATCCGCGTCACGTCGACGGAGAGCACGGGCACCAGTTCGCCCGCTATGTGATAGGTGACGCCGCCAAAGGTTTCGCCCGACACCTCGGTCGGCATCAGTTCCGGCAGGCTTGGCATGGTTCCCCCCAAGCCGTCCCGCGCGCGTCGGTTTATTCCGGCTTCGAGCGGGTCGGCCTGAGCAGCTTTGGTGCCGGACATCAGGGCCGTCAAACGAAAACGGATCCCGGGACGGGCACTCGCGCGAAGGTGATCACGCCGCTAGGTGGTCAGGCAGCAAGTACCCGTTCATAGATCAACGCCGGGATGGCCGAACCGGCGGAGCCGCAATTCTCGGTGCGGCCGGCTTGAACGAAGCCATTGGCTTGATAGAAGGCAACGGCGCGGGTGTTCTTCTCTTCCACTTCGAGCCGAATCCCATGGGCTTCCGGAAAACTCTCGATGATTTCGTCGAGCAGCATGCCGCCGATGCCTCGGCCCTGCAGCGCGGGAAGCACATAGAGCTGCCTGAGCATAACCACGCCGCCGTCACCGACGGCTTCGGCAAACGCCATACCGCCAATGCGCTTGCCGTCATCGGCAACGAGGAACTCGCTGCTCGGCTTGACCAGCCTGGCCTTCAACGAAGCGATGGAGTGCCATTCATTGGTGATCTCGGTGACCCGTTCGGCGCCGTAGATCGCGTCATAGGTGGCATGCCATGTTTCGACCAGCAACGCCCGGACGGCTGCGAGGTCGCGATCCCCGGCGGTGCGGACGAACATGCCTTTACTCGATGCCCAGCTTGGCCTTGACGAGATCGTTGACGGCCTGCGGATTGGCCTTGCCGCCAGTCGCCTTCATCACCTGGCCGACGAACCAGCCGGCCATGGTCGGCTTGGCGCGTGCCTGCTCGACCTTGTCGGGATTGGCCGCGATCACCTCGTCGACCGCCTTCTCGATGGCGCCGGTGTCGGTGACCTGCTTCATGCCACGGCTTTCGACCAGTTGGCGAGGATCACCACCCTCGCTCCAGACGATCTCGAACAGGTCCTTGGCGATCTTGCCGGAGATGGTGCCTTCCTTGATCAGGTCGATGACCGCACCGAGTTGGTCGGGCGAAACCGGAGCGGATTCAATGTCCTTGCCGGCCTTGTTGAGAGCGCCCAGCAGATCGTTGATGACCCAGTTGGCGGCGAGCTTGCCGTCGCGCCCGGCCGCTACCTTCTCGAAATAATCGGCGATCGGCTTTTCCGACACCAGGATCGCTGCGTCGTAGGTCGAGAGGCCGAGCGAGGAGATCAGCCGCGCCTTCTTGTCGTCGGGCAGTTCCGGCAATGCCTTGGCCAGGGCGTCGACATAGGCCTGGTCGAATTCCAGCGGCAGAAGATCGGGATCGGGGAAGTAGCGGTAGTCGTGCGCCTCTTCCTTGGAGCGCATCGAGCGCGTCTCGCCCTTGACGGCATCGAACAGCCGCGTTTCCTGATCAATCTTGCCGCCGTCCTCGAGGATAGCGATCTGCCGGCGCGCCTCGTAGTCGATGGCCTGGCCGATGAAGCGGATCGAATTCATGTTCTTGATTTCGCAGCGGGTGCCGAATTCGCCCCCTGGCCGGCGCACCGAGACGTTGACGTCGGCACGCAGCGAGCCTTCGTCCATGTTGCCGTCGCAGGTGCCGAGATAGCGCATGATGGTGCGCAGCTTGGTCACATAGGCCTTGGCCTCGTCGCCGGAGCGCAGGTCGGGTTTCGACACGATCTCCATCAGCGCCACGCCGGAGCGGTTGAGGTCGACATAGGACATGGTCGGGTGCTGGTCGTGGATCGACTTGCCGGCATCCTGCTCCAGGTGCAGGCGCTCGATGCCAACCTCGATGTCCTCGAACTCGCCCTGGCGGTCGGGACCGACGGAAACGATCACCGTGCCCTCGCCGACGATCGGCTGTTTGAACTGCGAGATCTGGTAGCCCTGCGGCAGGTCCGGATAGAAATAATTCTTCCGGTCGAAGACCGACTTGTGGTTGATCGCCGCCTTCAGGCCCAGGCCGGTGCGGATCGCCTGCTTGACGCATTCCTCGTTGATGACGGGCAGCATGCCGGGCATTGCCGCATCGACTAGGCTGACATTGGCATTGGGCGCAGCCCCGAATGCGGTCGAGGCGCCGGAGAAGAGCTTTGCCTCCGAGATGACCTGAGCGTGAACCTCAAGGCCGATAATGATCTCCCAGTCGCCGGTGGCACCTGATATCAGGCGTTTTGCGTCGGGTGTACGGGTATCGATGATGCTCATGGCCTGCCGTCAAATTCCGGATGATTGCCGAATGCGCTGCACATTCAGCAGGTACAAATCGTACCCGCTTCGCTAGTGCAAACCGCCAGAAGAGACAAGCGCAAAGCCTCGGTCTGGCCTTCCCAGCCATTTTCGCCTATAGGACGCTCATCCCAATGGAGAGTGGATGTCCACTTACGCTCAGTCCCGGTAAGGCCCTGACCTCTCGATGAGGCAGGGCAGAAAACCTGAAACCCCGTGCCGCGAAACTTCGCGGCGGCGGCATTTTTCGTTTTCCCGGAAACTCTTCACATGGATATTTCGCGTACTGAACAGCGCATCCTGCACCTGCTCGCGCAGGGCGGACGCATTGAAATCGAAAAGAACGACAAGAAAAGGATCGCTTCCGTCAAATGCCTGACCCGCGACGGCTGGCATTATCCTGATGTCGATCTCGACCTGTTTCGAAAATTGAAACGCAAGAAGGCGGTTTCGTCGTCGGGCGGCGGGCCCTACCGCATCACAAGGCGCGGGCTCGCACTCGTCCGCTCCGAACTCGACAACAGATAGACCAGGGTTCCGCCGGTCGGCCCTCCGGCCGGCGGCTTCTTTCACAGTTCAGGCGGTGGCGATGTAGGCGCGTATTTCCTCGGCCTCCCGCTCGACGTCCTCGATGCGGCGCTTGACCACGTCGCCGATGGATACGATGCCATCCAGCAGGCCGTCCTTTTCCACCGGCAGATGGCGGAAGCGGCCCCTGGTCATGATCTCCATCACCTCGTTGACGGTGTGGTTCTCATTGCAGATCTTCACCTTCGGCGTCATGGCCGAGCGCACCGCGATGTCGAGCGCGGCGGCTCCTTCCTTGGCGATCACCCGCACGATGTCGCGCTCGGAGAGGATACCGACGATCTTGCGATCGCCATTGGTGATGACCAGTGCGCCGATCTTGTGTTCTGTCAGGATGCGAATGGCTTCGCTGAGTTTTTCGTTGGGCCCGAGCGTCAGCACGTCATGGCCCTTGCTCTCGAGAATTGCCTTAACTGTCATGGCGTCCTCCTCTACTTTGCCAACCGGTTCCTGACCTGACCGGGTTTCGCATAAGAGTGAACATCGTGCGCCGTGATGGGTTGCATTTCAAGTGTGGTCGGGGGCTTCCCATTCAGGCGCTTGCCATCCCCTGTCGAACCAGCGCAGGCCGAAGAAGCCCGCGACAAAGCCGCCTATATGGGCCTCCCAGGCGATCTGGCCGTCCACGCCCGGCGCGAAACCGAGAAGGCCGGTGGCGAGATTGATGATCATCCACATGGCCAGGAAAATGACGACGCCGCGCGAGCGCAACACGATCGCGACCGGCAGCACCGGGCCGGCGAAAGCAGCCTTGCCGGCCGAGCGGTCGGTGTGGAAGCCAAAGCGCGCCGCGGCCCCCATCATGCCCGATATGGCGCCCGATGCGCCGACCAGCGGCGCTTCTCCGTATGGATGCATGGCCCAGAAGAGCGCCACCGAAGCCAGTCCGGTGGCGGCAAAGAACAATGCGAACCGGAGCGCGCCGAGACGATTGGCCAGCGGCGAGCCAAAGGCGGCGAGCCAGACCATGTTGATGGCGATATGGGCAAAGCCGCCATGCATGAAAGCGTAAGTGAAAGGCCGGGTGAAAAGGAACCAGTCGAAGCCGTATTGGCCGGTATAGAGGACCGGAATGAACGCCCCGTCATAGAGCAGCGTCATTTGCTGGGCGTCGTTCAGCACATAATGCTGCAGCAGATAGACGATCGCGCAGATGCCGATCACCGCCAGCACGATCGGCGGCAGGTTGAACACCGGCTCACGCGCCGGCGGCGGCATGGCTTCGGCCGGTTCGGGCTGGGACGGATATTGCGGTTCGCTCATCTGCAATCGCACTCTATGCTGGTTCAGTCCGGGGCTGGTTCAGTCTGGGGCTCGTTCGGCCTGGCCAGCATCTAGATCACCGCCGATGGAACCGCAAACGGCGAATCGTCCCGCTCGGAATCACAGGAACGAATCAAAAAAGAAGCCGTCCAAGGTTTCCCTTGAACGGCCGGTCGAGCCCCCTGCTCCCCTAAAATTCTTGACTGAAGTGCTGCCGATCGTCGCGAAACGACCGCTTCTGGAGTGGTTTTGGTGTGCCACGCGGCTCGCCAGGGCGCAACGTAAACCACTTGTTAACCTTAACGGCCCCGACCCGTGAACAAGTGTTAACGACGCTGGCACGCTTCCTGCTCCGGAACGCATGTAGGTCATCGGAGGGCGCCCTTCTGTTCACCGATGGGACATCAGACGACAGAATGCGCGGAGCTTTTTAGTATGAACCAAAACGGATCGATCACGCTGTTCCACTATTGGAACCGCCTGCGTGACGGACGCCCCGCTCCGAAGCGATCGGAAGTCGAGCCGGCCGACATCAAGTCGCTGCTGGCCGATACGTTCATCCTGGAAAGGGACACGCGTGGTCAGCCCGTGTTTCGTCTGGCCGGCACCAGGCTCTGCGCCTGCTACGGCCGCGAACTCAAGGGGTTTTCCTTCCCGTCGCTGTGGCGCGAAAAGGATCAGCGGCTGGTTTCGCGGCTGATCCACGGGGTTTTCGACCAGAAATCGGTCGTGCTGATCATTTTCGAGGGCTTCAGCCGCAACGGCCGCTCCAACAAGTTCGAATTGCTCGCCCTGCCGCTCGATGGCGGCATTGAAAATCCGCGCTGCCTCGGCGTGATCAGCGCCGCGGAGAAGCCGTTCTGGCTGGGCGCGGATCCGATCACGGACGCCTTGATCGATTCAATACGCGTTATCGACCCGGAGAAAGAGCTGCTGAACAACCGTCCGGCGATCGACGTTCCCTCGCTCGTTCCCGACGAGATCGGGGCGCCCGACACGATCTCGGCGCTCGGCCGGGCGCGCCGCATCCGCCACCTCGTCGTCTTCGACGGCGGGCGCGAAGATAGTTGATGATCACACAGTCCCGCGGGCCTGTTTTTCCCCTTTGTTAACCCGCTTTGTTGTACTTCTCTGATGAAGTCCCTCGCATTAAGGCGCGGGATGCCAAACGGGGTGTAGGCAGTCATGAGGTCAGCGGCGGTCGACTATGCGCCGTCCCAAGCTGAAAGGCGTAACTTTCAGCGCGTCCGGGTCAAGATATACGGACGATTCATGCTGGAGGACCGCACCGAGCACCCCTGCCAGGTCGTGGACATGTCGCCTGGCAACGTCGCGCTTCGCACCGACCGCATCGGCATGCCCGGCGAGAAAGTCATCGCCTATATCGATCATATCGGTCGCATCGAAGGTGTCTTGACGCGCACTTTGCCGGACGGCTTCGCAATGACGGTGATTGCGTCCGACCGCAAGAAGGACAAGCTCGCGGCGCAATTGACATGGCTCGCCAACAAGCACGAGCTCGACCTGCCGGAAGACCGCCGACACGAGCGCGTCTCGCCACGCAACCCGACCAGCGTGCTGCAGCTCACCGACGGCCGTCAGTATCAGTGCCGGATCATCGATCTGTCATTGTCCGGCGCCGCGATCGAGATCGAGGTCAAACCGGCGATCGGTGTCCAGGTCATGCTCGGCACGATGCGCGGCCAGATCGTCCGGCATTTCGAAGATGGCGTCGCCATCGAATTCGCCGTCATCCAGCGCCCCGAAACGCTCGATTCGGAATTCAACACGCCGCGCGCCTGATCAGGCAGCAAGTACACCTGTCAGGCCGGCCCTCGCGGCCGGCTTTTTGATTCCGGAGTGCGTCGATCGATGCGTCCTCGGGGCGACAGGTCGCCATAGTCAGATAGGGCCCGCGCGAGGCCCACCAGATAAACCAATCCCGCAATCCGAACAATTCAATACTCAAATGATTCAAATTTTATGTTTATTCTACGGGCGTTTTACTTAAAATCTACTCCGTGCTTTTGCGTCAAATAAATCCACATGTGGCAATGTCTCCTTCGAACGGGGAGACTGAATAATGAAAAGAACGAGGGGCAAGCTGTTGCTGGTGGCAATGGCGATGCAGTTTTCCGCCTGGGGATCAGCATATGCCGCGGGACCGGCCTACATGCATACCGGCGGACGCACCACGCAGCCTGTTGGCCACTATGAATTCTGCCAACGCATCCCGGGCGAATGCAACGAGAAGACCCCCAAGGGAGAACCGGTCGACCTGACCCGCAAGCTCTGGGCGTCGATCGTCAGCATCAACAATTCGGTCAACACCCGCGTCAAGCCGCGCACCGACATGGAAAACTACGGTGTCGAGGAATACTGGGCCTACCCGGACAGTGGCTATGGCGATTGCGAGGACTACGCGCTGGAAAAGCGGCGCGAGCTGATGAATGTGGGGGTGCCCGCCGGCGACCTTTTGATGACGGTTGCGCGCCAGCCGAACGGCGACGGCCATGCGGTTCTGACCGTGCGCACCAGCCTCGGCGAGTTCATCCTCGACAATCTGGAAACCAAGGTGCTGTCCTGGACGGACACCGACTACACCTATCTCAAGCGTCAATCGACGGAAAATTCCGGCGTTTGGGTAACGATCAACGACGGCCGTTCCGACGCGGTCGCCAGCGTCCGCTGAGGACGCCAACAAGGTCAGGCGCGTTGCACGGCTGCGACGCGCTCAACGAGAAACCCGGTCGAGTCCCCACCCTCCCCGTCCCCAACGACCGGGTCAAAGGAGCCGGCCCCGTCCCCGGGCCGGCTCCGCCATTTCTGTAGGGAAGATGCTAAACTGACCCGATGACACGTGGCGCATCGCGCCGCCCCCGCCTTTCCACGCACAACAGATCGATGCACAATCGGGCCGTTGGTTTCGTTTCCTGGGTCACATTGATGCTGGAAATCCCGGAAGATCGATGCGAGCGCCATCGCCTATTCAGGGCGATCGACGACGCCTTCAAGGCCGGTGACTTCGACGAACTCGGCAAAGCCTTGGGCGGCTCGCCTCGCTGGTTCGACGAGCGCATGCCGTTCGAACTCGGTCTTGGCAATCCGCTGGAATATGCGATCTACTGGAGCCCTCTCGGCTTCGTCGCAACGCTGATCGAAGCCGGATCGAGCCCGAACTACGAAGATCATGCCGGATTTCCCCCGATCATCGCGGCGCTGTCCACCGAACGCGCGGACAAGCTCGACATCATCCGCATCCTCGTCGATCACGGCGCCGATCCCAACATGCGGGGCGTCAACGACTGGACGCCGCTTCACTATGCGGTGGCCATCCGCAGCGTCGAGGCGATCCGCCTGCTTCTCGCCGCCGGCGCGGACCCGACGCTCGAAACCCGTATCGATGACTACACGACGGCCCTTGAGGAGGCCGACAAAGCCGGCTTTGAAGCCGGAGCTTCGTTGCTGCGCGATGCGACGGCCAAGCGACGCTCCAAGGGACGATGAGTTGCAGCGACGAACCGGGCGACACCCATCGCCAAAGCCGGCTTCAGACCTTTTTCAGCCCCGCCTTGAAGCGCCCGGCGTTGGCGACGTAGTGCGCGGCGGAGCCACGCAGCCGCTCGACCGCCGCGTCGTCCAGCACCCTGATCGCCTTTGCCGGTGAACCGACGATCAGCGAATTGTCCGGGAATTCCTTGCCTTCGGTGACCAGGGCGCCGGCGCCGACCAGTGAATTCTTGCCGATCCTGGCGCCGTTCAGCACGATGGCGCCCATGCCGATCAGGCTGTTGTCACCAATCGTGCAGCCATGCAGCATGGCGCGATGGCCGATGGTGCATCCTTCGCCGATGGTCAGCGGAAAGCCGGGATCGGTGTGCATAACCGTGTGTTCCTGCACATTGGTGCCGGCGCCGATGACGATGGGCTCGTTGTCGCCCCTGATGACGACGCCGAACCAGAAGCCGGCATTGCGGCCGATCCTGACGTCGCCAATCAGCGTGGCGTCGGGCGCGATCCAGTTCGAATCCGCATCGGCGAAGCTGGGCTCGGTTCCATCGATCGCATAAAGCGGCATTGTCGGTCTCCGAATCGTCTCAGGCTGGAAACCCTAGGAGACGGACCGCCCAGGAAGCAATGGCGAGCACGACGATGCCCAGGGCCAGCGACCAGGCAATAGCGGTGCAGCCACATGACAGGAGCGCCACTATCGAAATGCGGTCCTGGCGCCGCGCATCGAGGGCTTCGTTGACCAGCATGAACGGCCCGGCACCGGCAGTGACAGCCAGCGAGCGCAGCACATGCGAGGGCGACACATAAGGCTCGGCGAAGGCGACCTTGCGACCCGATACCAGTTCCATTGTCGAGCCCGTCAGGCCGCAAACCGTCAGCCCGACGACAAAAGCGAACAGCAGGAGTTCCATCTGGGCCATATTAACCCTCCATTTACCATGAAATCGCACAGTCGTTTCAGAAAGGCTGCAAGAGCCGTGCCGTGCGATGTGTGCCGCCGCGGGGCACCCGGATGGTGATGGACGAGGACCGAAATGAAGCAGGCAGCGATCGCCGACGGCCCAGAACTCACCGTGGTCGATTCCAAGCTGATGAAGCGGGTGTTCTACGCGTTCGCGGCTCTGGCCTTGCTGTCGATAGCCATCAGCCTTGGCGGTAAATGGTTCGGCCGTTCCATTGCCATGGCCGGATACACCGACGACGCGACCGTGCGCGAGGTGGTGATCGGCCACAACATCATCACCGTGCCGGCCAATTTCATCAGGTTCGAGCCAGCCCGGCGCGACGGCATCGCCTCGCGCCTCGACCTCTATCTGCGCTATCCCCAGATGGACGGCTACAGCGAGGCGTCGCGCGATGATTTCAATCACGCCGGAGCCAACAGGAACATCATCTTCCTGTCCTTCGAGCAGCAGATGATGTCGCGCGACATGAGTGGCCGGTTCGCGCCAATCTACAGCGCGTTGATCGTCCAGCCCGGCATTCCAGGGCTTGGCGGCACGACGGTCTATGGGTTCAATGAAAAATCAGGCTACATGAACGAGGTGCTGGTCGTCGGCAAGCGCGCGGGCAAGGACCCCTTCGTGGCCCGCTGCCTCAGCGGTCCTAGCGCCAGCGAATCGCTGGCTCCTTGCGAGCGGGACATCCATGTCGGGGATGATCTCAGCCTTACCTACCGCTTCCCAAGGGAATTCCTCGGCGACTGGCAGACGCTGGACGCGGCGATCACGGCCGAGGCAGGGCTGCTCCTCAAGGCCAGACATTGACCGGCTGAAAGCGGGCCGGCCGCGCTCGACGCGGCCTGCCGTGGCATTGCGGGCTCAGGCCAGGTCGATGTCCAGGATCGCCATCGAGAAATTATAGTCGCCGTCGTCCTCGTCCTTGAAGACGATGCCGAGGAATTCGTCGCCGACATAGACCTCGGCCGAATCTTCCTTGCGTGGCCTTGCCTTGACCTCAAGCTTGGGGTTCTGGAAGACGCGCTTGAAATAGGCGTCCAGCTTTCTGATTTCGTCCGGCTTCAAAAGTCTTCTCCGATCATCGGGCTTGCTCGTTTGAACGGCGCTTCTGGCACGTCGACAATGGCGATGTAAAGGCAAGCCGGTCTTATTGCACCGGAAGCGGCAATGCCGCCGGGCAAATCGCAATCATGCGGGCACTGCCAGCAAATCAGATATCGAAACTGATCACGTGATCCATCTTCTGCGACGGCAGAAGCTGGTCCATCTGGCGCGAAGGCTGGTCGCAGCCGGTCTCACCGACCACGCGGGCCGGCACGCCGGCGACCGTCTTGTTGTGCGGCACAGGCGACAGCACCACCGATCCGGCGGCAATCTTGGAGCAATGGCCGATTTCGATGTTACCGAGAATCTTGGCGCCGGCGCCAATCAGCACGCCGTAGCGGATCTTGGGATGGCGGTCGCCGCCGGCCTTGCCAGTACCGCCCAGCGTCACGCCATGCAGGATCGACACGTCGTCCTCGATGACCGCAGTCTCGCCGACGACGAGGCCGGTGGCGTGATCGATAAAGATGCCCTTGCCGATGCGCGCGGCCGGATTGATATCGGTCTGGAAGACAGCGGACGAACGGCTCTGCAGGTAGAGCGCGAAATCCTTGCGCCCGTGGTTCCACAGCCAATGCGCCAGCCGATGGGTCTGGATGGCGTGAAAGCCCTTGAAGTAGAGCACCGGCATGATGAACCGGTCGCAAGCCGGGTCGCGGTCATAATAGGCCTGGATGTCGACGCGCACCGTGGTTGGCCAGTCCTTGTCGTCGGCGAGCATCGACTTGAAGGTCTGGCGGATGAGATCGGAGCCGATATCCTGATGGGCAAGCCGCTCCGCGATCCTGTGAATGACCGCCTCTTCCAGGCTTTCCTGGTTGAGGATCGTCGAATAGAGGAACGCGGCCAGCAGCGGGTCGCGGTTGACCGCTTCCATCGCTTCGTCGCGGATCGAACGCCAGATCGGATCGACCGGCTGCAACGCGCCGTGGCGGGAAATGCTGATGCTGTTCATCGACGTCTTATCCTGCGTCCTGCTAGTCTGCCTGCTTGTCCGGCCGCACATATAAGCCAGATCATAGCACGATTGAACTCAATTTTCCTTAGTGCTGTGTCAAATGGATTTGGTTCGCAGGAATTCAAGCAGCCATGGAAAACGAACCCTTGATCGACGACGCCCTGAAAACCGAGCTTTCTGTCCTCTACCATGCCGCCGGCCGCCATTACCACAACCTCGCCCATATCGAAGCGATGCTAACGCTGGCCGGCGACTATCGAACGCTTCTGGACGACCCCGAAGCCGTCGAAGCGGCGATCTGGTTCCACGACGCCATCTACGACAGCAGAGCCAAGGACAATGAGGCGCAAAGTGCCGCGCTTGCGGAGCAAAAGCTCGCCGGCCGCACCGATGCCGGGCGCCTGAGCCGCGTCAGCGCGATGATCCTCGCCACCGCCACGCACCAGTTGCCGCTGTTCGACGACGCAGCGGCGACGCGCGACGCCAGCCTGTTCCTCGATATGGACCTGTCGATCCTGGGCGCTGACGCAGTTGCGTTCGATGCCTATGAACGGGCGGTTCGCCGTGAATATGGCTGGGTTGAAGAGCCGATGTGGCGTGCTGGCCGCGGCGCGGTGCTTAAGACCTTCCTTGCCCGACCGCATATCTTCCACACGCAGGAGTTCCAGCAGCGCTTCGAGCCGCAGGCAAGGCTGAACATGGCGCGTTCGCTGCAGGCCTTGACCTAGCTTAGTTTCGGAATCCGAGGCGCTCGTCCCAGGAACCGGCGCCTCAAAGCGGATTTTCGGCGTAGAACTCCAGCACCCGCTGCTTGAAGGTCTTGTCCCCGACGGCCAGCATATGGTCGCGGCTCTCGATGTAGAAGGCCCTGGCGTTGGGCATCAGCGCCGCGAGCTCGTCCGGCGATCCACCAATGTCGTCGATGGTACCGACCGCGATCAGCGTCGGCTGTGCGATGCGGGCGATGTCGTCCTCACCAAGCAATTCCCGCGACGTGGCGATGCAGGCGGCAAGCGCCTGGCGGTCGCTGCGGGTCTGGTCGGCGAAGGCGCGAAAAGCGCGGCCGCGCGGATGGGTGGTCGCGGACGGATCCTCGGCAAGAAGGGCGGCGGCGATCGGATCCCAATCGCCGACCCCATCGATCATGCCGATGCCGAGGCCGCCAAAGACCAGCGTCGCCACCTTGTCCGGATCGGACAGCGCCAGGAAGGCCGCGATGCGCGCGCCCATCGAATAGCCCATGACATGGGCCCGCTCGATACCGAGATGATCGAGCAGGGCTGCCGCGTCCGAAGCCATTTTCGCGGGCGTATAATCGGCCTCGTCGTAACTCTTGGATGACGCGCCGTGGCCGCGATTGTCGAAGGCGATGGCGCGATAACCGGCATCGTTGAGCGTCTTGAACCAGCCGGGCGACACCCAGTTGACATAGTGGCTCGAAGCAAAGCCATGAATCATCAGCACCGGATCGCCCGCGCCCGAGGCCGGCTGGCGGTCGAGGAAGGCAAGATCGAACCCGTCATGGGAAAAAAACTGCATGGGAGGTGATCCCCGGCTCAGTCGGAGTCGACGTTCGGAGAATCGCCCTTGTCGGCGGGCGGCATGCCAGGACCCGATGCCGTGCCGATTGCCGGATGGCGCAGCAGATCGCCGTCCGCGATGCCGTCCCTGGCGGCAGTGCCGGCCTTGAGTTCGAGCACGAAGCGGACCGGCTCGCCCGGCGACACGATCGCCTCGGATTGCGGCTCACCCTGCTTGATCGCGCGGATCCTGCCGTCCTGGCCGACAAAGATCAAATCGAGCGCCATCGGCGTGTTCTTCATCCAGAAACTGACGTCGCGCATCTCGTCGAAGACGAACAGCATGCCATGATTGGCGGCCATGTCCTCGCGAAACATCAGGCCGGCTTCCCGCTCGGCCTCGGTATCGGCGACTTCGATCGAGAAGGAGCGTTTGCCATTCTTGGTCACGGCAACCAGCGGCGCGGAATCAACTGGAAGGATCATCGCCCGGCCATCGGCCGCGCTGGGTACCTGGAAATAGAAGAATGCGGCGGCGGCGACCATGACGGCAGCCACGGCGCACATCACGCCCGCCGTCAGCCCGTTCCTGTGTGTCATATGAAATCCTCGGCCGGTTCGCCCTAGTGCGAGACCGGCAAGGTGCCCATATCGGGGTGAATTTCGGCGGCCATAAGGCCTTTGTCACCGCGGCCGAAACGGACAAGCACGACCTGCCCCGGCCGAAGCTCGGTGATGCCGTAGCGCCGCAAGGTCTCCATATGGACGAAAATGTCCTCGGTCCCCTCGCCGCGCGTCAGGAAGCCAAACCCCTTGGTGCGGTTGAACCATTTGACCAAAGCGCGTTCGAGCCCGCTCTCCGGCGTCACCGCGACATGGGTGCGCTGTTCCTGCATTTCCGCGGGATGGACGGCGGTGGTGACATCCATGGAAAGCACACGGAAGGCCTGCAGCCCGCGCTCGCCTTGCTTCACAAGACAGACCACGCGTGCGCCTTCCAAGGCTGTCTGGAAGCCGTCCCGTCGAAGACATGTCACGTGGAGGAGGATATCGCCCGAAACACCGTCATCGGGAAGGATGAAGCCATATCCCTTGGCCACATCGAACCACTTGATGGCACCGGCGATTTCGGCCAAGTCGGCGGCGTCGCCGCCTTCGTCGCGCGTCAAGGCGTCGCCAAGGGTATTGGCCCGCCCGGTCAAAGAGGCCTTTTCCCCCATAAGAATGCCCCCTTTATTCAAGAACACCGCAACTGATTCTTGATACCAGATTAACACCGCGGCTTCCGGTGTGTGCAAGAGCTGACGTGCCTTTTTTCACGGTTCATTGCGGGAATACCGGATTTGTTCTTTGCCGGCGCCGCCTGACGCCGGACGATTGCCCTTTGACCGGGCCGACCCTATGTTGCGCGCGACCCAACAGATCGAGGAAAACACATGCGCTATCTGCACACCATGGTCCGCGTCGCCGATGTCGAAGCCTCGCTCGATTTCTACTGCAACAAGCTCGGGCTGAAGGAAGTTCGCCGCTATGAAAACGAGCAGGGCCGCTTCACGCTGATCTTCCTGGCGGCGTCCGAGGACGAGCAGAGTGGCATCGCCGACAAGGCGCCGCTGGTCGAACTCACCTACAACTGGGATCCTGAAGACTACAAGGGCGGGCGCAATTTCGGCCACCTCGCCTACGAGGTAGACGACATCTACGCGACCTGCCAGCGACTGATGGACAATGGCGTCACCATCAACCGGCCGCCGCGCGACGGCAACATGGCCTTTATCAGGTCGCCGGACGGCATCTCCATCGAGCTTCTGCAGAAAGGCCCCGCCAAGGCCAAGGCGGAACCGTGGGCATCGATGGCAAACACCGGAAGCTGGTAATCGATCACCTTTTCGAGTGGCCGGCGGCCACTCCCATGGTGTTTCGCGTGGCTGTGCCTATCTATCCGGCTATGGCGCCTTCAGCGAAAAGCGGCGCCACGTCACGAGATTGAGCTTCGGAGAACCCCTTTCATGCCGACCAGCCATGCCAATGTCGCCACGGCGCACGCGAGCCGCTATCTGCAGCAGTTGTGCAAACATTGGGCGCACAAGTTTCCCGTCGAGTTCGACCCCAACCACGGCGTCATCGACCTTTCACTCGGCCGCACGATCATGGACGCCGACGGGGCAGCGCTGCACATCACGGTATCGACCGACGAAGCCGCTTCGATCGAGCGGCTCGAAAGCGTCGTTGCCGACCACATCAAGCGCTTTGCGTTCCGCGAAGAACTGGCCTTCGACTGGAAACGCGCCGAGGCGGCGTAGTTCTTTCTGCGTGTCGCCGCCGCGCATTTCCGGCGAGACGCATGGCTCAATCGCTATCGGACTTGCGCGCCATCTCCAGCAGCGCCAGCACCGAGCGCCAATTCCGGGCCGTGCCCGGCACTTTCAACGTGCGTGGAATGAGGTTGGCGAACACCGATTTGCCAAGCCCGTCCGGCGCGCTGAGATAAAGGACGTCGCCCTTGACCTCGAAGCGCTCGGGCCCGATGCATTTTTCGGCCAGCCGCGCCACCTCATCGGCGGTCGGCTCACGCTCCAGCGCGTAGGCATGGAGCTTCGTGTGGTCGGCGGCCGCTTCCGGATAGGGATTTTCGCGCACCAGCCGTTCGAACCATCCGAAATCGCGCACCATGATGCGCGAATGGAAACCCCATTTTGCCTCGAAAGCCGCCTCGATTCGCTTGGTCAGCGCCGCCGCGTCGCCCTTGTCGGACCGGAATACGGCATTGCCGCTCTGCACATAGGTGGAGACGGCGGAAAAGCCGAGATCCTCGAAGAACGACCGCAGCTCGGCCATCTTGACGATGCGGTTGCCGCCGACATTGATGCCGGAAAACAGGGCGATGAAGACCTTTCCGCTCATATGATGAAACCCGCCAGTGTTTCGTTGTCGGTGATGTCCTGATACTGGACGCCCTCGGCCTCGAAATTCGCCTTGAGCAGATCGAAATTGCGGCGATCCTTGGTTTCGATGCCGATCAGAACCGAGCCGAAGTTGCGCGCCGACTTCTTCAGATATTCAAAGCGCGCGATGTCGTCATCCGGACCCAGCATTTCGAGGAAGTCGCGCAAAGCGCCCGGCCGCTGCGGGAAGCGGATGATGAAGTACTTCTTCAGGCCTTCGAAGCGCAGCGCCCGTTCCTTGACATCCGGCAACCGCTCGAAATCGAAATTGCCGCCTGACACCACAGCGACAATGGTCTTGCCCCGGATTTCCTTCCTCGAAAAATCCTTCAGCGCATCGATCGCCAACGCGCCGGCGGGTTCCAGGACAACGCCTTCGATGTTGAGCATCTCGATCATGGTCGCGCAGAGCCGGTTTTCCGGGATCAGCCGCACGCTGTCGGCGGCAAACTCCTTGAGATAGCGCAAAGGTTCGCGGCCGATCTCGGCGACCGCCGCGCCGTCGACGAAGTTGTCGACCTTGGCGAGCCTCAGCCGTTTTCCGGCCGCAAGGCTCTCGCGCAGGCTCGGCGCGCCGGCCGGCTCGCAAAAGACGAAACGCGCATCGCGGCCCTGATCGGCGAAATAGTGCGTCACCCCGGCAGCCAGACCGCCGCCACCCACCGGCAGCATGACGATGTCGGGCATGCGCCCGCCCGACATCTGGTCCGCGATCTCATAGGCAACCGTCGCCTGCCCCTCGATGATGTCCTTGTGGTCGAAGGGCGGCACCATGTGGGCACCGGAGCTTTCGGTGAATTCGAAGGCGGCGCGGTAGCAGTCGTCGAAAAAATCACCGACCAGCCTGATCTCGACGAAGTCGCCGCCAAACAGCCTGGTCTTGTCGATCTTCTGCTGTGGGGTCGTCACTGGCATGAACACGACGCCCTTCTTGCCGAAATGGCGGCAGACAAAGGCAAAGCCCTGCGCATGATTGCCGGCGGATGCACAGACAAACAGCTCGGCCTGGTTGCCTTCGCCAAGCGCCTTGCGGAAGAAATTGAACGCGCCACGGATCTTGTAGGACCGCACGGGGCTCAAATCCTCGCGCTTCAACAGCACCCGCGCGCCAGTCTTTTTCGACAGATAGTCATTTTCCTGCAGCGGTGTCTGCGGGAAGATCTGGCGGATCGCGGAGGCGGCGGTGGCGACGCGCGCGGAAAAGCTGGTCATGGCAAGATCATCCCGGATCGCCCGCTGGCGAGTTAGACAATAACCCTATTACACATCCGGAACCCTATTACACATCCAGCTCCGCAAGACCATTGCCCGGTCGAGCCCGTGCCTGCAACGGCGCCTTCCCGAAATGCTTGCAAGCACTTGCGAATGTTTGTTCACGCTTTTTGATCGAGCCTAGCCGGGCATCGTTGGACGCCCGAAGTCGACATCCGGCGGGATGCAGGCCCCTGCCTTCCGCCACGTTGCGGCCTTCCTGCCGCTTTGGCTTTCGCGCAACACTGCGATGACCGTCACGAGGCGCCGACCGCATTTTGGCTGGACATGACTTACTTCCGCCGCACTTCGCCTGCTGGGGAGATATCGCGGAGGGTGGATGGCCCTTTTTGGGCTCGATCGGAATTTTTGACGTGCATTTGAAGACGATTTGCATTCTAGCGCTCGCCTTGCTGGTGGCAGGCTGCGGCGGCCGCAAAACCGAGGAACTGCTCGGCAGCGCGGTCATGTCCGCGCCGGTGACGGAAATCGCGGGCAACCACTCGATCTTCATCGCCACGACGCGCAAGAAATCCGACGATCCCAACAAGGTTTTCGACGGCGAACGCTCGGCGACGCTGAACTACGCCCGCGTCAACGTCACCGTTCCGGGAGTCCACACGACCGGCCAGATCGAGCGTCGCTCACGCGGCAAGTCGGATGATCCGGCCAAATATTTCATGGCTTCCGAGGTCGTCGGCTACGATACCCAACCGAAATTCTCCAGCGCGCTCAACGCCGACATCGCGGCGCGCGGCGGCCGGGTGATGGTCTTCGTCCATGGCTACAACACCGGTTTCGACGACGCCGTCTATCGCCTGACCCAGATCGTGCATGATTCCGGCTATCCCGGGACACCGGTGTTGTTTTCCTGGGCCTCGGGTGCCAAGACCACCGACTATGTCTATGACAAGGAAAGCGCCAGCGCCGCCCGCGACCAGCTCGAAGTGACCCTGCGAATGCTGCAGCAGTCCGGTGCGCGGCGCATCGACATTGTCGCCCATTCGATGGGGACCTGGGTGACAATGGAAACGCTGCGCCAGATGGCCATCAGCGGCGACCGTGATCTCGGTGGCAAGCTTGGCGACGTGGTGCTGGCCTCTCCCGACATCGATGTCGACGTGTTCAAGAGCCAGATGCGCCGCTACGGCAAGCCCGACAAGCCGTTCATCCTGCTGTTGTCGGACGATGACCGGGCGCTCAGGCTCTCCGGCCTGATCGCCGGTTCGCGGCCGCGCGTCGGCGATTACAAGGATGCCGCGGATCTTGCTTCCTACGGCGTGACGGTCGTGGATCTCTCGAAGGTCAAGGGCAGCGACAGCTTCAACCATACGAAATTCGCCGACAATCCGGCCCTGGTGAAGATGATCGGCCAGCGGCTGCGCGAGGACGATGGTTTCGCCAGCGATCGGGACGTGACCGACCGCATCAGCCTGCTTGGGCAGTAGATGCGGCGCAGCGGATTTCACCGTGCACCATTGCCGAGCTTTGAACTGGACCGCGCCGGCCTCTGGCCTTATCGGAATAGTCAGTGACGTCATGCGTTTGACGTCCCCCGCTGCGGGAGCCGACGTGTGACTGTGCGTTTGAAGGGTTTGCTCGTCCTCGCATTTGCGCTCGCCATCGGCGGCTGCGCCGGCCCTACGCATGACCTCCTCAACAAGACCACCATCGCCGCACCGGCTTCGGACATCGCGGCCACGCATGAGATTTTTGTTGCGACGACGCGCCAGAAGGCAACGAAGGATCCGCGGCAGGTGTTCGATAGCGATCGTTCCCTGACCACCAGCTATGCCCGTGTCGACGTCACGGTTCCGAAGAGCCATCAGGTCGGCGCCATCGAGCGCGCCAAGGGGACCGCCAACAGCAACCCGGCCAAGGACTTCACAGCCAAGGATGTCACCTACTATGAAGGCGCGCCGCAATTCGCCAAGGCGGTCGGCGCCGACATCACCATGCGCGGCGACCGCGCACTGGTCTTCGTGCATGGCTTCAACAATGGTTTCGACGACGGCATCTACCGGCTGACGCAGATCGCCCACGACACGAAATATCCGGGTACCCCGGTGCTGTTCTCATGGGCCTCGAGCGCCAAGACAACAGGGTATCTCTACGACAGGGACAGTGCCAATGCCGCGCGCGACGACCTCGAGGCAACGCTCAGGATGCTTGCCAAGACTCGGGTCAAGAGCATCGACATCATCGCCCATTCAATGGGCACCTGGTTGACGATGGAGGCGCTGCGCCAACTCGCCATCACCGGCGACCGGGATCTCGGCGGCAAGCTCGGCTATGTCATCTTGGCCTCGCCGGACATCGATGTCGACGTGTTCAAGAAGCAGATGATCCGCTACGGCAAACCTACCAAGCCCTTCGCCATCCTGCTTTCAGGCGACGATCGGGCCCTGAAGCTGTCGTCCCTCATTTCTGGCGACAAGCCGCGAGTCGGCGATTACGGCAATGCGGCGGACCTCGCCTCCTATGGCGTGGCCGTGGTCGACCTGACCAAGACGAAGGGCGGCGACGGCGGCCTCAACCACGCCAAATTCGCCGACAACCCGTTCCTGGTGCAATTGCTCGGGAACAGGTTGCGCACGCCTGCCGGCCTGGCCGCGGACGAGGACCCGGCACAGCTTAGCAATATCGGTCAGGGTCTCGGAAAGGTCGTCGGCTCCGCCGCCGAAGTCATCATCACGACGCCGTTCAAGGTGCTGACCATCGCCACCGGCGGGTAGACAGCCAAGAGCGGACGGCTGGCCTCAGACGAACAGATCGACTTTCTGGAACGTCGTCACGTCGATCAGCCCGACGTCGGAAATCCTCAGCTCGGGAATGACGACCAGCGCCAGCAGCGAGTGCTGCATGTAGGCGTTGTTGAGGGAGCAGCCCATCTTGCGCATCGCCTCGGTCAGTTTCTCAGCCTTGGCGGCGACGATCTCGGCGCGCTCGTCCGACATCAGCCCGGCGATCGGCATTTCGACCAGTGCCAGTTCCTTGCCTCTGGAGAACAGCACGACGCCGCCGCCGACTTCTCCCAGCCGATTCACGGCCAGCGCCATGTCCTGCTTGTTGGTGCCAACGCAGATGATGTGATGGGCGTCATGGGCGACACTGGAGGCCATGGCACAGTCGGCCATGTAACCGAAACCGGAGACGAAGGCATTGGTGACACCGCCCGTGCCCTTGTGCCGCTCGACCAGCGCGATCTGGCATATGTCGTTGCGGCGATCCATGGCGACCAGCCCATCCTCGACTGGCAGATCGGCCTCCAGTGCGCGCGTGGGTGCCTGGTTCTCGATGACGCCGATCACCCGCACCCGCACTTCGTTGGCGCCCTTGGGTGCCGCGATATCGAAATCGCCGGCCTTCAGTTTCTTGCCGAGCTTGACGGTGTTCTTCGCCGTCTTCGGATAATCATAGGCCGGAATATCGATGTCGAGCTTGCCGCCCTTGGCCAGCCTGACGCCGCGCGCATAGACCTCGTCAATGCTCATTGCGGTGAGATCGGAGACGATCAGCAGGTCGGCCAACCGCCCCGGCGCGATCGAACCGATCTCGCGTTCCAGCTTGAAATGCTGGGCGGTGTTGAGCGTCGCCATCTGGATCGCGGTCACCGGTTTCAGCCCCTGTTGGATGGTGTGGCGCACCACCCGGTCCATGTGGCCTTCATGGACCAGCGTGCCGGAATGGCTATCGTCGGTGCACAGGATGAAATTGCGCGGATCGATGCCGCTCTCCGTCACCGCCTTGATCTGCGAGGCAACATCGTACCAGGCCGAGCCCAGCCTGAGCATCGCCTTCATGCCCTGGCGCACGCGGGCGATGGCGTCCTCGGCGCGCGTGCCCTCGTGGTCATCCTCGGGTCCGCCGGCGACATAGCCGTGGAACGGCAGACCAAGATCGCGCGAGGCATAGTGGCCGCCGACCGTCTTGCCAGCCTTGACCGTCGCGGCGATCTCGCCCGACATCACCGGATCGTTGGCGGCGACGCCAGGGAAATTCATCACCTCGCCAAGTCCGATGATGTTTTCCCAGGTCATCGCTTCAGCGACATCGGCGACCGTCAGCTCGGCGCCGGCATGTTCAAGCCCGGGCGCCGAGGGCACACAGGACGGCATCTGCACATGCACGTTGATGGGCATGGCCACCGCCTCGTCATGCATCAGCCGCACGCCCGGCAGGCCCAGCACATTGGCGATCTCGTGCGGATCGATGAACATCGAGGTGGTGCCGTGCGGGATGACGGCGCGGCAGAATTCGGTGACCGTCACCATGCCGCTCTCGACATGCATGTGCGCGTCGCAAAGGCCGGGCACGAGATAGCGTCCGCCTGCGTCGACCACCTTGGTGCCCTGCCCGATCGTGTGGCTGGCATTCGGCCCGCAATAGGCGAAGCGGCCGCCTGATATGGCGATGTCGGTGCCGGCGATGATCTCGCCCGAATGGACGTTCACCCAGCGCCCGTTGCGGATCACGAGATCGGCGGGTTTGCGGCCCATCGCGACATCGACCAGATCGGTCGCCATTTCGGTCCACGGTTTGGGTTTCGTCGCACGGGCGGGCGGCTTCCTGGCCATCAAAGACTCCTGTTTGCCCGACTGTGCCAAGCCGACGGCGTTTTGGCCAGCGAGGAAGCGTGGATTTGCCCGGAGATTGCCGGATCGGCGCCGAAGCCGACCTCAACTATTCCTCGATCGACGGCACGGTGGAATTCGGCGGGCCCGGAAATGTCGTAGGCGATTGATCGTGTGCTGGTCTACGGCATAGGCGGCGTCGCCCTCGCCGGCGTCGAGACGTCGCAAGATGCGGGCACCGCCTTCTCAGACACACGCACCACCGTCGGCTGGACCGTCGGTGTCGACGTCGATTACGCGCCGACCGACAAGTTCTGAGCGTCGCCACCGCGTTGCTCAACAAGCTGCGCGCAGACCGATCTTGCCGGAAGTGGGGGGCGGCCGGCGTCCCCAGTGGGCGGGGGAATGGGTTGGGCCTGAGAGGCGCCGGCCATGGCGGATCAAGTCCGCCGCGCAGATATTTACCGATGCCCACGGCGCGGATAATTCCGTGATCGCGCCAGTATCGTTGCGCGATCTCCTCTGGGTTGCGTGTTCAGGCACCGCAGAACACGACTTGACGGGCTGTGTCTGGCATCTGAAAAGGGCTGGGCTGCGGACGTGGCGGAATTGGTAGACGCAAGGGACTTAAAATACGGCTCCGGCAATCCCGATGTGTCCGTAAAGGTCCCGACCAGCTCGGTTTTTCGGTAATTGTCTAATCTCGATAGCCGCTTGCGTACCTCTACGTCCCTGCCCCTCATCGCCCGTCCGGTGCCAATTGCGGTGCCAATTTTTTCCTGCGAGTATCTGCATGAGGCGCATCAGCGGGTTGCGATAGCACCGATGCCGGTGGCGAGGGAAGGGGTTTGGACAAGCAAAGACATAATCCCCAAAGTCATCGCGACAGGGTTTCAGAATTGGCAGACTGTTGCCTGCGCGGCCATACTTGTTGGGTGTCGCCCAGGCGCCCGCTCCGCGCCTTTTCCGCAAGCCCGCGCTTCTGTTGCCTGCGGCATATGCGCGGCCTTGTCAGTATTTCGATTGCTCCCGGCGTGGCATTTGTCGCATTCTATTTGTTGCGCCTGGTCGTGAGCGCATCGCCCAGGTCGTGCTTGTCGGGATCCTTCAGGTTTTCGCCCGCTGCGTCACGATCTTCAGCCGGATCATCCTTCGCCGGCAAATAACCGCGAGGACGGTTTTCCGGCGGGCCTTCCCAGCGTGGCTTCTGATCGGTGCTGCCGGGAGGGCCATTGTCGCGTGAGGTCATATAATCTCCCTAGATTGTGGAGATCTGGATTGGTCAACCGTGTTTGACTTGCCTGGTCGACGGCCCGCATCTCCTGGAACGGGATGCTGCCCAACCAGCCACCGAGCGAGTTGTTCCAATCGCAGGCCAGATAATCAGCATCCACATTCCGACAACGAGGTATCGACAGGGGAGACTTGCCGCTGCTAGGCCCAGCCGGTCGCGCTCTTGAAGGAACAAGCTAGCCGACGCTAAACTCGACCTCTCGAAGCATGTCGGAGACGGTGATGAACGGTGGAGCAAAAGAGGGCTTGCCCGCCTGCGCCGAACGCTGGGCGCTCGCCCTGACCGAGCGCAGGAGCGTCACCGGGAGCGAGGATGAAGCATCGTTCGGGCCATGGCTTGCCGGCAAACTTCGCCAAGAGACAGCCTTTCGCCATGCGGAAATCTGGACGATCGAGGTCGAGCCCGGAGACGGCCGACACTGCGTGGCGATGCTGCTGCGCGGAGGTGGCCGGGCCACTGTGGTGCTGACGGGACATTACGACACCGTCACGACGCGCGACTATGGCGAGCTTGAGGAACTCGCGACCCGGCCGGGCCTGCTCACGCCTGCGCTCGGCAAGACCCTGGCCACAGCCGAGACGGCCGCCGCCCGACGCGCACGCGTCGATTTTGCCTCCGGAGAGTTTCTCGCCGGACGCGGTCTGCTCGACATGAAGGCGGGCCTTGCCGCGGGATTGGCCGTCTGCACGCAATTCGCGGAGAGCATCAATCCGGCGGGGAACATCTTCTTCCTCGCCGTACCCGATGAAGAGAACAACTCGGCCGGCGCGCGCAGGGCGGCGCAGGCTCTTCCTACCATCGCCGACGAATGCCAACTGGAATTTGCGGCCGCGATCAATCTCGATGCGATCGCGGACGATGGCGACGGCAGTAAGGGGCGAATCATCGCGCTGGGCACTGTGGGCAAGCTGCTGCCGACGGCTTATGTTGTCGGCGTTCCCGCCCATAGCGGTTTTCCGCTGAATGGCTTGAATGCCGCGACGCTGGCTGCCGCGATAGCCACGCGTGTGGAATGGGCGCCGGAGCTGACCGATCAGTCCCGGTCGGAGCCCGGCACGCCGGCGAGCCTGCTCAGCATTCGCGACGGCAAGGCCGGCTATGACGTGACGACACCGGCAAGCGCCTATGCCAGCTTCAATGTACTGAGCTATCGCAGGACACCCGGCGAGGTGTTCGACCGGTTCGAACAGCTTTGCGCACAAGCGGCTTCGACTTGCCTGGGCGCTCTCAAACAGCGGCTCGGCCCGGGTAACGAGCCGGCCGCTATCGACGCAGTCGACAACATTGCCCTATACCGTTACGAGGCTGTCGCTGACCGCCTCGATGGGAAAGCCATATCCAGGGTTGGCGCACTGGGCGCGTCGCTCGCGGCCAGTGAACTTTCGCTACCTGAACAATGCCGGCTTGTCATCGAAGAGGCATGGCGGCTGAGCCGTTTGTCAGGTCCGGCGGTGGTCATAGGCTTTGGCTCCATACCTTACCTGCCAACGAACCTGTCGCAGACCCCCGCAGCCAGAAGGCTGCGCGCGATTGCCGGCGACATTGCCGCCAACGCAGACGGACTCTACGGCTGTACGATTGCTTGCGCCGATTATTTCGCCGGCATCTCCGATATGAGCTTCTTTGGTGAAGCGGCAGAATCCTCGCTCGATGTGGTCGCCCGCAACACGCCTATGTGGAGCGACGGGGTGCGCTGGCCCGCGCACCGAGGCCTTGCCAATATCCCGACGATCAATATCGGCCCGTGGGGGCGTGATTATCACACGCCGCTCGAACGGCTGCACACTGGGTATGCGTTCAGCGTCCTGCCACGTGTTCTCAGCCAAACCTGCAGGGCCCTGCTTAACGCGGAGTGACGCAGCCCCGCCTCATATCCCTGCGTGGGCAAGGGCACAGGCCGGTTCCCGCCCGAGTTCAGGGCTTGGCTGGCTGCGTGGGCTGGGTGCCTTGCTGATCCCCGCCGGAGCTCGTCTGAGGCGTCGGATTGCTGTCGACTTTCGGATTTTTGTCGACAGGCTGACTGTTCACCGTATCGGTCTTGGACTTGGCCGGATCCGCGCTGTTCTCATTGCACCCAGCCAACGCGAAGAGCGCCGCAATTAGCAGAATCGTTCTCATTTCAAGTCCTCCTGACCTGCTTTCGGCACCACGTCGGACCAACGTCCCGTGCGGTCGAAGCGAACCGACAGGCCCTGTTTCATTGCCTTCCTGGCCAGCATGAGGTCGAGTTCCGCATCATTGACGGGGCTGCGCATGACCGACCGGATGACATTGCAAGCCAGTTCCGTCGAGACGAAGTCACAGGTTTTGCTTCTGGCGACGACATACTGCTCGATCAGTATATCAACGCGCCTGAGGGCGATGTCTTGCGCATACTGCATCCGCGGCTCCCTTTGCCGCCGAACTGTCGGCCACGAAGGTTGTTCCACCTTGCCCGAGAAAACTTGTCGACCGGGAGCGCGTCGTCGGACGCGGGCAACCGACCACGGAACAATCCTGGCTTGGGATGGTTGGGGGCGGCGGTCAGGAGCGGAGGATATGATGACGGCAACTAAACTCGCGGTGGTAACCGGGGCCTCAAGCGGCATCGGCAAGGAACTTGCCAAGCTCTGCTCGAAGGCCGGTTATAACCTTGTCATCGCGGCCGATGAGCCGGCGATCAAGCAGGCGGCAGAGGCGCTGTCTTCGCACGACGTGGCGGTCGAGGCGCTTGAGGTCGACCTGGCAACCGTGGAGGGCGCCGACAGATTGGTGTCGCGGATCGGAAATCGGGATATCGACCTGCTCTTTCTGAATGCGGGGCGCGGCCTGGGTCACGGCTTCGTCGACCAGGACTGGAACAAGATCCGTCGCATCGTCGACACCAATATCACCGGAACAATTTATCTGGCCCATCAACTGGCCGCGAGGATGGCCAGGCGCGGACGCGGGCGTATTCTGTTTACCGGATCGATCGCCGGCTTCATGCCGGGCACGTTCCAGGCAGTCTACAACGGCACCAAGGCGTTCATCGATTCTTTCGCCATCGCGCTACGGCACGAATTGAAGGACACCGGCGTCACCGTGACGGTGCTGATGCCCGGTGCGACGCAGACTCGGTTCTTCGAACGTGCCGAAATGATGGACACCAAGGTCGGCACCGACGAGAAGGACAATCCGGCCGACGTCGCGCGCGCCGGCTATGACGCGTTGCTGGCGGGCGAGGAACAGGTCATCAGCGGCTGGAGGAACAAGCTCCAGGTGGCAGCCGCCCATGTCACCCCGGCTGGCACCCTGGCTGAACAGCACCGCAAGATGGCCGAACCGGGATCGGCTCCGAAAGGCTGACTTGTCGACGACACGCCGAGGCCGTCGGCCGACACCCGGGCGGCCCCGCATCTTTCCACATCCACCGGCCGACGCGATCGCATCGGCCCTTCCAGCCCAGGGAGCAACATGATGAAAGCCCTCACATGGCACGGCAAAGGCGATATACGCTGCGAACAGGTAGCCGACCCGGCAATCGAGGACGACCGCGACGTTATCATCAAGGTGACGTGTTGCGCCATATGCGGATCGGACCTGCATCTCATGAACGGCTATATGCCGACCATGAAGTCGGGCGACGTGCTCGGCCATGAAACCATGGGTGAAGTGGTCGAAGTCGGCAAGGGCCATTCGAAGTTCAGGAAAGGCGACCGCATCGTGGTGCCTTTCAACATTTCCTGCGGCGAGTGCTGGTTTTGCAAAAGCGGGCTGTTCTCGCTGTGCGACAACTCCAATCCCAATGCCAAGGAGGCGGCCAAGGTGATGGGACAGTCGCCGGCCGGCCTGTTCGGATACTCGCATCTGGTCGGCGGCTACTGGGGTGGCCAAGCCGAGTATCTGCGCGTTCCGTTCGCCGATGTCGGCCCCATCAAAGTGCCCGACGGGTTGGATGACGAGCAAGTGCTGTTCTTGTCCGACATCTTTCCGACCGGCTATATGGCGGCTGAGAATGCCGGCATCGAGCCGGGCGACACGGTGGCGATCTGGGGCTGCGGTCCAGTCGGCCAATTCGCCATCCAAAGCGCATGGATGCTCGGCGCCGGTCGTGTCATCGCCATCGACAAGGTTCCCGAGCGGCTCGCCATGGCCCGCGACCACGGCAGGGCCGAGACGCTCGATTTCAGCAATTCCGACATCTATGACGCCCTGATGGCGATGACCGGCGGTCGTGGCCCGGACCGCTGCATCGATTGCGTCGGTACCGAATCCGATCCGGGCGCCAGCTTCGACGCCATGGTCGACAAAGTGAAGGCAGCCGTCTATCTCGGCACCGACAGACCGCATGTGCTGCGCGAGGCGATCTACTGCTGCCGCAAGGGCGGTACGGTCTCCGTTCCCGGCGTCTATGTCGGACTTCTCGACCATATCCCGTTTGGCGCCGCCATGAACAAGGGGCTCACCTTCCGGATGGGTCAGACACATACGCAGCGCTACCTGGAACCGCTCCTGGCCAAGGTTCAGGAGGGCGAGATCGATCCCTCCTTCGTCATCACCCACAGGGCGGATCTCGACGCCGGTCCCGACCTCTACAAGACCTTCCGCGACAAGCAGGATGGCTGCATCAAGGTGGTAATGCGGCCTCATGGCTGAGACTGAACCAGCCTTTCCACCCAAGAATGACCTGATGCCGCAAAACCCGCCATCCGGTCGCCAAGTGCCAGCGGCTTTCCATCGCGGAGGGGACGAAACCGATACCGACGCCGGAGCCCGCCGGTGGCCCCAAGACCGTCGGCCCCTACCCTATAGTCAACACCACACGACAATCCCGCTGCCAATCGCAACATCGGCCGAAAGCGTCAGGCCGGCGCCACGCCGCGACCGACGGATGAACCGATTGACTGACACTTCCGGCCCCGAGGATACCGATACCTTGGAAGCCATCCCGGGCAACGCCGCCTAACGGCGACGACCTGAAACCCTCTGCCTCGGCCGCGGCGCCGGGCGACGGAACAAGCTGGGACCAAATCCGTTGTGCCGAGGACGGACGGTGTTCAGTGACCAAGCGTTTGACCGAAAGAAAGCCGGTTACGGCGACAGGTTTGGGCTCGGTGTCGACCAGGCGCCTGCAGGCCGCGCAGGATGAACGGTCTTGCCAAACAGGCAACGTCCGTTCTTGATCAAAGAAAGGATAGTGGGGTGCGCAATCTGCGAGGCGTGCGGCTTCTTATCGTCGAGGATGAATGGTTGCTGGCCGACGACCTTGCACGCTATTTCAGCAATATGGGCGCGGTGATTCTGGGCCCGGCGGCCACGCTCGAACAGGCCGCGATACATACGCAGACGGCCGAGGCGGCGATCCTGGATATCGACATCAACGGCCGCCGGGTATCCCCTATCGCAGACCAATTGCTCCGGCGGGGCGTGCCCTTCGTGTTCTTCAGCGGCGTAGGCGATATCACCATTCCTGAGCATCTGCGTTGTGCCAGCAATCTTTGGAAATCCTCCACCAGCAAGGAAGTCTCCAATGCCTTGTTCCCGCCGTTCTCGCGCGACGACGACAAGCCGACCTCTCCCGACGACGTGTTCGCGCTTCTGCCCAAGCTGAGGCTGGCGGCGCGTTTGCTACTCGCAGACGTCAACGCTTCCGATCGACTGGTCGAGAGGACGCTCGAATTGGCGCTCCGCGATATCGACCAAAGGCAGGCCGGGCTCTCCACCGAGGATTGGCTGAACCGCGTCATGCACAATGTAGTCAGTTCCGGCGGTGCCGGCCTTCTGAACTGAGGCTGCAATGCCGCGACGCGCTACCGATCTATCCGTGCGCCGCGGACCGAGGCTGTCGCTCTAATACGGTCACGCTTGACGAATTTTTTGAAGCGGCTGGTCTTACCGGCGCCGGTCTTGGCCCGATGAAGAAACGCCAGATCATGTCCTCGAAGATACGAAAGAACTCTTCCCATTCGATAGCTACGAATGATTCTTCCGGTTCGCCGAAATCGATGCTTAGAACGCCACCTTCTCGCCGGCCGCGCACCCGGCTGGCCTACCTTTCCGCTCCTCTGCCTATTTGCGGATGTCGTCATGTCGATTGTCGTCTGCGCTTCGGACATAGGAGGTCTCCTGTCGATTTCGGTGCCGCCACGTTCTGCCTTCCCCGTGGCGTCGAGGGTGCCTAACACCATCCCGACGGCGGTGTTCCAGGAACAATTGCGACCGGCATCCGTTGGTGGCCATCAGCGATTGAGAGGTCCCGCATGGTTGCGCCACGAGCCGCTTGGAAAGGTTTTTTGAAGGTCGGATCCGTCACCTGTGGCGTGAAGATAATTGGCGCCACCAGCGAGGCCTCCAGGATCCATTTCAAGATACTCAATCGCAAGGACGGGCTGCCGGTCAAAAGTGCCTATGTCGATGAAGCAACCGGGGAGGCCGTTGATGCCGAGGATCAAGTGAAGGGTTTCGAAATCGACACTGACGACTACGTCCGCATCGAGCCTGACGAGATCAAGAAGCTGAAGCTTACCTCAGCCCATACATTGGAGGTCGGCGAATTTGTCGAGTTGGGCGATATCGACACACGCTACCTTGAAAAGCCCTATTACCTGATCCCTGCGGACGGCGCGGCGGCCGAGGCCTTTGAAGTGATCCGCAAGGCCATGGAAAAGAAAAGGGTCGCTGCCCGCTCTTGTGTGGTCCTCTATCAGCGCGGTCGTGAAGTCCTGATCCAGCCCTTCGGCAAAGGCATGCTTCTGACCGAGTTGCGCAGCGACAGCGAAGTAATCTCCGAGCAAAGCGTTTTCAAGGAGATCAAGAAAGTCGAATACGATTCCGACCTTACCGAAATCGCCAGCCTGCTTATCGAAAAGAAAGTGACCAGGTTCGATCCCTCGAAATTTGAAGACACTTACGAAGATGCGCTGATCGCGATGATCGAAGCCAAGCGCAAAGGCGAAGCGCCGCCAAAATCCGCTCCCCGGCCAAAGGAGAACGTCGTCAACCTTGCCGAGATATTGCGCAAGAGCCTAGCGCAGGAGGGCAGCGGGTCGCGGAAGGGCAAAGCTACCGCCTCCAAGAAGAGATCGGCCTAGTTGCCACCATCAATCGTAGCCGCGGATGTAGGTCGTTCGCGCATGCCGGACCTCCTTGCAAAGCGGGACGCGTGCCGTCACACTGGACGCGAAGAGATCGACATTCCTCAGAGGCGACGATGCCCCGCTCGAGCCAGACCACCCCTCCCACTGGTATCTTGGTGGATTTGAAAATCGCTTCACTCCTGACCGCGATCGAACAGGAGAAGGTACCCGATCGGTTGATCCGACTTGCCGTCGAATTGCAGAACGCGCTTGTCGAAAAGCGGCGGCGGGAATTGACAAACTGATCCACGGGGAACTCGGCCCTTGGACAATCGCTGGATAATCCCATCAGGGATGATGGTCGGTGCCGAGATCAAGCTGTCCGTCCGACAAATGTGCTCGCCGTTCCACCAGTGTCTTGAGTGACCTTTCGCCGAGTGATTCCAGCACGCCGGCGCGCGCCCGATTGAGCCGGCTTTTGACCGTCCCGATCGCGCAGCCGCATATATCGGCGGCTTCCTCATAACTAAACCCCAGCACTCCGATCAGCATCAGGATCTCACGCTGATGTTCGGGCAGCTGCTGAATGGCACGGTGAACCTCCCTGCTCTGGACGGACCATTCCTGCGTGGCTTCCGAAATCGGGCGTAAGGACGCGCAATCGAGGAGACCGGGCGCCTCCCGGACGGCGGCTTTTATTCGGGTGTAATACGTGTTGCGCATGATGGTGAAGAGCCACGACTTCATGCGTGTTCCGGGTTCGAATTTGTCGGTATTGGCAAGCCCCTTAGTCAGTGTCTCCTGCAAAAGGTCGTCGGCGTCATCGGGGACACGGCAGAAGGTTCGCGCGAAAGCCCGGAGGGCGGGTATAAGATCGACGATGGAATTCTCTTCGTTCGGCTTGTTGACCAACGCATAGCGTCCGGATGACAACGATCCAACTCCCAAACAGTACGAGTGTGAATGCAGCCTAAGCTTAATGCGCGGCTGTTTGGTTCGTTCCGCCACGCCTTAAGCTCCGGCGAATAATGTCCGGGCCGAAGCGTCGGACGACATGGCGTCGCCAGCAGCGCTTTTGGAACAAGGCTGGGTACGGGGAGTTAGGTGCCGTGACCGGCCAGCCGGGGCACAACATCGAACCGGCGAAATGGGCCGAGGCTCCGGGTCGGCGGAGTGCAAATTGCGGTTCTACTCTCGCAGGCATGTGAATGGAGCGCGCCTAGGCGGATTCCATCCGATCCTGACCTACAGACCGGACCTGACTCCATTGATTTCCGGTATCAAGGAACCAACTCGCCGTTCGCCGGTTCGGTCGCCATCCACCGGAGAGACAATTCGGCATGTCCAACGCAGCAGAGATACTCATCGAGACACTGATCGCATGGAATGTGGAGGTGGTGTTCGGCCTTCCGGGAGATGGCATAAACGGCATCATGGAAGCGCTTCGCACAAGGCGCGGAAAAATAAAGTTCATCCAGGTCAGGCATGAGGAATCGGCTGCGTTCATGGCATGCGCCTATGCAAAATGGACCGGAAAGCTGGGCGTCTGCCTGGCCACATCGGGCCCCGGCGGCACACATCTCTTGACCGGGCTCTACGACGCGAAGCTTGACCAGGCGCCAGTCCTGGCAATCACGGGAATGCAGTTTCACGATCTGATCGAGACGTTCACCCAACAGGATGTCGACCTCACACGCGTGTTCAACGACGTTGCGGTCTACAATGTTCAGGTCTCCGACGCCGCCCATATGGAAAACGTCGCCAGTCTCGCGTGCCGCACCGCTTTGGCACGCAAGGGCGTTGCTCATCTTTCGATTGCCAGCGACACCCAGGAACAGGAGAGCGAGCCGACGAAACGCTCCAAGCGCAATCGTCCCGAGCACACGCCGCAAAATATGTTCACAGGCCATATGGTGGCGCAAGACGTCGAGTTGGACAAGGCAGCAGCCGTTCTCAACGAGGCCCCGCGCGTGGCGATCCTGGCCGGCCGTGGTGCGCTGGGGGCGGCAAGCGAACTGGAGCGAACTGCCCAGCTGCTGCAGGCGCCGGTGGCCAAGGCCCTGCTCGGCAAGGCGGTGCTGCCGGACGATCATCCCTACACGACCGGTGGCATCGGCATTCTGGGAACACTGGCATCGCAGGATATGATGGAGAACTGTGACGCCGTGCTGATCGTCGGTTCGACTTTTCCATATATCGAGTACTACCCCAAACCCGGACAGGCCCGGGGCGTCCAGATTGATTGCGACGCGCAACGGATCGGCCTGCGCTTCCCGGTAGAGGCGGGGCTCGTCGGCGATGCGGCCGAGACATTGCGCGCGCTCAACCGGCGGCTGACGCAGAAGCCTTCCAATGAATTTCTGCTGCGGGCG
Organism: Mesorhizobium sp. M8A.F.Ca.ET.181.01.1.1; assembly: GCF_004792025.1. Taxonomy (NCBI): domain Bacteria; kingdom Pseudomonadati; phylum Pseudomonadota; class Alphaproteobacteria; order Hyphomicrobiales; family Phyllobacteriaceae; genus Mesorhizobium; species Mesorhizobium sp. M8A.F.Ca.ET.181.01.1.1. Next base: position 798,870 of record NZ_SRTV01000002.1, on the reverse strand, counting down.
CAGGACAACATGGGCAAGTGGCGCGAAATGATGCGGCAGTCCGAGGACGCGCAGGCCCATCCCGTAAAACCACAATTGGTCGTCCGCGCATTCGGAGAAAGATTGGCCAGCAATACGGTGCTGGCAACCGATTCAGGCCAGAATACCGAACTGGCGGCACGCCATGTCGACTTGCGCGAGGGCCAGGCATTTGGCCTCTCGGGCGCTTTGGCGTCGATGTCCTGCGGGCTAGCCTACGCAATCGCCGCCGGGATCGCATTCCCTGGCCGACCGGTCGCCGCCATCGTCGGTGACGGTGGCCTCGCCATGCAGCTCGGCGAATTCTCCACCGCGGTGCGTTACGGCGTTCCGCTGAAGCTTCTGGTCCTCAAGAACAATATGCTCAACCAGATCGCGTGGGAGCAGATGATGTTTCTCGGCAACCCGCAATTCGGCTGCGAACTGGCGCCGATCGACTTTGCCAAGGCGGCCGAGGCAATGGGCGCAAAGGGGTTGCGCATCGATCGGGCCGACCAGATCGAGGCTGTTCTGGACGAAGCGTTCGCCGTCGACGGCCCGGTGATAGTCGAGGCGCTTGTCGATGCCTATGAACCGATGATGCCGCCCAAGATGCCGTCCCACTATGCCAGGAATTTCCGGAAGGCCCTGCCGCAGACGCCGGGCCACGAACAGATCGAAGAGAATATCGCCCGGGAGCCCGCCAGATCTATGATGGATGTCTGACGGGTGCGGGTCCAACAAGGAGAATCCGCCATTGCGCTTTTTCGCGGCACTTGTGATTTCAGTTCTGTTTCAGCTGTCGCCCAGCCATGCTCAGACTGCGGGGCCGCGGGCAGCGGGCGACTTGTCCCTGCCCTTGGATCCGTTGGATCAGGATGCGCCAGATCAGGGTCAATTCGATTTCAGCAACGGGTTTACGCGGGTCGCCATCATCTCCATTGACGACCTTCCCCCGGACGTCAAGATGCAGGCCGAGCGTATCGTTGCCCAGACCACCGCGGATGACCTGCGAGCCTTGCAGAACTCGATCGACGGGTCCCAGCAGGCAACGGCGGCGCTAACGCAGAATGGGCTGAACTCCTCCCAGGTCATCGCGGCCAACGTCGATGGAGACGGTACGCTTACGCTGGTCATTCAGACCACGACATAGAGATCATCCGGAGTTCGAGCCATGGTCACTTCCCGATGCTCAACCGGCAGATTGGATGGGCCCATCACGGGCTACATGCCGCGATCTGGAACATATAGGCAGTACGAGCGCTGGGGCTTGGCGTCCCCGCCGGGCTTGCATTCGTGAAAATATTCATCGTGCGAGCGTTTGATGCGGTGATCGCTGTAGGGGATCAATTCTCCGGTCGACAGCTGATATCCGTTCCGGGTTTCCTTCACGTCCGAAGCAGGCGCCTGGTAGCAGTCGACACCCGAACAGCAGGAGCTGTCATATTGCCATCCGGCCGGGGCCTGGTGGGCGGCGGCCGGAACGACGTGGAACGCCAGGGCAAGAACCGTAGCCAGCGTGCGCCGGGAACCCTGGCTCGATGTTCCTTGCAGGGGCACCGGCGTTCCTTGATCCTTGGACCTTCTGCTCATTGCCGTTGACCCCTATTGCGTGAGGCCTGATGCACGTCGATCGACCCAAGCTATCCCGGTGGCTTCCGGAGCCCGCTGCCCGGGGGGAGAGGCAGCGAGCCACTGGGGACTGACCGGAGGGGGGAAGGCATCCGGCCGCGTCCCTAACAGCGATCATGGCACAATGTTCCAGCGGTTTCCGGTTTCGGCGGAACGCATCTCAATGTGCCCACAACTGCCGCCGCAGCCACGCAGCGATCCTGTTGCCGGTCAAGATCCTGCGGACCCGCGCAGAAACCCACCCTGCCTGCATGGTGGAGCCGACATGACAGCTGCACACGATATCGTGCAATTGCCAGTCGGAGAGTTCGAAGAAGCGCTTGGCTTCGCCGTAGCTGTCATTGCTCAGGCCGCATGCACGCAACAGCGAATCTTCGAACGCGACCGTGATCGGCGAGCCTGCGGCGCGCGCTTCCTGCCGCACCGAGGCGCGCATGTGTTCGGTGCCGGTAAGCGCGGCGAGGCATCGCGACGGGTTCTCCCCGAGAAGGTCGGCCCAACGTTGCAACCTCTGCGTCCTGGTCATGCGCGGGGCAGGCACCGAGGCGTTTACCTCAGCGATCGCCTGCAATTGATCGAGTGTCTGGTGTTTCATGGCTGGCTCCTGTTGCTCGCTCCAGCATCCTTCGCCGGAATCTCGCGGTAAGGTGCGGTCGTGGAAGCCCGCGCCGTCCTGAGGGAAAGAGGCGCGGGCCGATCTGGTGTTTCCACCGATCTTCCGCAGACACCACGCGGCGGCATCTGAAGCGATCCAGAACTGCCAGCGTCGACCAATGTTCCACGCCCGCGTGTATTATTTGGATGATCTTGCCAAGGACGGCCGGGCCTCCGAACCAATCACCCGCCGGCTGACCCGTCATTGAATTCTGCGGCTCGGACGGCGCATGTCAGGGACGACGCAAGCCGAGGACGAGGCTGGTCAACGTAGCGGTCGCGCAAGCCACTGCAACCAGCGTCACGATCCCGGCGGAGTTGCCTGTACCAAATGGGTCGACGTCTTTCGATGGCAACTCACCTGTCGCAGGCACGTCCCCGTGCGCCAGCGCGCCCAGATCCGATCTGCTGCCGTGCCGAACCGAGTAGGCGCGCGTGAATTCCGCACCGAGAAGAAAAATTTCCGCTGAATAGTAGACCCACAACAATATGACGAGGAGACCGCCGGCGGCTCCGTAGGACGACGCGATGGCGCTGGAGCCGATATACCAGCCAATAAACGATTTTCCGACAGTGAACAGAAAAGCAGTGACGACAGCACCGATGCCGACATCGCGCCATGTCAAGTTTCGATCGGGCAGGATTTTGTAAATCGCGGCGAACATCATCGAGATCAGCACGAACGACGAGACCAGATTGATGGCGGCGAGGATCAGGGCGCCAAACGGCATGTGAGCGTTGATGATATCGCCTAACACCGCGATCGCCGCGCTGGCCGCGAGCGATACGAGCAGCATGAAACCCAGTGCAGCGACCAGGCCCAGACTTGCCGCCCTTGCACGCATAAGGCGCGACAACGAAACACCCTGCGGTTCAACCTTCCATATCGTGTTCAGCGACTGCTGCATCTCGCCAAAGACACCTGAAGCGGTTACGAGCAAGGTGGCGATGCCGATCAGCGCCGCCAAGGTCCCGGACGATTTTCGGGACGCGCTTGCCAGTACGCTCCGCAGGAGGTCTGCGCTTTCCGGCCCCATCAGACCCGACAGTTGGGCAGACAAGGCCACTTGGGCGGCCTCGTGACCGAAAGCAAGGCCGGCGATCGCGACGACGATGAGCAGTATCGGCGCCAGTGACGTCGTGGCGTAGAACGCAATCGCAGCGCCGTGGCTTAGCGCATTGTCGTTGACAAAGCCCACGGCACTTTCGCGCACCAGGTTCCAGGTGTCCGTGATCAGGGGTCGCATGGTCGAGACCGTAAGCCGTGCCTGCAATGGCGTTCACTAGCAATGCGCGCGGACTGCCTATGTTCCCGTTGCCGGCGATGTGGTCACTTCAAATGCGCCTCGCGGCCGATGCCAACATTGCGCTGCTTTCGCATACGGCCAGGCGACAACCGCGTCATCCTCGTCGCTTTCCCTGAATCCGATGCGGTTCGGCTTCGCCTGTCATCTGGGAGAGTTCGGTCATCGGACACAGCAAACGCGGCCGCTTCGGATCGGAGATATCGAGCATATCCCAAGGGATGCGATAGAAGCCATCGCGCCGCCGCAGCCTGAAAAGATCGAGCAATGCCGAGCCGATAGAGAAAGCAGAAAGCCGCTCCAGCGCGGCATAGATGCCAACGTGAAATTCGGTCACCACGAGATCGCCGCCCACCTGTTCGGCGTGTATCTCCTCTATATGGCCTACGCTTTTGCCGCGTAGCGACAGCACGCGCCTGCCGGCAAGATGTTCGAGGTTGACGGTGGTGGTCATGCCTACGCCCCCGGTATGCGACCGATGAAATGATCGCGCAGCCAATCCTGCCAGTCGAAGATCGACGTCTCGCGCCCGTCGATGTCGAACTCGATATCGAGCCCGATATCGCGCACCTTCTTCCAGGAAATCCGGTGCGGCTCGCTATGGCGGTCTCCCCCAAGCCACGCGGCAAGCCGGGCTGCCCAGCGACCGGGCCGTGCGCCGAGGCGACGCGCAAGGGTGATCGAGCCGAGCTCGGCCGCGACAATCCGGGGCGGCTTTCCGGGCCGCAGCTCGGCAACCAGCCCGTCGACCTTGCCGATCTTCACTCCCTTCCGGTCGAGTACTTGTTTGTCGAGGACATCGCGCAGCAAGTTCATCATACGTCTCCGAATATCTGCAGCGGAATCGTCACCACCGCGAGCACGAAGGCGAGCGTGATGATGAAGATGACGGCGGCGTTTGAGACGATGCCGTTGCGGTGCGCGCCGACATAGCGCTCGTCGTTGAGCAGAAAGAGGAATGGAACCACGGTCAGCGGCAGGCTGGCGGCCGTTAGCGCCATCGAGAATATGGTGAGCTTGAGCGGGTCGAGTCCCAGCATGATGGGAATGGCGGCCAGAAACAATGAAACGGTATAGACGGTGCTGAACCCGGGATCGTCACGCGGTTTGAGATCCTCACCCCAATCCCAGCCGAAACCTTGCGCCACCAGATAGGCCTGTTGCAGCCCGACTTCGACCGCCGCGCCGAAGCAGGCAATGCCGAGCGAAGCGACGAACAGCACAAAGCCCCAAAAGCCGAATATCGGTATCAGCATCAATGGCAACTGATGATAATCATCCACCTGCACGATGCCATTCGTTGCAAGCACGAGCGCGGATACGATCAGCACGCTGACCGAGATCGTGCCGCCGAAGGTCATGCCGAGCCAGGCAATCGCCCTGTTGACCCCAAGATAGCTCTTGTCCCATTTGTCCTCGATCGCTCCCGAGGAATAGAACATGAACAGGTATGGCGATATCGAAGCACCAAGAATGCTGACCGCCATGAACCAGTAGTTTGCCGCGTCGTGCGCCGGCAAAGAGGGCACGGCGCCAGCCGCGACCGCCTTCCAATCCGGCTTCAGCATGACCGCGCCGACGACGAAACACAGCGTCACCAGACCGAGGATCGAGACGCCTTTCTCGATCAGGCCGAACGTGCCTTTCCAAAGCATCAGCCATGCCAGCAGGGCAGCCGGCAGTGCCCACCACTGAAAACCGATGCCGGTGGCCAGTTCCAGCGCGATCGAAACGCCGCCGATCTCTGCCGACATCACCAGGAAGTTGACCAGCAAAGTCGCGAGCAAAGGCCACAGGAAAACTTGAAAGCCAAACCTCTCCCGAATTCCGTCGGCAATCGTGTGCTGGCTCACAGCGGCAAACCGCCCGGCCATCTCGACGAGAAAAATGATGCAGAGCGTGCCGAGAACCACTGCCCATATCAGGTGGAAACCGAAGGTCGCGCCGGCCTGGGCGGCAGTCGCCATCGACCCCACTTCGAGAAAGCCGCCAACGCTGGTAACGACGCCGAGCGATATTTCCAGAAGCTTCTTCATGGTTTCGGCGCAAAATATCTGGCGTAAGCGGCAGCCAGGGCGCGGGCAGCCGCCTGAGCGTCGTCCTGTGCGTTTCGCACCTCGGAGCGACTGCCGGTTTGCAGCCCCGCTTCGGCCCGCGCGACCGCTTCAGACATCCGGCCCACGGCGGCGGCCAACGCGGCCTGTTCGGCAGGTTCGGCTGATCCGACGGACCGGAGTTGCGACTGGACGTCGGAAAGCGTCTTGCCGACGGATTGCAACGTGCGGACCGCATATCGGGACGGCGCCTCGCCTGCCGCCCAGACATCGAGCGTCATCGCGACCGTCTGGGCCGCCGATGCGGCGGTTCGCGATTGCTGGTCGATCTGATCGGAAGGCGAACATGCGGTGCAAATCGCAAGCGTCAGCAACCACATGGGGCCAAGAGGGCCAGCTTGGCCTTTGCCGTCGATTGCAAGGCATTGGATGCGCCACACGGTAAGCTCCCCGCGCCAGAGACAAGCATCCGGCGTTTTGCCTTGACCTAGCGCGCCGCGACAGTGCGTCAACGGGACCGAAGTCCTGCAGGCCCTCGTATCGGGCCTTGGCAAGTCGGCCTGTAGCCTGAACACCCGTAGCCAAGTCACATGACGGAGGAACAATCGTCGCTGCGGCAAGTTGGATCGTTGCAATACATCGTCAGGTCGCTTGGGCAGGGAAAGAGACGAAAATGACTTCGGAATCGCGTCGCTCGCCACGCAAACCGTATGGCGGACCGGCCGGCGGCTGGGGCTCCGCAAAATCTGTCACAGCAATCACAGTCCAGGAACACGTGCCTCTCAAAGGGCCGAAGCTGCTGGCGTTGCAGAACAAGCCGGAAGGCTATATGTGCGTCAGCTGTGCCTGGGCGAAGCCGGCCAAGACGCACCCGCTCGAGTTCTGTGAGAACGGCGCGAAGGCGACGGCTTGGGAAGTCACGTCGCGGCGCGCCGGCCCAGATTTTTTCGAGAAGCACACTCTGGGCGAACTGGAACGCTGGGCGGACCATGATCTGGAGGAACAGGGGCGGTTGACCCATCCCATGCGCTGGGATGCAGCCACGGACAGGTACCTACCGGTGGCGTGGAGCGAAGCATTCGCCGAGATCGGACGGGAACTGCGTGCGCTCGATCCGCGGCAGGTCGACCTCTACACCTCAGGGCGCGCCTCGCTCGAGACCAGCTACATGTATCAGCTGTTCGCTCGCATGTATGGCAGCAACAATCTGCCCGACAGTTCGAACATGTGCCACGAAAGCTCGTCGGTGGCTCTTCCCGAAAGCATCGGCGCCTCGGTCGGCACGGCGATCCTGTCGGACTTCGAAAACACCGACTGCATATTCTACATCGCCCAGAATGTCGGAACGTCGTCGCCTCGCCTGCTCCACGACCTTCAGGATGCAGTCAATCGCGGCGTAAAGATCGTCACCTTCAACCTGCTTCACGAGCGTGGCCTGGAGCGCTTCGTCAATCCGCAATCGCCCGTCCAGATGCTGACCGGCAAAGAGACGAAGATTTCGTCGGAATACTACCAGGTCAACAATGGCGGCGATATCGCGGCGCTGTTCGGCGTCTGCAAGGCGCTGATCGAGGCCGACGACATTCTAAAGGCCTCCGGCAAAAGCATCGTTGCGGGGGAGGATGGCAAGCCGAAAGATCCCGGCAATGCGGCAATGGTCGCGTTCGCGGCCTCAATGCGCGCAGCCGACAAGAAACACGTGCTCGACCACGATTTCATCAATCAGCACACGACCGGGTTTGAAGAGTTCGCTGAGGCGTGCCGTGGTCATCGCTGGGAGGAGCTGGAGCGTGTCTCCGGCCTCAGTCGCGACCAGATGATGCAGGCCGCTGCGACCTATGCCAACGCCGATGCAGTGCTGTCCGTCTATGGCATGGGGCTGACGCAACATCTGATGGGGGTCCAGAACGTCCATATGGTCTGCAATCTTGCCTTGCTGCGCGGCAATATCGGCAAGCCCGGGGCAAATATCTGCGCCGTGCGCGGGCATTCCAACGTGCAGGGCCAGCGCACCGTCGGGATCACGGAAAAGCCGGGTCTCGTCCCATTGGACAAGCTCGCCGAGCTGTATGGCTTCCAACCGCCGCGCTGGACCGGCCGCTCGACGGTGGAGACATGCGAAGCCATCATGAATGGCCAATCCCGTGCTTTCATCAGCCTCGGCGGCAATTTCCTGAAAGCGGTCCCAGATACCGACGCAATGGAACAGGGATGGCGCAAACTGCGCCTGAGCGTTCAGATCGCGACGAAGCTGAACCGTAGCCATGTCGTGCATGGCGAGATCGCCTACCTGCTCCCCTGTCTGGGGCGTATCGAAGTGGACGAACAGGCGACAGGCCCTCAAGCGGTCTCCATGGAAAGCTCCATCGCCCATTTCCATGGGTCGCGCGGCCAAGCTCAACCCGCGAGCACGGAACTCCTTTCGGAACCGGCCATCGTCGCCGGCATCGCCAAGGCCACGCTCGGTGACACCAAGGTTCCATGGGACGCCTGGGTCGGCAACTATGCCGAAATACGGGACGCCATCGAGCGCACCTACCCGGAAACCTTCAAGGACTTCAACAAGCGGCTTTTCAAACCGGGGGGCTTCGCCAGGCCGTTGCCGGCGCGCGAGCGCAAATGGGTGACACAAAGCGGCAAGGCGAATTTCATCACGCCGGAAAGACTTTTTCCGGAGTTGGGGACTGAGCGGAGCGCCGATGTCCTCCATCTCGCGACGCTTCGCTCCAACGACCAGTTCAACACCACGATCTACGGTTACAGCGACCGTTTCCGCGGCATCAGCGGCACGCGCCGGGTCGTGTTCCTGAACCGAAAGGACATTGCGCGTCTGGGGCTCGCCGAGGGCGAGAACGTCGACCTGACGACAGCAATCGACGCGGCGACCGCTCGCGTCGTGACGAACTTGAAGGTCGTCGCCTATGACATCCCGAAGGGTTGCTGCGCGGCCTATTATCCTGAGACGAACCCGCTGTTCCCGCTGGCGCATCACGACCCGAAGTCGAAGACGCCATCCTACAAACTCTTGCCGGTCCGTCTCAGCCGATCGCGCACCGGTCCTGATGGTTGAATTCCAGAGCGGTATCTTTCCACGAGGATCGCTCTATCTCATTGTTTAACGCAATTCCGGGCCGAAACCATTCTAGTCGCTCCTGGGATTGCTCTCGGGCGGAGGGCCGCTTGGCAGAGAAGGTTTCCAGCTCTTCGAAGGCAGTGTTCGCGCTGGCGGGAGTTCTATTCCTTGCCGCTTCCGGGGCGATCCTGGGATGGTTCCGGCAGCCGAGAGAGCTTCGCCTCGACCCACCCCTCTCGGCCAATCTCGACCGCATCAAGCTGATGCCAAACGGCATCAGCGGATCGCCTCCCGAAAGCTATTTCGCAATCGGCAAACCTTATGAATCCGACGCCTGGAACCTCAGCCAGGGCAAGCGGCTTTATGCGTGGTTCGGTTGCGGCTCCTGCCATGGCGACGGCCGCGGCGGCGTCGGTCCCTCCTTCCTCGATGGCTGGTGGCTTTACGGCCCCGAAATGGTCTCGATCGTCGCCTCCATTCGGGACGGCCGCCCGCATGGCATGCCAGCCTTTCGCGACCGGATGACCTCGGAACAGATCTGGCAGCTTGCCGGGTATGTGCAGACGATCGGGTCCTACAAGCCGAAGGTGGCCGCGCCGAGCCGCAACGACGACAGGCAGACCCGCCCGGCCGAGAATCGCGGGCCGGCGAAGATACTCTTCGACGAAGGGCCGGCGGGCGTTCACCCGGATCAGGGGCCGACACCTTGAAGACGCACCGCGCCCTCCCGCTATCCGTCCTTGTCCTCGCGTCGGGCTGCGGCGGCTATCAGTCGGCGCTCGGCGCCAAGGGCGCACCGGCCATCCATGTCGAGCACCTCATCGTCGGCATCGTCGCGGTATGCACGGTCATCTGGATCCTTGTCATGATGATGCTTGTGCTGGCGCTCGTGCGTGCACGCCGCAGCGTTGCGAGCCAAGCGACCGGATCCGAAAAGCCGCTGACCGTGGCGGTATCGGCGGCGATCGCCGCGACCGTTGTCATCATCGCCGGGATGACCATCGCCAGCTTCTACACCACGCGCAACATCGGTCTTCCCGACAGCACCGCCCTGACCATCACCGTGCGAGGACAGCAATGGTGGTGGCAGGTCTTTTATGCCGATTCCCCGGCAGGCCCTGGCTTTCAGACCGCCAATGAAATCCACATACCCGTCGGCAGGGATGTGCGGCTCCGGCTCGAAAGCCCCGACGTGATTCACTCCTTCTGGGTGCCGAGCCTCGCGGGCAAGCAGGACCTTGTCCCCGGTCGGACCAACAGCCTACTGCTCAGGGCTGAAAAGCCGGGCGTCTATCGCGGGCAATGTGCGGAGTTCTGCGGCCTCCAGCACAGCCACATGGCCATCCTGGTCATCGCCGAAACGCAGGCCGCCTTTGAAGGCTGGGCCGCAACCCAACGCCTGGACGCTGCCGGGTCGGCCGATCCCGACATAGCCGCCGGGCAGGCGTCGTTCATGGCAAAACCCTGTGCTGCCTGCCACACGGTCCGCGGCACGCCTGCCGGCGGCACGACCGGGCCTGACCTCACGCATGTTGGCGGCCGGCGGACGATCGCCGCCGGGCTGCTGGAAACCACCCGCGGCTCGCTGGCGGCCTGGATAGCCGATCCGCAGACGCTCAAACCCGGAAACAACATGCCGATGGTTCCGCTGACGAGCATCGAGCTGCGAAATATCTCCGCCTATATGGAGAGCCTTAAATGACGCAGGATGGCGACGGGCTGCGTGACAGTTCAATGGAAGGGTCCGAACTCCACCGTCGCCTCACGGCGATCTGGTCGACGCCGTCCGGGCTGTGGGGCGCGCTGTCCACGGTCGATCACAAGATCATCGGCCGGCGCTACGTCACCACGGCCTTCGTCTTCCTGGCCCTGGGTGGGGTGCTGTCGCTGTTGATACGGCTGCAACTCGCGCAACCCGAAGCCCGCTTCATCGGCCCGGATCGCTACAATCAGATCTTCACGATGCACGGCACGAACATGATGTTCCTCTTTGCCGTGCCCGTCATGCAGGCAATGGCGATCTATCTAGTGCCGTTGATGGTGGGAACGCGCAACATCGCCTTCCCCAGGCTCAACGCGTTCTCCTACTGGGTGTATCTCGCTGGCGGGCTACTGCTCTGGATCGCTTTCGCTGTCGACACCGGTCCCGATGTCGGGTGGTTCGCCTATGTACCCCTCGCCGGCCCGGAGTACGGCGCCGGAAAGCGGGCCGATATCTGGGCGCAGATGATCACCTTCACCGAGGTATCGGCACTCGCCGTGGCCGTCGAAATCGTCGTCACCGTCTTCAAGCAACGCGCCCCGGGCATGTCACTCGACAGGATTCCGCTGTTTGTCTGGTCGATGCTGGTCACGTCGTTTCTCGTCATCATGGCGATGCCAGCGATCATGGTCGCCAGCTCCTCCCTTATCCTGGATCGCCTGGTAGGTACGCATTTCTTCAACCCCGCCGAAGGTGGCGACGTGCTGTTGTGGCAGCACCTGTTCTGGTTCTTCGGCCACCCGGAGGTCTACATCATCTTCCTGCCGGCGGTGGGGATGGTTTCGACGATCGTGGCGACATTCACGAGGCGGCCCGTGTTCGGTTACCTGGGCATGGTCATGGCCCTGATCGCCACCGGCGTCCTGGCGTTCGGGCTATGGGTTCATCACATGTTCGTCGCTGGGCTGCCGCGCCTCGGGGAGAGTTTCTTCACCGCTTCAAGCATGGCCATCGCCGTTCCGGCGGGGCTGCAGATCTTCTGCTGGCTGGCAACGATGTGGGCCGGCCGGCCCGTGTTCAAGACGCCGTTCCTGTTCGTCATCGGCTTCATGGTCATATTCGTCATCGGCGGCCTGACCGGGGTGATGGTGGCCTCCGTTCCCTTCGACACGCAGGTTCACGACACCTATTTCGTCGTCGCCCATTTCCACTATGTGCTGGTCGGCGGCGCGGTGTTTCCGTTGCTGGGCGCGGTCTATTACTGGTTTCCGAAGTTCACCGGGCGAATGATGAGCGAGACGCTTGGCCGCTGGATATTCGGCCTGATCTTCACGGGGTTCAACCTGACTTTTTTCCCCATGCACATTCTTGGCCTGCAAGGCATGCCGCGCCGCATCTACACCTACCAGCCGGAGATGCCCTGGTCCGGTTTGAACCTGTTCATCAGCCTCAGCGCCGTCATCCTCGCATTGGGTTTCCTGCTGTTTTTCGTCGACGCCATACGCAGCGCCAGATCAGGATCCTTGGCGCCAGCCAATCCTTGGGGCGCCAGGACGCTGGAATGGGCAACCTCGTCGCCACCGCCCCCCTACAATTTCGCGCGGCTGCCGGTAGTGGATCGCCTCGATCCCTTGTCCGATGACATCGAAGCTGTGCCGGTCGCCAGCGGACTGCGGGTCGACCGCCGGGAACTGCTGACCAGCAGCGTCGTTCACGCATCGCCGGAAGCGCGTGAGGCATCGCCCGGAGACTCCATCTGGCCGCTATGGGCGGCGCTGGCAAGCACGCTGATGCTGATCTGGTCGATCTTCAGCCCATGGGCCGTCGTATGGGGCTCGATACCGCTGGCGATCACGCTCATTGGCTGGTTCTGGCCGAAAGGCGTGCCGGAGGATGAAGCATGAAGGACAAAGTCGTCATCGATCTCGCCCACCTTCCTCCGCATGGCCTCGGCACGGCGAGCCAGAGTTGGTGGGGGACCCTGGCCTTCATGCTGATCGAAGGCACCGGCTTTGCCTTGGCGATCGTAGTCTATCTCTATCTGATGAGTCTGGCGCCGCAGTGGCCTCTCGATGCCGCACCGCCTGACCTGGTGGCGGGGACGACGCTTACGGTGTTCCTGGTTCTGAGCGTGCTGCCCAACATCCTCGTCAACCGCTGGGCACGCCAACAGGATCTTCGCAAGGTTCGCATCGGGCTGATTGTCATGTCGCTCGTCGGCATTGTGCCGCTTATCTTGCGCGCTTTCGAATTCCCCGCAATGCACATCAAATGGGACCAGAATGCCTACGGCTCGATCGTGTGGGTCATGCTCGGCCTCCACACCACGCATATCCTGACCGATCTGGTCGAGACCCTGGTGCTGACCTGCCTGATGTTTTCACGACACGCCGACAATCCGCGCCGCTTCGGTGACGTCAACGACAATGCGATGTACTGGAACTTCGTGGTCGCGACGTGGTTGCCGATGTATGCCTGCCTTTATTGGGTCCCACGGCTTTGACCAAAACCTGGCTAAGACACATCGGACTTCTGCTTCCCCTCGCGGCCTGGGGGCTCAGCACCCAGCTTGGGCAGGTCACGCCCTATTTGGATTGCCGGCAGAATGTCTCTTGGACCGCGATCTTCTGCGGCCTTCTGATCGTCTTCGCGATCGCAGGCATCGTCGTGTCGCGAGTTGGATTGCAGGGACTGGGAAAAACCGGGCGATTCGTCGTCGATACCGGCTTCCTTATCGCGCTCGCCTTTTTGTTCGCGCTGGCCCTGCAGGGGACGGCCGCAATGGTGCTGGACCCATGCCAACGCTGATCCGCACGTCAATCCTGTTCATGGTCGCCACTCCGGCCATGGCGCATGGCGACGAGACGCATGGTGCTGGAGGGTCCTGGACGTTCGATCCATGGATCGTCACGCCGCTCGCGGTCCTCGCTATACTGTTTGGACTGGGCGTGACAAGGCTGGCGTGGCGAACCAGACGGCCCGGCGCCACGCTGATCAGTGCGCTGCTTTATGCCGGCGGCTTGCTGACGCTCGCCGGCTCGCTGATGTCCCCACTGCACTGGCTGGGGGAACATCTTTTCACCTTCCACATGATCGAGCATGAGGTCGTCATGGCCGTCTCGGCTCCGCTGATCGTCTTCGCGCGGCCGGCCGGAATCCTGCTATGGGGATTGCCCAGGCGCACGCGCCACATGGCTGCTGCGGCAATGCGCTCGCCCCTGCTGCGACGGCCATGGGATTGGTGCACGAGCGCGGCGAATGCGACGATCCTTCACGGCGTGGCCATCTGGGCGTGGCATGTGCCGATCCTGTTCGACACGGCCGTGACAGATGCGACCCTGCACCGTTTCCAGCATCTCAGCTTCCTCGCCACGGCGATACTGTTCTGGTGGGCGATGGTCTGGAGAAGCGACCATGGGGTCGCCGCGTGGCATCTGTTCGTGACCATGATCCACACCAGCGTGCTCGGGGCGTTGATGGCGTTGGCGCCGCGCGTGCTCTACGTCGCGCAGACGCAGACGGCCATGGCGTGGGGACTGACACCCCTGGAAGACCAGCAACTGGCGGGCATGATCATGTGGGTGCCGGCCGGCACCATCTATGCGGGTGTGGCAATGGTCATGCTGGCGCTCTGGATCCGTGGCTCAGGCGACAGGGGGATGCAAAATGCCTGACCATCCTGCCTTTATCTCCGGCCCGGTCGGCTTCATCGCCGTGACCGTTCTTGCTGCGTCGGCCGCGCTTGTCGCGACGAATGTCGTGCGCGACAACAACACCAAGGCGGCCACCGCCAGGATGATGACCGGCGGCAATGCCGACCATGCTCCAGAGATTTTCCGTCGCTACGGTTGCTCGGGTTGCCACACCATCCCCGGCATAGAAGGTGCCGACGGCCAGACCGGCGCGCCGCTGACAGAACTATCGAAGCGCGTATACATTGCCGGCGTGCTGGAAAACCGTCCCGACAATCTCGTCGCCTGGATCGTCTCGCCGAAAACCTTCTCTCCCCGAACGGCAATGCCCGTAACAGGAATCTCGGAGCGAGAAGCCCGCGACCTGGCCGCGTATCTTTACGCTCAATGACACCTACCCGGCGCGCCGGCCTGGCGGATCCTGGTAGTCGTAGACCGGAAAGCAGATCGACCCGCGACGGTGGGGCCTTACGGATGCGGCGTGGCTACGGCCGACAGGGCTTTGATGTAGCGTGCGATCGCCCGACGGTCGCTGTCGGGCAACATGGCGGTGTTCTTCACGACGTCGGCCATGGACGATCCAACCCGGCCGTGATTGGGCGTCTCGCCGGTTTCGAGCATGGTGGCGATGTCATCCTCGGTCCATTCGCGCAGTCTTGCCTGGGTGATGTTGGGAACGAAGCCGGTTCCTTGCGGGTCGACACCGCCCGCAAACCGCGTATCCGGTTTGATCGCACCGAAAACGTTGCGCGCGGAATGACATTCGGCGCAATGAGAGACCGTTTCAACCAGGTAGGCACCCCGGTCATGCACGGGATCTCCAGTGAGGTGGCTGGCGTTCTGTCCTTGGCGAAAAAACATCAGCTTCCATAGCCCGACGGACCGGCGGATGCGGAAAAGAAGCTTCGGGCGGTGCGGCGGCGCGCGCCCGGCCACTTTGGGGAGGGTCCGTAAATAGGCGTACAGATCTTTTACATCCCCCACCTTCATCCCGGTAAAACTCGTATAGGGAAATACCGGATAATAATGCTCCCGCGAAGGCGAGACGCCGCCGATCAACGCGTTCGCAAGATCCGCGACCGTCCACGCCCCAATGCCGTCCACTGGATCGGGGGAGATATTGGGCGGCCGAAATGTGCCAAAGGGCGAGGCGAGCGCCAAGCCGCCTCCGAGTTTCAAATCATCGGGTTGCCCGGGAGTTGTATGACAGGAAGCGCAGCCACCCGCAGCGAAGACAAGCTGGCCGCGCGCTGCATCGCCGGCCTCAGAAAACAACGGATCATCAGGCGAATACGGCGCCTGAACTTCGGTCAGATACCACAAAGTGGCCGAAGCGAGCCCCGTGGCCGCCAGAACCGCCACAGCAAGTGTAGGCCAAGAGGGCAGTCGCATTGGGACTTTTCCGCCGTATCCGCGCACGGCCGGATCTGTGCAGGCCGTCAGCGATCAGCTGAAGGGCTCATCAGGGCCGGACTTGCTGGTTTTTCGTGGATCGACGGCGGCAGCCTCCCGCTGCAGGTCAGCGAAGTCGACCGTCGCCACCACCGTGCCATGTTCGTCGCGCGCACGCACGGCCATCCGAGCGGCGCTTCGCCCCGTGACAGTGCGTCTTGCCACAGGTCCTCGGCGGAGCGTTTGCATTCCTCAGCAGCTGCCTGAACGCTTGGAAACGACAAGCCGGTTACCGCGCGGATCCGGCCCTTTTCCTGGTATTCGAGGGTGTACAGGGACGCCTCCCGGTTGTTGGGCTCGGAGGGTCCGTTTGGGGCGCCGTCCTCGAATTGGGCCGCATGGAGCAGCATGACCTTGGCCCTCGCAATCAACTCGCCGTCGGACAGGGTCGTCGGGGCGTCCAGGGTCACTGCGATCTGTTCGCCTCCCTCGCCCTGGAACTCCACCACCGGAGTGCCGGCATGGTCGACAGTGGTAGCCACGATTTGCATGCGATCCTCCTGCTACATCTGGTCGTTGTAAAGCGTCTTGGTCTTGCCTACCTGCCGGGCCAACTCGCCGAATGACGGGACTCCGGCTTCGTACTGCCCCCGATTGGCCAACAACAAAAGCCGCAGCGGAAAACAGATCGCGTCCCGGTTGGCGGGTGACATATCTTCGTAAACGCGCTCATCGCTGGTTACGGAGGCTTCGGCCTTGCGCAAAGCCACATCGATGTCATCGACCGACAACATGCCGCGATGGACGAGCGCGTTGTTGATTGCCGCGACCGCCATCATTAGGCCTTCGAGTTGGAGGTTCGCCGCGTTCATGTCCGATCCTTGACGTAGGCGCCGGGCTGACGACCCGATTTCGGCGCCTTGGCGTCTTTCGAATGCTCTGAAATGGCCGGCCCAGCGCCGGAGACTTTCTCCGTTGCCGGAGACGGCGTGGGATGGCGGCTCTGCCTTACCGCCGAGCGAGACCCGGGGACCGGAGCGGCTGGGACCTTGTCTGAGGGCATCACGGGACTCCTTGAATTGGCCTATCGAAACTTCCTATGCGAACGGAGGTTCCACCGTCGAAGCGGCAGCATTCTGCGTGTCGGCCGTTACCAAGGCCCGCTAGCGTAGCACGCCGGCCACGATCCC
The DNA here is from genome assembly GCF_004792025.1 of Mesorhizobium sp. M8A.F.Ca.ET.181.01.1.1. Taxonomy (NCBI): domain Bacteria; kingdom Pseudomonadati; phylum Pseudomonadota; class Alphaproteobacteria; order Hyphomicrobiales; family Phyllobacteriaceae; genus Mesorhizobium; species Mesorhizobium sp. M8A.F.Ca.ET.181.01.1.1. The sequence continues at coordinate 782,180 of NZ_SRTV01000002.1, read as the reverse complement.
CAACTCGAGAGCCTCCCTGGCGTGGATGTAACAGTTTTTGGTCGCCCGCCGATAAAGCTCATCGGGGCTGAGCGTGCTTCCGGCGACGAGTTCGGTGAAGCCCTCCTTCTCCAATTGCTCCGCTGTCTCGAGCAAAGCCAGCTGCTCGCGAATGATCTGGATGCAAGACTTCATCGGGCCGTTAAGGGTTATGTTCGTCTCCATGCGCCGTTCATGCACAAGCAGAACCGCGTCCTCGGTAAGGAAGCGGCACGGCTTCGGGAAAGCGGCAAACACAGTCACGCCAGCCGAGTAGACATTCGTCTTGCCGACGCAATAAGCATTGCGGCCGCTGTGGCGACGAAAGAGCCGGATCTCATGAGCTATGCGTCGCGCCGCGTCGGCATCGCCGCCATTGGTGTTCAGTTCCATCAGCATGTCCTGGCCACTATCGCGCACGTCTTGGAGGCGCCCAAGGAAGAAGGGCACCGTGCCCTCGTTGATCAGGCCGTTGATGGAAATGTTGGGCTCGAACAACAGCTGCCGTTGGCTCGGGCCCTGGCCCGACGGCATTGCCTCCTCACGTGCGCCCCGCTCGGGTCGCGCGTCTTCATGGATAGTCATGTAGCGTTCCTCGATCGAGCCAATCAGGCCGCTTCTTGCAGGGCCCTTTGATTGACGCCCGCATCACCGAGCTTCGTCAGCGCTTCATCCGTCGCCTTCTCTTCCTTGAGCGTCTGCTCCAAAAGCGGAACCGCATCCTTCAGGCCAAGCAGGCCCGCCCAGGTCACCAAGGTCCCATAGCGGGCGATCTCGTAGTGTTCGACGGCCTGCGCTGCGGCTGTGAGCCCGGCATCGAGGGCCGGCGCATTCTCGAACTCCTCCAGGATCTCCTGCCCTTCCTCAAGAATGCCGTCGATCGCGGGGCAGACCTTGCCTTGGGGTCGCTTGCCGAAAATGTCGAAGACCTGCTGCAGGCGTTCAACCTGGGCCTCGGTTTCATCCCGATGCTTCTCGAAAGCGGCGGTCAGTTCGGCGGACTCCGCGCCCTTTGCCATCTTTTTGAGGGCGGCGAGTATCTTGCGCTCAGCGTAGTAAATGTCCTTCAGGCCGTCGTAAAACAGGTCTTCCAAGCCTTTTCTTTCTGCCATCTCTCTCTCCTGCTCCATTGGGCGTGCCAGGCACGCTGCAATCCAACCACCAGGCTGCCGGTTTGTTCCTCGTCGGCGCCCTCTTTCTCGGCACGTAGCCTTCCGCCTTAAGCTGAGGTGGCTGGCTCACAAGGGGCTATTGGAACCATGATGCCGGGGAGAAGTTCGGCGGCAGGAGGTATCATCATGTTCCCGACCAGAAGAACGCCATCCGAAGATCGAGGCGATGTCCAGGCAGGCAAAACGCATGACAAGACGCCCGGCTTCGACCCCGCGGCAGCGCCCTTAGAAACAGATGCGGAAGCCGCCGACACACCGGGTATCGCTGCTGCGGCTCCCTTGCGCGAGCCGGATTTCAACAACCAGGCTACCTTTGCCAATGCAATGCGACCGGTGGAAAGCGCGCCGCGCCCGCGCCGGAATTGGCCGTTACTTGTCATCGCCGCGGTCGTAGTTGTAGCAGCGGCGATTTTCGGCATCGCCGCATCGATGGGCTGAACGTTCCGCACCGATCAATGTCAGCGGTCATTCTGTCGCCGCTTTCGCTCGGCTTCGATCTCTTCGGGTTCCTTGTCGTCGATCTTGGCTGTCGTGCTGTCCGCCTTCGCAGAGGCGCGCAGCAGCTCGTCGAGCTTAGCATGCAAGGCTTGAGTGTCCCGATGCTCGGCGCGCTGTATGAACAGCGTCATCGCCCAGGTCGCCAGCGTCGCCACACCATGCCAGTCGAGACTGCTGCGTTCGAAAACCAGCCAAAGTCCGGTGTACGCAAAAAACACCAGAAAGGCGTACGGTCGCGACGTCACCGTACCGATCTTGGTAATGGCGCTCCTCACTTGATTGTTTCCCATTGTCATCGATCTCGAACGTCGCGCTACAAAGTCGACGACTCATCAGAGGCAAGGCCGCTTCCGACTTCCGCAACAAGCCTCACCGGAACTTTCAGAGTTGCACCTTGGCATTGTCGCCGACATCGGGCTTGGCCCCGGAAACTGCGGCGAAAACCATTTTCGCGGTGGCCATGACAAGCCCTGGGCTGTCCCACAATTCGCCTTCGTCCGGCGTGACCTTGATAAGCCTAATTTCAGGATCGCTGGCGCTTTCCCACCAGGCCTTGTCGGTCTTTTCCCAGAGCTCCGCGATTTTGCCTCTGTCGTTTGTCACTGCGGCCGACCCCGAGATCGTAACGTATTTGTAGTGGCTGCTGTCGCTCCAGGCCAACGTTACCTTGGGATATTTCGCCAACTGCTTGTTCTTGGCGCTGTCGTCATTGACGAGGAAATAGATGGCGCCCTCTTCCCTCCTGACGCGCGCCGAGAGAGGACGGGCGCGATTGTATTCCCCGTCCCACGTCACAAACATGCAGATGTCGATATCTCTGGCGAGCTCCCAAATCCGGTCCGTGGCCTGGACCGGGGTCAGGTCGCTATCTTGCTCTTGATCGTGGGTCATCAGTTGTCCTTCGGAACAGGGTGATTTGCTACAACTCCGGGAGGGTCTCGGCGTTCCACTTCAATCGCCGAGCGATACCACGCGGACCGGAGCCAACCCGGCCCATTCCATCCGGGAACCCTCATCCCAATCGAGAGTTCTTGTCGGGCGAATTCACCGTTTGAACATGGCGAGAGACGTGCGGCCGAGCATCTTTGGAACGCGATCTGCTATCAGAAAGGCGGTCGCCGCCCGGACAAAGCTTGGTCGCTGGCTCGATAAACTCAAATATCTTGCGGTTGCCATCACTGCGGGTCTGGTCACGCTGGCGGCGATTAACCTGATGCCGAATCCACGGGCGCTGCGCACCATCGTCCCACACGTTTTCGATGCCGAGGATCCCGCATTCGCAAGGAGCATGAGCAGCTATTCAAACGGACAGATGTTCGATGCAAACGCCGTACAGACCCTGGTCAATGGCGACGAGATCTTTCCCGCGATGCTGCGAGCGATCCATGCTGCTCATTCCAGCATCGATATGGAAACCTACATCTACTGGTCGGGAACAGTGGGCTACGACTTCGCCATGGCCTTGGCTGCGAAGGCGCGAGATGGCGTCGAGGTTCGCGTGCTTGTCGACTGGGTCGGCAGCCTGCCCTTCGACGAAGACTTGATCCACGTCATGACCAGCGCCGGAGTGCGGTTTCAGCGTTATCGACCCGTCCATTGGTATACGATGGATCGGGTGAACAATCGAACCCACCGCAAGCTGCTCATAGTCGACGGGAAGATCGCATTTACCGGAGGCGTCGGGATCGCCGACAACTGGCTGGGAGACGCACGCAACCCGAACGAGTGGCGAGACACCCACTATCAGGTAGAAGGACCCGCCGTATCCGCCTTCCAGGCGGCGTTCGCCGAGAACTGGCTCGAGGCGGCAGGCGAAACTTTGCAGGGAGAAAAATTCTACCCGCCTTCTGAACCCGCAGGATCACTCAGCGCTCAATTGATCCTGGCTTCCCAGCCGAATGGTTCGGAAGACATGGAGTTGATGATGTTGGCCGCCATGGCTGCCGCCAAGGATCACCTGCGGATCGGAATGGCCTATTTCGTTCCGGACGACATTGCGATCCTGCAAATCTTGGACGCCAGGAAAAGAGGGGTCGCGGTCGACGTCATCGTGCCCAACTCGCTGACGGATGTCCCTATCGTGCGAAAAGGCTCGCGCTATTTCTGGGGCGAGTTGCTCAAAGCCGGGGTGCGCATCCACGAGTTTCAACCGACAATGTATCACCCCAAGCTGTTAATCGTGGATGATGTGTGGGCCAGCTTCGGCTCGGCCAACCTGGACGAGCGGTCACTGCGTCTCAACGACGAGGCCAATCTGAACATTTACGGCAAGGATTTCGCACAGACTCAGATCGATCTGTTCAACCAGGACCTTGGGCGGTCGAGGCAGATCAGTCTTGAAGAGTGGCAAGCGCGGCCGTGGACTGAAAAGGTGACGGATTGGTTGTCGAGCAGACTGCGCTCGCAGCTGTAGCGTCTGTGCAGACAAGCCGCACTAGTATGCCTCTGATCGAACGGGTGAGGCAGTGAACCTATGGCGAAGCATCTCTTCACGCTCAATAGCGCCTCATCAATGGCGATCGCCGGCCTTTGCCGCGATGCCCGTGCCGCAGTTGTAAAGGCTCTGCCTGGCGGCAAGCGGGCGGTGGAAGCCGCAAGAGGAGGCAGCGGATGGGTACGCATCCATTGTTCGCCGAATGGCCACTAACCCCGGCAGCAACTCTCGGATCATAGGTGCGCTGGGGCGCCTTCGAGGATGAAGGATTGTTGCGCCGCCAGCCAAGCACTGGGTCGGCGCGTTCGGATGGCATCTGCCGCACTACAGGGAGTTCCACTGCGCGAGCGGTCTGAACCATTTTGGACGCGGCGAGTTCCCTAACTGGAAACCCGGCTGCCTTCCAAGGATATGCGGATGTTCGAGAACTTCGTGCTCGAAACGATCGGAACGAAGAGTGGGCCGATACGGGTGAGGCATGGCGGATCTGGTCCGCCGCTGCTGCTCCTCCACGGCCATCCTCGCTCTCATATGACGTGGGGCCAAGTCGCGAATCTGCTGGTGGCCGATTTCAACGTCCTGTGCCCTGACCTTCCGGGCTTCGGGCGCTCTTACCAACCGAAGGATGACCCGGCGAGCCGATACTCGTCCAAACGAGCGAAGGCGAAGGCCTTGGTGGAGATGATGGAACGGTTAGGGTACCAGACCTTCGTCGTTGCCGGGCATGACCGTGGCAGTCTGGTCGCATTCAGGATGGCGATGGATCATCCCGACAGGGTGCGGAAGCTGATCACGGTAGACGGACTGCCGGTGCTGGAGCATCTGGAACGCGCCGATTGGACATTCGCCCGCGACTGGTACCACTGGTTCTTTTTCGCGCAGCCTGAAAAGCCCGAACGCGCCATCCTGGCGGGAAGCTCGGCAAGGATGCGCTGGTCTTCTGCACCCCGGATGGCGAAGCAATAGCGCCGTCTCGCGTTTCGGGAGCCTGGCGCGATACTATCGACCGCTTGAGGAAGCCAGCCGCGGAAGGCGCGCCAGCTACCATCGAGCTTCCCAAGGTGCGTTTCCATGACTTGAGACACACCCACGCCTCCGCCCTCATCGCTGGCGGGCTCGACGTGGTTGCAATTAGCCGCCGTCTGGGGCATGCGTCACCCGTCGTCACGCTGTCGGTCTACGCGCACTTGTTCAAGAGATCAGACGAAGGCGCGGCAGCGGCGATAGAAGCTGCGATGAGAACAGGCGCGGAACAGTAAACTGGCCGTCGGTGCCAATCCGGTGCCAAGTGAAAGTAAGTGGCTGGACCGGACCTCGCTTAAGTGCTTGTAATCGCAGCAGGCGGACGTGGCGGAATTGGTAGACGCAAGGGACTTAAAATCCCTCGATCTCTGATCGTACGGGTTCGATTCCCGTCGTCCGCACCACATTGAATATCGAACTGCGCTCCCTTGGCAGGCGCGCCCCTGAATATCAGGCCGGCTCCCCTATCATCTGACCTTCAGCGAGAAATTGCCGTGGATTTGGATGCCCAGTCGCTCGCCTTTTCTCCACCGCACTTCCGCTCGATAAGTCGCACCGTCCAACGGCACGCGCAGCCGGAAGCTAGCTGGCACTTCAACCCCCGCGGCGACACGCAACTCGGCGCCGTGCTCATGCTGATTTCTGACGGCGCAGCCTATTTCGCCATCCTGCGTGATTATGAACGCATCCTTCAAAACCACTTCTCTCAAGTGACTTCGACGCTCAATTGGCGGTTCAGAAGGTTTGTCGGTCATGGTAAGCTGCCTCTAACGAGCGAAACGCTATCAGACTAAAGTCTGCGGTGCAGGACGCAAAGGTCTTACGTTTTTGCTGAAGTTCCGTTGTTGTCCTTTGTACGTTCTTTACATTAGCAAATCGTGAAATATTCGGCTCTATAATCGTCGCCAGGCTTGCCCGAAACTGTGGCGGGGAGAGCCGAACAGACACGGTACGGGAAGGCCTGGTATGTTCGTCGACTTCTACGAAATGCTGGAAATCAGTCCGAATGCCAATTCGGAAACGATAGAACGCATTTTTCGTCATTTTGCCATGCGCTACCATCCCGACAACCAGGTCACCGGTGATGAATCGCGCTTCAGCGATATTCTCGAGGCCCACAACACGCTCAAGGATCCGGTCAAGCGTGCGCAATACGATATTCAGTACAAGGCCCATTTGGACCTGCGGGCCGGACTGACCGACGAGGCGAGCAACACGAAGAACCTCGATCGAGATTCCGTCTTTCAAGCCAAGGTGCTCTCACTGCTTTATGTAAAACGCCGACAGGACGTCAATAATCCTGGCATTGGCGACGATGAGCTCGAACGAATGTCAGGCTGTCCGCGTGAGCACCTCGAGTTTCACCTCTGGTATCTAAAAGCGAAGGGCTGGATAGCCAGAACGGAAAACGGCACGTTCGCCATCACCGTGGAAGGCATCGATCGCGTCAATTCCGAACATCATCGTGAGGCGGCCACCACCCGATTGTTGGATCACGCCGGCTGAATTGGTATCCCGCGGTCTCTGATCAAGCCGAGATCGGGTTCAGCTTCAGATGCTGGATCAGGATGATGGTCTTGGCATCGACAATGCGGCCGTCGGCGATGCCGGCCAGCGCTTCGTCGAGCGGCATTTCCAGGACCTCGATGTCCTCGCCCTCCTCCGGAGCGCCGCCGCCGGCCGAAATGCGGTCGGCAGGCGAATAGCGGGCGACGAAGAACCAGAGCCGCTCGGTGACGCTGCCCGGGCTCATATAGGGCGAAAACAGCCGCTCGATCTTGTTCAACCGGTAACCCAGTTCTTCCTCGGCTTCCTTGCGAATGGCCGTCTCCGGATCGTTTTCGTCCAGCAGCCCGGCACAGGCCTCGATCAGCGGCTCGCGGTGGCCGGTGACATAGGCGGGGTAACGGAACTGGCGCACCAGAAGCACGGTCGAACGCTGGGGGTCGTAGGGCAGGATCACCGCGCCGTCGCCGCGATCATAGGTCTGGCGGACCTGCGTCTCCCATTGCCCGTCACGCCGGCGATAGTCGAGCACGGTCTTCTTCAGGACCGCCCAGTCGTCGGAGAGAACCTCTTCCGAGCGGATACGAATGCGGTCTTCCATCTGACACCTCAATGCTTGCTGGCGGACGCAGGCGTAGCCGCGAACCGGTATAGGCGCAATCGGGCTAGCGATTGGTCCAGCGCGCTTCACCGTCTCGTGTGTGGTATGGAACGATGCCATTGCCTAGATAGCGCATTCCCCTTCCCGGAGTTTTTTTCATGTCGACATCGCTTTTCCAGCCGATCACGCTCGATGGGCTCACCTTCCCCAATCGCATCGCCGTGGCGCCGATGTGCCAGTATTCCGCCGAGGACGGCTCGGCCAGCGACTGGCATCTCTACCACTGGATGAACCTGGCCATGTCCGGCGCCGGCATGGTCACGGTGGAGATGACCGATGTCGAGCGGCGCGGACGCATCAGCCATGGCTGCCTCGGTCTCTATTCCGAGGACAATGAAGCAGCCGCGCGCCGCGCGTTGGACGCGGCCCGGCGCGTGGCCGCGCCCGGCACGAAGTTCGGCACGCAGCTGGCGCATGCCGGCCGCAAGGCCTCGAACCGCAAGCCTTGGGAAGGTGGCGGCCCATTGCAGCCAAACGAGGATCCCTGGCAGACCGTCTCGGCCTCGGCCATCGCCTACGACAACGGCTGGAACGTGCCGCACGCGCTGGAGGACGAGGAAATCCTGCAGCTCATCGAGCGGTTCGCGGAAGCCGCCAGGCGGGCCGAACGTGCCGGCTTCGACTTCATCGAACTGCATGCGGCGCATGGCTATCTGATCTTCCAGTTCCTGTCGCCGCTGTCCAACCAGCGCACTGATCGCTGGGGCGGCTCGCTGGAAAACCGGATGCGTCTTGTCGTCGAGATCGCCAGGGCGGTGAAGAAAGCGGTGCCAAAGTTGATGCTCGGCGCACGGCTGTCGGTGAAGGACTGGGTCGATGGCGGCTTTGACGTCGAGGACGCGATCGAAGTGGCGAAAGCGCTGAAGGCCGAAGGCATCGCCTATCTCTGCTGCTCGAGCGGCGGCAATTCGCCGTTGCAGAAATTGCCCACCGGGCCGGGCTATCAGGTGCATCTGGCGGAAGCCGTGCGCAAGGGCGCCGGCATTCCGACCCGTGCGGTCGGACTGATCGATGACCCGAAACAGGCCGAGGCTGTTATAGCCGAAGGCCGCGCCGATATGGTGGCTCTGGCACGCGCCTTCCTCGCGGATCCGCGGTGGGGATGGCGTGCGGCCGCCACCTTCAGCGAAAAGATCCATCCGGCGCCGCAGCTCGCCCGCTCGGTGACGACGATGGAACATTGGATGAAGGCGGCGGGCTGATCGGCCATTCTCCCGGTACCGGCGTGCTGCCGCTTGTGATCCCGGACGGTTCGCCAACGGCCTGCTTCAATTCTGGCTGCAAAATGTTGCGCTGGGTCAGGCTGCGGCGGGCGCGGCCGCGGCGGGACCGGCTGGGCGAATGCGCGCTGGCTGCGCAACGACTGCGGCTACTGAGACGCCAATACATGGCACCCAGAGGCATGCCCCGGGGCTGATCCGAGGGCGGATCCGGTCCGGGGCAACGCTTGCGTCACGCCGAGATCCAAAGCGCGTCACGGACTTGACGCGACCTTTGGGCGCAGGCCGACGGCCATTTTTGCAACCAAATTGGCTGCTTTGCGTTGCGGCCATGATGGACAACAAGCCTTTTGAGACGCCCGTCGTGGTCGAGCTTGGCCATGTCGGCAAATATCGCCATATCCGCTCGACCCAGGAGGCGGCGGAGTGCCTGATGACTGTGTGGCCGCTCAATCGCGGACCTCGTCATCGAGATGCCCTCGACACTTGCCTCAAAGTGCTGGAAGGATATCGTTCGACGGCGGAAGCGCGCCGGGCACTGATCGAGGCCGCCAAGGAATCGGAAGTGCTGGTGCCCGACGACCGGCTGCCAGACGACCGGTTGCATTGAGCAGGCGGACCTTTAACTGGAGGTTTTGATGGCGAAGCTGACTTACAAGATCGTCGAGCATGACGGTGGCTGGGCCTACAAGGTCGGCGCGACCTTCTCGGAGACATTTCCCACCCGTCAGGATGCGTTGCGCGCCGCCGAGATCGCTTCGGCCGAACAACAAGTGGCGGGTTCCACCGATGGCATCCAGTATGAGGACGCCGAGGGCAAATGGCATGAGGAACTTGCCGACGGCCGCGACCGGCCTCAGACCGAAATCTCGGATTGATATCCAGCCAGGCGCCAGCCGCCGACGCCAGGAAAGATGGCGTCCGGCGGCGGGCGACAAGCCCGCGGCTGGCTATTTGCCGCAGTACTGATCGTTGATGTTGCGCTGAGCATTGGCATCGGGGCCTGGAGTGTTTGAGGCACAAGGTCCGGCCGGGCCAGGATTGCCAAGGGTATTCAATCCGGAACCATCGCCGTTGATGCTGCCGGTGGTGCTCTGGTCGACGGCAGAGGAATCATCATTGCCGAACAGCCACCAATTGTGATGGTTGGGATAGGTAGCGTCCGACGACTGGGCCATCGCCGATGTGGCGAGACCGATCGTCAGGACGGATGCTGCGAAAAGTTTTCTGTACATTGAATTACTCCGTATCTTGGCCGCCTTGGGATGCGACACGGGGTAAACCCGGCGATCAGCCGGATGGTTCATTGAAATTGTCGTGAACCCTTGGTGATGCCGCATCTGAAAAAGCACGTCGCGCGATGCGTTTGATGAAGGCAACAACCCGTTCCGGCTCGACGAATTGCGGCATGTGGCCGAGACCGTCGACGGGTTCGAAATCTAGTCCTTCGACCTTTTCCCGCATCGGCTCGCCATGGACAGCCATGCCGATGACGCGATCGGCGCCGCCGAAGAGAATGCCGGCCGGCATGGCGATCTCGCCATAGCGGCGCTCGATGTGGCCGAGATCCTCCTCGACAGCCACGACATCGGTCGATGTCGCATGGTAGTGGCCGGGCCTCAAGCCGAGCCATCCGCCTCCCCCGCTCATATAGTCGCCAGGGACGGCTTGCGGCGCGAAGATGAAGTCCATCGTCGGCCGGGCATATCTGAGGCTTGCTGGTATCGCCACGGTATAGGCCATGAACCACCGCAACAGGCGTGAAGAAATGTACAGCAGGTCAAATCCTTGGCGCGTCCTTGTCTCCAGATGCGTCAAGGGCGCCAGCAATGCGATGCCTGAAATCGCATTGGGATGTTCGACGGCCAGGGTCAACGCGATGGCGCCGCCCAGGGAATGGCCCACCACCAACGGCCTTTCCAGTCGCAGGCTTTCGATGAAGCGCCTGATGATCTCGGCCTGCTCGGGCAAGCGGCCCGTCGCTCCGCTTGCCCGCGTCGAATAGCCCGAGCCCGGACGGTCGAGCGCGATCAGCCGGTAGCCAGGACCGAAACGGCCAAACACGGTGTGCCGGAAATGATGCAGCTGGGCGCCAAGCCCATGCACGAAGACGATCGGCCGTCCCTGCCCGACATCGACATAGTGGATGCGGTTGCCGTCGATCTCGACGAATTTTCCGACCGGCGGCACCAATCTTTCCGCTTTCGCCGCGATCCACAGCGTGGCCAGCAGCAGAGAGGCAAGCACGAGGATCGCCGCCAGAAACGCCGCGCCAAACAGCCAGAGCAGAATCGACATCAGCATTCCTCACCCGGATCCGAGCCGCGCACCTTACCCGCCCGCGATGGCGCCGCAAGGATGGACAAAACAGACCGACTTGGCGAGGCGGTCGTTCACAGCCCGGGTCCGAGAACAATCAGGCTTGTTCCCGTCCAGGCCAGCCAACCACTGCAATCCAGGTGATATCCGTGTATGCCGGGTCGTCCGCCATTTGGGCGGCATTGCCGCCGCTTGTCCGCCGCGCTATTCAGACTACGCGTCTGCCGGAGCCTTCCATGCCTGAAATCGTTACTGCCGCCATGCTGGTCATCGGCGATGAGATTCTGTCCGGTCGCACCAAGGACAAGAACATCGGCCACCTCGCCGATATCATGACGGCGATCGGCATCGACCTGAAAGAGGTGCGCATCGTACCCGACGAGGAGGACGAGATCGTCGCGGCGGTGAACGCCGTGCGCGCGCGCTATACCTATGTGTTCACCACCGGCGGCATCGGTCCGACGCATGACGACATCACGGCCGATTCGATCGCCAAGGCGTTCGGCGTGCCTTGCGAATACGATGCCAAGGCCTACGCCCTGCTGGAGGCGAGCTATGCCGCGCGCGGCATCGAATACACGCAGGCCCGCAAGCGCATGGCGCGAATGCCGCGCGGCGCCGACCTTATCGACAACCCGGTGTCCGTGGCGCCCGGCTTCCGCATCGGCAACGTCCATGTCATGGCCGGCGTGCCGTCGATCTTCCAGGCCATGCTCGACAATGTCGTCCCGACCCTGAGAGCCGGCACCAAAATGCTGTCGGCCACGGTGCACTGCCCGTTCGGCGAGGGCCTTGTCGGCGGGCCATTGGGCGAGATCCAGAAAGCGCATCCGGATACGATCATCGGCTCCTACCCCAAATATGGCGACGGCAAGTTCTGGACTGAACTTGTGGTGCGTGCCCGCAGCGCGGATGCGCTTGAGGCCGCGCGCGCCGACGTCGAGGCCATAGTGGCTGGCTTCGCCGACAAGGCGAACTGATCCGGCCGGGCCGGAACCAAGAACGGGGCTGTAACGTTTCCCTGCCGCGAGGCCGGTCGCTCGCAAGATTGAGGGATCATCATGCGTTTCAAGACCATCGTTGCCATTCTGCAGAATGAACAGGACGCCGAGCGGGTGCTCGACTGCGCCATTCCGCTTGCCAGCCGCTTCGAGAGCCATCTGATCGGCATCCATGCCGAGGCGCTCCCGGTGCCCTACACGTCGGCGACGGGCTTTCCCGATACGGAGTTCCTGCAGGTTTCCGCCGACATGAATCGGGAGCGGGCAGACAAGCTCCAGGCTGTCTTCCTCGGGCGGGTCGAGGATTCCGGCCTCTCCTTCGAATGGCGCAGCCTGGAGAGCTTCTCCGGCGACAGCGCGCTGACCGGCATTTCAAGCGTGCGCGCCGCCGATCTCATCATCGCCGCCCAACGCGAGACCGGCGGCGATCCGAGCGCGGACGTCGATACGCTGGTCTACGATGCCGGCCGGCCGGTCCTGGTCGTGCCGCATGCCGGTCCTCTCGTCACCACCTTCAAACGCGTGCTGCTCGCCTGGAACGGCAGCAAGGAGGCCGCCCGCGCCGCCTTCGATGCCTTGCCCTTCATCATCGAGGCCGAGAAAACCGACATACTGGTCATAGATCCGCCCGATACGCTCGACGAAAGCCCGGAGGCCGCGGGCGCCGAAATCGCGTCGGCCCTGTCGCGCCACGGCGCCACCGTCAGTGTCTCGGTGCAGAAATCGGGCGGGAGTTCGGTCGACGACATGATCCAGAACAGGATCGCGGAGACCGGTGCCGATCTCCTGGTGCTTGGCGCCTACAGCCACTCCTGGCTGCGCCAGCTTCTGTTCGGCGGGGTGACACGCACGGTGCTGCGCACGGCGCAGGTAGCGACTTTCCTGTCGAGATAAGTCCACAGCGATCGCGACCGCTCTCCCTTGCCAAACCCAAGGGTTTCCAGTTAATTCCGCGCGCATTCACCTGTTTTCTCGCACGCGGCCGCCGCGTGCCGTGGAGTGCGCGAAAAATGTCCCTTCCCGAAAAAGCCTTCCCGGTCTCCTGGGACCAGTTCCATCGCGACGCCCGCGCGCTTGCCTGGCGGCTTGCCGGCACCAGCAAAGGCCAGTGGAAGGCTATCGTCTGCATTACGCGCGGTGGCCTGGTCCCGGCGGCGATCATCTCGCGCGAACTCGGCATCCGCATCATCGAGACAGTCTGTGTCGCCTCCTATCACGACTACACCAGCCAGGGACAATTGCAGGTGCTGAAGGAGATAACGCCGGCCTTGCTGGCCGACGATGGCGCCGGCGTGCTGATCATCGACGACCTGACCGACACCGGCAAGACCGCCGGCATCGTGCGGGCAATGATGCCCAAGGCCCATTTCGCGACCGTCTACGCCAAGCCCAAGGGCCGGCCGCTGGTCGATACTTTCGTCACCGAGGTCAGCCAGGACACCTGGATCTATTTTCCCTGGGACATGGGTTTCACCTATCAAAAGCCGATCGCCGACGATCACGCCGGTTGATTCGCGGCAAGCCGTTTTTTCCCCAATCAGGCCGTCGCCGGCGATAATATTTGCTTGCGTAGACTGATCCGCCGACAAGATATCCTGTGAAATCGACCTCTGTTGACGGGAATCAGCCAGCTTGACCAAAGTTTTTACTTTTATTGGTCACAATTAGCCGTAAGATTCGTGAGACGGCAAACGATTCTGGAGGCTTGGGGCTAGCTTCTCCGATGTTGACACGGCCAACCACACACAACCACCTGGCTGAGAGGGTCCGGCGACTCTTTGGTACGGCGCCGTGTCGTCTGCAGGTTGCCGCCCTGCCCTGGCGCGATGCCGGGAACGGCGTCGAGGTCATGCTGATCACCAGCCGCGATACCGGCCGCTGGGTGCTTCCAAAAGGCTGGCCGGAAGCTCGGGAGCCGCTCTGCGAAGCGGCAGCGCGCGAGGCCGCCGAGGAAGCGGGACTGCGCGGAAACATTTCCCACCTCGAAGCCGGCCGCTATTTCTACGCCAAGGTGCTGGCTTCGGGCGAAGAAGTGCCTTGCGAGGTGCTGGTGTATCCGCTGCACGTCGACAAGGTCGCCGACCGCTGGAAGGAAAAGCACTCCCGCATCCGCAAATGGGTCAATTCCAGCGAAGCGGTGCGCATGGTCAATGAACCGGACCTGTGTCAGATCATCGCCTATTTCTGCGCCGACCCACGCAGGTTCTCCTAGGGCGCAGGCCCTCCACCCCGTGCGTGGATCGTAATCATTTCACAACCATGTGATGTATCGCGTGAATGGTTTGCTAATTTTTCTTCGGTAGAAATTGGCCAATCTGGCGCGTTTCATCGATGGCGAACCCTGTAAACCCACTTCAGCAAGAGTCCACCGAGCCCCAGCGCGAGCATCGTCCGCGCGTGCTCAAGGGTGGAACGATCATCACCGGTATCCAGAATTCCGAAGTGAGTTGCATGGTGCGTAACCAGCATGCGGGCGGCGCCGAACTGAAAATACCGCTCGAGGCCCGGGTTCCCGATCATTTCCTTCTCTATGTGCCGCTCGACGGCGTCGCCTATCGCTGCGAGGTCCGCTGGCGCCGCAGCGACCGACTCGGCGTCCAGTTCACCGGAACTGAACCCAAGCCGAAGCTGCATTACGGCTGATCCCTGGCGCACCGGCGTGCCGGGCTTTTTGAGTTCGCGGCACAATATTTCCGCAGTCCGCGTACACGCACCGGGATCGCGCATACCTGCCGGCGGAAAAATGGCCGCCACAGCGGTCAATTCTATCCCCGTTATCCACATGTGTGACACACAAGATGTTGGGGTCACAAAAGCTACGCAAACGAATCCTTGACGGCTCGAAACGAGTCGCCTTTTATAGGCCATGTGCTCCTGTTGAGAGCGCGACCGGAAAGTTCTGAGCCCGGTCTTTTTCCCGGATTATGTGCGTTTTGCCCGCATTTTCGCCTGTTTACGAGGCCGGCGGAAGCGTTGGGATCGTGGGGTGATGGGGCGACGAAAGGGAGAATTGTCGGACTGGAATAAATTGTCTGTTAATACTATATTTAGTGTTTGCAGCTAGGTTCGACGCTAGATAGTGTGAATTTCCCTCGGGTGAGGGAATCGAAAAATTCAGTCCTGAGGGACCCGCGGGGTCGATTGGCAGCTTCGGCAAACGCCCGGCAAGGCGATTTGTCGTGTGCGTGGCCGCGCCCGCGAAGTGGAGATGCCGGCATTGTTCGAAATGCCGGCAAACGGCGGACTGCGCGTTTCGTCTTTTGGGGGCAGAAATCCCCTGATGAAAGCGCTATATATGGACAAAAGGGATCGGACCAATGCGCATCGAGCGTCGTTTCACCAAGCCAGGCCAATCTGCTTATGCGGAGATCGAATTCCGCAAGGCGCTTTCTGAGATCAAGAATCCGGATGGCTCGGTGGTGTTCCGCTTGGACAACATCGATGTGCCGGCGCAGTTCTCCCAGGTCGCCGCGGACATCCTGGCCCAAAAATACTTCCGCAAGGCCGGCGTCCCCGCGCGCCTGAAGAAGGTCGAGGAGAACGACGTCCCCTCCTTTCTGTGGCGCTCCGTCGCCGATGAAGCGGAACTCGCCAAGCTGCCGGAAGCCGAGCGCTATGGTTCCGAGATCGACGCCCGCCAGGTCTTCGACCGGCTGGCCGGCACCTGGACCTATTGGGGCTGGAAGGGCGGCTACTTCAAGGCGTCGGAGGAAGACGCGCGCGCCTTCCGCGACGAGCTTGCCTATATGCTGGCGACGCAGCGCGTCGCGCCGAACTCGCCGCAATGGTTCAACACCGGCCTGCACTGGGCCTATGGCATCGACGGTCCGAGCCAGGGTCACTTCTATGTCGACCCCTTCACCGGCAAGCTGACCAAGTCGAAGTCGTCCTACGAGCATCCGCAGCCGCATGCTTGCTTCATCCAGGGCGTGCAGGATGACCTCGTCAACGAGGGCGGCATCATGGATCTGTGGGTGCGCGAGGCGCGCCTGTTCAAATATGGCTCCGGCACCGGCTCGAACTTCTCGCTGCTGCGCGGCGAAGGCGAAAAGCTGTCCGGCGGCGGCCGCTCGTCCGGCCTGATGAGCTTCCTCAAGATCGGCGACCGCGCCGCTGGCGCCATCAAGTCGGGCGGCACGACGCGCCGAGCGGCGAAAATGGTCATCGTCGACGCCGACCATCCCGATATCGAGGAATTCATCGACTGGAAGGTCAACGAAGAGCAGAAGGTCGCCTCGCTGGTGACCGGTTCCAAGATCGTCAAGAAGCATCTCGAAGCGATCATGAAGGCCTGCGTCAATTGCGAAGGCCATGACGACGACTGCTTCGATCCGACCATCAACACGGCGCTGAAGCGCGAGATCAAGTTGGCCAAGAAGTCGGCGGTGCCGGAAAACTACATCTACCGCGTCATCCAGTTCGCCAAGCAGGGCTACACCTCGATGTCGTTCAAGACCTACGACACTGACTGGGATTCTGACGCCTACCTCACCGTTTCGGGCCAGAACTCCAACAATTCGGTGTCGCTGAAGGACAATTTCCTGCGCGCCGTCGAGACCGACGCCGACTGGCACCTGACCGCCCGCAAGGACGGCAAGGTCTTGAAGACGCTGAAGGCTCGCGACCTCTGGGAAAAGATCGGCTACGCCGCCTGGGCTTCCGCTGATCCCGGCCTGCATTTCAACACGACGATGAACGACTGGCACACCTGCGCCTCCGCCGGTGCGATCCGGGCCTCCAACCCGTGCTCGGAATACATGTTCCTCGACGACACGGCCTGCAACCTCGCCTCGATCAATCTGCTTCCCTACCGCAATGCCGACGGCACGATCGATATCGCTGCCTACGAGCATACCGTGCGGCTGTGGACCATGGTTCTCGAAATCTCGGTGATGATGGCGCAGTTCCCGTCGAAGGAGATCGCCAAGCTCTCCTACGACTACCGCACCCTCGGCCTCGGCTATGCCAATATTGGCGGCCTGCTGATGACCTCGGGCATTCCCTACGACTCCGATGAGGGCCGCGCCATCTGCGCCGCGCTGACCGCGATCATGACCGGCGTCGCCTATTCCACCTCGGCGGAAATGGCTTCCGAGCTCGGCGCCTTCCCGGACTATGACCGCAACGCCCAGAACATGCTGCGCGTCATGCGCAACCATCGCCGCGCCGCCTATGGCGACAAGGACGGCTACGAGAAACTCGCGGTCAATCCAGTGCCTCTCGTGGCGTCGGACCTGAAGCAGCAGGATTTGGCCACCCACGCCAAGGCCGCCTGGGATCGCGCCATCGAACTCGGCGAGGAGCATGGCTACCGCAACGCGCAGGCAACCGTGATCGCGCCCACCGGCACGATCGGCCTGGTCATGGATTGCGACACCACCGGCATCGAGCCCGACTTCGCCCTGGTGAAGTTCAAGAAGCTCGCCGGCGGCGGCTATTTCAAGATCATCAACCGCGCGGTGCCGGAAGCGCTGCGCACGTTGGGCTACTCCGAGAGCCAGATTGCCGAGATCGAGGCCTATGCGGTCGGTCACGGCAATCTCAACCAGGCGCCCGCGATCAACCCCGGCTCGCTCAAGGCCAAGGGTTTTGGCGACGACAAGATCGCGGCGCTCAATGCCGCGCTTAAGTCGGCCTTCGACATCAAGTTCGTCTTCAACCAGTGGACGCTCGGCGCCGACTGGGTGAAGGAGACTTTTGGCTTCACCGACGAGCAGCTCAACGACTTCTCGTTCGAAATGCTGCCGGCGCTGGGTTTCTCCCGGAAGGATATCGAGGCCGCCAACATCCATGTCTGCGGTGCGATGACGCTGGAAGGCGCTCCTTTCCTCAAGGCCGAACACCTCGCCGTATTCGACTGCGCCAGCCCGTGCGGCAAGATCGGCAAGCGCTCGCTTTCGATCAACAGCCACATCCAGATGATGGCGGCGGCACAGCCCTTCATCTCCGGCGCCATCTCCAAGACCATCAACATGCCGAACGACGCGACGGTGGAGGACGCCAAGAGCGCCTACATGCTGTCGTGGAAGCTGGCGCTGAAGGCCAACGCGCTCTACCGCGACGGCTCGAAGCTGTCGCAGCCGCTCAATGCCTCGCTGCTCGCCGATGGCGAGGAGGACGAGGACGATGCGGTCGAGCAGTTGATCCAGGCACCGGCGGCGGCGCGCGCGGCGCAGATCACCGAGCGGATCGTCGAGCGCATCATCGAGCGTGTGTCGCGCGAGCAGGAAAAGCTGCCCGGCCGCCGCAAGGGTTATACGCAGAAGGCCAAGATCGGCGGCAACACCATCTTCCTGCGCACCGGCGAATATGACGATGGCCGTCTCGGCGAGATCTTCATCGACATGAACAAGGAGGGTGCCACGCTGCGTGGCCTTCTCAACAACTTCGCCATCGCGATCTCGCTCGGCCTGCAATATGGCGTGCCGCTCGACGAATATGTGCACGCCTTCACCTTCACCAAGTTCGAGCCGGCCGGCATGGTCATCGGCAACGATGCCATCAAGAGCGCGACATCGATCCTCGACTACGTGTTCCGTGAACTGGCCATCTCCTATCTCGGCCGCAACGATCTCGCCCATGTCGACCAGTCGGACTTCTCCAACACAGCGCTTGGCCGCGGCATCAGCGAAGGCAAGACCGACGCCGTCTCCAAGGGCCTGACCCGCGGCTCGCCGGTGAAGCTGGTGTCGAGGGCAAGCGGCAGCGAGCCGAAGGGCTTTGCCGGCTCCGGCAGCCCTACCCGCTCGGCGCCGACGGCCTTCTCCGGCTCCAACGTGCTGGCGTTGAAGCCGGCGAGCGACGAGGCGATCGCCTACAAGCGCGACTATGAGGAGCGGGCCAAGGAACTGGCCGAGGACATCGCCTTCGAGGAAGCGGCCTCCGATGCCTCGACCGATACCACCGCGGCGCTGTTCACCGACACGGCGGCCCAGGAAGCAGCCGAGGCGAAGAAACTCGCGGCCGACCGCCGCGCCAAGTCATTGCTCCAGGGCTACACCGGCAATTCCTGCTCCGAGTGCCAGAATTTCACCATGGTAAGGAACGGGACTTGCGAGAAGTGCGATACGTGCGGCGCCACGAGCGGGTGCAGCTGAGAACCGAGAGTCGGGCGAAGAATCTATCGGTGCGCGCATAGTTTGGTAACTTTTCCAGCTAAACCGCCTCGAAAAACACAACAGAACGCCTCAGGGGGCCACACCTGCCTGGAAGCCAATGTTGTGTTCCTGCGGTGCCGAACAACGCCCCTATTCGGGGTCACGTAATTCCCCACTCGGTGCCACTGGCGCTGAGCGATAAATAAGAGGTTTCGCGGCGGGCTAATGCGTGCCGCGAAATGCCAGGTCGAACGAATCGTGAATCAACTCTGAGACGAAACCATGCGTGTGGTTGCAGAACCCGAGATGAAAGATCAGGTGCCCGCAGAGCCGCGCCGCGATCGCCGGCGGGCGCTACCGGACAAAGTCAAGAACATCGTATGGGGCCGCGCTGCGGGACGGTGTCAGTATGCGGGATGCAATGCCCTGCTCATCGGCGACGAGGTGTCGGGAGCTGCCAACGCTAACTCGGCCTATATCGGGCACATCATTGCGGACACAGAGGGCGGCCCGCGAGGCGATTCGGTTCTCTCACCCAAGCTTGCCCAAGAGCCCGACAACCTGATGTTGGTCTGCGACCGCCACCATCGCGTTTTCGATCGCGAGATGGTCGCCGAGCATCCCGCGGATGTGCTGATGGCGATGAAGCGCCGCCACGAAGACCGGATCCGGACGGTCACAGCCATCGACGAGGATCTGAGCAGTCACGTCATTCGATACGCTGCGAGGATCGGGACCAACGAATCGCCCGTGGCCAAAGGCGACCTCAAATGGTCGATGATCCCGGATCGCTATCCCCTTGACCATGGGTGGATTGATCTCGATCTCTCGACGCTCGATCTGCCCGATCACGAACCGGACTTCTGGCGCGTCCACGTCCGCAACTTGCGGGCCGGCTTCGCCGAGAAAGTCCGAGGGCGGATGGAGCGGCAGGAAATCCGTCGCCTGGCAGTATTTGGATTGGCGCCGATCCCGCTCCTGATCGAGCTGGGACGTCTGATCTCCGACATCGCGACTGCAGACGTCCGGCAGTTGTTGCGCAGCCCCAAGGGCTGGAAGTGGGACCCGACGGCACCGCCGCTCCGCTTTCACGTCGTGCGGCCGCCTGGCCCAGCCAGCCAGGTCGCGCTGAAGCTGGAGATCAGCGCACCCGTCGTGGACGAACGGGTCCACGCGGTGCTCGGCAACGACGTGGGGATCTGGTCCGTCGCGGCCCACGGAGCCCATAACGACATTATACGCAGCCAAGCCGATCTAGCCGAGTTCGCGCGTCTTTTCAGAACAACGCTGGACGCCATCAAGGTCGCCCATGGCGAGAACACGATCGTGCACGTGTTTCCCGCCATTCCAGTTTCCGCTGCCGTCGAGGCTGGTCGCTCCTGGCAGCCGAAGGCGCACCCCGCTCTCAAGATCTACGACCAAAACAGGAAGCTGGGCGGTTTCATTTTCGCCCATGAACTTGAACACGCCAGCTAGTCAGGAGTTTTTCATGAACATGCATTTGCGCCCGACGACTACGCCAGAGGCCGACGAATTTCTCGAAGACCTCGCCAAAGAGCTCGAAATCCCCGAGCGCCGATACGAACAGGCAGAGACGAGCTACGAGTCGCTGGGCGACTGGCTCAACCGTCCAGAGTCGACAATTCGGCAATACGAGCCCCAAGTCCACGTCCAAGGGTCGTTCGGTCTCGGCACCGTCACGCCACCGCTCACGGTAGACGAGCACTACGATATCGATGCCATCTGCGAGTTTCGCCGCCTAACGAAGAACGAGACCACGCAGGCTAATCTAAAGCGCCTGCTCGAAATCGAAATGAGGCTGTACGCCCGCAGCAAGAACATGATCAAGCCGCTCGAGGAGCACCGTCGCTGCTGGAGGCAACCCTACGCGGACGAAGCTCAATTTCACATGGACGTCACGCCTGGGATTCCAAGTGGCGGAGAACTGACCCAACTCCTGAAAACGCGCGGCTTCGACGCTTCGCTCGCCGAGACCGCGATCTCGATTACCGACAACCGCCACCCGCACTACCAGATTATCGCGGCCGATTGGCAGCGGTCGAATCCACGCGGCTATCTGAAATGGTTTCTGACGCGCATGGCCAAAGTCTACGACAAGCGCAAGAAGGAGCTTCTTCAGAAAGGCGTAACGGCGGGCACCGAGCCGATTCCGGACCACCGGATCCGCACCCCACTGCAGTACGCCATCATGATCCTGAAGCGTCATCGCGACATCATGTACATCGGCCGCAGCGACGACAAGCCGATCTCGATCGTCCTGACAACGCTCGCCGCCCACTCCTACGAAGGAGAGGAGAAGATCGCCGATGCGCTGTTCTCGATCCTGACGAAGATGGACAGCTTCATCGGAACTGCCCCGGACGGCAGCCGTCTCATCGCCAATCCCAGCGATCCGCTGGAGAACTTTGCCGATAAGTGGAAGGAGCATCCGGAGCGGGAGACGGAATTCCATAATTGGCTTCGAAAGGCCCGCGCCGATTTCACAGCGATGGCGCAGTTGTCGAACACGCAGCAGATCACCGAGCAACTTGCCAAGGGCGTTGGTGCCGACATTGCCGACCAGACGCGGCGCCGTTCGGCCGCTCGGCTTAATACACCGACGCTGCTGACCGCCGGTCTCGTCCGCAGCGAGGCGCAGCTTCGGACTTCGGCCGTCCGCATTGAGGGAGATCGCCGGAATGCCTGAGGGTGTCGACCCTCTCGCGAAGCGCTTCAAGTCAGCCGTCAGCACCGTTGAATCGCGCTGGCGGCAAGTTGGCTTGCGCCCGCGAAGGCTCGACGCCAGAGAACTCGCTACCTACCGGGGGCGCTCCGCCGAAATCGGCTGGCGTTTCGACTGCGAGTTTTCCGACCGCCAGCGCCGGCTCGATGTTCTGGTGACCGCGGCCTTTCCTTTTGCGCCCGCGCGGATCGCACTGGTCGATCGTCCTTCCTTTTTGACTTGGCCACATGTCGAAAGTGACGGCGTGCTCTGTCTGGTGCCGGATTACGCCACGTTTCCCATCGACGATCCGTACGCCGGAATCGCCGAACTGCTTGAGATGACGTTTGATCTGATCGAAGCGCTGATCCGCGGCGAGCGCAATGGCGACTTCCAAAGCGAGTTTCTCACATATTGGCATCATGCAGGACGCGGACAGGCCCGGACCATCCTGTCGCTGATCGAACCAGCGCCGCCATCGCGGATCGTCAGGATCTGGGAAGGCGCGAGACGAACTATCATCGCCGACAATGACGACACGTTGCGTGATTGGCTTCGCAATTTCGCTGCGGCAATCCCGGCAACCGAACTCCGTTTCAATAGCGGCTTGCTGGTCTGGATGGATGTCGTCCCGCTGCCGTCGGAATACCCCTCCACGGCGAAGGACATCTACGATATCGCGGCCCGCGCCGGTGTCGCCAACCATCTCGACGAACTTGTCGGCGAGATGCGTCAACGGCTCATCGTGATGCTGGGCGCGAGTACTGAGAACGGACCGGCGCTCGCGACCACGGTCGTCAATCGACCGAAGATCGTTCGTGGATCGGATCCCCTGATTGCCGGGTTTCGCCCCTCGCGCGTGCCCGAGAACGTGCTGCATGCTCGACTGTTCGGAGGAAATGCGGCCGACCGCTCTTCGGTCGAACGCGTCGATCCGACATGGGTCCATGGGCGCGACCGTGATCCTCGGATTCCCGCGCTGCGCGGGGCGACCGTCGGCGTTCTCGGATGCGGATCAGTCGGCGCGCCGGTTGCAATGACGCTGGCCCGAGCCGGCGTCGGCAAGCTCATCCTCGTCGACAAGCAGACCTTCACGGGCGCCAATGTCGGCAGACACCCTCTCGGAGTCGGCTCGATCGGCGCAGCCAAGACAATCGAACTCGCGAAGCGCATCCGCTCAGACCTGCCGCACGTCGAAGTGGAGTGTCATAACTCGCTGGTAGAGAACCTTCTGCTTCGCGCCGACTGTCCCCTCGCCGGCGTTGACCTCATCGTCTCGGCACTCGGAGATTGGCCGAGCGAATCCCTTCTCGACGAATGGCAGGCGGGCCAAACGCGACGCTTTCCGATCGTTTACGGTTGGACGGAACCGCATGCCGCTGCTGGGCACGCGATCGTCGTCTCCGGCAGCGCCGACCGCCTGCGTGACGGACTGGATGCTACCGGATCGCCGTACCTCCTCGCTACACGTTGGGCATATGAAACCCGGCAGTACGAGCCTGCCTGCGGAGCGGCGTTCGATCCCTACGGCCCTGTCGAGTTGGGATTCATAACCTCGATGGTGGCGCAGACCGCACTCGATACCCTTCTCGGTCAGGCGGCCTCGGCCACACATCGCATCTGGCTCGCACGCCGCGCCTTCGTTGAAGCAGCGGGCGGTGCATGGAGTGACGAACTGCGAGCCATCGCTCCGCAAGCGCTCGACGGCGCGACCATGATCGAAAGACGATGGGGCCGGGCCGCCAAGGATCTGGCTGCGTGATCTTCGTTGACATCGGACAATCGGGACAATCGCTTGCGTTTAGCGACGGCGTTCTGAAGCACTTCAACCGACACCGTCAAACGCGTTTTTGGCAGAACGAGGCCGGTGGACTTCTATTTGCGCGATTTCAGCTTCCGGTGATCGACATCGAAGTCGCTACCGGCCCGAGGCGCGGAGATCGCCGATCTCGCTATTCTTACCGTCCGGATGAGCGGGCCGAACAGCGCGAGATCGACGATATGTTTTCGCGCGGGCTGCATTTTGTAGGCTGCTGGCATACGCATCCGGAGGATATCGCATCGCCTTCGCATACCGACCGCAGAAATATAACCGATTGCGTGCGCCGCACCCACCACGCACTGAACGGCTTCATCATGGTGATCGTGGGCAGGAACCCAATTCCGGACGGAATGTACGTTTCTGTGTCCGACGAATCCTCCGTCTACCAGTTGGTGTTTTCGCGAGACGCCGCGTCGGCCGATTCTTCATTGACTTCATCTGCCCGCAGCTTGGCGCACCTTGAAAGAGACTCCGCTACGCCGGGTTCCCGGACATAGGAACGACTCTAGGGCTCTCCGGAAAGTTCTCGGGCTTGTACTTCGCGATAGCGGCCATCCTGTCCACGACGGATTGATGAACAAACGCCTCGGGCGATATGAAGCGTGGCTCGGCGCTTGGGATGTAGTGGCCGAAGAGCGACTTGCGAGCAGCCCACTCCTTGTATTTGTCTGCCTTCGGCCACAGTTCCAGCAGGCGCCACGCGTTCGACATCGAGTCATGCGGATCACGCCTGATATCGGGTGGGACGTAGCTGAACGGACTTCCCTTTCTCTGCACTCCCCAAGCCAGCTGGTTCACGGTCCTGGGGTCGACGGCCAAGCCATGCTTCACCGCTTCGTCGATCATCCAGATCAGTGGGAATTTCGAAAGACCGCTCTCTTGCTCCGGGTAGCCTCCCCCGATATCGGCGTGCACACCTGAAAACCAGACTTGCTGCGCGTCCTGCGGTTCCGCATTGTTCGTAGCGCTGAACCTATTATGCATGAACGTTTGTGGTTCATCCCAGGCGTCCAGTCTGAACATTCTTCTTCGTTCGTCGATCGCGATCGCCTGGCGGAAAATGCGAACGCTAGGATTGTTTCTGGTATTGGCAAGCGTCTGCAGGCTGAACGCATAGAACCTATCCGGACGCGGGACTATCACGCTCGCGACCGTGTCCCATACTCCAACGAATTTGATCGTCGGCCATCTCGAAGAAACAATCCGGGCGAACTGCGAGGCGCGATCGTCCTTGGTCGATGGAACAGGCTGGCCACTTACTTCTCCGCGTTCAGATTCCTCCATCATTGCCGACTGAATCGGATCGATCGCCGGCCCTGTCTGTTTGTACGCCGTCAATGCAGCACCGGCGAGATTCCACTGATGCGGCGAAAGGAGTCCAATTCTATGGACAAGGCCCGCAAGAACGCGGGCCGTGTAAGCGCCACGACTGAAGCCAAAGAGATAGATTTCGTCGCCGTCCTCATACTGAGTCACCAGAAACTCATAAGCGGCAAGGACGTTGTCATCGAGGCCGTAACCTGTCGCCAAACCAAGCACCGCGATGGCATCTTGCCTGAACTTGGTCCATGGATCCGGTCTTGCGAGTGTCCCAACGCCCGGATCATAGAACACCACTTGGGGCGGCTGGGTCTTCCCAGTTTTTCGAAGTACGCGGTAAAGCTTCAGAACATTGGAGATGTTTTCACTGATCTCGTTTCCCGTTCCGTCGCAACAGACAACTATGTTTTTCATTGATTCCTCTCCCCGGCTGCGCTTGTAGGCAAGTCTACCATCAATCCCAGGCTAGAAGAGCATGATCCAGACCGCCTTATCAAAGCGGGTTTAAGAGAAAACCAATGACCTGCCGGTAGGCGTGTCCCGAAAGGAACAACGCTTGCCCCACGTTACCTACGCCATCGGCGATGTTCACGGCCGTGCCGATCTGTTGGAAGTCTTGCTAGCTACGATCGCAGGAGATGCACATGCGTCCGACGCCGAACCCCGAGTGCTGTTCCTCGGCGATATCGTCGACCGTGGTCCTGCCAGCCGGGAAGCGATGGATCTCGTCTGCAACACTCTCGCCCGGTGGCCGCGGTCACGGCTGATCCGCGGCAACCACGACGACTATTTCCTGGACTTCATGACCGCCGACCAGGTTGACGAGCAAAGGTTCGGGAGATGGCTGACGCGGATCGGTGGCTACCAGACGATGGAGTCCTATGGCCTCCTGTCCGTTGGCAACATCCGGGATGCCGCGAGGATGTTTCGCACCAACCATCCGTATCACCTGCAGGCGCTAAAGGATGCCTCCCCGATCATCGTCGACGATCGCTTCGCCTACGTTCACGCAGGAATCGATCCTACTCGTTCCATCGGCGACCAAGCCCCCAAGGATTTGATGATGATCCGGGACAGGTTCGTCGATTATGAGGGGCAGCTGTCGCACATCATCGTGCACGGCCATACCCCGACGTCGGACAGCATGCCAGACCCGAAGCCCTGCCGGATCGCCATAGACACGGGTGCCTATGCCTCTGGCAGGCTGACCTGTCTGGCGGTATCCGCCGATGAACGGAACCTTCACTTCCTGTTTGCTACGGCTTGGGGCGGAAGCATCGGGGTCACGCGGGAGATGCAGACGAATGACCGATTTTATCCGGCTGAAGGCGAAGTATCCGGACCTCATTCCGACGAGGATGACATTCCAGTGCGGTGCCGGCTGGGAACGGGTTCTGGATCAATATTTCGGTGAGATAGCTCAAGCGTTGCCTGCGGGTACTCGACTGAACCTCGATCGGGTTTATGAGAAGTACGGGAGCTTGAGGATCGACGCCACGGCAGCGGGCATTGTCACTCCCGAGATTAGGTTGGCACTGGACAAGGCAGAGGTGCTCGCAGATTCGCGTTCCTACCGATTTTGCGAGTCTTGCGGCAAGCCGGGAAGTCTTCGCGACAAGCGAATGTTATACGTCGCATGTGAAGACCATGCTGACGGAGCGGCGGCCCTGCCGCCAGACGAAGGCGGGGTCAGACTGGACGGAATTGCCTACGAGTACGATGAAGAAGCCGACGATCTGGTCGTCGTCAATGTGGAGCGCGAAGGCGACTAGAGCCATCCGGACTGCAGGCATCGCCCCTGGACGGATTCGGCCGCAGGCTCCTGTCATAGGCGGCCAAGATCAGAAAAGATGTTGAGCGCAGTCTTGCCTCGCATCTGTTCCCAGGCGAACTGCATTGGAACTGCGTTCTTGAAGATCAGATGGCCTTCAACGAGCGGGTCGATCGAAAGCCTCAGCGAAGCTTTCAACTCCTGAATGTGGCTTTGGATTAATTCCACGCGGTCTAAGTGCTTGCGAAGAAGATCGCGCTTGCCGTCGGGCGTTGCCAGCCCACGAAAGTCCGCAAGTTGTTCCGCGATCTCGCCGTCAGTTTTCCGGTACTGAACGTCCTTGCACTCCATAATGAGAAGACGGCCGTTGTCCGGCCTCCACGCTAAAACGTCGACATCGCCGTAATTCTTTGGGAAGCCCTTCCGCAGTAGCTTGGTAATTGGAACTTCGATGTCAGTTTCCCACCCCAGCTCCCTCATCCGGGTTGCTACCGACATAGCGAACTCGTGACCCTGGAGGTCGCGGGATCGTCCCGCCCACTGCTTCATCTTCGGAGTGAGCTGCCAGAGAGGAAAGTCACCGCGGTGGTAGTTCCCAAGCATATACTGGACGGCGTCACCAACCAGGCCCGGAGCTATTATCAACTCGGGATCCTCTTGGTCGTCGAGTTGGATTATGGGGCGGCGCAAGACAGAGAGTCGCCTGCGGAATCGCCAAGGGAAAATATCTTTCGGGTCGAGACCCGGCGGTAGGTCTCGCCACTTCGGCCGCCCAACAAAGAGTAGGCCATTTACCAAGGGGCCAGCTTCGTCCTGCAATACCGATACGCCATTGCAGGCAGCGAGAAGCTCGCTCTTTTTCATCGAGAATATGGCTTCCCTTGCATCGATTCCACGGTTCTCGATCATGCCCAAGAATTCCCGCGATGCCTCGAAGCTCGCTCCAAATTGCTCGCGCCAAGCCTCCCAGAACTCATCTGGAAACTGGTTCAGTGGGGCGGCCTCCATCGGCGGATCCTGGAGGTTCTCGGAATAGGTCTCAACGCTGTCCTGGACTCGAAGATCGCTGGCGGCGCGGGCGTACGGAGCTAGTATGTCTTCTTGGAAGCTTAGGTTGGCATGAATATCGCCTAAGGCTGTGATGTGCACTTGTGGCTCCATCGCATCCCACCGTATCGCATCAGACCAACCGCCAAGATTGGCGATCATCAGCACCTTGGCCATAAGGCGGGACATTTCCAGCTGCCCTGGCTTTCGCCCGCCCGCAATGGGACACTCACAAAGCGCAAACTCCACGATTAGTCGCGAGGACTGCAGAACTGCGCTGAGCTGAAAGTCGCGATGCGCCATCACTCCAAGCGCCTCTTCACGATCGTTGTGAAGGGACAGGACGGCTGCTGCCGTGGCTTGCCATTGGTCACGGTCGACGATCGCGCTCTCATGATTGGTGAGCGCAAATTGTATCACCGCCCGACGATCAAGCTGCCGGAGTTCGTTGCACACCTCGTCTTCAAGGCCTTTAACGGCCCGGTTAAGGAACGCATTGCACTCCCCCTTCCCGCTGATTTCGCCCCCCTCCGACCGATCGCGGCTTTTCCAACCCAAACCCAGCTTTATGTATGCGCTGTCATCAGCATCGACTGTGATTGGAGCGCTCCAAAGCGAATTTCGAACCCAATCCCGAAACCTACGCGCCATGAACGCGTGTTGCTGCCGCGCATTTCCATCCGGCACGATGCGCTTCATGAGTTCCGCAAACTTGGATACATCTCGCCCTACCCCGGAGAGTTCCTGAAATCCCTGAAGTGTCTTCTCCACAAGAGCGCGTTCGGCGATGTTTTCGGGATGGAGAAAGGTCATTTCGAATTCTGCCTTCGCCGTGACAGTCACGGTGCATTCCTCCTGACTGACTTCAACGGAGAGTGCAGCTAAAGCGTCTTCAAACGACAGTCGGACGACGCCGAGTTCCGCTGGATGATGGCCGATGTCGCCTTCAAAAATGACGTTCCAGCATACAGGTCGCGGCGGCAGGCCTTGGAGTTCACTATCCAGGATCGGCGCAATGCGCGTGAGCCAGGTTTTGAGGACCCGGAACCGCTCATAGGCGAAATGACCCGATGTCCCCGAAGAAGTGGTCAAGCTGCACCACCAATCCCGTTGTCGCGCCTTGTAGACCAAATCAGGCCATTTTCCAGAATTGCGCTCGTCCACCACGTAGAGTGGGTGCTGCCGGTCTTCTTCGAACAAGGACTGCCTATCCCTTCGGACCAGTAGCCATGAACCTGCCATGCCCTTCACGACATGCGCGTCCCAGTTAATCAGAGCCTGTCCGCGCACAATGCGGAGGCTGTTCTGCTGGATCATGACAATTGAGGTCTGTTCAGGCGCGCCGAAGTTATCAGGCAAAGCGCCATGGGGGACGAGATGGCCGCCTAGCGATCGGGTCCAGCCAACCATGTTCAGCAGGCCATTGATGTTCTGAAGATGAACACCCAATTCTTGTAGACGGCCCTCCGCCTCAAGCATGCGCCATAGTGACAAGGGTTTGAAGTCAAGCAACCAGCTCATGGTGAGCAAGTCGGGAGCGCTGACCAAATCCCAATGCCAGTTGTCGCGCGGAGTGTCCGCGATGAACTGCTTCACACCACGGCCTATGCCACATGGGACCAACAGGCTAAGTCCAGCGCGAAATCCAGGGCGGACCATTGCCGCAGCGCGAGAGTCATCGATCCACTTGTCGACCGTTGCAGACAGCTTGCCAGTCGGCGGAAAGAACCCCAACAGCCCCTTGCTGGCAAAGCCGTCGAGGTCGTCTGTAAAGAAGATGAAATTCAGATAGAGTCCAAGATCGATCTCCGTCATCGTGCCCGCCATGAAGCCCCCGTCGGTCCGCCGCAGCTCGATTGGCTGGCTGCCGATGTCTCCGAGGAGCGGAGTGTCGGAAATCAGTGATGTGTACTCGTGAGCCATGGCCGCCATGAAGGCCTGCATGACCCCGGCCGCGGACATCTCCTCCAATACGAACCGTCGTGCAGCCGCGCTGACCGCGGACGGCAGAAGCACACAAATGACGCCTGCCCGGTGAACCAAGGGAAAGCGCTCCAACTGGGTATGCCCCAGCATGTCCTTGACGAGATCCTGCAGTTTCCGCGGTGTGAACCCAAATGGTGCGAGGTCATTGAGGGAGATATCAAGGTCCGCCAGTTGAGCCGGCGTGAAACAGACCGTCTTCCGCGCGCCCCCCGAAAGCCGCCGTATACGTGCCGGCAGTTCCTTTAGTGGGATCTCTGCACCAAGCTGATGACGTGACAACTCTGCTCGCTCGCAGATTGCATCGGAAAGCCGCAGAAGGGCATAGACGCTGTTGCGGACAGAGCTGAGGAAGTCGCCTGGTCCAAGCCTCTCAAGAGTGTTGATCAGACGCTGCAGGTAGAATCCGCCTGACTCCCAAGAGCCTCCGAGCACCCGAAAATTCCCTAACGACGTATAAACCGACGATACGAAGACGTCCTCAGCAGGATCCTCTTGCTGCCCGATCTTTGTTTCGCCAATGGCTTTGAAAGCCTGGGCGATTACATGATCGTCCGGCTTGCGTTTGCCTCTAGCGGTCAGGAGGGCAAGGTGTGTGAGCACCTCGATCCGATGATTGTTGGCTTGCAATTCCGGCAAAGTGAGCAGCCCACCAAAAGTGGCAGCCAATCGTATCGGATCGTATGGAGCGAAGGATTGCGCTATGGGCCCAAAGTCGGACATCGACGCTTCGAACGAAACGGCCCCAAATGTCATGGAACTGATCGGGTCGATATCCGGCAAATCTTCTGGCGGTGCTGAGGGCATTGGGGCGCGCAAATTTCTGAGCAGTAGCGATGTTGTTGACAGTCTACATGAATGTTTTCGCGACTTGCGGGCGGCGATAGATCTTCGGCCCGCCTGCTATGCGACTGACACATCGGCGCCTCAATCAGCCGCAACCGTTCGCTTCATCCTACCTGTGGTTGCCGAGAAATCTACCTGCTGAAACGATTGACGCCTCGTGCTGGCGCGGACTGACCAATCGAAGGGGCGTTCAGGTTGCGCTCGCGGTAGAATGCCCTCGCCTCGTGGTCCCTGAACTTGGCATGGCTAGTCTGAAGCGGCTGCCCACGTCCGAGATCTTGTGGCTCGTAGATTTCGCCGACCTGCATTTCGCTGTCGCCAGGGTCGTCCACCTGGACGTGAAATTCTTGGTATGGAAGTAGACCTGAGGCCACCTCTGGCTGGCCGTGGCTCCGGAACGCGCAGACTCCGACAGTAATCTTGAGCCCATGAATCTCCTTGCTGGCAGGCGGAAGGACTGTTTCGAGGTGCCGGGCACTCTCAATATTGAAGTCCCCGAAGACCGCATACTGGAAACCCCGGTCGCGAACCGTGAGCCGCGCCACCCGGTAGTGCGGGCGCTGGTCGGCCGGACATCTGGGATAGACCATGCTCTCCCAGACGACCGCCCCCATGGCGGAAGGAATGTGCTCTAGTTTAACGGCGAAGGGTTCCGACGACATGCTGATCTCCAGGGCTTCCCGGAGGTTTCGACATGAGCGTGCAAGTGTCCAATCCTGACGACCGCGGAAATGTTGGGACGTGCGTACAGTGCAGCTGCGGTTTCTCGTGCTGCCATCTTGGCCAATCGCGCGGCGGACAGCATCTACAAAGGTGGAAGGTCATACTGAAAATTCGGGGTTCCGCGAGCTTATGTGCACATATCCGACAGGCGGATTTTCAGGAATTCTCGTTCCAGGGGCCTAAAGTTTTGGGCCTGAGAACTCGGTTTCTAAATCAGGGATGTCATCCAAGTTATAGGATTCGCCTGCTGCCATTTCCGATCCAAGGATCAAATCTACCTCGCTGGCCGGCAGCTCCGAGGTGGGAAGAGCTTGACGAAACGATGCCCACATAGCCTTGAATAGCGGGCCTGATACGAGGAACGTGGACGTTCTGCCGTATTTTGTAATCTGGACAGGCGCTTGAAGCGCGCGGTCATTCCACTCTCCAAAGTTCTTTTGAATTTCCGAGGCTGGAACTGAAACCATAATTCATCTCCTTTATCCGTATGTTACGTAACATAAGGAAAATGTCAAGATTGGAAGCAATTAACCATCGCTCATAAGAGACGATCGACTCCTGCCCGCTTCCGGGTATGAGCCCGATCCCATGTTCAGGACGGCCCACATACAGCTTTGATTTCGTCGGTGGCCCAGTGGCTGCCGCGGACGCTGTACGCATGCAACCTGGAGCCTGAACATGACCGCCATCCCATTCCCCGTCGCCTTTATCGCCGTGCAACCTGCTGCGGCGGTCATGCACGTCCCGGTCCCGTCCGGAGGCTTGGAAATACGCGGCCCAGCCGCCTTCCAAGCCGAGGAGGGACTGAGCCGTGGCGAAGTCCAGACGACAACCGAAAGGGCAGCATTTCCTGCTGTCGCCGGAATGCCGGACGCTCACCGTCATGGACCTCGCCAAGGTCCGCGAGGAGACCGCCCATGGCTGGTTCAGGAAGATGCGCTGGCCCGAGACCGACGGAGAACCGTACTGTCCAAAGTGCGGCACGCTGCGCTGCCACACGATGAGCCGCGGCCGCTTCAAGTGCTCTGACAGAGTCTGCAAGGCGGTCTTCACCGTCACCTCCGGAACGGTCTTCGCATCACGGAAGCTGAGCTTTAGGAAGATGCTGATGGCCATCTCGGTCAACTCGGTCAAGGGCAAGGCCGCCCTGCAGCTTCTCCCGTGAGATCGGCGTGCAGTACAAGACCGCCTGGGTGCTCCTCATGAAGCTGCGCGAGGCCATCGCCTGGCGCCGGGATGACATGGTGCTCGAGGGCGAGGTCGAGATCGACGGCAAGTACGCGGGTGGCCACATCCGGCCCGAGAACAAGGCGGAAGACCGGGTCGACCGCCGCCTGAAGAAATTCCAGAACATGAAGCGGCTGTGCGCGCTGGCGATCAGGGAGCGCGGCCTCGGCGGCCGGACTTTCACGCGCGTGATCCGCGACGAGGACGGCGACGCGGCGTGGGCGGCCGTGCGCGACCACGTCTCGCGCTCGGCTACGGTGATCGCCGACGAGCATGCCAGTTACAACGACATCGTCGGCCTCAACAGGATGCGACGGGTGAATCACTCCAAGGCCTGCCAGGCCGAGGACGGGACCAACACCAACCAGATCGAAAGCTTCTTCTCGCGCGTGCAGCGAGCCTATGTCGGCATCCACCACCGCTTCTCGCTCAAGTACTTCGACTGGTACGTCGCCGAGCTCGCCTGGCGCGAGGACACGCGGCGCCACGGCAACCGAATCCAGACGGTCAGCGTCCTGCGCACCGCGCTGTCTCGGCCGACCTCGCGGTTCCTCTGCGGCTACTGGCAGGGCAACAAGCCGCCGGATCTGATCTGTGAGAGTGAGGCTCCGGTCTAGGAAAGCGGGGCCGTCTCGACCGCGCTCCGCGCCGCGTCTAGGCGGCGATTTCCCAAAGAAACTGCCTGTTCGCGGTCTTGCCGACGTGCCGCTCTAGTGCGGATGATAGCCGGGATATCGCACCAGACCGCATTCGCTTACAGCTGCTGAAAGGCGCGCTACGGCACCCTCAATCAAGTTCGGCTCAGACCGGCTTGCAGCACAGCGATCTCGTGCAGAAGCTGGCGCAAATCGGAGCGCTGCTCGGCCCAGAGAATTGACCGTAAGCGGACTTTTTCCTTTCAGGTTGAAATATCCATGAACATCCTTCCGGGGTCCGAGTAGAATAGCTAAGCTGTTGGGGTGTGCAGCCAATCACCTGAGCGCGCCGATTCTAGCCCGCAACCATCTCGCCTCGCCACGATGATCGATGGTACACTATCGCGACCGGAGCGATCAGACGAGGAACATCGGCGCGACACTACACCTTCGTCATGAACGAGACGGCCCCATAGAATGGCTGCCTAGGTTGGAAATCCATACTAACCTCAAGTTATTGGATGATTTGGCATGAATCGTGTCAATCTTGTCAACACGGTCTCTGAGTATCTGTCTCGCCTCAGGGTGGAAGTGGAGCAGAGGAATCTCCTCAACCTACAGGATATCAACATTCATGCCGAAACCTTCTTCCGACATCTACTGAACCTTGTACTCGATCTGAATCTCCAGAACCTGAACGTCGTTCAGCGCAATGCTATGGCCGTCGATCTAGGGGATGAAAGCAGGCGGATCGCCATTCAGGTGACCTCCAGCTCCAGTTTCGCGAAAATCAAGCAGACGCACAGAGACTTTGTGACGGCCGGCCTCGACAGCAAGTACAGCAAGCTGATCGTGCTGATCATAGGCGTCCGAAAGAAGTATAAGGAGACTTCTCTGGGAGGCAGGGGCCAGTTCAGGATGCCGCTTTCGGACGTCTGGGACATCCCCTATCTGTTGCGCCACATTCAGGACCTGGAAATCGACAAGCTTCAACGCTGCTGCGATTTCCTAGAACATGAACTGCGTGTCGTTGAACCGCGCGACGCCGACAGCATACCAATACACAGCACGGTGCCTGCCCTGCAACGCCGTTTGGTGGGTAGGAAGAGCGAGTTGGGACGGATCGGTGAATACCTAGGTTCTCGTATGTCGCAGGAGGCCGTTGTCGTCCTTCACGGCGCGCCAGGGGTCGGCAAGAGTGAACTGGCATTCGAGTTTGCGCGCCAATCCCGCAAATCATATCCTGGCGGCACCTTCGTTTTGGATGCAGGCGACCGAGGGCTTTCCATCGGATTGGCTCGTCTAGGCCAGGTGGTGCTCGATCTTACCAGCCCTGATGGCATGAGTATGGAAGATCAAGCTGTTCGTGTCCTGCATACAATAAGCAAGTTCCGAACCTTGTTGGTGTACGACAATGTACAGTCGGAGGAGGCTATCCGCCCCTGGGTGCCACGGTCCGGCATGCTTTGCCATGTGCTTATTACAACTCTGTCTGACCGGTGGGAGCCAGGCTGGGAAACGATTGAGGTTGCACCATTGAACAGGCGCCAAGCAATGGCGTTGGTTAAAGAGAGGATTGGGCCCGGGCTTGCTTATCGCCACGGTCGCGGACTTGTGGACGTTGCCGATGGCTTGCCCGTCCAGTTGGTGCCAGCTTGTGCTGCCGTCTGGTACGAGAATAGACGCTACCCCTCTGGTGCTGGTGTGCTCGCGTCCCTGACCAAGCAGGCTCGAGGCAGCTTCGATGCCGTCTACCGGTTACTGAACGTATCTGCGCAACTGTTACTCCATACCGCGGCACAGATGACGCCGTCACGCATTCCCAGCACAGAACTTCAGCTACAGTTGATCGAGGCTCTCGGTTGGAGTGCTGACGAATTTCAGCACCACGTTGACTCCTGTCTCGAACTTCAAATCCTACAGGGCACCAAGGAGGTGCGCATTCATCAACTGATGTCGACTTTCCTGGGGGAAATGGCGCTGACCGACGAAATAGCTCATGCGGTGAAGAATATTCGGAAAGTCCAGGCAAATCGTTTGATCGCCCTCGCTCGAGAGCTACTCAGAGGTACAGACTGGACGCGTTTGGCCGCGTTAATGACGACCTACCGGCTCGATCCACAACGCTGGCTTAGTGTCGGCGATGCTATCTCGGCGCATGATTGCGACACGATAGGAAACGCACTGCGGTCAATAGGCCTGTTTGAGACGGCGCAGCCTTGGTTTGAACGCGCTGTTGATGTGAAAGAACAAGGCGAAGCTGAAGGCCGCGTCGAACCCGCAGATTTGGGCGCCAGTTTGCACGGGGTAGGTATGTGTATGTTGGAACGCGGCGAGTTCGAGGCCGCCCAGTCCTGGTTCGAGCGAGCCATCGTTGCCAAAGAGAGAGGTGATCTTAACGGCAAGGTCGACCATAACAGTCTCAGTGACAGCCTACATGAGATGGGGTTCTGCCGATCGGAACTCGGGCAGTTCGCTGAAGCGAAACCGTGGTTTGAACGTGCAGCTGCAGCGAGCAGAAAGGGGAACCTAGACGGGAAGGTTGATTACGCGAGCGTTGGCGAATCGCTTCATCAGGTCGGCGTCTGCCTCGCGCAGCTGGAGGAATTCAAAAATGCGCTCAAATGGTTTAAGCGGGCAGCCACAGCCTGCAAGAGAGGCAATCTCACTTTAACGGTTGACCACACAGCTGTCGGCAAAGTGCTCCATCAGGTGGGGTTCTGTCTGGTCAGACTTGGACAATTCCAGCAAGCCCTTCGCTGGTTTGAAGACGCCGCGACCGAGGGAAAAATCGGTGATTCTCGTCTGCGGATCGACCACACCAGCGTCGGGGTTGCTTTGTATATGGCGGGCTGGTGCTGCGAGAAACTCGATAGGCTTGATGAGGCATTCAATTGGTTCAAAGACGCTATCGCCACTGTCGAGAAAGGCGATTTGCATAGCCGAATAGACCACGAACTACTTGGCAAATGCCTAGATCATGTCGGCCGATGCCTAATCAAACGCGGAGCACCCAGTAATGCGCATTCATGGATAGAAAAAGCTGTTGACGCGAAGCTTAAGGGAGACGTTCACAGGCGAGTCAACCAAAATAGTGTTGGGGAAAGCTTATATGAGTTGGGCGTCTGTCTGCTCGAAAAGGGAGATGTTGGGCTAGCCGAATCTCAATTTCGCCGGGCTGTTGACGCAAGAGCTAATGGCGATATTCATGGCAGGATTGATTGTGTTGGCCTCAGGGACAGCCTGTACAAAGTGGGCGAATGCCTTTCTAAACAGGGAAAGGCAAGAGAGGCGCAATCGTGGTTCCGGCGCGCCGGGGGGGCCCAAGCTTGATCTCTCGGCGCAAGATTGTTCAACGTTGAGCGCTCCTGACTTATGCTGTGAGAGCCTACAAACACGCTAGCAGAGGCGATTCGAATCTCCACGAATGCCCGCTTCGCGCCTCTTGTCGGTCATAGAGACCGTTGTTTCCTCTCCTCGAACGCAGCCATCGCATTTTTCTGCCGCGGTGACATGTTTGTGCTGTCGATCTCGGCGAGCGCTTCCAGCTTCAGAATGTCGTCTTCGAACTTGTCGTTATCAGCGAGCTTTGGCTATTTGGCCATGAGATTAGTCAAGCGCTCGCGTTGCTCCCCAGCCGGCACCACTAAATCTTCAGCTGCTTGAAGAACGCCTCATTTCTTAACCGGGCGTCCTTTAGTACGTACTTATAGCTGAGCGCCTGGACGAAGGCCCGGTAATCTGAATTGTAGCCATAGAACCCACCTCCACCGGGCAGCGGCACGTTGATTTGCGCGAGCCTGAGCCACTTGCGCATGTTTGGTGTAAAATCAGCGATGATGTAGCAGAAGAAGGGAGTGTCGGCCGTGACTTCCTGAATTTGCCCGCCGTCCTTATCAAGGATCTTACCGTTCTGAAGATCCTCGATGTAGCTGTAGATTTGAACGAAGGGATTTTCCTCATCGTCATACTCGCTTCGGACTGGCTTCTTGAATTCCACAATGACGACAGGCTGGTCGGTGCCAGGACGATGGTAAGCGGACCTGCCCGCAAACAAGAGAACGTCCGGTCGGTCGGAAGATGTGTGCTCGCTGACGATCTTTTTAAGGGCTTTATCGGAAGCCCAGTATTCGTAGTAAGTTAGCTTGTCGTCCACGATCCAAAGATTATGTTTATCGACGTTTACGTCTTTATTAGTAACGCGCATCGGCACGATGAAACTATGCAATGCCTCTTCGGAGTGATGCTTCATCGTACCATCTGGCTTGTACTGAAGCCGCTTCTCCAGCAGGTCGAGAACGATTTTTCGGCGGACTGTGTAGTCCGCAAGCACAGAGAATTCGTGCTCCGTCAGCCGGCCCAACAGCTCTGCTACCCCGGCTTCTACGGGGTCCTCTTCCCTTGGCTCCGTCCTGGAAAGAACTTCGACCTTGCGCTCGATATCCCGGTTGTCGCGGTAGTCCAATACTGCAAGCTGCTGATAAATCTGCTCAGCGGTGCGGAAATTTCGGGGAACGCTCGACACGACGAACTGTTTCGGATCGTCCACGAGATACGCGTACCGCGGGTACTTCTTAATGACCGACTTGGTGATGTCGGCCTGCTTTTGAATCACCCGTTCTATCGATGTGGCGAGCACTTGACGGATCGCGTCAAAGGTTTTCCGCTTAATGGTTTCGAGCAGTTCCGCGTCCAGATCGAATGCGGTACGCTCGGAATTGACCGAGTCATCGAGGATTTTCCCGGATAGGACGCCTGCATAAGCGTAGGACAGCTTCTCACGGTCGATGTAGGTAACGAGGCCCAATGCAAGCCCGATGTCGAACTCGGTAACCACCCGACCATGGGCAGCAAGATAGATCTTGTGCGCGGCCTTGCCTTCCACCACCGACTTTTCGAGCAGGTTGTGTTCGAGCTTCAAGGAGATATCGCCGTCGATCGCGAGGGGAATGGCGCTGAGAGCCAATTCCTTTTCCTTCAGATATGCGCCTAGCTCAATTGACTCAGCGGTGCCCTCGATTGTGATCTTCGGACGCACCGGAGAAATTAAGTACGGGAGGAAATGAGCGACGACTTTTCGGACCGTCGTGTCGAACTTTGTCGGAAAGTGCTTAGCATATGCGGACTTCATCCGTCGGAGAACCACTGTCGTGCCGAGATCAATACCTCTTGTTTCGGCGAGTACGTAGCCTGATAAAGGCGCTTCGTTATTGAGAACCAAAGTGAAGGAACGCTGATACAGCTTATCGCCCTGTTCGAAGACGCTGGTGACATGTGCTTCAGCGAACACTTTCAACCAAGATAGGCGACCCAGGCCCTTTCCGCCGCGTGTCACCTTATGATCGCTGTCATAGGTCATGAATGAGTTAAAGTTGTCCTTGTTCAGGCCAATGCCGTTGTCACGTATCTCAATAGATGGGTTGTTTGATTCAGGATCTATGAGAGAGATTTCGATCTTACCCAGCCCCGCCCACTTATCTTCGTAACGATCTTGAATGGCGTGGAGCGAATTGTAGACGGCCTCCCACAGCGGCAGCAGTGAATTTGAGGGCGTCGAAGTCCCGAGGACGTAGTTGTGAACCCTTCGAACCAGGTTCGCCTGAAATGTCGTATCTTCGGTCATAGTCGTATCCCTCACGACTACTAATCAGGTGTGGCGACCTTTGCCAAGGTATGTCTAGGGCGAGTATACAGAAGAGCTCGGCTACCAGAGCCCCGGCTTCCCGCCAGCCAGATAGAAGGCTTATCCCGCTCGCTCCGGTTTCACCATATCTAGTGGTTTGGCTCGCGCCGCCTCCCCTCGATGTGCTAGCGGCGCCGGATGCCCCACGAGCATGTCTTTCGCTGGAGATACGACCGCCCACCATCGCTGGAGCAATTCCAGACGATGTTCCCGGACGACTATTCGTGCGCGGCCTACCTGGCGGATCGACGCTGGCCCGAGGGCTTCGTCTGCCCGCACTACGGATCGATGAAAGGCTGGAAGCTGAGGGGCAAGCCCTGGGTCTGGGAATGCGCCGGCGAGGCCGTAGCCGAGGACGGTGTCCTGCTGCCTTGCCGAAAGCAGACTTCCGTCATCGCTGGGACCGTGATGCATGGAACTCACCTCCCGTTGCGGACCTGGTTCCTCGCCGCCCATCTCGTGACGACTCATTCGAACGGGATCTCCGCCCTCCAACTGCAGGGTAAGCTGGGGATCGGGTCCTACAAGACCGCCTGGCTGCTTCTCCACAAGCTAAGGCGCGCCATGGTCGATCCCGACCGCGAGCCGCTCGGGGGCGACGAGGAGACGGTCCAGGCCGATGAGACCGAGATGCGGTTCCGACGCAAGGCCGACACGCTCGAGCGGCTCAAGGGCAACCCCGATGCCGACAAGATCATGATCGCCGGAGCTGTCGAGTGCCTGGATGATGGCTTCATGGGCCGCATCCGCCTAAACATCATCACCGGACGCGGCCGATTTCAGCTCCACGATTTCGTCGAGCGCACGACGGCGCCAGGCTCATGGATCGTCACGGACGGCAACACCTCGTATAGCGGGTTGGCCGACTGCGGCCAAGAGGCGATCGTCATCCCGAAGACGGTTCCAGCCCACATAGTGCTGAAGCATATCCATCGCATCTTCTCGCTGCTGAAGCGCTGGTCGATGGGGGTCTATCACGGGCTACGCAAGAAGCACGCGGACGTCTACCTGCAGGAATTCGTCTTCCGCTTCAACCGCCGCAGGCACTACCGATCATCCTTCGAGCGGCTGCTCGGTATTGGTGTCAAGGTTGGTGCCGGAACCTATTGGGACATCACCGGAAAGCGGCCGATCTTCCGCGAACTCAAGGAGGCGGTCCGCGGACAGGACGAGGAGGGGCGCGAGGATGCGTATCTGCGCGCCCGGCTGGCCGACGTGCCGCTCAAGTACGCCAAGCTGCTGCTGAACCAAGATTACCCACCAGAGCGAGAGCAATACACGCGCAAGAAGCCGCAGCGGCCTGTGCTCGCCAAGCGCCGGACGGCGTTCGTGTTCGACACCCACTGAGGCACCCCTACCTCTTCGGACTAGACGGGACCTCTGCCTCTTCGGGATCTTCGCCAAGGAGCTCGGAAGGTGCGTATGCATCCTTCTGTTTGGCGTGGCGCACGGCCGCGATCTCTATGCCGCTCTTGCCCTGACGGACAGTCAGCACGAACGGATTGAGCACCATGCGCCGGGTTCCGGGGATCTCGCCGCGAACGCCACTGTCGGGGAAATCGACGAGGCGTTCGCGCAGGCTTCTCATCCTCGCGACAATCTTTTCGGCCGCCGAAGGATTGCGCTCAGCAATGTAGGCGATGCCCTTCAGGAACTTTGCCTCCGCCTTCGGAGACATACCTGCCATGCGTCGCGACATCAGCCCACCTTGGCTTGGCGGGAGTTGCGGGCTGCCGCAATGATGGCGTCGGCCTTGTCCATGACCTCGTCGAAATCCACTACCTGACCTGCATCGAGCTCTTCGATCCCCTTCATCTCATCGAGCAGATGCCCGCCCTCGCCATCGAGGTAGACTCGAAAAGCGCGCAGCATCACCCAAGTCCGGTCCCGGTCAAGAGCCGTGGCAATACGTTCGAAGTCGGCAAGCATAGCTGCAGGAACCCGAAGGGAAACCTGCGTTTTGTCTTCAGTCGCCATCATTGACCTCATTTGTAATTCGTTGAGGTTCAATGTATCCCACGGAACGACAAAATGTCAACCCGCACTAGGCCAACGACTTCAGGACGACGGCCCTATATCTTGTATGACCGGAGCGAGCGGGATAAGCCTTCATCATCCCCTCCCCCTGAAGAGCAATTCTCGAACATATTTAGTGACTGGTCTTCGGCACAATGCAGTAGTTTCACAAAGACTGAATTCCCTCCGAATACACATCAAAAAAGACGACAGCATTCGCCTTTTTTTCACTGCGGCCCCGCTGACCAATGCGACGCTCGTCGCGCTGTTCGCCAGATTATTCAGTGAAATATATCGATTTGCGAACAATTGGCTTCCCGGACTCACTTGCGTGCCCAATTGGCTTCCCGGGCTCACTTGCGTGCCAAGGATTCCCGCTACACCGCCCTCTTTCTCGGCTCCAACTTCAGCCTCGGCTGCTGCTCGACAATCTCTTTGATCTCCTCAGCCGACAGGGCACCCTTGGCGAGCAAGGCTTCGACGATCCGCTCGACCTCCTTCCGATGCTCTCCAATGATACGCTTCGCCCGCTCGAACTGCTCCATCAGCACCCAATCGACGCGCTCCTGAAGGCCACGGTCGAACCGCATGGCCGTGAACAGGTCGTCCTCGTTGTCGGCAGCGATGTAAGCCAGGCTTTCGCCAAGCCCGTACGAAGCCTCGAACGTCAGGGCGGACAGCGTCGCATTGTGCAGGTCCGACCCACGGACCCCACCTCCGCCTGCCGATTTCGCGCCAAGCAGCACCTCCTCGGCGGCAAGCCCGCCCAGAACCAGCGCGATCCGGTCGAGGAACTGAGCCGGCGTCCGTTCACGAAGGCCCTCTTCTTTGAGAGTCACCCCTCCGCCATCCTGTACGCGGCCTGCCGTAACGTCGAATGTGTCGATGATCGACACGCGGACGATCTCGGCCGCGCCGATTGCAATACATACCAGTGCATGCCCTGCCTCGTGGACAGCGAACCTGCGGCGCATTTCTTCCGGCAGGGAAACCAGGACAGGTAGCTCGGCTGCAATGTCATCGAGGACAAGACCCCGACGCTCGCGTCGCGCCCGGCGCCTTGCCTGCCGGACTAGCTGCTCCAGGGAGGCGCCGCTCCAGCCCTCCGTCCTGCTCGCGACGCCGGACAGGTCCATGTCGACGAGCAGGCCTTGCAGATGCCATCTCAGAATTCCCTCGCGACCCTTCAAGTCAGGCAGCGGAATCCTGACATGCCTGTCGAGACGGCCGGCCCGGACTAGCGCCGCGTCGAGCCGATGCGGATGGTTGCAGGCGCCGACAATGACGACGCCTTCCCGTCCTTCGGCGCCGTCGATGCATTCGAGCAGTGCTGCCACTACTTCGGAGGAATACTGCGCGTTGTGACCGCTGAGTTTCTCGCGATCGCCCACCGCGTCGATCTCATCGAGAAAGAGGATTGAGGGGGCATTTCTATTGGCTTCGTCGAAGGCTGCACGCATGGCCTTCAACATGTCGCCAAGATGCCCCTTGGCCTGCCAGCGGGCGATCGAGCCAAGCACGAGATGGACATCGCATGTGCGCGCGAGCGCCCGCGCAAAGGTGGTCTTCCCGGTCCCGGGCGGCCCGGAAACCAGGATGCCACGATCGACATCGGCCCAGCCGATCTTGCCCACCCTCCAGTCCGCGAGGTCGGTAGCAAGCTCGCGCCCCCAAGTTCCGGCTTCTCCAATGCCATGGAGGTCGTCCAACGTGGGACCGGACACTTCACGAGGTTTCGGGACGACAGCCTTCTTCATCCGCTCAATCGCAGTCGCGACCGGCCTCCCCCGGCGGAGTGCGGCGGCGATGACTGACACTGGTACCGTGGCGATGAACTCTGCCTGCTC
The DNA here is from genome assembly GCF_004792025.1 of Mesorhizobium sp. M8A.F.Ca.ET.181.01.1.1. Classification (NCBI taxonomy): domain Bacteria; kingdom Pseudomonadati; phylum Pseudomonadota; class Alphaproteobacteria; order Hyphomicrobiales; family Phyllobacteriaceae; genus Mesorhizobium; species Mesorhizobium sp. M8A.F.Ca.ET.181.01.1.1. The sequence goes on along the minus strand of NZ_SRTV01000002.1, from coordinate 739,589 downwards.
GGGCGTAATGTCGATCTGGAGGCAGAACTTCGCCGCAGTAATGATATGACGCGGTAGAACGGCGTCGATCTGGATCACCGCGTCGGCAGCGAGATGGAAGCTGTCCGGCACGCACCCCATGTTTTCAGCCACCAAAACGACGCGCCGCTTTGATGAAAGTGTCTTTGGCAAATCACCGTCGGTCGCCTTCTTCCCGCGGTCGCTCATCCTCCTCAGCACTTCGGTACTATCAAGGCCCCCGTATACGATAGACGCCCCATGCGCCGCGTAGCGGGCTGCGCTTTCGTAAATGTCAGCGTCCGCTCCTTCCGGGAGCAAGAGGCCGACGACGACAGGCTTCATCAGTCGAAACTGAGGAATGGCTCTGCACGCTCGCATGATCCCGCAATAAGCGAGAAATCGAGGAAAGGATTGGCGGAGCTTGTCGTGGAAGGCGTTGTTATTGCTGCTCCTGGCGCCCTCCGGGGTTGTGTAACGGATCATTTTGACACCTCGGTCGTAGTCCGTGGCGGTAGGCCGGCACGGTCATGAAAATCGGAACTGGATGAGGCATGGCGCGGTCAGGCGCCGACGGCCGCGCGTATCAGCGAGCGGCTGTAATGCCTCGTCGTCGTCTCAGATTTTCTGGAGGTGCTGATCAGAGCCTTGTCCTCGACACTAAGCATGCGGGGCGCGCCGCCGGATGGCGGCAACGTAAGCGGCTTAGCGTATGAGGGCGAGGTGCAGACGGCTGATCATGATGCGGGAACGAATAGTGAACAGACAGAAGCGTGTCAAGGGGCTTATCCGGAGAAGTTGGACTATCTCTCATCCTGGCCAAGCAATATTTACTCAACCTAATGAAGTTCGGGACACACAGCTCCGGAACAGCTACTCCTTCCAAGTAGTGCGTATTTTGCTGATTCAGGCATGCGTGCAAGGGGGGAATTGTTGGCCTTATCGCCGCTTGAGCTGATATCTGCGCATCCATGGGGTCGTGCAATCTTCACGACCTATGCATTGAGCCTGTCCTTCTTCGAGGCTGTACTGCTCGACGCTCTCGTGCGCGGCGGGGGCCGGGAGGCGGTCATCCTTGCCGACGTCGAGGGCGTCAGGGCAGGGCTTAGCGAGCAAGGCGCACGGCGCGTGGGGCGAGACTACGAGCTCGAACCGATCTCGGTCGGCGCGGGTGTTTTCCATCCCAAGCTTTCCGCCTTGGTCTCGGATGACGAATGCCACCTGCTGGTAGGCTCAGGAAACCTGACCTTCAACGGCTGGGGAGGCAACCTCGAGGTCGTCGAGCACCTGCATCCGGGGTTCGCCGCCGACGCGATCGATGACGCCGCGGACTTCTTTGAACTGCTGGCTCTCGCCGACAACATCCGCCATGGCGCTGCCGATCACTGCCAGGCCGTCGCCAACGACCTCCGGAAGTCGACGCGCGGGCGGGCACGCAACGGCGACATCCGCCTCCTACACAGCCTGGACGGGGCGATATCGGGGAAGATCGCCGAAGCGGTCGACGCCATGGGCGGAGCGACGAGGCTGGTTGCGGCAGCGCCGTTCTGGGATAGCGGAAAGGCGATCAGCCGCCTTTGTGAAGCCATCGGCCTCGATCACGTTTTCATTCACGCGCACAGCGGCGGCACGGTCCAAGGGAAGATCGGGTCAAACTGGCCGTCCCAGACAAGCGTCGAAGTCCGTGCGGTCGAACTCGACGTGTTGAAGGAAGAAAAGCCCCGCAAGCTCCATGCGAAGGCCTTCGAAATCATATGCAGGCGCGGCAGGCTGCTCGTCTCTGGCAGTCCCAACGCCTCGACCGCTGCCCTTGGCGCGGGACGCAACGTCGAAGCCTGCGTAGCCCGGATGCAGCGGGACCGCATGGTTGGCTGGACATACGTTCCTTCGTCGCCGCCGCAGCCGATGGACCCAGTCGACGATGCCGACGACGGAAGCGTGCCGATCGGCATTCTGCGGGCGGTTCTGGAAGGCGACCACATCTCCGGCCAAGTGATTTCGCCCGCAATGACGGGGGCGGCATCGGTCTACCAGGTCACCGCGGAAGGCCCTCGCAAGCTGGACGACGTCGACCTTGCCGCCGACGGTTCGTTCACCGCCAGCGCGCCTGGACTGGAGGTCCAGTCATGGAAGGGTGGCCGGCTGGTGGTGCGCGTCGAGGCTTCCGATGGATCGGTCGCTGAAGGCTTCGTTTCGCTTGCCGCGTTCGCCGAGATGACCCGGCGCGCCGGACCGCTTGGACCGCGCCTGTTGGCTATCCTGGCGGGGACCGAGACGCCTGCTGACGTTGCAGCCATGATGAGCTGGTTCCACGAGGATCCCCGCAGGATGACGCAGGCGGCAATGCCGATCGGCGGCGGCGTCAATGGAGAGCGCGCGTCGCCGGAGGATCAAACGGTCGCGGTTTCTGACCTGCGCCTCGTTCGCGCCTCGGTGCCGGGAGCGGATCGGGCGAGTGCTGGCGGGGCTGGCTGGGTCCGCTTCATGGGATATGTCTTCGCCGCGCTGCGGGAGAAGCGCGGCCCCCTGGAGCAGGTCGGGGCAGTACGAAATGCCGACAGCGACGAGGAAGGCGACGTCATCACGGAAGAGGTCCAGGCCGTCGATCGGGCCGTGGACCATTCATTGAACGTGTTCGAGCAGTTCCTCGATAAGATGCTTTCTCCCGGACTGGCCGAGCTTCATGCTTTCCGGGCGTTGGACCTGACGCAGTACATCTGCGAACGGCTGCAGCCGGACCAGCAGCGAGCGAGGGGGTGGCTCCAGCGGCTGCTCGACGCGTTGACCAGGGTTAAAATTCCCGATGACAGGCGCGAACTGGTTTCTGCGGTCGTCCTTACCCTTCTCGGGACGCGGATCGAAGAGAACGACCTGCGCGCCGCCCGATCAAGGCTGGTTGGGCTGGGAGCTGACCTTCAAGGCGAATGCCCGTCGCCCGAACTCGCGCGCGGCTTTCATTCCGTGCTCGAGCAGAACGCGCCGTTCCCCGAGCTGTGGGGCCGGGTGGGCGGAATCCGCACTTATCGTGAGCAGGCCAGGGCCTACCTCGACGCTCTCGCGGCGGGACATCCCGCAGACGGATACGGGGAGCTCGCCCTCGCCGCAAAGGACGAGTTCGCCACTATGGCCGACGCGTTCAAGTCCGAGCGGTCGAGAAAGAAGATCGTGGTCATGAAGCAATGGTCGGAGGCATGCCCGAAATGCCATCGCACGCTGCCGAAGATCGAGGTGGGCAAACTGCGCTCGACAGCGGTGGCGACGGCCAGGAACTGCTGCGGCCACGTCCTGATCTGGCCAGAGGAGGCTGAACATGGCTGAAGCTTCCCTGGCCGACATGACCGCGGCCGCAAGCGCCGCCGATGGACCCGTCTTCGTGCCTCCGACATCTCCCCGGCTTGGCGGCGTTGATCCTCTGGGCCTGAGGCAGACCAACTTCGACCTGATGGACCAGGTTCTTCCGGGCCTGAACAATGTCGCGCGCCACGTTCGGCCTTTCGTGATCGTCGCCTGGGCTTGGCGCCGGGCGCGACAGCTCGCGGAGAAACAGGAAGCCGCGGACATCAAGGTCGATCTCCTGCTCGATTTCGTGGACCGCATCGAAGTGATCTATTCGTGGTCCCAGTTCCTCCTGGACACCAATGCTGATTTGCCTGGCCGCCAGGTTCTCGGCCCGCTGCTGCGCGAAACCAGCTACCAGTTCAGCGGCCCGGCATGGAAGAAGCGCCGGGAGGAGCGTCGCTATTCCACGGCATTCACGGCGCCCGTGAACTACGGGCCAGGACTGAAGTCGCTCGGCTGGGTCGAGCAGCATCCTGTCCATCTGGGAATACTGGTGCCGACTGCCGCCGCCTCGCCTGCGCTTGACGCGTTCGAGGCGCTGATCGCGGACAGGCTCGATCATCCTGCCTTCAGCAGCCTCGGCAGCGTCAGCGTCAGCTCTGACGAGGCCATGGACTGGGCCGCCGCATGGTCGTTCGGAACGGTCACCGACCCGGAGAAGAAAGCCGCCGCCAGCATGCTGTTCGGACCGTCGGCTCCCACGGTCAGGAAAAATGGAGGCGGGCTCATGCTGGAGGCCGTCGCCAATGCCGCCTCTACTGAGGTCGACCGCATCCGCGGCACGATGGCCGGAGCGCCTTCGGCCTTCAATCCGACGAGTGGCCTGGAAGAAACGATGACCAGATGGCGGCAGCTGCAGGTCCGCCAACTGTTCCGGCTGACGTTGGAAACGCTCTTCGCCTGGATCCTGCGCCAGCTCGACGATCGGTCAAAGACCACCGAGGAGCTTGTCGCGGCGTTCCTAGAAGAAGCCGGGATCGGTCCTGCCAGGAACACCGCGGAAACGTGGCTGGAAGCTGGTCACCTTTCCGGAGTCGGTCCGACTGGCTTGATGAACCGCATAACCGAGGTTCTGGCCGACGCTTCAAGAGCCGGCCTCGCTGCCGTCATCGTCGACGGATTGGCCTTCTCCATCGCCAACGCGCCAATCGCCGGAGAGCATTTCGACCGGCAGGACCGGCTGCCGCTGTTCCGTGCGAAGCGCGAGGCCGCCGCTTGGGAAGACGCTCCGGGCAAGGAGTTCGCGCGCCATGTTCTGGAAACTTGGGTCCTGGCTCAGCACGTGTACTGGTCGGTTGGACGAGGACTGGCGGATGCACGGGCGCGGGGCAGGTTCATCCTCCGTCTGAAGGTCGTGATGGACGAGGGCGGTTGGACATTGGCGCCGGGAGTGTCAAGCGTCTTCATTCCGCGTCCGACCCCCGACCGGCTGCAGACGGCTCTCAGCCTGGCGACCGAATGCGACCTGCTTTGAGCTGACAATCATCTGCCAACCAGGCAGCCGATGAACATACCGGGAGCAGCGGTTTCGAAGCGGGGCGCAGCCATCGAGACGACGATTGTCATTGGCAAGGGAATTTTCGCCCACAGAAATCAGACCTGTCCCGCTCGATCCGAGGCCAGTCAAAGCAGCGATCGCCATCGACAACGTGGCGCGGTCCACTTGGAAATGCTTAGGTCGTTGGTGATAGGGGGACGACATGCTCAGGCTTATTTACGAGACGAAAGCGAAGAAGGCTGCGCAGGCGAGGCTTGCGCAGATCGTGAGAGATTCGCTGCCGTCGCAAGGGACGCGAAGAATTGGCTTCAAGGGTGGCAACCGCGACCGCGAACTGTTCTCAGCCGGCGAAGGCGAGCTTTGGGCCTCGATCAGCAAAACTCCTGAGGACACGACGATTTCGAGATACTGGAACGCCTTCGGCATCTTCGAGCCAGAGCGAACAATGCAGCTGATTACGGTCGAGATCAACGTTCCTTCCGAAACCAACGGCTGGCAAGTCGCGGGGGCGTTCGCCGAAGACGACGAGACTGGCGACGTCCACCTGATGCACGACGGTGCGGTCGGCGGCGGCCGTCCTGGCATTGGACAGAGGGCCTTTCTGTTCTCGGCGAACATCCGGATGGTCGAAGTCCTTTGCCAAGACGGTCGAGTCCGCGAGGCCATTCCCGTCGGCAACATGGCTGACGCGGGCTTCGTCGGCCGTCTGGCGCGGTACGTCAGCAAGGTCGCGGATTTCAAGCGCACCGTTTCCGCAGGCGAACTTGATCCCGCGGAGCTGCGGAAGCGGGTCAAGGACGCCGAGAGCTATGACGAGGAATTCTCGGGGACCAAGCGCGGCCGCCGCGGCGGAACGTTCGCTTACGAGACATATCATGGCGAGATCGTCGACGTGATCGTCGCCGAAAGGCGTGCGGCGTGCAAGCTGGACGAGAAGGTCTACAACACCCAGCTAATCGACTGCTACGTGCGTCAGGCCGGAAAGATCACCGAAGTCTACGAGATCAAAACGGGTGTCGGTAGGCAGCAACTCTACACCGCGATCGGCCAGTTGGTCACGCATGCTGCGGCCAGCGATGCCGCGAAGTTTCTGGTCGTGCCCACAGACGAAGACATACCCGAGGGTTTCGACAAGGCCATCAAAGCGCTCGACATCACGGTCCGCGGGTTCAGGCTATCAGGGACGAAACGTAAGCGGATCATCGAACTGGATCCGGTCCGCACATGATGGCTACGAAAATGAATTGGCAGCGCACGCAGCCTGGCCGCGGAGGCTTCGACGAACGCACGGCGAGCGAATGGCGGAGCGGTCCGAAGCCGACTGAATCGGACCTGACAAATATGCCCGATTGCCGGTCACAGGACCTGTTGCTGCCACCGACCATCTACTGGTCCGTCAATCTTACACGAGCATTTCCCGAGGCGGACGAGGCCGGGCATCAGAGCTTGCGGCAGGCCGCCATCGGAACAGCCGCCGGGGTCTATAAGAGCCACGGGATCAACACGCTGCTTTCGCGGTCACTGGCGCTGTACGAGCGGGCTAGTAGATCGAAGCCTTTTCCCAGCGCATACTTCGCTCTGTATTTCGATCTTGAATCCATGAAAATCGCGATCCATCGCCGTTTCACGCATGATCCGCCCCCACGGAGGAACCTCGCTAGATTCTACAGATACGTCGAGGTCATGGATCGGAGCCGATGCTGCTGGAGTTCGGAGGAAGACGGTTTCAACGGCTTGATGGATCGCGTGTTAGGGGCACCGGGCAAGATCAGGGCGAAGGGGTTCCCCGGCCCCTGACCGTCTCAACGATCATGCCGGCTTCCTGCTTGGGTGATGGGTTTCTGTCGTTTCGGACAACTTGTCCACCCTCTCCAGACAGATCCTGTCGACCCCTCCCCGATCCCGCGCATCGGCTCATCTTGCGGCGAAACCGGGTATACGCCGCAGTGAGAACTGAGCGCTGGTCGGTCGCCTACCTGCGAGGATTTGGAGCATCTCAATCAATTGATGATAATTCGCCCTTGAGGTCGCTGATTTTCTGGACATAGCGAATGTGGCATTGAGCAAATTGTTTTCTGGCCGAACGCGTACACATCGCCCGGGTTTCCTTGCACGATTGTTTCCTTCCGGGAAATGGAAGCTGACCCTGGACCCTAGGCTGCCCGGTCGCATTCGGCTGAGCCAGGGTGGCGATGCCGAGCTCAACTGCCTCGATATCGTGTCGATTTCGACCAGCCAGGCGCTGCTGTGGCATACCGTCGAGATCCGCGCACGCGGCAGAACCGATAGCCTGGCGGGGTTAACAGGTGTATCGGCCGAGAATTTAGCCTCAGACCTTCGTGCATTCATCAACCATTACCTCTTCGTACTCATCGGCACCGAGACGGGTCATTTTCTCGAAGTCGACGCCAGGCTTCGGGCGATCACAGAGGGCAATAGACAATATCTCGCTCAGGCCGATCTCGGCCGGGCCATCGCCAGCGTGCCCGGCAGCGCTGCCGTCGCTCTCTCTCACCCGCTTCTCGATCCACAATTGATGCCGGCCAGCCTGAAGGCGTCCCTCCCTGCTTCATTCGCCATGCTGACGGACCGGGGCGTTCGCCACGCCTACAATGAAGCGTTCGTTACCTCGGAGCTGCTGAAATCCCGGCCGTTTTTCGACGATCTCGACGGGCGCTCGCTTTCCGACCAGCAACGCGAGGCCTGTATCCGCTTGGAGGACAACAATCTGCTCGTCGCCTCCGCCGGGTCCGGCAAATCCGCAACCATGGTCGGCAAAGTTGCCTATGTCCTGGAAAAGCAGCTCTACAGGCCCGACGAAATCCTCCTTGTGGCCTTCAACAAGAGTGCGGCGGATGAACTCAGGACCAGGATTGCACGACAGCTTGAGGTCGAGGAAAGTGCACTGGAATGCCGCGTCACGACGTTTCATGCGCTCGGACGCGGCATAATCGAAGAGGTCGAAGGACGTCCGCCCCAGCTTGCCGACTGGGTTGATCATCCAGCGGGTGAAGGTAGGGTGATCGAAGAAATCATCCGGGGCCTCTCAGAGACCGATCCGGAATTCGCTCGATTGTGGAGCGATCTGCTCGTGGTGCATCCCAAGGCGGACATCCCGACTGAGATTTTCGACAATGATGCTGACTACCGCCGCTATGTCGCGGATCGCCTCAAAACGGGCCAGTCGACGATCGGTTCGCTTGCCGGCGTTATTGTCAAATCCCTGCAGGAGCAGAAGATCGTCAACTGGTTATGGTTGCATTCCGTCGCTTTCGATTACGAGCGGCAAATCGCAGTCGAAGACGATGACGGCACGGTCCGCCATCTGCATCCGGATTTCTACTATCCGCAGACCGACACGTGGCATGAGCATTTCGCGCTCAATGCCGACGGGACCTCCCCTTTTGCGGATTATGTTCAGCACGCTGAGAGCAAACGCCAAGCTTATCGACGGAAAGAGATCGATTTTTTCGAGACCAGTTCGGCTCAGGCTAGCAGCGAGACGCTGCTCAGCACACTCGAAGCGGAATTGGCGCGGCGCGCGGTTCACTTCCAGCGCAAGAGCTATGCCGAGATCACGAAGGCGGTCGAGCCTGTCGTGATCAAGCACTATCACAAGCTCATATCAACCTGCATTAAGCATATTCGCGCCAGCCATCTAACGCTCGACATGCTGTTTGAGCGAGCCGGGAGCCTACACGACAAGGAGCGCGCGAAGCTCTATGCCCGCGTCGTGTGGATGATCACGCAGGGCTATTCGCAAAAACTGGAAGAGACCAGGCGGATCGACTTCGATTCGATGATTGCCGACGCAGTCCGGCTGGTCGAGACGGGGCGCTATCAAAGTCCCTATTCCTAATCCTTGTCGACGAGTTTCAGGACATCTCCGAGCCGCGCGCCAATCTCATCAAAGCGCTCAAGCAGCAGAAGGCGTTCAGCAAGGTGTTCGCGGTCGGAGATGACTGGCAGTCGATCTATCGCTTTGCCGGATCGGACATCACGATCTTCACTCAATTCGAGGCTAATTTCGGGGTAAGCTGGGAGGGACGCCTTGAACAGACTTACCGCTGCAATCAGCTCATCGCCGAGACGGCCGCGACATTTGTCCAGCGCAATCCCAAACAGATCACGAAATCGGTCCGCTCGACACGGCCTGCCGTTCCGCGGTCGATACGGGTTATTCCCGTTGCTGACAAGCGCGGCAAGCCCAACTTTGCCCAAGCTTGTGATCGTTTGCTCAAACGGCTCGACATAGCTCTGGGCGGCATCGCCGCGCAGTGGCGCAACAAACCAGATGCCAAACTCAAAGTCCTGGTTCTTTGGCGATACAATGTGCTCGACCCGTTCGGCGGGATTCCGCCCTCGTTCGCCAATATCGAGGTTTCGGGGTTATCCTTTCACCGGGCCAAAGGGCTGGAGGCGGACTACACGGTTCTGCTTGATGTGAGTGAAGGCGACTATGGCGTACCGAGCCGCATCGAGGACGACGAGCTGCTCAATTTGGTAATTCCACGCCCTGAAACCTTCGCCTATGCTGAAGAACGACGTCTGTTCTACGTCGCACTAACGCGCGCCAGCCGAGGCGTGTACCTCCTCACCAACTGCCGTCAGCCATCCCGCTATATCCGGGAACTTTGCGAGATCGCCGGGGATGAAGTGCGCTTTGAGACGATCGAAGGCGTTGCCTTGCGTCAATGTCCTGTCTGCCTGGTGGGCGAGATGGTCGAGAAGCGCAATGGGAACGGAACGGTGTTCTGCGGATGCAATCAGTTCCCCGATTGCAAGCACAGCGAACCGGGTCCGGCGCAGCCATCTGCGCGCCTACGAAGGCGTACCTGAGGCTGACGCGACGGCCCCGACGGTAGCTGTGGCGTCGGTGCGTTGCCTCGCGGTGGATCGATGCGTGCGCGATTTCCGACCGTCAGGGCGCAGGGGCCGCTCGGCGCTCCCTGGCCGTTGACCCCGCGATATCGTCCCTTGCCGAGGTAAGGATATCTGCCGACGCGTCATGTGCAGACGTCATCATCCGTGAAGAAGGTTCGGCTATCAGCTTGCTGCGACAGCGGCGATACAGCTGAAATAAGGAAGCGCGGGAAAACTGGCTACGCTGGGCGAACAGTTGCGAATTTGAGAAGTGCCCTTCGGCACAAGGATGGCCGTCGCTCCTCGGACCGGCGGATTTTCTTCATTAGCCATGACACAATGCCAACTGGTCCTGCCGACTGCGTTAGTGACGACACTGGGAACCGTGACTGATAACATATGCTGGACCCGCCCGACTGTGTCGAAGACTCCGAAAGCCTTGCTGAGGTTTGTCGCAGGTGAGCTTTGCTGCTACGTTGTCATGAGGCTTCTATTGGGGGCTTAGCTATGCAGTCGTCAATTCTTAGCGCCGAGCGCACGTCGAGACTTGGGCGCATTGGCGAGACACTGGCAGAGGAGCGCTTGAGGGCAGTAGGGTTCGAGGAAGTTCGCAATCTGAATCTGGGCATCAACTTCCCCTATGCCGACATCATGGCAATTCGTTCCGGACAAGGTTTTCTCATAGGGGTGAAGTCTCGGAATGAATTCCAAACCAACGGCAGAATTAACCCCTGCTACAACGCTGTGCTGATAGCCGCTGCCCAGCGGAGAGAACTTCAGAGACGCGGAAAGGCGGAGGCTGACATCACCGCGCTTCTATGGAACGAAGTCGATGAATTGGCTCGACGGGCGGACGCGACTCCGGCATGGGTGGCAATAGCAATGCGCCCCATGGAGGGTACGTATTCAGCCTACTTCGGTTTGGCCTCGGTCGTGCGGCATCGCCGATCAATCCCGATGAAGCTACTGGACCGAGCGGGATACGTTGAACTGGCGCCTGCTGGGACCAAGGATGGGCGAATAACACCAGATCTCCTTAACCGCGACTAGCGAACGGTGACCTGTAATTCATCAGAACTTGGCGGGAAACTTGCTATTGGATAAAGGCCCGCATTGGTCGCCCCATCGGGCCGCGGAGCGGGCGAGACATGGAAAACCCAACCACGGGCGAGTAGGCGGACTGCTTCTTGCGCCATCCGACTGGCGCCAATACCTAAGCGGATAGCAACAAGGAGTTCGATGGCGTGCACGAAGAAACTGATCGTCGGAACACAGATTTGATGGAACTGACTGCCGATATTGTTTCAGCGTTTGTCCAAAACAACGCTGTACCCGTGACTGGTCTCCCAGATCTTATATCATCTGTGAACACCACTCTTAGAAATCTCGGTCGGCCGAAAATCGTTGAACAGCCGCCACTAGCACCAGCGGTCAATCCGAAAAGATCGGTGTTTCCCGATTATATCGTCTGCCTGGAGGATGGAAAAAAGTTCAAGTCGCTGAAGCGGCACCTCAGAACGGACTTTGGCCTCACTCCTGATGAGTATCGAGCGAAATGGGGGCTCCCGCGCGATTATCCCATGGTGGCTCCGAACTATTCCGCGGCCCGCTCTGTGCTTGCAAAGTCATCGGGTCTCGGCCGGAAGCCCGCAGCACCTATAAAAAAACTGACGTCGAAGCGGAGAGCCAAGGCCAAGTAAACTGCCGCGCCCAACCGGATTCTTAGGGTGACACGCTACCTGGACAATCGGCGCAACGGTGGCTTCCGGCATCTCGTTATGCCTTGAAGTGCGTGTCATTCCGAACCGGCCGCCCCTGCATCAAAGTCTGGGCCATTCCGGAAACGGCCCAGATTCGAGACGGCCGCCTTAAATTCCGGGGATATGGCCAGGTTCTGCAGGCGCTCAAGCTGCGCGACTGCGTGATTGATGCTTTCGGCCAGGAGTCCGAAGGCCATGTGGTGGTCGATAACGGGCACCGGGATGCACACTGCAGCGGTGGATTTCGTCGCCGCGAACTCCATATCTTTGTTCAACATTGGAGCAAGCAGTGCCTCCGCGCGCCCGGAGTCCCTGCATTCGATTACCAACTCGACCGTACCCTTCCTGAACTTGTGATAGAGCTTGCACTTCGGCGCCTTCCACGGAACCATGAAGTCGATCCAGGACGAATCACGTCCCTTCTCAGGCGGTTCGGCCATGATGATCGTTGAACCTGGTGATTTAAGGTGAAGCCAGTAGCTGCGCCAGAATTCCGTCATGGCGCTGTCGGCTTGCTTCACGTAACCTTTCCGTCCGGACGCAATGGCCTTCACTAGCATGTGCTGTTTGAAGGCCAGATCGGGCCGTCGAGCTTGCTCGAACCAGTCAAGGACTGTCTCGTAGGGAACCTCGATATCTAGGAACTGTCGCTCCTCCTGACGCAGGCCCGACAGGTATTTCTGAGGGGCAATGAGGACGACCCGGAAGCTGGCCCATTTGCCAGACAGCCGTCCTTGCTCTCCGCGCATTCGGTAGCGCTCGAGTTGCCGCGGCATGAAAGGTGCGTAGATTTTGTTTTCTATGAGGTAGCCGACGCTTGCGCCCTCCTGAGCACAGACGATTTCGATGTCGGTTTCTCCGGAAGACGTCTCGAACACCGAATGCCGCGCCGAAACCAGCGACACAGAGGTGCCGGAGCCGGGATCGATCAGGCTGCAGAACCAAGAGCGGAAGCCGTCGTCGACATGGAGCATCTCCAGCAATAGGATGTCGACCATCCGCTCATCGACGACTGGCAGCGCGTTTGTGTCCGGATTCATGGCGGGCGGTCTCTAGCCGTTCCGTTGAATGTCATGCGCAATCCATTATGCAAGATTTCCGTTTTGGGATTGCTTCTGAAGCTGACGCACGTTCTGTGGGTTGGCACAATCGAATTGATACCGAAACTTATGGACTCGTTTGACCGGAACTCAACGCTCAGATCGATGATTCGACATTCTAGCTACTCGAGGGAACAGTGAAGCAGTTAGCAATTCGGTTCATCGTGGCTATATGCTTCTTGTTATGCTTTTTGCCCGGAAACAGCCTGCCGTCATCTAGGGAGAGCAGTCCGCTTCTTGGCGTGACTTCAATAAAGCGAAGCCCGTTCTCGCGAATTGCCCAAAGCTGGTCTTGCCAGCCGCGGCTGACATGTTCGCAAATCAGCTCCTGTGATGAGGCCCGGTGGTATCTGGAAAATTGTTCCTGGGGTGGCAAGCTCGATCGCGACAGCGACGGCATACCCTGCGAATCTCTTTGCTGATGGTTCGCTGCTCAGCAGCGAACCAGGAAGACTGCAACAATCAGCTCGGCGCCCATTTCGACATTAGGATGGCTATGAAGCGCTGCCATCCCAATGCTTCAGCTTCTTCCCCGAATGCGGGTGACGTCCTCAGCAATGATCTGGAACGGTATCCAGTTGATCGCTTACCCGTGCAAGCATGTTGAGCTTCAGCCTACCGTTGTGCTTGCTCGGCAGCGGTGATCGCAGGGCCTTTTCGTAGTCAAAATTCACTCCGGTGAGGGCAGAATAGATGGCGAGGCCCACCGCCCGCGCCATCACTGGCGGCAGGGCGTTGCCAATTTGACGTTTTTGCGGGTGTTGCGATCCGCAGAACAGCCAGTCGTCCGGAAAGCCCTGAAGCCGAGCGCCCATTTTCATGGTGAAGCGAAACGGCGAATCTTTCGGATGGTCGGCCGACGGTGCGCTTTTTGCGAGGCCTAAAGGGTCGATTCCGAGATCGAGCCAGGCCTGCTTCCGCAAATTGGCGCTGAAAGCGAGCCTTCCAGATTGTTCAGAACCTCCGACAATGGTGGGGCCAATCCTGTTGGCCTTTTTCCTGGCCCAATCTTCTGCGCCCCCCCAACCATTTGCAGCAACGAGATCAAGTAGAGCTTCGCCGACGGTCGTTCTCCATTCCGGGAATCTCGGCGGCATACGGAAGCGGCCGATGGCAACGTCCCGAAATCCGACGAAAGCCACTCTGGGCCGATTTTGAGCAAGTCCGTAGTCGCAGCCAAGGAAACTGAATACCTGCGTGTCGTAGCCAAGCTCTTTGAACTGCCGATGAAGTTCTGCACGATACGCCGAATTCGCCCGGAAGGCGAAACCTTCGACGTTTTCGAAGAAGAAAGCTTTTGGAGCGACTTGGCCGACAATTCGAACCGCCTCCAGGAAGAGATCGCGTTTATCCTCGTGGCCCTTCTGCAAACCCATGCTCGAGTGAGGCTGGCAGGGGACCCCGCCGGCGACCAGGTCGATTTTTCCGCGATATGCAGTAAAATCCACTTTTGCAATGTCGACCTGCCGGACCGGACCGAGCGCCCTGTTGGCTTTCAGGGTCGCGACCGCATTCTTGCTTTGCTCGTAGATTCCGACGGCGTCGAAACCGGCGGCGTGGAGTCCGAGCGCTTGGCCTCCTGCACCAGCGCAGATTTCAATCGAGCTGAGCCGATAGGGAGGGTCGATCACCGTTTTTGCGGCTGAAGCAGGCAATTTCCTGTGCTTCAACTGCTCTTGCGAAATGCCGTTGTCGTTGAAAAGCCAAAGCACGCTTTCCACCGCGGCGCGGTCGAGGAAGTCGTGGCTCGTATCGTATGGGTTGCCGCTGTCCGAGTCGACCGACTGGAATTCTCCCAAGGCCAAGCTCTTCAGGCTGTCGTGCGCTCGTGCGAGCCAAACAGTCTCGTCAGGATTGCCCTGGTAATGGAACTCCCATGCGGCCGGAAGCGCTGCCGTATCGAAAAGTTCCTCGAAACGGGCCAGACAATCGCCAGCTTCCTGCATGAGCGAAATGCGATTGTCGATCAAATCGTCGCGTGAGCGGGTATCGTCGTAACCGTCGTTGTAGAAATCGATGAGGGATTGCGCGAACGGCAGAAACTGCTCGCCGAAGGATTCGACCTTCGACTGCGCTTTCAATTCCGCCGCTGAACGCAGCGCCTTCCGGCGTCGGCGTTCCTGCTCGACACCAGGATCCTTTGCATCGTTGACATGGCGACGCCTGACTGCTGCGACGTCGCTTGAAGCCACGAAACTTCCTAGCGAGATCTTCTCGACGACTTCGTCCCTGACAGCTGTCGGAGCCGCGACCAGGGCTTTGATGGTGGCGAAGGAAACGGCCCCCTTCATGATCGTCTCGCGATGAGCCCCAAGGACCTCGGTGAATTTCAGATAGGTCCGGAGATCGCTTCGATTCAGGCCGCACTCGGATACGAGAAATGCCTTCAGCTTGGATTCAGGCAGTTCGGTGCGCGCCACGTTGAGCTCCGACGCGATATCCAGAAACGCTTTAGTCATTGCCTTTTGCCGAGTGCGCACACGCTCCTTGATTGCGTGCAGCCGTGCGCTTTGGGTGTCAGCTGGCGCCGCCCCGGTGCCTTCCGGCCCGTCGGCCACGTTTTCGTATGACTGGGTCTCGTTGAAGTCCACGTTGCCCTCTCCGGTTGCGAGCGGACTTGTGGCTGCCAACCCCCTTCGGCGGCATCAATAACGTCGATAAAATTTGAAGGGCCGATCGATTTTGTCGAGAGCTGTCAAATAATCCGAAATCGTTCTTAGCCTGGTTCCTCACTGGCTACTTTTGGGCCCGCTCATGTTGTCTTGCAAGGATAAGCAAACTTATTCCCGCGCCCCCGTGGGAAACGAAACCAAAAGTTCTCTCAATCAATCGCGGGTCCGCAACTCAGCGACGGCTTCTAAAAAGCGATTCCAACGGCATGACCAGACTCACAATAGAGAATTCAATCTTCCAGGACGTCCGTTGTCTCCAGAGGCCCTCCTTTCGAGAGAAGGCCTTTCGCAATAGGAGACGATCCAGCCCGCTCAAGGGTGACTTTGAACAAGCGTCGATTGTCGCGGACCGTCTGGGGGCCGTTCTGCGCCGCTGCCGCGAGAAGGTCATCAAACCGTTCGCGGGCTTCGCGCACGTTCCAGACTTTGGTCCGCTTGCCCGATGCTACCTGATCGCGGGGAGCACGCCCCATTCAAAACCTCCTGTCGCCCGGCTCATTAACGGATTGCCGGTGACTCTTAAATATGAGTTCCGCACCTTAACATCACGGACAGTTCCTGTGAGCCCACGATCGACAATGTACGTGCTCGACACGAACGTGCTGAGCGCATTGGCCCACAAGCGGCCCAATCAGAAAGTCGTTGACTGGGTTGGTAGTCTTCGCGCCCCTATCGCCATTCCTTTCAGCGCGGTATTTGAAATACAGAGGGGAATTTCCATGCTCAAATCTAAGGATGAATCACGGGCTGCCAGCCTTGCAAAATGGTTGAAATCACTGCTGGAGTCCGATGTGATCTTTCTTGCGATGGATGCCGCCGTTGCTCAACTCTATGCAGACATGACGCTGATTCCTGCTTTGCAGGACCTTTGGGTGCCTTGCAGCAACGCTAAGAAGCCGGGGCAAGACCTCGCGATCGCAGCGACGGCGATCGCCCACCGTGCCGTTGTCGCCTCCATGAATACTAAAGACTTTGTCCGTATCGACCGATATTTTCGTCTTCGCGGCTTGTTCAACCCCGACTGTGGCAAGTGGGATATTCCCCTTGCAAGTGTCCGGAGGTCATCGGCGGCGCAGACACATGAAAAAGAGCAGCAGCGGTGGCACCATCGCGCCCTTCCCCGGACGCGCAGGCTCTTTCCGGTGAAGTGCTCTCGGTTTCCATTTTCCCAGGTATTACGCACAACAATCGAGAACTCGGCAGCCTTGTCATGACAGCGACAAAAATCATCGTCGGGGCTCCATCTCCTTTTGGTCGAAGCGCCGATTTCTCTGAGCTCGCGTCATGAGACAGTCGGGGCACAGAATCCAGCTCAGTGCGACCGACTTGGTCGGCCATCTGAATTGCCGCCATCTCACGAGCCTAGACTTGGCAGTCGCTCGAGGCACGCTCGCCAAGCCAGCTTCTTACGATCCGTTTCTTGAAATCCTTCGGGAACGAGGTGCGCTTCACGAGCAAGCGTATATCGACCATCTGAAGAACTCTGGCCTCGACGCGGTGCGCATTGAAGGCGTTGACATCACGGTGGAGGCCGCCGGACAGACACTCGATGCAATGCGCGCCGGAACGGCTGCCATCGTCCAAGGAGCTCTATTGAACGGACGGTGGAGCGGTCGAACGGACGTGCTTCTCCGCGTTGAGACACCGTCAGCTCTTGGACTCTGGTCCTATGAGGCAGTCGACACCAAGTTGGCGCGCGAGACAAAGGGGGGTACCGTCCTTCAGCTTTGCCTCTATTCCGATCTGCTCGCCGGCGCTCAGGGTCTGGCACCTGAACTCATGCACGTGGTTCCGCCATGGGCGGATTTTAAGCCACAGCAGTACCGCTTCGCCGATTACGGCGCATTCTATCGCAGGGCTAAATCCGGGCTTGAGCTGTCCGTCGATTCAGCGGCCGGCTCCGACACGTATCCTGACCCCAACAGTCACTGCGACGTTTGCCGCTGGAGCACGCAGTGTGACAAGCGGCGCCGAGCCGACGATCACCTGTGTCTCGTCGCCGGCATATCAAAAGTGCAGATCAACGAGTTGAAAACCCGTGGCGTTGGCGCGATGGAATCGCTAGCCGCCATGCCCCTGCCCCTGCAATGGAAGCCCGAGCGCGGTTCGGCTCATTCCTACGTGCGCGTCCGCGAGCAAGCGCGCCTGCAGGTAGAGGCTAGAGCCAGCGGCAACCTCGGTTTCGAGCTCCTTCCTGTCGAAGCAGGCTTCGGACTGTCGTGCCTTCCGGAACCCTCGGACGGAGATGTCTTCCTTGACCTCGAAGGCGACCCGTTCGTCGGCGAACACGGGCTCGAGTACCTCTTTGGATATCATTTCAGAAATGAAGAGGGCGAATGGACATACGTCGGAGATTGGGCTTTCACCCGCGCCGACGAGAAGCTGGCGTTCGAAGCGTTTATAGACTTCGTAAACAAGCGTCGTGAGGCTTATCCGGAACTGCACGTCTACCATTACGCTCCTTACGAGCCTGGGGCTCTGAAACGGCTGATGGGCCGCTACGCAACGCGGGAGGAAGAATTCGACAACATGCTGCGATCGAAGCTGTTCGTCGACCTTTACGGCATAGTCCGCAACGGCCTTCGCGCTAGCGTTGAGAGCTATTCGATCAAAAGGCTGGAACCGTTTTATGGGTACGCGCGCGAAACAGCACTTCAGGATGCAAACGTTGCACTGCTCAGTCTCCAGTCGAGCCTAGAACTCGGACATCCGGACAAAATTCGCGAAGAAGACCGATCGGTGGTCGAGAGCTACAACCGCGACGATTGCATATCGACGCAGTTTCTTCGTGACTGGCTGGAAATGCTTCGCTCACAGGCGATCGCTGCTGGTGAAATCATTGCCCGGCCGCAGCCTGGCGACGAAACAGCGAGCGAAAATGTCACGGCATGGCTCGCGAAGATCGGGCCGCTGATCGAGCGGCTAACCGCGAACGTGCCGGCCGACCCGGAAGAGCGCGACGCCGAGCAGCACGCGCGATGGATACTCGCCAACATTCTCGATTGGCATCGGCGCGAAGCAAAGGCGACGTGGTGGGAGTTCTTTCGCCTTCGCGATCTGTCGGCAGAAGAGCTGATGGATGAACGCAGCGGCCTGTCGGGCCTCACCTTCCTCGGCGAAGTCCCTGGGGCTGGAAAGCTTCCGACGCACCGCTATTCATTTATCCCGCAGGAAACAGACATTCGCGTGGAGGACGACCTGCACAATGTCGGTGGCGACAAGATTGGAACCACGGTTGCGGTATCGCAACAGAACCGTACGATCGACATCAAGAAGGCAGGCAAGTCCGTCGGTGTTCATCCCCAGGCGATCTACGGCTCCAAGAATTTCGGTTCTGATGAACAGGCCAATTCTCTCGTGCGTATCGGCGAATACGTGGCAGACCATGGGCTAGCTGGCGAAGGTTCATATTGCGCGGCGCGCGATCTGCTGCTGCGCCTGGCGCCGCGTCTGGGGGGTGAGCCGATCAAGACCGATGGGGAGACTACCTTGGCCGCGGCGATGCGGGTTGCCACGCTGTTCGACGGCGGCATCTTCCCCATACAAGGTCCCCCGGGCACTGGTAAATCATTCACCGGTGCGCGGATGGTATGCGCGCTTGTTCGCGAAGGTAAGACCGTCGGGATCACCGCAAACAGCCACAAAGTCATCAGGAACCTGATCGACAAGGTCATCGAGGCAGCAGACGAATTAGACGTCGACCTGACGTGCATCGTGAAGCCGAAAGAGGTGGAAGCCAATCAGCACCGCTTGCTCTTCGCGAAGAACAATGTCGACGTGTATGGAGCGTTGAGCGGGCCATGCAAGGTCGCCGGAGGAACGAGCTTTCTCTGGTCACGGGCCGATGCGTTTGCATCTATCGACGTTCTCGTCGTGGACGAAGCGGCACAGATGTCCCTCGCAAACGTGCTGGCGGTTTCGCAGGCAGCACACACGGTTGTTTTGCTTGGCGATCCTCAGCAGTTGGATCAACCGATGCAGGGAAGTCATCCGGATGGAACCGACGTGTCGGCGCTGAATCACATTCTCGCCGGCGGGAAAACGATCGCCGCCGGGCAAGGGCTGTTTCTCGAAGAGACCTGGCGGCTCCACCCCGATATATGCGCTTTCACATCGGAGCTGTTCTATGAGGGCAAACTGAAATCAAAGGACGGCCTTGACGGCCAGATCGTATCAAGCGGTCCGATACAAGGGTCCGGCCTGCGGCACATCCCGGTAAGCCACAGCGGAAATCAGAACTCCTCCCCGGAAGAGGCTGTCGTCATCCGCGACCTCGTAAACCACATCCTGCAGTCGAATACGCGTTGGGTCGATCGGGACGGGAAAGAGGCTCCAATCACGCCAGATGATATTCTAATCATCACGCCATACAACGCGCAGGTCTTTGAAATCCAACAGCGCCTGCCCAGCGCCAGGGTAGGTACGGTGGACAAGTTTCAGGGTCAGGAGGCGCCGATTGCGATTTATTCGATGGCAACTTCAACTCACGCAGACGCTCCGCGAGGCATGGATTTCCTTTACAGCCTTAATCGCTTCAACGTAGCAACGTCACGGGCCAAATGCCTGTCAATTCTCGTGGCTTCACCTCAGGTGTTCGAAGCGGAATGCAGGACGCCACGACAGATGCAGCTTGCCAATGCGTTCTGCCGATATCTCGAGATGTGCTCGGTGATCCAGTTGCCGACGACAAATCTGAATTGAATGCCGGCCTCCTAACGTTAAGTAACTCGGCAGCTTTTGTCTGCAGTCGGCTCGCTGCGCCAGCATTCTCAGATCCGATCTGAGTCTTTGACAGCGCAAGCCACGGATAGCAGTTCGTGCTAGCGGAAACGCCGATATGCGTGGGTACCGTCAGCAATCCGAATTGCTACCCCCCGTTGCGTGGAAAGAAATCCTCCCGCATCATTGTATCAAGTTTGTTTTGAAAAGGTGCTCGCTTGGAACGAGGGGAAATGATGCAACAGCATGACGACACCGACCAAGCGAGTTCGGACACGGTAGATTGTCAGGTACGCCACCTCTTCCGGCGGTACTCTTCGACAACCCGTCTCGCTGGTCTGCTCGACCTGCTGGATGGCTTGGCCAATCTCTAAGAGCCGGCGGTTTTCTGGTCGATTTTCCATCAAGTTTGGTCAAGCTGCGACGTCACGTGGGAACACGGACGAAGAGCCATCCAGCTATTGGAGAGGGCTGGCCATTGTGGAGAGTTCCTGGGATGCGAGGATAAGGAATTCTATTCCGCCCTACCGGAGCAGGTGACGGTCTATCGAGGCTGTTCGCGCTCCCGCGTCAAAGGAATCTCTTGGACAACAGCCATGGCGGTGGCGGAAGCTTTTGCGCAGGGCCATCGTGGGATACAAGTGCCCCGTCCCGTGCTGGCGCAGGCGGTCATTTACAAAGGCGACATCCTTACAGTTTCGTCGGATCGGGGAGAGGCAGAGGTGTTGCTGAACCCCGACAGGCTCGCAGGCCTCTCGGTATGTCCATTTGCGGAACGTGCTTAGGCCAATGCCGACAGAGCTATCAAGGTCCACATCGGCAGCACGCTGTCGACCTCAGCAAGCAAGTCGAATTGTGGGCGTCTTTTTTGCATGCTTGCAATCGGTTAAAGCTTCAATTCCTGGACGCGAGCACTTCCCCTGCCATCATCCCGAGGTCTTCTCCGATTCTTGAATGTGCCCTCGCCCACAAGCGCCGCAGCAAGGTTTCCGGCACTATCTCGTCGAATTTCGCTGTCCGAAGGTTCTCCACGAAACCCGCGATCGATTGAATGTCCGGCGGGCGCTCGGCAACCTGCCGAAGGATTGCTGCAGCTTCATCAGACGTTGTCTCGATGACGGTGACGCCGACGTCGAGAACCACGCATTCAAGGCCAGCCGAAACCAGAGCGAAGGCTAAGACCGAATTCGCGTCCGTACCTCTCCACGTGAGGATATGGGTGTCCTTCCCTGCCTGCAGAAATCGTGATTGATCCAGCCCCAACAGTTTGTAAACCACCCTTCCCTGCTCAAGGAAATCGGTTGCGGCTCCATCGAGATAGACAGGGATTTCCGTCGACGACAGAACTGCCTGCATTTCGGCCGCGAGCCGGTCGTGAACCGGTTCATTCATAAGGGCGTCGAATTTTGGGATCTTCCCTGATCGGTGCCTTTCAACCTCGATCACTTTTCCTCGGTCGTCCACGGCGACGATGCGCCACCGCTGGCCCGCGAACGAAATCACGGCGCCGACCCCGACCGGATTGGAGACAGGGATCGTCCCCAGCGTGTGCCCTCCGGAGACCAGCCGCCACTCCTCGTCCGTCGAGAAAACGGCGTAGAAATCACGTGCGGCCGTGAGCCGTTCGCCGATCTCGCCAAGCATGATCGTTCCGTCCGGTGCTTGCTCGATCAGCCTTTGTTCCGGCGATGCCATCGACCGGAGAAGCTCCACGTAGTCAGTCTTGTTGAGCGCGGACAACGGCCCGGCACCGCATAGCAATCGGAACAGCCGGTCAGCACGCACGCCGCCTTCCTGAACAATCAGCGAAAGCGTTTGGTGAAGCGCTACGGTCGCTGTGGCGCTGGATATGGACGGAGGCTCAACGAACCGTTCAATCAGGAGCCGGACCGAGGCAGTTGCCCGCACCGTCTCCAACCTCAGCTGATCTAGAGGATCGGAATCTGCATCGAGGCTTCGCTCGCGCACATAGATTCGGAGAACGGCCGGGACGCCACGACGGCGTCCGCTGCGGCCAAGCCTCTGGCGCAGTGACGCCAGCGACCGCGGCGCGCCGATCTGCGCCACTGACTTGACCGACCCAATGTCGATCCCGAGCTCGAGGGTCGTCGTCGCCACGCCCGTGGTGGGAACACTGCCTTTCTTCAGCCTGTCCTCAAGCTCCTCTCTAAGTTCCTTCGACAAGCTCCCGTGATGCGGGAAGAATTCGTTCGGCACGGCCGCCATTTCGGACCGGGTGCGGAGCCGGTCGGCCAACGCCTCCACTCGCTTTCTGGATCCGGCGAAGGCAAGGTTGTTGGATCCCCGCAAGTTCGCAAAGACATGGTCAGCAATCAGATCGAGGGCGGTTGGGGGTCCTTCTTCGTTCTCAAGGCCATCGGAGTCTTCGACCTCCTCGGAATCGGCGTACGCCCTAATCTGAAGACGGAGTTCCGGTGAATCGGCTGCGGATTCAACGATCACTAACGAAGAAGGGTTCTCGGGCCGGAGCCAGCGCGCGGCGACGACAAGGTCGCCGATCGTGGCCGAAAGGCCGACACGCCTCGCCGGCTTCGCGGCCAAATCGTCCAGCCGACGGAGAAGGCTAGCGAGGTGCAGCCCCCGAGGTCCGTTGAGGAAAGCATGCAATTCATCGATGACAATGAAATCCAGCGAAGCCAACATCGCCTTCGCGTCACCCGGGTGACGGAGCAGCATCGCCTCGATGGATTCCGGAGTGATCAGGACGAGTCCGCGCGGGTCGCGCCTCGCTCGCTGCTTGGCAGACTGCGGAGCGTCTCCATGCCAGCGGACTACGTCGATCTCCATCCGCTCGCATAGGCCATCGAGGCGGCGGAACTGATCGTTGATGAGGGCCTTCAGAGGGCTGACATACAGGACGGAAAAACCACGTTCCTTCCGATCAGCAACCTTCGTGAGGATCGGCAGGAAAGCGGCTTCCGTTTTTCCGGCTGCGGTAGCGGCAGCGATCAGGACGTCGTTCTCGCCGTTCAGGATCGCGGCGATTGCCTTGTCCTGGACGTCGCGCAGTTCCTCCCACTTTTGTTCCCAAATCCAGCGCCGGATCGTCTCGTGGAGCCTGTCGAAGCCGGAACGGTCCTCAGAGCCTGATGCTGGCAAGATTCTCATCCCCGCCCTCGGCGCCGCCTTCGCTTTCGTCGGCTGACGGGTTCTCAACGTCGGGCGCGACTTCGACACGCCCGAGAAGACTTTCCCATCCTGTTCCAGGGTTCTGCTCAAGAACCGCCAACAACTGGACGAACGCCTTAATCGTGTTGCGAGGCGTCCTGAAATAAGCCTCGCCGACGTGTTTGCTGCAATGTTCCATGAACGCGGGAAGCGCCTCATCCGGTACCAGATGAGTTGCCGGATCGCCATGTGCGAACACTGACCGGATATTGGACAAGAGAATAAGGAGGTCCTCGGGCGTAAGGCTCTGCAAGCGAAGCACAGGGCCGGACAGGTCGACGAGCCCGTTCGTCGCGAAGGCGTTCTCCGCGAGACGCGACTGCAGTGCGGCGTAACTGTAAAGGCCCCGGCGAGTGTCCATGAGGAATTCGGGGGTGCCACCGAACACGAAGCCGATGCCGCCGAAATTCCCCTGAAGGACGTCGTTGAGCATGCGCAGAATTTGCTCAAAGTTCTGATTGCGTGCCTGGGCGCTCTGGAGCTTGTACAAGTTCACCATTTCATCGAAGACAACGAGCAGGCCGGCATAGCCGGCGAGCTTGACGAATGCCGCGAGCAATTTCAGCGCGTCATAAATGTCGTTGTCATCGATGATGGTCCTGACGCCCAGCGCCTGCCTTGCTTCTGTCTTCGTTGAATACTCGCCGCGCAGCCACCGAAGCGCTGATGTCTTGAGGACCTCGTCGCCCTCCTCGCTGCCGCGCCAGTAGGCTTTCAACACAGTCGCATAGTCATAGCCGCCGACCTCCTCCTGCAGATGAGCCAGGCGTTCGTCTATGACGCGCTCGACAGGCACGCTTTTCCTTCCCGCTTCGTTCATGCAGTCAGTCACGAAACGCTCGACAACGCTCGCCAGCGCGCCTCCCTCGGGCTTCGTCCGGGTGGCCATGTTCCGGACAGCCTCGGCATAGAGTCCCCTCGCTTGGCCGGCGGACGCATGAATCCTGCGGTCGGGCCCAAGGTCGGCATGGATGGTCACGCATTTCCGTTCGAGCGCTATCAAGCGGACGAGATTCAGGAAGAATGTCTTCCCCGCGCCGTACTCGCCGATAACGAATCGGATCGCCGCACCGCCATCTGACAGGCGGTCAATATCCCGGACCAAGGCTCCCACTTCCGCAGCCCTTCCGACCTGCACGTGGCGAAGTCCCGTCTTTGGGACGACGCCGGCGGCAAGCGCCTGAAGGATGACGTCGCGGTCGCGTGACTTGATGGTCGTTCCTGTCGTCATCTCTCCGCTCCCGCCCTTTGCAGTTCCATTCGAACGTGTTCAACGACCACAATGTGCTCCTCTCCGTCGAGGATCGCTTCGTCGAACTTGTCGAAGCCCCATTCATTTATCGTTTCGACCGCGCCGTCCGGCAACAGCCGCAGTTTCCGCGCCACGTCTTCGAATGCGTCACGGCCTAGCTCACCGACTCCGAGAAGGCAGGAAAGCAGTTCGGCATGAGCCGCATCAAGGCCTTCAAACCTCGAGTCTCCTCGCTGGGTCGCCTCCATCGGAGCCGGCGGCAGAGAAAGCGGCTCGTCTTCGACAAAGATGCCTGCAAGAAGTTGGGAAACCGCTGACGTCTCCGACTTTATCCGTTCGAGCCGCGCGACGTCGAGCCGTATGCCGGATGCTTTGGCTGCCGAGGCTTCGGCGGGAATGGGAACACCGCCCGTCCGTGTTTCCGGTGTGACGGCTATGGGCTCGTCCAGGACTACCGAACCGCGATGAAGCGCGGAATATAGATCCTCCACTGGATACCCGAGCGTTTTGTATAAGCGCTCGAGAAACTTCACCTCGTCCGGAGCGGCATGTCCATCCGCGAGCACCGCCGACGTGGCCGATCTAATCGCGCCGTCGCGCGCCTCGGCTTTAACACTGCGCAACCTCTGCATAGCAGATTGCCGGGCGGGGGCATCCTTCAGCAGCGTGCTCGCATAAGCCATCAGCCTGGCGCGCTCAATTCCGCCGAGGCCGGGAACCGACCGAATGTCGCTCTTGATCGATTCGAATTCACTAGTCTCGATCTTCCCGTCTGAAGCGGCTGCAAGCGCAGCGACTTCGACCATGGCCCTGGCAGAAGCGTAGCTTGGAGCCTCGCTATCTACCGGCGCCCCGTCTTTCGCCTTGAACAGCAGGACATAACCATCGGCATCAAGATTCCGGGCGCCGTATCTCCGGTCTGGCTCGAACCCTACATCAAGCTTGTCCATGAAGGCTCCGACTTGATTGCAGAACCCGGAGGGAAGTTTGCCTTTCGGTGGGGTCTCCACTCCCAATGCCTTGGCCAGTTGACCTACTCTGACCCCCGCAATGTTGCGGCCCCCGAAAAGATGTTCGATACGCTCAAGCACGGCGCTTCCCATTACCGAAGGCGATGTCAACATCTCCTTCGGCAACAGGAAAGCGGCCTCGATCGTGCCCTTCGCTTCTGGACTTTTCCCCAGGAGACGACTGTACGAGGCGAGTTCATCCGTGCACGCGTTTAGGAGATCCCTCAGGCCTTCGAGGGGTGCGGAAATCGCGGCGATGTCGGGGAGTGGCCCGGTGTCGCTGTCGGATAGGTCGAGCCTACAGTCAAAGCCGCCGCACGCCGCATGATATTCGATCTTGAGCTTAGTTTTCGGCGGATTGACCTTGAGTCCTTGCGGGTAGCGAAAAGCGAACCGCATTTGCCAGAGCTCGGCAAGTTCATCGAAACATCTCGTCGCAGGCGTTCGCAGATAAGTGTCCGGAAGCGACAACACCCAGAGGAGTGCGTCCGTACCGTCGAAAGAAATCGCTGAGGCAAGTTTGCGCCCTAGATGGAGCCTGACGGGTAACGGCATCTCGTACCCGTTCCTGAGATCGGGCGAGAGTGGCGGGCGAGAGATTTCCGGACCTTTGACGAGCTCCGCAACGTCAAGGAATTTCGACGCGTAGTTCTTGAACGAATGATTTTCGCCGTGGAGGGCAAGGAGGCGCCTGACCTCCGCGATCAATGCAGGCGTCTCGTCTTTGGCGGCGTCCACGAACAGGCGACGCTCAAGGCCGTAGAAAAACAAAAAGACATATCCTATGCCGATCCTCGGATCGTTCCTTCCGCCCGCAAGCCAGTCGAGATAAGTCCGCCTGGCGATGGGTGGAATGTTCGAATATGACGGCCAATAAGGTAGGAGGCTGCCCGATAGATCGCTGCCCGACGGGGCGACCGTGCACGACGGATCCACAAGGCAATTGGTTCCGCGGTCCGAAGTCGTTCCAGTGAAGGCTCCGCCGAGATAAAACATGCCAGCGCCGATGGTCATTTCGCCCACCCGCACGCTCTCGCCGGACGGAATCCATCGAGCGGGAGTCCTGATCGCAGAAAGCCTGTCGCTATCTGGCGCCGACGGCGCTGGCAGACGCCGGTCCCTCTGGTCTGGGCCTCCAGTGAATCTTGGATCGGGGTTAATTCGAGGATCGATCCACGCCTCTCTGGCTCGGGCCTGAGGTGGATCTTCGGCGAAGCTGCTACGCGTTGCGGCGAACTCGCGCAGCTGGGGTGGCTGAACGCTCCGTTCCTTATTCTTTACGGCGCGGTAGAAAAACCAGGCGGCCAACGCCACGCCCGCAAGCACCCACCCCATCGTCGCCCCCGGCTTGCTTTGGATGTTCTTTCCCCGAATAATTGCATATTCGGAAGCTCCGCGACAAATTCTTTGCCAGCCACTGAAGCATTTCCAGCGGTCGACGTCAGTGTCATTCGTGCTCGTTCGGCGATCCAAGCGTCTGGAGGCCTTGTGCCGCGGCAGGAACACCCTTAGTGGCTTGAACTTAGCCGGGTTTTGACACGGACGGGTTAGCCGAGCTTTTCCCACAGCATATGGCGAAAAGTGCGGTTTTGGCGCATTGTGTTCAGTACATCGGGGGCGGCAATGGACCATCGTGTCCGACTTAAGCGACGGCGCGAAGCAAGATCGGTGACGCGACGTTCGCGACTGCATTCAAAGGGAAGCGTACGTTGGACTGTGGCAGCTGCACTCGCTGTTGCTGGCATTGCGGGATATTTCGGGTGGAGCTTCGTCTCAAGAAATAGTCCGGAAATCATTTCTTACGCGCAGGGCAAAGCTTCCTCGGATCAAGAGGATTTGGTCGGCCGTGCTTCCGTCATCGACGGCGACACAATCGAAATCCATGGCAAGCGCATCCGCTTCAATGGCATCGACGCGCCCGAGTCGTCTCAAACCTGTACAGACGGGAACGGCAAGGCATACCTATGCGGCGCAAAGGCCGCCGAGGCGGTGGACCAATTTCTGGCCGCCTCGTCTCCCACCCGATGCGTATTCGTTGCCCGTGACCGCTATGGCCGTTTCGTCGGAAACTGCTTCCGGGCGGACGGAGAAAGCGTTCAGGCTGCACTCGTCAGGGATGGCTGGGCTCTTGACTGGCCGCGTTACAGCAAAGGCGCGTACGCCGAACTACAGGAAACAGCGAAGGCCGAAGGCAAAGGGATATGGATCGGCGCGTTTGAACGTCCGTGGGAATGGAGGGCGGATCGACGGAATGGCAAGGGTGCAACCGCGCCGATCGTACCGCTTGTCGGCGTCTCGTCCGGTTCCGACGGATGCAACATCAAAGGCAATATCAATTCGTCGGGCGAACGCATCTATCACGTGCCCGGCCAGGAACACTACGACAGGACCCAAATCACGCTGAGCAAGGGCGAGCGATGGTTTTGTTCGGAGGCCGAAGCACTGGCCGCAGGGTGGCGCCCCGCCCTTCGCTGATCGTCGAAACCGTCTAACCCGTGCTGCAGTTGCCTCACTGAATCTTCGCGCCGACCTCCGTTGTCGACGGCGAATTGCGTTTCCTGACCCGGATCTCTATCCGACGCCGCGATTTCACGTCACCTGCTTGGGTTCCGTTGGTCAGGGTGTCGTCGGGAAGGATCAGTTGGGCCCCCGACATGGGCAGAATGGTCACCGCCTGGAGAGCCGGGACGCTTTTCAGGACTTTGGCTACGGCAATCGCGCGCGCTAGCCCCAGACCCGCGTTGTCCGCAGGGTGCAGCACGCCGACTGGAGCAGTGCCGCCGAGTACGTCTTGAAGCTCGGCGTCAAGGTTTGATCCAAGGCGCGAGATCTTCTGCTCATCGGTGTGCCCGATGACCTCCACGACGTCCACCGCATATTTCGCGGCGATGTCGGCAATCTGTCCGGCGGTGTTTTCTCGCAAGGCCGCGTCAAAGCTCGGACTGAGTTCTGCGCTGCCCGACTTGAAGAAGTATCCGTTCGTTTCGCTGAGACTGATAATCGGCGGCCATTCGTGGGGCTTTGCGTTGCCTTCAGATTCTTTAGCCTTGCGGATGACCTCAAGCAGTTGCTCGTCCGGCGTCTGCTTCGAGAGCGTGACGACGACCTTGTCTCGGAGCACTTTGATCGCCGGGGCAAGCTTTTCGACGTCATCGGCAGTCAGTCCGGAATCCCGGAGTCGTGCTGCCGCAGGCACAAGTTCCGCGACGTCATTTGCCGAAATCCCTTTCTCCCGAAGCTTCTTGATGACATCGGTTCCTTCCTTCACCTCTGAGAGCGTCAGTTCATTCTTCCTGAGTTCCAGAAGGATTGGCGCTTGTTTCTTGACCTCTTCGAGAGTGAGACCGGTCTCCAATATCTGGTCCACCGTCTTTTTTGCGAGTTCCAGTTCCCGCCATTCCTTTTCGAGTTCGTCGCTGCCAGCAACTGTCTTTCGGAAGACCTCGAGTTTTTCTGCGAGCAGAGCGTTCGAGTCCTTCTGCTTCTGAAGTTCAATCTCGATCGCCAGCTTGTCCGCTTTGATGCGTTCAGAAGTGGACCGCTCTCTCGCGATGATCGCACCCGCTGCCAACAAGAGGCAGAAGACGAGCAACAGCATGGACTCGGCCATGGTGAGACCGAGAATAAGGCCGCGGCCATAGCCTCTTTGCTCGCTGGAGACGGACGTTCCCTGGGTGCTCAACGGCGGTTCCACCACCGCTTGCTGTCAGGCTCGCTCTCGACAGTTCTATCCACGGGGGAAACTGCATCTCCGGCCGTTTCGCGCGCATCCCGACCGTTCGGCTGCGCCGCTTGAACTTCGACGGGGGCAGCCACAGCGACGATGTCGTCAAGAAGCGGAGTCGCCCCTAAGCCGTCGCCGAAATGGTGGACTGCACCGTTTGACGCGGCAGCCACGCCATCGGATAGAGGTTCGAATACACCGGGTTTCGCGACCGCGCGCGTTTCGAAGAGCATCTTTTCCAAGAGCTTCTGCATGTCTGCATTCTGCTGTTGGACATGGCGGGCAAGGTTGTCTGTGCTCCGCTGGACGTGAGCGGACGCCTCCAGCGACTTCTCCATGATCTGAAGCGACCGCCCGCTTGTCTCTACGATTTTCGCGGCGGCATTGGTGATCAGGTCCATGCGGTGGGCCTGATCTTTGCTGAGGGCCTCGGTCCTGGCGCCGTAGTCGACGACGATTTTGCCGAGCTCCCTGACAAGCGGACCGAGTTCGTTCTTCAGGACGGCTTCGGGTATCATGACCGCTTCGAGTTTCCTGGCCACGGCGTCGACCTGGCTTCCGAGTTGAGACGTCGAGCTGGCCATCCCGCTGTTGGCCTGCTCGAACAGGTCACCGGAGCTGTCGACCTTTTCTGCGATTTCGGAGAGCTTGGATGCAATCTGACCAAAGCTGGCGTCGATCGCGGCGCTGAGTTTCGCCGACGCATCCTGAACTGGCTTGATGGCTTCGTTCGCCATCTTTTCCAAAGCTCCCTTCAGTTGCTCCCCAGTATCATCGGCATGCCTGACGATCTCCTCGAACCCCTCGCTGATCATCTGATTGCTCACCCGACGGAAATCAGCGAATTCCCGCGTGGCGCTTTCCATCTCCGAGCGTACGCGTCGCGTCATGGTCGCCAACTCATGGCGTGTCGCCCTCTCGACATCGAGAACGTCTCTCCGCGTCTGATTGTAGAGGATGCGAAGAGCGATTCCGAAGATCGTGGACGTGATCGCGATGCCGAAGTTCCGGATGACGTCGTCTGTCGAAGACACTGAGGTGAATTGATATAGGGAAACGCCCAAGCTCGACAGCGTGAACAGGAAGCCCATGTAATAGAGGTTGTCGCCGGTCTGCTCTTCGTGGAGCCGGATCCGCCCCGAAAACCAGGACAGCGACAAATATCCGATCATGAGCATGATCGGGACCGTCATGGAAACGAACGGATTCACCCCCCACAGCTTCGAGACCGCAATGAATATGCAACCGGTGAGGGTAAACGCGGCGAAGGCATAAAGCGGCAGGTTCCGGAGAAGACCCGTCGAAAACTCTTCGCCGACTGTGTGACGGTTCAATTCATTCCCTCCAGTCGTGGCGACGGCAGAAAGTTGCCGCGATTTTCTACGACCCACTTAGCCCAGAATTCCAGATGATCGCGCCCGTCGAAGGGTTTCGCCGCGCGATCGACATACCAGATCGCAACGTCAACCCCGTCCAGCGTGGTTCGGTATTTAGCATTCGCTGGACTGTTCAGATACGCTCCGTAGCTGACACCTGACTTGTACTGGGAGTACAGCTCCGTGTGTTCGATCATGTCGGAGGCGACGATCAACTGCTTCGTAGCGCCGGGTTTCGAAAGCTTGTCGAAAACCGTGAGCTTGATTTCCTGAATGGCCGCCATGATCGGCGACTGATTGCCGGATTGGCCATTAGGGATGCTCTCCGAAACCTTATCCAACGGCTTGTTGAAGGCTTCCTCCCACTGGCGCTGGCGTCTTGCAGGATTATTGGTCCATTGGTCGACTGAAGAGCCGTCACCAGGATTGCAGCCGTCAAACATCTTGACGAGTTCGCCCGGGTTCTCGGTAAGGCCAAAAATCTCCAGCAATCCGCCGACCTGGATCGACGATACGGTCTTTTGGAACCTATTCTTGATATCGAGCAGCGTGGTGTCGGAGATCGGATCGGTCGTATCGATCAAGAACACGTTTACCGCCACGGGACCGTCAAGCGGACACAAGGTTTCCTTGGCCAGTTTCGTTTGGGAATTGGCCTTCGCGTAGAGGTATCCTAATCCACCGATCAATGCCCCGGAGAGGGCGAGCAAGCATATGCCCGCCACAACAGCGCCCAATCGGCCCTGTTTGCGGCTTTTTCTCCTTCTCGTCCTAGCCATTGGGGGCCGTCTCCGGATGCAGCTTGTCCAGTTCGCGGTACTGGTCGATGCCGTCGTCGCACACTGCTGCGATCTTTCTGATCTGGTCGGATAGGTCTGCCTGTGCCTTGCGTATGGACTCGGCGACGTCCTTATCCGTCAGTTCGCTCTCCCCTGCTTTCGTGGGTTGAATACGGTCCAGCTTGTAAGCGCCGTCGAAGTACTTCGGAGCAGCTTCCGTCCGTGCCTTGGCATTGGCTTCCCGATAGCGTTTGAGCAGCACGTTGGCGGTCCGCTCAAGCTGCTCCTGATATTGGACAAACAAGGAGAGCAGCTTCGCCCGATGGGCGATGATCGCATTGTGGTCTCGGCGGCGGCTGCTGAGGTCCCTTATGATTTCGTCGACCTTCTCATTGTGGTCGTCCCGTACGGCGAGCAGTTCTTCAATCAGGTCTTCCTGGCGGGTCGCGTAAGTCGTGCGCGCCGCAAGTAGCCTTTTGTACACTGCGGCATATCCGAGATACGGGTCTTTCAGGTACCAGCCGTCGATGAAGGCAAAGATCGAAAACATCAGGCCGATGCCGAAGAGCAGCCAGGATTTGATGTCCACCAGGCCGAGCGGGTCATGCCGGATTCTATCCATAACGATAGGTCCAGCGTCTTCGAGGATGCTACCAGCCACCTCCCGGTAGTGGGCAAGCCCCAGGTTCAACGCGACAGCAAGCCCAGCATAGCCAGCGATGGAAAGGTATCCGAGAAGCTTCAGGAACGCAGACCGGTGGACAGTGAGGCTGACGCAAAATAGGGCGAAAACCAAAGCGATCCCGATATTGAGGAAGGAGAAGCTCATGGCCTCGGTCACGCCTCCGACGATTCCCATATCGCTTCCCTTTGCGAGGAAGACGCCGTTCATGATCGACTCGACAAGAAAGAGGAAGAACAGGAACGACACCTTGAAAAACCATACGTGGCCCTCTGACAGCCGCGGGGCGCGTGTGATCCGGTGTCGCTTGCGGAAATCGGCATAGTCTTCTTCGGCAGCGTTCAGCGCCCGTCGCAAACCATGGAGTTCGTTGCGTCCTCTGACGACCTCCGCCTTGAAGTTGGAAACGCCTTCGGCGTTTGCTTTGTGGATGTCGGAAAACTGCCCTTCGAAGTCCAGGCCGCCGAGCCTGCCGGCGAACGAATGGAGCTGGTCCTCCAGGTTATTGTACGCCGTACTCCTGGCGTCCTGGACCTTGCTGACGATCGCCAGTTCAACGTCGTCAAGTGATTTCGAGCTCTTCGAGGGCTGATTGGCCGCACCGCGGGTCTGCCCTTCTTCCGCGAGCTTCATGTCACGTGCGACTCTGTCTACGTCCAGGTTCGGAAATATTTCAGTCGTGACCACAAAGTCATGGCTCGTCTCACGGACCTTTTCCAAGATCCGGTTGAGCCCATCAAGCGCCTTCGTCAACTCTTTACCCCTTGCCCACTTTCCCATGGTCAGCCCGTGCGTGACCTCTTAAGCAAAGAAACCCGTGTCGACAACAATAATGACGATCTACACGAGTTGCGGCAGAGGAGGACAACAGAAACTGTCACCTGTTTGCAGATCGAAACGCTACGGCGGATGACATGGGAATTGTAGAGTCCGGATAATGGAAACTCCTGTCGATGCTTAGAAAATGCCGTCTGCGGTCGGTTGTCGGCACCTCCCAGCGCTTGATAGCCGGAAGCAATTTTGAGAGAGAATTGGCCCGTAACATTGAATCATATGCACCATGCCCGCCCGACCATACCAATCGAAAAGAATTGACGAACTCGAACGCATTTTCAAAGAGATGCGATCCGATGGACCTGCGCTCGAGCTGTTGTGGCGGGAACTGGAGCACCGCTCGACACATCGAGCCGGGCAGCTCCAGAGAAACGTGGCAGCAGCCCGCAAACTGTCCGTAAAAGCACGGTCCAGTCGGACGGTTGATGTGCGCGACGACATGCAAACACAATTGCAGCTCGCCGGAGCTGACCTCGCATCTTCGCAGTGTGAAACAAGGATTCCGGGGTCACTTCCCAATCTCAGGTGTGATAGGAACGTTTCCGGGGTGGACGTCGTCCGTCAGGCGGAAATGAACGACAGGTTTGGGATGCTTGATCGCGGCGAATTGGACAGGCTTGGCAATATCTACGAGCTGCTGCGACTAAAGCTCCTGGATTTGACCAAGAAAAATCGGATGCTGAATTACTCGATCAGCGCCCGCTCAAAACGCCAGTTGCAGATCGTCGATGAGGTGCTTGAGGAAGCATACTCGAAACTCGTCGATGACGACGGCTCGTTCAGGATTGTCCATCTCGATGAACCCGAGGGCCTCCCGCCAGAAGAGAAGACCGAGGAGTTCGTTGACGCGTTCGAGCACGCAAAGGTTTCCGACATCGATTTCCTGACTGCGCTGGACAACTTGGTCGCCAGCGCAACCGATGATGAAATGGCCGTTGAACGGCTCGAGAGGGCCCTCCGCGATCGCGTGCGCTCCCAACTTGGACTCCCGCCTCGACCCAAGCGCGCGGACGTCAATCGCAACGAACATGCGCGGTCGCTCGGCATAGACCCGAGTCCCGAGCTCCAACCGGCGGGCACGAAGAAGACGCACTCCGACCGCTTTCTCCAGACGTTGAAATATCCCGACGAGCTCGAGGCTTTAATGGAGAAAATCTCCGCAGAAGCTCGGCTCGCCGAACAGGAAGCGGGCCTGTCGACGCTGTTTTTGGCTTTCGGCTTCCTGGAATGGTACGACAGCGATGCCTCCGACAAGCCGATCTACGCGCCCCTCCTCCTTCTCCCTGTCAAGATCGAACGGCAGAAGGTGCGAGGAAAGCACGTCTATGAAGTTGCGGCGCGCGAAGGCGCTGCGGAAACAAACATCAGCCTTCAGAAATTCCTGGAAACGAAATTTGGGAGAGACCTTCCGGATTTCGGCGATGCCGATGACGGAGGATCCGTCGAAAACTATCTGGCCAAGGTCGAGGCAAGCATCGAAGGATTGAAAAGATGGCGGGTTCGGCGTTGGCTAGTGCTCGGCCATTTCGCCTTCAGCCGCATAGCAATCTACGAGGACACCAAGCCGGAGAAGTGGCAGAACCACCCTGCCGCACATCCACTGGTCGGCTCGCTCCTAAGCGGCTTCGAGCAGGGCGCCGATGGTGACGGGCCCTCGTTCCATTCTCCCGAAGATTACCTTATCGACGATCCGGAGATCGAGAAGTCCGCCCCGATCCTGATCCAAGACGCCGACGCCTCGCAACACAGCGCTCTCGTGGACGTGATGCGGCAGAAGAATTTGGTGATTCAAGGGCCCCCGGGGACTGGGAAGTCCCAGACCATCACGAACATCATCGCAAATGCGCTGGCTGCTGGGAAGACAGTGCTTTTCCTGGCTGAGAAACAGGCAGCCCTCGACGTTGTCAAACGGCGGCTCGACAAGTCCGGCGTTGGCGAGTTCTGCCTGGAGCTGCACTCCGACAGATCGTCTCCCAAAGCGGTGGTCCAAAGCCTCGCCCGCCGATACGAAATCGGCGTCGGGCGGTCCGCTAGGGCAGCTACCGCGCAGGAGGACACGACGTGGGCTTTCGCACGGGCCCAGATCTCTGAATATCTGAACGACCTGCACTCCGAAGCCGACGACGGGGCGACTCCGTTCGAAATGATCTGGAAGTCGATCCGAGGACGTTCGGTAAACGCCGATCTTGGAGACTTTTTCAACGACGTCCATATGCCGGACGATCTGCTAGGCGACCCACGCAACCTGTGGGACGTCAGAGGTAAATTAGAGATCTTCGCGGCGAGCGCGCAGGCGTTCCATGATTCCTATGGACACCCGTCGGCGTCACCATGGAGTGCGACCCCTCCGGGGCACCTGCCGGCGTACGAGCGCGATCAGTTTCTTGCGGCGATCCAAGGCCTTCGAGATGCAGCGGCGGAATTGGCGAAATTCATGGATCGCCACGAGGGTCTCGGCATTCTTTCCGATGAAGATGGAGATGCGGTGTCGGCAGCCGACAAGATCATACCGGAGCCATCGAGCCCTTCGAAGATAGCCACCATCGCCGCCATCGATCTGGATGGCCTGCAGCATGGGCTGTCCTTTCAATCCTCGTACCTTTCGGCAGCTCAAGCAGTCGACGACTTGCCGTCAGCAGGAGATCTCGACGCGCCGACTCTTGATCGGGCCCGGGCGATCGTGTCAGCGCTGCCGGCCCAAGGCCTTGCCGAGCTTAGCCCCGTCGGCCTGCGTGCCCATGCCTACCGCACGATCCACCGAAACAAGGGGTTCCTAGACGCGCTTGAATCGATGGGCCAAGCAATGGAATTGCTAGGTTTGGGAGGCTCCGCCCCCGTTCACGCTCTCGACGCTGTTTCAGCGGCTCTCGAGGTTACCGAGAGCGCTGACCCTGAGCATCTGCAATGGGTTGGCGCTGTCCAGATCGACACCTCTATTTTCCGTCAGCTGTTTGATCAATGGAACGCACTTTCTCGCGAAGAGCTGGAACTTCGCCAAGCGGTGAGAGGGTTCACCGAACCCAAATGGCCGGACGCACAGGAACTTGACGAAGCCGGCGCTGCATTGCGAAAGACCGGGATCGGGAGGCTCTTCAGTGCGATGCGCGGAGACGTCAAAGCCGCCGGCGCAATGTTGGCGCGGCTCCGGCTTCCGGCAGAACCGAACTCCGTCGACATGCTTGTCCGAATTTCGAAACATGTCCGGTCGGTCGAGGCGTTCGCGTCCCATCGCGACGCAGGAGCCGCGATTGGCAAAGCCTGGGCCGGGATAGGAACGCCGTTCGTGGCTATCGATCAAGGGATCAAGCTGCGCGAAGCAGTGGAGCATAAGCTCACGGGGCTTTCCGACGGAAACAGCGTTGCCAAAGCCATAGTCGGATTGACCGTAGGTTCTATCTCCGCATTCGCAAAGCTTTCGCGGACGGCAGATCCGTACAGAGCCGGACGCGCACGGTTCGATGAATTGATTGACGGGCACCGGATCGGGCACGCTGCGGAACAGTGCACCAAGGATCTGGAGGCTTTCGAACGCATTCTCGGACTGGACCCGGATGACCGGCTGTCATCTTCCACGCTTTCGCTCTCGACCCTTGCCGAGATCGATGCCGCCAGGACACGCTTGTCGCAAGCGCTCATCGCGGTCGACAGATCTCCATTCGCCGTCGCGGTTCGCTCGCTGGCGCCTGACAACGACGGGGTCTCGCAAACTGAAGACGCCATAGGATATGTGCGATCGGTCAAGTTGGCGCGACTGCCCGGGCCGATCCTTGAAGGACTTCTCTCCGCGGATGCCCGGGCGTGGCGCGACCGACTTCGCGAGATAGCAGAGTCATATGACCGCGTTACAGGGCAGATCAACCAGTCGGCGAAGCGTCTTGACGAATTCGGGGTTCGTGGCATGGACGCCTTCGATGTGCGGTCCATGATCCCGCATCTTGAAAACCTCCTGGAACATAGAGAGGAGCTTTCGGAGTTCATCTCCCTCCGCAGTTCCCGAGCCGAACTCGAGGGAGCAGGCCTCGTCGAATTCCTTTCCAAGACAGATGGACTGCTGGTCC
Organism: Mesorhizobium sp. M8A.F.Ca.ET.181.01.1.1; assembly: GCF_004792025.1. Lineage (NCBI taxonomy): Bacteria > Pseudomonadati > Pseudomonadota > Alphaproteobacteria > Hyphomicrobiales > Phyllobacteriaceae > Mesorhizobium > Mesorhizobium sp. M8A.F.Ca.ET.181.01.1.1. The sequence goes on along the minus strand of NZ_SRTV01000002.1, from coordinate 702,737 downwards.
CTCCTTCGCGGCTTCCGGCGGTATTCGACGCGGTCGCATCCCGACTTCGTGCCAAGGCTGCCCGGCGTCTCTCCTCGTCGTTGGCTAACCGGACTGGCAACGAACTCGATGCGAAACGAAAGACGTTTGCCGAGCGTGACAGGCAGAAGATCCTTGGTGACCGCGAGACCGTCCGGGCGCGTTTGCTCACAAGGCAGCCGCCGAACGGCCTCCGCAACGGATCGGTGAAGACATGGACGCAAATGAGCCTTCTGGCGAACGAGTTTCCGAAACAGAAGCGCTTCACGCCAGTTCGCGGTCTGATGGGAAGGGCTGGCGAAGCTGTCAGGGCTCTGAAGCCCTGTTTCATGATGTCGCCCCTCTCGCTTTCAAAGTTTCTCCCGCAAGGCAGATTTGAATTTGACCTGCTCGTCATTGACGAGGCGTCCCAAATGAAGCCGGAAGATGCGTTGGGCGCCATGTTGCGTGCGCGGCAGATCGTAGTGGTCGGCGACCCGAAACAGCTTCCGCCGACGAGCTTTTTCGAACGATCGAGCGACAATCCGGCTACTGATGACGAAGATGCGGACGAGATCGATGACGAGTCGATCCTTGAACGATGCCAGAAGGTATTCGGTGAGGTCAGGCGCCTGAAATGGCATTATCGCAGCCGTTGCGAGAGCCTGATCCGGTTTTCAAACGACAACTTTTACGAGGGCAGCCTCGTCACGTTCCCCGCTGCAAAACCCGGCTCTTTCTCTATCGATCTGCTTCGCGTCAACGGGGAATACCAGGCCAGGCGGAATGTCACCGAAGCAGAGCGCGTCGTTGAAGAGGCGATAGAGTTCATGCGGCACTTCTCGGACAGTGATGAGGATTCGCTTCCCACCCTGGGTATTGTCGCGCTCAACACGGACCAGAGAGACCTCATTGAGGAAACCCTCCGACGGATGTCGGGCGATGACGAACTCGTCGAGACGTATCGGGAGAAAGCCGGGAAGAAGGGCGAACCTTTGTTCGTGAAGAACTTGGAGAACGTTCAGGGCGACGAACGCGACTTCATCTTCATATCGATGACCTACGGCAAGGAAGCCGGCGCGACTGTCATGCGGCAGCGCTTCGGCCCGATTAACAGCAAGCAGGGTCATCGTCGCCTCAACGTACTTTTTTCCCGGGCCCGGATCCGCATTGGTCTCTTCGCATCCTTTGGCTCCGAAGACGTCAAACCGACGGAAACAAGCAAAGAGGGCGTCCATGTTTTGAAGCGATATCTCGAATATACCGAATCCGAGGGACGTGCTGCGGTCCAGCTGATTGGCGGCGAGGCAGACAGTGAATTTGAAATCGAGGTGGCCAATCGTCTTCGCGTTCGTGGCCATTCCGTAGACATGCAGGTGGGAGTTTCCGGATTCAAGATAGACTTGGGAATACGGCATCCGGACCACCCGGAAATGTTCCTCGCAGGCATTGAATGCGACGGCGCGCAGTATCATTCGAGCAAGAGTGCGCGCGACCGCGACAGGTTGCGCGAAGAGGTTCTGAGGGGCCTGGGCTGGAACATCCTTCGGGTCTGGTCGACCGATTGGTTTGACAGCCCGGACGCTCAGACGGAAAAGCTCCTCAAGCGGCTTGAGGAATTGCGGACTAAGCCAATGTCGGCGTTTCAGGACTATCGACTTGGGCCCAAATATTTGCCGGCGATCGAGGTCGCAATCGCAGAGCTGTCAGAAACAGAAACCGACGATGACACTGATGGCCAAGCCCTATTTGACTCCATAGCGGAGCACGCGATTTCGGACGTGCAGGCCGAAACGGACGATCGCGCTGACCCGTTTGAGGGGAGCGGTAGTTTGACTGCTGACCAGGCGTACCAAGCCTTGGCGTCATTTAGGGAAAAGATCATCCGGCCGTCGGCCTCCAATTGGGAGCCGCATCGTTCCATCCTTCGCGAAGCCATGATCGAAACGTTCGTCCACCAAAGGATTACCGATCCTGACGACTGGTTCACTCGCGTCCCGCACTACCAGAGGTCCGGTACCGACCCGATGGAAAAGAGGCTGTACCTGGATCGCATCTGCAGCGTAATCGATCGCATCGGCGCGTCGGTCGGGCAGAAGCCCTCGGTGCAGTCTTCGCCGTCCTTTCCGGCGATGCCACGCGACGTGAAGGTTGCGACTTCCAAGTCACCAGCCAATCAAACGGAAGGGGTTTATAGCGTCACCGATTTCGGTGTTGCTGGGCTGAGGCCGGATCATGACCGCTTTTACGAGGCAAGCTATCGCCAACTGCTTCGACAACTGATTGCGCATGTCATTCAGACCGAGGGTCCGCTGTACGGCGATATTCTCGCCATCCGGATCGCGAGAGCACATGGCATGGAGCGGACGGGTTCAATCATACAGAAGATGGTGACCGATGCCGTAGACCCGCGCTTTCCCCGATCTCGTGAGGAGGAACGGGACGTGTTCTGGCCAGAAGGATCCGTGACGGATCGCCCGGTGCCCTTCCGGGTTTCGGCTGATGGAAGCCGATCCCATAGCGACACTCCGCTTGCCGAACTTGCCAGCTTGGCGTCGCCGTATCTGCGCGTCAGGCTCTCCGACGATCAGGTCATTGAAAAGCTAGCGGAGCAGTTCGGCTTGCAACGCATTCGGGCTGCTACCCGAGAGCGATTTGAATCGGCGATCGCGATCGCCAAAATGTCCACCAAGTGATTGGGCTTTGGCCCTAGTCTAGAGCGTCTCGCCGTGGATCATCGCGAAGCCGGAGGCCCGGTTGGCCGACGGCTCCTCCCTTGCGCATCGCGGCCGTGTGCCCTGCAAGCCGCGACACGCAAGCCAAGCAAGGGAGAGCGGATCTTGAAAGCGGCGGCGACGAACGCTACCTGCTGATTGCATTTGATAACCTTTCACTTTTCGAACGGAGGAAATACCAATGGCCAAGGTGCCGACTACGGAAGAGATTCAGATCTATATCCAGGAATACATCCGCAACAATCATCCGGCTGTCCGGCCCGGCGAGATCGTCACCGACATCATGAGTCTGCAGCTGCGTACCGCGAAGGAGTTCGGCGCCCGCGCCGACGAATACATCAAGGCGGTGAAGGCGCTCGTCGAAGCAGAAGTTCTCGCGTGGGACGGTGGCAAGTTTCTTAAGCTGGGTGCGAAGGCCCATCGAGCGAAAGAGCCGACAGTGAAAGAAATCCAGGAATGGATTTTTGAGCATATCCGCGAGAAAAATCCTGGCGTGCGTTCCGGCGAAATCGCAGCCAACGTCACGGACCTGCAAATCCAGCTCGGTTCGAAACACGGTGTCCGTGGGACAGAATACGGCGGCGCCATCAACGGCCTGATCCAAGAAGGCTATCTGACTTTCGACGGCGGCAAGTTCCTCAAACTGACTGATAACGGCTTCGAGCGCCTGTGACGTTTCATGATTTCAGAATCTTCGGCCTCAGTCGTCTCTTCTCGGCTGCGGCCGTCACTGAGCCGGGACCTCGGCGCAGCCGACCCGGACGAACTTGCCGCGAAAATTCGCCAGAAGGCGTCGGCATGACCAGAAAAGGCACGACGAAAGCAGTCGAAAAAGGCTTGGCGAGGGCGGTTGCGGATGGCCCGCTCATATTTGAAGGCTGCGGCGGCCGTATAGGCTGACTCAAGAACCGGAACAGATCGCGGCTCGTTCGCAGACCAAGTCAATGATGGCCTTCGCCTCTTCGAATGTCTGCGGATAAAAGCGGCTCAACGCCCGCCCCTTAAGCTCCGGAACATTGAGGTTGGAGTTACGACCCCTTTCGACCGGATATGCTTCTCCCGCAATGTGTGGAAAACAGTCGTGCCCGACATCAGAAGCCCGGGTCCATATCGGCTGCTTGCCGCTAGAAGTCTTGTCCAGAGCCAATGTCCGGCCGTTAGTCGTATTGTAGATGGCGATTTTCTTGGTACCGCCGATCCTGCGGTCGGGATGCTGGAGAAGCCGCGGATCATGGTCCATCTCCGCCTGAATGAGGTCGCGTAAGGGGTTTCCCGCACCACGGTCGCTCGTCGGTCCCTTTGACAGTTGGCCCCCGGTTGTCTTTTCCCTCGGAGGATTGGCGGCAATGGCTGGCGTAGGTCGGGCGGCACCATCCGGTCGTGGAAACGGTGGTGCCAACGCGAGGCTGTGTTTCCTGCGGAGTGCATCTGTCGCCGCTCTCATCCGAGCGTAAGCCGGAAGGAGAAACTGAATCCGTTTCCGGACGGGGTCGCCTCCGCTCAGGTCGTCCGGCGATTTCAGTCCCAGGTACACGTCGACCTGACTGCCCGCGCTCGTTGAAGGATGGGCAAAGGCGCCGAGAACCTGGTCGCTGCGGATCAGCCCCTCCTTCGCGCACCAGTCCAGAGCGGCGAGAGGCGTCGGACCCAAGCCGATGTACAGGGTCCGGTCCGACATCAGACGCAGCGAGGAAGCGAAATCTCGCTCGAACCCCTCGCGAAACACGTCCGACCGGAGAACGTCGTCGAAGCTTCCGGCGAACATCTTGCCGTTCCTGAAGGCTGCGTGCGGAATGACCGAGGTCGCATGGAACAGTTCGGCCTCGTCTCCCCATAGCTGCTCTTCATCACGGATTTCCAGAATCCCGGCCAGGCCGAAATGCCTCATCATCTTCAGGAGATTCGGACGCATTGAGCTACCGCCAAACGCAGCCTGCTTTTTGGCTTCCAACCGAATCTGCTCGTCCGCTTGTCCGACTTTCAGACGGCTGCCAAACATTCGGTAGGCAAGCTTCAGCTGCTCGGGGCCGGGAGTAATGCCGACCACGGCGAGACTGGCATTCGGATTCACATGCTCGAACGGCGTGTAGAAGAGTTCATCCCCGTCTCTTCTCGCCAGACTGGTTTCGGGTGACTGCGCGGCGGTCTCGCCTCGGCTCCTTAGAATATCGCGGAAACGGTCCAAGAAAATCGGCGGCTCGGTCGAAGGGGGCATTTGATTCCTCGGTGCAAGGTCGTGAAGTATCGCTTGGATTGGTTGCGTCGGGTCGTGTCGGGGGCACCGTCAGGCCGAGCGCCGGAACGTTCCTCGTTCAATTGGATAGCGACTTCCTGAGACTGTCGTCTATCGGAAGAACCTTCCACGCCGAATTCACCTACATCCCGATCATACACGGCATAGACAAGATTGACTGCTTCAGACGCGTAGATCCTACATCGCGACGAGCACGATAACGAAAATGCAATGCTTTAAGGATTACCGGTTGCCGACGCATAAATCCTTGGAAGGAGTTTGAGTATGCCCGTGGAACATCCTGACCATACCAACGAAGACGAGGAACGCGGCCATATCAACCAGTACCACGAGCGTCTGGTCGATATGAGCGAAGACGGCGAGATCTACCTCCAGCTGAAGCTAACAGAGGATGGAAAGGCGCCGGACGAAAGCAAGGGAACCTTTGTTGTGATTCCGGCTAGCACGAGGGTACGGCACACAGTGGTCGGCACCCAGATTCACGCCTTCAAAAAGCTCGCAGAACTGAACTCAGCCGGCGGATGAATTGCAGCATACGCTTCCGCATTTCGGACGCGGACCGGTTTCATCTGTCCTCGTGCTCGCATGTCCGCGAAGACCGGATCGTTAAGGTTCAGGAGAGCCCCCTCGCCCCATTCCGCCTCGATGGCCAGCCCCTTCTTTGCGACCTCCTGCCATCGTGCATACCTGGCCCTGACGTCCTCCGACGCCGAAGTCGCCAGATCCGAGAAATTCCCCTTTAAGACGTTGGCCATCATCCTGACACTGCCGGATCTCTCGAGGCCATCGAGGACAATAAGCTTTTCATCCTCGGTCAAACTGCAGAAATACCTTGGCGTCTTTTCCATCGCGCAACCTTTCTCTTCTCGAAGAGAAAAGCGTCAGGCGCCGGGTTGCTGACGTCAACCGGCGCCGCGGGCCTTTTCTGGCTTACGTCCTCACCAAGACGCGAGGGGGGTCAGCAGCGGCGAGCGGTGGCATAGATCCTGTGAGAAACTGAGAACCTGACTGGCAAGCAGAAATTCCGGCCGACGCGACGTCAGGTCCGTTAACGCCATTGGCTGGCGACGGATGGGGAACCTCCCGCGAATTGCGCAAGGCTCGATTGCGCTGGACACCATTGGATGCCGCCTGTCACAGCATCCCGGCCGCATGGACAAGGATTTCGATATCGCGATCGAAGAAGTTCGGATCCTATCGAATTTGACGAGTTTTCCTAACCAGATCTCAATCCTTCAACGTCAAAACGCCGATCCCGGCACCAATCCTGCCGGAACAGAGGAACCGAATTCCATGATGAAATTCATATCGATAGTTGGGCAGGACGGCCACAAAGCCAAGGTCTAAGCCATCGGTGTGATTTCACGCCAATGTCTTAGACATTGGCGTCGGTTCGTCCTTCCCCAGCTAGCCTGTTTATCTAGCCAGGAAGGATCTTCGTCGTGAGCAAACAGCTCGTCTCTAATCATTTTTCTCCTAAACGGACAGATGGTCTGCCGATGGTTGAGCCGGCGGCACCCGCTGCCCACTTGCGACGTCCGCACGCTCTCGACGCGTTGGCCGCCCCGGCGGACGCGCTGAATTGCTGCGGCCTGGCGAACGCCAGATATGCCAAGTCCGCCTCCCGGATCGCCGACGCACACAACCGCATAGCGCTCTGATCTCAGCGGACCTCCGTCTGCTCGATCAACGCTTCGGGAAGCCTATCGCATCTCCCGACGACTAGCTCGGCAGCCCGCCGAGAACAGGAGAGCTATGCCATGACCAAAGATATCAAGACTCCACGCTCCGGAATTAGTCCGACCGAAACCCGAGGCTCCTCACTTCCCGATCAGGAGGTTGGCGGTGAGACCGAGGGCGGGGGCTTATCCATACCAAGCCATCTCAGACTGCCAGAAGATCGGGCCGGATTTTCATTCCACCGTCGGACTCGCTGACCAGCCGCAACTTCAAAATGCGTTCGAGAGGCTCTTGCAGGGGAAGCATCGTGAATCCAAGGACAAACAGGAAACTCGTCTATGAAAGCGGTCTCGAACGCGACGCCGCATACATTCTTATGGCTCACCCCGATGTCTCCGACGTGCGCGATCAGCCGCGCGCAATCGACTACGTCGACCGCAACGGCAAGGGGCACAAGCACACCTTTGACTTCGAAGCGCGCATGACGTGCGGCGAACGTCGAGCGGTAGCTGTCAAGCCGGAACACAGAGTCGGCCCCAGCGGAATCGAGGAAACGCTCACCCTCATTCGGGAGCAGTCGCCCCCCGGCTCAGCTGACCGGATTGTCCTTCGGACTGGGCGACAGATCACGCGAATCCGCGCCGCAAATGCCCGGCTTGTCCATCGGGCAGTGCGCAGTCGGATTCCCGCCGACATCGCGGTCGTCAAAGCTTGCGTCCTGACCCTTCAGGGGGCGGCCACGATCGCGGAAGTCATCCACGTCACGGCACCGGGGCCTGCCGGCCTTCTCGCAGTCCTCTGCCTGATTTCTGACGGCGTCATTGAAGCCGTCGGGACGGGCCACATCACTCGCGACACCCAGATCCGCGTCAGGCGGAAGCAGCCATCAGGAGATCAGCATGACCAACAGCAGTAAGAAAATCCAGACAGTCCCCTCCCCGGCGCCTCGGCTCCGATTCAGCTTGAGCGATCGTATCGCGGTTGGCGAGATCGATTACGCGCCGCACTCAAGCGACGACTTCTCTCAGGTTTTCATCCGGATGGCGACAGGATTGCCGGAACGGTTCAGCCATGAGGAAATCCAACAGCTCCGCGAATCCGGGGAGCTCAAGCTTTTCCGCAATCACAATTCGCCTACTCGGCTCGCCTCGAGCAGAGGCCAGCCAGAGGTCCAGCTCAATGATCTCGGGGAAGAACAGCGCGGCAAGGTGCTTTGGCGCAAGGATATCTGTGATCGTTTCCTGCGTATGGAGGCAGCTCGGGAGACGAGTCGCTCCGACGTTGCCATGCGGCCGGCCATCGCCACGATCAACGGGGAGATCGCCAGGACCGAAACAGAACGTCAAGCCAGCAGCGGACGGTGCGGAAGCAGTCTGGTGCTGCGCAGTCCGCCGAGCCCGACGATGCTCCGGAAGTGGCTGCGCAAGTACGAGGCCTGCAATTTCGATGCGCTGGTCCTGCGCGACAACTATGGCCGAAGCGGCAACCGTCAGCCCCGCTTGGTCGACGAGGTGCAGCAGCTTCTCAAGGATTTTGCCGCAACGTTTGCGGACGCGCGCAAGCCAAGCAAAGCCTTGGTTTACTCCAATCTCGTCAGGGAGATCAAAAAACAGAACGATGAACTCCTGAAAAATGGCGTTGCACCGCTGACGTTGCCAAGCCGCAGGGCGCTTGACCGGGAAATTGCCAAGCTCGACTCGTATTTTGTCTATGCAGGAAGGGAGTCTGAGGAGAAGGCCAAGAAGAAATTCTACATCGTTCGAGGAGGTCTCGACGTTCGGCTGCCGCTGGAACGTGTCGAGATGGACGAGTGGTGCGTATCGCTTCAGACGCTGCTGATGGACGCAAGCATCTGGAGCAAGCTTCCCAGGGACGTGAGGCGAGCCGCTGCCAAGGTCCGGGTGTGGGTATCTGTCGCGATCGATGCCGCAACGCGCTGCATTCTGGCAATCCGCGTCATCTCCGACTCTCCCTCGGCCAACTCCGCGGTGGCTACCCTTCAGATGACTGTCTCGGACAAGCGCGCCCTTGCCATGGCCGTAGGCTGCAAGACTCCTTGGGACATGGGCGGCACGCCCGACACCATTTCCACCGACACGGGCTCGTCGTGGTTCAGCTACGAATTCCGGGGCGCCGGGACTGACCTCGGCTCCGAGGTCATGTTTGCCCCGGTTGGCATGCCCCAGATGCGTGCCAGGATCGAGCGCGTGTTTTCGACCATGCACACTCAGGTGATCGCGCGGTTCGACGGCCGAACTTTCGAGAACAGCGTCGTCAAGGGCGAGTACGATTCCGACGCCCGAGTCACGATCGACGTGGAAGAACTGACCAAGGTGCTCATCCGCTATGTCGTCGACGTCTATCATAACGAACCCCATGGCGGTCTCGGCGGGGAGACGCCTCGCAACGCATGGCTCCGGCTGGTTAGGGACTGGGGCGTGACGCCTGCCCCCGATCCCGACCAAATGCGTGACATCTTCGGGACGACCCTCGAAAGGCGGATCACCAACGAAGGGATCGAATTCCTTGGCAATCAGTATCAGGATGATGAGCTGGCAAGGCGCCGCCGCCAGATCGGCCAAAAGCCTGTCCTGATCCGTGTCGACCAACAGGATCTCGGTCACATTTCCGTCCGTCTCCCCGAAGGCTGGCTCACTGTCGAGTGTCAACGGCAGGGAATGAACGGCGTATCCGTCAAGGACTGGCAGGAGGCCAACGAGCGGCTGCGCAGGACTTATGCCGACCAGGCAGCGATGACGGAGGATGTCGTCCAGCAAGCACTCAGCGAAATCCAGGACCTTGCGGATAAGGCCATCACAAGAGCCGAGCTTGATCCGCCCACCTACACTCGCGAGAAACTCGCGAAACTGGAGCGCCATCTGGAACTCGGCTCGAGGATCGAGCGCGGGACCGAGGAGGACGGGGATTTCCTTGAGGTGGCCGAAGACACCCCTGAGGACCCACCAACTGCCGTGCCGCCCTCGCCGTTAGATCGCAGGGATTCGGCGAATCCCGAAAGCAACGCGCCGGACGAACAATCCGATGACGACATCTGGTCTATGGAGGATTGAAAATGGACGTCAACAATATCGAGAATACTGAAGTGTCAGCCGCTGACGCGCGAGACGCGGTCATGGATCGAGTCCTTTCGGCGTACTTTAAGACGCCGCGTGACCAACTGTTGGAGGCAGAAGTCGATTGGCTTCTCGACAGCTACCAGCGTGTGCACAGCCGTCGGGCGGAAGGAAAATCAAGGGTCGGTCGTCTGGCGGAGGGGCGCATCGTCTCCGTGCTGGGAGAAAGCGGAGCCGGGAAGACCAGATCGCTGCAGCGTTTGTTCGCAAGCCGCCGCGAATTGGCAGACCTGGAAAAGGGCGGCAGCTCGATCACTGTGATCGCGCCATCTCCCTGCACGTTGAAACAGCTTGGCAATAGTTTCCTGGCAGCCCTCGGATATGAGCTCGAGCGCGATGTACGCGAGAATGTCGTGTGGGCATTGGTTCGGCAGCGACTGCGAGACTGCCGAGTGCGAATCGTCCACATCGACGAATTGCAGCACGCGCTTAAAGACGGCAACGCGTATGAGCTGCAAAAGGTTCGGGACACGTTGAAGAACATCGTCCAGCAAAAGGATTGGCCCGTATGGCTGATCCTGTCCGGCCTTCCGATGGTTGCCAAGTTCTTCCAAGGTGACACCCAAATCAAGCGGCGGAGCCGTTTTGTCCGCTTTGAGCCGATCGAGTTTCCGCGCGATGCAAGAATGATCGACAAAATGATTCGGCAGTTCGTCGTAGACCGAGCCGGGCTTTCCGTCGATCGGGAAAATGACGAAGCGATCGCGAGGCTAATCCACGCTTCGCTTAATCAGCTCGGAACCGCAATCGAGTTCACGCAGGATGCAATTGAGGAGGCTCTCCGGTCTGGTGATGGTGCCGTAAGGATCGGGCACTTCGCAAGAGCATATGCAGCGAGGGCCGGCTGCGGGCCTGATGCCAATGTTTTCATTGCACGGGATTGGCACCGGATCGATCCCCGCATGATTTTGGATGCTGCCGATCAGGCGAATGACGACCTTGATCCGGAACAGCTTTCAAAGAAGCCGCGCGACGTGAGGAACAAGTAATGGGTCAGTTGCCTGTAAACATGACGGTCCCGCTCGGGGACGATGAGCTGCCCTCAAGCCTCTGCTCGAGGATCGCCTACCTCAACCGCCGCTCTGGCCGAGACTTTTGCCTCGACATGGGTTTCACGTTCCAGGGTGTCGTTGACGGCGATCAAGCGACACTAAACAAGCTCGCCGGGCGCTCGCGCGTCGATCCTGATGCTTTGGCTCGGTCCGCTATTGTCCGTCAGGGCGACCGGACGTACACGTTCAAAGGGCATGCAATGCGGCGATCGTCCCTTCTCCGCGGACGAATCCGCGCGTGCGCCGGGTGCCTGCGGGATGACCTTGGATCCCTCTCCTGTGCGGAGGTAGCCAGGCCCTACCAGAGAGCGACCTGGATTCTGGCCTCAGTTCGGACCTGCCCCATTCACGAAGCTGCTTTGATCGAACTAAGCTATGACCTGAGCCCTCACACGATTCACGACTTCACAAGGTCCGTCGAACCGAGAATCCGCGAGATCGAAGCTTTGGCCCACTCGGCTTCCGCGAGGTCGCTCTCGGAACTAGAAGGCTACCTGCTCGACCGTCTGGGCGGCGGTGGAGACGATGCTCCCTGGCTCCAAGGCTTGCGGTACGATGCGGCCGCGAAAGCGTGTGAAATCCTTGGCGCGGTCGCGGTTCATGGTCCCCAGGTCAAGATCTCGGCATTGAGCGAAGACGAGCTGTATGACGCCGGGGCACGCGGATTCGAGATCGCGCGGCACGGCGAGCCTGCCATTTGCGAGTTGTTGAATTTGCTCCAGTCGAAGTGCAATAACAGGAGACTGCTGACCGGTCCCAAAACTGCATTCGGCCGCCTGTACGACTGGCTCGCCCACGAGTCTGACGACGATGCCTATGAACCGCTTCGCGACATCATCATGCGCCATTCGATCGAGACCATGCCGCTCGGTCCCGGGGACGAGATTTTTGGAAGACCAGTATCGACCCGGAAGTTGCATTCCGTGCGAACCGCATCGATTGAGTTCGAGACTCATCCCAAGCGCCTGCGAAAGCTGCTCCTTCTTGGTGGATTGATCGATGAAACGAGACGATCTGTCCATGATGACAAGGTGCTCTTCGATGCCGAAGAAGGCCGCACGTTCATCCGGCGCGTGTTCGACGCGCTGCCGATGACGGCGGCAGCGAAGTATCTGAATGCGCCCCGACCACACGACCGGGGTTTGTTCGAAAACGGTTTCGTGCGACCCGTGATCGAGAACGATGATGGGGTTCTTATGCACTACAATTTTGCGAAGGTCGACCTGGATGATTTCCTGGAGCGCCTCCTCGCCGGCGCCGACGAACCTGGCGAGGCGGACGCCGGTTTCTGCAATCTCCTCAATGCCGGAAAGCAAGCATGCTGCGCTGTCATGGAGATCGTCAGGCTTAAGCTGGAAGGGAAACTGACGCGCACGAGGAAGTTGCCGACCGAGAATGGTTTCCTTTCTCTTCTGGTTGATCCGGACGAGGTTCGTCTACTGGTGCGGCGAGAGGAGCATGGCGGATTGTCCCTCCGCGAAACTGAAAAGAGCCTCGGCGTAGCAACTCAGGTTCTTACCGCCCTCCTCGCGCAAGGCCATCTCCCATCCAGGGTTGGCATCAATCCCGTCAACCGTTGCCCGCAGAAACTGGTGATGCGAGCCGACCTCGATGAATTCATGAGAACCTATGTGTCGCTCATTCGGCTCGCAAAGGAACGCGGAGTTCATTTCAGCGGATTGAAGTCGGCTCTCGAAGAGGCCGGCGTCCCGCTGGCATTCGACCGCGAAACGATCGGCACGAGGTTTTATCGTCGAGACTCGCTGCCGTCCGTTTGATCCAAGACGTCCATCAATACAAAGCCCGGCGCCTGCCGGGTTTTTTTGTACCCCACCACAAGTGAGGCGCACTGTCGTGTCCAAAGCGAGGCGTCCTGTTGTGTCTAAAGCCTGAATTCGTGAGGCATTTCCGTATAACATATTGAGATATTTCAAATAGTTACACGACGATGCGAGGCAAACTTTGAGGGTCCCGACAGAATCCTAGGAGACTTTCATGAAGAACGGCAGTCCAGAAAAATTTGGGGCTTTCATTGAACGCACCCGCCGCGAGAAGAGGTGGTCACAAAATCAACTCGGAAAGCTCATTGGCGCAGGCAGTGCGTACATCACCAGTGTGGAAAACGGGGAAATTTGGCCGACAGATCACATTCTGGATCAGCTCGCGGCACTTTTTGGGGTGCCGCATGAGTATCTGATCGCTATGCTCGGCCCGAAGCCGCAAGTAGCCGCCGAGGCCCGTCCACGACCGAAGGCCTAAACCACAGCGCGGCCAGGAGGATACGATGAAGTCCCTGGATCGCTTTAATTCTGAAAAGCTGAGTGAACTCGACATCGCCGAACGTGCCCGCCAATTTAGAGGCTCGTTCGGCATATCGGACAAACTCTACGTTGATATAATTGAAATCCTAGAATTTAAGCTGAAAGAGATTCTACCCGATTTCAAATTGATGATTCGGCGAGATATTGAGCTGGATAAGACCGCATATGCGACGAATGACCCACCGCGCATCTTTGTAAGAGAGACAATCTACGATAGTGCTTGCGATGGAGATCAAGAGTGCCGCAGAATACTTGCGCACGAGTTAGGACACCTGCTTTTGCATGCGCATATAGATGGAGCTAAACAGAAAGATCTTCTGGGCTACACTCCACAACTCACAAACATGAACTCCCTCGAAAGTGTCGAGGATCAGGCCGATATATTCGCGAGAAACTTCTTAGTTCCGCCATTTGTGGCTTTTGAGTACCGCCGAGACATCCACAGACTTTCGCAGCTTACCGGAACTCCTACTAATATCGCTTCGGCAGCGGCTCTAATTTCAAAACGAATTGAAATGCTAAGGATACGGCAGCCGCCAGCAAAAAAGCAGTGATGCTACTGCCGCCATCCGGCGCCCAATCCCTTCCCATTGTAGGAGTAGACAAGAGGCACTCCTGATCGCACTTTGACTGCCGGCGCCTAACCCGCCGGCAACACCCGCAACGTCTGCTCGTCAAACAACGGCTCGTCCTGGCCGATGCGGACGAACAGCACTTTCCGCCCCTCACCCGCCGGCACCTCGAAATACTGGATGCCGTCGGGCATTTCGCCCCAGTCGCCGCAAGGCGGTTCGGGAACCTCGTCGGGGTTGGCGAGCGCCTTCAGCTCTTTCGCATAGGCGGCATTAGGGCTGAATGTGTAGCGTTTGACGCCGACGGGCACGGTGCCCTCGGTGTAGGGCGCCAGCACACAGCGGGCGCTGACGGCCTTGTCGGTCTTTTCCAGCAACAGGCGTAGCACTGCGGCTTCGGCGGTTTCGCCTGACTTGATGTCGAACACCTCGACCAGAGGATCGGCCGCACCGCCATCGCTGTATTTGATGGCAAGTGCGTTGCCGACGAATTCGAAATGGATCTGGCGGAAGCCGAAATCGCAGCGCTGCACCCAGGCGGCCAGCCCGACCGTCTTGTCGGTCATTTTTTCCCAGACGCATTTGTCGATCGGCGGGCGCGACGGCGCGGGCTCATCCGCATGTGCTGCAGCTGATATCGTCGCTGATGCAAACAGCGCGCAGGCCCAAGCGAACGATCTCATGACGCTATTCATCGCTGCATCCCGCCAAAGTGAAGGCGTCCCATGCCGAGCCGTTCCGATTGGCTTTGGCGAAGTCGGCAAATTCGGTGAAAGCAGCGCCGAAATCAGGCAGCAACAGCCCTTTCGGCGCCGGCGTCGCTTCGCGCGAGTTAAGCTGCTCGGCGCCGCCTCCGGTCAAGGCATAGACCTGGCCTATCCATATCCGGCACAGCCCGCTGCCATCCTCCAGCCCCGCCTCGCGGTCGTCGTCGGTGCAGGTGTGGCGGATAGTGCCGAGCGGAAATGAATTCCTGCCATTGGTCCAGGTGATGTCGGCCGGCAGGCTTATATCGGTCTTCGGCACGGTCAGCGAAAACACTTCGGCCGTCAGCGCTGCCGGCTCATTGTGGAGCGGCCGGAATTGCATGACCGCACCCGAACGCGGCTCGCGATAGGTGGCGTGGCTCAACAGACACTCTTTTGCGCTCGCTGCCTGCACGGCGCCGAGCAGAGCCAGGAAGAACAAGGCCGGTTTGCCAGTGATCATTGAATGCCTCGTCATGAAAGCAGGCGCGCCTCAAACGACCAGCCAGGCGGCGGCGCCGAGAAAGCCCAGCGAGCAAACCCACAGCAGCCAGAGCCCGCGCACCCGGCATTCGAGCACCGCCGAGGCGGGATTGGCCGGGTCATAGTGCACGTCGACCTTGCTGCCTTCGGCATAGCGCCTGGCCTGGCCGCTGACGAGGCCGGGCAGCGAGGCCGTCACGCTGACGCCGAAGGTGACACGATCGGCGCTGTAGCGCTGTCCGGCGACGCCATAGCTGTAGACGATGCGCGACCGAAAGACGGTGCGCCAGCGATAGCTGCCATTGGCGCGGATCGTCTGCAGGCCCGACGCATCGATGCGGCCGGCGGCGACCGGCCATTGCACCGCTTGCCTGGCAAGCGCCTTCTGGGCGAAACCCATGCGCAGGACGAACAGGCCCATGAACAACAGCAGCGCCGCCGCCCCGAGATTCTGCGGCTTGGCCAGATGCGGCCTGATCCCCTCCAGGACGCCGCCAACGGAAAACACCAGAACCACTGTGCCGATCACCAGTCCCGCCGACAGCTTGGCCATGAATTTGAAGGCGCCATCGGGAAAGGTGCGCTCGATCACCGCCTTGCTCGGATCGGCCGGATTGTAAAAGACAGTCACCTCGGCGCCGCGCGGAAACTGCGCCAGGGTTTCAGCGACTTCGAAATTTCCCAAATTCTCTTTCACACTGTAACGCGAGCCGCGAAATGTCTTGCCGCCCACCTTGT
This sequence comes from Mesorhizobium sp. M8A.F.Ca.ET.181.01.1.1, assembly GCF_004792025.1. Classification (NCBI taxonomy): domain Bacteria; kingdom Pseudomonadati; phylum Pseudomonadota; class Alphaproteobacteria; order Hyphomicrobiales; family Phyllobacteriaceae; genus Mesorhizobium; species Mesorhizobium sp. M8A.F.Ca.ET.181.01.1.1. The sequence continues at coordinate 687,025 of NZ_SRTV01000002.1, read as the reverse complement.
ATTCGAAGGTGATCGCCGGAAAATTGCGGATTTCGGTGGTGTCATTGCTGTCCGGGCCAACGCCCGAGACTCTCACCTCACGCGCCTCGGCGCGCGACGAAATGATCTTTCCCGGCGTCGGCAACCAGTGGCTGAGGGCCTGCACCTCCCGCCATTTCACGAAGGTGATGAACGACAACATGCCGGCGACCGCGCAGGCAAATCCGACAAGCAGAAATTGGAGCTCCACCCTGATCCCCCCGGAGTACAGGAACCGGCACTAGACAGCACCGCGGCGGCAATGTCTCGCTTATTCGCAAAACACCAATGCCGGCGCCTCACGCGCACTGAATTGCTGAAGCGTAATTTGACGACTGAGGCGATCGGCTTAAAAAGGGCCGGGAACTTTCGCGAGGCTGCAAGTCGGGAGACGGACATGAACGACGAAGCCGACGACGACAAGGACATCGTGAACCAGCTTGCCTATGTCAGGGCCGATCCAAGCCAGCACGACACGCTGACGCTTCTGGCCATGATCGACGCGGCGATTTCCGAGATCATGGGGTTGAGGACGGCGCTGCGGCTGAGCGAGGAACGCAACAGCCGCAGCGCTCAGCTGCAATAAGAATCCGAACCAGCGCTTTGATCCGCGTCGGCCATCATCTGCCGGCCCGCGCCGCCCGCCCAGGCGCGCCATCTCCGCTCGTTACCCCGGTGGGATTGCCTTGAACGGACGCATGGCGACGGTCCGGGCATTCGAATCCAGGTCTGTCCATCGCAGCAATGAATGGATCGCGCGCCGCCTCAATGGCTTGGTTGACTCAGATCAAGGCCCTGCCTGCGTTCATCCTGTCTTCTCCGGCAATGGCAATCATCAAACGGAGAACGGACGTGCCCAGCTACGACATCATGGTTATCGCGGCGGTCCTGATCAGCTTCGGCTTATTTTCCGGGATTCTGGCCTTCGCCACGTTCGACGAATCGCGCCGGCACTCGGGCAAGGCGCCCCGCGGCGAAGCTTCCGGCTCGCGCGCCCATTAGTCGCGCTGCCTAGTCCGCGTCAGCCATCATCTGCCGGCCACCACCGCCGGCCCAGGCGCGCCATTGCCGCTCATCGCCATGGAAGACGTTGAGGTCGATGCGACCGGTCACGCCATGCGACAGGCCGGAGCCGGAATACTGCCAGAACAGCCACTTGCGATCGGGATAGACCTTCGACGGATGCCGGGCCACGGCACGCAGCCAGAAGGGATAGTCCGGGAAGGCGCCCTGAAGGTTGTCGCGATAGAAGTCGGGCGACGTGTAGATGATCGGCCGCTGGCCGTAGTGACGCTCCAGCTTGTCCATGAACACCTGCATCTTCTCCAGCACCTTTTCGCGCGACGGCCGGCGCTGGCAGCTGGAGTCGCCGTTCCACTCGACGTCGATCACCGGCGGCAGCGCACCATCGACCTTCGGCACGTTGCGGATGAACCAGTCGGCCTGTTCGCCAGCGGTACGGCACCAGTAGAAGAAATGATAGGCGCCACGCTTCAGCCCGGCGGCCTGCGCGCCGCGCCAGTTCTTCATAAACATCGGATCGAGATGGTCGCCGCCGTCGGTTGCCTTGATGTAGGCGAAGTTGGCGCCCTGGGCGCGCAGCTTTTCCCAGTTCACGTCGCCCTGCCAGCGCGACACGTCGACACCGTGCACGGCAAGGTGACGGGGCGACGAGCGGCCGAAATTGATCGGCTTGGCATCGCGGAAGCCGTAGCGCGTGACCGGTCCTGCGAGCATGGCCGGTGCCGCCCGCGACAACAGCTTCGGTGGCGACACCAGGGCAGCCTCCTCGATCGGCGGCTCGACACTGTCTGGCAGTTCGGGTGCGGGAAACGCCACCGTCTCTTCCTCCGCCAGGCCAAAGGGGCGAGCGGTGTCGTCCGCGGACGCAACCTCAACCCGTTTGCGCGCCGCGTTTGCCCTGGCCACCGGAACGGACGCGATCGGCGCGCTTGGCCGCACCACCGAACTGGTCGTTTCATTGGATGGCTTCTGCATGTCGAGCGCGTCCATGCCCGACGTCGACGAACAGCCGGCAAGGCACAGCGATGCGATCACGAAACTGATGACGCCTGATAACCGCATCTGGACCTGTACTCAAACACAACAGACCGAAGGCGACGGCCGACGGACAACCAGACCAGTTATGAACGAGAAATTACCAATAAAGTTTGAATCAAGTTTTTTACCATAGCTGTGGCCCCTTTCAGACAGTCGCCGGCGGCGGGCCGGCCAAGCCTTGACAGCGCCATGATGTGGCTGTTGAGAACGGTATGCGGCGTTTGCGCCGGCGTTCCCAAAATTCTTGAAAAGGCGCCGGGCCACGCGGCTGGCTCGTCAACGACAAGCTCGACGAACTCAGAAGCCTGCTCGACAGCGGCAGCTGAGGAACACTTTCAAAAGGAGCTTGCGTGCAGTCGTTCATCGACCAAAGCGTTTGTTTCATCGAGAACCATCAGGCCTGGGCGGGCCTCGTGGTCGGGCTGCTGGCCTTCGGCGAATCGCTGGTGCTGGTCGGCATCCTGTTGCCCGGCACCACGGTGCTGATCATCGTCGGCGGCCTGGTGGGCGCCGGTATCGTCCAACCCCTGCCCGTTCTCCTCGCCGCGATGATCGGTGCGGCGCTCGGCGACACCATCTCCTATTTTCTCGGCAAATGGCTTGGGCGCGGCGTCGTCCACAAATGGCCGCTCAACCGCTATCGCCGCGAGATCGCCAGGGCGCGCCTGTTCTTCCATCGCTACGGTTTCGCCGCGGTTTTCGTCGGCCGCTTTTTCGGCCCGGTCCGCGCCACCGTACCGCTGGTCGCGGGCATGATGGGCATGAACCGACGCCGCTTCCAGATCGCCAACATCCTGTCGGCGATCATCTGGGCGCCGGTCGTGCTGTCGCCTGGTTGGCTGGTGGCGAAAGGGGCCGACAGCCTGCCCGAACTCGACGCGACCAGCCTGTTCGGGCTGGCGGTGATGGCGGCCATAGCGGCGGCGATCATCGTGGCCGTCATTGTCATAAGACTGCGCGGCAGGCGCGATGCCCGGACCTAGGGGGTGGCGCCATGCATCAGCCTCGTTTCCTGAAGACGCCGATCATCGGCCCCAGGTTCCAGTAGTCGTCGTTGCGGCCAATGGCCGGAGCGAGCAGGCTCGATATCGTGCCGTCGAGAAAGAGTGCGTTGTCGCAGCCGAGCGCGTCGCGAAACAGGCGGGCAAAGGCGTGGAATGTCACCGTGCCATTCGAGATGGCAAAGACGGCGACGCCATCCTTTCGCACCCCGACGCCATCGCGGCTCTTGCGCGACGTGCCGTCGGACCGGAATTTCGGGTGAAGCTGGCCGTCGATCACCAGCATCGGCCCTGATTGCGTTGCATAGTCGGTGGCTGGCCGCTGCCTGACGAAGTCCCTGGTCGCCCGCACCGCGGCCTTGCCGCCGCCGATATAGAAGATGCCGTTCGGCTGCAGCGAAAAATTGCCGCTGCCCGATCCCGTCTTCACACCGGCCATTTCCCGGCCGCGCTCGACATAGAGGCCGACCGGCCTGAGGTCGGGGTGATACATGCCCGCATTGATGGCAAACAGCATGGTACGGCCGGCCGCGCGCTGGGCGTTGTCGAGATTGTGCAGCGACTGAAAAGGCTTGCCGCCCTGATCTTTCCAGAACAGTTCGATCGAATACAGTTTTGGATCGACCTCGCAGACGAGAAAGCTGCCGGCCTCGAAGGCGACGTCACGGCACGGCGGCACCGAAGCGAACCACTGGCCGAACGCCATTGTCGTGGCAAGCGCGTGCGGCAACGCGGCCTTGACCAAAGTCAGCAACAAGGGCGCCGAATGCAGGAGTGTCAAAAAATCCATGCGCGTTCCGGATTGTCGGTTCCAACGAGTTGTCGTGGATAGCACCGCTTGCCGGTACGATGAAGGATTTGCTCAGGGGAAGCGTGGACTATGGCCCGGGGACGGCCCGCGACGGCTATTTGACGGCGCTGACCAGCTTCTCTTCGCCGGCGAGAATGGAGACCCAGCGCCCGGTGTTGTCACTCGCCTGTCTTTTCAGATAGCGATACGGCGTCTGGTTCCAGAGACGAACCTTGTCGACAAGATTGTCGAGGATGAAGTCGCCCTTGTCGGTGCGTACCGTCAGCACGGCATGGCCTTCGCCATCCGGCTTGCGAACCACCGTCATCAGGAGATTGGCTATGGCGATGCCCAGGCTGGTGAGCTCACGCCGCTTTTCCAGCGCGTAATCCTCGCAATCGCCGAAGCCATTGTCCGGATAGGCCCACCATTCCTCCTTGCCGTAATTGTCCATGTCGCTCATCGGCTTGACGCGCGTGTTGACCGAAAGGTTTACGGCACTGATCTCCCGCAACAGCTTGCCAGTCATCTGTTCCGGCTCGCTGTCGGGTGAACGGATGGAGCACTCGGCGGCATGGATCTTGCAAAAATCATAGTGGCCGATCGGCTGCGAGGTCGAGCCGCCGATGACCATGGAAGCGGGAGCCGCGTAGGCGGAATTCGCCGCCGAACAGAAAGCAATCAGGGCAATCGCAAGCCCCAGCCCCTTCGCCTTGCGGCGCAAACCCAACGAGGATGCCATGCGGCTCCGCCATCTGTTTTTTGTTAACAGAACGTTAAGGGCGGACATTGCCCGAAGTCAATGAAGGCGTCCGATCACATCTTCGGGCATGGGTTGATGCGCTCCAGGCGGTTGCAGCAGCGCAACACCGCAAGCGTGCCGGTTCGGCCTAGGCTAGCCATCCCATAGCCACGCCGAGCAGCAGGACGACCCCGAGCGCGCCGCGATAGATGACGAAAGGCCAGGCGGAGAAGCGTTCGAGCACGCGCATCAGGCCCCAGATGGCGAAGAAGGCCGATATCGAGGCCACGAGCAGTCCCACGCCCAGAACCGACCATCCATGGGCGTCGAGATGCGCCTTGTGCAGTTCCCACAATTCCTTGAGGCCGGCGAGCGCGATCGCCGGCAGCCCGAGCAGGAACGAGAAACGCGCAGCCTCCGCCCGCTTGAAGCCAAGCCCCAGTGCCGCCGTCAGGGTCGAGCCAGAGCGAGAGACGCCCGGGATAAGCGCGCCAACCTGGGCGACGCCGACAAGGAGCGCGTCGACGAGCGACGCTTCGCCCACGGTGCGCCTGTGGCGGGCGAAAATCTCGGCCAGCGCCAGCAGGACCGCCATGGCGATGCAGGCCCAGCCAATCACGCTCAGACTGCGCAACGGCGAATTGCAGGTGTTGAGGACGCCCGAGAGCGCCACGCCGGCGATGACAATGGGGATCGTCGCCAGCACGATCCACAGCGCCAGACGGAAATGCCGGTCGGCAAAATCGCGGCGCGTGAGGGCATCGAGTGATCCAAACAGGAGATCCCTCACGTCGCCCCAGAAGTAGCTGACCACCGCTGCAAGGGCCGCCAGCTGCATGGCGGCGGAGAAAGCCGAGCCCGGGTCCTGCCAGCCAAGCACAGCCGGCACGATGCGCATATGGGCGGTCGAGGAGATCGGCAGCAGTTCGGTGATGCCTTGCACAAGGCCGAGGAAAGCGACCTTGGCAAATCCAAGGCCGACAAAGCCCGTGTCGACGCCTTGCGTGCAGATATCAGCCATGTCGGTTCCATGCGGGAGGGATCGGACTTGCGAAGGCACGATCGGCGGCGATCAATGCCGGGCAAGCCATACCGCTATGCGGCGCAGAATCAATTTACGGATTTGTAAGCTGGCGGCCCGAACGGGCGTCATAGCGTCGCGTGGCGGCGGACACATTGCAATACGCTTGCGGGCCGCGCCACCCGCATCCAAACCGGCCCACGGGCCGGCCAATGATGTTCATGGAAGATCGCAAGGCTACTCAGGGGCACAGCCACAGTTTCTGGCAGGTCCTGGCGATCACATGCGCCGGCGGGACAACCGGTTCATCGAGGGAAGGCCGGCGAGCCCGCTCAAGCAGCATGCGCACCTGTTCCGGGCGCACACGGTCGCGCTCCATCACAAGCAGGACCATCGGATCGCTCAAAAGCTCGTCCAGGGTGCTGATGCTGTCGTTCATCCGTCGTCTCCTCGAATGCCGGGCCCGCGACGCATAGATAGGGTGACAAAGATGGCCCGCCAATGACGCTTTGCCGGCTATCGCGTGTCTCTTTGGATTAATTTTTGGTCATCCCGGGGCACGTCGTCCTGTTGACGAGAAGGAGGAAGCTAGGCCGGCGGAGCGCCTTCATATTGCGGCAAGCCGTCGTCAAGCATCACCCAGGGCTGTTTCGAGGCGGTCCACATATGCATCTGTGGCCTGAAGAACGACGGGTCGTCCAGCGAACCGGTGGTCACGCCGATGATGCCGGCGGAATCGCGCCGCGAAAACATCGTTGTGCCGCAGTTCGGGCAAAACCCGCGCTTGAGGTCCGGCGAGGTGTTGACCGTGGCCAACCGGCCCTCGACCGTCACATCGTCGATGCGGAACAGAACACGCGCATTGAAGGCCGCGCCGATCGCCTTCTGGCAGAGCCGGCAGTGACAGATGCGCTCGTTGATGGGGTCGGCGTCGGTGCGGTAGCGCACCGCCTTGCACAGGCATCCGCCTTCGTATTTTGCCATCGCCTGAATCCGTTGGTGGAGTGAACAGGCGGCAAGGTAGCGGCGACGCCGATTGGGTCAATTGAAAAGCTTTGATACAAGGTCATCGATTATCGTGATGCGGCAGGACCGTGATGACACCGGACATCGAAACAATCGGCATTGCGGACCTGTTCGGGCCGCCCTCGCCCGCCCGCGACCGCGCCGACGCCAGGATCATGGCTGCCGCGGCAGGCATCGGTTTCCTGGCGGTCCGGGATTTTCCCGGCGATGACTGGCTGACGCCGGAAAAGCGCGCGCGATTGCTGCGTATCTTTGCGCTTCCCGATGCCGGCAAGCAGGAATTGCTGCGCTGGAATTTCGATCACACGAAGAAGAATTTCTACCGCGGCTGGTTTCCGCTGCAGCCGCAAGCCGTTTCCTACAAGGAAGGCATCGACATGGGGCCGGACCTTGCCGATGCGGCGCGAGTCTCGACCTCCGACGATCCCCTGTGCGAGCCGACACCACTACCGGCCGAAAATGCCTTGCCCGGCTGGCGCACCGCCGCGGCCGACTACTACCGCGCGATGGAGACGGTCGGCACCATGCTGATGCGGTCGATCGCACGCGGGCTTGGCCTGCCTGAAACGATCTTCGATGCCTATTTCGCTGGTGGCATCTCGACGCTGCGGCTGATCCGCTATCCCCTGCGCGACGCCAGTGCCGGCGTCGACACAAGCGGGCCGGAGTTTTCGGTGACCCACAAGGGCGAAACGCGCACCATCATCGGCCGCGAACATGCCGATTCAGGCTTCGTCACCTTGCTGGCGCAGGACGGCGTCGAGGGCTTGCAGGCAAAGAACCTCGCCGGCGAATGGATCGACGTGCCTCCAGCCAATGGCACGCTGGCGGTTAATTTCGGCCAGTTGCTGGAGCGCTGGACCGGTGGCCGCGTGCGCGCGACACGGCACCGGGTCATTGCACCCAAAACGACGCGGTTCTCGATCCCGTTCTTCTACGAGCCGCGCGTCGACGCGGAGATATCGCCTCTGCCATTGGACGGCGCCGAGCCCTTCGAGCCTTTCCTCTACGGCGATTATCTCTGGGAATCGGCGACCAACTTCGTCGAGATGGGCGGCATCAAGCATCTGAGACAGCCACGCCGCGCCAGGGCTTCCTAAACAGCACGACGGCCGTCTCGCTGGAGACGGCCGCCAGAGATGGCAGGGTCATTCGGTTTCGCCGACCACCTCGTCCCAGCTCTTCACCTTGGTCTGGCCATCGAGGAAAGGCAGTGCGGCGGCCGTCAGTTCCGGAGCGAAGAAGACGTCGTAGTGGGTGCGGTTGGGCAGGATGGCGAGACGGCTCTGCGACAGGTTCTCACGCATCCAGCCGGCATCCTTCAGGCCGCCACCGAGCATCTGGTAGAACTTGATCTCATGCTCGGGCTTGTACATGTCGCTGTCGCCGTAAGCGAGCATGACGGGCATCTTCAGCTTGGGAACGTCGGCGGAGAAGTCGTAGTTCTGGCGCATGAAATTGCCGAGCGCGTCGAGCAGCTTCGGGAAGTCCTCTGGATGTGGCGCGACGGCGACGTAGGATTTGTACATCGGTGTCTCTTTCATGAACGCCGCGGCGGCGGCACTTACCTGCGCCTGCTGCGGGCGCATCTCGTCATAAAAGCCGTCGGCGGCGTAGCCGGTCGAGACAAGGACCAGCCGGCGCACAACCTCGGGATGCTGGACCGCCATGCGGAAGGCAACGCCGCCGCCCAGCGAATAGCCCATGACGTCGACCTTGTCGTAGCCGAGTGTCTTGACGATACCAGCCATATCATCGCCGATCGCCTCCAGGGTGAATGGCCGGTCGCCAAGCGCGGTGCGGCCGTGCCCCTGCAGGTCGACCCCGATGACGGTACGGTTCTCGGCAAGCTTGGCCAGGATCGGCGCGAACATGTCGATGGAGCCGAGGCCGCCATGCAGCAGAAGCAGCGGCTCACCCTTGCCATAGATAGCGTAATAGTAGTTCACGCCGTTGATCGGCAGCAGGCCGGATTTTTGCGGCTTCGGCAGCGTTTTCGTTTCGGTGGTCATAGCGGGCTTCGTCTCCTCTGCATTGATGGTGCCCGGACAAGCGAGAAACGCCGCGGCCGAAGCAAGAATGGCAAAAACCAGGGTTCTGGACATATCGGTCTCCTCCTGGTCAACCGATGTCAAAGCGTCCTGGCGAGGTCTTCGAGCTGGTCGGTGCATTGCCCCCAACCCGCGTGAAAACCCATCGCCTGGTGCTGCTGCCGGTCGGCGACGCTCCAGTGCCGGACGCGCGCGATGTAGCGGGTCTTGCCCTCGCCTTCGTCCTCGAAGGTCAGCACGCCGGTCATGAACGGTTTTTCCGACGGCTCCCACGCCTGGGTATAGGCATCGGTGAAGATGATCTTCTTGCCGGGAACGACTTCCAGGAAAACCCCGGGATTGGGGAATTCATCGCCGTCAGGACCGGCCATGACGACGAGGCTGTTGCCACCCGTGCGCACGTCCATCTCGGCACGCGGCGTCGTCCACGGCTTTGGCGCGAACCATTGCGTGATCAGGGTCGGGTCGGTCCAGCAGCGATACACGTTCTCGCGCGGTGCATCGATGATGCGGGCGAGAACCAGTTCGCGGTCGTTGGCGGGGGCGATGTCGAGCTTGGTGGCCACTATTTTCTCCTCGGGATTCGGCTTGATCTGGCTTCCGTCCCAAGGACGAGCCAATGCAACGCAACCCGACATGCCAGGTGAAAAATTCTGGAGACTGTGCGTGCTTCGGGCGAAGGCGCGCGTCAGTGGCGCTTGGCTTGCACCAGATAGGCGTCGATCTCTGACTCGCCGAGCCACTTGGCTGCTTCCAGACGATGCAGTCCTTCGACAAGTATGTGCCGCTTGCCATCGTGGCGGACCTGGATCGGCGTCTTCATGCCGTTTTCCAGGATATCCTCGGCGAGATGCCGGACGGTCTCGGGATGCAGCGTCTTCTTGCGTGCGGTGGGCACGTAGATGTCGTCGACCTTGACCTTTTGCACCCTGAGCATGCCTGTCCCCATGGCGGAACTGCCGCCGTCTTTCTGAGATAGTCGGTTTGCTCGGGAGGGCCAAGGGCCCGGCTAAGGAATGTCGACCTACAGGCCATCGCCGGCTCGAAAGCCCTCACCCAAGTCATCCGCCGGTTTGCCTGCAGCCGCGTGTTTCGATAAGGCGTCTCGCGATCCAAACAAAGGCCACGGAACAATTCACATGAGCAAATCCCTCGTCACCTTCGTAGGCGTCGCCCATCCCTGGATGTGCGACGTGATGGGGCACATGAATGTGCGCCATTACGCCGCGATGTTCGACGATGCCAGTTTCCAGCTCCTCGGCCATATCGCCGGACAGGAGGGCGGCCAGGGCTCCCAGAACGGATGGGCCGACGTGCGCACCGAAATCGACTACCGGCATGAAACGAAAGCCGGATCGCTGCTCACCATCCGCTCGCATGTGATCAAGGTCGGTCGCACCTCCATCACCTTCGAACAGGTGATGTCCGGATCGATCGATGGCATCGTCCATGCATCGAGCCGGACGACCAGCGTGCGCTTCGATCTCACCGCCAGGGCCTCGGTGGCGCTGGATGAGCCGATGCGCGACCGCGCCGCGGCCTACCTTGTCGAATAGACCCGCGTCGACCCGTCAATCGCTGTAGATTCGATCCTGCAGGGGCGTTTCGGCGATCAGGGCCTGAATTCCGGACAAAAGCGCCTTCTCGGCCCGATTCATCGCCTTGTCGGGATTGGTCAGCAGGAAGATGTCGATGGCCGGCGGCGCATCGTAAGGCGGCAATCGCCACAGCATACCATCGGCCACGTCGCGCCGCGCGACATGCAGCGGCAGCGGGCCGATGCCGAGCCCTGCCACGATCATGCGCCGCACCTCCTCCAGGCTGGACGACACGCCGACGACATCGGCATTCAGCTTGGCCTCGCTGCGCAGCAACGCCACCGGCCGCAAGGCGTCCGAAATGTGATCGGTCTGGAAGGACACGGACGGCTCGCCCCGCAGATCCGCAAGCGTCAATCCGGTCTTCCCGAACAGCCTGTGCTGCGGGCCACAGAAGAAGCCGAAGAACTCGCGATAAACCATCGTGTAGTCCAGTGCCGGATCGCGCTGGCTGACCAGGCAGATGCCGAAGGAAGCGCGGCGCTCCCGCACCTGCTTGGCCACTTCCGTGCTTGCCGCGACCGAGATGGTGATGGAGCCGCGCGGGTAGTTGCGGTGGAATTCCGCCAGCGCCCGGTCGAACAGCGGCGAGACGACATGGCTGGCGGTCGCGATCATGACGTGGCCGGCGACGTCGTCGCTGATCCCGCGCATCAGCAGCGGCAGTTGCGATATGGTGCCGAACACCTCCACGCTCTGCTCATAGATCAGGCGCCCGACCTCGGTGAGTTCGAAGCGTGTCGCATCACGCTCGACCAGGCGCCGGCCAACGCGATCCTCCAGGCGCCGCAACGCGTTGCTGACGCTGGGTTGCTTGAGGTTCAGGCGCTCGGCTGCCCGGGTGATGCTTTTCACCTCCGCGATGACGACGAATGTGCGCAGCAGGTTCCAGTCGAGGTCCCAGACCAGCCGTTCGGGGCGAGGCAATGCCATTCTTGGTATCTATGCTCCCTATTCCCATTATCTATTTGCGCAATGCTGGAGCAAAGGCAATCATTGACATCAGGAGAGCGCCCCAACGCCTCCCAAGAACAAGCCTTCGCGCTCCATCCAGAGGACAGAAATTCAGATGAACAAGGTATTTTCCGGCATCGCGGTTGCCGCACTGCTGCTTGCTTCGGCCTTCACCGCCGTTTCGGCCAGCGCCGACGATCTCGAAACGATCAAGTCGGCAGGCGAACTGAAGATTTCGATGAGCGGGCAGTATCCCCCCTTCAACTTCGTCAACGACCAGAACGAGGTTGTCGGCTTCGACGCCGACATCGGCAAGGCCATCGCCGATCGCATCGGCGTCAAGGGCACCATCATCACCACCGCCTGGGACGGCATCATCGCCGGCCTGCTCGCAAACAAATACGACACCGTCGTTGGCTCGATGACGATCACGCCTGAGCGCGAGAAAGTCGTCGATTTCGTCGGCCCCTACTATCACGCCGGCCGCGCGGTCTTCGTGAACCAGGATTCCAAGGTGCAGAGCCTCGACGACCTCAAGGGCAAGACCCTTGGCGTGACGCTGGGCGAGACGCACGAGAAATGGGCGCGCGCGCAGGGTGGCTGGGATGTCCGCACCTACAAGGGCTTGCCGGAATTGTTGCTGGAATTGAAGGCGGGCCGTGTCGATGCCATCGTCGTCGACAACATTCCGGTCATGGTCGCCGTCAAGGAAACCGGCGAGAAGGTGCGCAAGCTCGACACGCCTGACATCGAAGGCGGCAGCGTCGCCATCGGCATAGCCATCCGCAAGGACAATCCGGAGCTCAAGGCCGCCATGCAGAAGGCATTGGACGGGATGATGGCAGACGGCACCTACGAGAAGATCTCCAAGCAGTGGGTCGGCACCGACATCCGCTAATCCATCCGGTTTTCAGGCGGCCAGGTCGCCTGAAAACCAAACGACATTCCTGCCGGGACGACCCCATGGATTTCTCCTTGATGAGCCGTGTCTTCCCGTTTTTCGTGGAAGCGGCGCTCGTGACGCTGGAACTGACAGTGCTGGCCCTGGTTCTGGGGCTGGCCGCCGCGGCGCTGGCGGCGGCCGCCCGGATGTCGAGATCGGCGATCCTGAGGGCCGTCGGCACTGTCTATGTCAGCCTGTTTCGCGGCACCCCCTGCCTGATCCAGCTGTTCGTGCTCTATTTCGGCGGACCGCAGATCGGCATCAATCTGGAGCCGTTCACGGCTGGTGTGATCGGCCTTGGCCTCAACATCGGCGCCTATATGGCGGAATCGATCCGGGGCGCGGTGATGGCGGTCGACCGCGGCCAGACGGAGGCTGCCCGCACGATCGGATTCAGCCGTTTGCAGACCTTGCGAAGGGTTGTGCTGCCGCAAGCCGCGAGGCTGATGATCCGCCCGCTCGGTGTCAACACGGTCGCCTTGCTGAAGGGTTCGGCGCTGGTATCCACCGTCTCGGTTGTCGAGTTGACCTACACGGCCCAGCGTTTCATCGGCTCCACCTACAAACCGTTCGAGATTTTCGGCGTCGCGGCCCTGCTTTACATGATCATGGTCTACGCGGTTGCCCGCATCGTCGACATGCTCGACAAGCGCTTTGCCATCATCTGATCGGGGGAGCGTGATGCAAGGTCTCGATTTCAGCGTCGTCGTGCCCTACTGGGACCTTCTTCTGACAGGCGCCTGGTGGACATCGGTGCTGACGGTCTCGGCCGGAGCCCTCAGTTTTGCCTTCGGCATCCTGTTCGCCGTCATCGTCCTCTACCCACCGGCGATGCTGGCCTACCCCGTGCGCGCCTTCATGTGGGTGTTCATGGGTACGCCGCTGTTGCTGCAACTTTTCCTGATCTATTTCGGGCTGGTGCAGATCGGCATCGACATCCCTGCCCTTGCCGCCGGCATCATCGGGCTTGGGCTGCATTTTGCCGTCTACAATGCCGATGTCATTCGCGCGGGCATCGTGGCGGTCGACGTCGGCCAAACGGAAGGCGCGCGCAGCATCGGCTTCGGCAAATGGCAGGCGCTGCGCTACGTCGTCATACCGCAAGCCATCCGCAACACGGCGCCGCCGATCGGCGGCAACCTGATCGCGTTGTTGAAGGAATCCTCCATCGTCTCGGTCATCGGTATCGCGGAGCTGGTCCACTCGGCGCAACTGGCGATCAGCGAAACGTTCCGCCCGTTCGAATTCTACATTACGGCTGCCGTGCTCTACTACATTCTCAACCTTGTGCTCGAAGCGGCCTTGCATCGGTTTGAACGGCATGTGGAGGTTTCCCGATGAGCACGCAGAGGCCAATGGTGGAGGTTCGCGGGGCGCGCAAATCCTTCGGCGCCGTCGAGGTTCTCAAGGGTATCGACCTGTCGGTCGAGCGTGGGCAGATCGTGGCGATCATCGGTCCAAGCGGCTCCGGCAAGAGCACGCTGCTGCGCTCGATCAATCATCTCGAGACATTGAACGGTGGCGAAGTCTGGCTGGACGGCGTGCAGGTCAACCAGCCACTGCATGGCCAGGCCTTCGAGCGGCACATCAACAAGGTGCGCCAGCAAATGGGCATGGTGTTCCAGCACTTCAACCTGTTCCCGCATCTGACCGTGATCGAGAACATCACCATGGGGCCGGTGATCCTGAAAGGCATGCCGAAAGCCGATGCCAAGGCGCTCGCGCACGAGCTCCTCTCCAAGGTCGGGCTCGCCGACAAGATCGACGCCTACCCCTCACGGCTTTCGGGCGGCCAGAAGCAGCGTGTGGCGATTGCCCGTGCTCTGGCCATGCAGCCCAAGGTGATGCTGTTCGATGAAGCCACTTCGGCGCTCGACCCGGAACTGGTCGACGAGGTCAACGCGGTGATGAAACAGCTTGCCGCCGAACACATGACCATGCTCATCGTAACGCATGAGATGCGCTTTGCCGGCGAGGTCGCCGACCGGGTGCTGTTCATGGATGGCGGCGTGGTTGTCGAGGAAGGCCCGCCAGCCGAGATCTTTCGCGCGCCGCGAAAGGAACGCACGCGCGGCTTCCTCAAGAAATATCTTTCCGCCTGAGCATGATGATGACCAGATATCCCACGGAATTCCCCGATTTCGGACTGACGGCGGAGCAGCGCCGCCACGCGGTTCGCGGCCACTATTACGAGTGGCCAGGCATGGATGGCGAGCGCGGCGAGATCTGGTGCTACAGCGACCGGTTTTCGTATCGCGCCGGCGAGACGGTTACGCTGCATGTCAGTTCCACAGCTCCGTCATTCAGCATGACCATCACCCGAGACGGCGGCACCGAGGCGAAAGTGTTCGAGACATCCGGCATCGCGTCGCGCTGGCAGGACAGCCCGGACCAGTGCTCGGCCGAAGGCTGCGGCTGGGAATCCTCCTTTGAATTCCGTGTGGAAAACGACTGGCCGTCCGGCGCCTATCGCGTGACTCTGACCGCCGACGGGCGCGACGGCAAGCCGATCCGAAGTCACCACATCTTTATCGTCTCGCCCCAACCGGGCAAGAAGCCGGGCCGAGTGCTGCAGGTGGCGGCGACGGGCACCTGGCTAGCATACAACACCTGGGGCGGTTCCAACCATTATCAGGGCATTACCGGGCCCGACCGCGACCAGTACTCGCCCATCGTGTCGACGCAGCGCCCCTGGTGCCGCGGCTTTGCCGTGCTGCCTGCGGACGCGCCGCGCGTGCCGCTGGAAGTCGCGGTGCCGCCGAAGACGGTGCCGCGCTATCCGCACATGGAATGGGCGCTCGCCACCGGCCATTCGAAGAAATACGCCTCGTCGGGCTGGGCCAGCTACGACAGCCATTTTTTTCGCTTTGCCGAACGGGCGGGCTATGATGCCGATCTGACCAGCCAGCACGACCTGCATTTCTCGCCCGAGATTCTCGACGGCTACGACTGCGCGGTCTTCGTCGGCCATGACGAATACTGGACCTGGGAAATGCGCGATGCCGTCGACTTCTATGTCGAGCGCGGCGGCCATGCGGCGCGCTTTGCCGGCAATTTCATGTGGCAAACCCGGCTGGAGGATGAAGGCCGCCGGCAGGTTTGCTACAAATACCGCGCGCGGGCCGAAGACCCCGCCTATCGCGGCGGCGACGTGACACGCGCCACCAATTCCTGGGAAGCGCCCGAAATCGGCAGGCCGGGTGCCGCGACCTTCGGGCTCAACGCCACCCGTGGCCTTTACGCGGGCTGGGGCGGCTGCGCGCCGCGCGGCGTGCGCGGGTTTCCGGTCTACCGGCCAGAGCACTGGGCCTTTGCCGGGACCGGCATCTATTATGGCGACCTGCTGGGCGCCGACAGCCATGTCTATGGCTATGAGGTCGACGGGCTCGATTTCGAGATCCGTGGCGGCCTGCCCTACCCGACCGCGACCAGCGGCGCGCCCGATGGCTTGCAGGTGCTGGCCGTCGGCATGGCCAGCCAGGTCGAGGAAACCGCCGACATCCCGGTCGAGGACCAGTTCCTCACCGACGAGGATGGCCGCTTCAGCGCCGAGACGCTGTTCGGCGACAGGAGCGACGCCAATCTCGAAAAGGTCAAACGCAGCAATGGCATGATCGTCAATTTTCCACGCGGCAAGGGCGAGGTGTTCCACGCCGGAAGCTGCGAATGGGTCGCCGGCCTGCTAAGACAAGACCCGATGGTCGAACGGGTTACCCAGAATGTCCTCGATCGCTATCTTGGAAAGTCCTGACATGTCGAAAGTCCAGCATGCCGCCGAAACTCGGCGAGAATCGCATCTCTTCTATCTGTCCAGCCTGCGCCGACCGCTCATCGATCGCGCCGAAGGCATCTACATGTGGACGCAGGATGGCCGCCGTTTCATCGACGGATCGAGCGGCCCGATGGTCGCCAATATCGGCCATTCCAACCGCAATGTGCTCGATGCCATGAAGCGGCAGATGGACCGCGCCACCTTCGCCTACCGGCTGCATTTCGAAAACGAGCCAGCGGAAGAACTGGCGCGAGAACTTGCCGGCAAGCTTCCGCAAGGCATGGACCGCATCTTCTTCGTCTCCGGCGGCTCGGAGGCGACGGAATCCTGCATCAAGCTGGCCCGGCAATGGGCCGTCGCCACCGGCCAGGCCGGCCGCTGGAAAGTGATCACCCGCTTTCCTTCCTATCATGGCGGCACGCTGGGTTCGCTTTCGATCACCGGCGACGATGCGCTGGCCGAGACTTTTACGCCGATGATGCGGGTGATGCCGACCGTGCCGGCACCAACCGCCTGGCGCGACCGCGACAATTTCTCGATGGAGCAGCGCGGCGTCCGCTACGCCGACATGCTGGAGGAAAAGATCCTCGCCGAAGGCCCCGAAAGCGTCGTCGCCTTCATCATGGAGCCGATCGGCGGCGCGGCGACCGCCGCGCTGGTGGCGCCCGACAGCTACTATGCGCGCATCCGCGAAATCTGCGACCGCTACGGCATCCTGCTCATCCACGACGAAGTGATGAGCGGTGCGGGCCGCACCGGCAAATTCCTCGGCGGCGACCATTGGAACTGCAAGCCGGACATCGTCGCGCTGTCGAAAGGGCTGGGATCGGGCTACGCGCCGCTCGGCGCGCTGGCGGCGCCGATGCGGCTGGTCGAGCCGCTGCTCGCCACCGGCGGCTTCCAGCACGGCCACACCTATGCCGGCAATCCGCTGGCCTGCGCCGCCGGGCTTGCGGTGCTGGGCGAAATGGACCGGCTCGACCTGATCGCCAATGCGGCTGCCATGGGCGATGTGCTGATGGACGGCCTGAAGGCACTTGCGAAACGCTTTCCATTCATTGCCGATGTGCGCGGCAAGGGGCTGCTTACGGGCGCCGAAATGGTCGCCGATCCGGAAACTCTGAAGCCGATCGACCAGCCCAAGAAAGCGACGCAACGGCTGCTCGACCTCGCCTATGAGCGCGGACTGATCATCTACGGCCGCAGGGTCAAGGGCGGCGTCGACGGTGACAATTTCATGGTGGCGCCGCCGATGATCGTCACCAGCGAGCAGGTCGGCGAGATCATCTCCATCATCGGCGACTCGCTCGAAATCCTGGCCGGCGAACTGGACCTGCCGGTCGAAGGCCGAGGGTAGAAGAAATGGCGCCGCGAAAAGTCATCATCACCTGCGCCGTCACCGGTTCGGTGCATACGCCGTCCATGTCGCCCCATCTGCCGGTGACGCCGGACCAGATCGCGGCGGATGCGATCGCGGCCGCCGAGGCCGGGGCCTCGATCCTGCATCTGCATGCCCGCGACCCCAGGGATGGCCGCCCCACCGCCGATCCCGAAGTGTTCATGCAGTTCCTGCCGCGCATCAAGCAGGCGACCGACGCAGTGATCAACATCACCACCGGCGGCTCCTCGCTGATGACATTGGACCAACGGTTGGCGGCACCGCTGCGGGCTGAACCCGAAATGTGTTCGCTCAACATGGGTTCGATGAATTTCGCGCTGTTCCCAATGCTCGACAAGCCAAGGGAATGGCAGCACGAATGGGAGCCGAGGCTACTCGAAGCAACCCGCGACACCATCTTCAAGAACACCTTTGCCGACATGGAAGGCGTGCTCGAGCGGCTTGGCAAAGGCTGCGGCACCCGCTTCGAGTTCGAGTGTTACGATGTCGGCCACCTCTATTCACTGGCGCATTTCCGCGACCGGGGGCTGGTGTCCGGGCCGCTGTTCATCCAGTTCGTACTTGGCATCCTGGGCGGTATCGGCGCCGACCCGGACAATCTCGTCCATATGAAGCGGATCGCCGACAAATTGTTCGGCGACAGCTACCAGTTTTCGGTACTGGCCGCCGGGCGGAGCCAGATGCCGCTGATCTCGATCGCCGCCGCGATGGGCGGAAATGTGCGTGTCGGGCTGGAGGACAGCCTCTACGACGGCCGTCAATTGGCGAAATCCAACGCCGACCAGGTGCGCCGCATCCGTGGCATTCTCGATGGGCTGTCGCTGGAGGTTGCCACACCGGCGGAAGCGCGCGACATGCTGGCGCTCAAGGGCGGCGACCGCGTGGCTTTTTGAGACAAGACTGTGACCAATCCAGCCTCCAATGATGTCCTCCTCCGCCCCGGCACCATCGATGATGTCGAAACCATCCATGCGGCGATCCTGAAACTCGGCACTCATATCGGCGCGCCCGAGGAAATCATCTCGACGGCGGACGATCTCAGAACCTGGGGCTTCGGCGCAAAGCCCGCTTTCTCGACGCTGATCGCCGAAGTGGATGGCGAGTTCGCCGGATTGTGCCTGCATTTCCCGATCTTCTCGACCTGGATGGGGCGGCCTGGCGTCTATGTGCAGGACCTCTATGTCGAAGACCGGTTCCGTGGCCGCAAGATCGGCGAACGCCTGCTGCGCCGCGTGGCGGCGGAATGCCGCAGGGATGGCGGCGTTTATCTGAGGCTGTCCGTCGACACCGACAATGAGGGCGCCAAGGCTTTTTACGAGAGGCTGGGCATTGCCTGGTCGAGCTACGAGCAGACGCAGAAAATCATCGGCGAGGCGTTTTTCGCCTTCGCCGACACGCCGGAAAATGGGGACCAGCCATGAAAGCCTTCTACGCGCAGGAGCAGAAGCGGCACGACCCCAAGGCTTTCCTTTCCAGCGGTGCCGCGCAACCAAATCCTGAAAAACCGGAACGCGTCGAAAGATTATTAGCCGGCGCAAGGTCTGCGGGTTGCACCATCGAAAGACCCGGGAATCATGGGCTCGGCCCGGTCTCCGCCGTGCATACGCCCGAATATCTCGACTTCCTCGAACATATTTTCGAGCGCTGGCAGCGGATCGACGGGGCGTCGGCGGAGGTCATCCCCAATATCCACCCGATCGCCCGCAACGGCTCCTATCCGGCCTCCGCTGTCGGCCAGGCCGGTTATCATATGGCAGACACGGCCTGCCCGATCTCGGGCGAGACATGGCAGAGCGCGCTGTGGAGCGCCTGGAGCGCCGTCGAGGCGGCGGAAACGGTGATGGCAGGCGCTTCCGGCGCCTATGCGCTGTGCCGACCGCCTGGCCACCACGCCTTTGCCGATGTCGCCGGCGGCTTCTGCTTCATCAACAATTCGGCCGTCGCGGCACAGGTGCTGCGTAGACAGGCGGCCCGCGTGGCGATCCTCGATGTCGACCTGCATCACGGCAACGGCACGCAAGGCATCTTCTATGCGCGGTCCGACGTGTTGACCGTCTCGCTGCATGCCGATCCGGTGCGCTTCTACCCGTTCTTCTGGGGCCATGCCGACGAGCGCGGCGAAGGTCCCGGCCTCGGCTACAATTTCAACCTGCCGCTGCGGCGCAAATCCGCCGATGCGGCGTTTCTGGAAGCGCTCGGCGTGGCGTTCCAGCGCATCCGCGCCTTCTCTCCCAATGTACTGGTCGTGGCGCTCGGCCTCGACGCGTTCGAGGGCGATCCGTTCGGCGGGCTTTCGGTGACGACGCCAGGCTTCTCGCGCATCGGCGAGGCGATCGCCGGGCTGGGCCTGCCGACGGTCATCGTCCAGGAAGGCGGCTATCTCTGCGACGAACTCGCCGACAATCTCACCGCCTTCCTCACCGGTTTTGGCGGCAAGGCGCGCTGAGCGTTCAAGCCCGCGTCAGGACCGTTGCTGCCTGAGCATGGCAATCACCCGGTGCACGCTTTCCAGCGTCTCGTCGATTTCGGACGCCGTGTTGTAATGCGCGATGCCGATGCGCACGACGCCTTGCTCGGCCGGAATGCCGAGCTGGTGGACGATCTCCCAGGCATAGTTGTGACCCGACCACAGGAAGATGTTTTCGGCGTTCATCTGCCGCACGATCGTTTCGGGCACTATGCCGTCCACGGTGAAGGAAACAGTCGGCACGCGATCGCCGAGGCGTTTCGAATCGGTGATGCCATGGATCGTCAGGCCTGAAATATCGGACAGACCATCGATCAACCTTTGCGCCAGCGGGTTTTCATAGGCGATGGAGACTTCGAACGCCTTGGCAATCCTGCGCCTTCTCGATCCGCCCTCGCCGGCGCCGAGGTCGGCAAAATAGTCAATTGCGGCGGTGAGGCCGGCCATCAGTTCGATCTGCGGCGTGCCGAGTTCGAAGCGCTCCGGCAGGCCGTTCGAGGAACAGCGACACTTATAGGCCTTCAGGCCTTCGATGACGTCGCGCCGGCCCCACAGGATGCCCATATGCGGGCCGAAGAATTTGTAGGCCGAGCAGATCAAAAAATCGCAGCCGAGCTCCTGCACGTCGATCAGGCCATGCGGCGCGAATTGCACGGCATCGACATAGACCAGCGCTCCGGCCTTTTTTGCAAGTTGGGTCAAGGACTTGACCCGGTTGATCGAGCCGGTGAGATTGCTGGCGTAGTTCAACGCCACCAAGCGTGTCTTCCCAGACAGCAGACCAGCGAGCGTCGCCTCCTCGACCTGCCAGGTCTTTTCGTCGAACGGCAGCCAGCGCACGACGAGGCCGAGGTCCTCGGCCAGTTGCAGCCATGGCGACACATTGCCCTCATGGTCCATGCGGGTGAGGATGATCTCATCGCCTGGCTTCATCGTGCGGCCGAGCGTCCGCGACATGTGAAAGGTCAGCGTCGTCATGTTGGCGCCGATGATGATTTCCTGGGGGCTCGCCGCGCCGAGGAAATCGGCCATCGCCTGGTGCGCCTCATCGACGACCTGCTGCGCGGCGATCGTCGTTTCGAAATAGCCGCCTAGATTGGCGTTGGTCGTCAAGAGGCAGCGCGCGACCGCATCGGCGACGGCCTGAGCCACCTGCGTCCCGGCGGGATTGTCGAGATAGATGCGCCGGCGCCCTTTGTCGGTCAGCGAGAGAGCGGGAAATTTTCCACGCACGGCCTCGATCGAAAAGTCCACCATCGTCTCCACCCCTTTGCTGTTGCTCGACAATTCCGCAATCGGCCCGGTCACGGACAGGGATTGCCGACCCGCTGGTGAATGGCGTCCACAGCCTTCTGCATCTCTTCGGTCCAGACGACATCCACCGAGGACAGCGCCATTTGCAGCTGCGAAACGGTTGTCGCGCCGACAATGTTCGATGTGACGAAAGGCCGGCTCGAGACATAGGCATTGGCAAACAGCGCCGGCTCCAGGTCGAAAGAGCGCGCCAGTTCATTGTATTCGAGCTGCGCCTCAGCGGCATTTGGCGTCTCATAACGCTGACCGCGGTTGAAGAGCTGCGAGCGCGAGCCCTGCGGGCGGGCGCCGTGATCGTACTTGCCGGTCAAATAACCCTGCGCCAGTGGCGAATAGGCAAGCAGCGACACCCCTTCGCGTTCGCAGACCTCGGCGAGGTTCACCTCGAAGGTGCGGTTGACGAGGTTGTAGGCGTTCTGGATCGAGGCGACGCGCGGACCGATCCCTTTGTCGGCCTCGGCGAGGAAACGCATAACGCCCCACGAACTCTCGTTCGACAGGCCGAAATGGCGGATTTTTCCTGCCTTCACCAGTTCCTCGAACACCGCAAGCGTCTCGGCGATCGGTGTCTCGCCGACTGGCGCGCCGACAGAATCGGCGCGCCGCGCCACCGCGCCGACGCGCGTCGGGTTGGCGCCCCATGGGATGTCCCGTTCCGGCCAGTGGATTTGATAGAGGTCGAGATAGTCCGTGCCGAGCTTGGCCAGCGATTTGTCGATGGCATCAAAGATATCGGCCCGCACCAATTGCGAGGGTCGGTCGCCGCGAAACCAGCTGTTGGCGGTACGGCCGACCACCTTTGAGGCGAGGATCACCTTGTCGCGATTGCCCTTGGCCTTCATCCAGCTGCCGATGATCTTCTCGGTCCGCCCTTGCGTCTCCGCCTTGGGCGGGATCGGATAGAGTTCAGCGGTGTCGATGAAATTGACGCCACGCGAGAAGGCCAGGTCCATCTGGGCATGGCCCTCGGCCTCGGTGTTCTGCTGGCCCCAGGTCATCGAACCGAGGCAAATCTGGGTGACAAGAAGATCGGTCCGGCCGAGACGGCGTTTGTGCATGGAATTCTGCTCCGGAGGGAAAAACATGCGCGGCTGCGCGGGAGGAAACCGCATCTTATAGGAAAGCGGAGGCGCTCTCCAAGCCTTGCCAGGCCGACTTTTGCGTGAGCAGAGACGGCTAGCGGCGTGCGGCGGCCACGGCGCGGCGCTTGGCCTCGTCGATCAGCATGTTGGCCACTTGCATGCGGATCATCGCGCGCTGGCGCAAATGCGGGGCAACCCGGTCAGGATGGTTGGCAAAAGCAAAGCTGCGGCGCATGCGACTGAAATCGGCAACGACCTTGGGCTGATTCAGTCCCAGTTCGACCGCAATCGATTCAGGATCAATTGGCGGCAATTCTTCTTCCGGCTTCGGTTCTTCGCCAGCCAGGGCCAGCCTAGCCTGCTCAAGCAGGGCAGCAAATTCGCTGGCCAGATCAGCACCAGCCTCGCGATATTCCGCGGCGGATACCTTGATGCGGCCGGAATGGAGTTCATCGGCGACCGAAAGATAGTCGAACGGGATGGATGGGCGCGCGCCGGTCTCGTCGCCCTCGATGCCGTCGCCCTTGTCGGAGGCAACGAAGAGGTCGTCGAGCAACGAAGCGAAATCACGCTTGGCGCTGGTAGCGATGTCAGCCTCCCCCTTGCCTGACTGTCTGGACTACAGAGCATAGAACCGGCTCGTTAAAAATACATGCCACCGGTCTTAACGAATTTAGCCGTTGCGAGGATTGCTATCGAGGATCAATGGCTCCTCGACCAAAAGCCGGACTGCACTTTCATGCAGTCCGGAAATTCGCCAGGAGTGGCGAGGAAAAACTGGCCACGTGCCAGCGTCGAAGCCTACGAGTCGCGCTGCGCGAAAGTTTCACGGAGCCGAAAAAAAAATTTATGAAAATCATTCGGACATGGCAGGCATGCAAATGCTGCACTGCACAATTGTCACGATTCACGTATATTGTGTGGTGTGGAGGACCAACCAGGAGCCTGAATCATGGGTTTCTTCACGGAAATGTTTGCCCGGCCGCGCCCACAGGAACATCAGAGATATCGTGCGGCGCTGGCGCTGCTTCATTCGATGAGCAGCGCCGAGCGTGCCGACATCGGCATCAAGCCCGCCGATTTCCCGCGTATCGCCCGCGAAATGTCCATCCGCTAGGCTGCATCCCGCGAGATGTCCCGGATCGATCCAGGACATCTCGAACCTCACGCCTCAACGCGATCCTAGGAACGTCGCCTTGCCCAACGGCACGCCATTGTGGCGAAGGATGTCGTAGGCGGTGGTGAGGTGGAAATAGAAGTTGGGCATGGCCACATGCAGCAGATACTGCATGCCGCTCAATGTGGTTTCCCGGCCCCCCAGCTTCAACTCGATCATCCTGTCATCCGACCCGTCGATATCGGCGGCCGAAAAAGTCGCCAGATGGGCCAGTGTCTTGGCGATCCTCGCTTCGAGATCGGCGAAGCTTGCCTCATTGTCTTCGTATTTCGGCACTTCGCGGCTGGCCAGCCGTGAGGGTGCTCCCTTGGCATGGTCGGTGGCGATCTGCACCTGCCGAGTCAAAGCGAACATGTCGGGCGCAAGCCGCGCCGTCAAAAACACCTGCGGGTCGATCTTGCGGTCAAGCGCGTTTTGTTCGGCTGCCGCGAGCACATTGGAAAGTGCTTTCAGCCTGGCTGAAAACACGGGCACGGATGCCTCATACATCGATATCGTCACGTCAGATCTCCTGTCCGGCAGGAACGCCGGCGGGAGGACGTAGCGCCCTCAAGCACGATTCTTCAAGGTGCAGCCGCACTGCGTCACCACGTCGCCGCAATCGCCATGGTAGAATCTTCGTTATCGAGCGGAGATTCCCGATGAGACGCGCCCTTCTCGCAGCGACAGCCCTTCTCTCCCTTGCCACAACAGCTCAGACGGCATTGGCCGCCAGCGATACGCCCGAAGCGCCTTACGTCGATGATCGCTCGAGCGCCGATGCGGTCGTCCACTCGCTCTATAGCGCCATCAACCGGCATGAATTCGCCCGCGCCTGGGGCTACTACGGCGATACAAAGCCGGCAAAGGATTTCGATACGTTCGTCAAAGGCTATGACGGCACCGATACGGTGGAGGTCAAGACCGGTCCGATTTCGGACGAGGGCGCGGCGGGCAGCATCTATTACAATGTCCCGGTCGCCATCCAGGCAACCGACAAGAAGGGCGAAGCGAAGGTCTTCGCCGGCTGCTACACGCTGCGCCAGGTCAATGCCCAGATCCAGGAGCCGCCCTTCCAGCCGATCTTTATCGACAAGGGAGCGCTGAAGCCCTCCACCGTGGATTTCGACGATGCGGTACCGCCAAGCTGCGGCGACGGTCCGCCGCCGCCGAAGAAGGATACCGCACTGGAACAAGTCAAGAAGGCCTTCCTGGCGACCTATGGCGACCAGTGCGACAAGCAACTCCTGGCCAATGAGCCGGAGGTCTTTTCGATCAAATACAGGGACAAGAATGCTCAGCCGGGCGACCCGGACAAGGAAACGCGGCTGTTCCATTTCTCCTGCTCGGCCGCCGCCTACAATGAAAGCTCGGTCTACTACATGACCGACGAGGTGGACGGCGTCCGGCAATTGCAATTCGCCGAGCCTGAGACCGATATACGCTACGAGAACAACGACAGCGACGGCAAGCTGTTGAGCGTGACGGTGATCGGCTTCCAGACCACAGGATGGGCGGTCAATTCCGACTATGACCAGGACACCCACACGATCACCACCTTCAACAAATGGCGGGGCGTCGGCGATGCCTCGGATTCCGGGACCTACCTGTTCCGCAACGGCGATTTCTCGCTGGTCCAGTATGACGTCGACGCGTCGTATGACGGCGAGGAAAATCCGCAGACGATTGTCGACTACAACACCGCGCCTTAATCCAAATGGCGCGTCGGGCGCTATGGTGCCTTCGACAGCATCCAGTTGAGCGTGCCGCGCCAGTCGACCATGCGGATCGGCGTGCCATGCGTGCCGGTCTCGAAGCGGACGAAGCGGGTCGGATAGGTCTTCGACCTGGCTAGGATGGAGCGGAAGAACGCTTCCTGGTTGGCCACGGGAAAGACCACGTCATGGCTGCCCTGGCCGAAGAACACTGGCACGCGACGCTTGAAGGCGGGGCTAGCGAGAAAGCTCTCGTCCCACAGCGATCCGAGCAGCAGCAATCCATTGATGCGCCCGCCCGTATCCTTGCGGGCGGCAAGCTTCCAGCACAGCGCACCGCCCATCGAGCCGCAGGCGACGAAGATTTTCGCGCCCGGGGACTGTTCGGCATAATGGTCGATCAGGGCCGCGACCAGTGCTGCGCCCTTGTCCCCGAAATCAGGAAAATCCGGAGAGATATAGAGCCCGCCATTGCCGGCCATCAGGTTCTTGAGGCGGTTGAAATTGCCGCCGAAGGTGAAGTCGTCGATGCCTTGCTTGCGGCTGCCACCCTGCCCGTGCAGATAGAGCACGATGACGGCGGCCCCTTGCGTCTTGCCGACGGCGACATGCCTGACATCGCCGGCGTCCGTCTTCAGCATCAGATCCTGCTGCGTCTTGCGCACGCCGGTGTCGGCATACTGGGCATGCACGCGCTTTTCCGGCACCTCGTCACGCTGGTTGATGTCGCGCATTTCACGGTAGTCGAGGACCGTGTAGGCACCATTTGTGTCGGATGAGAGCGTCGCCGGATAGGCGAAGAGATCGTCTTTGAAGGATTTCAGTTCGAGCGCATTGGCGTGGGCGGCGGAAAACAGGAAAAGCAGGGCCATGAAGGCAGCGCGGCACGCCCCCCTCTGGCCTGCCGGCCATCTCCCCCTCAAGGGGGGAGATTGGACACGCGTTCGGCTTTCGCCATGCTCCAAAGTTGCACGGTGGACACCCTCATCGAAACTGCTGATCTCCCCCCTTGAGGGGGAGATGGCCCGCAGGCCAGAGGGGGGTAGAAGCGCAAACGCTGGTGAACTGAAAAACATCACTCAGGCATGCGGAATTCGGCTCGGGTTTGTCAATCCTGCAGCACGCCGCCCGCGCCTTCGAGAGCCTCTCGGGTGTCAACGTCGACGGACGCGCCCTCGCCGATCTCGACATCGATGACATCGAGCCCCTCGGCCTCGACCAGATGACGTGCGCCGGTATCGCCTTCGAGATGGCCGACGGCCGCGAACAGCGAACGCGGCAGAAGCACCGGATTGCCGCGTTTGCCTTCATGCGAGGCGCGAACCACTGAGTTGCCGCCGGCCTTGCGGAACGCATCGATCAGCCGGTCGAGGTCATCGGATGCGACGCCCGGCATGTCCCCAAGAACGATCATCGCACCCGCGACGTCTTGAGGCAGATAGGCAATTCCGGCCTTCAGGGAGGTCGACAGGCCATCGGCAAAGTCGGGATTGTCGGCGAAGGTGACGTCGAGGCCCGACAGTGCGGCGCGCACCCGCTCGCGCTGATGGCCGGTGACGACGATCGTGCCCGAAGCCTTCGAGGCGAGCGCGCGTTCGGTGGTGCGGCGCACCAGCGGCTGGCCGTCGAACAGCGCCATCAGCTTGTTCGGTCCGCCCATGCGGCTCGACCGGCCCGCCGCCAGAAGCACGATTGCAACCTTGAGCCGGTTTTTGGCCGGCAGCGGCTCGCGCGGCTGCGGCCGCGTCGGTATCTCCATCAGCAGGCCGCCGACGCCCATGCCGGCGATGTCGCCGGCCGTAACGTCAAGGCCGGCAATCAACCGGTCGAGCACCCAGTCGAAGCCGTTCTCCTTGGGGCTGCGGGCGCAGCCAGGCGCGCCGATGACGCGCTTGCCGCCGAGTGTGCCGAGCACCAGAAGATTGCCTGGATCGACCGGCATGCCGGCACGGACAACAATCCCCCCGGCCCTCTCGATCGCCGCCGGAACGACATCAGCGAAATCGCTCATGGCGGAAGCGCCGAAGATGACCACCATGTCGTTGTCGCGCGCGAGCGCGATGGCGGCCTCGGCGACAGGGCCGATCTCATGCGGCGTGCGGCGCTCCGCCGTCAGCCTGCCGCCCGAGCGCGCCAGCCGTGCTTCGGTGACGCGCAAGGTCTTGTCGAGCACATTGGGCTTGGTGCCCGGCAGCACCGTCTGGATGACGCCGATACGCACCGGCCGATAGGCGTTGACGGCAAAGATTTCGCCGCCGGCGCAGATCTTCATCACGGCGTCGACCAGCGATGACGCAACCGCGAAGGGAATGATCTTCACCGTCGCAACCATCTGACCCTTCTCGGCCGCCGCATGCTGAGCCAGCGTGGCGATGGTGATGGCCGGATCGACGGCATTGATGGCGTCGATGACAGCGGCCTTGACCGTGAAGATGCCGGCCGCCTTGGCGTGAAGATTGACCCGACCCGTGGCGGCCTGCCTTGCCTCGATGCCGCCAAAGGTCATGCTCTGAGCAATTGTTTGCGCCGCGGCGTCCTCGCCGAGATCGCCGGAAGCCAGCACGGCGGCGACAACCTGCAGGATACCCGCTCCTTTGAGCGTGGAGACATCTTCGGCGCTCAACCTGTGCGCCTTGCGAAACCGCTTTTCGCCGGCGGTGGTGGCATGGGCCAGCACCGCCCCCTCGGCCTGATCGATCGGGATCGGACCGAATTTCACGCCACCGCGCCCTTCGCTTCGAGGCCGCGCGAGCGGAAGGCATGGATGGTCTGCGCGAGAATGGCGACGGCGATCTCGGCGGGGCTTGCCGCCCCAATGTCCAGCCCGATCGGCGCGTGGATACGTGCTATCTGGTCGGCACTCGCGCCCAGCGCCAGCAGGCGCTCGACGCGCTTGGCGTGCGTCTTGCGGCTGCCGAGCGCCCCGACATAGAAACAGTTGGCGTCGAGTGCCGCCTTCAGCGCGAAATCATCGATCTTCGGGTCATGGGTGACGGCGGCGAGCGCGGTGTAAGCGTCGAGCGGCTGGCGCTCCAGCACATCCTGCGGCCAGTCCGCATGCAAGGCGACATCGGGAAAACGGTCTGATGTGGCAAAGGCGGTGCGCGGGTCGATGATCTCCAGCGGATAGCCGGCGATCCGGGCCATCGGCGCAAGCGCCTGGCTGATGTGAACGGCGCCGATCACCACCAGGCGCGGCCGCGGCAGATGCGCATTGAGAAAGAACGTCCGTCCTTCCGCCTCGACGGAGCCGGAAATGCCGGATCGAAACGCCTTGGCGATCGCCACTCCGAGATCGCCGGCGACGTTGTCCCCCTCGCGCACGACACGATCGCGACCATCACCGACATCGGTGACGAGGATCGCCGCGCGGCGGGCGCGCCGCTCGGCATTGAGCATTTTCAGCG
This sequence comes from Mesorhizobium sp. M8A.F.Ca.ET.181.01.1.1, assembly GCF_004792025.1. Lineage (NCBI taxonomy): Bacteria > Pseudomonadati > Pseudomonadota > Alphaproteobacteria > Hyphomicrobiales > Phyllobacteriaceae > Mesorhizobium > Mesorhizobium sp. M8A.F.Ca.ET.181.01.1.1. The sequence goes on along the minus strand of NZ_SRTV01000002.1, from coordinate 658,508 downwards.
CATAGGGATCCATCCGAGGTCAGCCCAATCGCTCAACATAAACCTTGATGCGGCCGCCACAGGACAGGCCCACCTGCCAGGCCGTCTCATCGGCGACACCGAACTCAAGCATCCTGGCCTTGCCGGAGCCGATGACGTCGACCGCCTCGGTCACGACAGCGCCCTCGACGCAGCCGCCCGAAACCGAACCATGGAAATTGCCATCGGCATCGATGACAAGGTGGCTGCCGACCGGACGCGGCGCCGAACCCCAGGTCTCGACCACGGTCGCGATGGCGACATCCTTGCCGTCCTTCATCCAGGCTTCCGCGATGATCAGCGGGTCGCGGGCCTCATCGAGATAAATGCTGTCGCTCATCGTTGCTTCTCTCAGGGTCTGTTTTTTCAAGGAGCCGGGAAACATATGGCTATGCGGCGTGCCTGGCGCCAGCATCCATCCACCGCCGCGGATCGACCGAAAGCGCCGATTTCTTGTCCAGCGAGGCGCAGAGATCGGCGAGCGCGTCGAGATTGTGCACCGAACGGAATTCGTCGACATGCGGCAGCATCGCCTTCACACCGCGGGGCCGCGCCTGAAAACCGTCGAAGCGCAGCAAAGGGTTCAGCCAGATCAGCCGCCGGCAGGATTTGTGCAGCCGCTCCATCTCTTCCGACAAGCCCACGACATCGTCACGCTCCAGCCCGTCGGTGATCAGAAGCACCACGGCGCCCTGCCCCAGCACGCGCCGCGACCATACAAGGTTGAACTCGGCCAGCGTATCGCCGATGCGCGTGCCGCCGGACCAGTCCTTGACCGCCGCCGAACAGTCGGCAAGGGCGGCATCGGGATCGCGGTGGCGCATCTGCCGGGTGAGATTGGTCAGCCGCGTGCCGAAGACAAAGGTATGCACGCGCCGGCGCTTTTCCGTCAGCGCATGCAGGAAATGCAGGAAGATGCGCGTGTACTGGCTCATCGAACCGGAAATGTCGGCCAGCACCACCAGAGGCGGGTGGACTTCGCGGACCGAGCGGAATTTCGGCAGGATCAATTCACCGCCGGTGCGCGCGGCCGCGCGCATCATGGCGCGCGGATCAATGCGGCGGCCGTGCGCATCGGCCTTGAAGCGCCTGGTCCGCACCATGTCCACGGGCAGCCGCAACGCCGCGATCGCCTTCCTGGCGTCGGCCATCTCGGCTGCGTTCATCTGCGCGAAATCCTTGCCCCGCAACAGCTCGTTGCCGGAGAAAGTGAAGCGGGCATCGACCTCGATCTCGGGGATTTCCCGAGGCGGCTGGTTCTTCTGGTGACCCTCGAACATCGCTTGACTGACACGGCTTTCGGCCGCGCGCGGCTTCTGCTTCTCCCTGACGTCAGGCGCCACCGGCGAAAACATCGCCAGCAGCTTCTCGATCAGTTCACGCGATTTCCAGAACAGCCTGAAGGCTTCGTCAAAGATGGCATGATCCTCGTGCCGGGACACCAGCACGGCGTGCAGCGTCCAGTAGAAATCATCGCGCGAGCCGATGCCGGAGACGAGTACCGCCTCGATGGCGTCCTTGACCGAGGCTGGCCCGACCCGCATGCCGGCCTTGCGCAAGGTGCGGGCGAAATAGACGATGTTGTCGGCGATCCGGCCGTCGGCCGTCGCCTCTCTTGGGTCGGGACGCGGCGTGTTCACTCTTGCTACTCCGCCGCCGCGAGCTCGGCCTTGACCTCGTCGAGGATGCGCCGGCCCTCGCCCGCGCCGATGCGGGCAATGTCGTCCTGGTATTTCAGCAACACGCCGATCGTGTCGGACACGGTCTCCGGATCGAGCGCCACCTTGTCGAGTTCGGTCAGCGCCCCGGCCCAGTCGATAGTCTCGGCGACGCCCGGCACCTTGAACAGTTCGATCTGGCGCAGCTTCTGGATGAAGGAGACCACTTCAGCGGAAAGCCGCTGGTTGGCCCGTGGCACCTTGCGGCGCACGATCTCCAGCTCTCGTTCCGCATCGGGATAATCGACCCAGTGGTAGAGGCAGCGCCGCTTCAGCGCGTCGTGGATCTCGCGTGTGCGGTTGGTGGTGATGATGACGATCGGCGGCTCTTCCGCCTTGATGGTGCCGAGTTCAGGCACCGTCACTTGGAAGTCGGAGAGGATTTCGAGCAGGAAGGCTTCGAACGCTTCATCGGTGCGGTCGAGCTCGTCGATCAGGAAGACCGGGGCCGCACCCGTCTTTCCGGTCAGCGCATCGAGCACCGGCCGACGGATCAGGTATTTTTCGGAAAAGACGTTGCGCTCCATGGCGGAGCGCTCGACCTTGCCGGCCGCCTCCTCCATGCGAATCTCGATCATCTGCGCGGCGTAATTCCATTCATAGACGGCCGAGGAGACATCGAGCCCCTCATAGCACTGCAGGCGGATCAGCCGGCGGCCGAGCGCCTCTGCCAACACCTTGGCGATCTCGGTCTTGCCGACGCCGGCCTCGCCCTCGAGGAAAAGCGGCCGTTTCATGCGCAGCGACAGGAAAAGCACCGTTGCCAGCGACCGGTCCGCGACATAGTCCGCACCGGTCAGGAGATCGAGCGTTTCCTCGATCGTCCCCGGCACGGGGCGCGGTTTCAAGTCGCTCATTCCTTCTCCGTAGGTGCGGCCGCCCCACTTTCCAGAACGTGGTAGCCGCGTGCGTGGTAAATCAGCGGCCGCAAATTATCGCCCATACGCAGGCCTGTCACCTTGCCAAAAAGCACACGATGGGTGGCCAGGTCCTTGGTATCGATCAACTCGCAGTCGAACACGGCGAGCGCGCCCTTCAATGTCGGCGCACCAGTGGAAATGACATCCCATTCGCCGAGCGCGAAACGCTCTTCGACCGGCAACCCAGTCATGCCGGAGAATCCAATCGACAGCGGCTCCTGGTGCGAAGCCAGCGTGTTCAGGGCAAATTTGCCGTTCTTCACGAAAAGCTCATTCTTGGCATTTTCACGATTGAGGCATACCAGGATGGTCGGCGGCGTGTCCGACACCGAACAGGCCGCGATCACCGTCGCCCCGCGCTTGCCGGCGGGCCCATCGGTGGTCACCACATGGACGTGACCGGCAAAATGGCTCATCGCGTCGCGATAGGCTTGCGGTCCAATATCGTTCTTCTTCAGCACTGGAAAGTTTCCGTGGCCATTGTTCGCCTGACATATATGGCCAGACATCACATGCCACAAGCGAAGTGCTTGGCCCATATCCCGAATTCGCGTGTTGCACCAAGGCCGGACAGCCTTTAGGTCTTGGCGGGAATTGGTGCCCACGCGACGTCGCGGGCTTGGAGGGACGGTTCGGCAGGATGGGATCCGGGGCAACGATATCCATCGCACTGGCCTGGCTGTTGCTGACCGGTGCCGCTGGCGCACAGACGCTCACGATCGGGGTCGCCGCGCCCCTGTCGGGACCGTCGGCCATCCTCGGCAAGCAGATCGAGGCTGGCGCCGAACTCGCCGCGGAGGCGGACGGCGTCCAGCTCAAGACCGTGGATGACGCCTGCACCGGCGACGGCGGCGCCGCGGCGGCAAGGGAGTTCGCGGCAGCCAAGGTCAATGTCGTGATCGGCTTTCTCTGCACGGAGGCGATCGAAGCGGCGATGCCTATCCTGAAGGACGCCAACATCCCGGTCATCACCGTCGGCGTGCGAACCGAAAGCCTGACCGACCGCCGCGCCAAGACCGGCTGGCCGGTCTATCGCCTCGGGCCGCGCGGCGATGACGAGCGCAACGCCGTCGCCTCTAACCTGACCCGCCTGTGGCGTGATGAATTGTTCGCCATCATCGACGACGGCACCATCTATGGCCGCGAGATCGCCGAGACATTTCGCGCCGCGGCGGAGCAGGCAGCGTTGAAACCGGTCTTCGTCGACACGTTCCGGCCGCAGCTCGACAACCAGATCGGCCTGATCGGACGGCTGAAGAAGGCTGGCGCCACGCATGTCTTTGCCGGCGGCGACGGTGACGACATCGCCATCATGGGGCGCGATGCCGCCCAGCTCCAGGCCGGCATCGTCCTTGCCGGCGGCGAAAACCTGCGCACGCCGCCCGGTGACGTGCCCTATGCATCCGGTACGCTGATGATCGCCCAGCCGGAATGGGCGGATATCGCGAGCCCTAAAGTGCTGGAGAGCTTCGCCGCGCGAAAGATCGTGCCGGACGGCTATACCTTGCCAGGCTATGCCGCAGTTGAGATCGCCAAGGCGGCGGCAGCCTTGTCCGAAAGCTCCGGCAAGCCGCTGACCGACGCACTCACCGGGCATGATTTCACCACGGCGATCGGGCCGGTCCGCTTCGACGCCAAGGGCGACCTCAGCCGGAGCCCCTACCGTGTCTTCCGCTTCGACGGCACCCGCTTCGTGCCCTTGGAAAACAACTGATGTTCCGCACCGGCCCGCGCAATCTCATATCGGACGTTGCCGGCCTGCGCGTCGGCAACACTTCCGATGCCAGGCTGAAGTCCGGCGTGACGACCGTGCTTTGCGACGAGCCGGCGGTGGCGGGTGTCCAGATCCTGGGCGGCGCGCCCGGCACCCGCGAGACGGATTTGCTGGAACCGCACAATTCCGTCGAGACAATCCATGCCGTTGTGCTGTCGGGCGGTTCGGCTTTCGGCCTCGATGCCGCGTCCGGCGTGCAGGCCGCGCTGCGCGAGCGCGGCATCGGCCTCGAGGTGGGCGGCTTCCGGGTGCCGATCGTGCCAGCGGCGATCCTATTCGACCTGCGCAATGGCGGCGACAAGGACTGGGGCCGTTATCCGCCCTATCGCGACCTCGGCTACGAGTCGGTGCAGGCTGCCGCTGCCGATTTCCTGCTTGGCACGGCCGGCGCCGGCACCGGCGCACTGACTTCGGGCCTGAAGGGCGGCCTTGGCTCCGCCTCGACGCTGCTGGACAATGGCATCACCATCGGCGCGCTGGCCGCCGTCAACCCGACCGGCTCTGTAACCGTTGGCCGCACCCGCCATTTCTGGGCGGCGCCCTTCGAAATCGGCGATGAATTCGGCGGGCTCGGCTATCCCTCGCCCATGCCCGAAGACGCCAAGCGGATCTTGCTGAAATACCGCGACAAGGAACACGGGCGGCAGATGGAAACCGGCGGCAACACGACCATCGCCGTCATCGCGACGGACGCGGTCCTCACCAAGGCCGCCGCGAAACGCCTGGCGATTGCGGCGCATGACGGCTTCGTGCGCGCCATCTGGCCGACCCATACGCCGGCCGACGGCGATCTGGTGTTCGCGTTGGCGACCGGCAAGAGCGGGATCGAACTCACCGCCGACGCCGCGGTCGACCTCTATGCCGTGGCCGGCGCGACCATGGCACGCGCCATCAGCCGCGGGGTGTTTGCCGCGACGCCAGCCGATAATGATTTGTTCCCAGTCTGGTCGTCGCGCCTGGGCTAAGGCCTTCGATCAAACCGGATCGGATTTCTCTTCCTCGAACGTCACCGCGACATCGGAATTCGCCGACAGCCAAACCTTCTTGTCATCGACCTCGGCAACCAGGGCCAGGGAAATATAATGATGATGGCCCTTGTGAGCGCCCTCGCCGCTATCGGCCTTGGTCAGCTTGATGCGCTGGCCATCGACCTTGTCGACCGTGCCGATATGCACGCCATCGGCGCCGACGACTTCCATGTGCTCACGAATTTTGCTGGTGTCGGTCATGGTAGCTTCTCCATTGGGGATTGCCGACAATAACAAATGACGAGCGGATTGGATGCATCGGCTTTGGTCCGCACGACGTTTTGATTTCGTCGTGCTAGGGATTGAAACGATCACGGCTGCCGGGGTGAAAACGATGCGAATGCTTTTCCTGTTTGCCGTTTCCCTGGCAGCGCAGCTCGCGGCGTCGATCGCCGCCCAGGCCGGCGATGTCGCGGAACTTGAAATTCTCGGCTTCACCCGGGATGGCAGCGTCTTCGCCTTCGAGGAATACGGCGTCCAGGACGGGTCGGGCTTTCCCTATGCCAACCGCTATTACATCGACACAAGCAGCGACAGCTTTCTCAAGGGCACGCCGATCAGGGTCCGGCTCGACGATGAGAATGCAACGCTCGACGCTGCCCGCGTCCAGGCCCGGCAAAAGGGCGAAGCCATTGTCGGCCAGGCCGAGCTGAATGCCAATCGCGGCATCACCGCCGGTTTCAACCCGGTGACCGAGCTTTCAGCCGATCCGCATCGCATGGCGGTCAATCCGAGGCCGATCTTCTCCCCGGTCGATCAGCCGCTCGAGTTCCGGTTGGACGAGATCGGCATGAACAACACCGAAGGCTGCGACAGCCAGGGCGAGATCAATGGCTTCCGTCTGCTGCGAATCGAGGCGCAGGATGGCGGCACCACCAAATTGCTGCACGAGGACAAGGCGATCCCCAAGAGCCGGGGCTGCCCGAACGGCTACCGCATCGGCGCGGTGCAGACATTCTCGATGGACAGCCTCAGCGCCTATGCGGTTCTGATCGCGGTGCGCCAATATGGTTTCGAGGGGCCGGACTTTCGCTGGATCGCCGTGACCGGCCGCCTGTGACAGGGCTTGTCCGACCCGTCAGGCGCAATCGCGCCCTGCGCCGCCTTCGCGACGCGATGCCGAGACCGCGCGCGGCGCTTCTCGGCGCCCTGCTGTGGGCAGCTGCGATGGGCGCCAGCGCACTCGTCAACCTGTTTCTGGACAATTGGGTGACGCCGGGCAAGATCCGCACAGTGTCGCTGCTGTTCGCCGCAGGCGGCGCCTTGGCGTTTCCGGTTGGCCTGTTCGCGGCGCGGCTGGTCTCGCTCGGAAGAGGCTCCGAGGTCGCCTTCGCCGCGGCATTGGTGTGCCTCGCCGCGGCGACGATTGGCCTGACCGCCGGGCTGTATGCGATGCAGTACCGGTCCTATTATGCCGAATGGCATGCGCCCGCATTCACCCTCACCTGGGGCTTTCAGCTTGCCTTCACGGTGGCGGTGGCGTCCTACCAGTTCGTGGTGCTGGGCATCCGGCTCTATTTTCCGCTTGGTTTTGTCGCCTTGTTCGCTGCCGGCCTCTGGTTTGCGCGGCATCAGCGTTGAGCATTTGGTCCACCTCTGGTAGGAGGCGGGCCAACCTGGAGCGGTTCAGCGTTTGATAGAATCGCCGATCCGCTCTAACTTTTTCTTTTTCGCAATTCCGGACGGAAAACCGCTGCGCACTTTTCCTGGAATTGCTTTAGACACATCAGGACAGACCGATGATCCCTCGCTACTCCCGGCCGGAAATGGTCGCCATCTGGTCGCCCGAAACCCGGTTTCGCATCTGGTTCGAAATCGAGGCCCATGCCTGCGACGCGCTGGCCGAACTGGGCGTCATCCCCAAGGAAGCGGCCAAAACCATCTGGGAAAAGGGAAGTGCTGCGGAATTCGACGTCGAGAAGATCGACGCGATCGAGCGCGTCACCAAGCATGACGTCATCGCCTTCCTCACCCATCTTGCCGAATTCGTCGGACCCGATGCGCGCTTCATCCATCAGGGCATGACGTCATCTGATGTGCTCGACACCTGCTTTGCGGTGCAACTCACCCGTGCCAGCGACATTCTGCTCGCCGACATCGATGCGTTGCTTGCAGCGCTCAAGCGCCGCGCCTTCGAGCACAAGGACACCGTCACCATCGGCCGCAGCCACGGCATCCATGCCGAGCCGACCACCTTCGGTATCAAGCTGGCGCAGGCCTATGCGGAATTCTCGCGCTGCCGCGAGAGGCTGGTGCACGCGCGCGAAGACATTGCCACCTGTGCGATTTCAGGGGCGGTCGGCACCTTTGCCAACATCGAGCCCTATGTCGAGGAACATGTAGCCCAAAAGCTGGGACTGAAGCCGGAACCGGTATCAACGCAAGTGATCCCGCGCGACCGCCACGCCATGTTCTTCGCCACGCTCGGCGTCATTGCCTCCTCGATCGAGCGGCTGGCGATCGAAGTCCGGCATCTGCAGCGCACCGAAGTGCTGGAAGCGGAAGAGTTTTTTTCGCCGGGCCAGAAGGGCTCGTCGGCGATGCCGCACAAACGCAATCCGGTGCTGACCGAAAACCTCACCGGCCTTGCCCGCATGGTGCGCTCCATGGCGTTGCCGGCGATGGAGAACGTGGCCCTTTGGCACGAACGCGACATTTCGCATTCGTCGGTCGAGCGCATGATCGGCCCGGACGCCACCGTGACGCTCGATTTCGCGCTGTCACGTCTGACCAGCGTCGTCGACAAACTCGTCGTCTATCCCGAGAACATGCTGAACAACATGAACAAGTTCCGCGGACTGGTGCATTCCCAGCGCGTGATGCTGGCGTTGACGCAGGCCGGCCTGTCGCGCGAGGACTCCTACCGGCTGGTGCAGCGCAACGCCATGAAAGTATGGGAACAAGGCGCTGATTTCCTTGAGGAACTTCTGGCCGACAAGGAAGTGACCGCAGCGCTGCCAGAGGCGCAAATCCGCGAGAAATTCGACTTAGGTTATCACACCAAGCACGTCGACACGATTTTCAAGCGTGTGTTCGGGGAGGCGTGAGCTTTCCTTCTCCCCGTTCACGGGGAGAAGGTGCCGGCAGGCGGATGAGGGGCAGCGCCAACTTCGACGGGTAAAGCTACTCATCGCATTGTGTCAGAAGCGATAACCTTGCAACCTCGGCGCCGCCCCTCATTGCCCTGCCGGGCATTTCTCCCCGTAAACGGGGAGAAAGAAGCTGTGTTGACGCCAATCACGCCTTGCCAGGAACAGTCCTGATCACCGTGCCCCAGGGGTCCTCACGGGTCGTTTCACTCGCCACATTGTCCGAGCGCATTTCGACCCAGGCGAGGCCCGAACGAGACGGGTCGCGGCGACCGGCGCCGGCGCTCTGCCAGGCATTGGCGCCGATGTGGTGGTGGTAATGGCCTGACGACAGGAACACCGCCTGGCCGCCATATTTGGCGACCGTGTCGAAGCCGAATTCCTGGTTCCACCAGGCTTCGGCCTCTTCCGGCCTGCCGACGCGGAGGTGGACGTGGCCGACAATGCTGTTTTCCGGCGCGCCCTGCCAGCCCGCATCGCCGGCCGGCACTTCGGCAACGACAGAAGGAATGTTCATCCGCTCGGTCGCCATGGCGATCTTGTCGCCGCTCCATTTCCAGTCCTGCGGGCGGCGATCGGCATAGATCTCGATGCCATTGCCCTCGGGATCGGTCAGATACAGCGCTTCGCTGACCAGATGATCCGAAGCCCCCTCGATGGCGATCTTGTCTGATATGGCGTGGTTGATCCAACGGCCGAGATCGGCGCGGCTTGGCAGCAGGAAAGCCGTGTGGAAGAGGCCGGCGCTGCGCGGATCGTCCGGCTTGGCGGACGCGTCCGGCTCAAGAACCAGCAGCGGACGGTTGGCAGCGCCGAGCGTGATCGCGCCATCGGCACGGCTCAGTTCCTGCAGGCCGACAACCCGGCGGTAATAGGCCGCGAGGCTTTCGGCATCACGCGCCTTCAGCCCGACCCGGGCGACGCTCACCGGCGTGGTGGCGGCAAATGGCAGTTCGCTCATCATTGTCTCCGTTGCGGCGACGTTTCGCGAAGCCCCCAAAGCCAGGAGCCCGGCGCCACCAATCATTGTACGTCGTGTCAGCACCAAAATCCCGGCCCTCCACGGCTGTTTCTTTCCCCACAGAGATCGTCGATCGCCATCGTTCACACAAGACGGCGAAAAGCGAACATGGTGTTCACCATTGCGTGCAAAGAGCGCAGCCATCAACGGTTGCATGAGACAATCGCGCTCGCTATCTCAGCGGCATGAAAGTCAAAGACGCAGATATCCTGATCATTCCCGGATACACCAATTCCGGACCCGAGCACTGGCAGACCCGCTGGCAATCGAAGCTGTCGACCGCGCGCCGTGTGGAGCAGGCCGAATGGTCGAAGCCGGTGCGCGAGGACTGGACGGCGAGCGTCGCCAAGGCGGTCAACGAGGCCGAGAGACCTGTCGTTCTCGTCGCTCACTCACTGGGAGTGGCCGCGGCCGTACAGGCCATTCCGAAATTTCAGAAGCCGGTCGCCGGCGCCTTCTTCGTGGCACCGCCCGACGTCGCCAATGCCAAGATCAAGCCGAGGCATCTGATGACCTTCGGCCCCTATCCGCGCGAGCCGCTGCCATTTCCCTCCATCGTGATCGCCAGCCGCAACGATCCCTTCTGCCCCTTCGATGTCGCCGAGGACATCGCCGGCGCCTGGGGCTCGCTGTTCATCGACGCCGGCGAGACCGGTCATCTCAGCGAGGATTCAGGCTTTGGCCCGTGGCCCGAGGGATCGATGACCTTCGCCAAGTTCCTGACAGACCTGAAGGCTTAGCGTCCGTGGTCGCGCTGCATCAGGCGCCGATGGAATCCTTGATGCCCTTGAGCAGGGTCTTTGCCCCCAGCGAAATCAGCGCATGCTCGGAGCCCGTGGCGAGCAGGCGGTAGCCCATCGACACGACGCGGCCGGCGATAGCGGGTTCGACGACGTAGATCGCCGCATGCTTGCCGGCCTTGCGGGTGCGCTCGGCAACCGAGGCCACTGTCTCCATCATGCTTTCGAGCGTCGAGTTGACTGTCGCGCCGTTCGACCAGGCGATCGAGAAATCCGATGGGCCGAGGAAGATGCCGTCGATGCCGGGGGTATCCAGTATGCCGTCAAGCGCATCGAGCGCCGCGCGCGTCTCGACCATCGCAAAAGCCATGGTGCGCTGATTGGTGTCGCGCAGCCATTCGGCATAGTCGCCCTTGCCATGACGGGGAAAGGCATAGGTCGGGCCCCACGAGCGCTCTCCGAGCGGCGGATATTTCATGGCGGCGGCGAACAGCTTGGCATCGGCCACCGAGTTGACCATCGGGGCAATGACCGCTTCGGCGCCGAAATCGAGGGCACGGCTGGCCATGTCGAAACGGCCAACAGGGATGCGCACCAGCGCTGGCTTGCCCAGGGCCAGTACCGGCGCCAGGCCGCGCAGGACGCTGTCCTCGTGATGGCCGCCATGCTGCATGTCGAGTGTGACGGCATCGAAGTCCTGCCTGGCGAGGATCTCCACGGTCAAGGCGTCCGGCACGCCAGACCAGGCGGTGACCAGCGTTTCATCTGCGGCAAGACGGGACTTCAGGGACATCTAATCTCTTCCTTATTGACGTCGCCAGTTTCAGCCGGAAACCGCCGCAAAGGCAAAGAAAAACCGCCCGGATCGGCCGGGCGGTCGATTGGTCCAGTAAGAGGCCGGATCAGGTATTCCTGATCTGCTCGATCGCCTGCGCCATCAGTTCGTCCATGGTGCGGCGGATCTGATGATCGGACTGCTCCACGCCCGCGGCGTCGAAATCCTTGCGGATTTTGCGGAACACGTCATGGTCGCCGGCTTCCTCGATGTCGGAAACAACGACTTCCTTGGCGTAGGCGTCGGCGTCGGAACCGGATTTTCCGAGCTTTTCGGCGGCCCACAGGCCAAGCGCCTTGTTGCGGCGCGCCGAAGCCTTGAACCGAAGCTCCTCGTCGAATGCAAATTTGCGCTCGAAGCCCTCTTCGCGGTCTTTCATGCTGCTCATGGCGTCCCTCCGGGTCAAATCCGATTCGTTGGCAGGTGAATATGTGTGTTGCCGAAGCACAAACCAAAAGGTCGCGGGCCGGTCAATATGCTTCGTCATATGCTGCGCTGCGGCATTTCAGTCCCGAAAGCGGTTGATTCGAAGGATTTGCCGATTGAGCAAACGATGTGATTGGGATAGACCCGGCATTGAACGTCACCGTCGCCGCACTAATTCAGGCGGACGGACAGGAAGTGGTCCCTTACCGCCTGCCCGCAAATCCAGAGAAAAATTCAAATGAAAAATCGCCGCCGCATTTATGAAGGCAAGGCCAAGATCCTCTATGAGGGACCCGAGCCGGGCACGCTGATCCAGTTCTTCAAGGACGACGCCACCGCGTTCAACAAGAAGAAACACGAGGTCATCGACGGCAAGGGCGTGCTCAACAACCGCATTTCCGAATACATTTTCAATCATTTGAACCGCATGGGCATTCCGACCCACTTCATCCGCCGGCTCAACATGCGCGAGCAGCTGATCAAGGAAGTCGAGATCATCCCGCTCGAAGTGGTGGTGCGCAATGTCGCCGCCGGTTCGCTGTCCAAGCGCCTCGGCATCGAGGAAGGCACCGTCCTGCCGCGCTCGATCATCGAATTCTACTACAAGGCCGACGCGCTCGACGATCCGATGGTTTCGGAAGAGCACATCACGGCGTTCGGCTGGGCAAGCCCGCAAGAGATCGACGACGTCATGGCGCTTGCCATCCGGGTCAACGATTTCCTCTCCGGCCTGTTCATGGGCGTCGGCATCCAGCTCGTCGACTTCAAGATCGAGTGCGGCCGCCTGTTCGAGGGCGACATGATGCGCATCGTCGTGGCCGACGAGATTTCGCCGGACTCCTGCCGCTTGTGGGACGTGGCGACGCAGGACAAGCTCGACAAGGACCGTTTCCGCCGTGACATGGGCGGCCTCGTCGAGGCCTATCAGGAAGTCGCCCGCCGCCTCGGCATCATGAACGAGAACGAGCCGCCGCGTCCTACCGGCCCGGTGCTGGTCGCCTCGACTGACGGCCTCAAAGGCAAGCCGCACTGATTGCGGCTTGCAACCCGACATTCAGAACAGGAGCATGTCCAGCGTGATCAAGGCCCGCATTACCGTCACCCTCAAGAATGGCGTTCTGGACCCGCAAGGCAAGGCAATCGAACACGCGCTGTCGGGGCTGGGATTCGATGGCGTCGGCGCGGTGCGGCAAGGCAAGGTGTTCGACGTCGAACTGGCGGAAAGCGACAGGGCCAAGGCTGAAGCCGATTTGAAGGCCATGTGCGACAAGCTGCTGGCGAATACGGTGATCGAGAATTATAGTGTGACACTTACCTGAGGTTGTGTCGGAGGCACTATGCCGGAAGTCACGAATGAGTTGATGTACGAGTTGCTGAAGCGCGTGCATCACGAAATTGGTGAGCTTCGTCAGGATGTTTCCGAAACGAAACGGGAATTGAATGTAATGCGAGGTCACATGGTGGCAACGCAAAGTGACATCCACAACATCTATGGCATTCTCGCCCGCCAGGATGATCGACTTGAACGCATAGAACGCCGTCTCGACCTGCGCGATCTTGCCGAAGCACAGAGGCCTTACGAACCAAAATGAAAACAGCCGTCGTCCTCCTGCCTGGCCTCAATCGCGACCGCGACATGATCGCGGCGCTGACCAAGATTTCCGGACAGGCGCCGGCAACCGTCTGGCAGACCGATACCGAAATCCCCGATGTCGATCTGATCGCCATTCCCGGCGGCTTTTCCTTCGGCGACTATCTGCGTTGCGGCGCGATCGCGGCGCGCATGCCGGTGATGCGGGCAGTGGCCGAGAAGGCAGCCAAGGGCGTGATGGTTATCGGTGTCTGCAACGGGTTCCAGATTCTGGTCGAGGCGGGATTGCTGCCGGGTGCGCTGATGCGCAACACCTCGCTGAAATTCGTCTGCCGGCAGGTCAAGCTCGAGATCGCCAACGCCAACACCATGTTCACCCGCCGCTATCAGCCGGGCCAGATCATCCGCTCGCCGGTGGCCCATCATGACGGCAATTACTTCGCCGACGCCGAGACGCTTGCCCGCCTCGAAGGCGAAGGCCAGGTGGTGTTCCGCTATGCCGAAGGCACCAACCCGAACGGCTCGATCAACGACATTGCCGGTATCATCAACGAACAAGGCAATGTGCTCGGCCTGATGCCGCACCCCGAGAACCTGATCGAAGCAGCGCATGGCGGCAGTGACGGCAGGGCGTTGTTCGAAGGCGCCTTGGGCATTGCCGCTTGAAGTTTGCAACCGCAACCTTAAGAATTGCGGCAATTCAAAATCATAGGGTGAGGGAGAGACGGTCATGAAACTCTATTCGCGGCCGTTGTCGCCCTACTCGTCGATCGTGCGCGCACTGGCCTATATCAAGGACGTGCCGCTCAAGATCATCGCGCCGCCGCCGGGTTTTCCGATCCCCGAAGAGTTTCGGGCCATCTCGCCGATGAACCGCATTCCGGTGCTGATCACCGGCTCGGGCGAAACCATCTTCGAATCGGTGGTCATCGCCGAATATCTCGAGGAGCGGTTTCCGGAACCGGCGCTGTTGCCGCCCGATTCCAAGGACCGCGCGCTGGTGCGCATGTTCGCCCGCATCACCGACCTCGACGTGTTGACGCCGACAATGAAGCTTTTCGAGCTGCATTTCATGCCGAAGCGCAACAATGCCGAGATCGAAGCCCAATTCGCCCGTCTCCACCATGGGCTGGCGGCCATCGAGGCGCGGATGGCGCAAGGCCCCTTCGCGCTCGGCAGCGACATCAGCTTTGCCGATGCCTGGCTGACGCCGACGCGGTTCATCTTCAACAATTTCCGCGCCATGACAGGTCGCCACGACCTGCTCGACGCCTATCCCAAATTCGATGCCTATGAGCAGATCGCCTCGCAGCATCCCGCATTGTCCAGGGTATGGGGCGAGATGACAGACGGCCTGAAGATCTTCCTGTCCGAACTCGAGATGGGTGCCGCTTGATCAAGAGCAAGACGGTCGCCTTCGTCGCCGCGGCAGGCTTTGCCCTGGCATCGTGCCAATCGACCCCGAAGAGCACGCCTGTGCCCTCGGGCAAGAGTGCTGCGCTGCTGGCCATGGAACAGGTCGCGATAGCAGCCCACAAATGCTGGATCGCCAGCAAGGATCCGGCCTTCAAGCAGTATCAGATGGCCAATGAGCTGAACTCGTTCAGCGGCACGCCGCGCTTCCTTCTGGTGCCGGCCAAGCACTATGGCGGCAAACCGTTGCTGGTCGTGCAGGCGCAGGGGAATTCAAGCCGTGTCGACGTCTTCGGACCGTTGATGAACGACCCGCTCGGCGCCCGCATCAGTTCTGATATCGCGCGCTGGCAGGCGGGCAATCCGACCTGCGCAGCCACCGCTTGAGCCAGCCATGGGCCGGTTCCTGCAGATCGCGGGATTGGTTGTTGGCCTGATCGCGCTCGTCCTGCAGTTCTCGATCACCATTCCGGCGTCGATGGAAGCGGGCCGCGGCCTGCTCGACTCGATCGTGTTCTATTTCAGCTTCTTCACCATCCTGACCAACATTGGCGCCGTGCTGGTCCACATCTCGCTGTTGTCATCCAGCGGCTATGCCTGGCTGCCTGCCTTTGCCGGCCCCCGGATGCGCGCGTGCGTCGCGGTCTCGATCACCCTGGTCTTCATCGTCTATGCCACGGTACTGGCGCGGCTCTGGCAGCCGCAGGGCCTGTTCCTGCTCTGCGACGTCCTGCTGCACTATGTGACGCCGGTGCTGTTCGTGCTGTGGTGGCTGATATCAGGCGCCGACGGCAGAACGCGATGGAGCGACGTCTCCTGGTGGGTTGTCTATCCCATCGCCTATCTGGTCTATTCGCTGGCGCGGGCGCCGCTGGCGGGCGAGGTGCCCTACCCCTTCCTCGATATCGCCAAGAACGGCGTCGGGAGCGTCACTGTCGCGGCGCTCGCCATCACCGCGCTGTTCCTGGTGATATGCGTCGTCGCCGTTTTCGTCGATCACGGTGTCGGGCGCCTCAGGAGAAAAGGCCACCGATAGACCGGTCGCTATTCCCACAGCGGCTTGATGCCCTCGCGGTGGGCGTCGCAGCGCGAGATGCCGATGTCCTTGAGCTGATCGTCGGTCATCTCCAGCAATGCCAGCCGGCCGCGCCGGCGCTCCAGCAGATGGCCGATCCATTTCGCCAGCGACCTGACCACTTGCACAAGCCGGCTGGCGAAGCCGCGCTGCCCGGACGGGCGGGTCGGCTGGCCGAGCAATTCGGTTGCCGAGTGGCGGAATGTTGCGATTGTATCCATTTTCTTTCTGCCAAAATTATCGATTGCACCCTTTTTAGTGCCTCATTGATATGTATTGACTCCCGAAACGGTGCAATATAGAAAATTGTCACCATGACAAATTGGATTCCAGATCTCACGGGTTCAGGTCCGCTGTATCAGCGCCTCGCGGATTCCATCGAGGCGGATATCGACCGGGGAGTGATCGGCGCGGGGGCAAAACTGCCGCCACAGCGCGATCTCGCCTACGACATCGGCGCCACTGTCGGCACGGTCGGTCGGGCCTATCAATTGCTGCGTGAGCGCGGCCTCGTCAGTGGCGAGGTCGGACGGGGGACCTATGTGCTCGGCGAAAACATTGCCATTACAAAGCCAGAGGCGCCCGACGCCAGCGTCGAAGGAACGCGTTATGTCGACGCCCCCAAGGACAAGCTGCGGTTCGACAGCACGGCAGCCCCCGACATTGGCCAGGGCGCCATTGTCGCCGACGTGCTCTCGCGTGCCGCGCAGGACCATCCGCATGAGATTTCGAGCTACACGCGCGATTTTCCTGATCGCTGGTACGAAGCCGGCGCCCGGTGGCTGTCACGAAACTCCTTCCGGCCAACGACCGATACAATCGTCCCCACCCTCGGCACCCATGCCGCGGTGATGGCCGCGATCGCGGCCCTGACCACGCCCGGCGACTATGTCGCCTTCGAGCACCTCACCTACTCGCAAATTTCCCGCAGCGCCGGCCTGATCGGCCGGCGCACCGCGCTGGTGGCATCGGACGATGAAGGCCTCGATCCGGCGGATTTCGAACGCGTCTGCGCACAAAAGCACCCCAAGATGGTCTTTCTGATGCCGACGGCGCAGAATCCGACCCTGGTGACCTTGTCACCGGCGCGCCGCGAGGCCATCGCGCGTGTCGCCCGTGAATACAACGTCATCCTGATCGAGGATGACCTCTACGGCCATCTGACCGACGATCCGACACCGCTGCTTGCCGAATTTGCGCCCGAACGCACCATCATTGCCGGCGGCCTGTCGAAATCGGTCGCCGCCGGTCTGCGTGGCGGCTGGCTGTCCTGCCCGCCCGCCTATCGCCATCGCATCCGCGTCGCCCACAAGATGATGACCGGCGGCATGCCGTTCCTGTTGGCGGAGGTGAATGCCCGGCTGGTGCTTTCCGGCCAGGCCAGCGAAATCCGCAAACGCAGCATCGCGGAGATCGGCGCCCGCATGTCCATTGTGCGCGAAAGCTTGGCAGGCTTCTCATTCAAATCGCACGACAAAGTTCCGTTCGTCTGGCTCACCCTGCCCGATCCCTGGCTTTCCGGCACGTTCAAGAATGCCTGTCTCGAGCACGGCGTGCTGATCGACGACGAGGATGAGTTCAAGGCGGGGCGCTCGGAGCGGGTTTTCCATGGGGTGCGCTTCGGCGTTTCGCAGCCGAGGCGGCGCGAGGATATTGCCGGCGGCGTCGCGGTAATCAGGCGGCTGCTGGACGAGGGCCGCGCGGGCTACGACAGTTTTTCCTGAACCTTTCGCGGCCACCCGCCCTGCTTGCCTCAATATGCCGCCCTGCGAAACCGGGACTTGTCAGCACCGGACCCGGATCAGCCTTCGGCCTTGAAGTTCTTGGCTTCCTTCTCGGCCTTGTCCTTGCCGTGCTTCTCAGCCAATTCCTTGGCCTGCCGGGGCGAAACGTCGGTGGTCTCCGCGATATGGAGGGCCTCCTTGTCCGAGAGGCGATTGTCGTTCTTGCCTTGCTTGGTAGCCATCGTGCTGTCTCCTGGGTGATAGGGACCTAACGGCTGGGACATCATGGCGTTCCCCATTTGACTTTGCAGGGCTGCAATAGCTGGCGGCGTCTTTCGTCGCGTACGAAAGACCCATCGGGGTCATCACCCTGTTGCTTTCTGCCTTTTTCCTCCGCCGACGGGTGTATCGGCCGCAAAGCTTGCGATAAGAGGAGACTCAAAATCCCTGCTCCATGGACATAAATCGCCGCCCATGACCATTTCCAATTCCGTACCGATCACATCAGAGCTCATCGCCGCGCATGGGCTGAAGCCCGACGAATATCAGCGCATCCTCGACCTCGTCGGACGCGAACCGAGCTTTACCGAACTCGGCATCTTCTCGGCGATGTGGAACGAGCACTGCTCCTACAAATCCTCGAAGAAATGGCTGCGCACCTTGCCGACCACAGGTCCGCAGGTCATCCAGGGCCCGGGCGAGAATGCGGGCGTGGTCGACATCGGCGACGGCGACTGCGTCGTCTTCAAGATGGAAAGCCACAATCACCCCTCCTTCATCGAGCCCTATCAGGGTGCGGCGACCGGCGTCGGCGGCATCTTGCGCGATGTCTTCACCATGGGCGCGCGGCCGATCGCGGCGATGAACGCGCTGCGCTTCGGTGCTCCCGACCATCCCAAGACCAGGCATCTCGTCGCCGGCGTGGTTTCGGGCGTCGGCGGCTACGGCAATTCCTTCGGCGTGCCGACGGTTGGCGGCGAGGTCAATTTCGACGCCCGCTACAACGGCAACATCCTGGTCAACGCCTTCGCCGCAGGCCTTGCCAAGACCAATGCCATTTTCCTGTCCGAAGCCAAGGGCGTCGGCCTGCCTGTCGTCTACCTCGGCGCCAAGACCGGCCGCGACGGTGTCGGCGGCGCCACCATGGCGTCGGCCGAGTTCGACGACAAGATCGACGAGAAGCGCCCGACAGTGCAGGTCGGCGACCCCTTCACCGAAAAATGCCTGTTGGAGGCCTGCCTCGAACTGATGGCCTCGGGCGCCGTCATCGCCATCCAGGACATGGGTGCGGCCGGCCTTACCTGTTCTGCCGTCGAAATGGGTGCCAAGGGCGACCTCGGCATCGAGCTCGACCTCGACAAGGTGCCGGTGCGCGAAGAGCGTATGAGCGCCTACGAGATGATGCTGTCGGAAAGTCAGGAACGCATGCTGATGGTGCTGCGTCCCGAAAAGGAAAAGGAAGCCGAGGCGATCTTCCACAAGTGGGGCCTCGACTTCGCCATCGTCGGCAAGACCACCGACGATCTGCGCTTCCGCGTGCGGCACCAGGGCGACGAGGTCGCCGACCTGCCGATCAAGGACCTTGGCGACAAAGCACCGGAATACGATCGTCCGTGGGTCGAGCCGAAGAAGCGGGCGCCGTTTGCCGCCAACGATATCCCGCAGGCCGATCTCGCCGATGCGCTGTTGAAGTTGCTCGGCGGACCGGACCTGTCGTCACGCCGCTGGGTGTGGGAACAGTACGACACGCTGATCCAGGGCAATTCGCTGCAGCTTCCTGGCGGGGATGCCGGCGTGGTGCGGGTCGAGGGCCATCCGACCAAGGCGCTGGCTTTCTCCTCCGACGTGACGCCGCGCTATTGCGAGGCCGACCCTTATGAGGGCGGCAAGCAGGCGGTGGCCGAATGCTGGCGCAACCTGACCGCCACCGGCGCGCTGCCGCTCGCCGCCACCGACAATCTCAATTTCGGCAATCCCGAACGGCCGGAGATCATGGGCCAGCTGGTCGGCGCCGTGAAAGGCATCGGCGATGCCTGCCGGGCGCTCGGCTTCCCGATCGTGTCCGGCAACGTCTCGCTCTACAACGAAACCAACGGCCAGGGCATCCTGCCGACACCGACCATCGGCGGCGTCGGCCTGATATCGGACTGGTCGAAGATGGCGCGGATCGGCTTTGCGGCGGAAGGCCAGATGATCCTGCTGGTCGGCGCGCCGGCTTCCTGGGGCACGCATCTTGGCCAGTCGGCCTATCTCAGGGATATCCACGGCCGCAACGATGGCCCGCCGCCTCCGGTCGATCTCGAGCACGAGAAGCGCGTCGGTGACCATGTGCGTTCGCTGATCGCGTCCGGCATCGTCACGGCGGCACATGACGTCTCAGACGGCGGCATTGCGGTGGCCTTGGCCGAAATGGCGATGGCGTCCGGCATCGGCGCGACCGTTCCCGGGCTTGTCGGCACCGATCCGATCCCGGTCTGGTTCGGCGAAGACCAGGGCCGCTATCTCCTGACGCTGTCGATCGATCCGCATGGCGATGAATGGGATGCTATCCGCAAGCAGCAGGGCGAACTCGGCATCTTCGCGCCGTGGATCGGCTCGACGGGAGGCAACGCGCTGAAGCTCGGCGATGCCAGGGCAATCCCGGTCAGCGATCTGACCGCCGCCCATGAAGGCTGGTTCCCCCGCTTCATGGACCAGGCCAGTTGACGAGAGCATGATCCCGAAAAGTGGAAACCGGTTTTCGGAAGAAGATCCTGCTCAATCATAAGAAACTGGCCGTACGGGCGCTGCTTGCAGTCGTCTTCTGGCCGTCGCTGTTCTTCTTCTGGTGCCTCGGGCCGTTCGTCTTCTTCCTGCTGTCGACGACCTCGAGTGAGGTTTGTACCAGGCTGGAAACACGCGCGGAGTTTCTGGCCGCGGCCAATGATACGCTTCCGATGCTTGTCCTGCAGAACCTCATCTATGGGGTTCCGATCGTCTGCCTGGTGCTCTGGAACCGGCTGCTGCCGGAGCCAACGCGGGCAAGGCACGTCGTCACCTGCATCAAGCTTTTCGCCGTCTCGGCTGTTTTGGGAGCCTTGTGGGAGTATGGGTCTTCGCTTGTCTGCGATGGTTACGGCCAGCCGTTCTTCTCGTCAGCCTGGCAAATGACCAGCTATCTGCCGATTGCCAACCTGGCGGTCAACATCCCGCTCTACGTGCTGGTCTTCAGCCTCGGCCGTGCCTTTTCGATGCGCGAGGACGAGCCGGCGCAGGGACCGGGCGAAACCATCTCCTGAGCACCAACAGAACGGACACTGGACGGAACCGCTTCAATCCGGATTGGAAAGGCTCTAGGCTTGGCCGACTCTCATCGCACGGGCCGCCGCGCCGCCGCCCTCCCGAAACAGGAAATTCTGCAATGGCAATGGACGCGCACGACATCGAAAAACTGATCAAGGACGGCATCCCGGACGCTCGCGTGACGATCCGCGACCTCGCCGGCGATGGCGACCATTACGCGGCCGAAGTGGTGGCCGAGAGCTTTCGGGGAAAAAGCCGCGTTCAGCAGCACCAGATGGTCTATGACGCGCTGAAGGGCAATATGGGTGGCGTACTGCACGCGCTGGCGCTGCAGACCAGCGTTCCCGACTGAGGCATTTCCCGCCGACACGCTTGGCCCAAAACGGCCCATTCTTTGCGCCATTCGGGTGATGGCATGGCTAAAGTCTTGTTTCGGGCAACCTATGGGTTTATTTGAAAGACATGCTTCGAGCCTGACTCCCACGGGCGTGAAAGGATATTCCATGAGCGGTATCAACGACTACATCGACAATGAAGTGAAGGGCAACGACGTCGTCCTTTTCATGAAGGGCACGCCCGGCTTTCCGCAATGCGGGTTTTCCGGCCAGGTCGTCCAGATCCTCGACTATATCGGCGCCGACTACAAAGGCGTGAACGTCCTGGATTCCGCCGAATTGCGCCAGGGCATCAAGGACTATTCCAACTGGCCGACGATCCCGCAGCTCTACGTCAAGGGCGAATTCGTCGGCGGCTGCGATATCATCCGCGAAATGTTCCAGGCTGGCGAATTGCAGACCTTCCTCGTCGAGAAGGGCGTGAGCGTCAAAGGCGCCGCCTGACTTCGGTTTGGGCCATGTCGATATCGACATGCCCCCGACCACCAGGGCTGCCCCACCCCGGCAGTTTTTACATCCCGGATTCCGGGATCAGCACGAGCCAATGCGCCGGCCCGCCGGCGCGTTTTCGTTTGAGAGATCGGACTTGCCGTGGACCAGCAGAAATCAGCGCCGCAAGGGGCAAGCACCTTGCCCGGGGCAAGCCAATTGCCCATTCCGCGCTGGGAGTTCATCGCGCTCTGCGCGGCGCTGATGGCGCTCAATTCGCTGGCTATCGACATCATGCTGCCGGCGCTGCAGCAGATCGGCGCCTCGCTCGGCGTCGAGAATGAAAACCACAGGCAATATGTGGTCACCGCCTACATACTGGGTTTCGGCGGCGGCCAGTTGTTCTTCGGGCCGATCTCGGACCGTTACGGGCGCCGTTCGCCGCTCGTCGCCGGCCTGATCATCTACGTGGCGGCCGCCGCCGCGGCCGCAATCGCGCCGAGCTTCGAGACACTTTTGATATGCCGCGCCGTGCAAGGCATCGGCGCGGCCGCCACGCGCGTGATCGCGGTCTCGATCGTGCGCGATACATTCGACGGCCGGCGTATGGCCGAAGTCATGTCGCTGATCTTCATGGTGTTCATGGCCATTCCGGTCGTGGCGCCAGGCATTGGCCAGTTCATCATGCTGTTCGCGACCTGGCACTGGATCTTCGTCACCATGGCCGTCGGCGCGCTGGTCGTGTCGGCATGGTCGCTGCTGCGCCTGCCCGAGACGCTGCATCCCGAGTATCGCCGGCCACTGACGGTTTCCTCCATTCTCGGAGGCTTCCGCATCGTGCTCACCAACCGCATCGCGCTCTGCTATGCCTTCGCCAGCACGTTCATCTTCGGCGCCATGTTCGGCTTCATCGCCTCGGCGCAGCAGATCTATGTCAACATCTTCAACGTCGGCGAGATGTTTCCCGTCATCTTCGCCGGTGTCGCCGGCGTGCTCGCCTTCTCCAACTATCTCAACTCGCGCCTCGTCGGACGTATCGGCATGCGCCGCCTGTCGCAAGGCGCGCTGCTGCTGTTTCTGGTGATCAGCCTGGCCTGGCTCGTGGTTTCACTGGAAATGAAGATGCCGCTCTGGCTGTTCATCACTTTCTTTGCCGGTGCCATGCTGCCGTTTGGCTGCCTAGGCGCGAATTTCAACGCGTTGGCCATGGAGCCGCTCGGCCAACTGGCCGGCACGGCGTCGTCCATTCTGGGTTTCATGCAGACGTTTCTCGGCGGCATTCTCGGCACGCTGATCGGCCAGGCTTTCAACGGCACGGTGACGCCGCTGGCCGCCGGCTTCTGTAGCGTCTCCGTCGCGGCGCTGCTGATGATCCTGATTGCCGAGCGCGGCAAGATGTTCCAGCCGCAGAACGCACCCGTCTCAGGGCACGTCACCGACCTGCACTGACTTGTCGTTTGCGGGTGGTCAGGATGTACCTTCGAGCGACGCCGTGAAGCGAGGAGAAAGCATCCGCCCCGCGATCGCTCCACCCATGCCATCTGAAAAGGGCAACGGCAAATCGTCGTCGAGCGCCTTGAGGATGGATGCCACGAAGGCCCGGCCGAGCTGGGAATCGGTTCCCAGGTCGGAATAGGTGGCACGAGGCTTGCCGATCAGGGTGCCGTTGCGGCGGAGCGAGAACCGCAGCGTCAAGGACATGCCCGCGGTTCCTGGCGGCGGCCGCCAGCATGCATAGATGGCGTCCGACATCTCCTTGATGGTGTCGATGGGATCGGTGCTACGGCAGGGATGCTCTTGCGAGAGTGCCCCGTTGCAATTCGCAAACAAGGCAAGTGCCGCAAAAACCGCGAACCGACGTTTCATTCGGGAGCCTCCGCCAAACGCACCGATTCAACCCGCACAACCCAACAGTTCAAGCCACAGGAATTGATCCTATTCCGCCCACAATTCGTGGCGCAGGTCCTGCCAGCTGTCCTGGTCCGGTGCGACAAGCAGACCGCCGTCGACATGGGACGGCAGATAGGCGCTGCCGTCGATGCGCGCGGCATGGCCGCCGGCTTCCTGGTGGATCAGCACGCCGGGCAGATGATCCCAGGGCATCAGCTTGTTGTAGACGACAAAATGCGCATGTCCGCTGGCCAGCAAGCGATATTCGTGGGCGGCGCAGCGATAGCCGAATTGCGACAGTGCCTTGGTCTGGTTACGAGCGAGGCGTGAGCGCTCCGGCTCGTCGAGATATTGCCAGGATACCGCGCCCGTCATTTGCGAGATCGGCACGGGCGCCGCTACATGCACTTTCTCCAGGCTGCCATGGGCATGCCTGATATGGCTGCCGGCGCCTTTGGCGGCGATGAGCCAATCCTTGCCGACCGGATCATGGATGATGCCCGCGACCGTCTCGCCCCTGACCACGACCGCCAGCATGACGCCGAACAGCGGCACGCCGGATGCGAAATTGAAGGTGCCGTCCACCGGATCGACGGTGAATGCCAATTCGGCATCGCCCAAGCCATCGAGCAGCGCCGGATTGTCGGAGCAGGCCTCCTCGCCCACGACCATGGCCGACGGATAGCGCTCGCGCAGCCTGGCGGTGATCAGCCGCTCGGCGTTGACATCGGCTTCCGTCACCAGATCGGCGGCGGAAGTCTTCTGCCTGATATCGCCATCGCCCAATCGGCGAAAGCGCGGCATGATTTCAGCGTGGGCTGCCTCGGCCAGAATCCCGGCCAGCCAGTCGATGGCGGTATCGTCAAATGTCATCGGAAATGTCTTGCCTGATCGCGAGGGTTTCATTGAGGGCGGCGAAATCGAACAGCTTTCGGTCGAGCAAATGCGACGGCCTGGTGTTGGACAGGGCGCGGATCATCGTGTCCTTGCGACCAGGCATGCGCTTTTCGATGTCCTCGAGCATCGCCTTCATGGCGTTGCGCTGCAGCCCTTCCTGGCTGCCGCAGAGATCGCAAGGGATGATCGGGAATCGCATCGCGGCGGCGAATTTTTCCAGATCGACCTCGGCGCAGTAGCTCAGCGGCCGCAACACCATGACGTCGCCGTCGTCGTTGAGCAGTTTTGGCGGCATGGCGGCAAGCCGACCACCGTGGAACAGGTTCATGAAGAAGGTTTCGAGGATGTCCTCGCGATGATGGCCGAGCACCAGCGCCGAACAGCCCTCCTCGCGGGCGATCCTGTAGAGATGGCCGCGCCGCAGCCGCGAGCAGAGCGAGCAATAGGTGCTGCCTTCGGGGAGCTTGTCGGTGACGACCGAATAGGTGTCCCGGTATTCTATCCGATGCGCGATGCCGTTGGCGTCGAGATAATCGGGCAGGATATTCTTTGGAAAATTCGGCTGGCCCTGATCGAGATTGCAGGCCAGCAATTCGACCGGCAGCAGCCCGCGCCATTTCATGTCGAGCAGCAAGGCGAGCAGACCGTAAGAATCCTTGCCGCCCGACAGCGCCACCAGCCAGCGCTCGCCGGGCTTCACCATCGAAAAGTCCTCGATCGCCTGGCGGGTCTGCCGCAGCAGCCGCTTGCGCAATTTGTTGAACTCGACCGACGACGGCACCTCGGCGAACAGCGGATGGGAGCCGCCTTCGGCGGCTGGTTCAAGCGTTTCGATGTCTGGCTGCATGTTCATGGCACGGCGGCCCCTGAATGTGACTTCCGCCCGGATTAGCGCATCGGCCGCAAAATCGAAACGGCAAAGCGGATGCCCGAAACAAAAAGGCCGCCTCGAAGGCGGCCTTTCCGATATCGCAGAAAGACGTTCGCTTAGCGCGAATAGAATTCGACGACCAGGTTCGGTTCCATCTGCACGGCGAACGGAACGTCCGCGAGGCCGGGGATGCGCGAGAAGGTCGCGACCATCTTGTTGTGATCGGCTTCGATGTAGTCCGGCACGTCGCGCTCGGCGAGGCCCACCGATTCGAGGACGATGACCAGCTGCTTGGACTTTTCGCGCACTTCGACGACATCGCCCGGCTTGCAGCGGTACGAGCCGATGTTGACGCGCTTGCCGTTGACGTTGACGTGGCCGTGGTTGACGAACTGGCGGGCGGCGAAGATGGTCGGCACGAACTTGGCGCGGTAGACGACCGCGTCCAGACGCGACTCGAGCAGGCCGATCAGGTTCTCGGAGGTGTCGCCCTTGCGGCGATCGGCCTCTTCATAGACCTTGCGGAACTGCTTTTCCGAAACGTCGCCATAGTGACCCTTCAGCTTTTGCTTGGCGCGCAGCTGCAGGCCGAAGTCGGAAAGCTTGCCCTTGCGGCGCTGGCCATGCTGGCCGGGGCCGTATTCACGCTTGTTGACCGGGGACTTCGGGCGGCCCCAGATATTTTCGCCGAGACGGCGGTCGATCTTGTATTTCGCGGATTCGCGCTTGCTCATCGCATTCCCTTTTCAAAACGACACACCCGGCACCTCATGGTCCGGGTGAAGGAAACGCGCCCTCCTCTGGCCTCCGTTTTCGAGACCTGACAGGATTTTCCCACGCAACGCGGCGGAAAACCCACGGGACACGTCAGTTCAAACAAGATCGGAAACAGCTATCGTGACAGATCTTGCGTATACAAAACAAACACCGGACATCGCTGCCCGGCGTTGGCGGCTGATTAAACCGAGATTTAACCGATGTCAAGTTCGTGAGTGGCGCGGCGCGGCGCAAACAGTATAGCGTTCAAGGCGTTGATGCGATGCCGGATGTGGCGGGAGGTTTTGCGCCAGCGGCACCAGGAAAGGACTGGAGCTAGAGAGCCTGATTGCATGAAGAAGTTCTTCCTTACCCTGGCAGGTGCCGCGGTGCTTGCAGGGTCGGTGGCGGTCGGCCCGGAACGGGCATGGCGCGCCACTGGCACGGCCACAAACAGGCCCGCCGGGTCATCGTCAACAAGCGAGTGGTGTGGCGGCATGGTCATCGCAGGGTGATCGTCGAGAGAATACCCGGCTGCCACCGCTGGCAGCTGCTCCAAACAACAATCCCACGGGCAGCGCATGTCGCTGGCCCTTTTTCATTCCAAGGTAGTCGAGCTCGAAGCGCTCAAGCCTAGGATTTTTTCTCCGGTAGTCCCTTGCGCTTCGTCTCGGCGAATTCCTCGAGCTGCTTTTCATTCATCGATTCATACATGCCCTTGGAAGCGCCTTTGAGCTCGCTTTTCTTGGTCTCGCCGCGCTTGGCGGAGAGTGCGGCGCCGGCGGCCTTCTGCTGGGCTTTCGAGGTGGCTGGCATGGCGAGGTCTCCTTTTGCTGTCAGGAGAAACGCCGCGCTTCGGCGGCGGTTCCAGCGCCAATGGCTCATTCCCGATCCGCTCGGCGCCAGCCGATGGACGCCCTTGGCGATTTTCGTTGGCAGCCTTCCCGTGTCCGGAACCCCAGTGTAGGACGGCTGAATGAAATCTCTGACCGATCCCTCACAGGCTCTCTCCACTGGCCTGGCGAAAATCCGCACCGAATTGCACGTGCCGGCTGGATTTCCGGCTGATGTCGTTGCCGCAGCGGATGCGGCGGCCAAACGTGTGCCCGACCAGCATGCCGATCGAAGGGCGATGCCCTTTGTCACGCTCGACCCGGCTGCCTCCACCGATCTTGATCAAGCATTCTCGATCGAGGCGAGCGGCAGTGATCTTCTGCTGCATTATGCCATTGCCGACGTGGCCTGGTTCGTCGAGGACGGCGACACGGTGGATCTCGAAGCCTGGACGCGGGGCGAGACACTTTACTTGCCGGACGGCAAGGCCGGGCTCTACCCGCCGGTGATTGCCGAGGGTGCGGCAAGCCTGTTGCCTGATGGACCGCGTCCAGCTGTCATCTTCACGGTTCGGGTTGCGCAGGATGGTGCGACGAAGCTGGACGGCGCGGAGCGGGCAATCATTCAAAGCCGCGCCAAGCTCGCCTATGACAGCGTGAAGGCTTCCGACGTTCCGGCCGGCTTTGCCGAAATGGCGCGGCGCATGGCAATGAACGAAAAGCGTCGCGGGGCTTCCCGCGTCGATCCACCCGAGCAGGAGGTGGAAAGGCTTGCCGATGGCACATACCGGCTTTCGTTCAGACCGCTGCTGCAATCCGAGCAGGACAATGCCGCGCTTTCGCTGGCCGCCAACATGGCGATTGCCGATGCCATGCTTGCGCATCACACCGGTTTGTTCCGGGTGATGTCGGGGCCGGATGCGTTCAAGGTTCAAAGACTGCGCAACGCGGCACAGGCTCTCGGACTGTCCTGGCCGGCCTCCACCGGTTTGCGAGACTATCAGCGAACCCTCGATCCCACCGATCCGCGACAAGCAGCGTTGATGCTGGAAATCCGCCATGCAAGCCCCGGCGCGTCCTACCAGCCCTATCAGGACGGCGTTGTCCCCTGGCATGAGGCCATGGCCGCCACCTATGCCCATGCGACAGCGCCACTCAGGCGACTTGCCGATCGCTATGTCGTGCGCTGCGCGCTGGCGATCGCCAACGGCCAGCCCGTGCCCCAGGCTGTCACGGACGCGTTCGCCAGGTTGCCGAAGGCGATGGGACGTGCCGATAGCCGCGCTTCGCAGATCAACCACGCGGCCATCGACCTTGCCGAGGCGGTCATGCTGGAGGGGCGCGAGGGTGAGACGTTCAAAGCCGTCGTCACCGACGTCGTCGACCATGGCGTGCGCGTTCAGCTTGCCGACATGCCTGTCGTTGCAAACGTAAAAGCCTCGGGGCTCAGACAGGGCGAAAATCTGAAGCTAAGGCTGGTCCTGGCTGATCCGGATCAACGCAGCATCGTCTTCGAACCTGTTTGACAGGCAGACGTTGCCCACTGTCTAGCGCACGGTCAGTCCAAAGCCCTGCATCAGGCGGCTGACGGCGAAATCCGCCTTGCCCGAGGTGAACACCGCTATATCGGGTTCGCCTTGCGGCAGCGCCCCATCGATGGGCGGCAGCAGCGAGAGGGCTCGCCGTGCGATCGCTTCGGCCGGATCGATCCAGTCGACCGGCCAGGGCGCGGTCTTGCGCATGCGATTGACCAGAAAGGGATAGTGCGTGCAGGCCAGCACGACGATATCGGTGCGCATACCGTCGCGCTCGATGAAGCATGGCGCGATCTCGGCGCGTACGGCCTCCTCGTCGACGAAGCCCTCGCGCATATAGGCTTCGGACAGGCCCGCCAACCTGTCGCTGCCGACCAGGCGGACATGGCATTTCTGCGCCCATTTGCTGATCAGGTCGCGCGTGTATTGCCGCTTCACCGTGCCCGGCGTCGCCAGCACCGAGACCAGGCCGGATCGCGTGCGCTCGGCCGCCGGCTTGACCGCAGGCACGGTGCCGACGAACGGATGACCGGGAAATCTTTCACGCAGCGCGTCGATCACCAGCGTCGAGGCGGTGTTGCAGGCGATGACCGAAATCGCCGGCGCGAAGCGGTCGAGCAATTTGGCGAACAGCTCCAGTATATGGGTCCGCAGTGCCGGCTCTTCCCAGGCGCCAAAGGGAAAAGCGGCATCGTCGGCGACATAGATGAAGCGCCGGTCGGGCATCAGGACGCGCGCCTCGCGCAGCACGGTGAGCCCGCCGACGCCGGAATCGAACATCAGGATCGGCTGGTCAGTCATTGTCTGTTCCCTTGCCGCCCAGCGGCGGCGTGTCGGTATCGTCGCCATTGGCGTCGGGGAGTTGATCAGCCGCATCCACCTTGCGAGCACGCGCGGCCGCCGCCGGCAATCGCCGGGGATCGTCGCCCGGAGAGCCGTCGCCGCGCGGCATGGCCGGCGAGAACCTGTCCAGCGACGAGATGATGCCGCGCAGCACCTTGAGCTCCGGTTCGGCAAAGCCCGCCCGCGTCAGCACGGCCCGCAGATTGTCGACCATCTTCGGCTTCTTCGGCGCAGGGCGGAAATAACCGCGCGCTTCCAATGCGCCTTCCAGATAGGCGAACAGGCCGTGCAATTCTTCCTTGCTTGCCGGCTTCATCTCCGGCCCCGAAAAATTGGTCCTGGTTTCGTCCTCCAGACCCGACTTCATCCACTCATAGGACATCAGCAAGGCCGCCTGGGCGATGTTGAGCGAGGAGAAATCCGGATCGACCGGGAAAGTGACGATTTCGTCGGCGAGGCCAACCTCGTCATTGTAGAGACCGAAGCGCTCGCGTCCGAACAGGATGCCGGTGCGCTGCCCCATTCCGTGACGGGCACGGAGCACCTTGCCCGCTTCCACCGGGCCGCGCACGGATTTGAAGCCGTCGCGCTGCCTGGCGGTGGTGGCGAAGACGAAGTTCAGGTCGGCGAGCGCCGAGGCCAGATCCTCGTAAACGGTGACGGCGTCGATGACATGGTCGGCACGGCTGGCGGCGGCGCGCGCCTTCTCACTCGGCCAGCCGTCACGCGGATTGACCAGGCGCAGCTCGACCAAGCCGAAATTGGCCATGGCGCGGGCGACCATGCCGATGTTCTCGCCGAGCTGCGGCTCGACCAGGATGATCGCCGGGCCGACGGCTGCGGGGTTAGCGGAATCTTTGGAGATGGGCATGATTGTCAATGAACTGCTGTTTGCGGCATTTCAGCGTCCCCTGCCATATTCGGCCGCGAAAATGAAGCATTCGCAAATGACGGCGGCCATGCCCTTACATTCGTGACCGATCGCCGTTTGCGTGGCCAAAAGCGCTTTGATATACGGGCGGCATCCCCCGGCCAACGCCACGCGGGCAAGGCCGTCCCAATCCCAGCAACGAGGCATTCTTTCCATGGCGAAGATCAAGGTGGCGAACCCGGTCGTCGAACTCGACGGCGACGAGATGACCCGCATCATCTGGCAGTTCATCAAGGACAAGCTGATCCACCCTTATCTCGACCTCAAGCTCGAATATTACGACCTCGGCATCGAGCACCGCGACGCAACCAACGACCAAGTGACCATCGATTCGGCCAATGCCATCAAGAAATACGGCGTCGGCGTCAAATGCGCGACCATCACCCCCGACGAGCAGCGCGTCGAGGAATTCAAGCTGAAGAAGATGTGGAAGTCGCCGAACGGCACCATCCGCAACATTTTGGGCGGCACCATCTTCCGCGAGCCGATCATCATGAAGAACGTGCCGCGACTGGTGCCCGGCTGGACCAAGCCGATCATCGTCGGCCGTCACGCCTTCGGCGACCAGTACCGCGCCACCGATTTCCGTTTCCCCGGCAAGGGCAAGCTGACGATCAAGTTCGTCGGCGAGGACGGCCAGGTGATCGAGCACGACGTGTTCGACGCGCCCGGCGCCGGTGTCGCCATGGCCATGTACAATCTCGACGAGTCGATCCGCGAGTTCGCCCGGGCGTCGCTGAACTACGGCCTGCTGCGCAACTACCCGGTCTACCTGTCGACCAAGAACACCATCCTCAAGGCCTATGACGGCCGCTTCAAGGATATCTTCCAGGAGGTCTACGAGCAAGAATTCGAGGCCGAGTTCAAGTCGAAGAAGCTGTGGTACGAACACCGCCTGATCGACGACATGGTGGCGTCGAGCCTGAAATGGTCGGGCGGCTATGTCTGGGCCTGCAAGAACTATGACGGGGACGTGCAGTCCGACACGGTGGCGCAAGGCTTTGGCTCGCTCGGCCTGATGACCTCGGTGCTGATGACGCCGGATGGCAAGACCGTCGAAGCCGAAGCCGCGCACGGCACCGTCACCCGCCACTACCGCCAGCACCAGAAGGGCGAGGAAACCTCGACCAATTCGATCGCCTCGATCTTCGCCTGGACGCGGGGTCTCGCGCACCGCGCCAAACTCGATGACAATTCCGAGCTGAAGCGTTTTGCCGAGACGCTGGAAAAGGTCTGCATCCAGACCGTCGAGTCCGGCTTCATGACCAAGGACCTGTCGCTCCTGATCGGCCCCGACCAGCCCTGGCTCTCCACCACCGGCTTCCTCGACAAGATCGACGAGAATTTGCAGAAGGCGATGGCGTAAGTACCGCGGTTCCAAATGCCGAAGGCTCCGAAAGGAGCCTTTGCTTTTTGGGGCCGGCGCATGCGAAGGGCTGACAGCATGACCAAGCCAATCCTCTACGGCGCGGACTACAGTGTGTATGTGCGCATCGCGCGGATGGCGCTGGAGGAGAAAGGCATCGACTACGAGCTGGTGCCGCTCGATGTCTTCGCCACCGACGGCATTCCCGCCTAGTATCTGGAACATCACCCGTTCGGCCGCATCCCGGCCTTCGAACATGACGGGTTCCGGCTCTTCGAGACGAATGCGATCGCGCGCTATGTCGATGAGGCTTTCGAGGGGCCGGCGCTGCAGCCGGCCGATGCGCGGGGCCGAGCGAGGATGGGCCAG
Source organism: Mesorhizobium sp. M8A.F.Ca.ET.181.01.1.1 (assembly GCF_004792025.1). Lineage (NCBI taxonomy): Bacteria > Pseudomonadati > Pseudomonadota > Alphaproteobacteria > Hyphomicrobiales > Phyllobacteriaceae > Mesorhizobium > Mesorhizobium sp. M8A.F.Ca.ET.181.01.1.1. The sequence goes on along the minus strand of NZ_SRTV01000002.1, from coordinate 626,739 downwards.
ATGACAGGTATGCTCGATGCCTATGGCTACAGGTCGATGGTCTGGGATGTTGCCGTCGAGCGGCTGGAGAAGGAGGCGCCCGACGAGGCGCTGATCGCCGACGGGCTGCGCCAGGCCGAAACGGTGCTCGGGGTGCTGACGTCGCTGAAGGCACAAGGGCCTTGGCTGCTTGGCGACCAGCTGACGCTGGCCGACCTGCATGCGGCGCCGATGATTGGCTATTTCGTCAAGGTCATCGAGGGGCGGGACTTGCTGGCGCGGTTTGCACTGGTCCAGGAGTGGTATGCGCGCGTGGCTGCCCGCCCAAGCTTTGCCCACACCGAAAAGGTTGGTTGACAAGTATCGGGATAACCGCTGGACAGCACCCCTCGGTCCGGCAGGACAGAGGCAGGCGCTGTCCTGCCAGCCTCGGACTAGCTCGTTGGCACGGCTAGCGCCTGCCTAAATTCGCTAGGCGGCTTCCAGCGCCGCCTTGACCGCCGCTATCGCATCGTTGGCCTTCGAGGCATCCGGACCACCGGCCTGGGCCATGTCGGGGCGTCCGCCGCCGCCCTGCCCGCCCAATGCGGCGGAGGCAACGCGCACCAGGTCGACGGCGCTGAAGCGGCTGACGAGATCATCGGTGACGGCGACCACGACGCTCGCCTTGTTGTCCTCGCCGGCGCCAACGAACACGACGACGCCAGAGCCCAACGAAGTCTTGCCTGCGTCGGCCAGCGGCTTCAAGTCCTTCGGCGAGACCCCTGAAACCGCCTTGCCGAGGAAGCCGACGCCAGCGACGATCTCGTTGGCGGCCGGAGCATCGGCAGGCGACCCGCCGCCCAGCGCCAGCTTCTTGCGCGCTTCGGTCAGGTCCTTCTCGAGCTTCTTGCGCTCTTCGAGCAGCGCTTCGACACGGGCTGGCACATCCGCCGGCGAGATCTTCAGGGTGGCGGCGGCCGCTTTCAGCCGCCGGTCCTGCTCGTCGAGATGTTTGCGCGCGGCTTCGCCGGTCAACGCCTCGATGCGGCGCACGCCAGCGGCGACCGCACCGTCCGAGACGATGCGCACCAGGCCGATATCACCGGTCGCCCTGACATGCGTGCCGCCGCAGAGCTCGACCGAGTAGGGCCGGTTGGCCTTGGCGCCATGGACGCCCGTGCCCATCGACACGACCCGCACCTCATCGCCATACTTCTCGCCGAACAGCGCCATGGCGCCTTCGGCGATGGCGTCGTCGACCGACATCAGGCGCGTGGTCACCGGGCTGTTCTGGACGACGATCTCGTTGGCCATGCGCTCGACCTCTTCGAGCTCCTCGGCTGAAATCGGCTTGTTGTGCGAGATGTCGAAGCGCAGGCGCTCGGGCGCGACCAGCGAGCCTTTTTGCGCGACATGGGTGCCCAGCACCTCACGCAGCGCCTCATGGATCAGATGTGTCGCGGAGTGATTGGCGCGCAGCCTGGAGCGCCTCGCATGATCGACCTTCAGTTCGACCGCGGCCCCCAACTTGACCGTGCCGCTCGCCACCTTGCCCAGATGCACGAACAGACCATCGGCCTTTTTCTGCGTATCGGAGATCTCGACCGAGAACCCCTCACCCGAGATGACGCCGGTGTCGCCCATCTGGCCGCCGGATTCGCCATAGAACGGCGTCTGGTTGACGACCACGGCGACCGCATCGCCCTTGGCGGCGCTGTCGACGGTCTTGCCGTCCTTGACCAGCGCCTGGATGAGGCCTTCGGCCTGCTCGGTTTCGTAGCCGAGGAATTCGGTGGCGCCCGTCTTTTCACGCACGGAGAACCAAACCGTCTCGGTGGCGGCCTCGCCGGACCCGGCCCAGTGCTTGCGCGCCTCCGCCTTTTGCTGCTCCATCGCATTCGTGAACCCGGCAAGATCGACCGAAATGCTGCGCTGCCGCAGCGCGTCCTGCGTCAGGTCGAGCGGGAAGCCATAGGTGTCGTAGAGCTTGAATGCGGTCTCGCCATCCAGCATGTCGCCGGCGCCGAGCTTCTCCGTCGCCTCGGACAGCAGTCCGAGGCCGCGCACCAGCGTCTTGCGGAAGCGGGTCTCCTCGAGTTTCAGGGTCTCGGTAATCATCGTTTCGCCGCGGACCAGTTCCGGATAGGCCTGGCCCATCTCGCGCACCAAGGCCGGCACCAGTTTCCACATCAACGGATCGCGGGCGCCGAGCAGCTGCGCATGGCGCATGGCGCGGCGCATGATGCGGCGCAGCACATAGCCGCGGCCTTCATTCGACGGCAGCACACCGTCGGCAACCAGGAAGGAGGATGAGCGCAGGTGATCGGCAATGACGCGATAGGACGCAACCGTTTCCGCGTCGGGCGCGCGCCCAAGCGCGGAGGACGCCGCATCGATCAAATGACGGAACAGGTCGGTCTCGAAGACGCTTTCCACCCCTTGCAGGATGGATGCCATGCGCTCCAGGCCCATGCCGGTGTCGATCGACGGACGCGGCAGGTCGACGCGCTCCTCTTTCGTCACCTGCTCATACTGCATGAACACCAGGTTCCAGAATTCGAGGAACCGGTCGCCGTCCTCCTCCGGACTGCCGGGCGGGCCGCCCCAGATGTGCTCGCCACGGTCGATGAAGATTTCCGAGCAGGGGCCGCAGGGTCCCGTGTCGCCCATCGCCCAGAAATTGTCTGAGGTCGCGATGCGGATGATGCGATCGTCGGAAAAACCGGCGATCTTCTTCCAGAAGCCGGCCGCCTCATCGTCCGTGTGATAGACGGTGACCAGCAGCTTGTCCTTCTTCAGCCCGAACTCCCTGGTGATGAGGTTCCAGGCAAGCTCGATGGCGCGCTCCTTGAAATAGTCGCCGAAGGAAAAATTGCCGAGCATCTCGAAGAAGGTCAGGTGGCGCGCGGTATAGCCGACATTGTCGAGATCATTGTGCTTGCCGCCGGCGCGAACGCTTTTCTGGGCCGTGGTGGCACGCGAATAGGGCCGCTTCTCCAAACCGGTGAAGACGTTCTTGAACTGCACCATGCCGGCATTGGTGAACATCAAGGTCGGATCGTTGCGCGGCACGAGCGGGCTCGAGGCCACGACCTCGTGGCCTTCCTTGCGGAAATAGTCGAGAAAGGTCGACCGGATCTCGTTCACGCCACTCATGGATACTGCCTTTTCAAGAGAGCCGCCGGCCGGACCGGCGGGAGATGGCTCAGTGTTTTCTAGAAGATGGAGTTGGCCTTTTAGCCGTAGCTCTTGACCCTGTCCAGAAACACGAAATTGGGCCAATTCACGCTTCGCACCGGCATTTGCGCGGGCACGCAAACGAAAACCGCCGGCGCGAAGGCCGGCGGTTTTGAACGCGGTACTAAAGAACTCTGTTACTTAAGCATCGGATAATAGGCTGGATTTATGGCCAAACTCTGGCGCTGCCCTACATCGCGCCGGCTTCGTCCTCAAAACTGTCATCGCCATTGCCCTCTGAACCACCATTCTCGAGGAATTTTTCGGCGATCAGTCCGGCATTCTGCCTGAGCGCCAGTTCTATCTCGCGCGCAGTGTCGGGATTGTCGCGCAGGAACAGTTTCGCATTCTCGCGGCCCTGGCCGAGACGTTGCGAATTGTAGGAGAACCAGGCGCCCGACTTCTCGACCACGCCGGCCTTGACGCCGAGATCGACCAGTTCGCCGGTCTTGGAGACGCCCTCGCCATACATGATGTCGAATTCGACCACCTTGAAGGGCGGCGCCAGCTTGTTCTTGACCACCTTGACGCGGGTCTGGTTGCCGACGACTTCGTCGCGATCCTTGACCGAGCCGATACGGCGGATGTCGAGGCGTACGGAAGCGTAGAATTTCAGCGCGTTGCCGCCGGTCGTCGTTTCGGGCGAGCCGAACATGACGCCGATCTTCATGCGGATCTGGTTGATGAAGATGACCATGGTGTTGGAGCGCGAGATCGATGCGGTGAGCTTGCGCAGCGCCTGGCTCATCAGGCGGGCCTGCAGGCCAGGCAGCGAATCGCCCATCTCGCCCTCGATTTCGGCGCGCGGCGTCAGCGCCGCCACCGAATCGACCACCAGCACATCGATGGCGCCGGAACGCACCAGCGTGTCGCAGATCTCCAGCGCCTGCTCGCCGGTGTCGGGCTGCGAGATCAGCAGGTTTTCAAGATCGACGCCGAGCTTGCGGGCATAGACCGGATCGAGCGCGTGTTCGGCATCGACGAAGGCGCAGATGCCGCCCTTCTTCTGGGCTTCGGCCACGGTATGCAGGGCCAGCGTCGTCTTGCCCGAGCTTTCCGGCCCGTAGATCTCGATGATGCGGCCGCGCGGCAGGCCACCGACGCCGAGCGCGATGTCGAGGCCGAGCGAACCGGTCGGCACCGTTTCGATCTCGACGACCTGCTCGTTGGCGCCGAGCCGCATGATCGAGCCCTTGCCGAAAGCCCGCTCGATTTGCGACAGCGCCGCATCCAGAGCCTTTGATTTGTCCACTGCCTTATCCTCTACCAGCCGCAAAGAATTCTGAGCCATGATACATCACCCCTTGGTCGTCAATGAAGGCCGGACAATCCGTAATCCCTGGCATTTTGTACCTTTTTTGTTCTCATTTGGCAAGGGGTGACAACCAATTGAAAAACAAGCGATATCCGGATTTGTTCTTTTTTTGTCTTGCCAAGCCGGTCAGGAACGGGCTCCGCATTGGGCCAGCCGGCCCCGGCATTCCGCCCGGCCGAATCGCGGTCTTGCGTGCGAAGCTCTGTCGCGCACTCTAGCGCTTGTGCGGCTACAACAACAAAGGTCATATCGCCGCCATGGTGAAATCAGCGAAGATACTGGCCGTGGGCGGCGCCCATATCGACCGGCGTGGCCAGGTATCCGGTCCTTACGTGCCGGCCGCCTCCAATCCCGGCACGATGCGCGAAGATGTCGGCGGTGGCGTCTTCAACGCCCTGCGCGGCATGGTGCGGCGCGGCCTCTCCGCATCGCTGCTTTCGGTGCGCGGCGGCGATGCGGCGGGAGATACGGTTTCACGGGCCATCGCCGAGGCGGGCGTCGCCGATCTGTCGGCGGTGTTTCTCGACCGCACCACGCCGAGCTACACAGCTCTCATCGACCGCGAGGGCGAATTGATCGTCGGCTTTGCCGATATGGCGCTGTATGACTTGGCCTTTCCCAAGCAGATCAGGCGTTCCAAGATCCGCCAGGAGGTGGCTGCCGCCGATGCCATCCTGTGCGACGCCAACCTGCCGTCGGCCGCACTGCAGGGGTTGCTGTCGCTCGCCGCCGGCAAACCGGTTTTCGCCATCGCGATTTCGCCGGCCAAGGTGACGCGGCTGATACCGGTGCTCGACGGGCTGGCCCAGCTCTTCATGAACCGGCGGGAGGCCGTGGTGCTGGCTGGCGTCCATGCAGATGCCGCCGAGCGGGAGATGATCGACGGGTTGCGATGCAGCGGCCTTTCCAGCGGCGTGGTCACGGCAGGCGGTGGCCCTGTGCTGGGTTTCGACAGCACAGGCGCTTTTTCGATCCTGCCGCCAGCTCCCAGAAAAGTCGCCGATGTCACCGGCGCCGGCGACGCGCTCGCGGGTGCGACGGTCGCGGCGCTGCTGCGCGGCCTGCCGCTGCACCAGGCCCTGCGCGAAGGCGTCGCGGCGGCGACGCTGACCATCGAGAGCGCCAATGCGGTGCCCGAATTCTCCCCGGCGAGCTTCGCGGAAGCGCTGGCCCTTGTGCCGGATGCCAGGGAAGTGGCATGAGACCGGCAAATTCATGACGCCGCAGCGAAGCTTACGCTTTCCTGATGGATGCGCCGCATTCCGGATTGGAGATCAGAAATGACGCCAGAGACCGCCCGCCCTTTCATCGATATCCATGCACCGGTGGCGCAGGCCCTGGCCGCCGGGCGTCCTGTGGTGGCGCTCGAAAGCACCATCATCACCCATGGCATGCCCTATCCCGACAATGGCGCCATGGCGGCCAATGTCGAAAAAATCATCGCTGACGGCGGCGCCGTGCCAGCGACGATCGCCGTGGTCAACGGCCGCATCAAGGTCGGGCTTTCGGACGGCGAACGCGAATCGCTGGCGATGACGGGTGACGCCATGAAATTGTCGCGCGCCGATCTCGGCTTCGCCGTCGCGCAAGGCCGCACCGGGGGCACCACGGTCGCGGCCACGATGATTGCTGCTGACATGGTCGGCATAAAGGTGTTCGCCACCGGCGGCATTGGCGGCGTGCACAAGGGCGCGGAAAAGAGCTTCGATATTTCCGCCGATCTCGACGAACTGGCGCGCACGCCGGTCATCGTCGTCTCGGCGGGCGCCAAGGCCATTCTGGACATCGAAAAGACGCTGGAAGTGCTGGAGACGCGCGGCGTGCCCGTGGTCGGCCATGGCTGCGAGACGATGCCCGCCTTCTGGTCGCGGCAGTCGCCGTTCCGCGCGCCATTGACCTTGCACAGGCCGGAAGACATCGCGCATTTCTACCAGACGCGCATGGCTCTGGGACTTGGCGGCGGCTTGCTGGTCGCCAATCCGGTGCCGGAAAACCACGAAATCCCCGCTGAAGAAATGGCCGGCTACATCGAAGCCGCGCAGAAGGCCGCCGAAGCCCTCAACGTCACCGGCAAGGCGGTGACGCCGTTCCTGCTGGGAAAAATCCTCGAACTCACGGGCGGCCGCAGCCTGAAGACCAACATCGCGCTGGTCGAGAACAATGCAAGGCTGGCGGCGAAGATAGCCAAGGCGCTTTAGGGTCGCGCGGCGAAGGCTCCCTCACCCGGATTGCCAAGACCGAATTGCCAAGACCAAATTGCTAAGAGCAATTCCGGGCAATCCGACCTCTCCCCGACGGGAGAGGAGCTGCCGGCGCCAAACTCTTCTCCCCCCGGGGAGAAGGTGGCCGCGAAGCGGCCGGATGAGGGGGCGGCCTCGATGTATCCCCTCCGTAGCAGCCAGCGTCAGGTCAAAATCACTTCCCCGCCCGCCGCCCCGCTTCATAGGCGCGGCGCGCCCACACCGTCATCTCGTCGGGATCGTCGAAGGCACTGTCGGGAATGCTCCAATAGGGCATGGCGACGAGCTTGCCGTGGCGCGTGCCGGTATAGGTCCATTGCCGGCAGCCGGCGGCCTCGAAATCGGGCACGCTCTGCTCGTCGGCTTTCAGCATTAATTCACCGCGAATGACAACGGCGATGATGACATCGTCGAAATAGATGCCCTTGCCGCCGAAGAGTTTGCGGATGCTGACCGGGCCCAGGCCTTCGAAAAGTTCGGCGATGCGTTCATTGTCCATGCCGCGATCATGTCACCGGCATTTGACATTGTCATCGCGCAGCCGAAATCATGCTGACAGGTTGTGAACATTCCGTCGGAGTCGTTTCGTCATGCCGCTTCTGCTCAAAGGATCCTGTCGCTGCAACGCCGTGCGTTTCGAGGTGGAAAGCCACACGCCCGTACCGTTCATGCTCTGCTACTGCTCGATCTGCCGCAAGCAGCAGGGCGGCGGCGGTTTCGCCATCAATCTCGGCGCCGATTACGCAACGTTGAACATCCGGGGCAAGAGAAATCTTGGCGTCTACCGGGCCGAGATCGAGGACGATGAGCATCCCCGTTGCGAGGTCTCGACCGGGGAGCGCAATTTTTGCCGCAAATGCGGGTCGGCGCTCTGGCTCTACGATCCGACCTGGCCGGAACTGGTGCATCCCTTCGCCTCGGCGATCGACAGCGACCTGCCCGTTCCGCCCGAGAAGGTGCATCTGATGCTGAAGTACAAGGCGAACTGGGTCGAGCCTGATGTTGGGCCGAAGGACAAAGTCTTCGACGTCTATCCCGAAGAATCGATCGCCGACTGGCACAAGCGGACAGGCATGTGGGTGGATTAGCTTTCTTCACGGGGTGAAGGTGCCGGCAGGCAAATGAGGCCGCACAAACTAACGAGAGGGCACCGCTGCCCCTCATCCGGCCCTTCGAGCCACCTTCTCCCGTAGCGGGGCGAAGGGAGGTCAGGCTGAGGCGCGTGCCTCGGCCAGCGCCTTGAGATCGGCCGGCTTCAGTTCGACGGATTCACCGCAACCGCAGGCCGAACTCTGGTTCGGATTGTGGAAGGTGAAGCCGGTGCGTAGCGTTGTCTGCTCGAAATCCATTTCGGTGCCGAACAGGAACAGGGCTGCTTCGGGCGCGACATAGACATGGGCGCCGTCGCGCTCGATGTGGTCGTCCTTGGTGTTGGGCTCGGTCACCAGATCGACCGTGTATTCCATGCCGGCGCAGCCGCCCTTCTTGATCCCGAGTCGAATGCCATGCGCGTTCTCGCGCGTGGCAACGATCTCGCGCACCCGGTCGGCGGCCTTTTCGGTCATCGTAATGACGGCAAAGCGTCCCATGTTTTTCCTTCTCCATTCCATGCAGGTTCAAGGCCTGCCGAATGATTCCTCACCTAAAATGGTGAAGTTTTACCACTGGCGCAAGTGTACCAGGCTCAGCGCTAGTACCAGCCCACCGCGACCTGCGCCTCTTCCGACATGCGGTCGGGCGTCCAGGGCGGATCGAAAGTCATGTTGACCTCGACCCCGGACACGCCTTCGATGGCGCCCACCGCGTTCTCGACCCAGCCGGGCATTTCGCCGGCCACCGGGCAGCCAGGCGCGGTCAGCGTCATGTCGATCTTGACCGAACGGTCGTCCTCGATGTCGATCTTGTAGACGAGGCCGAGCTCGTAGATATCGGCCGGGATTTCCGGGTCGTAGACCGTCTTCAGCGCCGAGACGATGTCGTCGGTCAGTCGCGCCAGTTCGTCCGCGGGGATGGCCGAGGCGGAAACGACGCTGTTGCCGGCCGATACGGTCTCTGCGGTGGTGCTCACATCATCCATGGTCGTCACCCGAAAAACTTGCGCGCTTTTTCAAGCGCCTCGGCCAAAGCGTCGACTTCGGCCCTGGTATTATACATGCCGAACGATGCCCTGCATGTGGAGGTTACGCCAAAGCGTTTCAACAGCGGCTGCGCGCAATGGGTGCCCGCGCGGACAGCCACGCCTTGCCTGTCTATCACCATCGAGACGTCATGGGCATGAATACCTTGCAGCTCGAAGGAGATGATGGCGCCCTTGCCAGGCGCATCGCCGAAGATGCGCAGCGAATTGATGGCGCGCAGCCGTTCATGGGCATAGGTCTTGAGGTCTTCTTCGTGAGCCGCGATGCGCTCACGGCCGACAGAGTCCATGTAGTCGAGCGCCGCACCCAGCCCGATCGCCTGGACGATCGGCGGCGTACCCGCCTCGAAGCGATGCGGCGGCTCGTTGTAGGTGACGATGTCTTCCGTGACCTCCTCGATCATCTCGCCGCCGCCCATGAAGGGCCGCATGCCGGCGAGACTATCCTTCTTGCCGTAGAGCACGCCGATGCCCGAGGGGCCGTAGACCTTGTGGCCGGTGAAGACGAAGAAATCGCAATCGAGATCCTGAACGTCCACGGCCATGTGCACGGCGCTCTGGCTGCCGTCGACGAGTACGGGAATGCCGCGCGCATGCGCGATCCGGACAATCTCCTTGATCGGCGTCACCGTGCCAAGCGCATTCGACATCTGCGTGATGGCGACCAGCTTCGTCCTGTCGGTCAGGCGCTTTTCGAATTCCTCGATGTGGAAGACGCCGAGGTCGTCGACCGGCACCCAGACCAGCTTGGCGCCCTGCCGTTCGCGGATGAAATGCCAGGGAACGATGTTGGAATGATGCTCCATGATCGACAGCACGATCTCGTCGCCCTCGCCGATATTGGGCATGCCATAACCATAAGCAACGGTGTTGATCGCCGAGGTCGTGTTCGAGGTGAAGACGATGTTGTCGGTGCTTGGCGCGTTGATGAAACGGCGCACCGTTTCCCGCGCCTTCTCATAAGCGTCGGTGGCGGCATTGGAGAGGAAATGCAGGCCGCGATGAACGTTGGCGTATTCCTGGGAATAGGCGTGCTGGATCGCATCGAGCACGACCTGCGGCTTCTGTGCCGAGGCGCCGTTGTCGAGATAGACCAGCGGCTTGCCATAGACTTCACGCGACAGGATCGGGAAATCATGGCGGATCGCCTCGACGTCGTAGAAATCTCCGATCTTGCCTGGAGCGTTCATCAGGATCACCCGTGCGTCACAAACCACTCATCAAGCCGCGCTTCCAGCGCCTCGACGATCGCTTCGTCGTCCAGCTCCTCGATCACTTCCGCCACGAAGGCTTTGACGAGCAACCCCCGCGCGCTCTTTTCGTCGACGCCGCGCGCCATCAGGTAGAACAAATGGTCGTGGTCGATCTCCGTGACAGTCGCGCCATGGCCGCAGATGACGTCGTCGGCGAAGATTTCAAGCTCCGGCTTGGTCGAGAACTCGCCATCGTCCGACAAAAGCAGCGTGTTGCAGGCCATCTTGGCGTTGGTCTTCTGCGCATATTGGTGAACGTTGATGCGACCCTGGAACACGCCCCGCGCCTTGCCCGTCACCACATTGCGGATGACCTCCGTCGATGTCGTATGCGGCACGGCATGGTCGAGCACCATGGTGACATCGGTATGGGTGTCGCCGGCCAGAAGATTGATGCCGCGCAGCTTGAAGTCGGCGCCTTCGCCCGTCGTCTTGATCATGATCTCCTGGCGCACCAGCCTGCCGCCGGCGTTCATGACGAACAGCGTCAGTTTCGCATTCTTGCCGATATGGGCCTTGAACTGCGCCAGGTGTGTCGCCGTCTCCGGCTGCTCCTGGACGATCAACCAGGTCACCTCGGCGCCCTCGCCGAGCACGAGCTGGCTGACCGAGCTCGTCAGCGCAGCGCCCTCGCCGGCCTGACGCTCGACGATGACCGCCTTGGCGCCGGCGCCGACACGCACCGGCAAGCGCACATGGGTCTGGCCACCCGCCTGCAGGTTCTGCAGCTCGACCGGCCTTTCCAGTTCGGCGCCATCGGCGATGTCGACGAAAAAGCCGTCGGCGACGAAAGCGGTGTTCAGCGCACCAATGGCATCGTCACTGCCATAGGGGTCGAGCCCCGGCGCGATGCTGCCGTCGGTCAGCTTTTCGGACAGACGCTGGACGCTGACACCCTCGACGTCCGGCGCCTTGGCGCTCGACACGCCGTTCAACAGAGCGAGAACCGTCGAACCGTCGACGATTGGCGCGATGGCTTTCGCTGCGGCGGCCGGATCGAAGTCCGGCACCGCATTCAAAAGCCGGCGCAGATCGGTGTAGTGCCAGGACTCGATGCGACGCGTCGGCAGGCCGTGCTTGATCGCTTCGATGGCGTCGTCGCGCTTCAGCATCACCGCGCCGTCGCCCGGCAGCAGCGACAGCCGGTCGCCGAAGGCGTCGATCAACGCTGTCTCGGCCGGTGTCCGCTGCGGTTGTGTGTGCATATTCATCAGTCTCGCCTGTCTTTTGGAACAAAATGACTTGGCATCTCAAGCGGCTTCGCCGATCACACCGGCATAGCCATTGGCCTCGAGGTCGAGCGCCAGCGACTTGTCGCCCGACTTGATGACCTGGCCCCTGTAGAGCACGTGCACGCTGTCCGGCACGATGTGTTCGAGCAGGCGCTGGTAATGGGTGATGACCAGGAAAGCCCGGTCCGGCGAACGCAGCGCGTTGACGCCATCCGAGACAATCTTCAGCGCGTCGATGTCGAGGCCGGAATCGGTCTCGTCGAGCACGCAGAGTTTCGGCTCCAGGAGCTTCATCTGCAGGATTTCGGCGCGCTTCTTCTCGCCGCCGGAGAAACCGACGTTGAGCGGCCGCTTCAGCATCGCCATGTCCATGCTGAGCGATGCGGCGGCTTCCTTCACGCGCTTCAGGAATTCCGGGATTTTCAGCGGTTCCTCGCCACGCGCCTTGCGCTGCTCGTTCATCGCTACTTTCAGGAATTCCATGGTGGCGACGCCCGGTATCTCCATCGGATACTGGAAGGCGAGGAAGATGCCTGACGTGGCGCGCTCGGCCGGATCCATTTCGAGGATCGACTGGCCGTTGTAGAGGATGTCGCCCTCGGTCACCTCATAGTCCTCGCGGCCGGCGAGGATATAGGACAGGGTCGATTTGCCCGAGCCGTTCGGCCCCATGATGGCGGCAACCTCGCCGGCTTTCACCGTCAGGTTCAAGCCACGGATGATTTCGGTGCCGTCATCGACGATGCGGGCATGCAGGTTCTTGATCTCAAGCATTTTCGTTTCCTGAATATTTGTCTGGGCCGGTCAGCCCACCGAGCCTTCCAGCGAGATGCCGATCAGCTTCTGCGCTTCGACCGCGAATTCCATCGGCAGCTGCTGGATGACGTCCTTGACGAAGCCGTTGACGATCAGTGCGATCGCCTCTTCCTCTGGGATGCCGCGTTGCATGACGTAGAACTTCTGGTCCTCGGAGATCTTCGAGGTCGTCGCTTCGTGCTCGAATTGCGCGGTCGAGTTCTTGGCTTCCATGTAGGGCACGGTGTGCGCGCCGCACTGGTCGCCGATCAGCAGCGAGTCGCAGTTGGTGAAGTTGCGGGCGTTGGTCGCCTTGCGGTGCGCCGAGACCTGGCCGCGATAGGTGTTCTGCGAGAAGCCGGCGGCGATGCCCTTGGAGATGATGCGGCTCGACGTGTTCTTGCCGAGATGGATCATCTTGGTACCGCTATCGACCTGCTGGTAGCCGTTCGAGACGGCGATCGAATAGAACTCGCCCGAGGAATCGTCACCGCGCAGGATGCAGCTCGGGTATTTCCAGGTGATCGCCGAGCCGGTCTCGACCTGCGTCCACGAAATCTTCGAACGGTCGCCACGGCAGTCGCCGCGCTTGGTGACGAAGTTGTAGATGCCGCCCTTGCCTTCGGCATCGCCGGGGTACCAGTTCTGCACCGTCGAATATTTGATCTCGGCATCGTCGAGCGCGACCAGTTCGACCACTGCGGCGTGAAGCTGGTTCTCGTCGCGCTGCGGCGCCGTGCAGCCCTCGAGATAGGAAACGTAAGCCCCCTCCTCGGCGATGATCAGCGTGCGCTCGAACTGGCCGGTGTTCTTCTCGTTCATGCGGAAATAGGTCGACAGCTCCATCGGGCAGCGCACGCCCTTGGGCACGAAGACGAACGAACCGTCGGTGAAGACGGCCGAATTCAGCGTGGCGTAGAAATTGTCGGAGGTCGGCACGACCGAACCGAGATATTTCTGCACCAGCTCCGGATGTTCGCGGATCGCTTCCGAGATCGAGCAGAAGATGACGCCGGCCTGCGCCAGTTCCTTCTTGAAGGTGGTGACGACGGAGACGGAATCGAACACGGCGTCGACGGCGACGCGGCCTGATTTGTAGACGTTGTCGCTGACTTCCTCGAGGTCCGAGGCGTCGGTCTTCTGCACGCCGGCGAGGATTTCCTGCTCCTTCAACGGAATGCCGAGTTTCTCGTAAACCTTCAATATCTCGGGATCGACGTCGCTGAGCGAAGTCGGTCCTGGCGTGCTCTTGGGCGCCGCGTAATAGTAGATGTCCTGGAAATCGATCTTGGGATAGTCGACGCGCGCCCAGGTCGGCTCTTCCAGCGTCAGCCAGCGGCGATAGGCTTCGAGGCGCCATTCCAGCATCCAGGACGGTTCGTCCTTCTTGGCCGAAATGAAACGGATGATGTCTTCGCTCAGGCCCTTGGGAGCTTTGTCGACGGCGATCTCGGTCTGGAATCCGTATTTGTATTGGTCGACGTCGATCTTTCGGACCCGATCGATCGTGTCCTGCACAGCAGGCATATGCGTTCTCCATCCACGCCGGGGTCAAGGCCCGACAGTTTTCAAACTATGGCACCACCAAATGAACGCCCGAGCAGCGTCCGCGGCAGCGTAAGTTCCATATAGTGCGCCTCGACCGGAAATTCACCCGGCCAATATGAAACGCACGGCTCTACCAGGCCGAAGCCCAAATCCGTTTTTCTCAAGCATCGGATTCCGATGCTCCAACCGCTACGCGGCCTTCTCTCTGCCCGCCCTCCGCGCGGCGATGCCTGCCAGCGCGGCGCGGAACAGTTCGATGTCCTCGGCGCCGGTCTCTGCACCGACCGATACGCGCAGGGCGCCAAGGCTGTCACCGTGCCCCATGGCCTTGAGCACATGGCTCGGTCCGACCTTGCCCGACGAGCAGGCGGAGCCGGCGGAAAGCGCCACGCCCGCCAGATCGAAGGCGATCTGGGCGGTTTCGGCTTTGACCCCGGGAATAGCGAAGAATGTCGTGTTGGCAAGCCTTGGTGCGCCGGCTCCGAAGATTTCGACGTCCGGCACCAGGGTCTTGATGATGGTTTCAACCTCGTCGCGACGCTGACGCACGGCACCGATGGTGTTCAGCCCGGCCAGGGTTTCCCGCGCAGCGGCGCCAAAACCGACGATGCCAGGCAGGTTTTCGGTGCCGCCACGGTGGCTCTTTTCCTGGCCGCCACCATTGATCAGCGGCCTCGGCATCATCAGGTCGGCAGCGGCAACGAAGGCGCCAGCGCCCTTGGGGCCGCCGAGCTTGTGCGAGGACAGAACCACATAGTCGGCATATCCAGCCGACATATCGATGGAAACGCGGCCCGCGGCCTGGACCGCGTCGACGACAAGAATGCCGCCCGCCGCCCTGACGATCTCCGCGATGCGATCGATCGGCTGGATAACGCCAGTTTCGTTGTTGGCGGCGTGGATCGCGACCAAGGGCAAGCCATCGGCCTTGTCGTGACCGGCCAACGCCGCCATCAAGGCTTCGAGATTGACGATGCCATCAGCGCCGACACCGATCCGCGTCACCAGGTCTGCCGGGAAGCGTCCGCCATTCAGCAGGCACGGATGGTCGGCCTCGCACACGTAGAGCCGGCTCATGCGAATGGCGCCGCGCCCCATCTGCCAGTCCGGCGTCAGAAGCGTCGATGCGGCCTCGGTCGCGCCCGAAGTGAAGACGACATGTTCGGCCTTGCCGTTGACCAGCGCCGCCACGTCGCGCCTGGCATTGTCGATCAGCCTGCGCGCGGCGCGCCCTTCGGCATGGACCGACGAGGGATTGGCCGCATCAAACGCCGCGACCATGGCCTCGCGCGCCGCGGAAAGCAGCGGCGCACTGGCATTATAGTCGAGATAGGCGCGTATCGCGGCCATTTTCGTCCAGTTCTTCCCGTCAGAAGCCATTCCGCCGACGTATGGCGTTATTTCCTTGAAATTCCAAGGCAAGCCGTCCTATTTACGCGGCTTGCGGCGAGGCGATCGGGCGATTGCGTTTCGGCCACCCAGTTTTGAACAATTCTAAACTAGCTTCTAGGAAGACGCTCGCCCTGCGTCAAGGTCTGTGGAAGCGGAGCCAGAGGAAGAGTGTTCCGGGCGCCGCGCACTTGTATATGTCACGTGGAGTATTTCATGCCTGAGGTCATTTTCACCGGTCCTGCCGGCCGTCTGGAGGGACGCTACCAGCCCTCGAAGGAAAAGAGCGCGCCGATTGCCATCGTGTTGCATCCGCATCCGCAGTTCGGCGGCACGATGAACAACAAGATCGTCTATGACCTCTTCTACATGTTCCAGAAGCGTGACTTCACCACGCTGCGCTTCAATTTCCGCGGCATCGGCCGCAGCCAGGGCGAATTCGACCATGGCACCGGCGAGTTGTCGGACGCAGCGGCGGCGTTGGACTGGGTGCAGTCGCTGCATCCGGATTCCAAGAGCTGCTGGGTGGCCGGCTACTCCTTCGGATCCTGGATCGGCATGCAGCTCCTGATGCGCCGGCCCGAGATCGAAGGCTTCATCTCGATCGCGCCGCAGCCCAACACCTATGATTTCTCGTTCCTGGCGCCCTGCCCGTCCTCGGGCCTGATCATCCATGGCGATGCCGACAAGGTGGCGCCGCCGAAGGACGTGCAAGGCCTGGTCGACAAGCTGCACACGCAAAAGGGCATCACCATCACGCAGAAGACCCTGCCCGGCGCCAACCATTTCTTCGCCAACGACGCCGATATGCTGATCGAGGAATGCGCCGACTATCTCGATCGCCGGCTGGCCGGTGAATTGTCCGATCCGCGACCGAAGCGGCTGAGATAAGACATTGGGCGATCCGTATTCGCCGGGCTAAGGGCGGGCGGGCAATGCCCGCCTCCTCGACGCAAGGCTGCCGCGGCGCGGATTATCCGGCATCGGCCTATTTTTCCGGGGCAATAAGTCGGAACGATGCCTTGCGGACCGGCAATCCTGAAGGTGCCGGCCGGAAGATGAAGCCGAGCCTGGCAAAGACCAGTCCGCACGCCAGCGCGAAGGCGCAGCCGAGGCCGAAGCCGGCAACGGTGTCGCTCGGATAGTGCGCGCCGACGAAGACCCTGGTCGAGGCGATGCAGGCCGTGACCACCAAAGCGATGTACCAACGCCGCGGAAACAGAAGCATTAGGATACCGAACACGGCGCCCATCGTCGTGGCATGGCCGGAGGGAAAGCCGGCAAAGCGCGCATCGAAGGCAAAAGGGTGCAGCGCAAGGACGCCAAAATCCTGGAAGTAGAGCGGGCGGGCCCTGCCAATGGCATATTTCATGACATTGACGGTGATGCCGGACAGGCCAACCGCGCTCAGCACCAGGAAAGCCAGACAAGTCCAACTGTAGACCAGCATCAGCGCGCGCCGCGAAAGGCTTCGCCAATCCGTCAGGTTGGCCGCGACAAGCAGAAGCGCGGACGGAATAAGATACCAGCCGCCCAGCCCGAACTGCGTGAAGAACTCGGCAAGCCTGGCCACATCGGGCGACCATTGACCATGCGCCACCCCCGCCGGCGTATCGAGACGAACAAAGGCTGCTGCCGTCAGAAAGACCCAGACCAGGCCCCACGGCCACCATGAGATGTTGGGATAGCGAGCGGGGCGAACGGCAAGGCGCCGTCTTGCGAGTTGCAGGGTGTCGCGAAAATTGCCGAGGGATCGGCGTCCTATCCCGAGGAGCGAGCTGGAAACGGGTGGGCGCGATTTCACGAGCATTGGGAACACGACGCCATCATCGAAGTCATTGGCTCACACGATAAAGACCGAGCGACAGTTTGTCTCCCGATGAGTAGTTGAGGCCGTCGACTTCGGCGACGCGGTTGGCCGACTTGCCTTGCACGGACAGCATGCCATTCAATTTCTGTTCGTCACCGATCGGCACTAGGCCCAAGGAGCAAGCAGGATCGGCGAGCAGATGCTCCGCCACGCCACCGACATCGGTCAGCACCGTCTTCGTGCCGACCAGGAATACCAGGCTAGGCTCCTGATAGCGCGCCGAGGCCAGCACGGTCGTGTCGCAAGGTTTGTTGGCGCGCACGGCTTCCTTGATCGCCGGGCTCAGCCAGATCGGCTTCAGGGACGGGGCGATGACACCGAACAGCAAGGCATAGGTGATGCCCGCACAGGCGGCGGTTGCGCCGATGCGGGGCAGCGGCACCTGCAACTGCCGTGAGAAGGCGAGGTAGCCGGCGCAAAGCGCTGACGCTGCCGCCGGGATGCTCCACCACGAGAAGCTGTGCGTAAGGTAGATCGGTGCCCCGATACAGACCGCCGCCAGGCCAAGGCTGACCACCACCAGACCGAATGCGGTCGACCACCACAGCCACTGCTGCCAGGGTCTGAGCGGCGCATTGGCGTCCTGCGGCTGCAATGTCAGCAGCCAGCCAATCAGCAGCGCCATGCCGGGATAGGCCGGCAGGACGTAGTGCGGCAGCTTGGTCGGGATGAGTTCGAACACGAGCCAGAACGGAATGTACCATGCCAGGCAAAAGCGCAGCCTGAAATCGTCACGCACCCGATTGAGGGCCTGCAGCCCGGCGCCGACCGCGATCAGGCCGAACGGCCACATGAACAGCGAATAGGTCAACATGTAGAAACCCGGTGGCAGGCCGTGCGATTCCTCGCCCGAAGCGACCTTGTTCAGCATATCCTTGCCAACGGCTTCCTGGAAAAAGGCGCCGCCGCTCTTCCAGCCGATAAAAGCGACCCAGGGCAGCACGATGAGCAATACCAGCGCCACGCCGCGCACGAATTTCAGCTTCAAAAGCCAGCGCCAGTCGCGTTCGAAAGCAATCAGGGCCGCCGCCGTCAGCAGCGACAGGAGCGGAGCCACGGGCCCCTTGATGAGGATCCCCACGCCTTGCGCGAACCAGAATATCCACGGCAGATGGCCCGCCACCGGCTCGTTGCGGCGCGCCGCCAGATAGACCTGCGCCAGCGCGCCCTGCGCGGCCACGCAGCAGGCCAGAAGCATGGCGTCGGTTTTGGCGTCGCGTCCCTCGAAGGCGGTCGCGAAAATCGCCGCCATCATCAGGCCGGCGGCAAGGCCGGCATTGGCGCCGAACATTTTTGTGCCCGTCCAGGCGATGCCCAGAACAGCGAGCGCGATTCCGAGCATCGAGACAAGGCGGTACACCCAGATCGGCGCGGCCGCGCCCTCGCCGCTCAATGCGACAGCTGCCGATTGTAGCCAGTAGATGCCGATGGGCTTCTTGTAGCGTGAGACATCCTGGAAGCGAATGTCGATATAATCGCCAGTTTCGACCATCTGCTTGGTCGCCTGGACAAAACGGGATTCGTCGCGGTCGATCGGCGGAAGGCTCGCCAAGCCGCTGAAACTCATTAGCAAGCTGAACAGAAAGAGGAAGAGGTAGTTTCTGTTCATCGCGGGAGCTTTCCGGATCTGATCTGCGGGACGACCCCGTCGCGGCGTGCGGGCGCTGCCCTTGCGCGGCGCCTCATTACGCCAGCGGCATGAATGAGGCAAGGATTCGCAATTGCCATCCGCGGGCAGCAAGACCAGGTTCCGCCTTTGCTGATCGCGAACTCTTGGTTGGCGCGCGATCCGGCGCAAAACCGGATTCCACTTTTGCTGATGCCACTTGAGTGCTAAACGCGCGCGTTCACATATGCCCGCGACGGACCGGGCGTACGCTTTCGGGAAAGAAAACATGCCTGCCTTCAAATCCGATTTCCTGCGCACGATGAGCGAGCGCGGCTTCATCCACCAGACCTCGGATGATGCCGGCCTCGACGCTATCTTCGCCAAGGAAACCGTGACGGCCTATATCGGCTTCGACGCCACGGCCAAGAGCCTGCATGCCGGCTCGCTGATCCAGATCATGATGCTGCACTGGCTGCAGCAGACCGGACACCGGCCGATCGCGCTGATGGGTGGCGGCACCTCGATGATCGGCGACCCGTCCTTCAAGGACGAGGCGCGCAAACTTTTGACGCCCCAGGACATCGACGACAACCTGGCCGGTATCCGCCGCAACTTCATGCCCTACCTCAAATTCGGCAGCGGTCCGAACGACGCGGTCATGGTCAACAATGCCGACTGGCTGATGGAGATCAACTACGTCAATTTCCTGCGTGATGTCGGTCGGCATTTTTCGGTCAACCGGATGCTCGCTTTCGATTCCGTCAAGTTGCGGCTCGACCGCGAGCAATCGCTGTCGTTCCTTGAATTCAACTACATGATCCTGCAGGCCTATGATTTCGTCGAACTCTACAAGCGCCTTGGCTGCCGTCTGCAGATGGGCGGCTCCGACCAATGGGGCAACATCATCAACGGCATCGATCTCGGCCGCCGCATGGAGGATGCGCAACTATACGCACTGACCACGCCGCTGCTCACCACCTCGTCCGGCGCCAAGATGGGCAAGTCCGCCTCGGGCGCGGTCTGGCTCGATCCAGAGATGTTGAGCCCCTACGAATTCTGGCAGTACTGGCGCAACACCGAGGATGCCGACGTTGGCCGTTTCCTGAAGCTCTACACCACGCTGCCGCTGGACGAGATCGCACGGCTCGAGCGGCTGGGCGGCTCCGAGATCAACGAGGCGAAGAAGATCCTCGCAACGGAGATCACCGCCCATCTGCACGGCCGCGCGGCCGCCGAACAGGCCAGCGAGACGGCGCGCAAGACCTTCGAGGAAGGCGCTCTCGCCGACACGTTGCCGACCGTCGAGACGGACAGGGCCGCGCTCGAATCCGGCGTCGGCATCCTGTCGCTATTGGTCAGCGCGGGGCTGGCATCGTCCAATGGCGAGGCAAGGCGGCACGTCCAGGGTGGCGCCGTGCGCCTGAACGACCAGCCGGTAAGCGACGACCGTCGACTGGTCACGCTTCAGGATCTGAGTCCGGAAAATGTCGTAAAGCTTTCATTGGGCAGGAAAAAGCACATCCTGGTGCGGCCGGCCTGAGGACCCTCACCGGTACTCGAAGATCGACCTGAATATGCCCGGCGCGATCACCGACAGCGGATTGACGTCGAGCACCGGCTTGTTGGCATTGCCCCTGAGCCGGTAGGTGACGCCGATCAGGCCGCGGTCGCGGCCATTGCCCAGAAGCGCGCCGACGATGGGCAGTTCGCCGAAAATACGGTTGAGGCCGTAGACCGGCATGAAGGTGCCGGTCATGTCCATATTGTTGTTCTGGTCGTAGAGGATGCCCTGGAACGTCGTGCCGATGCGCGGGCCACGCAGCACGCCATTGGTCAGCTTCAGGTAGCCGCTACCCTTGTCGATCTCGGCGTAACCCCGTTCGAACTTCACTCGCGACGTGTCGAGCTTGCCCTTCACCGCCTGGTTGAGGCTGCGGCTATCGCCGGCCGGCGTGGTCGAGACGGTGGAGGCGAGTTTGGGTTCGTTGACGACGAAGAAGTTGCTGGTGTCGACCTTGCCCTTCATCGGTCCATCGCTGGCTCCCGACAGGGCCAATGTGATCGCGCCGCCTTCCATGTGCTCATAAATGTTGAGGAACCGCAGGATGGCGCCGGCGTCCGCCGACTGCACGTTGAGCGAGCGTCTGTCGTCGGCGGTGGTGTTGCTGATGGCGATGGCGGCGCCGGAACTCGCCGTCGCGCTCACCTTCAGTCCGTTCACCCTTGAACCGGCCGCACTGTAGTCGAGCTTCAGGTTGGACAGTTGCTCATCGTGGAAACCGGTCAGCTGATTGACATCGGCGCTGACGGAAATGTTGTCTGTTCCCGTCGTCTTCGTTGCGGTGTCCACATCGGACGTGAACTGCTTGATGAGCGAACGAGCGTCGAGCGCACTGCCATTGATGTCGACCGCGTAGCCCTTGCCCGATCGCTTGACCGAAACAGCCACGTCGTCGCCCCTGTTCAAGGTGACCTTGCTGAACTTGGCCGAAGACAAGGCGCCGTTGACCAACACGATACTGCCGTCGACGGAGAACGTCTTGCCGTCGAGCTCGAAGTCGGACAGCGTCGTGGTGTCGCCGGACTTGGTCATGACGAATGTGGCGCTGGCGGGAACCCCCGCCCCCTTGCTCCAGCCGGCCCAGGGAATGTCCAGCCTGGCGTTGGTCAGGTCGGCCGAGACGTTCTGGTTGCCGTTGCCGCTCTTGTCGATCGCGACCTTCACCGTTCCGCCAAGCAGCGGCGTCAGGCCGGGCATGGCGGCGGCGCGGATCTTGTCGTCGAGCACCAGGGCTACCTTGCGGCTGCGCGCCGGCCCGTCATCCGCCAGCGGCTCGACGAGGTCGAGTTCGGCCGGAATGCCATTCAGCGATGCCTTGGCCGAAATGACAGCCTTTTGCGGGTCGACGGTGATCGAGCCATCGGCATTGGTTACGGCCTGTCCCTCGAACGGCTTGGCCAAGGACAGGCCGGTATAGTCGAGCGACACCAGCCAATCGAGCTTCGCGGTATCGACGCCCGACTGCAGCGGAATGTCCGCCTTGACGTGGCCGGTAACGCTGCCGGAAAGATCCTCCGGCAGAAGGCCGACATGGCGCATGGCATTGATCGGTTCATAGGATGCAAGTTCGGCGACAGCGGACGCATCGCCGGCAACGTCGATATCGAGAGCGCCGATGACCGGCGGGCGGTTGGCCGCCTTGACGGTCAATGTCCCGTTGCTGGCCGCAACCACGCGGCCACTGGGCATGAAGACGGTGCCCGAGGACAATGAAATGTCGACGTCGTTGCCGTGGAATCCGACGACGCCCACCGCGTCGCGGATCGGCGGAATGCGCCCGGCCGTGTCGAAGCGCGCCCCCTCGATCTGGAAGCGGCCGAAGACCTCGTCGGCGGAAAGCGGTACCCCATTGCCGAGGCGGTCCGGCACCACCTGGAATTGGAGATTGGCGTCGACCACGCGGCCGCCGAACAAATTGTTCAGCACCCAGAGCCGCGCATTACGCGCCGAAAACCATGGCCAAAGCTGTTTGACGTGCGAGACCGGCATGTCATGGACGCTGAGCGCCAGATTGATCCCGGGAGCCTTGCCGTCAACGAATTCCACCGTTGAGGTACCAAGCACCTCGCCGGAACCAGAGGACCGAACCGCGATCTGCTCGGCCACCAGTTTACGGCTTTGCGGCTGGTAGACGCCAGCAATCCGCGCCAGGAAGATCAATGCGGGTTCAGGCGATTCCGACGGTGCCAAGGTCGAACCGTCGCTGGTCAGATCGTAACGGTACGAGGGTTCCTCACCCGCTACCCCGGTTGCCGGTTTTGGGCCGATCGAGCCGCCGAAATCGAATGAAGACCGGCCGGTTTTCAGCAGCAACCTGTCCACCTGGATCTTGTTGGAGCCGTAGACAAGCGTCGCATTGACATCGGCATCCGCCGGCAGCAGCCCGCGCGCGCCAAGATCGAGCACCGAGCCGGTGGATGAAAGGGCGGCGGCCAGGCGTGATGCGGTGGCGCCTGAGCCTTCCGATCCCGTCAGCTTCAACGCGACGGCACCAAGCTTCCCGGAGCCGGCAGCGGTGGCGCCGGCATCGGCCAGATTGATGCTGGCATCCAGGCTTGTTACCCGGTGCGCCGCGACATCGCGGATGGCGGCGGCGGCAACCGTGACTGTCCTGCCGTCGACATCCGCCTCGGCGGTGAACTTCATGCCGCCCGGCCCCGACTGAACCACGGTGGCGTCGGCGATCTTGACCAGCTTGATCGATCCGGCGTCGGGCAGCACGAACTCGACATTGCTGAGATCGATCCGGCGCATCGAGTCTTCCCGCACGGCATCGAGCGCGCGATGGATATTGCCGAACACCGCGTCCGACAGTTTCTCCGGATCGACGAGGCCGTCCTGGTTGCGCAGCGCCGCGGTCCAGTCGCCGCCGGACGGCATCGCCGCCATGACGACACGGGCATCGGAGATCCTGGCACTGGTCAGCCGCACCTCACCCCATAGCAGCGGCACCAGACGCACGCCAAAGCGCACGCGACCGGCATCCGCCATCGGCTTGCCGTCTGATGTCTTCAGGCTGACATCGCTCACCTGGAGGGCGACGAAGCTCGAACTGTCGAGCGTAATGCGCGCGGGCCCGACCGCGACATTGACGTCAACGCCCGCCAGCCTCTCTATGGCGCTCTCCGCCTCGACGCGCAGCCGGTCCGAGCCGATGCCGGAAAGGCCGATGAGATAGACGGTCACCGCGACCAGCAGCATGAACGCGACCAGGCCGGCAAACAGGCGTGAAAGGATGCGAACGCCGCGGCCGATGGCAGCCTGACCGAGAGGCGGGACGCGGCACGCGGACGGCAAAGCCCCCAGGTCGGTGATCTCGTCCCGCCTGAACCTGATCTTCTCGTGCTGCGGTTGCTCCTGATCCACGCAATCTTCCGTTGTACGAATTCGCTCGTGGACGAATCCCCGCTCGACACTATATCGGTGTGGCTTCGCGCGTAACCTCAAACAAGGGCATCGATATGGCCGACCTCGACGTAGGCGATCCCGCGCCGCAATTCGACCTGCCGCGGGACGGTGGCGGATCGCTCAGCCTGGCGGCATCCGCCGGCAAGCCGGTGGTGCTCTATTTCTATCCGCAGGACGACACGACAAGCTGCACGCAAGAGGCGATCAGCTTCTCACGGCTGAAGCCGGAATTCGAGAAGGCCGGCGCCGTCGTCATTGGCCTGTCGCCCGACAGCGCCAAGAAACACGACAAGTTCAAGTCGAAATACGATCTCACCATCGATCTTGCCGCCGACGAGGAGCGCAAGGTGATCGAGGCCTACCATCTGTGGGTCGAGAAATCGATGTATGGCCGCAAATACATGGGTGTCGAGCGCGCGACGTTCCTGATCGGACGCGACGGACGGATCGCCAGGATTTGGCGCAAGGTCCGCGTCAAGGGCCATCCCGAGGCCGTGCTGGAAGCCGTTCGCGCGCTCTGAACGTCGCCAAAGCCCACCAAAGCAATCGACAATTATGACGCTACTCGTCAGGGGCCTCAGCCTTCGGCTGCCGCCGCGTCCTCCAGGATTTCGAAGCATGGCTCACTTGATCGGCCAGCGCGGCAAGATGGCCACGCAAGCCGCGCGCGCCCATCATCGACGACAGCGTGACTGATTGCGTGGCGAAGCGCCGCTTGAAATCCTCGCCGCCGCAGAGAAAATCAATCGTGGCAAGGCCACGGTCGAACGACCACTGGATATAGTCCATCATCAGCACCATACCCGGCGAGGCGCGCTCGTATTCGGGATCATAGGTGGTGACGAAAGCCATCATCGTGCCGCGCTGCTCGAAATTGATCGAGACGGCGACGATCTTGTCGTCAAGCTCCAGCACGAAGATGCGCAACAGCCCGAGGTCGGCCAGCACCGAAATAAGCGCGGCGAGAACGGGCGAGCCCTTGTCGAACAGATCCGAGGCGCGGCCATGGCGAGCGAGCCAGAGGCGCTTCAACGTCGCGACCCGCTCGAGCACCGGTTCGCGCGGCTCATCCGGATCCAGCAGCCGGAAACGCAATGCGCCGCTTTCTTCCATGAACTTGCGGCCACGACGATAGTTCTGCCGGCCCTTCTTGGACAACGTCTCGAACCATTCCGCCCCACGCTGCCAGGAGCCGCCGACACGATAGCTGATTTCAGTGCGGTGGTTGGGCCGAAGCGCCTTGCCATGGGCCGGTTCCAGCAGGGCATGAACACCGGCATCCGGCAGCAGACGGTTGAGATAGATCAGGTCGAAGCCGCCCTGGTCAAAAACATGCTGCCAGAGGCGGGAGATCGCCCGCGGGTCGCTGTCAGGTGCAACCAGCGCGTCGCCATAGTCACTGTGATCCTTCGCTGCCCATTCGAGTATGCGGATGCCGGAGCGCCTGAAGGTCGCGAGCGCTATCACGCCGTCGAGCCGGTCGCCGTTCCAGGCAAGGCCAATCCTGAGCGCGCGCCGTTCCTGATGCGGGGTGGTTCGCCACCAGGCCGCGATCCAGTCCGGGTGCTGGAAGACAAGCCCGCCGGCCCGCTGCCAGAGCGCGCTCCAGGCCGGTGCGATCTCGGCCAGGCGCACCGCCGATGTCACGATTTCGAAGGTGCGTGTCCGCGGGATGGCGAGCACAACGGGAGCGTTCATGGCCGTGTCCCTTCCGAGGATCGCGAGGTGCGTGAGCGTGATTTTCCGGGCCGGATGCGCCTGGCGATATGCCCCCACATCCGCTTCAACGGCATGACGTAAAGGCCGGCGAGCGACTGGTAGTCACGTACATCGCGGTCAACCAGCCCGAACTTGAAGTCCTCGTCGGGCCTCGGCACACACAATGTCCCAAAGAGCCGATCCCAGAACGAGAAGAGCAGCCCGAAGTTCTTGTCGTAGTGGCGCGGATCGGTGCTGTGATGCAACTGGTGCCAATGAGGACACAGGATCAAATTGTTGAGCGGGCCGAACGAGATCTTGAAATGCGTGTGCCTGACGAAATCCATCATCAGGATGTTGCGCATGACATAGACGTTGACGCCAAAAACGGTCAGTTCGACAAGGTTCAGCGAAATCAGCGACCAGATGCCGAAGCAGAGCCCCACGATGAGGCCGTCCCAGGCCCGGTTCATCAACTCGTCGAGCGGATGGACCCGGTCCTTGGTGATCCCGACCATCACCTCGGCCGAGTGATGCACCTTGTGCAGTTCCCAAAGCAGCGGATAGCGATGCTGGGCGACGTGATAGAGATAATAGGAAATGTCGTAGGCAAGCAGCATGCTGACGGTGAAGATCAGCACCGTCACCGGCCCTGCCGGCCCCTCGATCAGAGGCGGCTGGAACTGGAACAGTGTGGAAAACAGCCAGTTGGTCCCGTAGCCCACCGCCGTGACGAAGACGATTCCGGCGGGCAGCATCAGGAAGGGCATCAGGGCCTTCTTCGTGACCCAGAACAGCAGGTCGGCCTTCGCGGACGGATGGGTGATGACCTCATGCGGGATGACGAACTCGAAAAACTCCTTCCAGCTCTTCTCCTCGACCGTGCGCCAATAGGCCACGAGGGCGCTGACAAAGGCCGTCAGCAGCAAAAGCCCGGTCGCCAGCAGACTGGTGCCCGAAATCTTGTCGAGGATCTTGCCAACCAGATCGTCCAGCATTCCTACCGCCACGGTGAATCCCAAATACCAACACGCCTTTACTCGAAAAGCGTCAACTAAATGCAATCGAAGACAGTTAAGAAACCCGAGCCTTGCTCTGCGAGCTACTGGATGCTCCCGACAGAACATGAGTGTTCATCGCCAACGATTCCGCGGCATAGGGTCCGCGTCCTGGAGATTTTCGCGCAACCTCGTGCCCGCGCTGCGTCCATTCGGCGCCGCGCGGCCGATAGGGCAATCCTTTGTTAACCCTAATAATGTGTAATCAAGCTCTCGTGGTGTCGTAAACGAAAGCTTGGTCCCGTGAACGCAACCGGTCAGTCCGCAGTCTTCGGCAGGCGCAAGGAACCACATACGGTCATCATCGCCCGAGGCAACGAGATCAGGCACTTCACGGTCCGCCCCTGGCTGGCGGCATTCATCGGTTCAGCACTCGCCGCCATTGCCATCGGCTACCTCCTGGCCACATCCTATCTCGTGCTGCGCGACGACCTGATCGGCGCCACCACCGCACGCCAGGCGCGGATGCAGCAGGCGTACGAGGACCGCATTTCGGCGCTTCGAGCCCAGGTCGACCGCATCACCAGCAGGCAGCTGCTCGACCAGCAATTGATGGAAACCAAGGTCAGCGAACTGCTTCAGCGCCAGACGCAGCTCAGTCAGCGGCATGGCCGTCTCGGCCCGCTGCTCCAACGCGCCGAAAACGACGCCGGAGCGGTACCCGCCGACGATCCAGCCGCGGCCGCCAAGACGGACAAGCGCGCCGAGGTGACCGGCAGCATCAACCAGCCCGCGCAGACCTACGTGGTTGCCAGCCTGGGCGCCGACCTCGGCACCGCCGACACCAGGCCCTTCTCCTTGTGGTCGACCCGCACCGATCCGCTGCCCAGCGATTCAGCGGCAGATCGTGCCGACAAGCTGTTCGTCTCGATCAACCAGTCGCTGAAATCCATCGAGAATGAGCAGCTCAGCCGCATCAGCACGCTCGCGGACAATGCCTACAAAAGCGCGGATGCCATCCAGCAGGCGCTGCAGGCAGCCGGACTGCCGGTCGACAGTGATTTCGGCAAGAACGAAAGCGATGTCGGCGGACCGTTGATCCCGCTCAACTCGTCGATGATCTTCGACAGCAAGGTCAAGGAGCTGGACGAGGCGCTGGACACGCTCGACCAGCTGAAAAAGGAAGCGCGCCGGCTGCCGCTTGCCAATCCCGCCCCCGGCCACTCCGTCACCAGCCCGTTCGGTGTGCGCACCGATCCCCTTCTCGGCACGGCCGCGCTGCATTCGGGCATGGATTTCAGGGCGCCCATCGGCATGGCGGCGCGGGTGACAGCGCCCGGCGTCGTCACCAAGGCCGGCTGGAATGGCGGCTATGGCCGTATGGTCGAGATCGACCATGGCAATGGTTTTGCCACGCGCTACGGACATCTCAGCGAGATCGACGTGACGGTAGGCGAAAAAGTCGACGCCGGCGCCATCATCGGCAAGACCGGCAGCAGCGGACGCTCGACTGGCCCGCATCTTCACTATGAAGTGCGGCACAATGGCGAGGCGATCGATCCGCTACGCTTTCTGACCGTCGGAAGGAAAGTCGCGCAGTATCTCTGACAAGGGCAACCGCTCGCCCGCCAGCTGAATCCCGAGCCACCGGCCGAGCGACGCCTCTCCCTCACCAGGCAGTCTCCCGCCTCATCGCTGATCCACCGAGGATGAGACACCACGGATCTTCAGTTCCGTCCGCGCTCCGATTATTTTTGAATTCCATTTGACTGAATAAATATTTGATGCGAACCTTACGTCACGTGAGGGCGCAAGGCATGGCATTGCGGGGGACCAATCAGGAGTTCGGGCGGCCGTACAACCGGCGCATCGTGCTGGAGTCCATCCGCCGTCATGGCCCGATCGCACGTAGCGACATCGCCAGGCATGTCGGGCTCACCGTCCAGACCGTGTCGACCATCGTTCGCGAACTGGAGGAACAGGGCTACATCCTGTCCGTACGCGAAGAGCCGAAGGGCCGTGGCCTGCCACCCGCGACGCTGCGCATCAACCCGGAAGGCGGCTATGCCGTCGGCATCCACCTGACGCCGCTTGGAATAGACGCCGCACTGATCAATCTCAGCGGCGACGTTATCGAGAGTTCACGCCGCGAAGCCCCCAACGCGGCGCCTGATCATGCGTTCGACCAGATTGGCGCCATGGTTCGCGACCTGACGGGCAAGCGGCCCGGCGGCCGCGTCATCGGCATCGGCATGGCGCTTCCCGGTCCGTTCGACGTGGACTCCATGAGCTTTGTCGGCCCGACCACGATGACCGGGTGGAAGCACGTGGCGCTGCGTGAACGGCTGACGGCCGCGACGGGATTGCCGGCGTTCTTCGAGAGCGACATGGCCGCCGCCGCGATGGGCGAGAGGCTTTATGGCATCGGAGCCCGCCATTCCGATTATTACTATCTCTATTTCGGCGTTGGGCTCGGCGGCGCCATGATGCATGACGGCAGCGTTCTGCGCGGCGCTTGGGGCAATGCGGGCGAGATCGGCCACATTCCCGTGGTCCCTGATGGCGAGCTTTGCCCCTGCGGCAACCGCGGCTGCCTCGAGCGCTACCTCTCGCTCGAAGCGCGGGGCCGCCGGGCCGGCGGCGACGCCGATTGGGTGGCGCAGGTCGGCCCGATCTTCCGCAATGCCATCGCCATCATCGAGAACCTTTTCGACCCAGAGACGGTCGTGCTCGGCGGCCTGGCGGCGTCGGAGTTGCTCGAACGCCTGGCGGACGCGGCCGAACCGCTGCACAATTCGGTTTCGGCTCGCGCTGATCGCAAGACGCCGCGTGTCATCGTCGCCAGCGGCGGCCAGCATGCCGTGCTGCGCGGCGCGGCGGCACTCGCCGTCTCAGGGGTGTTGTCGCCACGCTTCGGCCAGATGTTCGCCGCCGAACGCGAGCGCGGCCGCGACATCCTTTCGGCCAGGGAGATTGCCGCATGAGCGAACCCCTGCTGGTGCTCGACAACGTGACCAAGAACTATGGCGCGATCGAAGCGCTGAAGGGGATCAGCTTTTCCATCGGCAAGGGCGAGGTGGTGGCGCTGCTCGGCGACAACGGCGCCGGCAAGTCGACGTTGGTCAAGATCATTGCGGGCGGTCTCGAACCGACATCCGGCCGCATGCTGTTCGAGGGCAAGGAGTTCCTGGCCCGTTCGCCGGCGGAAGCCAAGGCGGCCGGCATCGAGACCGTCTACCAGGACCTGTCGCTCTGCACCAATGTCGACGTGGTGGCCAATTTCTTCATGGGCCGCGAGATCACGAGGAAGGTGCTCGGCATTCCCGTGCTCGACGAACGCGCCATGGAGGCTGTCGTCGGCAAGGCGCTGGCCAGCGCCGGTACCCGCATTCCTTCACTGCGCACCAATGTCGAGCACCTCTCGGGCGGCCAGCGCCAGGCCATCGAGCTTAACCGCTTCGTCCACTGGGGCGGCAAACTCGTGCTGCTCGACGAACCGTTCGCCGCACTTGGCGTCGAACAGACGCGGCGCGGTCTCGACATGATCCGCCAAGTGGCGAGCCAGGGTATCGGCGTCGTCATCATAACCCACATCATGCAGCAGGCTTTTCAGGTCGCCGACCGGATCGTGGTGATCCGGCAAGGCGTCGTGGCGGGCGATGTCGCACGCAACAAGACAAGTCCCGATGCGGTGATCAACATGATCACCGGGGAGACGCTTGCCGGTGCCGGACCGGCGGGCTGAGGGACAAAGAGGGGTCCGGCTTAACAGGGAGCCAACGACATGAAGCGAATACTTCTTGCTGTCTTCGGTATCCTGGCACTGGCCTTTGCCACGCTCACGCCGGCATTCGCCCAGTCCAAGGGTATTGTCTACTACTTGGTGCCGACATTGCTCGACGAGTTCCAAACCGGATCGGTGAGCGCGCTGGAGCTGTTCCTGAAACAGACCGGCTACGAGATGAAGACGCTGAACGCCGACAACAAGACCGACGCGCAGCAATCGCAGATGAACGACGTGATCGCGCTGAAGCCGGCGGCGATCATCCTGGCCGCCGTCGATTTCAATGCGCTGAAACCATCGATCGAGGCCGCCCGCGCCGCCGGCATTCCGGTGGTCGAATTCGATCGCCAGATCACGTCGACACCGTCCGATTTCACGTCGGTCGCGGGTACCGTCGAGATCGGCTATGTCGCCGCCGATCAGGCCGAAAAGCTTCTGAAAGCCAAGAACGGCTCGGTGAAGGGCAAGGTCCTTCAGGTGCTTGGCGACCCCGGCGATCCTTACACGCTCGACATCCAGAAGGGTTTTGAAGAGAAGATGAAGGCGTTCCCGGACGTCAAGATCATCTCGCTGCCGGCCATGCAATGGGAGGCCAGCAATGCCGGCACCATCGTTGCCGACCAGATGCTGGCCAATCCCGACATCGACCTGATCTTCAGCCATGCCGCGCACCTGTCGGTCGCCGCCGTCGCTTCGCTAGAGGCCGCCGGCAAGAAGCCGGGCGACGTGATGCTGATGAGCTCGAACGGCGCGCCGGTCGGCCTCGACCTGATCCGCAAGGGCTGGCTCAATGTCGAAGTAGAGCAGCCGCTTTACGCACAGGCCGCGGCCGTCGCCATGTTCATGGACAAGGTCGCGAAGAAGCAAGAGATCAAGCCCGGCGAATACGACGTGCTTGGCCTGAAATCGACCGTCACCAAGGAAGCGTGGGGCCCGAACATCAAGATTCCGGGTGCCGCCATCACCAAGGAGAACGTCGACAACCCGGCCTTCTGGGGCAACCAGAAGCCGCCGACCGATACGGTCAAGTCGGTCGAATAGGCATGTCGCCTGAACGCTCCGGGCCATACCTGGCCCGGAGCCCATCCCTGCCCGCATGAAACGAGACGCAGACAATTCGCTGCGGCCTTGATTGCGCATGCCAACCGGATCGACACATGAACCCTCGCACGCGTCACGCCCTGGAGTTCGTCCTCGACAACCTCGTCTGGTTCATGCTGCTCCTTGTCCTGGTCGTCTTCTCGCTGTTCATCCCGAACTATTTCCAACTCGGCATCTTCGCCAACATCATCGAGGCGTCGAGCGTGCTCGGCGTCATGTCGATCGGCCTGGCGCTGGTCATCATTGCCGGCCACATGGACCTGTCGGTCGAATCCGTCGCCGCACTCAGCGCCATGGCGGTGGGCATCCTGTTTTGCTCCTCGGGCATCGGCCTCGGTGTTCAATTGCACCCGGAATGGCTGATGGTTCCGGTCTCGCTGCTGCTGGCGCTGGCCGTCGGCGGCCTCATCGGCGCCTTCAACGGCTATCTTGTGGTCAAGGTCAAGATGAGCGCCTTCATCATCACGCTCGCCTCCTACATCTGGGTACGCGGCCTCGTGCTGGTCATTTCGGGCGGCCGCTCGGCACAGGATCTGGCACCCGCCATCCGGTGGTTCGGCATCCAGCGCCTGATCGGCCTGCCGCTTACCGCCTGGATCGCGGTGGCCTGTTTCGTGGTCTTCTCGCTGATCATGGCCAAGACGCCGTTCGGCAGGCACTTGGTGATGATCGGCGGCAATGAAACCGCGACCTTCCGCGCCGGCATCCGGGTGAACCGCAACCTGATCATCGCCTTCGTGCTCGCCGGCGCCATCGCAGGGCTCGCCGGCTGGCTGCTGGCGATCCGCACCTCCGGCGCCACCGCCAATCTTGGCGTCGGCCTGCTGTTCAATGCCTTTGCAGCCGTGGTTATCGGCGGCGTCAGCCTGAAGGGCGGCGTCGGCACCTTGCCGGGCGTCTATGCCGGCGTGCTCCTGCTCTCGGCCATCAACACGGCGATCAACCTGATGGGCCTGCCCGCCAATTTCACCCAGGTCATCCACGGCCTGCTGGTTCTGGCCGCGGTGCTGCTCGACGCATTCAAGCAAACCATTCGCCAAAGACTGGCGTGAGAGGGCGTGAGGCGAGGATTGGCATGACAGGACGACTGAAAGACAAGGTAGCGCTGATCATCGGCGCCGCGCGCGGCATCGGCAAGGGCATCGCGCTGCGCTTTGCGGAAGAAGGCGCACGGCTCGTGCTGGCCGACAGCGAGGCGGAGGCGGGGCAAGCAAGTGCGGATGAACTGGGCGTCCCCTTCATCCGCACCGACATCTCGCAAATGAGCGACGCCGAGGCCGCGGTGGCACTTTCGCTGAAACAGCACGGCCGCCTCGACATCATCGTGCAGAATGCCGGCATCTATCCCTGGCAGTTGATCGAAAACACCAGCGCCGACGACTGGGACCGCGTCATGGCCGTCAACCTGCGCGGCACTTTCAATGCCAGCCGCGCCGCCCTCGTGCCGATGAAGGCGCAGCGCTCTGGCCGCATGCTCTACACCTCATCGATCACCGGCCCCCACGTCACCAGCCCTGGCCACGGCCATTATTCGGCGACGAAAGCAGGCATTAACGGCTTCATTCGCGCGGCGGCGCTTGAATTCTCCGGCTACGGCATCACCGTCAACGGCGTCGAACCCGGCAATATCCGCACCGAAGCCATCCAACAGCATCGCGGCGCCGCCTATATCAAGAACATGGAGGATTCGATCCCGCTCGGCCGGCTCGGCAGCCCGCGCGACGTGGCCAACGCCTTCCTGTTCCTGGCCTCGGACGACGCCAGCTACATCACCGGCACCACCATTGTCGTCGACGGCGGGCAATTGCTGCCCGAGGGCAAGGATTTCCGGATGGTGCCGCCGTGAGCGGGCAGCCATACGCCAAGAAGCGTTTGCCTGTTGAGTTGCGATCGGGCTCCAGCGCTTCAGCGAATTCCAAGTGTCCGGCCGGCTTCATGCCCTTACGGATAGCTGAGGGCAGGCAAGGCTTTTGTCTTGCCGGACAATCTCGCGCCTAAGGTCAGGCTATTCGGGAACCAACCCACGAAGGCCTTCATCGCCGTATTAGAGTTGGGGAGGACGGCAATGCGCGCCAACAGTGCGGCGGCATGAATGCGAGTGGCAAATTGCCGGCTCCACGCTCTTGAATAGCGTTTGCCGACGGCGATGCGCGCCGTCCGGTCCCATTGTTCGAACCTTGCCAATTCGCCAGCGAGAAGCCAGCTGGACTGCAGGGCCATGGAGATGCCTTCAGCGATGATGGGATGAGACTCGCCGGCGATGTTGCCGACCCGAAATATGTCGTCGGCAAATCGTGGGCGCATCCCCGGACGTATGGGACCGGCGGCAAGCCATTCACCTTCGAGGCTGGCGTCGCCGATCGTGGAAACCGTGGCCGGACACGATGCCAGTATGTGCGCGTGAACGGCTTGGGCCGCGGACATCGCACCGCCCTCTTTGCGCAGCCTGGTCAACACGTCGCGGCGTATGCAGCACGACAGCGATATCCTGTCCTGATCCGCCCACACCATGCCACCATAGCCGCCCGGAAACACCAGGAGCGGCATGAGGTCTCGAGCGAGCGACGCTCCCCTGAAATGGGCCTTGAAGCCAAACAGATCGGATGCCGCGCTGCTCTTCGGGAGATTGGTTGGCAACCTGCCCTGCCCCCAGGAGCCATGCGCCGCAATCACCACCTGCCCGCTAAGACTTGTCTGACCCTCCCTGTTGGCGATCCGGACGATGGCACGATCGCCATTGCTGGCGATCTCCACCGCGCGCCACGGCTGAAAAACGTCGGCTCCGGCATTGCGCGCCGTGTCCAAGAGGATGCCATCCAGAACGTCCCGTCCAAGCGCCCGCCCGAAAGCATTTCCCGCGGCGCGCGGCATGCCCGCTATGATGCCAGGGCCCGACGCGAACAAGCCAACCCGCTTGACTTCCGGCCCTGCCTTGGCACGAACCGCCACGCCCGCCTCCAGACGGTCCAACAGCTCCAGATTGACCGCCGACATGAATTCGCCGCAGACCTTGCGGCGTGGAAACTCGCTTGCTTCGATGATGGCCACAGAACGACCTTGGCCGCGCAAGGCCAATGCTGCCGACGAGCCGCTTGGGCCGGCACCTATGACGATGGCATCGTACATCGCGCAAGTCCTTCCTTGGGGAAAACGCGGAAGGCGTGGGTAAACGGGCCAATTCTGCGCTCTTCACACTGCTGCGCGGAACCGAGAGGCCACAAACCGGAAAGTTCCTTGCCAGCGAAACCTGCGCGGACGCTTGCCGCCGCATCGTGCATGGTGACCTGGTTTGCACCGACAAGGCGCAGGAGCGGGCATGCTTTTAAAGCGACAATGTTTCGGCTCGGCTCGGCGGCGAGGAATACCGGCGCCAGACGGCATAGGGCTTCGAACAGGATCTTTAAGGCGGTGTCGGAAAAATGGTGCAGGAACAGATTGGCCGAGACAACGTCGTAGGCGGCACCCCCGGGTTTTGCGATCCAGTCGAAGATATTGTCGGTAACGGTTTCAACCCGCCAGCCCAGAGCCGCGAAATCGGCGCGCCGCCGGTCGGTGACGAGGTCAACCTGGTCGAGCATGACCAGCTCCACGTCGATCCACTTCGTGGCGAGGCGCCTTGCAACCGAGAGCATGAATGCACCGTCGCCGGACCCGACTTCCAAGATTCTGATCGAACCCTCGCGCACGCTGGCCTTCAGGAGGTTGGACATGATCGCATGTTGAAACATCAGCGAATTTATCCAAATCAGATCACGTCGGGAGCCAATCGCCCTGGGATCGTCGGGAGGCAAATGATCGAGCAGTTCCGGCTGGATAAGACGGCTGTCGAGACCGGTGGCCATGTCAGGCACGGCCGGCCGTGTGGAACATCATCGTCTCGGCCGTGAGGCCGGGGCCAAATGCCATTGCACAGCCCACGTCATCATCCGTGAACCCGCGAAGCATCCGCTCCAGCACGAACATGACTG
This sequence comes from Mesorhizobium sp. M8A.F.Ca.ET.181.01.1.1, assembly GCF_004792025.1. NCBI lineage: Bacteria > Pseudomonadati > Pseudomonadota > Alphaproteobacteria > Hyphomicrobiales > Phyllobacteriaceae > Mesorhizobium > Mesorhizobium sp. M8A.F.Ca.ET.181.01.1.1. The sequence continues at coordinate 591,635 of NZ_SRTV01000002.1, read as the reverse complement.
TGGCGGAAGACATGTTTCCGTTTTCGCGAAGCACATCGCGCGACGGCAACAGCGCATCGGGAGGAAGATCCAGCGCGCGCTCCACGGCGTCGAGAATGGAACGCCCACCCGGGTGAACAGCCCAAAGGTCGATGTTGGCGGCGATCCTGTTTCCCAAGATGGCGCCGATCCCTTTGCCAAGCGCATTCTGGATTGCAGCAGGAATTTGCCCCGACAGAACCATGTCGAAACCGTCGTCGTGCAAGCTCCAGCTCATCAAGTCGCGGGCGTCGGCGTCCACGATCGCGTGAAAACTGTCCAGGCCGATGCCGAACGGGCGGGAGGTCACCGACGCGGCCGCGCAGCCATCGCCCCAGAGGGAGAAAGATAGCAGTTTTTCGAGGTCGGCCGTCTCCTTGAGATGGAGCGTACAGAGTTCGATGCAGACGATCACAACATGGGCCGCAGGTTCCGACAGAACGATGTGCCGCGCCAGTTTGAGCGCATTGATTGCCGCATAACATCCCATGAAGCCGATGATCGTGCGCTCCACGGTGGTGGGCAGATTGCATCGGGCGATTATTTCCAGATCGATGCCGGGGGCGGAGAAGCCCGTACAGGTGGTGACAATCAGATGCGTGACACCTTTCCTGTCTTCGCCCTCCAGGAGTCGCTCCAATGCTCGCTCGGCCAGCGCGGGCGCGGCAGTGGAATACATTTCCATGCGTTTGGCCGTACCCGGAAACGCACCGCGCTTGAAAACACCCGCCAGGTCGACGCTCAGCCCCTCAGGATCACCAGCGGGTGCGAAGCAGGAATAGCGATGTTCGATGCCGCCCTTGTCGGCCATGCGATTGAAAATTGCGCGGCGGCGGGGATCTGCCAACTGGGAGCCCGCAAATTGAAGGAAGAATTCGTGAACGCCGTGATCAGGGACGGCCGTGGCAATTCGGTTAATGAAAGCTTGAACGGGCATTTTCCCTTGACCTGCAGCCACAAACCCGCGGTCGCGAGCCGAGAGGCCCAGTTGCCCCCGGCGGGAGCTGTAGCTCCACGGCAATGGCTATCTCTATTGAGATAAACGCCCGAGGCCTAAAAAACTTCCTGCGAAAATGCCGCTCACCCGTGAAAAAGCAATGCACCGCCCGCACGAAGGACAACAGGTGAGCTATTGCCCGTTGTCGACGTGGCGATTTCGTGGCGCCCGCAACCGGAAAACATCAACTGGGGGAAAGATATGGTGGGCGATGACGGGCTCGAACCGCCGACATCTTCGGTGTAAACGAAGCGCTCTACCAACTGAGCTAATCGCCCGCTCCGGGCCGGACCTTTAAGCGGTCGGGACTTGCTTCGCAAGGCCAAATGAGCGCGAGGCGCCCTGTTCGCAGGCCGGATTTGCGAACAAAATGCCGGCTGTCAAAAAACCTTCTCCTGTTTGGCGTTATGATGGTTTGGTGCGCTTGACACCCGGTAGCGAACCCCTTATCCAGCGCCCCAACGACGAACACGGCTGACACGTGCTCGTCAATGCGCGGGTGTAGCTCAGTTGGTTAGAGTGCCGGCCTGTCACGCCGGAGGTCGCGGGTTCGAGCCCCGTCACTCGCGCCATTTCTCTCAAGGGACACAAACCCTTGGCTTAGTAGAAATGTCGACGTTGTCTGTCAAAGATGCATGTATGCGGATGTGATCCAGAACCTTTCAAATCTGGGTTCAATCTGCCATGCATGGGCTTGCGGCCATGATCGTGGTGCCGGATGAGATTTGCCTCCTGTCAGCTCGGAACGTCGGCTGCCGGCCTGTTTCGGCTCCTGCGTTGACAGATATCTCCCTTGGCCTGACGTTTGCGCCAGGCAAACCGCTTGGGGCTTGCGCTTCCGCCTAAAAAAACGCTTGATTCTCCTCTGAAATATCCTGGCCTGAGATAATCCGGCTACCATAACCATACAGCCTGAACGACCCGGGAGGACTTACAGTGTCTATCGCCTCAACCACCTCGATGAGCACGGTGTTCACGGCCATAAGCCTTGCTGGCCTTACAATGGTTGCTTCCACCATCTTTCCCGCCACTGCTTCGGCTGCTCGGCTTCAGCGATGTGCAAGGGAGGGCGGCATTTGCCGACTGCCATTTCCGGCTGAAGTGGTTTTTGGCGACGGGGGCCGCACTACATCGCGCTTTATCGACCGTGACGCGGTCCCCTGCTCAACCCGCGTTTTTGGCGACCCTGCGCCCGGCCACGAAAAGACGTGCTATATCGTGTTACGCGGTCGTGGCGAAGCCGATGGCGGTTACGATGAGCCTCGCCGCGAGAGATGGGTGGCCTGTGCCGACGAAGGCGAATTCTGCGATTTCTATGGCCGCAAGGTGGTCAGGTATGGCGCGCGCGGCCGGTTCACGCAGGACGTGTTCCGGGATGGCGTCGAATGCGACAATGAATCCTTCGGCGATCCCGCTCCCGATGCCGGGAAGCGTTGCTATATCAAGCAGTAGCTTCTCGACGCCCATCGAACACGAGACATCGGAGGCCGAACAGTCCGGCCTCCGGGGTGGCCTGCGAGCCCCGTGCAATTGCCTCAGCTCTTGGCCAGCAGCGCCTCGACCTCCTGCACTGTCGGCATAGACGGTGCGGTGCCTGGACGGGTCACGGAAATGCCGGCAACGGCGCAGGCGAAGCGTACCGCCTCCAGAGGCTCCACGCCGCGCGAAAGTGCCGCGGCAAGGCCGCCATTGAACGCATCGCCAGCTCCCGTCGTCTCAACCACAGGCCCCGCGCTGATGGCGGAAACATGCTCGGAGCGATCCTTCGTGTGCAGGAGCGCCCCCTTGTCGCCGAGCGTGACGATGACTGTGCCAACGCCCTTTTCCAGCAGCTTGCCGGCGGCGGCGCGCGCTTCATCGACCGAGGAGACTTTCAGCCCGGTCAATTCCTCGGTTTCGGTCTCGTTCGGTGTTAGATAGTCGCAGAGCGTGTAGACGCGGTCGGGAAGCTTTGCCGCCGGTGCCGGATTGAGAATGGTCGTCACCCCTGCCCCGCGCGCGATCTCCAGCGCCCGCAGCGCGGCGTCGATCGGCTGTTCGAGCTGCGTGACGAAAACACCGGCACCACGGATCAGCTCGGCATTGGCTTCGACATCGTCCGGCGTGATCAGCATGGCGGCGCCGGGACTGACGATGATGGCGTTGTTGCCGCTTCCCTCCTCGACGAAGATGTAGGCGGCACCGGTATAGCTGTCCGGCGTATCGATGGCGGCGCTCTTCACGCCGGCATCCTTCCAGGTCCGCTTGGCCATTTCGGCGAAGGCATCGACCCCGAGCCGGGTCAGGAAGGTGACGTCGGCCCCCAACCTGCCGGCCGCCACCGCCTGGTTCGACCCCTTGCCGCCTGGTCCCAGCTTGAAGGAGTTGCCGAGGATCGTTTCGCCCATGCGCGGCTGGCGCTGCGCCCTGTAGGCCGTATCGGCGACGAAGACACCGAGGATGACGATCGGCTTGCCCGAGGCCATGCCGCTACTCCGCATCCGGCGGCACGACGCCCTTGCGGAAGGCAAAGCAGCCATAGAATCGGCGTTCGCCGGTCTGGATGACGCAATAAGCCTGCTTGGCGCGCTCGTAGAAGGCGTAACGCTCGACCGGCACCATCGGCCAGGATTTGCCCTCGGCGGCATCGATCTCCTTCTGCACTTCCTTTTGCACCGCTGGGATCTCGTCGGATTTGCCGACGATCTCCATGCGGGCGGCCGAGTCGTCGACAAACGTGTCCAACGGGTAAAGCGACAGCACCGCCTTCACCACCTGTGCCGCCGAGGCATCGATGCGCAGCACCCGACCGAGCGCCGTCCGGCGCGCGACCGAATCGGACGGGAAGTTGGTGTCGGCGATGATCAGGTCGTCGCCATGTCCCATCGCCCGCAATGCCTGGAGCACGTCGGCGTTGAGCAACGGATCGATCCCTTTGAGCATGATGGTCCTCGTGAAGTGCGTTTGAGATCAGAGACGCTTGCCGGTCTCGGCGTCGAACAGATGGATATGGTCGAGCCTTGGCCGAAGTTTCAGCGTATCGCCGGGCTTGAAGTCATGGCGTTCGCGAAACAGCGCCACCATCTCGCCGTCACCAAAACGCAGGAAGACCAGGGTTTCCGAGCCGGTCGGCTCGACCACGGAAATCTTCGCCGGCACTCCATCGGGATGGATCTCGAGATGCTCGGGGCGCACGCCATAGACGACGGCGCGCCCCTCCTCGACGGCGTTGTTCGGAGCGACCGGGAACAGCGTCCCGGCGATGTCGACGCCGCCCTTGCGCCCGGTACCCTTGAGCAGATTCATCGACGGCGAGCCGATGAAACCGGCAACGAAAAGGTTCGCCGGCCGGTCAAAAAGCTCCAGCGGCGCGCCGACCTGTTCGATGCGGCCGTCGCGCATGACGACGATCTTGTCGGCCATCGTCATGGCTTCGATCTGGTCGTGCGTGACATAGATGGTGGTGGTCTTCAGCCGCTGGTGCAGTTCCTTGATCTCGGTGCGCATCTGCACGCGCAGCTTTGCGTCGAGGTTCGAAAGCGGCTCGTCGAACAGGAATACCTGCGGGTTGCGCACGATGGCCCGCCCCATGGCGACGCGCTGACGCTGGCCGCCGGAAAGCTGGCGCGGATAGCGCTTCAGATAGGGGCTGAGGTCGAGGATGTCGGCGGCGCGCTTGACCCGCTCGGCCACCACGGCCGGGTCGGTTTTCCGCAGCTTGAGGGCGAAGGCCATGTTCTGCTCGACCGTCTTGTGCGGATAGAGCGCATAGTTCTGGAACACCATGGCGATGTCGCGCTTTGCGGGCGGCAGGTGATTGACGACGCGATCGCCGATGGCGATCGTGCCGCCGGAGACGGTCTCGAGCCCCGCCACCATCCTGAGCAGCGTGGACTTGCCGCAACCGGACGGCCCGACAAGCACGACGAACTGGCCATCGGCAATGTCGACGCTGACTTCGTGCAGAACCTTGACGATTCCAAACGCCTTGGCCACATTGCTGATCGCGACTTGAGCCATCGTTCCCCCATCGGCTCCAACTGGCCGTAGGCGCAGAAGCTAACCAACGCGACCGGTCAGGGCAAGTCGGTCCCGTATAGATAAAAACCCGTCCTCGTTGACACGGCGTTTGGTTGTGAGAATAGTGACGAGCGCCAATCCGAACGCCGGTACTCTATCCGAAAAAACGGAACGCGAGGCGACGCAGGTTGGGGTCCTGGTTTCGCTTCTGAACACGGCCAGCGCCCGGCACGATTGGCACTTCGATTCATGACTAACGTTCTGGGAGGAATAGTCCATGCGAGTAGGTCTTTACGACAAACTGGTCCGTGCCGGCGCGACAAGGCGCGACATATTGAAGGGCGCGGCCTCGATGGCCGCGATCGCGGCCGCATCCGGCGCCGGGCTTGGCGCCCTGACGCGCCCGGCTTCCGCCGCAAGCGAACTGCGCTCGAAAATCCTGCAGATCCCCGGGGTTGGCAAAGGCCAGCCGACCGACGCCGACTTCCAGAAGGTCGGCGAGCTTTGCCTCGAGGCGACCAAGGCCAATGTCAAGGAAGGCGAGTTCGCCGGCGTCGAACTCACCTTCATGGGCCTCAACAACCAGAACCTGCACAATGTGCTGTTCCGTGGTTTCCTGAAGCCATGGGAGACCTATACCGGCGCCAAGATCAGCTGGATCGACCTGGCGCAGGCCGACTACAACGCCCGGCTGCAGCAGTCGATCGCCACCGGCACCGTCGATTTCGACATCATCGAGATGGGCGCACCGTTCGAGGGCGACGTCTGCGGCAAGGGCCTGACTTCGGAAATGCCCGACTGGGTCAAGAAACAGATCGACTTCGACGATCTCGTCAACTACCTCAAGCCACCCGTCGGCACCTGGGATGGCAAGCAGTACCGGGTTACCATCGATGGCGACACGCACAACTTCAACTACCGCACCGACGTGTTTGCCGATGCCGACCTTGCCAAGCAGTGGAAGGATAGCGGGGCGACGAGCGAATGGGGCGTGCCGAAGACCTGGCAAGAGGTTCAGGCCGTGACCAAGTTCCTCAAGGGCAAGAAGTTCAAGGGCCAGGATGTCTATGGCTATCTCGACGCGCCCAAGCCCTGGGGCGGTTTCGGCTTCTACTTCCTCGGCAGCCGCGCCACCGCCTACGCCAAGCATCCCGACGACAAGGCCTGGCTGTTCGACGCCGACACGATGAAGCCGCGCGTCAACAATCCGGCCTGGGTACGCGCCATCCAGGACGTCATCGATGCCCTGCCGTCGGAACCCGCCGACCAGATCAATGCCGATCCGAACACCACCGCCTTCCAGCAGTTCCTGGCCGGCACCGGCTCGATGATCCCCTGGTGGGGCGACGTCGGCTCGAACGTCAAGACCAACGATAGCTCGGTTATCGGCGACGTCACCGGCTTCTCGATCCTGCCGGGCTCCGACGACGTCTACAACTCCAAGACCGGCAAGTGGGAGAAGCTCGCCAGCGGCCCGAACTATTCGCCCAACTGCGCCTATCTCGGCTGGGGCGTCTATGTCATGGCCCGCGTCGATAGCGACGAGAAGAAGAAGAAGGCGGCATGGTCGGCGGCCGCCCATCTCGGCGGCAAGGACCTGTCGATCTGGACGGCGATGTATCCGTCGGGCTTCCAGCCCTATCGCAACTCCCATTTCGACATTCCCGAATGGGTGGCGGCCGGCTACGACGAGGCTTTCATCACCTCGTACCTGAAGTCGGAAGGCGACAGCTACAACCATCCCAACGCGGCAATCGAGCCGCGCATCCCCGGCATCTTCCAGTACTACAGCGCCGCCGAGGATATCCTGGCCAACACCTTCGCCGGCAAGATGAAGGCGCAGGAAGGCGCCGACGCCATCGCAGCCGCCTGGGAGAAGCTCACCGACCAGATCGGCCGTGACAAGCAGGTCAAGCTCTACAAGGCCTCGCTCGGCATGTAAGCTGCCTTTGAACCGTGGTCCGGCGGCAACGCCGGACCACAGCCTTCCCTTCCAAACGGGCGAGATTTGTGGCTGACCAGACTTCGACCGCGACCCGGTGGCCGGCAGACGCCGCCCCCCATGATCTGATCCCGCCAGGCCGCCGGCGTTTGGGCTGGGCGCTGATGGCGATTGCCACGCTCGGCCTGCTGGCAACGATCGTGCTGCAGATCCTCTACAAGACCGAGGTCGATACGATCGGCTTCGAGACATGGCGGCCCGTGGTCTACGCCTATGTGCTGTGGGGCGTGGCGATCGGCATCGGCCAGGTTCTGACACGCGGCGAGGACGGCCAGCGCGCGCTGTTCCTGCTGCCCGCTCTTTTGTTCACCATCGCCATGGTGATCTTCCCGACGCTGTTCGGCTTCTACATCGCGCTCACCGACTGGAACCTCAGCTCCTTTAGCGGTCGCAGGTTCAACGGGCTCGACAATTTCTGGCAGATGCTCGCCGATCCCTACTACCGCAACGCCCTGTTCAACATGGTCCTCTACGTGCTGGCGGTGCTGGTCGAATATGTCGTGGCCTTTGGCCTGGCGCTGCTGCTCAACGCGCAGATTCGTGCCCGAAAATTCTTCCGGGTGGTGTTCCTGATGCCGCTGATGCTGTCGCCCGTTGCGGTCTCGTGGATGATCGGCAAGTCGCTGATGGAATATCGCTTTGGACCGGCGGCGACGCTGGCGCGCCATCTCGGCTGGGAAGACCCGGCCTTCTTCTCGAACCCGATCACCGCCCGCATCTCGATCATGCTGCTGGACGCCTGGACCTTCATTCCATTCATGATGATCATGCTGCTGGCGGGGCTGCAGGCGATGTCGCGCGAGGTGCTGGAGGCGGCACGTGTCGATGGCGCCACGGCCTGGCAGACCTTCTGGCAGGTCACTTTCCCGCTGATGCTGCCGGTGTCGGTAACGGCGGTGATCCTGCGCATCATCTTCAAGCTGAAGCTTGCCGACATCATCATCACGGTCACCTCGGGCGGTCCGGGCGGCGCCACCGATTCGGTGTCGAGCTTCATCTACCGCGAGTACCGAGACCGCTCGAATGTCGGCTACGGCACCATGCTGGCGATGGCCTATCTCGTCATCATCGTAGTGTTCGTGACCTGGCTGTTGAAATTCGCCAGCCGTTTCGTGCGCAATGTGAATTAGGGCAAGATGAGCGTTCAGACCACCGACTACGTCGCATCCGAAATCCGCTCGCCGGCGAGCTTCGTCGCCAGCCGCGTCTTCATTTACGGCGCGCTCGCCTGCTGGGGCTTCATCTGCCTGTTTCCGATTTATTGGACCATCACCACATCGTTCAAGACGGCGGTGGATGTCACCCAGGGCCACCTGATCCCGTTTGTCGACTTCCAGCCGGATTGGAAAGGCTGGCGATCGCTTGGCCTGTCGCCGGACTCGATCTTCCAGACATCGACCGTGCGCGACGAGTTCCTCAAGCGCTTCATGAATTCGGTCATCACCTCGGTTGGGGCGTCGAGCCTGGCGATCATTATCGGCAGCCTCGCCGCCTATGGCCTGACCCGCTATCGCTACCATTTCGCCTGGTTCAAGAACGAGGACATCTCCTTCTTCTTCCTGTCGCAGTTGATCCTGCCGCCGGTGGTGCTGGCCTTGCCGTTCCTGGTGCTCTACCGCGAAGTCGGGCTGCTCGATACGCGTATCGGGCTGATCCTGCTCTACACGCTGATGGTGCTGCCGATCGTCATCTGGATCATGCGTGACCAGTTCAATTCCATCCCCGTCGAGCTGGAGGAAGCAGCCCTCGTCGACGGCCTGTCGATCTGGGGCGCCTTTTTCCGCATCGTCATGCCGATCGCGCTGCCAGGCATGGTGGCAGCCTTCATCCTGGCGATGGTGCTGTGCTGGAACGAGTATTTCTTCGCCGCCCTTTTGACCTCGACGGACGCCAAGACAATCCCGGTCATGGTTGCCAGCCAGACGGGCTCGCAAGGCATCAACTGGTGGTCGATGGCCGCCCTTGCCACCGCCGCCATCGCGCCGCTTGCCGTCATCGGCATCGCGCTGGAGCGCTACCTGATCATGGGCATGACGGCTGGTGCGGTGAAGTAGCGTTTTTTCCTTCTCCCACAGGGGGACAAGGAAGAACCCGCGTTAGCGCCTCAGGATCGCCCTGAGGTGGTCCATGATCATGGCGACACCCTTTTGCCCCAACTCCACTGACGCCTCCTTGGCACTCGCCGTATACCAGCCCGTATTGTCCTCGAAACGCGCGGCATCCACCCCCTCCGGACATAGCGCCAGCATCAGCGATGTCTCGCCGATGCCGGCATGGTCGAAAGGATATTTGCCGTTCATCGCGGCCGGCATCAGCGGATGCACCTGCACCCAGTTGAAGAAATTCTCGCCCGCGGCATGTCCGGCATAGTAGTCGGCCATGGTGTCGGAGCCCCACCAGCCCTCGCCGCGCTGCTTCTCGAGAAAGCGGAAGATCGCCTGTCTGCCGGCGGTCTTGAAAGCGAGATCGGTCGGCATGCCGGCAGCGAAATTCTCGGTCTGGTGATGAATGATGGCGTGGATGTTGCGAAAGCCGATACGCAGCAGGCTGTAGAACAGCTCCTCGCCGAACGGCGCCAGTTGATTGCCGCCGACCTGCACCGAGCCGCTGCCTTCCGGCGGCACCACGGCATAGCTCGCCGCGCCATAGTAGAAGGGCGGCAGGATGACGATGTCGCTCTCCTTTTCGAACAGCTCCAGCGTCTTGATGACGGCCAGTGTGTCCATGCCAACAGCCATGTGCTCGCCATGATATTCCAACACGCCGAGCGGCAGTGCGACCGGCCAATTCTGCGCGATCGCCTTGCGGATCTGGTGCGGCAGCATCAGTTCATAGCGCATGATCTATTCCATGTTGGTGTGGCGGGCGCGCATGGCTTCAGGCGAGGCCGCGGTCAATTCCCTGAGTTTCAGCACCATGATCTCGAATAGCAGGAACAACGCACCCTCGAAAACCGAGCCCATCGGCAGCACCGACGTCTTTTGCGATCCCTGGTCGTTGGCCATGGTCTGCGCCGGCACCAGCAACGTCAGATCGGCCAGGCTTGCGGCGCTGCCGCCCGCCTGGGCGGTCACGAGTAGGACGGTCGCGCCTGCCTCACGCGCGATGCGCATCAGGGTGAGTACGGTCGAGGTTTCGCCGGGCCCGGAACTGACAAGGAAGACGTCGCCCTGCCCTACCGGCGGCGTGGTCATGTCGCCGACGGCCGAAACCGGCAGGCCCAGATGATAGAGCCGCATGGCGAAGCCCTTCACCTGCAAGGCCTCGCGGCCGCAGCCATAGACGACGATCTGCCTGGCACCAACCAGCATCCCGCAGGCGGCGTCGATCCGGTCGCCATCGACGCGCGCCAACACCGCGCCAAGCTCGTCGAGCGCGGTCTTGAACATCTGCGAGCCGGAGTTGTTCACGGCGGCGCCACCGCCGTGCCGGCAATCGAAGATGATTGGCAATTCCCGATCACGCTTTTCCCCGGAACAGCTTGATTTCGTTCATGCTAGCAACCGCGAAAATGCGTGTCCAACGCTCAGCGGCGCTTTTGCCGAGCCACGAGCATGATAGTGTCATGTCAGACAAATCAGCAAGGCAAACGGGCAGGATATGAAGACACGGAATTTCGACCGCATCGGCAATGGCGGCATCACCTTCACGGAGTTGGGCTTCGGCACGGCGCCGCTCGGCAATCTTTACCGCGCGGTCTCCGACGAGGACGCCAATGCGACGCTGGAGGCCGCCTGGGCGACCGGCTGCCGCTACTATGACACCGCGCCCCTCTATGGGCTCGGCCTGTCGGAAACGCGCCTTAACCCGTTCCTGCGCTCCAGGAAGCGCGACGACTATGTGCTGTCGAGCAAGGTCGGCCGCATCATGCGCGCCTGCCCGCCCGAGGAGCGCACCGGCATCGGCAAGTTCTTCGACACGCCGTCGCGCAAGGAGGTCTACGATTACAGCTATGACGGTGTCATGCGCTCGTTCGAGGCCTCGCTGGAGCGGCTGGGCGTCGACCGCATCGACATCCTGTTCGTGCACGATGTCGACATCTTCACCCATGGCAGCAAGGAGGCATCCGACCAGCGCATCGATGAGTTCATGCGCTCGGGCTATTATGGCCTGCTCGCCTTGCGCGACCAGGGCGTCATCAAGGCATTCGGCGGCGGCATCAACGAGTGGCAGGTTGCGCAGGCCCTGGCCGAGCGCGGCGATTTCGACCTGTTCCTGCTTGCCGGGCGCTATACGCTGCTGGAACAGGAGGCGCTGACGTCTTTCCTGCCGCTTTGCCAAAAACGCGGCATCGGCATCGTTCTCGGCGGCCCCTACAATTCCGGCATCCTGGCGACCGGACCGAAGCCCGGCGCCTATTACAACTATTCCGAAGCGCCGCAGGATGTCATCGACCAGGTGACGCGCATCGAGGCCGTCTGCAAACGCCACGGTATCAGGCTGATCGAAGCCGCCCTGCAGTTCCCGCTGTTGCACCCTTCGGTGGTTTCAGTCATCCCTGGCGGTCAGCGCCCGGGCGAAGTCGAGAGCAATCGGTCGCTGCTGGATGCGAAAGTCCCCGCAGCGCTCTGGGCCGATCTCAAGCAAGAGGGCCTGATGCGCGCCGACGCCCCGACAGTTTGAGGAGCTTCCGATCGGGAGATACGTGTCCAAAAATGAAAAGCCGGGCAAGCCCGGCTTTTCTGGTTTTTTGAAATAAAACGCGCTTAGTTGACGGCGTCCTTGAGGCCTTTGCCGGCCGAGAACTTCGGCACGGTGCGCGCCGGGATCTTCACTTCGGCGCCGGTCTGGGGGTTGCGGCCGGTGGACGCAGCGCGCTTTGACACGGTGAAATTGCCAAAGCCGACAAGCCGTACATCGCCGCCCTTCTTCAGTTCGCCGGAGATGACAGAAAACACTGCATCGACCGCCGACTGCGCGTCACCCTTCGAAATGCTCGCGGCGTCGGCGACAGCGGACACCAGTTCGTTCTTGTTCATAAAAATTCCCTTCCATGAGAACACCGGAACTTACGACTCATCCGGCAGGAAACGGACTTTAGAAAGAAGCGTTCCCGCAACCAAGTCGAAAAGGCAGGAAAAAAGCGGAAAAAGCCCGGAATTCCGGGGTTTTTCACATGAAAAAGCCGGGCGCGAGGCCCGGCTTTCTGTTTGTGCGCTGCAACCTTAGAAAAAACTAATGCGCAAGCGACTTTCCGGCATCGTCGGCACTATCGGTCGCGGCCGGCGGATTGACCGGTTCGACCCATTCGATCGGCTCCGGCATCCGCACCAGCGCGTGGCGCAACACCTCACCGACGCGTGAAACCGGAATGATTTCCATGCCGTTCTTCACGTTGTCCGGAATCTCCGCCAGGTCCTTGGCGTTGTCTTCCGGGATCAGCACCTTCTTGATGCCGCCGCGCAGTGCGGCGAGCAACTTCTCCTTCAGGCCGCCGATCGGCAAGATGCGGCCGCGAAGCGTTATCTCGCCAGTCATCGCCACATCGGCCCGCACCGGAATACCCGTCAGCACCGACACAATGGCCGTGGCCATGGCCGCGCCCGCGGACGGACCGTCTTTCGGCGTGGCGCCTTCCGGCAAGTGCACGTGGATGTCGCGCTTGTCGAACAGCGGCGGCTCGATACCGAAATCGATGGCGCGCGAACGGACATAGGAGGCCGCCGCCGAAATCGATTCCTTCATCACGTCGCGCAGATTGCCGGTCACCGTCATGCGGCCCTTGCCGGGCATCATGACACCTTCGACCGTCAGCAGCTCGCCGCCGACTTCCGTCCAGGCAAGCCCGGTGACGACACCGACCTGATCGTCAGCCTCGACCTGGCCGAAGCGGTAGCGCTGAACACCGAGATAGTCGGCGAGATTCGCCGCCGTGATGCTCACCGTCTTCTTCTTCGTCTTCAGGATCTCGGTCACCGCCTTGCGCCCGAGCTTCATCAGCTCGCGCTCCAGGCTTCTGACGCCCGCTTCGCGGGTGTAGGTCTGGATGATGGCGCGGATCGCGTCCTCACCGACGGAGAACTCCTTCGGCTGCAGCGCATGATCGCGGATCACCTTCGGCATCAGGTGCCGCTTGGCGATCTCGATCTTCTCGTCCTCGGTGTAGCCGGCGATACGGATGATCTCCATGCGGTCCATCAAGGGCGCAGGGATGTTCAGCGTGTTCGCCGTCGTCACGAACATCACGCTCGACAAGTCGTATTCGACCTCGAGGTAATGGTCCATGAACGTCGAGTTCTGTTCGGGGTCGAGCACCTCGAGCAGCGCCGATGACGGGTCGCCACGGAAGTCCTGGCCCATCTTGTCGATCTCGTCGAGCAGGAAGAGCGGGTTGGACTTCTTTGCCTTCTTCATCGACTGGATGACCTTGCCGGGCATCGAGCCGATATAGGTGCGCCGGTGGCCACGGATCTCGGCCTCGTCACGCACGCCGCCGAGCGCCATGCGGATGAATTCGCGGCCGGTTGCCTTGGCTATCGACTTGCCGAGCGAGGTCTTGCCGACGCCGGGAGGGCCGACGAGGCACAGGATCGGCCCCTTCAGCTTCTTCTGGCGGCTTTGCACGGCAAGGTACTCGACGATGCGGTCCTTGACCTTGTCGAGGCCGAAGTGATCGGTGTCGAGGACGTTCTGCGCGTAGGCCAGGTCCTGCTTGACCTTGGAGTTCTTGCCCCACGGTATCGACAGCAGCCAATCGAGATAGTTGCGCACGACGGTCGATTCAGCCGACATCGGCGACATCGTCCTCAGCTTCTTCAACTCGGCTTCCGCCTTTTCGCGGGCCTCCTTGGAGAGCTTGGTCTTCTTGATGCGCGCCTCGATCTCGGCGGCTTCGTCGCGGCCGTCCTCGCCCTCGCCGAGCTCCTTCTGGATCGCCTTCATCTGCTCGTTGAGGTAGTATTCGCGCTGCGTCTTCTCCATCTGGCGCTTGACGCGCGAGCGGATGCGCTTCTCCACCTGCAGGACGGAGATTTCGGCTTCCATGAAGCCCATTGCCTTTTCCAGCCGCTCCTTGACGGAAAGCGTGGCCAGCATTTCCTGCTTTTCAGGAATCTTGATGGCGAGATGCGAGGCAACCGTGTCGGCGAGCTTGGAATAGTCGTCGATCTGGCTGGCGGCGCCCACCACTTCGGGCGAGATCTTCTTGTTCAGCTTGACGTAGTTCTCGAAGTCGGTGACGACCGAGCGGGCCAGGGCCTCGACCTCGACCTCTTCCTCTTCCGGCTCGACCAGCGCCGTGGCTTTGGCCTCGTGGAAGTCGGGACGGTCGGTGAAGGAGACGATTTTCGCACGCGAGGCGCCCTCGACCAGAACCTTGACGGTGCCGTCGGGCAGCTTCAGCAATTGCAGCACGTTGGCGAGCGTGCCGATGTCGAAGATCGCATCGGGCTCGGGATCGTCATCGGCGGCATTCATCTGGGTGGCGAGCAGGATCTGCTTTTCCTGACCCATCACCTCTTCCAGCGCCTTGATCGACTTTTCACGCCCGACGAAGAGCGGAACGATCATGTGCGGGAACACCACGATGTCGCGCAGTGGGAGGACTGCGAAGACGCCGTCGCTGGGAGCCTTGGATATTTTGGCCATTGTCCAACCTTTCATGTCGCGGCCACCATCAGGCCAACCGCGAATCTTATATTAACGACCGGGGATCGTTCCGCCTACCACCGTTTGTGACGGGAGTTTTACAGCACAGAAATCGGGCACCTCGGCCTTCTGGTGTTAGGTGGATGCAAGCGGGGCAAAGATCAAGAGTTAACATCGTCCGCAAATCCACTCCATCGCTCAGGCCGTATACCCGTCACAGCAAAACGGCGCCGCAAGGGCGCCGTTCCACAAAAATATAGGGCCAAGTGCCATATCAGGCGCTGACATTGCCCTTCTTTTCCTTCTGTTCGGAATAGATGTAGAGCGGCCTGGCGCTGCCGGTCACCACTTCTTCCGAGATCACCACCTCGCGCACGCCTTCGAGCGCGGGCAGTTCGAACATCGTGTCGAGCAGGATCGCTTCCATGATCGAACGCAGGCCGCGCGCGCCGGTCTTGCGCTCGATAGCGCGCTTGGCGATCGCAGAAAGCGCGTTCTCGTGGAAGGTCAGGTCGACATTTTCCATTTCGAACAGGCGCTGATACTGCTTGACCAGCGCGTTCTTCGGCTCGGTCAGGATCTGGATCAATGCCGGCTCGTCGAGATCCTCCAGCGTCGCCAGGACCGGCAGACGACCGACGAACTCCGGAATGAGGCCGAATTTCAACAGATCCTCGGGCTCGACCAGGCGGAAAACGTCACCCGTGCGGCGATCCTCCGGCGACGCGACGATGGCGCCAAAACCGATCGAGGTCTTCCTGCCGCGATCCGAGATGATCTTGTCCAGGCCGGCAAAGGCGCCGCCGCAGATGAACAGGATGTTGGCGGTGTCGACCTGCAGGAACTCCTGCTGCGGGTGCTTGCGGCCGCCCTGCGGCGGCACGGAAGCGACGGTGCCTTCCATGATCTTCAACAGCGCCTGCTGAACGCCCTCGCCCGACACGTCGCGGGTGATAGAGGGATTGTCGGACTTGCGCGAAATCTTGTCGATTTCGTCGATGTAGACGATGCCGCGCTGGGCGCGCTCGACATTGTAATCGGCCGACTGCAACAGCTTGAGGATGATGTTCTCGACGTCCTCGCCGACGTAACCGGCCTCGGTCAGCGTCGTGGCGTCGGCCATCGTGAAGGGCACGTCGATGATGCGGGCCAGCGTCTGCGCCAGCAGCGTCTTGCCGCAGCCGGTCGGGCCGATCAGCAGGATGTTGGACTTGGCCAGCTCGACATCGTTGTTCTTGCCGGCATGCGCGAGGCGCTTGTAGTGGTTGTGCACGGCCACAGACAGCACGCGCTTGGCGTAAGGCTGGCCGATGACATAGTCGTCGAGAACCTTGAGGATCTCCTGCGGGGTCGGCACGCCCTCGCGCGACTTCACCATCGAGGTCTTGTTCTCCTCGCGGATGATGTCCATGCACAGCTCGACGCACTCGTCGCAGATGAACACCGTTGGGCCGGCGATCAGCTTGCGCACCTCGTGCTGGCTTTTGCCGCAAAACGAGCAATAAAGCGTGTTCTTGGAATCACCGCTGTTGTTGCCGACCTTGCTCATTTTCATGTCCTTTCATGGCCGCCCGCCGATGGTCTGGCTGAAAGGGCGCATACTCTATTTATCGCGGGAATCCGCCGCCGCCAGTCTTCCGGCTCCCCGCAACGTATTCCGTACGAAACACAAATCAGAAAACGTGGCAATGATTCGCAGCTTCCCCACGCAAAGCTAAGCCGTCGAAAATCAACATAGCCTTAACGTAGGCAATCCCGACCTCCGAGGGAACAGCCAATTGTGGCCGAAATGACGCAAGACACGCCAAAAGCGCGTGATGGTGCCATCCAACTGCCACCCAGCCTTTATGCCAACGCTCCCTCAGCCGCCTCGCGCGACGAAATGACCTTGTCGATCAGGCCGAAATCCTTGGCCTCGTCGGCGGTCATGAAATGGTCGCGGTCGAGGGTCTTCTCGATCTCGTCATAGCTCTTGCCGGTGTGCTTGACATAGACCTCGTTGAGGCGACGCTTCAGTTTGATGATGTCCTGGGCATGACGCTCGATATCCGACGCCTGGCCCTGGAAGCCGCCGGACGGCTGGTGAACCATGATGCGTGCGTTCGGCGTGGCAAAACGCATGTCCTTGTGGCCCGCGGTCAGGAGCAGCGAGCCCATCGAGGCCGCCTGGCCGATGCACAGCGTCGACACGGCCGGCTTGATGAACTGCATGGTGTCGTAGATCGCCATGCCCGAGGTGACGACGCCACCCGGCGAGTTGATGTAGAGGTTGATTTCCTTTTTCGGGTTCTCGGCTTCGAGGAACAGGAGCTGCGCGCAGACCAGCGTCGCCATGCCGTCCTCGACCGGACCGGTGATGAAAATGATGCGCTCCTTGAGGAGGCGCGAGAAAATGTCGTAGGCCCGCTCGCCGCGATTGGTCTGTTCGACCACCATCGGAACGAGGTTCATGTAGGTTTCGACGGGGTTCTTCATTCGATATCTCTTGTCTCGCGGTGGGATTCCGGCGCCGGACAGGCTGGCAGCTCGGGCAGAATCGGTTCTGGATCGTCAAGATGTAAATAGGATGACGGCTCATCCTTCTGCAAGGCCGACCCGTCCTAGCCATCTGGGTAAGTCGAATCAAGCTTCCGGGCAAGGATTAGCAGCAGCTGATGCCGCGCCGGCCCGAAATACCGAGCCAGCCCCGACAGGTAGCAGTTTCTTAACCTCGTCGCTTAACGAAATGCGCCGAAACCGCTTTTCTCCGCAACGGCTTCCCCTACAATTCTGCGTTGAACTTTTGCCTGCAGTCAAACGGGGGAGTGCCATGTCTGGGAAAACCGCACGCTTCGCCATTGCCGGGCTGACCCTGCTCGGCTCGATTTCGCAAACGGCGGCCGGCGGCCGCGCCGTCGAATGCTACGAGCCCGTCCGCACACCTGACGTCTATGACACGGTCTACGAGGACGTCATGATCAGCCCCCCCGGCCAGCAGGTCGTCGACTATGATCCGCCGATCTACGGCACGCGGGAGCGCGTGGTGATGACCGTGCCGGCCCAGGTTCGGTATGAAGTGGTGCCGGCAATCACCCGGACCGTCTACCACACCGTCAGGGTCGATGGCGGCGGCTATTCCTGGGAATGGCGCGTCATCCATGGCCGCCGTGTGCTGTGCAAGGTCTGGCACAAGGCACGCTACGAACGCGTCGCCGAGACGGTGGTGATCCAGCCCGAACGTACGCGCCGCGTCGTCATTCCTGCGCAATATGACAGCATCGCCGAGGAGGTGCTGGTGCGGCCCGAGCAAAGGCGCGTCATCGATGTTCCCGCTTCCTACCAGACCGTCGCGCGCCGCGTGCTGGTGCGCGAAGGTTCGTCCGGCTGGCGGCGCGTGCATATTCCCAGGCACTGCCAGAACTAGGGTTAGGCCACCTCGGCCCGCAGCCAGGCCTTGAGACCGGCGATATCGCCATCGCCAATGGCTTTGGCAACACGGCGCCCCACTGCCGCGCCGAATTTGTAGCCGTGACCGGAACATGCCGAGACGACCAGGCACTTGCCGGTCTCATGCGCCAGGAATTTCTCGTCATCGGTGAAGGTGTAGGCGCAGGTGACCACTTCGGTCACCTTGTACTCCGCGATGCGGGCGATCGGCGGCGAAAACAGGTTGCGGATCGCCTCACCCTCGCCCGGCACCGGCTCGCGGTTCCAATCGGCGTTGCTGGTCGGCACCTTGTGTAGGCCCGAACCGAACTTCATGCCGGCGCCCCGGGTGAGCGGGATCATGTAGCCGTCGGTCTTGCCGCCGACATCGAGAATGATGGGCGCAGCCTCCCATGCCGCCTTGAGATCGGCAGGCGGTTCGACATAGGCGAGTGCGGTGCGAAAAGTCCGCAATTCGCCGCCGAGCTCGGAGAATAGCTTCAGCACCCAGGCGCCAGCGGCTACGACGATGCGGTCGGCCTGCATCATCTCGCCACTTTCCAGCAGGATATGGCCGGCCTCGGCATCGATCTCCGTCACCTTGCTGTGCTCGTAGACGTTGGCTCCGTTGGCACGCAGCCATGTGGCCAGCCCAGCTGCTATTTTGCGGCAATGCAGTGCGCCGCCTTCCGTCGAGAAATAGGCGTAGCGGAACGAGCCAGCCTCGAAGAACGGCCAGCGCTCGACGGCCGCGTCTGGTTCCAGCAGTTCGAAAGGGAAATTCCCCTCTTCCAGACCCTCACGATATTCCTCGGCTTCATCGCCGGGCTCGCGCGAAACGCAGACGAATCCGCGCGCGTCGAGGTGGTTCTCGCCGAGATCAGCCCACATTTCGTCCCAGGCCTCATAGGCTTCGGTGATCAGCCGCCCATAGCCGGTTCCAGCGCGGTAGGCGCGGCGGATGATGCGGTGGTGGTCGCCGGATGCCGCCAGCGGATTGGGGATCGGCCCCTGCTCGACGATCGACACGCCGTGGCCGGCCTTGACCAGCGACCAAGCCGTGGAGAGACCGGCGATACCCGCGCCGACAACGATCACATTCATCCGTTCAGACTTTCCGCGACCCTACTGGCTGGCTCAATCAATCGGGCTGCCGCACGCAACATACGGTCTGGAACCGGGCTGGCAAGCCGCGCTATGGGTCTGGCATGACCAAATCGACGCTCTCCTATCTGGCCTTTGATCCGGCCACTCGCCGGCTTAGGCTCGACCCGCGCGAACCAGCCTTCTTCCTCAATCCGTACGAGGCCTACGCCTTCCTGCACAACGCATCGAATGCGTTTTTCTGGGAAGAATTCGGCTTCTGGTGCTTTGGCGGCTTCGGCGACGTCAACAGACTGCTGCGCGACCGCCGTTTCGGCCGCCAGAACCCGGCCGGCATTCCCGACAGCCGCGGTGCCGGCCAGGATAGGACCCATCTCAAGGCATTCGACGGTATCGAAGCCAATTCGATGCTGGAGCTGGAGCCGCCGGTACACACGCGCCTGAGGACATTGGTCAACCGTGCCTTCGTCTCGCGTCAGGTCGAACGGTTGCGGCCGCGTGTCGAAGCGCTCGCCAAGGAGTTGATCGACCGTTTCGAACCAGGCAAGGCCGTCGACCTCCTGCCGGCCTTCGCCTCCCCCTTGCCGATCACCATCATCGGCGAAATGCTCGGCGTGCCGGTCGAGATGGGGCCGCAACTGCTCGACTGGTCGCATCAGATGGTCGCCATGTACATCCACGGCCGCACGCGCGAGACCGAGGAGACGGCCAACCGGGCGGCGGGCGAGTTCTCCAACTTCCTGCGCGCCTACGTGACCGAGCGCCGCAAGAGCCCGGGCGACGACCTGCTGTCGCTGCTGATCTCGGCCCAGGAAGACGGTGAGAGGCTGTCTGAAGACGAGCTGGTCTCCTCGGCCATCCTGCTGCTCAATGCCGGCCATGAAGCAACCGTGCACCAGACCGGCAATGCCGTCCATTCCATCCTGGCGCAAGGCGGTGACCCGCGCCGCTTCTTCACCTCCCCTGAAGCGACAGCGGCCACGGTCGAGGAATGCCTGCGTTTCGACGCGCCGCTACACATGTTCATGCGCTATGCCTATGAGGAAATCGAAATCGCGCCCGGCATCGTCGTCCGGCCGGGCCAGACGATCGGGCTTTTGCTCGGCATGGCCAATCATGACCCGCACGCCTTCGCCGAACCCCTTGCCTTCCAGTCCGGCCGACCGGACCAAAAGAACGTGTCGTTCGGTGCCGGCATCCATTTCTGCATCGGCGCGCCGCTCGCCCGGCTCGAACTGCAGGTTTCGCTCAAGACTTTGTTCGAGCGGTACCCGCAACTGCATCTTGCCGAACAGCCCCGCTTCCGCGACACTTACCACTTCCATGGGCTGGAGGCGCTCTCCGTGCGCTTCTGACCATAGTGGGCTGGGGCTTGCTATGAGATTGTTTTCGAGAGGCGCGATCGCGCTCGCCGTGACGATTCTGCTCGGCTGCATGGCTGGCGCCGTGGCCCAGCAGACGGAGAATATCCCGCAGCAAAACAGTGACGCCATCGCCAGGAAACTGGCCGGCGTGCTGCTCGAACGCCAGATTGGCGCGAAAGTGCCGGCGGAGAGGTTCGGCGCCTATGAGGTCGATTTCAACCTCGACGGATTTTCCGAGATCTATGTCTATGTGCAGGATCCCGCCTGCGACGGGGTCAAGTGCGGGTTGTTCCTGTTCGTGCTGGAGGGCGACGGCTATCGCGAGGTGCTGGGCGACATTCCGGGCGCCAGGCTGACGGACCCGGCCAAGGTCGGGCTCGGCGCCTTCAAGCGCAAAGGCTTTATTGACCTGCAGCTCAACCAGACGCTGGCCAGTTGGAACGGTGAGCGCTATGCCGACAGCTCGACTTTTCCGGCTTCTTCGCTCGACGGCACTGCCTTTATCGCGGCCTGCCGAAAAAACAAATCGAGCGAACAGCCCGAAGAGGGTGAGGCTGAACGGGTGACCAGCGAATGCCAGTGCCAGTTCAACCGGTTCCAGACGATCGGCTTTGCACAGGCCGATCTCGACACCTATGCGGCCTCTTTCAGTGAAAATTTTGCCTATCCGACCGGTGACAGGGAAAAGCCGTGGCAGGCTCTGGTCAAGGACGCGGAGGATGCCGGCACCGGCTGCGACGTCGCCAGCGGCAAAACCCAGTGGCAGCCGGCCTATTTCAACCATGGCGACCAGCAGCAGCAGCGACTTGACTTCGATGCCTTCCTCGACGCCTGTCCAGCGCAGGATTTCATCCTGACCAACCGCAAGACCGGTTCGCCGGACCGCGCGCTTGGCCTGTGCGGCTGCCTTGCCCGCGAGCTGCCGACGCAAGGCGTCACGCAAACAGGGATGGATCTCCTGACGCAATATTATCGCGACGAGATATCGGACGCGGACATCGATGCGCAGGACAGCGAATTGCTGGCCGCTCACGACAAGGCCTCGGACGCGTGCCTCGCCCAGTTCCCGGCGAAATGATCAAAGCTTGATCACATACTCCTTGCGAGTCGTTTCAAGCACTTCCCAGCTTCCCCTGAAGCCCGGCCGCAGCACGAAGCTGTCACCGGCTTTGACCGTGCGCGCCTCTCCGCCCTCTTCCGCGATCACCGAGACGCCAGAGAGAATGTGGCAGAACTCCCATTCGTCATAGACGATGCGCCATTTGCCGGGAGTCGATTCCCAGATGCCGGCATAGAGGCCGCCGTCGCGCTCCTCGACATTCCAGGTGCGGAATTTCGGATCGCCGGAGATCAGACGATCCGGCGCGGGCGCGCCGGATTCGGGCTCGACGCTTTTGGTGTCGACGGAAAGAAACGCGGTCATATCAGGTCAGACCTTGGCGAGTGCCTGTTCGAGGTCGGCGACGATGTCGGTGACATCCTCGATGCCGATGGACAGCCGCACCGTGTCCGGGCCAGCGCCGGCCTTGACCTTCTGCTCGTCGGAAAGCTGGCGGTGCGTGGTCGATGCCGGGTGAATGACCAGCGACTTGGTGTCGCCGACATTGGCCAGATGCGAGAAGAGTTCGAGCGCCTCGACGAATTTGATGCCCGCCTCGTAGCCGCCCTTGAGGCCGAAGGTGAACACGGCGCCGGAGCCCAGCGGCGAATATTTCTTCTGCAAGGCGTTGTTCTTGTCACCGGGCAGGCCGGGATAGTTCACCCAGGCGACCTTGGGGTGGTTCGACAGCCAGCCTGCGACCGTGATCGCGTTGTCGCAGTGGCGCTGCATGCGCAGCGGCAAGGTTTCGAGGCCGGTCAGGATGAGGAAGGCGTTGAACGGCGAGATCGCCGGGCCGAGATCGCGCAGGCCGAGCACGCGGGCAGCAATGGCGAAAGCGAAATTGCCGAAGGTCTCATGCAGCACGAGGCCGCCATATTCGGGGCGCGGTTCCGACAGCATCGGGTATTTGCCCGATTTCGACCAGTCGAAAGTGCCGCCATCGACGATGACGCCGCCGATCGAATTGCCATGGCCGCCGATGAACTTGGTCAGCGAATGGACGACGATGTCGGCGCCGTGCTCGATCGGCCGGATCAGGTAGGGCGAGGCCAGCGTGTTGTCGACGATCAGCGGCAGGCCGTGCTTGCGGGCGATGTCGCCGATCTTCTCGATATCGACGAAGGTGCCGCCAGGATTGGCCAGGCTCTCGATGAAGATCGCCTTGGTCCTGTCGTCGATCTGGCTTTCGAAGGTCGAGACGTCATTGGCTTCGGCCCAGCGCGCCTCCCAGCCAAAATTCTTGAAGGCGTGCCCGAACTGGTTGATCGAGCCGCCATAAAGCTTGTTGGCGGCGACGAAATTGTCGCCCGGCTGCATCAGATTGTGGAACACGATCACCTGCGCGGCGTGGCCGGATGCCACAGCAAGGGCAGCCGTGCCGCCTTCGAGTGCGGCGACGCGCTCTTCAAGCACCGCCTGCGTCGGGTTCATGATGCGGGTGTAGATGTTGCCGAAGGCCTTCAGGCCGAAGAGAGAGGCGGCATGGTCGGCATCGTCGAAGACGAAGGACGTGGTCTGGTAGATCGGCGTGGCGCGCGCGCCGGTGGCCGGATCGGGCTTGGCGCCGGCATGGACGGCGAGCGTATTGAAACCGGGCGTACGGGTCACGGATACCTCCCTAAAAAACCTTCTGAAAATCGCCGGGCATTCTTGGCGAAGCCCGGCCCGGAATGCAAAGAAGAAAATACCCTTTGGCGTGGGACCTTCGACCAAGCCGAAGGGAAATACGGCTTTTGCCGGAATAATTTTGCGCTTTTGCCTGTCGCCTATTTCTGGCGCACACCGAAACTCTGGAAGCCCTGGCGCATCAGCGGCTTCTTCGACGACAGCACCCCGGAATTGACCCCGGTCCAGCCGATCTCGCCGGAGAGCTTGCCATATTCGATCTTGGGGCAGCGGTTCATCACCACCTTGATTCCGGCTGCCTCCGCGCGTGCGGCCGCCTCGTCATGACGCACTCCAAGCTGCATCCAGACGACTTTGGGCAACGGATCGAGCTGCAAGACCTCTTCCACAATGCCCGGCACAGCCGATGGCGCGCGAAAGATGTCGACCATGTCGATCGGCTCTGGAATGTCGGCCAGCCTGGCATAGGTCATTCGGCCGAGGATTTCCTTGCCGGCCTGGCCGGGATTGATCGGGAACACCGAAAAACCCTTGGCCAGCAGGTATTTCAACACGAAATAGCTCGGCCTGACGTCATTGGCCGACGCCCCGACCATGGCGATGGTCTTCACCGAATTGAGGATGCCGCCGATATAGGTGTTGTCGTAACTATCGTGATTCATGCCTCGTCCTCATACAACGCCTCAGCGAGAAAACCATCCGGGTCATTGCTGAAATCGCGCAGCATGCGGAAATGGTCCGTATCGCGAAAGTCGGCGGGCTCAAGCCCGAACCTGCTGATGCGGAACAGCCGCGCGCCGGGACAGGCCATCAGCAGCGGCGAGTGCGTCGCCATGATCACTTGCGCGGTGCCCGACTGGTCCATGCGCCGCAGCATCTTGAGCAGTTCGATCTGGCGGGACGGCGAGAGCGCGCTTTCAGGCTCGTCGAGTATGTAGATGCCTTGCCTGCGGCAGCGCTCCTCGAAGAAGCGGATGAAGCCTTCGCCGTGTGACCATGACAAGAAATCCGGCGGCGGCGGCTTGAAAGGGTCTTCCAGCGCCGCCTGATCGAGATAGCGGGCGACGGAATAGAAGGATTCGGCGCGAAAGAACCAGCCAGCAGTGACTTTTGGCAGCCAGTGGCCCCGGAATGTGTCCGCCAGGGCGGCGCCGCTCTTGTCGATGGCGCTGGAATGGTCGACCGGGCGGTAGCCCTTGCCGCCACCTGCCTCGTCATAGCCTGCCAGCGCGCCAATCGCCTCGAGCAGCGTGGATTTGCCGGTGCCGTTCTCACCGACGATGATGGTGATGGGCGTGGTGAATTGGAGCTCGAACTCGTGGCCGCGAAACAGCGGCAGGTTCCAGGGATATTTTTCCCAGTCAACCACTCGCCCGGGGTCGAGCAGAACGCGCTTGAGATACGGTGCCTTGAGTCGTGTCAGCTGCTTGCGATAAGCCATCAGCCAGGCAGCGAAATCGTGCCATCTTCCGCGATCGGAAAGGCAGGATTGTGCGCGACTTCCCAGACATGTCCATCGGCATCGGCGAAATAGCCGTACCAGCCGCCCCAGAAGGCGCGGCCGGCCGGCTTGACGATCTTGCCGCCGGCCTGTTCAGCCATGGCCAGGACTTCGTCGACCTCGGCGTCGGAACGGGTGTTGTAGGCGAGGTAGACCGCTGACGGCGCCTTGGCGAAGACAATGCCGGAATCCTCCTCGGCGCTGGCGCGCGGGAACAGGCCCAGAATGGCGCCGCCCATCTGGAAGAAGGCGACACCATCGGTGATCCCGGCATGACGTTTCAGGCCCATCGCCTGGTAGAAACGCACAGCGCGGTCGAGATCGTCGGTGGCAACGGTGATGATGGAGATGCGCGGTTCCATGCTCCCGTCCTATTCGTCCGTCCATTCCGGCTTGCGCTTGCCGATGAAGGCGCCGATGCCCTCTTCCGCGTCCCTCGCCAGCATGTTCTCGACCATGACGCGCCCGGTATAGGCATAGGCATCCGCCAGCCCCATTTCGGCCTGCGCGTAAAAGGCTTCCTTGCCGGTCTTCACGACCAAGGACGATTTGGACGCAATGGTTTGCGCGTATTTGGTGACAATCTGATTCAGGTACTCACGCGGCACGACGCGGTTGACGAGGCCGAATTCCTTGGCCGTTGCCGCATCGATCGTCTCACCGGTCAACAGCATCTCCATCGCCTGCTTGCGCGAGACGTTGCGCGACAGCGCCACCATCGGCGTCGAACAGAACAGGCCGATGTTGACGCCCGGCGTGCAGAAGGTCGCCTCATGCGAGGCGATGGCCAGGTCGCAGCTCGCGACCAGTTGCAGGCCGGCGGCTGTCGCCAGGCCATCCACCTCGGCGACGACAGGCAGGGGGTGGCGCACGATCGTCTGCATCAGCGTGGCGCAAGCGGCAAAGGTCTCTTCGAAGAAGGCCTTGCCGCGATCGGCGTCGGCGCGCCGCGCGGTCATTTCCTTGAGGTCATGGCCGGCGCAGAACACCTTGCCGGCCGCCGAGAGTACGATGACACGAACGGCCTTGTCGGCCCTGGCGCGGTCGAGTTCCGCCGTCAGCGCCGCCATGACCGCCAGCGACAAGGCGTTGGCGGGCGGATTGGCAAGCGTCAGGCGCAACACGCCCTTGTCCAGCCTTGTCGTGACCGGGCCCTCTTCGGCGGCAGCAGGCTTGATGGCAAGGATTTCGGCCATGGCTAAGGTCTCCGCGACTCCGATCGTGTTGGCAGAGTATCTAATATCGGTTCGGGTTTCGTCCAACACCCATCGCTTGCGCCAGGGCGATGTATATGTTGCCAGAAACGCCCGGCTGCGCCCATACAAGCATGCGCAGAACGAGAGACCGACATGCCCGCCCAGACCAATCTCAAGCCGGTGCTGACCGCAGTGCAGATCAACGTGTTGATGGAGAGCGTCTTTCCGCAACTCAATGAGAGTTCCGCCGCCTATGAGGCGATCGACGTGTTTCCCGGCGGCTGTATCGTGCGGCTCAATGCCGGCGAGCGGCATTTGCGCCCCGGCGGCACGGTGTCCGGCCCCGCGCTGTTCACGCTGGCCGATATTGGCGGTTATGTCTGCGTGCTCAGCCATGCAGGGCCGGATGCGCTCTCGGTCACCACCAACCTCAACATCAACTTCGTGCGCAAGGCGGAGGCCGGGCCGATCTACGGGCATTGCCGCATCCTGAAGCTAGGAAAGAGCCTGATGGTGTTCGATATCGACATCGTCGCCGGCCCCGATGGACAGACAGTGGCGCATGCGACAGGCACCTATTCGATCCCGCCGAAGCGGGGATAAGCTGCCAGGCCGGTTCGTGCTTTGCGTGGAACGCCCGGCCGACTAGATCGTTCTGCCGCATGCCCGACGTGACAACCTACCTTGCGTTCCTCGCTGCCGTGCTCACCTATCAACTTTCGGGCGTCGGTCCCGACATGATGCTGGTGATCAGCCGCGGCGTGGGGCAAGGCTGGCGCCATGCCCTGTCGACTGCGGCGGGATGTGTATCGGCCGGCGTCGTCCAGATTCCGTTGCTCGCAATGGGACTGGCCTCGCTAGTCACGTCCTCGCCATCTCTCTACTCCATCCTTCAGGTCGTCGGCGCGGTCTATCTGATCGCCATCGGTATCAAATTCCTGTTGGCGCGCCGGCAGGGCGAAGATGGCGGCGTCTTTGCCACCAAGAGCAGCATACCGGCCGCTTTCCGGCAGGGCTTGGTCTGCAACCTCACCAACCCGACGACGCTCGCTTTCATGCTTGCGGTTCTGCCGCAATTCGTTCACCCGTCGGCCGGGTCACCTGCGCTTCAGTTCATCGTTCTCGGCGCGACCATGAAGATGACGGGAATGGTCGTTCTCGGCGCTGTCGCGCTGACCTCCGGCGCGATCGGCGACTGGCTGGCGCGCCGAAGCTCGCTCCTTATTTGGCAGCAAAGGCTGAGCGGAGCCCTGATGGTCGCCATCGGCATCAGGCTCCTCCTTGCCGCCGTGAGCGGGCGGCGGTGAGCGGGATATAAGCTATCAAATCGAGCGTGCTAGTGAGGTAAAATAATACCGTTTCATCTACTCTTTGAAATTAAAAGGTTTTTCCGGATCTTCAATCACCACCGATACTTGACGCACCCACCGCCCTCGCCTATAAGCCCTCACGAAGCAGCGGCCCGCAAAGGCCGCCGTTTTGTTATTGGCTGATGACAAGCGTCTTTCGCCAATCCAAGCAACAAGAAACGCCTTCCCCGTGAAGGTCAAAACCGAGAGCAGAAAACATGACAACCTTTTCGCAGAAGCCTGCGGATGTGGTGAAGAAGTGGATCCTGATCGACGCCGAGGGTCTCGTCGTCGGCCGTCTTGCCACTGTCATCGCCAATCATCTTCGCGGCAAGCACAAGCCGACCTTCACCCCGCATGTCGACGACGGCGACAATGTCATCGTCATCAATGCCGACAAGGTGGTGTTCACCGGCAAGAAGTTCACCGACAAGGTCTATTACTGGCACACCGGCCACCCCGGCGGCATCAAGGAGCGCACCGCGCGCCAGCTGCTCGAGGGCCGTTTCCCCGAGCGTGTCGTCGAGAAGGCCGTTGAGCGCATGGTTCCGCGTGGCCCGCTCGGCCGTCGCCAGATGAAGAACCTGCGCGTCTATGCAGGCGCGGAGCATCCGCATGTCGCCCAGCAGCCAGAAGTCCTCGACGTGGCCAAGCTGAATTCCAAGAACAAGAAGGTCGCATAAGATGGCTGAGCTTTCCTCGCTCGCAGAACTGGGCGCCGCCACCGGGAACACGAACACCCAGGCCGCGGCCCCCGTCCATGTCCAGAAGCTCGACAAGTCGGGCCGCGCCTATGCCACCGGCAAGCGCAAGAACGCCATCGCGCGCGTCTGGGTGAAGCCGGGTTCCGGCAAGATCGTCGTCAACGACAAGGAATTCGCGACCTATTTCGCGCGTCCGGTCCTGCAGATGATCCTCAACCAGCCGATCATCGCGTCCAACCGTTCGGGCCAGTACGACATTGTCGCCACCGTCGTCGGTGGCGGCCTCTCCGGCCAGGCCGGTGCCGTTCGTCACGGCATCTCCAAGGCGCTGACCTACTACGCGCCGGCGCTGCGTGCCGTGCTCAAGAAGGGTGGCTTCCTGACCCGCGACAGCCGCGTCGTCGAGCGCAAGAAGTACGGCAAGGCCAAGGCCCGTCGCTCCTTCCAGTTCTCGAAGCGCTAAGCGTTTCGAATTTCCGATATCAAAGGCCGCCTCCGGGCGGCCTTTGTTTTTCGGGCCGCGGATTTCAGTGATCGACAGGTTGTGGGACGGCGCCCCTCCGACCTGCCGGGCAACAGTCACGAGAGGGAGATCGGCAGCTTCAGCCCTAATTGATGCTGGCCGTATGCGTCGGTTCGGCCGGCCGCTTCTCGTCGGCATAAGGCACACGATAGCCGTTCGCCGCCAGCCAGGCGATCGCCGCCTTCGGCTCGTCGGTCTGGATGATGGTGGCGCCGCGATCGGCCCAGAAGCCCCAGGCTTCGCGCGGCGAGCTGGCCTGGACCGCCAGTTCGTCGCCGCGGCCGCCGGCGAGGAAGCCGCCCGGCTTGTTGACGATGGCATAGGTGTCGGCCCAAATATGCCAATCGCCCCTCACCGCCTCGGCGCGCATACGCGTGCTGAACAGCGGCCCGCCGGTTTCGGTCAACGTCTCGGCGCCCGCCCGCCAGTTGATCAACTCGATCGCGCCCGGCGCGAAAGCGTGGTCGACCGTCGAGGCGAAGCCGGCATCATGCACGGCGTCATCGGCGATGATCGGCATGAACTGGAAGCCACCGCCGGCCGCGGCCATGGCGGCTTTCACCGTGCTGATCCTGTTCTGGTTCCAAAGGTTTTCCTTGACGATGACCTGCTCGGCCATGCCGAGATCGCGAGCCACCGCGATCATGCCCGGGAGGTCGCCGACTTCGAGCTTGTTGTCGAGATTGATGAGGATTCTGTCCCTAGTCGTCATCAGCATCTCGCGCAATGTCGAGACGGTCTCGTTGGTGACAGCATGGGTGCCCTCGATCACCAGCCGGCATCTCTTCAGTTCGGCCAGCGTGTAGTTGATGACTTCGCCCTTGCAGGTCGTCGTGCGGTCGAGCCGGCTGTCATGCATGACGATGAGCTCGCCGTCCTTCGAGCGCCTGATGTCGACCTCGACGATTTCGGCGCCGATCGCGATCGAGCCTTCGACGGCCGCGAGCGAATTTTCCGCATGGAGCGTCTTGCCGGACTGCATGCTGCCGGCCCTGTGCGCGGCCACCATGACATGGTCGCGCCACTGGTTGGCATGTTCGAAGCGGTCGAGGATCTGCCTGGCGCGTGCTTCGCCGGCCAAGGCCTGGCCGGAGACGGCCGCCAGCGCGGTGGAAAGCAGAAGGCTCAGCCAGATCGTCCGCATCGAGAATCGCTCCTTGCCGGATCGAGCCGGGGATAGGCGACCTCGGTGACATCCAGGTGAACGAAGCCGGCTAGCGTTTGGCCGGCGATGCGGGTCAGATGCGCTTCGACAGCCTGCGGAACCAGGCCATTGCAGGCATTTCGACCAGGCGCCACGTGATCCACGACATGGCGATGGTGGCGGCGAGCATGACGACGATCGCTACTGTCCCTGTCCAGCCGGGCCCAAAACCGGTCGCGGGACCGCCCCGCAGCACGATATCGCCGATCAAGCCGAGGCCGAGTTTGCGCTCGACGAGCCCGGCGACATTGATCAGGCGCGCCTGGACAAAGATGTGGACCATATAGATCGAATAGGACAGCGCGCCGAGCGTCAGCATGAACGGCGTCCTGAGCAACGCGCTGATCCAGCCGCCTTCATGGGCGAAGAGAAACAACGCCAGGGCGAACACCAGCGGCGCTGCGATGCCGGCGTCGTTGTCACCCGCCAGCGAGACAAAGAGAACGATGACGGCCACCATGATGATTTCGGCAAGAGTCCAGCTCACCCGCGGGCCGTTTGCGACCAGAACCTGTCGCGCCCCTGCAATGGAATCATGCTGAAACCAGGCCAGCAGCGCGCCGAGCGAGAAGCCGTAAAGGCAGCGGATGAAGCCGAAATCGTAGGACACGTCCATATGATGCGTGGAGAAGCCGAGCAGGAACAGCGGCGCGGTAACGGCGGCGGCGACAAACCATATCCAGGCGCGTGCGCCTGCGATGAAGACCACGCCGGCAAACAGGAGATAGGCGAAAAACTCGGCCGAGATGCTCCAGCTTGGCGCATTCCACGTCAACCGATCCTCGAAGCCGACACCTTGCAGCAAAAGGAGATTGGCAGCCAGGCTCTTGAGGTCGGAGCCGCCAGTGAAGGGAGCAGCCCCCGTGCCATGCAGTTGCGGCAGCACCAACCGCAACAGCTCGAAGGCGGCAAAGGCGGCAAGCATGACCAGATGCAGCGGATAAATGCGGCCGAAACGGACCAGCGCAAAGCGGGCGACCTCTTCCGGCCGGCCCAGCCGATCGGCATAGCTGGAGGCGATGACGAAGCCGGAAAGGACGAAGAAGAAGTCGACGAAAAGATAGGACGAACCGATAAAGCTGCTCTGCGAG
Source organism: Mesorhizobium sp. M8A.F.Ca.ET.181.01.1.1 (assembly GCF_004792025.1). Classification (NCBI taxonomy): domain Bacteria; kingdom Pseudomonadati; phylum Pseudomonadota; class Alphaproteobacteria; order Hyphomicrobiales; family Phyllobacteriaceae; genus Mesorhizobium; species Mesorhizobium sp. M8A.F.Ca.ET.181.01.1.1. The sequence goes on along the minus strand of NZ_SRTV01000002.1, from coordinate 560,863 downwards.
ATCACTGATGCGGTTGGGAAATGAAACAGCGCCACCAGCAACGCGCAGATGCCGCGCCACGAATCGAGAACCTGGAAGCGATCGCCGGCGATCGTGCCGGCGTGGGTCGACACCACGGCATCCGACGGATTAAGAAACGCGGTCTGCGTCATGATGATACAAATCCTGTCTTGCCGTGGCGCCCGGGCGGCGCGGTTTCGTCTCCCCAAGCTGTGACTGGCATCTTCCATGCCGGTTCTGTAGTTGTTGCACCCCGATGAAAACGAGGACCCGTAATGGCGACCAAGAACATCGACCATGCCTTCACCGCCCGCTCCAAAACGGGTGGCGCCCTTGAGCCGACCTATTCGGGCGCGCTGTCTTTCATGCGGCGCAAATACACCAAGGACGTGAAGGGCGCGGATGCGGTGGTGTGGGGCATTCCCTTCGACGCCGCCGTCACCAACCGGCCGGGCGCCCGGTTCGGGCCGCAGGCGATCCGCCGCGCCTCGGCGATCCTCGACAACGACCCGCAATACCCGTTTTCGCGCGATCTGTTCGAGCACCTCGCCGTGGTCGATTATGGCGACTGCCTGCTCGACTCGGGCAACCATCAGAAGACGCCCGGCACAATCGAGCGCGAAGCGGCCAAGATCCTGAAATCGGGCGTCTTCCTGCTGACGCTCGGCGGCGACCATTTCGTCACCTGGCCGCTGCTCAAGGCGCATGCCGCCATCCACGGACCGCTGGCCTTGGTGCAGTTCGACGCCCACCAGGACACATGGCCCGATGACGGCAAGCGCATCGACCACGGGTCCTTTGTCGGCCGAGCGGTCAAGGAAGGCATCATCGATCCCGACCGCTCGATCCAGATCGGCATCCGCACCCACGCGCCCGACACGTTCGGCATCAAGATCCTCTATGGCCATGAGATCGAGGAGATGCGCGCCTCCGACATCGCCTACGCCATCGTCGATCGCACCGGCGGCAAGAAGACCTATCTGACCTTCGACATCGACTGCCTCGATCCGGCCTATGCGCCTGGAACCGGCACGCCAGTTTCGGGCGGCCCGTCCTCGGCGAAGATCCTGTCGACGCTGCGTCAGCTCAACCAGGTCGATATCGTCGGCGCCGATGTCGTGGAGGTTGCGCCGGCCTATGATCACGCCGATATAACGGCGATCGCCGGCTCGATGGTGGCCATGCAGTATCTCGGCCTGCTGGCCGAGCGAAAGGCACGGCTCGAGGAGCTGAACAACGGCAACCACAACGGCGCCGCGGTCAATCATGGCAACGGCATATAGTCTTGGTATATCAGGGAATTTGATCAGGCAATGAAACCGAAAATCTTCATCGACGGCGAGCACGGCACCACCGGCCTCCAGATCCGGGCGCTGCTTGCCGAGCGCGGCGATCTGGAGATCATTTCCATTCCGGTCGAGCGTCGCAAGGAAACGACCGCGCGCGCCGAATTCCTCAACGCCGCCGATATCGCCATCCTGTGCCTGCCCGACGATGCAGCCAGGGAAAGCGTCTCGCTGATCACCAACGACACCACCAAGGTGATCGATGCGTCGACCGCGCATCGCGTGGCCGAAGGCTGGGAATATGGCTTCGCCGAACTGGACAAGGAGCAGGCGAAGAAGATCGCCACGGCCAAGCGCGTCGCCAATCCCGGCTGCTGGCCGCAGGGACCGATCGCGACGCTCAGGCCGCTGGTCACCGCAGGCCTGCTGCCGGCCAATTTCCCGATCGCCGTCAACGGGATCACGGGTTATTCGGGCGGCGGGCGCCCGATGATCGAGGACTATGTCGCCAAGGGCGAGGACGCCTCGGAGTTCCTGCCCTATGGCCTGACCCTGCAGCACAAGCACGTGCCGGAATTGAAGGCCTATGCGAAGCTGTCGCATGATCCGATCATGCAGCCGGCGGTGGGCAATTTCGCCCAAGGCATGATCACGGTGGTGCCGTTGCAGCTCGGCGGCCTCGAACGCGTGCCGACGGGTGCCGAACTTCACGCCGCCATTTCGGACCATTTCGCCGCGATCAAGGGCGGTGTGGTCGAGGTGGCGCCCTATGCGCATCTGGAGCGCGTGCCGGACATCGATCCGGAGATCTATAACGGCACCAACCGCATGAGGGTCTATGTCTTTGCCAACGACAGCAGAGCCCAGGCGCTGCTGCTGGCGGTCTACGACAATCTCGGCAAGGGCGCCTCGGGCGCGGCCGTCCAGAACATGGACCTGATGCTCGGCCTGTGATGGACGCACCGGCCTTTCCAGCGCGCTGGCAAGTCAGCGAACCCGAACTCATTGCCGAAACATTCTCGAGCCGCATCTGGAAGGTGCGGCGCGAGGACGGCTCACCGGCGATCGTGAAGGCGCTGAAGCCGTTCGACGACGTTGCCGACGAGTTGCGCGGCGAGCATTTCCTTGCCTGGCGGCGCGGCGAAGGCGCGGTGCGGCTTCTCGGCCGTGACGGCCATTCCATGCTGCTCGAATATGGCGGGGACACACTTCTATCGCAGGTTCTCGACGAACAAGGCGACAATGCAGCGACCGCCATCGCGGCGGATATGATGGCGAAATTGTTTTCGCCATCTGATCACCCCTACCCACCCGAACTTCAGCCGCTCGGGGAGCGGTTCGCCAGTCTTTTCAAGAAAGCCGCAACCGATCGCGTCATCGGCGATGACAGCCTCTATGTCGAGGCCGGCGCCATCGCGGACCGGTTGCTGGCCAATCCGCATGACATCAGGCCGCTGCATGGCGATCTGCATCACGAAAACATCCTGCGGGGACCGCGCGGCTGGTTGGTGATCGATCCCAAAGGCGTGCTCGGTGATCCCGGTTTCGATGCCGCCAACATGTTCTACAACCCGCTCGACCGCGATGCACTTTGCCTCGCCCCGGAGCGGATCGCAGATATGGCCGAGGTCTTTGCCCGGGCGCTGGGACAATCACCGGCAGCGATACTGGATCATGCCATCGCCTATGGTTGCCTGTCCGCGGCCTGGCACCATGAGGACGACAATGCGGTCGAGGAGAACCGCGAACTGTCTATTGCCGCGGCGATCCGCTCAGTGCGGGCGCATTTTTGACCTCCGAGACAGCTGTGGTAACCGCCGCGGACGCCGACAAGGCTGCCAAGGCCGCTCAGCGCCAGTCGACGCCATCCGCCGCCGCATTGCGTCAGGCGGAATTCGACGGCGAGAAGACGACGCAGTCCAACGAATTCTGGATGTGATCGGCCGCGCTCAGCGTCCGACGGCAATCTCGTTGGGCAAGGGATAGGCGCCTTTGGTGCCGCGCCAATGGGCGGCGGCAAAGCCCAGCACAACAAGCGCAAACGCCTGATGGGTCAGTGCCATATGCAGGGGCACCTGCATCAGCAGCGTGCCGATACCGATCGAAGCCTGCACCAATACCAGAACGAACAACAGCGTCGCGCGTCGCGCATGCGTCGAGCCTGGCAGCCGCCGACGCGTGGCGATCATGTGCCAGAGCGCGACCGCGAAGACCGTATAGGCGCCGAGCCGGTGGATGAACTGCACCGTCTTCGGGTTCTCGAAGACGTTGCGCCACACCGGATCGAGGATGAGCAGATCGCCTGGAATGATCCTGCCGTCCATCAGCGGCCAGGTGTTGTAGCTCATGCCGGCGTCAAGACCGGCGACCAGACCGCCAAGATAAATCTGGATCAGCGCCAGAAGCACAATGAAACCGGCCAATCTCTGCGTCGAGCGATCGGCCGCAGGCTCGGAGTGAGGAGCAAGACCCCGCGCGACAACCATGGTCGCGGTGAAGATCAGGGCCGCCAGCGTCAAGTGCGTGGCGAGCCTGTACTGGCTCACCGACACGCGGTCGACCAGGCCGGAGGCCACCATCCACCAGCCGATGGCCCCCTGCAGCCCGCCGAGAAGCAGAATGCCGACCAGCTTCGGTCCAAGGCCGCGCTCGATGCGGCGCGTCGCCCAGAAGACCAGAAGCGGCAAGGCAAAGACCAGGCCGACACTGCGCGCGAGCAGGCGATGCGCCCATTCCCACCAGAAGATCGACTTGAACGCCTCGATGCCCATGCCCTTGTTGAGCTCTGTGTATTGCGGGATCTGCTGGTAGCGTTGGAATTCCTCCTGCCACTCGGCGTCGTTGAGCGGCGGGATGACGCCATGGATCGGCTGCCATTCGGTGATCGACAGGCCGGATTCGGTCAACCGCGTGGCGCCGCCAACCAGCACCAGCGCGAACAGCACCAGGAGCACGACGTACAGCCAGCCGCGCACGAGTACCCGGTTGTGCAGGTCGCGGTCGCGGGCCTGATAGGGCGCGGCGGCGGTGATGGCGGCCATGGCTATATCCCGGCAGGTTGAATGTCGCGGATTGGTGAACCATCGCACTCCTGCTGGCAAGACCGCGCAGCGCGGCACGCCGTCGCGCCTGATGTGGTAGGTTGCGCGCGTCCCGCGTTCGGCCTAAGCGGTAGCCATCAACGAGGCCAAGCCATGCCCATTCGACTGAAAAAGCTTATCGGAATGTTCCTGCTTTTGGCGCTGGTCATCATCTACGCGCTGGTCGCGTCGATCTTCGCGGTCGCCCGCCTGTCGGAGTCGGGCGCGCTGGTGCAATTCCTGTTCTTCCTCTTCAGCGGTCTGCTCTGGGTGCTGCCGGCGATGGGCATCATCAAATGGCTGATGCTGGAGCCGAGGGCCAAGCGCTGAGCCCAGCCCGGACCGGGCAGTCCGTCAGATCGTGACGAGCATCTTGCCGGCGTTGGCGAGCGGCGTCGTCACGCCCGACAGCATAGTGCGGATATGGTGCAGGCTCTGGTAGCGGCCATTGACCGAAATGCGCGGCAGGGCATGCAGGAAACCGGAATGTTCGGCGCGCAGCACGCCGTGGCGGGTGGTCACGGCGGAAGCATAGCCGGCGTCGCGCGCAAAGCCCACTTCGCGGCAACCGACGGCGCTGGCGTAGCCGTAGGGATAGGCGAAATGGCGGGGTTCCTCGCCAAGCTCAGTTCGCAGCATGTCGTTGACGGCGCCGATCTCGCGCCGCGCATCGGCCTCGGAAAGCCGCTTCAGATTGCTGTGGTTGACCGTATGGGCGCCCATCGTCACCAGCGGATGTGCGGCGACGGTACGGATCTCATCCCAGTTCATCAGCGTGCGCAGGCGTGGGGCGTCCGCGTCGACCCCATTCGAAGCGGCCAGATCGCGCAGCACGCTCCGCAGGTCCTCCTCGCCGACCTCGGTGGTAAAATAGGCATGCAGGCGGGCGATGGCCTGATGTTTCCTGACGGGGGTCGCGCAATCGATCACGGTCGGGCCGTTCGGTGTGGTCAGGGTCAGGCGATCGCAGGCATTGACGATATCCTCGACCACATCCCACCAAAGGTGGGCGGTGCCATCGATCAGCCCTGGAGCGACATAGATGGTGAGCGGCGCGCCATGCTTCTCCAGCACCGGCAAGGCCTCGGTCATGTTGTCGCGATAGGCATCGTCGGCGGTGATGGTGGCGAACCGGCCGCCCTTGCCGCCTGCCTTGATGCGCTCCACGGCTTCGTCCATCGAGACGAAGGCATAGCCGTCCGCTCTCATGTCGGCGATCACGGCATCGAGGAAACTGGGCGCGATGTTGAGGTGCCGGTTGACGCTGTCGGGCTTTTCGGGTGTCGCCGTCACGCGGTGCAGCATCAGGATGGCGCCGATGCCGCCGACAAACGGCCTGGCCAGCGGTGCGAGGCCGGTATAGCGGGCGACGTTGAGCGCCAGTTTCCGGATTGCCTCCCCACCGTCGATCATTCATTCACCTTTTGCGCCTAGGCTATCCAAGCACGGAATACGCCCGAGCGCCCCCCAAATCGGGATCAGTACGCCTTAAGGATTGAGGTATGGTTGACGCAACCGCGTCATTTGATGGCAAGCGGCTCGCGGCGATCCAGGCTTCATCACGCGCACTGCCCGGGCATACCGCGGGGCTGTCGGTTTCAGTTGCCGCCGCCGAAGGACTCGCGGCGTATGCGGCGTTCTGTCGTTCGGCACTCTATGCGCCGGCGCAAAGTGCGGCATGGGTCTTGACCTGGGCCGCCGAGGTCAAGCCCGATCTGCTCATCGCCACGCTCGAACTGGAGGGCAGGCCGGCTTTCGCAGTGGCGCTGGAGGTGGTCAAGCGCGGCCCGTTGCGGGTCGCCCAGTTCATGGGCGGCCGCCACGCCAATGGCAATTTCGCCGCCGCCGAACCGCAATGGCTGGCGAGCGGCGACATCACAGCCATCCGCTCAATGCTCGCGGCGATCGCCGGGTCCCGGCCCGATATTGATCTCATCGCGCTGGAAAGATTGCTGCCCGATCTCGACGGCATTGCCAATCCGCTGGCATCGCTCGATCATTTCGCCAGCCCCAATCTTTCGTTGGCCGTCGACCTCAGCGGTGGATTCGATGCGCTGCTGCTGCGTGCCAGCGGCAAGCGCAAACGCAAGAAGCATCGTTCGCAGACGCGCAAGTTCGAGGCCGTCGGCAGCCACCGGCGCATCGAGGCGCGCAGCGCCGACGAGGTGGAGAGGCTGCTCGACGCGTTCTTCGAGATGAAGGAACAGCGCTTCCGCAAGATGGGCATTGCCAACGTCTTCGGTGACGACCGGACACGCGCCTTCTTCCGGGGGCTGTTTACGCAAGCGCTTGCCGAGGACAAGCCTTGCTTCGTGCTGCATGGGCTGGAGGTCGCCGGCAAGTTGCGCGCCGTCACCGGATCGAGCCGCTCGGGCCGGCGCCTGATCTGCGAGTTCGGGGCGATCGCCGAGGATGAACTCGCCAACACCAGCCCGGGCGACTTCCTGTTCTTCGACAACATCCAGAACGCCTGCCAGACCGGGTTCGCGGTCTATGATTTCTCCGTCGGAGACGAGCCCTACAAGCGGCTGTGGTGCGATATCGAAACGCAGCATTTCGAGGTCCTGGTTCCGCTGACGCTCAAGGGCCGTGCGCTGGGACAGGCACTTCGCCAGGGCGCGCGGCTGAAGGCCTTTGTCAAGAACAGCCCGACGATCTGGAAGCTAGCCAAGATGCTGCGCCGCAAGGCAGCCGGACAGACGCCCCCCCTTCCCACCGAAGACGAACACTAGACCTCAGAAATTGAGAGCCTCGCGGAGCGCTGGGCCTGCCCTGACGCGGAGATCGAGATCAGCCTCGATGTGGTCGATGTGGTGCAGCATCAAGCGGCTCACCAGCCCGGAGTCGCGGCTTTCCAGCGCACCGACAATACCCGTGTGCTCCGTGTGGCCGCAGGCCGATACGCCAGACCGTCCGTAAAGCGCAATGACAAGCGACGAGCGCGCAACCAGTTCCTCCATGAAGCGCTGCAGGATGGCATTGCCGGCGACCGAGGCGAGCAACAGATGGAAATCGCCGGACGCCTTGATTTCGGAACGCCGCGCCGTCGGACCGCGCTCGGCGATGAAGCGGCCCTCCTCGTCGAGTTGCGCCCTGAAGGCGACAATATCGGCTGATGTGACCCGCTCGCAGGCGGCAGTGGCAATGCCCGGCTCGATCAGCCGGCGCGAGGCGAACACCTGGCGCGCTTCCTCGGGCGATGGATTGGCAACGAAGGCGCCTCGATTGCGCTCGGTTCGCACCAGCCCTTCGAAAGACAGCATCTGCAGCGCCGCGCGAGCGACGGTGCGCGACACATCGAACAGCGTGCCGACCTCGCCTTCCGACAGCTTGGTTCCCGGCGCCAGCCTCCGGTCGACTATGGCGTCGCGCAGACTGTCGCGAATCGCCTGGGCGCGATCCTGGTTGGCGCTGTCTGCGGCGGAATAGACCTGATCGGTGATGTTCATGGCGATGATGGTTCCCGCCCTCTTCTAACGCGAGTCCTCGCTCGTGCACGAGAGGCAAAGTGAACACGAAGTCGAAAAAGATTGCATACGATTTTTGTGCAGATCGCGCGCGATAGCTCATAATTTGTGCAATGCACAAAGTAGCCTCGAAGGCAGGCAACCGGCAAGAAGCCTGATTTCTTTAAACGATTCAAACGCTTGGCCCCACATCCCCAGGTTGGCACGCATGATGCTTTGGTTAATGCACCAAACGGGGAAGCCTGAATGTCCAAAGCCGCCGAGATCGACATCGTGTCCGTTTCGAAAGTCTATGGAACGACGACCGCCGTCGAGGACATCAGCCTGAAGATACCGGCGGGCACCTATTGCTGCCTGCTCGGCCCTTCCGGCTGCGGCAAGACCTCGACGCTGCGCATGATCGCCGGTCACGAAAGCATCTCGTCAGGCGACGTACGGCTCGGCAACATTGTTGTCACCGACCTGCCGCCGGCAAAACGCGGCACGGCAATGATGTTCCAATCCTATGCACTGTTCCCGCATCTGGATCTCGTCGACAATGTCGCTTTCAGCCTGAAGATGAAGGGCGTCGACAAGGAACAGCGCCGTGCCAAGGCGCTCGACATGCTGAAGCTGATGCAGATGGAGGCCTATGCGACGCGCCGGCCCGCGCAGCTTTCCGGCGGCCAGCAGCAGCGCGTGGCGCTCGCCCGGGCTTTGATCACCGATCCGGAAGCGCTGCTGCTCGACGAGCCGCTGTCGGCGCTCGACCCGTTCCTGAAGATCCGCATGCGCGCCGAGCTAAAGAAACTGCAGACCTCGCTCGGCATCACCTTCGTCCACGTCACCCACAGCCAGGAGGAGGCCATGGCCTTGGCGGACCTGATCGTGGTGATGAATGAGGGCCGTATCGAACAGGCGGCGCCTCCGCGCGACGTCTTCGAACGGCCGGCCACGGCCTTCGTCGCGCGCTTCATGGGCGACCACAATGTCATGTCCGGCCGGGTCACCGGCGAGCATGACGGCATGGTCGTCTTCGACGTCAATGGCGGCGGCTCGCTCGCCGCCTGCGGTCACGGTCGAGAGCCGGGCGCGCCGATCGATATCGCCATCCGCACCGATCATGTGCGCATCGGCGACGCGCCTGCGCCCGGCCTCGGCTTCACCGGCATCGTTTCCAACGTCGAATATCGCGGCCATTCGGTAAAGTTGTCGGTCAACGGCGCCGGCATCGATGACTTCACGGTGATCGTCGACGATTCGGATTTCTTCGCAAAGCCTGTCGCCGTCGGCGACGCCGTGCCGCTCGCCTGGGACCGGCAGGACGCGGTCGTTCTTGGCCGTCTCAATTGATGACCGCCTTCATTCAACACTCAATGACCAAACCAAAACAAGACAGGGGAATGAACATGACAAAGACGACTGAAACAAAACCGGGAATTTCGCGCCGCTCGCTGCTGAAGACGGGGGCTGCTGCCGTCGGCTTCGCCGCCGGTTCCGGCGTCATCACAGGCTTTCCGACCATCTGGGCGCAGTCCAACATCACGCTACGCCAGTTCGGTACCGGCGTGTCGAACCTCAATGCCATCGCCGACAAGTGCAAGGCCGATCTCGGCATCACGCTGGAGATGACCGCGACCGATTCCGATGCCGCCGCCCAGCGCGCCGTGACCCAGCCCGACAGCTACGACATCGCCGACATCGAATACTGGATCTGCAAGAAGGTGTTCCCGAGCGGCGTGCTGCAGCCGATGGATGTCAGCAAGCTGAAATATTACGACGAACTGGTGCCGCTGTTCAAGACCGGCAAGCTGACGCCCGACAGCGTCATTGCCCAAGGCACGGCGCCGCACACGGTCGGCTTCGTCGAGGCGCAAGACAGCAAGACCTTCGCCAAGGCACCGACCAACTGGTTCACCATGGTGCCGACCATCTACAACGCCGACACGCTGGGCATCCGCCCCGACCTCGTTGGCCGCGACATCACCACCTGGGCCGACATCATGGACCCGGCCTTCAAGGGCAAGACCGCGATCCTCAACATCCCGTCCATCGGCATCATGGACGCTGCGATGATCATGGAAGCTACCGGCAACATCAAATATGCCGACAAGGGTAACATGACCAAGGACGAGATCGACAAGACGATCGACTTCCTGATCAAGGCCAAGCAAGCCGGCCAGTTCCGCGCCTTCTGGAAATCCTTCGACGAGAGCGTCAATCTGATGGCGTCGGGCGAGGTGGTGATCCAATCCATGTGGTCGCCGGCGGTGGCCGCCGTGCGCTCCAAGGGCATTCCCTGCCGCTTCCAGCCGCTCAAGGAAGGCTACCGCTCATGGGGCGGCGGCCTTGGCCTCGCCGCCCATCTCAAGGGCGCCGAGCTCGACGCCGCCTATGAATACATCAACTGGTACACGTCCGGCTGGGTCGGCGGCTATCTCAACCGCCAGGGCTACTACTCGGCCAACATGGTCTCGGCCAAGAAGTTCATGTCCGAGGACGAGTGGGGCTACTGGATCGAAGGCAAGCCGGCCAAGGGCGAGATCAAGGCGCCCGACGGCACCGTCATGGAAAAGGCCGGCGCCGTGCGTGACGGCGGCTCCTTCGAAGAGCGCATGGGCAAGGTCGCCTGCTGGAACTCGGTCATGGACGAGGATCGCTACATGGTGAAGCGCTGGAACGAGTTCATCGCGGCGTAAAGGGAACAAGCGCCCTCCTCTACCCCTTCTCCCTGGCTGGAGAAGGGGAACGCGGCCCGGCCGTATCGCCAAACCCGAGAGCATTGATGACAGTCGCGCTCGAACGCCCCGCAATCGCCGCCGCGAAACCAGCCCGACGACGCCGGTTCTCCATCGGCGCCGTCGCGCCCTATCTGCAGTCGGCACCTCTGGCGCTGATCCTCGGCGCGTTCTTGCTGCTGCCCATCATCATGATCGTCGTCGTGTCGTTCTGGGACTACGACTTCGCCACAATGTACCCGGACTTTCTCACCACCAATTATTCCGACGTTCTCGGCTCCTGGGTCACCTGGAAAACCTATCTCAACACCATCAAATTCGCATTCATCGTCTGGGGGCTGACCCTGTTCATCGGCTTCTGGGTCGCTTATTTCCTCGCCTTCCACATTCGAACGACCGCCATGCAGATGGTGCTGTTCCTGGTCTGCACGGTGCCGTTCCTGACCTCGAACATCATTCGCATGATCTCGTGGATACCAGTGCTCGGCCGCAACGGGCTGATCAACTCGACGCTCGTGCATCTCGGGCTGGTGCCGAAGCCCATCGAATGGCTGCTCTATTCGGAATTCGCGGTCGTGCTGGCCATGGTCCACCTCTACACGCTGTTCATGGTGACGCCGATCTTCAACACGCTGATGCGCATCGACCGTTCGCTGGTCGAGGCCGCGCGCGATGCCGGCGCTTCGGGCTGGCAAGTGCTGTGGAACGTCATCATCCCGCTGGCCAAACCCGGCATGGCGATCGGCACCATCTTCGTCGTCACCCTGGTAATGGCCGATTTCTCCACCGTGCAGGTGATGTCGGGCGGCCAGAGCGCATCCGTCGCGCTGATGATGAAGAACCAGATGTCGCTGCTGCAATATCCAGCCGCCGCCGCCAACGCCGTGGTGCTGCTGGTGCTGGTGCTCTTGATGGTCGCCGGCATCCTGCGCATCGTCGACATCCGCAGGGAACTGTGACGTGAACCACGAAAAACGCACTCTTGAATTCTACGCGCTGGCGGTGTTCTTCGCGCTGTTCGTGCTGTTCCTCTACGGCCCGCTGTCGGCGATCCTGATTCTCTCCTTCCAGGGCGCGACCGGCGGCCTCACCTTTCCGCTCAACGGCGTATCACTGCACTGGTTCGCCAATCTGTTCGAGCGTCAGGCGGTCGGCGATTTCGGCGGCAGCTTCAAGCGCTCGCTGGTTCTCGGCCTTATGGTGATGATCGTCACTGTCGTCGTCTCGCTGCTGGCCGGGCTGGCCTTCCGCCAGAAATTTCGCGGCGCCACCGCTTTGTTCTACCTGGCGGTCGCCAGCCTTGTGGTACCCTCGATCATCATTTCGCTGGGCATCGGCGTCGTCTTTCAGCAGATCGGCTTCCGACCAGCCTGGTATACGTCAGCCTTCGGCGCGCATTTGACCTGGACCTTGCCGTTCGGCGTGCTCATCATGTTCGCCGTCTTCAACCGCTTCTCGCCTGCCTATGAGGAAGCCGCTCGCGACCTTGGCGCCTCGTCCTGGCAGACCTTCGCCCATGTCGTGCTGCCGATGATCGCGCCAAGCCTGATCGGCGTAGGCCTGTTCGGCTTCACGCTGTCCTACGATGAGTTCGCCCGCACACTGATGACCTCGGGAACCTTCAACACACTGCCACTCGAGATCTACGGCATGACCACCAATGTCACCACGCCGGTGCTCTACGCGCTGGGCACGGTGACCACCGTGTTTTCCTTCCTGGTGATCGTCGCAACGTTAGGCGCCATCCTCTATGTCGGCCGCCGCCGGACCAGGGCGTGATCGTGCGGATACTGGTGGTAAATCCCAACACGACGGCGAGCATGACCGAGACGATCGCGGCCGCCGCGCGCAGTGTCGCCGGTGTCTGGACCGAAATCGTCGCCGTCACGTCGTCCATGGGGCCGGCCTCGATCGAAGGTTATTATGACGAGGCACTGGCGGTGCCCGGCCTGCTAATGGAAATCGCCGCCGGCGAACGTGCCGGGGCGCAGGCCGCGATCATTGCCTGCTTCGACGACACCGGGCTTGATGCCGCCAGGGCCATGGCCGCCATTCCCGTCATCGGCATTTGCGAGGCAGCCCTCAGCATGGCCTGCTTCATTGCCCAGCGTTTCACTGTCGTAACCACCACCGAACGCTCGCGTGTGCCTGTCGAGGGGTTGGTGCAACGCTATGGCATGTCGGGTCGGGCGCGCGTGCGAGCCGCCGATATTCCGGTGCTGGCACTCGATGACCCGGCATCGGGAGCGGTTGGCAAGCTGCGCGATGAGATCGCCCGGGCCGTGGAGGAGGATCGCGCCGAGGCCATCGTGCTTGGCTGCGCCGGCATGGCGGATCTTGCCCACAGGTTGCAGAGCGAGTTCGGTCTGCCTGTCGTTGACGGCGTCGGAGCCGCTTTGAAGCAAGCCGAGGCCCTGGTGGCTCTTGGCCTCGCGACATCGAAGCGCGGTGCTTATGCGACCCCGCTCGCCAAACCCTATCGTGGTATGCTGAAATCGTTCTCTCCAGGAGCAGTCGCTGCCGAGTAAGCACCATGAAACCGATCACCCGCCCGCTGTCGCTGGGAGAATTGGCTGACCTCATCGACTGGGCGGCCGCGGAGGGCTGGAACCCTGGCGTTGACGATGCGGCGATGTTTCAGGCAGCGGATCCCATGGGTTTCATCGGCGCCTTTGCCGGCGGCGAAATGGTCGCCGGGATCTCGGCCGTGGCCTATGGGCACGATTTTGGTTTCGTCGGTCTCTACATCTGCCGGCCGGATATGCGCGGCAAGGGTTACGGCAAGGCGGCATGGACCGCGGGCATGAACAGGCTGGCCGGGCGCACCATCGGGCTCGATGGCGTCGAAGAGCAACGAGCCAACTACGAGAGCAAAGGGTTCAGGCCGCTCTACGAGACCATCCGTTACAGCGGGCGCCCTGCGGCCCTGACCATCGGCGCCAAACGGCCTCGCATGGTGACCGCGCAATTGGTGCCCGACATCATGAGATATGACGCGCTCTGCTTTCCCGCCTCCCGCCATTCTTTCCTGCAGCGATGGCTGCTGCCGCCGCACCGCGCGGTGGCAGCGATCGGGCCACGGGGAACGGCCGGCTACGCGGTAGCGCGATCCTGCCGCAGCGGCTTCAAGATCGGCCCGCTCTTCGCCGACGACATGCAGACCGCACTGGGATTGCTCGAAGACCTGGCAGGCGCCTGCGAAGGAGGCGACCTTCACATCGACGTTCCGGCCAGCAAGGTGGACTTCATCGCGGCGCTGGTGGCGGCAGGCTTCTCACCGACCTTCACCACCACGCGCATGTACAAAGGCCCGCCGCCGAGGCTTGACGCCAACAGGATATTCGGCGTGACGACGCTGGAACTGGGATAGGCCAGGCGTGCCTTTGAGCGGCGGCTCTTTCAGGCTGCTGAACGCCGCCCTGGCACCGGATTGCCTGGCGGCTCGTGGCCGAGCGGCGTCACCAGCGTCAGGTCGGGATAGCCGCTCTCGATCAGCTTGACCGCGGCCTGCGTCACCTCGTCGTCGGCCTCCAGCATCGACAGGAACACCTCGGTGGCCTCCCCGCCCAGACGGCTGATGCCTTGCGCATCGGCCGGCCCGCACTCGACCACCACCAGATCATAGGCTGTCGTCAGCGACTGCATGATGATCGGCAGCCGGTCGGCGGCACGCATGGCACGCACCGGATCGGCGGTGCCCACCGGGATGACATGGCAGTCGGAATAGAGGTCGGCATGGATCACGTCGCTGAACTGCGCCTGCGACGCCAGCAGATTGGTGATGCCGGGGAAAAGCCCGCTGTCCAGCATCGGCCGCGAGGCAGCCCCCGAGGCCGTGAGGTCGAGCAGCAGGACGCGCAGGCCGGCATCGGAAACCTCGCGCGCCACCAGGATCGCCGACGCCGCCGCTTCGTCGCCCTCGGGGGAAACGAATATGGCGCGCGCCGCCCCGCTGGCGATCAGCTTCTCGGCGGCCTTCTCGACGTCGATCTCGCCGAGCACGGAGCGCGGTCGCCGAACCTCCACGACGGGTTCAGGCTCGGCCATAGGTTCAGGTTTGGCCACGGGTTCAGGTTTCGCCAAGGATTCAGGCTCGGCGGCAGGCTCCGCTTTGGCGACAGGCTCGACCTCGGCGGCAGGTTGCGGCTGCGCCGGTGTTTGCGCGACCGTTTCGGGCCGTGATGCCTCGGAGGCGCGATTGGCGAATTCGTCGGCGATCGCCGGCTCCAGGCGGTTGGATGGCTCCTGATAAGCGGCTGGCGACATTGCCACCTCGTCGATCGGTTCAAGCCGCGCGCCGCTTGCCGGGCGCACGGCGCGGCCCGAGAAAAGTTCCCGCAGCAGCGTGAACACCGCCGCCAGCAGAAGGGAAGCCGCCGCGGCAGCGCCGACGATCGGCCCGACCTTGGGGAAGTACGGTTCGGAGGGGACCGAGGCCGGCGAGGCGATGCGAGCGTCGACCGGAACATAGTTGCGATCCTGACGCGACGCCGCCTCGCGATAATTGGTCAGGTAAAGTTCGAGTTGCTGGCGCTTGGCGGCGGCATCGCGCTGCAGCGCGTCGAGACCGACCTGCTGTTCGCCGGCCTGTGCCGAAGCAGCCTTGAGCGTGTTGACGTCGGCGACGAGTTGGTTTTCGCGCGACTTGGCGGCATCGGCCTGCATCGCCAGGCCCTTCATGATCTTCTGGGCTTCGCTGCGGATCTGCGCATCGAGATCGGCCAGCTGTGATTTGGCCGCGCGAATACGTGGATGATTGTCGAGCAGCGTCGTCGACAGATCGGCGATGTTAGCGCGCAGTTCGACCTGCCGTTCCCGCAAACGCTGGATCAGATCGGAAGACAGCACTTCCGGCAGTGAATCCAGCGATCCGCCATTTTGCAGTGCCTTGCGCACGCTCTCGGCCGTGCCTTCGGCCGCGGCGCGGTTGGCTCGCACCCGCGACAACTCGGTCGACAACTCGGCCAATTGCTGGGTGGCCAAGGTGGAATTGTTACCGCCCATCAGGAGGTCCGACTGGGCGCGGTAAGCCGCGACCTTGGCTTCGGCATCCCTGACCTGCTTGGACAGGTCGGCGATCTCGGGTGCCAGGAAGTCCGCGGCGGCGGTGTTCGATTCGCTCTTGGCCGCGCCCTGCCCCGCAATATAAGCCGCGGCAATGGCATCCGGGATGGCGGCGGCAAGCTTCGGATCCTCCGAAGAGAACTCGATGGCAATGATGCGAGTCTTTTCAACGCCGTAGACGTTGAGCTTCTCGCGCATTTTCTTCAGCACGCGTTCGTCGGCCGGAACATCCATCGGGTCGTTCTTCAGGCCAAGCAGGATCAGCACACGGCTCAGGGACGACATGTTGATCGTCTCGTCGAACTCAGACAATCGCGACAGGCCGAGTTTCTGGGCGACCTGCTTGAGGATTTCGTTGGACGAAATTATCTGGACCTGGGTGGCAACGCCTTGCTCATCGAGGATCGGCTTGTCGCTGTCCGGGTTGCTGCTGGCGGGCCGCGTGTAGACGGATTCTCGCGGGGCGATCTCCACCTGGGTCTGGGCCTTGTAGTGCCGGGTCGCGAACGACGCGGCCGCGAAGGCAAGTCCCGTCACCACGAGAACGAAGACCAGAATCCGCAGCCAGTTCCGCCCCAGGCTGGCGAAGAGCTGCCTGAGATCAACGTCGACGTCTGCGGCCGCGGACTGAACGGACATGCATCCCTACTCCGAAACTGGGTCGGGACGCACCGTAAACAACTATGGTAACTCAGCCGTTAAGATCACGGTAAGCTTCCATTAGGGTTTACTGGCGGGCGATCGAAAAAATCGATAAAATCGCAAAACCTGCCCGTAAGAACGGCTATCGGCGCACTCCTTTACCGGCCATTAACCCTAACAGGATGATAACGGACCCGATCCCAGATGTTTGCTGCGACGCCGCAGCGGCCAGTCGAAGGTACCTGTCCGGTCATGAAAAGCACTGCTTCCCTCTTTCGCGCACTGCTTGCCGTGTCGATGCTCGCGGGCTGCTCCAGCTATCGGCCGACGCCGGCCGCCTTTCACGAGGTCCTCGACCAGCCGTATCGTCTCGGCGCCGGCGACCGTGTTCGCGTCACCGTGTTCGAGCAGGAGGGCCTGACCAATAGCTATAGCGTCGACCAGTCCGGCTACATCTCCTTCCCACTGGTCGGCGCCATTCCGGCACGTGGCCACACCGCGCAGCAGATGGAAAAGGAGATCGCCGACAAACTGCGGCAGGGCTATCTGCGCGACCCCGATGTCTCGGTCGAGATCGATCGTTACCGTCCGATCTTCGTCATGGGCGAAGTGGGCGCCGCCGGCCAGTATTCCTATGTGCCCGGCCTGACTGTGCAGAAGGCCATCGCCATCGCCGGCGGCTTCACGCCACGTGCCAACCAGGAGAGCGTCGACATCACCCGCGACATCAACGGCAAGGTGATAACCGGCCGCGTGGTCACTTCCGATCCGCTGCTGCCGGGAGATACCGTCTACGTCCGCGAACGCCTGTTCTGAACAGACACCTCGTGGCGGGCAAGCTCAGGATCGTCCACTGCTTTCGCTCACCCGTCGGAGGAATTTTCCGGCACGTGCGCGACCTGACGGAAGCGCAGGTCGCCGCCGGCCACATGGTCGGCATCGTTTGCGACTCCACCACCGGCGGCGAACTCGAGGAGCGCCTGTTCGAGCAGATGAAGGGCACGCTGGCGCTCGGCATCCATCGCACGCCAATGCAGCGCCATGTCGGCCCGGGCGACGTGACCTCGGCGCGGCGCACCTACAGGATCATCAAGGAATTGCGGCCGGACGTGCTGCACGGGCACGGCGCCAAGGGTGGCGTCTATGCCCGTCTGTTCGGCTCATTGTTGCGGGTATCAAGGTCTCGCGTAGCCCGCCTCTATTCGCCGCATGGCGGCTCTCTCCACTATGACGAGAACACAGCCACCGGAAAGCTGTTCTTTGCGCTCGAGTATCTCATGGCGCGCTTCACCGACAGCCTGCTGTTCGTCTCCGACTACGAGCGGCGGACCTATCGCAGGAAGGTAGGCGAGCCGCCGATCCCGAACACGCTGGTCTACAATGGACTTCGCGCCACCGAATTCGAGACGGTTACCGCCGGGTCCGATGCGGCTGATTTCCTCTATATCGGCATGATGCGGGACCTCAAGGGCCCAGATATCTTCATCGATGCGCTGGCCGCCGTCGCTTCCCGGCTTGGCCGAGCACCGAGTGCCGTGATGGTCGGCGATGGGGACGACCTGCCCCGCTACCACGAGCAGGTGAAGCGCCTGGGGCTTGAAGGCAATGTCCGCTTCCTGCCGCCTATGCCGGCCCGGGAGGCCTTTGTCCTGGCGGCGCTCGTCGTCGTTCCCTCGCGTGCCGAGGCCATGCCCTATACCGCGCTGGAGGCACTTGCCGCGGCAAGACCAATGATTGCGACCTCGGTCGGCGGCATACCGGAGATTTTCGGTTCAGGCTCCCCCGCCCTGATCCGGCCGGATGCGGCCGAACTCGCCGATAAGATGAGCCAGGCGCTGGGCGACCTCGCCGCCTATCGCAAATTGATGCCCGATGAATCCACGCTCAGGGCGCGCTTCGGCGCCGACGTCATGGCCGCCGAAATCGAGAAGGCGTATTTCGCCGCGCTGGCAAACTAGTCCCAAGCTCTTCCAAAGCCATGGGTTGTTTCAAGGGTTTCTTAGCTCTCTTTTGCTAATCACCCTGGGGAAGCTTGCGGACTGTTCCATGAACGAGATCGACCCCGCGCACCGCTTTTCATCAGAAGCGGTCCGTAAATTCGACGGCCCTGCCGAAGGCGACAAGCCCGGCGGCATGAACGACGTTGCCCGACAGGTCGCGTCGCAATACCGGCGCGATACAATGTCGCCGATCATGGTCAGCGGCGTGCTGCGCATGGTCGAATTCGCGGTGCTGCTGGTCTCGGGGCTTTGCGTCTATTTCTACTATGTCGGATTCTTCAATTACCTGGCCTGGCAATATCCGCTGACGATCGCCGCCGCGTCGTTCCTCGCCGTGGTGCTGCTCGATGTCACGGATTGCTACCAGGTCGTATCCCTGATGCGGCCGATCGCCAATTTCGGGCGCATCCTGCTGGTCTGGGCCGGGACCTTCGCCCTGATGGCGTTGACGGCATTCGTCATGAAGATGTCGCAAGACTATTCGCGCCTGCTGTTCGGCACCTGGTTCGTCGTTGCCTTTGTCTGCCTCTTCGGCCTCAGGCTGGTGATGTCGAAGCTGATCCGGCGCTGGGCGCGCGATGGCAGCATGGAACGGCGCGCCGTCATCGTCGGTGGCGGCAAGGCGGCGGAAGTGCTCATCCGCTCGGTGGAAAAGCAGCCTTACAATGACATCCGCATCTGCGGCATCTTCGATGACCGCAACGACAAGCGTTCGCCAGCCCTCGTCGCCGGCTATCCCAAGCTCGGCACCATTTCGGAACTGATCGAATTCGCCCGCATCGCCCGCATCGACATGCTGATCGTGTCGTTGCCGCTGACCGCCGAATCGCGCGTGCTGCAATTGCTGAAGAAACTGTGGGTGCTGCCGGTCGACATCCGGCTGTCGGCGCATTCCAATGCGCTGCAGTTCCGTCCGCGCGCCTATTCCTACATCGGCTCGGTGCCGATGCTCGATATCTTCGACAAGCCGATCAACGATTGGGATTCGGTCGCCAAGCGCGCCTTCGACATCATCTTCAGCCTCATCGGCATCATCGCGTTCTCGCCCTTTATGCTGGCCACCGCCATCGCCATCAAGCTCGACAGCAAGGGACCGGTGCTGTTCAAGCAGAAGCGGCACGGCTTCAACAACGAGGTGATCGAAGTCTACAAATTCCGCTCTATGTACACCGACAGGTCGGACCCGACCGCCAAGCAGACGGTGACCAAGAACGATCCGCGCGTCACCCGTGTCGGCCGCTTCATCCGCAAGACCTCGATCGACGAGCTGCCGCAATTCTTCAACTCGCTGCTCGGCTCGCTCTCGCTCATCGGTCCGCGTCCGCACGCCATCGCCGCGCAGTCGCACAATTTGCTCTACAACGAAGTGGTCGATGGCTATTTCGCGCGCCACAAGGTCAAGCCAGGGGTCACCGGCTGGGCGCAGATCAATGGCTGGCGCGGCGAGATGGACACCAATGAAAAGATCCGCATGCGGACGGAGTATGACCTCTATTACATCGAGAACTGGTCGCTGCTGTTCGATTTGCGGATTCTGTTCCTGACGCCGATCCGGCTGCTCAATACGGAAAACGCCTATTGAGCGCGATCAGCCATGATCTGCCGCGCGCGGCGATCAACGCCAAGCTGATCACGCTGATTTCCTCGAGCGCGGTCGTGCTCGGCATTCTTCTGTCGGGCTTCGTCATCAGCGAGCCGGCGCCTTACGAAATTTACATGGCCGCGCTTATCGCCATCTGGGCCCTGTTCGGCCTGCGGATTTCGCGCGCGGCCATGCCGCTGCTGGTGCTGCTGGTGACCATGAACATCGGCGGCATGATCTCCATGACGCAGATGGCGGACCTCGCCTATACGCCGCTCTATCTCGCCGTGTCGCTGTTTCTCGCCTTCAGCGCGGTGTTCTTCGCATCGGTCACCGCAACGCAGCCGAACCTCTACCGGCTGATCTTCAATGCCTATGTCGTCTCGGCCGTGGCCACGTCGCTGCTTGGCATAGCAGGCTATTTCCACGCCTTCCCCGGCGCGGAAATGTTCACCAAGTACGACCGCGCCGCCGGTGCCTTCCAGGACCCGAACGTGTTCGGGCCGTTCCTGGTGCTGCCCGGCATCTACCTGCTCTATCTGCTGTTGACCGGACCGGTCACGCGCATGCCGCTGCTGGCCGTGCCGCTGCTGATCATCAGCGCCGGTATTTTCTTCTCGTTCTCGCGCGGCGCCTGGGGCATGTTCGCGGTCTCGGCCATCCTGCTCACCGGCTGCCTGTTCCTGCAGAGCGCCAGCGGCATGTTCCGGCTGCGCGTGGTGATCATGACCATCGCCGCCCTGTCGCTGCTGGCCGTCGCCATCATCGTCATATTGCAATTGCCCGGGGTGGCGGAGATGTTCTCCAGCCGCGCCCATCTCGAACAGAGCTACGACACCGCCCGCCTCGGCCGCTTCGCGCGCTACTCGATCGGTTTCCAGATGGCCATGGAGCACTCGTTCGGCATCGGGCCGCTGGTCTTCGGCAAGATCTACGGCGAGGACACACACGACATCTGGCTGAAAATGCTGATGGATTATGGCTGGCTCGGCTTCGTCTCGTTCCTGACGCTGGTCGCCTGGACGATTTCAGCCGGGTTCCGCATCCTGCTGCGCGACCGGCCGTGGCAGCCCTACCTGCTGTGCGCCTACGTCGCCTTCATCGGCAATATCGGGCTCGGCACCTTCATCGACATCGACCACTGGCGCCACATGTACCTGCTTCTCGGCTTGATCTGGGGCGCTATCGCCCTGGAATACCGCCATCAGCGGCTGTTGCGGCCGGTCTTGCCGGCCTCATTCGAACCAGCGATCGCGGCAAGATAATTATCGCGGAAATCGGTTGACCCGAGCGGGGTTATCACGATACATCGCGACCGGTCCGGAGTGTAGCGCAGCCCGGTAGCGCACTTGACTGGGGGTCAAGGGGTCGTCGGTTCGAATCCGGCCACTCCGACCATTTCGAAGCAGGACTTGCCCCCAAAAGTCCGCCCTGCCGCATCACCTAATTCTCGAATTGCCCGTTTTGCCCAGCTCAGCTCCTGATTGGATCCGGCGCTAACCTTGGCACACATCCACCCATTGCGCGCCAGTAAGCTCAACCATGCGCTGCGGTGCAACGCGCACCGCAGCGTTGGTGGCGCCGGCGGCGGGTACCACCTCGACGAATTTACGCAGCGAGACGTCGCAATAGACCGGCAGCGGTGACGGCAGGCCGAACGGACAGACACCGCCCACCGGATGGCTCGTGGCAGCGACAACCTCTTGCGCGTCCAGCATGCGCGGTTTGCCGCCGAACTGGTCCTTGAACTTGCGGTTATCCAGCCTGGCGATGCCGCTGGTCACGACCAGCATGGTGCGCTCGCCGACGCGAAGGCAGATGGTCTTGGCGATCTGCGCCGGCAACACGCCATGCGCCTCCGCCGCCAGCGTCACCGTCGCCGAACTTGCTTGCGTGACAATGATCTCGATGTCAGGCGCGTGAGCAGCAAAGAAGGCACCAACGGAATCCAGGCTCATATCGAAAAACTCACGGTTCCCGCTGCATGGCAGATGCGATCGGCGCGGATTTGGATGTCGCACCTATAAACACGTGCGATTTGCAGATCGGCAAGCCCGGCCTGCCGGAGAATGCCGACATCAACAAGAAACCCGCCAAGCGGGCCTTGGCGGGTTTCTTGGGCATGCCTGCCGCCGACCTATGCCTGGGGCCGGCCTTGTGCGGCCAGTGTCGGTGCAGAAGCAACTGGAGCGTCCTGCGGCAGACGAAGCGCGGACGCAATACGACGCAGCTTCGCCGGGTCGGCCGCCCGGCCGCTCTCGATGTCCTCGATCTCGTCGACCGAGAGGCCGCAGGTCAGGGAAAGCGCTTCGAGGCTGTATCCGCGCGTTTCCCGCATTGCCCTGAGGGTGTTGTAATCTGGCCCCATCTCGTTGGCTAATGGTTCGGAGAGGGCGTGGCTTTTTGCATTGTTGGGCATTGGCAACTCCGTTGGCTGAAAGCGTTTGATCAAAATGGGATGTTGCCTGAGACGGGCAGGAAGATGCCCTCTCGCCGGCGATTTGCCAAGCGCCAAACTGGCCGTCACGGGATCGTGAAGCGGACGTCCATGCGGCTGCCTCGCCCTGTCCCGATCAAGTTGTTTTGAACGCGTGAGCGGCTTTTGCCCGGCAGTTTCGCCCCACCCCGTTCGTTATCTCGATGTCGCTGGCGTGAAACCATCCCGTTCCAGCCAGCCTTTCCCAAAAGGATCCCCCAATGAACTTCAGGACATCCCTCTACGTGCTAGGCACGATTTCCATGCTTTCCGGTGTCGGCGTGGCCGGCGCGCAAGCGGCGGACGCATTGCGCGTGCGCGGCACGGTGGTCAGTTTCGAGCCGTCGCTGCTGACCGTGAAAACCCGTCAGGGCGATACTTCCGCGATCAAGCTGAAAGGCGGCTGGAAGCTTTCAGGCGTTGCCAGCGCGTCTGTAAAAGACATCAAGCAGGGCGATTTCGTCGGCATCGCCTCTGTCTCCAAGGCCGACGGCGGCAGCGGCGCGCTGGAAGTGGTGGTCTTTCCCGCGGCCTTGAAAGGCACTGGCGAGGGGGACCGCCCCTGGGACCTGCAGCCGAACAGCCGTATGACCAACGGCACCGTCGCCGACGTCACCGACATAAGCGGGCGGGCGGTGACGCTGACCTATGACAATGGGCAGACGAAGAAGATCTCTATACCCGACGGCACGCCTGTCGTCGCGTTCGCGCCGGCCGCGCCGGCCGATCTCAAGCCAAGCGCGACGGTTTTCGTTACCGCTCAGCGCGACGCTGACGGCACGCTGAGTGCCAGCCGCGTCGTGGTGGGAAACAATGGTGTGGTCCCGCCTATGTAGGCCAAAACGGACGACACGACTTTCGGCCTGCACCCTGGCAACGGTGCAGGCTTGCCCGGCAACAGTTCAGAAACAAAATTCTACAGTCGGGAAATACTGACGAAAAAATTCAGGAGCGTAATTCCATTCGCGGCGGTCGGGATATCGGCCCGATTGATGCCTGCCTGCGAAAGAAAGGAAACGATCCATGAAGAAGTCCCTCCTCTCGGCCCTCGGGCTTGCAGCTGCAATCGCTTTTGCGGTGCCGGCGGTCGGCGCGACGAGCGCGGACGCGGCCCCGATGGCAAAACATCATCACCACCATCACCATCACCATCACTACTACCACCACCAGCACCATCATCACCACACGAAGAAGATGACAAAGAAGACCTACTAAGCATACCAGACTGCCAGAGAAGACCGGTCTTGGCTTCCTGTTCGAGGCCGGTCTTCTCCGGTCATGCAATGCCTGGCCCGGACGACCCGGGCTAATCCGACTGCCGGATGGCGGCGACGGTCCAGCTGTAGCGACAACAAGCAAGTGCCTTTGACGCGACGCCAAACCGCGATACGGCAAGGGGTACTTCCAACCGGCACGCTGCGCCGGATCAGGCTTCGCCAACAAGGCCAGGGTATCCCCGATGACGGCCAAGGCCGATCTTTCCCGGACAGACCGCATTGTCCTGTCGGTCGCGCGATTGTGGCTGACGCTGCGCCATCCTGTCCTTGTCGTACGATTTGTCATGAAACTGGGCTATCTGCCCAATCCGGCCGCGCCCGTGCGCTATAACGAGCTTTTGCTTTGGCGAAAGATCCTCGATCGCAACCCGCTATTCGTGACGCTGACCGACAAGCTCGCGGCCAAGGCTCATATCCGGGAAACCTGCCGCGATGTCGCCGTGCCAAAGACGCTCTGGTCCGGGCGCGACCCTGCCGACCTTCCACCTGACCTGCTGACCGGAGACGTCGTGGTCAAGGCAAACCATGGCTGCGCCATGAACATTTTTGTCTCCAACGGCGAACCCGATCGCGCCGCCATCGTGCGCAAGGCCAGCCGCTGGCTCAAAAAACGCTACGGCCGGCGCAATGGCGAATGGGCCTATTGGCCTGTCGTACCGGCCGTTTTCGTGGAGGAGCCGCTGGCACTCAGCGGCGGGACGATCGCCACCGACATCAAGGTCCATCTCTGCAGCGGGGTGATATCCCATGTCTGGGTGGAGGATAAGCACGCCAAGCGCTCGCTGCTGTTCGACCGCGACGCCAATCCGTTGCCCGGCCGCGATCCAGACTATCCCGGGGAGGACCAGGCCTTGCCTGTCAATGCGCGGCTCGTCGCCTATGTCCGCCAGGCGATCTCGATCGCGCCCGGCATAGCCGGCGACCTCGATTATATCCGTATCGATTTTCTGGTCACCGACGATCGTCTCTATGCCGGCGAGGTCACCGTCTACTCGGCCGCCGGATATGGCACATGGACAAACCCGGCGATCGCCGGGGAAATCGAACGGCTGTGGCGGCTCGATCAATCCGCATTCTTGCGTCGGAAGCACAAACGGGCCGTACGCCTCTATGCCGACGCGCTTCGTGCCAGATGCCGGAGCGGCACTACAAATCGCTGATATGAATGAGAATGGCGGCCGGCCTGGAAAGGCGAGCCGCCATTTCTCAGGATTCCTTGTCCTGGGGTGGCAGTCAGCGCCGGCTAAACAGCAGGCTGGCGACGAGACCGAGCACGACAAGGCCGACCGCAGCGGCGGCCGCCGGATGGTCGCGTGCCGATGTCTCGATCACCCTGCCCTGTCTGCGGATTGCCGGCATGGCATCTCGCAGGCGCTCCGCAAGATCCGAATATGTATCAAGAGCAGCATCACGGCTGTCTTCATAATAAGCGCCACCCCGCTTTGACACTGCCTTGCGCAACGCCGCGAGTTCCCTCGAGAGAGCCGCGACCTGCTTTTCGAGGTCGATGTCCGAAAGGGTCGAAAATGAAGCCATCATGCGTTTCCTTGTCTTGCAGAAGGAAACGTAACGCCTCACCCGACCGCCGGTTCCGGTTTCAAGGCGTCAAAGCACCCGGTACTCGCGGTCAGCGCACCTGGTCAAGCAGACGCTTGCATTCCAGGAGGTCGAACAGCGCCTCCTGCAGCAGCGCGCGATTGTCACGCGAGAGTTTCGACGCGTCCGGCGCGACCGGACCTTCCTCGTCGCTCTTGCCCAGGCCGAAGAAGCGGCGGCTGGGCTTGACCCTTGGCTGGCCAACCAGTTCGTCATCTCCGCCGCGCGGCTGTGCAGCCGGCGTCAGCGGCACCTGGTCGGCCTGCTTGCGTTGCGAGATCGCCTCGACCGCGGCCATGTCGCCATTGCCGATGGCGACCAGGAAATGATTGCCGTTTTCGCGCAGCAGCTTCTGCACGCCCTTGATGGTGTAGCCCTGGTCATAGA
Organism: Mesorhizobium sp. M8A.F.Ca.ET.181.01.1.1; assembly: GCF_004792025.1. Classification (NCBI taxonomy): domain Bacteria; kingdom Pseudomonadati; phylum Pseudomonadota; class Alphaproteobacteria; order Hyphomicrobiales; family Phyllobacteriaceae; genus Mesorhizobium; species Mesorhizobium sp. M8A.F.Ca.ET.181.01.1.1. Next base: position 535,289 of record NZ_SRTV01000002.1, on the reverse strand, counting down.
GCATGTGGCGGATGCCCTTGATCAGTTCGACATCCTGCGGCCGGTAGTAGCGGCGGCCGCCGCCGCGCTTCATCGGCTTGATCTGGTTGAAGCGCGTCTCCCAGAAACGCAGCACATGCTGCGGCAGGTCGAGATCTTCCGCGACCTCGCTGATGGTGCGGAAGGCGTCGGGGCTCTTGTCCATGGGCGAAATCCTCACGCTGGAGCGTGGCCCGGAACGGTCTTCAGACGAGATCGCGCCCAACGAGGAGAAGAGCTTGTTCCGCCAGCGCGGAACAGATCATACGCCAGAACACCAATCCGGCCATACCGCCGAATCGGGCCTTATTTCAGCGGTTTGTGAAGCAATATTCAAGCCCGCCGTCATCGCCGCGCCGGTTTTCAACCGGGCAATGAAGGCTATTTGCCGCCCTTGGCCTTGCTGTTCTGGTGAGAACGCAAGATGCGGTTCTTCAACACGTTGGACGATTTGAAGGTCATCACCCGACGCGGCAGGATCGGAACTTCCTCGCCGGTCTTGGGATTGCGTCCGATGCGCTCATTCTTGGAGCGGACATGAAATGTCGCGAAGGACGACAGCTTCACTGTCTCGCCGCGCACGATCGCTTCACAGATTTCGTCCAGCACGGCCTCGACGAGTTCGGCGGACTCAGTGCGCGACAGGCCGACCTTTCTGTAGACGGCCTCGGCCAGGTCGGCGCGAGTAAGTGTTTTTCCCCCCATGCGACCGTCCCATCAGTTCAAACGTAAAATCGGCACAACAGCGGCAGAGCCTAAGTAATTGATCCGGCAAGGTCAAGGACCGAAACCGGACCGTTCTCCACTTACCAGCGAACCAGAACGGCGCCCCAGGTGAAGCCGCCGCCCATCGCCTCCAGGAGCACCAGGTCACCCTTCTTGATGCGGCCGTCGGCGACGGCCACCGACAGCGCCAGCGGTACGGAGGCAGCCGAGGTGTTACCGTGCAAATCGACGGTCACCACCACCTTTTGCTCTGCTATCCCGAGCTTTTTGGCTGAAGCGTCAATAATCCGTTTATTGGCCTGGTGAGGCACGAACCAATCAAGGTCTTCGGCGGTAATCCCAGCGGCCGAGAAGGTCGCCTCGATGACATCGGTGATCATGCCGACCGCGTGCTTGAAGACCTCGCGGCCTTCCATGCGCAAATGACCGACCGTTCCCGTCGTCGACGGCCCGCCGTCGACGAAAAGCTTCTCCTTGTGCGCGCCGTCGGAACGCAGGCTGGCCGCCAGCACGCCCCGGTCGGCGATCGTCCCGGCCCCCTCGCCCGCTTCCAGAACCAGCGCACCGGCGCCGTCGCCAAACAGCACGCAGGTCGAGCGATCACTCCAGTCGAGAATGCGCGAAAAGGTTTCCGAGCCGATCACCAGCACGCGCTTTGCCAGGCCACCGCGGATATAGAGGTCGGCTGTCGCCACCGCATAGACGAAGCCGGAGCACACCGCCTGCATATCGAAGGCAAAACCGTGATGCATACCGAGCCGGTTCTGGATTTCGACGGCAGTGGCGGGGAAGGTGTTGTTTGGCGTCGAAGTCGCCAGCACGATCAGATCGACGTCGTCCGGGGTCAATCCGGCATCGGCAAGGGCGGCGCGCGCCGCGGCCTCGCCCAGGGAAGCCGTCGTCTCGTCGTCAGCCGCGATATGGCGCTGGCGGATGCCGGTGCGCTGGGCGATCCACTCGTCGGAGGTCTCGACCATGCCTTCAAAATCGGCATTCTTCATGATGCGGCGGGGCAGCGCGGAGCCCGTGCCGCGCACAACTGATTTGATCAAAATTCTTTCCTATTCCTTTGCGTCGGTAACGACGTCGGATTTCCTAGATGTCAGGGCATGCGGGTTGCGCGCATGGAACAGATCGAGGTCGGCCTCGATGCGGTCGAGCAGATTGTTGCGCACCATGTCGTAGCCGAGTTCGATCGCCGCGGCGAAACCATCCGAATCGGCGCCGCCATGACTTTTGACGACGATGCCGTTCAGCCCCAGGAACACGCCGCCATTGGAGCGGCCGACATCCATCTTCTCGCGCAGGCGGTCGAAGGCGCCCTTGGCGAAGACATAGCCGATCTTGGCCATCAGCGTGCGGCTCATCGCGGCCCGCAGATAGCCGCCTATCTGGCGGGCGGTGCCTTCAGCCGTCTTCAGCGCGATGTTGCCGGCGAAGCCTTCCGTCACCACGACGTCGACCGTCCCCTTGCCGATGTCGTCGCCTTCGACGAAGCCATGGTAGTTCATCGAGGCCATGTTGGCTTCGCGCAACATGCGTCCCGCTTCCTTGACCTCTTCCTGGCCCTTGATCTCTTCCACGCCGACATTGAGCAGGCCGACCGTGGGCCGGGCGATGCCGAATACGGAACGCGCCATGCCGGTGCCGAGAATGGCAAAATCGATGAGTTGGTGCGCATCGGCGCCAATGGTGGCGCCCACATCCAGAACCACGCTTTCGCCACGCAATGTCGGCCACAATGCCGCAATCGCCGGGCGTTCGATGGTGGCCATGGTGCGCAGGCAGAATTTCGACATCGCCATCAGCGCGCCGGTGTTGCCGGCGGAAATGCATGCATCCGCGGCGCCCGATTTGACCGCCTCAACCGCCTTCCACATCGACGATTTCCAGCGGCCGTGGCGCAGCGCCTGGCTCGGTTTGTCGTCCATCCTGACCGCGATCTCGCAGTGGAAGAACTCGCTGACCTCGGCCAATTTGGGGAACTTGGCGAGTTCGGGGCGCACCAGTTCCTCACGTCCGTAGATGACGAAGCGGATGTCGGGACGGCGGGTCGCGACCGTCATGAGCGCTGGAATGACCACGGTTGGTCCGTGATCGCCGCCCATGGCATCGATGGAAATCCTGATCACGCGGTATTCATCTCACGGTTAGGCGGCAAGTCGTTTTAGTGATCGCAAAGGCTCGGCGAAAATAGCGGTTTTAGGCTGTCGCACAACCGGCTTTTCCGTCGCGGGCGAGGTTTTCAGGATTTTCCCAGCAAGGATCGCAGTTTTTGCTGAAATTCATTCTCCGCCGATCCGGTGTCGTCACCGGCATCAAGCGACGCGCCGGGCTTGCGCGGATAGGGGTCGATCGCCAATCCGAAGAACTGTTCGGCAAGCGCCCCGACATCGATGGTGTCGCCCGAAAATGTCTCGGGGCTATCGGGCCCATCCGCGTCGAGCAGAATTTCGCCGCCGCCATCGAATCCCTGCCGTCCGAGCTTGGAGTCCTCGGGCAAGAGCAGCGCCTCGACCGGCTCATCGATATGTGCCTGGACGGGGTCGAGCGTGACGATGCAGGCCTGGGTGATGTCTGCCTCGACACGGCCGCTGACCTTGACGCCATTGCGCTTCCACGACGTAACCAGCAGTTCTGCGCGATAGGCTTCGACCGACAGCAGCCCATGCGCCTCGGCGAGCGCGGCGCGCTGTGCGGGGTCGGCCTCGATCACCACGGGCAGCCCCTTCTGCGGCAACCGGGCGACATTGGCGAAAAAGGATACCGGACTTTGCATATCGGCGTGTTTCATCGATCAGCCTCCATTGGCTCCTGGAAATGCCACAGTGCCAGCAACGATCGATTCGCTCGGCTGCGCACTCAGTTGCCGGCTGGCGTCGGCGACATACCCGGCCAAACGCGATGCTTCCGGCCAGGCGCCGGCGTCGGGACGGACATTACGGGCAAGTGCCGCGGTCAGACCATCGTGATCGTTTCGTTCCAGAGCATCATCATAGGCGGCGGTGCGGCCATAGAACATCTTCGCCAGTTTCTTCATACGTTTTGGCACACCGACGTCGCCAATGCCCAGTTCCCGCAGCGAGTGATCGACATCGAGGAAGAACTCGTCGATCAGCACCTGGGCGATCTCCTGGGCCACGCCGTCCTCGCCGCGCAAGCGGTGCTGGACCAGGAACATGTGCAGCGAAAGCATCTCGAAACGGCCGAGCGGCGTGTCCGGCACATTCCAATGGGAATAAAAAGCAGTCTGCCGCGCCGCCGCCACGATTTGTGCGTAAAGCGCGTCGGTGATGGCGCGGTTGGCGTGGCGTTCGCGGCCAAGAAGGCGCTGGAACATGGGGATGGTCTCCGGGGACCGTTTGTTGAATTGGCCTTGTTGCATCGGCAAGCAAGCTGGTTTACCGGTTTTGCGGCCCAGCGCAAGTTGCGGCGATATAATGGAGAATTGTTGTTGCGCGCGCTGAATTTCAAGTCGACCTTCTCGTCCAGGCCCGCCGGCGCGATCTCGCTGCTGGTTGTCATATCGGCGCTCTCGGCATGCCACACCAACAAGATGATCGGTGACCTCAGCCCGAGCGAAACGTTCACGCAAGGGTATGTCTACGACCAGCAGGCCGTCGATTCGGTGCCCGTCGGTTCCAGCCGCGAACAGGTGCTTCTGGCGCTTGGCACGCCATCGACGACGGCGACGTTCGACAACGAGGCGTTTTATTACATTTCGCAAACCCGCAAACGCTATGTCGCCTTCGACAAGCCCAGGCTCGTCGACCAGAAAGTGCTCGCGGTCTATTTCGGTGCGGACGGCCGCGTCACCCAGATCGCCAACTACGGCTTGAAGGACGGCAAGATTTTCGACTTCATTTCGCGCACCACGCCGACCGGCGGCAAGGACCAGAACTTCCTCAGCCAGATCATCAACGGCGCCAGCAAGCTGGCCCCCGGCATTCCCGGCGGCACCCCCTGATCTTTAGATTCCTGCTTCCCTAGAATCCTGCTTCCCTGACTTTGGGGGAACGGAAATGTCTCAGGCGACCGAAAACCCGTGAGAGCGATCTCACGGGTTTTTGTTTGGCCAATGAGGAGCCGGCTCGTCAGGGGTGTGGCAAACCCATATCCAACCGTCCAGGCTTGGGGCTTGGACATGAGCAGTGACGACCGTGCGGTGCCGGATGGCTGGATGACGACGGGGACACCCGAGCGGCAGACAGTGACATCGGACTGGCTTGCCATCGATCCGCCGTCGATCGACGGCGTCAGGATCGAGGAAATCAGGCCGGTCGCAACGTCCAACCCGCGAGGATCGCTCCTCGCGGGTTCTTGATTTCAAGCGTTGAGCTATTTCAAGTTTCCGGGCTCCCGCTCAGCCGTGCGCGAGCACTGCCAGCAGCAGCAAGGCCACGATGTTGGTGATCTTGATCGCCGGGTTGACCGCCGGGCCGGCGGTGTCCTTGTAGGGATCGCCGACGGTGTCGCCGGTCACCGAAGCCTTGTGCGCCTCGGAGCCCTTGAGGTGCTTGACGCCGTCCTTGCCGGTGAAACCGTCCTCGAACGATTTCTTGGCGTTGTCCCAGGCGCCACCGCCCGAGGTCATCGAGATGGCAACGAACAGGCCATTGACAATGACGCCGAGGAGCGAGGCGCCAAGGGCAGCGAAGGCGGACGCCTTCGACCCCGAAATCAACAGCACCCCGAAATAGACGACGAGCGGCGCCAGCACGGGCAGCAGCGACGGGATGATCATCTCGCGGATCGCCGCCTTGGTCAGGAGATCGACCGCGCGGGCATAGTTCGGCTTCGAGGTACCGGCCATGATGCCCGGATCCTCGCGGAACTGCTTGCGCACCTCCTCGACGATGGCGCCAGCCGCGCGGCCGACGGCCGTCATGGCGATGCCGCCGAACAGGTAGGGAATGAGGCCGCCGAAGATCAGGCCGGCGACGACGTAAGGGTTGGAGAGATCGAAGGAGATTTCGCCCATGCCCTGGAAGTAAGGATACTTGTCGCCATTGGCGGCAAAGAACTTCAGGTCGTTCGAATAGGCCGCGAACAGCACCAATGCGCCGAGGCCGGCCGAACCGATGGCGTAGCCCTTGGTCACCGCCTTGGTGGTGTTGCCGACCGCGTCGAGCGCGTCGGTGGAGTGACGCACTTCCTTGGGCAGGCCTGCCATTTCGGCGATGCCGCCGGCATTGTCGGTGACCGGGCCGAAGGCGTCGAGCGCCACGATCATGCCGGCAAGGCCGAGCATGGTGGTGACGGCGATCGCCGTGCCGTAGAGACCGGCAAGCTGGTAGGTCGAGATGATGCCACCGACGATGACGATCGCCGGCAGCGCCGTCGATTCCAGCGAGACCGCGAGGCCCTGGATGACGTTGGTGCCATGTCCGGTCACCGATGCCTGGGCAATCGAGTTGACCGGACGCTTGTTAGTGCCGGTGTAGTATTCGGTGATCACCACGATAAGGCCGGTCACCACGAGGCCGATGAGGCCGCAGATGAACAGGTTCTTGCCGGTGATGACGATGCCGGCGACCGTGCCGACCTCGCCCCAGCCGAGCGTGGCCGAGGTGGCGACGCCGAGACCCACGATCGACAGCAGGCCGGTCACGATCAGGCCCTTGTAGAGCGCGCCCATGATCGAGCCGTTGGAGCCGAGCTTGACGAAGAAGGTGCCGACGATCGAGGTCAGGATGCAGGCGCCGCAGATGGCGAGCGGATAGAGCATCGCCGCACCAAGGATGGCGGTGCCGCCAAAGAAGATGGCGCCCAGCACCATGGTGGCGACAACCGTCACGGCATAGGTCTCGAACAGGTCGGCGGCCATGCCGGCGCAGTCGCCGACATTGTCGCCGACATTGTCGGCGATGGTGGCCGGGTTGCGCGGATCATCCTCCGGAATACCGGCTTCGACCTTGCCGACCAGATCGCCGCCGACATCGGCGCCCTTGGTGAAAATGCCGCCGCCGAGGCGGGCGAAGATCGAGATCAGCGAGGCGCCGAAGCCGAGCGAAACCAGCGAGTCGATTACAATGCGGTCGTTGGGCTGGAGGCCGAGGAACTGGGTAAGGATGAGGTAGTAGATCGAAACGCCAAGCAGGGCCAGGCCAGCCACCAGCATGCCGGTGATGGCGCCCGACTTGAAGGCGATGTCGAGGCCGGCGGCAAGGCTGTTGGAAGCCGCTTGCGCGGTGCGCACATTGGCGCGCACCGAAACATGCATGCCGATGAAGCCGGCGGCGCCCGACAGAACGGCGCCGATCAGGAAGCCGATGGCGGCGGTGATCGACAGCAGCCACCAGGCGAGCACGAGCACGACCACGCCGACGATGGCGATGGTGGTGTACTGGCGCGCCAGGTAGGCCTGCGCGCCTTCGCGAATGGCGGCGGAGATTTCCTGCATGCGCGCGTTGCCCTGATCGGCCGCAAGGACCGAACGTGTCGCCCATATGGCGTAAAGGACAGACAACAAGCCGCAGGCGATGACGGCGGAAATTATGGTCATTGCCGGGTTTTCCTCGATTGTTGGCCCAAAAGAACCCCTCCCTGGGCCGTTGAGACAAAGACGGAATCCCGTGCATGGAATCCCCCTCTTCGCATCGGTGTATGCGAAACAGGGCTGCGAACGTCAAGATATTGTTCGATTTTTGCCCGGCTTTCGCCCAAAAGGTCCAGGCGGGCGAGTGTGGGTCGCGATCGCCCGGCGGTTAGATCGATTGAAATCGATCCCGACCATCGGGCATGGTCAGTCCGCTTCCCTGCCCATGCGCCGCGCCGCGTAGCGCTCGACCGCGGACAGTCCATCATAGATCAGCACGGCAAGCGCCGCGACGATCAGACCGCCCTGCAGGATGAAGGCCAGATTGTTCGACAGCAAGCCGGCGATGATCACTTCGCCGAGCGTCCTGGCGGCCACCGTAGAGCCGATGGTGGCGGTGGCGAGGCTGATCACCACCGACAGCCTGATGCCGCCAAGGATGATCGGCGCGCTGAGCGGCAGTTCGACCTTGGTGAGCCTTTGCCAGCCAGTCATGCCGGCGCCACGCGCCGCCTCGACGACATTGGCCGGCAGCGTCGTCAGCCCGGTCAGCGCGTTCTCGAAGATCGGCAGCAGGCCATAGAGAAACAGCGCGATCAACGTCGGCTTCTCGCCGAAGCCGACGGCCGGCACGGCGAGCGCCAGCACCGCCACCGGCGGAAAGGTCTGGCCGATATTGACCAGGCTGCGCGACAGCGGCAGGAATTCAGCGCCGGCAGGCCGGGTCACCAGGATGGCAAGCGCCACAGCGACGATGGTGGCCGCGACGGTCGCGATCAGCACGGTGCGCAGATGCAGCAGCGTAAGCGTCAGCAGGCTGCCTTGATTGTAGATCGCGGGAGCGTTGTTTTCGGTCAGCGGCTTCAGCAACGGCTCGAACCAACCCGGGCTGGTGATGAAGGCAACGAGCAACACCACCAGTGCAAGCCTGAGCAGCAGAGGCAGCCAGGCTTTCATGCCGGCCTCGCCGCCCGCTTGATCAGGCCATCCACGGTGACGCGACCGAGCGGCTTGCCGTCGGCGCCCTTCACCGGCAGCGCCGGTCTGCCGGACCAGAGAAGTTCCGCGAGCGCGTCACGCTGGCTGGCGTCGCCGGGGATCGCCTCGCCTTCGGCCCCGCCCTGCTCCACGGCGTCGCGCACTCGCCCGAGCGACAGCAGCCTGAATGGCCTTTCGCTGGCGCCAACCAGCGTCTCGACAAAGGCGTTGGCCGGCCTCGCCAGGATCTCCGCCGGCCTTGCATATTGCACGAGCTTGCCGGCATCCATCACCGCGATCCTGTCGCCCATATGCACGGCCTCCTCCATGTCATGGGTGACGAGGATGATGGTGGTGCCGAAGCGCTTCTGGATCGCCAGCAGATCCTCTTGCGCCTTGGTGCGGATGATCGGGTCGAGCGCGCCGAACGGCTCGTCCATCAAAAGCACGTTGGGCTCGGCGGCGAGTGCGCGGGCAACGCCAACGCGCTGCTGCTGACCGCCGGACAGTTCGTGCGGATAGCGCGGCCCGAACTCCTGGGGGTCGAGCTGGTAGAGCGTCATCAGTTCATCCACGCGGGCCTTGATGCGCGCCTTGTCCCAGCCAAGCAGCACCGGCACGGTGGCGATATTCTGCGCCACGGTGCGATGCGGAAACAGGCCGTGGCCCTGGATGGCGTAGCCGATGCTGCGGCGCAGTTCGTAACCGGGCACCGATCGATTGTCGGCGCCGTCGAGCTTGATGACGCCTGACGTCGGTTCGACCAGCCGGTTGATCATACGCAGCAGCGTCGTCTTGCCGGAACCCGAGGTGCCGACAATGACGGCGATGGTGCGCGGCTCGATGACCATTGAAACGTTGTCGACGACCGTCGTCGCGTCATAGCGCTTGGTGATGCCTTCGATCTCGATCATGCCGTTTCTACCCTGCGCTTGGTGGCGGTCATTTCGATCACCGCGTCGAGGATGATGGCGGCGGCAAAGGCGAGCGCGACGGTCGGCACTGCGCCGAGCAGCACCAGGTCCATCGCCGTCTGGCCAACGCCCTGGAACACGAACACGCCAAAACCACCGCCGCCGATCAGCGCGGCGATGGTGGCAAGGCCGATATTCTGCACCAGGACAATGCGGATGCCGGTCAGGATCACCGGAAAGGCCAGCGGAAACTCGACACCGAACAGGCGCTGGCGATCGGTCATGCCCATGCCCCGCGCCGCGTCATTGGCGGCACGCGGCACGCCGGCAAGGCCGACCACGGTGTTGGCCACCACCGGCAGCAGCGAATAGAGAAACAGCGCGACGAAGGCGGGGGCCGTGCCGATGCCCCTGATGCCGAGCGCGGCGGCGCCCGGCACATGGGTTGCGACCCAGCCGAGCGGCGCGATCAGCAGGCCGAACAGCGCGATCGAAGGAATGGTCTGTATGATGTTCAAGACGTTGAGGGCGCCGGCCCGCAGGCTTTCGACGCGGTGGCACAGGATGCCGAGCGGCAGGCCGACGATCACGGCGACAAGCAGAGAGCCGAGCGCCAGGGTCACATGTTTGGAGCCTTCGGCCCAAAAGCTGCCGGCGCGGTTGGAATACTCCTTGAGGATCGAGAGGCTGTCCCAGCGTCCCGAAATCAGCAGCAAGCCGATGGCTAGCGCCGCAACGACAAGCACGCCGACGCGCGACCAAGGCGACAGGTTGAGCCGGGTCAGCACGTCGGCGAGCAAAAGCGTGAAGGCGAAGATGAGAATCCAGAAGCCGGAGGCCGGCGAGACCCTGGCAAAGGTGTTGCCGGCCGGAGTGAGGTATGTTCCGGCGACGCCGATGAGCAGCGCCAGCGCGACAAGCGCCACGACGCTGGCTGCAAGGCGCAAGATCAGCGGCGTCCTGAGCAGGGCGACAAAACCGGCCAGGACGAGGATCGCCAAAAGCAGCGGACCGGTCGTTGCCGGCAGAGCCTCGAGGATCGAACGTGCCTGACCGGGAACGATGCGGTTGGCGCGGAAGGTGGCGAACGGTGCGAGAAACGCGGCGTAGGCAGCGAGCGCGGCGATGACGACGCCGAGCTTGTCGAAACGGGGGCTCATAAGGCGCCTCGCACTGACGTCACTTATCGACGCGTAGCTACTTCAAAAACCCGTTCTTTTTCAAAAAGTCCTCGGCGACGCCCTTGACCGGCTCGCCGCCCACCTGCACGCGTCCATTGAGCTCCTGCAGGGTGACGAGATCGAGCTTGGCGAAGACCGGCTTCAGCAGCGTCTCGATCTCCGGATGCTCCTTCAGCACGGATTCGCGGATGATCGGCGCCGGCTGGTAGACCGGCTGCACGCCCTTGTCGTCGGTCAACACGACGAGGCCCGATGGTCCGATGCCGCCATCGGTGCCGTAGACCATGGCGGCATTGGCGCCGCTGGTCTGGTTGGCGGCCGCCGCGATGGTCGCGGCCGTATCGCCACCCGAGAGGGTGATCAGCTGGTCAGGCTTCAGCGTGAAGCCATAGGTGGTCTGGAAGGCTGGAAGGGCCGCCGCCGAATTGACGAACTCGGCGGAGGCCGCCAGCACCACCTTGCCGCCGCCGGCGACATATTTGCCGAAGTCCGAGAGCGTGACGAGCTTGTTCTCGTCGGTCACTTCCTTGCGCAGGGCGATCGCCCAGGTGTTGTTGGCCGGCGCCGGCGACAGCCAGACGATCTTGTTGGCGTCGTAGTCGAGCTTCTTGGCCGTCTCATAGGCCTTGGCGGCATCCTTCCACGCGGGATCATCGGCCTTCTCGAAGAAGAAGGCGGCATTGCCGGTGTATTCGGGATAGATGTCGATCTCGCCGGCGGTGATCGCCTTGCGCACCACCGGCGTGCCGCCCAGCTGGATGCGATCCGTGGTCTTGATGTTGTTGGCGTTGAAAACGAGCTGGATAATGTTGCCAAGCACGCCACCCTCGGTGTCGATCTTCGAGGAGACGACGACCTGAGCGCTCGCGGAAGCCGCCGTGATGGCGAGCGCGATGGCCGCGCTGGCCAGAACCTTGACTGAGAACATGGTGAAAATCCCTTGCTGTGAACCGGAATGCGGTGGCCGCATATGAGCATGGCTTCAACGGCCAGTCGGGGCACACGGTTTCATAAGAAGGGGGATCGGCGCAATATTTTTGTTCCGGACGCGCCGATGTCGGCCCGGCGGCGACAGCGGGCTGGCGGTCGGCCGCCATCCGGTGGATAATGCCGCGGGGGTGCGGGGGCAAACACGGAGAGCGTGTCATGGCCATACACAAGGTCGGTTATCTCATCGGCAGCCTTGCCCGGGAATCCATCAACCGCAAGCTCGCGAAGGCTCTCGTTCAACTTGCCCCTCCCGAGCTCGAAATGACGGAAATCGGCTTCAAGGATCTGCCGCTCTACAGTTACGACTACGACGCCAATTTCCCACCCGCCGCCCAGGCTTTCAAAAAGGCGATCGCCTCGGTCCAGGCCGTGCTGTTCGTCACCCCGGAGTACAACCGCTCGATCCCTGGCGGACTGAAGAACGCAATCGACTGGGCCAGTCGCCCCTACGGCAAGAATTCATTCGCGCGCAAACCGTCCGCCGTCATCGGAACATCGCCGGGTGCCATCGCGACCGCTGTCGCGCAACAAAGCCTGCGCAGCGTTTTGAGTTTCTGCAACTCGCCGCAGATGAATGCGCCCGAAGCCTATATCCAGTTCACGCCTGGGCTGATCACGGATGAGGGCGAGGTGACGGTTGAATCCACCGAGGACTTCCTGCGCAACTATATGGCTGAGTTCCACATGTTCATTGCGCGGGTGCTTCAGGTTTTGCCGCCGGACGCATAGCTGTCAGCCGGCCGTAAGCTCTTCATCTTCAGCGCGCCGAGTGCCACGAAGCAAAGCGCGGCGACCGGAAAGATCATCCAGTTGAGCATCGTCCAGCCCCAGGCGTTGTAGACCATACCCGACATCAGCGACGCGCAGGCGACTGAGCCGAACAGGACAAAGTCGTGGAAGCCCTGCACCTTGCCCTTTTCGGAAGGGTGGTAGCTGGCCGCCACCATGGCGGTGGCGCCGATGAAGGCGAAATTCCAGCCGAGGCCGAGCAGGATCAGCGCTGTCCAGAATTGCCACAGCGCCAGGCCCGACAAGGCAACGACGGCACAGCCGATCAGCAACAGCAGGCCGATGGCGACAATGCGCTCGGCGCCGAAGCGATGGATCAGCGAGCCGGTGAAGAAGCTGGGCCCGAACATCGCCATGACGTGCCAGGAGATGCCCAGCGTCGCATCGTCCTCGGACAGGCCACAGCCAACCATGGCGAGCGGCGCGCCGGTCATGACGAAACTCATCAGCGCGTAGCTGCCGACCGCGCAGAAGAGCGCCGCGACGAAACGCGGCTTTGTGACGATTTCGGAAAGGGGTCTGGCATCGCCGTCGGCAACGTCCACCTTGCTCGCGGTCTTTGCCGGCAAGCGCAGGAACGACAGGATGATGGCGCCGACCGCCGCCAGCGGCAGGATCGAGGCGAAAGAGCCGGCAAACATGACAGGCGCGAACAATTCGCGGGTGAAGATGACGATCTGCGGCCCGAGAATGGCGGTGATGATGCCACCGGCGAGCACGAAGGAGATGGCGCGCGCCTTGAACGCCGGCGGCGCGTTGTCGGCCGCGGCAAAACGGAATTGCTGGACGAAGGCGCCGCCGACGCCGATGACGAGCAGCGCGAACGCGAACAGCCAGAAGCTGCCATGGAACAATGCCAGGGTGGCGACCAGCCCGCCGAGCGCTGTGACGACGGTTCCGGTCATGAAGCCGCCGCGCTGCCCCAGCCAACGGATGATGGCCGCAGCCGGCAAGGCACCGAGCGCCACGCCGAGGTTGAAGCCGGTGATGGGCGCCGTCGCCAGGGATTTGTCGGCGCCGAGCAGATATTGCCCGGCCAATGCGCCCATGGAGATGGCGATGGGGGCCGCCGAGCCGATGATCGCTTGCGAGGCGGCGAGGATCAGCGCGGTGCGCCGCGCCTCTTTGCCCGCCTCGACGGCGATGGCGGTCACGAAGCGTCCTTGCCGCGACCCTCGCCACGCACGCGGCGTGACACACGGTCGAGCACGGCATTGACCAGCTTCGGCTCGTCTTCCTCGTAGAAGGCCTTGGCGATATCGACATATTCGGTGACGATGACCGCGACCGGCACGTCATCGCGCTTCATCAGTTCATAGACGCCCGCACGCAGAATGGCACGCAGCGTGGAATCGAGGCGCGACAGCGGCCAGTCGTCGGTCAGCGCCTGGCGGATGATCGGATCAATGGTCTTCTGGTTCTCGACGACGCCGGTCAGGATGGCGCGAAACCACTGCGCGTCGGCCTCGCGGTAGAGCGCACCGTCGACTTCCTTGCCGAGGCGGAACGCCTCGTACTCGGCGGTGATCTCGAACACGCCACTGCCGGCGACATCCATCTGGTAGAGCGCCTGCACGGCGGCCAGACGGGCAGCACCGCGCTTGTTGGCGTGGCGCACCGCGGGCTGTCCTGGCGAAGCGGGTTCGCTCACGATCGCGCTCCCAATTGTTCCTTCAGCGCGATCATGGTCAGCGCCGCACGCGCGGCAAAGCCACCCTTGTCGCCTTCCGAGCGCTTGGCCCGCGTCCACGCCTGCGCATCGTTCTCGGTGGTCAGGATGCCGTTGCCGATGCAGACCGAGTCCTGCACGGACAGGTCCATGAGCGCACGGCTGGATTCATTGGCGACGATATCGAAATGATAGGTATCGCCGCGGATAATGGTGCCGAGCGCGACAAAACCGTCATAGCCCGTCCCGCCTTCGGCCCTGCCGTCGAGCGCGAAGGTGATCACTGCGGGAATTTCGAGCGAACCAGGAACAGTGACGACGTCATAAGTCGCGCCCGCTTCCTCGAGCGCATTCGTCGCGCCGTCGAGCAGCGCGTCGGCAAGGTCGTCGTGAAAGCGCGCCTCGATGATGAGCAAATGCGCTTTCGCCTTCGGGCGAATGAAGGCTTTGCCGTGTTGGGATATGCCAGCCATAGAAGTCTCCGGGGGTTGCCGGTGACTTAGGCCGAAGCCGGATTGATCGCAAGCGGAAGATTGCTGGGAGGTGGGTCAGGCCTATCGCCTCTTTGGGCAAGGTGTCGAGACCGGGCAGTCCGTGCCAAGGCTTTCAGCCCAGGCACGAACGGCTTCGTGATCCACCACACGGCCGGCATTCACATCGGCCAATGCTTCCCGCGTGAGCCGCTCTTGCTCTTTGGAGTTCCCGCTTTCCATCACAGTCACTTCCTCATTTGAACAGCTCTGCGATGTCGGTCATTGGCCGGAAGAACTTCATCGGCTGATCCGGGAATGGCAGAAAACTCTCGCGTTGATAAAAACCGCGTGCATTTTCGTCCTTGGCATCGACCACAATCGCGAACGAAGCAATCTCGCTCCTGACGCAACGGGACAGAGCGTCAGCCAGGAGATATCGGCCGTAGCCCTGCCCCCGATGCCGCCTGTCGACAGCGAGGCGTCCTAGCAACGTGGCCGGAATGAGCGGATAGCGGGGAAGCTTGCGAACGGTTTGGGCAGGCCATTCGCCGATGGCTACGGCGGTTGCGGACAGCGTGTAATACCCGGCCACGGACCCGTCCGGCAAAACAAGAACAAAGGGTGCCGCGACGTTCTTGCGCGCATCCTGCCCGGCCTGCACCCTGAAATACCGATCGAGCGCCTCTATGCCGCTCTCGAAAGATGTCCTGTCGTGCTGCAGATCAAGCACTTCGACCCGAAGAGCCCCCTCGGCCGAACTGCTCACCTTTAGGTACCGGTGGCTTGACGATAGTGGCGCACCGTCTCACGCAGACGATCATTCACGGGTTGCGGATTGATCAAAGCATCCACGAAGGCGCGACTATCGCGGACGGAAAGATCGAGGCGCTGATGCTCCTCGATCGCTCGGCGGGCTGCTTCCTGGATGCTGGTCAGCACAAAATCCGTCACCGTCCGGCCCTGAAGTGCGGCTGCGTGCTCGATAAGATTTTTCTGATCGGCCGTGAGGCGCGCTTCCAAACGCTCGCTACGGACGCGGCTGCGAGGTGTATTCAAAGCGGGTGAAGTCATCTTCGTCTCCTGGCGACAATGTACGGCCAATGGCCGTAAATTTCAAGATTTATCTCACGCGCAGGCGTGGAACATCAGGGCCGCTCGCCGTCCCTGCTGCGCGACCAAGATCATGATGTCGCTAAACATATCTTCGATGGAACCGTGGTCGCGCCCGGCGTGCCGAAGATCGCTTACCAGTTCCCGGACGGAACCTATGTCGATAGCGCCATGGATGCGCGACATGACCCAACCCAGTGATGGAAATGTTTCGCACGTCTGGATCGTCGTGCCGTGCGTATTTCAGGCAGACATCTTGCGCGAAATACAAGTCGTCGTGCCGCGATATGCTGAGGAAAGCCCGGATCCGCTGATGCACATCACCATACAGCAGGTCCTTGTAAGTCTTCGAACTGACGAGATCCCAAGCTCGTCGTAGATTTGCCGCTCAAAGCCCCTCTTTCGCGGCCTCCGCCAGGCGCGCCGCGTACCGCGCCATGGTGTCGATCTCGAGATTGACGCGGTCGCCGGCCTTGCGCTCGCCCCAGGTGGTGACGGTCAGCGAGTGGTGGATCAACAGCACGTCGAAACGGGTTCCCTCGACCCTGTTGACGGTGAGCGAGGTGCCGTCGAGCGCAACGGAGCCTTTCGGCGCGATGAATTTCGCCAGATCGCGCGGCGCTTCCAGCGTGAAGCGCACCGCGTCGCCCTCATCCTTGCGCTCGACGATCTCGGCGGTACCGTCGACATGGCCGGAAACGATGTGGCCGCCGAGCTCGTCGCCGATCTTCAGCGCCCGCTCCAGATTGATCCTGGTGCCCGATTTCCAACCCGCCGCCGTCGTCAGCCTGAGCGCCTCCTCCCAGGCCTCGACCTCGAACCAGCGCGCGTTCGACCCGCTGTCGGGCAAGGCAGTGACCGTCAGGCAGACGCCACCGCAGGAAATCGAGGCGCCAATGGCGATGGTCTTGGGATCATAGGCGGAGTCGATGCGCAGTCCCACCCCTTCCCGCAGCGGCTTGACGGCGGCCACGGTGCCGATATCGGTGACAATCCCGGTAAACATCGATCTCTATCCCTGAAAATCCCTGATCCATTCGGCG
The DNA here is from genome assembly GCF_004792025.1 of Mesorhizobium sp. M8A.F.Ca.ET.181.01.1.1. NCBI lineage: Bacteria > Pseudomonadati > Pseudomonadota > Alphaproteobacteria > Hyphomicrobiales > Phyllobacteriaceae > Mesorhizobium > Mesorhizobium sp. M8A.F.Ca.ET.181.01.1.1. The sequence goes on along the minus strand of NZ_SRTV01000002.1, from coordinate 518,860 downwards.
TAGCCGTCTTCGCCGAACCGCATCTCGCGCAGCTTGCGAAAACCTGCCGGGATATGGTCGGCGTCGATGGGCGACGCAATGCCGTCACCGCCGATCGCTTCCGGTCCCTGGAACAGCACGATGCGGTCGACCAGCCCGTCGGCCAGGAAAGCGCTCGCCACCTTGGCGCCGCCCTCGACCAGCACGCTTGCCATGCCGAGCGCCGCCAGATCCTCGAGCAGTTCCGGCAATGCCACGCCGCCGTCGTGCGTCTCCGTGCCGATGAAGCGCACGCCGGCGCGCTCGAGCGCCGCCCGGCGCTGCGGATCGGCCTCCAGGCAAGCCGCAACGTAAAGCGGTACGCGATCGACGCCCGACACCAGCTTCGAGCCCTCCGGCAGCCTGATCTGGCGGTCGAGGACGATGCGCGCCGGTGAACGGTTCTCCAGCCCGGGCAAACGCACTGTCAGCGCCGGATCATCTTCCAGCGCCGTGCCGATGCCGACCAGAATGGCGTCCGCCTCGGCGCGCATCAGGTAGACTTCGCGGCGCGCCATGTCGCCTGTTATCGCGACTTGGCCGGCGCCTTCCCTGCCGATCTTGCCGTCGCTGGAAAGCGCAATCTTCAGAATCACTTCCGGGCGTTTTTTCAGAGAGCGAATCAAATAGCCCGCCATTTGTTCGGCCGCTTCGCCGGCCAGGACCTTTTCAACCACTTCGACGCCGGCGGCGCGCAGAATGGCATAGCCCTGGCCGGAGACCCGCGGATCGGGATCGCTCGCAGCTCCCACGACGCGCGCAACGCCGGCGTTGACCAGCGCATTGGCGCAAGGCGGCGTGCGGCCGTGATGGGCGCAAGGCTCCAGCGTGACATAGGCGGTGGCGCCGCGCGCGAGTTCGCCGGCCTCCGCCAGCGCCTCGGTCTCGGCGTGCGGCCGGCCACCAATCGCGGTCACGCCGGTACCGACGATCATCGGGCCTGAGCCGTCGTCACGCACGATGATCGTGCCGACGGATGGATTGGTCGAGGTGCGGCCGGCGTGCTTGCGCGACAGCCGCAAGGCCGCGGCCATGAAACGGCGGTCAAGGGCCGCTTGTTCGGCCTCGCTGCGTTGCGGTGCTGCCATGCTCAGCCGGCGTCCTCTTCGCTCTTGTCCTCGTCCCCCTTCAACTCGCCGAGCAGTTCGTGGAAATCCTTGGCCTCACGGAAATTGCGGTAGACCGAGGCGAAGCGCACATAGGCGACATCGTCGAGCGACTTCAGTGCATCCATGACCAGCCGGCCGACCTCACCCGAGGCCACTTCCGTCTCGCCCGAGCTTTCGAGCTGGCGCACGATGCCGGTCACGGCGCGATCGATGCGTTCGGGGTCGACGTTGCGCTTGCGCACCGCGATCTCGACGGAGCGCAACAGCTTGTCGCGGTCGAACGGCACTTTTCGCCCCGATTTCTTGACCACCACGAGATCGCGCAACTGCACGCGCTCGAACGTGGTGAAACGGCCGCCGCAATCGGGGCAGACACGCCGCCGGCGGATCGCCGCGCCGTCCTCGGCGGGACGCGAATCCTTCACCTGCGTATCTTCGGACTGGCAATAGGGACAGCGCATGGAGAGCCTTGGGTTCGCGAATCTGGTGAGGTGAAAGGCTTAGAGCCTTTCCGGTGCGGATTGAAGCAGTTCTGTTTCTTCGATCGCCTGCCGCGCCTCAGAGATAGCGAGGCGCGAGGAAGATTGCCAGCGCGGCAAGCAGCCAGACGGCAATGCCGCCGGCAACAGCCAGGCGATAGTCGACCTTGTCGATGAACAGCCAGCAGGCGCCGAGGAAGGCGAGATAGGCCGGAATCGTCTTCATTCCGGCAAGGCAGGCATCGCGGAACCCGCCCGGATCACCCTTGGCGCCGACGGCGAGCAACGCGATGACGGCAAAGGTCGGCGCCAGCGGCAGGATGCCGGGCAGGACATTGCCCCGCTTGGACGCCCAGACGATCAGGGCCGTCACCAGTCCGCCGACCACGCCTTTCCAGACGATATCCATGAGCAGCGCCTATGCCGATCCGGTCGTCCGCCTCACGGCGCCACATCCTTGGTTGGGAAGCCGCAGGACGTTCCGAGATTGCGGTAGGCCTTGGTGAAGCCGTCCATCGGAATGCTGGCGACAGCCTGCTTGCCGAAGGTCACGTCGAGCGAGGTGGCCTGGCGCATGGCACGCAGCAGCGCGAGACTGGTCTTAGCCTGATTGTCGACCGTCCAGCTGGGGCGGCCGATGACGCCATCGTTGGAGTAGACCGTGGCCGAAACCTTGACACCGGGATCGCCGAAAGTCGCCGCGATCTTCTTGCCGGTTGGCAGGGTCTTGTTGTCGATGGTGATCAAGATCGCCGGATAAGCATCGGGCGGCAGCGCATCGCCGGTCGAGATCGACAGTGTCAGCGTGGCCGAATTGCCGCTCGCATCGAAGAATGCCGTGGAGGCCGCGCAGGTCTTGTGCGCGTCCTGGCCGGTGTCGAGCGTATCGACCATAGTCGTCCAACGGCCGAAAGTGCTGGTGGCGGGCATGTCCGGAGCGGGCTGCGTCTGCGCCAAGGCAGGCCCGCAAGCAGCCAGCCAGCCGAAGGCGCCGAGTGAGGCAAGACAAAAATCGCGCATCATCAATCTCCAGTTCCATGCGCCACCCGATCAGGGGTGACGCACCGCCGGTGGATAAAAGATGACGCTTCGCGCCCGGTCAACCGAGATAAGGATGGTCAACCGAGATAGGGATAGAGCGGGAACCGATCGGTCAATGCCACGACCTTGGCCTTGACCGCCGCTTCGACCGCCGCATTGCCTTCGTCGGAATTGGCGACCTTGAGCCCATCCAGCACCTCGGCGATCAGCTTGCCGATCTCACGGAATTCGGCCTGGCCGAAGCCGCGCGTGGTGCCGGCCGGCGTACCCAGCCGCACGCCCGAAGTGACGAAGGGCTTTTCCGGGTCGAAGGGGATGCCGTTCTTGTTGCAGGTGATGTTAGCGCGGCCAAGGGCCGCCTCGGCGCGCTTGCCGGTGGCGTTCTTGGGCCTGAGGTCAACCAGCATCAGGTGGTTGTCGGTGCCGCCGGAGACGATGTCGAGACCCGTTTCCTTGAGGCTGGAAGCCAGCGCCTTGGCGTTGGCGGCGACGCTTTCGGCATAGACCTTGAAGCTCGGCTTCAACGCTTCGCCGAAGGCCACTGCCTTGGCGGCGATGACATGCATCAGCGGGCCGCCCTGCAGCCCGGGGAACACCGCCGAGTTCATCTTCTTGGCGATATCCTCGTCATTGCACAGGATCATGCCGCCACGCGGACCACGCAACGATTTGTGCGTGGTGGTCGTCACCACATGGGCGTGCGGCAAGGGCGAGGGATGCACGCCGCCAGCGACGAGGCCCGCTATGTGCGCCATGTCGACCATGAGATAGGCGCCGACGGCGTCCGCGATCTCGCGAAAACGCTTCCAATCCCAGACACGCGAATAGGCGGTGCCGCCGGCCAGGATCAGCTTCGGCTTGGTCTCGTGCGCGGTCTTTTCGATCGCGTCCATGTCGAGCAGGTGGTCGTCCTTGCGCACGCCATAGGAGACGACCTTGAACCACTTGCCGCTCATGTTGACCGGCGAGCCGTGAGTGAGATGGCCACCGGAATTGAGGTCGAGGCCCATGAAGGTGTCGCCGGGCTGCAGCAGCGCCAGGAACACCGCCTGGTTCATCTGGCTGCCGGAATTCGGCTGGACGTTGGCGAAATTGCAGCCAAACAGCTTTTTGGCGCGCTCAATGGCCAGTTCCTCAGCCACGTCGACGAACTGGCAGCCGCCATAGTAGCGCTTGCCAGGATAGCCCTCGGCATATTTGTTGGTCATGATCGAGCCCTGCGCCTCGAGCACGGCGCGCGAGACGATGTTTTCCGAGGCGATCAGTTCGATCTCGTGGCGCTGGCGACCGAGTTCGTTGCGGATGGCGCCGAAGATCTCCGGATCGGCATCTTCCAAAGTGGTTTCGAAGAAGGATTCGAATCTGTTCGACGCCGCCGCTGCTGTTGCCATGGCCTGAGTTCCCCTGGGGTTGGAAGGGTAAATTCGTGCATGCCGTCGTCCCAAACCACTGGACGGTTCCGGGCGACATGCATTGCGTTCGCCGGGCCATTAACACAGTTGTTTTAGCCTCGCCACGTTTGCGGCGCGAAATTTGCTGGCCGGTTTGCGGCAAACGATCGGGCGGACCGCTATTTCCTGTCCCGCCGCTGCTTCAGCAAGGCCTCGGTCAAGGTGATTTCGGAAAATAGCGCGCGCATCGTGTGATCATTGATCTCTTGGCTCCGGAACATGTCGCGCAGCGCGGAGCGTTCGGCTTCGATGCCCGCCGCCCTGAGTTCCAGCTCCAGCCTGCCGGCCTCGCGGGCCTCGGCGCGGGCCTCGGCGGCCTCGTCGGAAGCCGCGATGCGTCTACGGTAACCTGCCACGATGCTGTCGGCGACGGCGAGCCGGGCCTCGACCGCCTCGCCCTCGCCTTGCTCGTTGGCGATGCTCTCGATCCTGGCGATCGCCGCATTGGCGGCGCCGACGCGCGCGCGGCGCTCCTCCGCGGCGGCCGGATCCTCGCCCGGCTCGACCAGCCCCCGCGCGATCCTGGGCAAGGCAAAGCTGGCAATGACGAGCGAGCAGATGATGACGCCGGCGGCAAGGAAGATCACCACATCGCGTGCCGGAAAGGGCGAGCCATCCTGCAAAGCCAGCGGCAATGACAGGATGCCCGCCAATGTGATGGCGCCGCGCACGCCGGCTACCGAGCCGGCGAGCCGGACGCGAAATCCGAACGGCGAGGCCTCGCGCTTGCCGAGGCGCGCCGCGATCGCCTGGGCGATGTCGCCGACCCAGATCCACAGGAAGCGCAGCCCGATCAGGCAGAGCGTCAGGATCAGCACCGTCGCCACCGGCTCGATCAGCCAATGCCGGCTGGACAATTCCGGCGGAACCTTGCGGATGATGTCGGGAAGCTGCAGGCCGAGCAGAATGAACAGAGCGCCATTGAAGACGAAAGTGAGCGTCGCCCAGAGCGACAGGGTCTGCATGCGCGCCGACACGCCGAGGTGGCGGTACATGCCGGAGACCCCGGTCAGCAGGCCGGCGGTCACCGCCGCCAGGATGCCCGAAGCTCCGACATGCTCGGCGCCGAGATAGGCAACGAAAGGCAGCAGGATCATGACGAGAACCTGCGCCTCGGCCGGCACGCCGCCGATGCGGTTGAGCAGTTGCAGCGTCTTGGCGGCGATGAACAGGGCCGCGAGGCCGGCCAGGATGCCGGCGGCGACGGCATAGAGGAAGCTGAGCGAGGCTCCCGCGAGGGAGAAGCTGCCGGTCAATGCCGCAGCCACCGCAAAGCGGAACATGACCAGGCCCGACGCGTCGTTGAGCAGCGACTCGCCCTCCAATATATGCATCAGTCGGGACGGAACCACATTCCTGTCAACGATCGAGGACACCGCCACGGCGTCGGTCGGCGACAGCACGGCGGCGAGCGCGAAAGCGACGACGAGCGGAATGCTCGGCACCAGCCAGTGCAAAGCATAGCCGAAGCCGACAATGGTGAAGAAGACGAGCCCGATGGCGAGGTCGAGGATCGGTCCGCGCAAACCGATGAGCTCACGTTTGGGCGCCGCGAAGGCGTCACCGAACAGAAGCGGCGGGATGAACACCAGCAGGAAAAGTTCGGGATCGATCTCGACATGCAGGCCTCTGGCCGGCCAGGCAAGGGCCGCGCCGATGGCGATCTGCAGCACCGGCAGCGGCACCCGAACCAGCCGGACGAGCGCGCCGGACAGTGCCACGAAGACGAGCACGACGAGAATGAAGAGAGCGACGTCCATGGCACGATTCCGGCTGTTTGCCGACCATGGCCAATGGCTGGAACTTCGTCCAGCCGGTCGAAGGCTCGATCTGACGGCGTCCGCAACAAAAAAGCCGCTCTGAGAGCGGCTTTTTTTCAAAAGTATCAGCCAGTTAGAGAGAAGACGTGATCTGCAGCTCGCTGGCGCCATCGAGCGCATAGACGTCGTCGCGGAACTGGACGACGCCAGGTCCCGTCGACCATGCCGAGAGATAGAGGAAATGCACCGGCACCGGGTTGGTGACCTGGATCGGTGTGTTCTGACCAGTCTTGATAGCCGCCTCGAAATGCTGGCGATCCCAGCCGGGCGTGTCGCGCAGGATCCAGGTGACGAGATCGCGCACGTTCTGGACGCGCACGCAGCCCGAGGAATCGAAGCGCATCATCTTGCCGAACAGGCTCTGCTGCGGCGTGTCATGCATGTAGACTCCGTCGGGGCTCGGGAAATTGATCTTGACCGAGGCCATGGCGTTTTCCGAACCGGGATCCTGGCGGAAACGGTACTTTTCGGCATCGTCCGTCGACCAGTCGACATTCATCGGATCGACTTCACTGCCATCGGGCGCGAACAGGCGGATGTGGCTGTTCTTGAGATAATCGGGATTCTTCCGCATCAGCGGAATGATGTCCTTGCGCACGATCGAGACCGGTGCGTTCCAGTACGGATTGACGATGATCTCGTTGATCTTGGAATTGACGATCGGCGTCTGGCGATCGATCTTGCCGACGATCGCGGTGTGGCGAAGCACGACGCGGTCGTTCTCGACCGCTTCGATCTGCGCGGCCGGAATGTCGACCAGCACGTAGCGGCTGCCCAGCGTACCGGCCTTCTCCTTCAGGCGCTGCAGATTGGTCTGCAGCTGGCCAAGCCGGATCTGCGCCGACACGTTCATCGCGGCGTAGGTGTATTTGCCCATCGAGCCGTCAGCCGGCAGGCCATGGCGCAACTGGAAGCGCTTGACCGCCGAATCGACATAGGAATCGAAGGCCGTCGAAATGCCGGCACTCTGCGACAGGTCGCCAGCAACCATCAGGCGCTTGCGAAGCGGCACCACGTCCGGATCGTCGACGCCGAGCTGAAGCTTCTTGGTCGCGGGTACGTCCGTCCAGCCGCCCTGCGAGACGATGTTCTGATACTGCGCGACCGCCTGCTCGGTGAAGGCGACGGTCTGCGGGCTGAAGATTGGCAGCGTCGAGGCCACCTTGCCGCCTTCGCTGGCGCGCGCATCGAACTGATCATCCCAGTTGCCGCGGGCCGAGGATTTCAGGATATCCCCGATCACATCCTGCGCATTCGCACGGCCGGCCACCATGGCGGCTGCGAGCGCGGAGGCTCCGGAAAGGAAAAAACGGCGGCTGGTTCTCATGGACGTTCCAGACATTCTTGTAGCGTTCGATCACTTGCTGCGTCGATCATCGCGCGATCTCGCCCGCACTCTAAAATCGGCAATCTTAACAATTAGCCAACCATGGTCCGTATCACATCGGCGACAAAGGCATAGGCGCGACACGGTTGCGGGTGGACGCATGGTCTTCACCACAGCATCACTGCCACTCTCGGTTCCATTGGAATATGGCGGCAACGTGGCCTTGGCCCGTAATTTGCTTTGGCCGGACGCAAGAAAGAAAAGACCGGTGCTTTTCGGCACCGGCCCTGACTGGAGGTCGCTGTTTCGGCCGCGCTTCTGCGGCGCGGCTCGGTTTCCTGGGTGGTCTTACATCCGATAGGCAATCGTGTCGTTCCAAAAGCGGTCGAGGCGCTGCAGGGCGCGGTTCATCTGCTTGAACTCGTCGGTGTTGATACCGCCGACCTGTTCGATCGAGCCGACATGACGCTCATAGAGACCGGCGACCACATCAGCCACTTCATTGCCCTTCGGCGTCAGCGAAACGCGGACCGAACGGCGGTCGATGCGCGAGCGCTGGTGGTTGATGAAGCCGAGATCGACCAGCTTCTTCAGATTGTAGGAGACGTTCGAGCCGAGATAGTAGCCACGCGAACGCAGCTCGCCGGCGGTCAGCTCGGAATTGCCGATGTTGAAGAGCAGCAGCGCCTGGATGGCGTTGATGTCGGAACGGCCGTTGCGGTCGAATTCGTCCTTGATGACATCAAGCAGACGGCGGTGCAGACGCTCGACCAGCTGCAGCGATTCCATGTACAGGGAACGGATAGCCTCGCGGCGATCGTCGGAAACGTTGGCGGTCTTCGCCGCCGGACGCGAATTGATCATTGTCTTTGCCTCTCGTTTGTCGCCCTGGTGATTTTTTGTTTTTCACCTTGATCGCGACACTATCGAATACTCATAAAATTCGACTTAAACGCTAGGGCTAACAAGAGCTTACCGGTAAGAGGTTTCGGAAGAGGCTTAACGAACGGTCACCCGAGCAAGGATGATTAACCTAAAGATTTAGGCAATGACCGCGGGGCCGGATAGAGGCGATCGCCAAGTCGCCAACGCGCACAATGGCTTAGTGCCGTGCCGGCCGTTTCTGCAGGTAGATGACGACGCGAAAGACGATGTAGAGCAGCGCCACGCAGGCATGCGAGACGAGGATCAGGAGACGATGGCCGAAAAGCTCGGGAAAGCCGGCATACATGACCGTCTCGGTGACCGCGCATATGAACCAGATCACCGGCCCCCAGGACGCCAGCATCCACAAGCCGGCCGCGGCGAAGGGAAAGAACACGGCGAGCATCACCGCCGCCACCTGCCAATGCACCGGCATAAGGTCGAAGCGCCACAGCGAGCCCGGATAGAATCCGATCAGCTTGATCCAGTACAGGACGCCGAACATCAGGCAGTAGCCTGCAATGACGCGCTGGAACCAGGCGAAGATCACCTCGACCGCCGAGGGCTGCAGGACGACGCGTCTCGATGTCGCCTCGCTCACAGCCCAAGCTCCCGATCGCCGAGCGGAGCGAAATAGGCCTCGACGTCCGCCTCGGCGACCGCATCGATCTTTGCCGGCCGCCATTGCGGCTTCGAGCCCTTGTCGATGATGGCGGCACGGATGCCTTCGTAGAAATCGTGGCCGGCCAGCATGCGGTTCAGGATGCGGAACTCCATCCTCATGCAATCGTCCATCGACAATGTCTGCCCGGCGCTGATCTGCCGCCAGGCGACGCGAAGGCTGGTCGGCGAGCGCATGCGGATCGTCGCCAGGGTTTTGGCCGCGAACTCGTCCTTGCCGGCGCGATCCAGGCTGTCGATGAGATCCGGCAGCGACGGCTGGGCGAAATGACGGGCGATCGCCTCCAGGATCGGCCTCTCCGTCTCCCGCTTGGCCGGAACAAAAAAACCGCGCAGCACCGATTCCGGATCGCCCGTCAGCGCCAGCCGGTCGAGGAAGCTTGCCTGGTCTTCGGTCTTGATGGTGTGGGTGGCCAGCCCCGACCACAGGGCATCGCCATAGCGGATGCGGTTGCCTGTCAGCGCCAGGTACATGCCGAAGGAACCGCCGAGATCGGGCAGCAGATGACTGGCGCCGACGTCGGGGAAAAAGCCGATGCCGACCTCAGGCATCGCGAACTGCGCATTTTCGGTCATCACCCGATGCGAGCCGTGAAAGGAAATGCCGACTCCGCCGCCCATGACGATGCCGTCGATGAGGGCGACATAGGGTTTCTTGAAACGCGCGATATAGGCGTTGAGCCGATACTCGTCGGCGAAGAACTCGACCGGCGGCTTTCCGGCCCGGCCGGCTTCGTAGATGTGCAGGATGTCGCCTCCAGCCGAAAACGCCCTGCCCTCGGCCTTGACGGCGACGACGTCCACGCCGTCGTCGCGCTCCCAGGAACGCAGGGCCTTGTCCAGCGCCTTGACCATGGGATGGGTGACGGCATTGAGTGCCTGCGGCCGCGTCAGCGTGACGACGCCGGCCCTGCCCATCCTTTCGAAGCGAATTTCGTCGCCTCCACCAAAATCCATCGCCAGAGAATCCTTGTCCCCGCGCCTGCGGGACTGAAGTGCTAAGCGGCGACCAGGGGAACGTCAATTGCCGGGCGCGAAGAGAGGCAGGTCAGTCAGGTCGAATTGCGGCAAGCGCGCTACCATACGAACGGGATCAGCGCCTTGGTCCGCTCGACATAGGTGGGGAACTCATCGGGAAATTGCCGCGCCATAAGCCGGTCCTCGGCGCCGACCCGCCACACAAAGATCGCCCCCAGCAGAATGAGCAGAAAGACGAACGGGCCACCGAGCGCGACCGCGGAGCCGATGCCCGCGAGCAGGCCGCCCGTATACATGGGATGGCGCACGTAGCGGTACGGGCCTGACGTCACCAGCTCATGTCCCTGCTTGGCTGAAACGGTCTGGCTCCAGTTACGCCCGAGGCTTTGCCGCGCCCAGACCAGGAAAAGCATGCCGGCAACCGTCATCAGCATGCCGACGCTGCTGACCATCCCGTTCACGGGCGCGAAGTTGACGAAGGCGAAGAATGGCAGACTCGGAAGCAGGAAAGCCGCGATCATGGCCAACATCAGGCCGAAGCTCTGCAGCAAATGCGGCTCCGTATCCCGTTTCACTCCGATCGCTTGGACAGTCAGGTAGACAATGAGCAGTATCCAGGCGGCATAGATGAACCACACGACGGTCATGGCTGCTCCTCGCAATGCCGGCCGCGCCATTCGGTGCAACGCGTTCCGTCTTGGCCGAAGCTGGCGCCCAGTGCTAGAAGATGGCCACCTTCAACCGGACGGCAAGACATGGCCGGACTTTCCCGTCTCGCAACGATCGGCCTGATGGTTATCTGCGTCATGTCTCGCGACGCCGTCGCCGCGACGGTCGACGATCTTTACCAATCGCAGACCATCGTCACCGGCCAGGGTGAAGAAAACCGTCAGCTCGGCTTCAGGACTTGCCTCGACAAGGTCCTCGTCCGTGTTTCGGGCGATCAGCGGCTGCTTGCCAGACGCGAAATGGACGCGCTGCGCGACAAGGCCGGCAGCTTTGTCGACTCGTTCCGGTACCGCGACCGGCTGGAAGGCATTCCGATCCATGACGAGCAAGGCACGCATGACCGGCCGCATGACCTCACCTGCCTCTACAAGCCTGATGTGATCGACAAGGTGCTGGCGTCGCTCGGCAGCAAACCCTGGCTTGGCGAGCGGCCGACGCTCACCGTCTTTCTCACGACCGAACAGGGCGCTCGGCATTTCGCACTGACGGCCGAGGAAAAGCGTGGCGAGACGATGCGCGAATCCTTCGTCAATGCCACCGGTCCAACACTGATGCATGTCGTCTTTCCGAAGGCCGCGCAGCTTGGGGACCTGAGCGAAGAAGCGTTGCGCGCGGCCGACATGGCAAGGCTCGATCGGCTGGCCAAACAGGCCGGTGGCGCCAGAGCGCTCGCCGGCAGCATCGTATGGAGCGACAAGGAATTCGGCTGGATCGCCGATTGGCGGCTGGCCGATCACGGCAAGACCTATCGTTGGCAGGTGCGAGGGGTCAGCTTCGACGAGGCGTTCCGTGTCGCCATCGGAGGCGCGGCGCAGATCCTTTCGGGTAACGGGCAGCCCTGACCCAATAGGCGTGGTGGGACAGCGCTGTGGCAGCTTTGACCCCTGGCACAAACGTGTCGCATTGGTCAGCACCAGGGGCTCGTGGTAAAAGCCGCCGATCCGGAGTTTTGGCCATGAACAAATTCACCCCAGCAAAACCTGCCGGCGCGCGCAGCGTCGACGACGTCACCGGCAGCCGCCGCCTGCGCCGCATGCGCAAGGCCGACTGGTCGCGCAGGCTCGTGCAGGAGAACCGGCTTTCGGTCGACGACCTGATCTGGCCGATCTTCGTCGTCGAGGGCAGAAATGTCCGCGAACCGATCGCCGCCATGCCCGGCGTTTTCCGCCTTTCGGTCGACCTTGCCGTCAAGGAAGCCGAACGCGCTGCCAAGCTCGGCATTCCGGCACTAGCCACTTTCCCAAATGTCGATCTCGGCCTGCGCGACCAGACAGGCTCGCACATCCTCGACCCGGAAAACATCATCAACCGCGCCACCCGCGCGATAAAGGACGCGGTGCCCGAGATCGGCATCATCACCGATGCCGCGCTCGACCCGTTCACCAGCCATGGCCATGACGGCATCCTGCGCGACGGCATCATCGTCAATGACGAAACCGTGGAACAGGTCGCGGCGGCTGCCGTCATCCAGGCGGCGGCCGGTGCCGACATCATCGCGCCTTCGGACATGATGGACGGCCGTATCGGCGCCATCCGCGACGCGCTCGACGCCAACGGTTTTCAGGACGTGGCGATCATGTCCTACGCCACCAAATTCGCCTCGGCCTTCTACGGCCCCTATCGCGAGGCGGTCGGCACCGCCGGCCTGCTCAAGGGCGACAAGAAGACCTACTATATCGACCACGCGAATTCGGACGAGGCGGTGCGCGAGGCCGAACAGGACATCGCCGAGGGCGCCGACATGCTGATGGTCAAGCCCGGCCTGCCCTATCTCGACATCATCCGCCGGCTGAAGGACGAATTCCAGATGCCGACCTTCGCCTACCAGGTGTCGGGCGAATATTCGATGATCAAGGCGGCGGGTGCAAATGGCTGGATCGATGGCGAGAAGGCGATGCTGGAATCGCTGCTCGCCTTCAAGCGTGCCGGCTGCGATGGCATCCTGACCTATTTCGCGCCCGAAGTGGCTGTGATGCTGAAGGGCTAGCCCCGACTTCCCGGGCAATGCCTTTCAGTAGGTGTCACCACTCTTTCGATCGGTCGGCGGTTCCTTCGAATTCCCGCTGACAAAAACCGGCAGCTGCAGCTATGATAGTCGCACGGCCGGAGGCGGCCGGCAGCCCGCACCTCGGACAAAGAGGTATGGCGAACGCCTCCAGAGGATGCTCCCTGACCCGTTTCACCGTCGGGCGAAGGCGTCGGCAATGCGGGCACTGACGAAGGCTTCGCCGTGACCCGAGGAAACGGACATGCTTGCCTATCGCGATGCCAAGACCATGGCGAAAGCCATGCGGGAGGCGCTTGCCGCCCGCGACCTGACGATCAGCCACAGTGACGCCCTGGAGATCGTCGCGCGCCAGTTTGGACTGGCGAGCTGGAATATTCTGTCGGCGAAGATCGAAGCGCCGCCTGCCGGCCAAGACAAGATCGTCTTCGAGCGAACCGCGCCGATCGTTCGCATCTTCGACGTCGCCAAGGCGCACGAATTCTACCTAGGCTTCCTCGGCTTCACCGTGGACTGGGAGCACCGCTATGGGGAAAGTTCCCCTCTCTATACCCAAGTCTCGCGTGGCAACCTTGCACTGCACCTGTCCGAACATGCGGGCGACGCGACGCCTGGCGGCAACATGGTCGTTTATATGACAGGCATCCGCGACTTCCACAAAGAGCTTGCCGGCAAGGAGTACCGCTACATGAATCCCGGCCTGGAGCATGAAGACGGCCGGCTGACGGTGGAGGTCATCGACCCGTTCAGCAACCACATCCGCTTCATGGAACTGACGGGCGAATGAGCTGATATCGCGGCGGCCTGGGCGGCCGTCACTGGCCGTCCGGGCCGATCGCTAAAAACAGTCCCGACATCGCCAGGCGGCAAAGGTCCGGATACATACTTTCGATCCGAAAATACCGCTTGCAATTCGCAATCAGTTTGCTAAAAGAAAACCACTTGCAAATTACAACTGGTTATCGAGGAGGTCTTCATGTCAAAACTTCGTGTCAACGCGTTTACCCTCTCGCTCGACGGCTATGGCGCCGGTCCTGATCAGGATCTGCAAAATCCGCTCGGCATCGGCGGAGGATCCTTGCACAAGTGGTTTGTCGACACCCGCACCTTCCGCAAGATGGTGCTCGGACAAGATGGCGGCACCACCGATACCAACGAGGCGTTCGCGGCGCGCAGCTTCGAGAATGTCGGCGCCTGGATCCTGGGCCGCAACATGTTCGGGCCGATCCGCGGAGAATGGCCTGACGACAAGTGGAAGGGCTGGTGGGGCGACAACCCGCCCTACCATGTGCCGGTTTTCGTGCTGACGCACCACAAGCGGGCGTCTATCACCATGGAAGGGGGCACGAATTTCCATTTCGTCACCGACGGCATCCATTCGGCGCTCGAGCAGGCGAGATCGGCGGCTGGCGGCAAGGACGTGCGGGTCGGCGGCGGCGTCGATATGATCCGCCAATATCTCCAGGAGAGGCTGATCGACGAGATGCACCTGGCGATTTCGCCGGTGCTGCTTGGCCGGGGCGAGAACCTTTTTGCCGGCCTCGACATGCCCAAGCTTGGCTACGCGTGCACCGAGCAGGTGGCGACGGCGCTGGCCACGCACGTGGTTATCAATCGGGCTTAAGCTCGGCGCCGCCCCTCATCCGCCTGCCGGCACCTCCCGTATAGTGACGGGGAGAAGGAAGGGTCACTCAATATTTCTCCGGCACGTAAAGCTCGCGCGGCAGGACCTGGCGTTCGTATTCCGGGTTGAAAACGCGCTCCGGCAGCGTGATCTCCTCGTGCGGCACCTCTTCATATGGCAGCTGCTTGAGCAGATGGTCGATGCAGTTCAGGCGTGCCCGCTTCTTGTCGTTGCCCTCGACTATGTACCAGGGCGCTTCGGGAATGTTGGTGCGGGCGAAGGTTTCTTCCTTGGCCTTGGTGTACTGCTCCCAGCGCACCCGCGACTGTAGGTCCATCGGCGACAGTTTCCACTGCTTCATCGGATCGTGGATGCGCATCAGGAAGCGCATCTGCTGTTCCTCATCGGTGATCGAGAACCAGTATTTGACCACCGTGACGCCGGAGCGCACCAGCATGCGCTCGAACTCCGGCACGTCGTGGAAAAACTCCTCGACCTGATCGGGGCTGGCGAAGCCCATCACCCGCTCGACGCCGGAGCGGTTATACCAGGAGCGGTCGAACAGCACGATCTCGCCGCCTGCGGGCAAATGCGGGACATAGCGCTGGAAATACCATTGCGACTTCTCGCGTTCGGTCGGCGCCGGAAGCGCCACGACGCGACAGATACGCGGATTGAGCCGCTGGGTTATGCGCTTGATGACGCCACCCTTGCCGGCGGAATCGCGGCCCTCGAAAATCACCACCAGTTTCTTCTTGTGATAGGCGACCCAGGATTGCAGCTTGATCAATTCGGACTGCAGGGTGATCAAGTCGCGAAAATACTGCATGCGATCGATCGAAGGCGGATGCGAGTTCTTGTAGATCTTGGCGATCTCCATCGACAGCGCCGGTTCCGACAATTCGAGTTCATAATCTTCGTCGAGCGTGTCGGCGAGTTCAGCTTCAAGCCAGTCCTTGGCAGGGGAATTCTGTCTTAGCTCGGTCATATCAACTGCTCCGCTTGCAAGCCTGTCGGTTCCCTGGGGCGTCCCCAAATTGCTGCCAGCGGCCGGGAATGGAAACACCTGAGCCGACTTCAATATAGGCCGGCGGTGACGGTTTTATTGCAGCCCGGGCGCGATTTGCCGCCGGTGCAAATTTCGCGACGCATGATCGATCGGCGTCATCGCATGGCGACAAGCCGACCGAATTGTCCTACAAATCCCCGGTCGCGTTCCAGGCCTGCCCCTTGGCGGCACGCCTCTTCAACAAAATCGTGAGGATCTGACATGGAATACCGCACCCTTGGCCGTTCCGGCCTGAAGGTTTCGACACTGACGCTTGGCACAATGACCTTCGGCGGCGCCGGGCCTTTCGCCGCGGTCGGCAACAGCGATCTCGCCGAAGCAAAGCGGATGATCGACATGTGCATCGACGCCGGCATCAACCTCATCGACACCGCGAATGTCTATTCGAACGGCCTGTCGGAAGAGATCATAGGCGAAGCGCTCGGCGGCAAGCGCAAGAACGACGTGCTGATCGCGTCCAAGGCCCGGATGCGGATCGGCAAGGGCCCGAACGACGAGGGCCTGTCGCGCCATCATCTGATCCGTGAATGCGAGAGAAGCCTGAAGCGATTGAAGACCGATGTCATCGACATCTATTTCGTCCACCAGTGGGACGGCCTCACCCCGCTCGAGGAAACCGTTGCCGCGCTCGACACTTTGGTCAGCCAGGGCAAGGTGCGCTACATCGGCTGCTCCAACTATTCGGGCTGGCAGGTGATGAAGGCGCTTTCCATCAGCGACAGCCGCCACCAGCAACGCTTCGTCACCCAGCAGATCCACTATACGCTGGAAGCGCGCGAGGCCGAGTACGAACTGCTGCCGATCTCGGTCGACCAGGGGCTGGGCGTGCTGGTCTGGAGCCCGCTCGCCGGCGGCCTGCTGTCGGGTAAATACCGCCGCGACAGCCCGACCGCCCGCCAGCTCGCCGGCTGGTCCGAGCCGCCGATCCGCGACGAGGACCGGCTGTGGCGGATCGTCGATGTGCTGGTCGAGATCGGCAGGGATCGTGGTGTTTCGGCGGCACAGGTGGCGCTCGCCTGGCTGCTCGGCCGCCCTGCCGTCTCCTCGCTGGTGATCGGCGCCCGCAATGACGTCCAGCTGAAGGACAATCTCGCGGCCGCCGCCCTGGTGCTAGGCACCGAGGAACGCCAGCGTCTCGACGCCGTAAGCCGGCCGCCCCTGCTCTACCCCTACTGGCATCAGCAACTGACAGCGAAGGATCGCTTCGGCCCCGCCGATCTGGTTCTCGACCGCAGCGATATCTGATCAGCGTCAGGTCGAGAGCGAGGGCTAGCTCTCGATGAACCGCCAGAGTTCGGGATCGGGTTCGATCTGGCCGCCGAGCACGAAATATTTGTAGAGGACGAGCAGGGAGATCGCCTGCTCGTCCCGTTCATTGGAAAATTTGCGGCAGTAGGCATTGGCCGTGGCGATGATGCGCTCCGCCGCGGCCGGATGCCGTTCGAAATAATCTACCTTTTCACGGAGATTGGAGAAGTCCGGGTCGAGCGGCGCATAGTGGACTCCAGCCTCGAGCTGGCTCTCGCCAAACCATGTCTCGTAGGTCGGCGGCGGCATCAGACAGAGCGAGTTGGAGTTCATGATCCATTTGAGGTTGGTCGCCACGTCATTGCCCTCCAACGAGACGATGTAGCGATAGCGCAGGTGCTGGCTGATGCTGAGGAAGGGCTTGCTGTACGCAGCCGGTGCATTGCGCTTGTGCGAACCGACGTCGCAGAACGGCAAGTCGCGCGCGACATCCAGGAACCGTGTCCGGATCGGATTGTTGAGGTCGCCGCGCCAGACCACAGCCGGGCGTTTGTCGGTGAAGACGACGGCGTCGGTGGGCATGTGAAAATGGCGGAACTTATTGAACTTCATGACGACGGCGTTGCCGTTGTCGGCGCGGATCGGCCGGTCCTTGACGAGCGTCGGCAGCTCGGGCACGCCTTTTACGTCGCCGAACTTCAGGTCGATGAGCAGTGACGGATCGAAATAGCGGGCAAATTCCTTCAAGTCGTAATAGTACATGCTCGGTTCAAAAGGCAGCTGGTCGATACGCACGGCATCCGCGCTTGGCGTAAAAGCGTCCTGCAGCTTGTTGTAGTGATTCAGCCGTCGGCGCACGGCCTCATCCGAGAGCCTGGCCTGTTCCAGGCGGCCCGCCAACCGTCGTCGGAAGATCGCCTGGGGTGCGATATCGCGGATCACGTTTCGCGCGTAGTAAAAGACCTTTGCGGTCGTTCGTTTTATGGTGGCCATCGTTCTTTTGATCAGAGATAAACGCGATTAAACAAATGACGGCCGGGACGGTTCCCTCGGCATGATCGCATGATTGGGCCACGCAATCCAGCGCTGCCCGAACACGTGGCAGCCGGCCGAGACGAGGTGCCCGGCAACTAGCCCGTTATGTAGCGCCACACCTCGGCATCAGGTTTGATCTGGCCCGAGAGCACGAAGTATTTGTAGAGCACCAGCAGAGAGATCGCCTGTTCGGTCCGCTCGTCGTCGAATGTCCGGCAATAGGCATTCGCGGCGGCGATGATGCGCTCCGCCTTGGCCGGATTCCGCTCGAAATAGGCCACATGGTCCGCAAGGTTCGAGAAATCCGCCTCGAGCGGCACATAGTGCACATTGGCTTCGAGCTGCCGCTCCGCGAACCATGTCTCATAAGTCGGCGGTGGCATCAGGCAAAGTGACTTCGAGTTCATGATCCATTTGAGGTTGGTCGCTACATCATTGCCTTCGAGCGAGACGATGTAGCGGTAGCGCTGGTGCTGGCTGATGCTGAGAAAAGGCTTGGCGTATTCGGCCGGCGCGTTCGGCTTGTGCGAGCCGGCATCGCAGAACGGCAGGTCGCGCACTGCCTTGAGGAATCTTGTCCTGATCGGGTTGTTGAGATCGCCGCGCCAGACCACGGTCGGCAGCTTGTCGGCGAACGCAATAGCGTCAGCCGGCATCTGGAAGTGACGAAACTTGTCGAGCTTCATGATGACGGCGTTCCGGTCGTCATCGCAGATTGGCCGATCCTTGACGATAGCGGGCACCCTAGGCACGTTCCTGACGTCGCCGAATTCGAGGTCGATGAACAAATCCGGATCGAAATAGCGGGCGAATTCCTTCAGGTCGTAATAGTACATGGTCGGCGTGAACGGCAGCTTGCTGATGCGCTTGGCATTGGCGCTTGGCGCGAAACAATCCTGCAGCTTGTTGTAGTAATTCAGCCTGCGGCGTGCCGCCTCACCGGAAAGCCTCGCCCTTTCGAGCCGGCCGGCCAGCCTTGCGCGAAACAGCGTTTGCGGAGCGACATCGCGCACGACGTTTCTCGCATAATAGAAAACTCTTGCGGCGGTCCGCGAAATTGTGGCCATCGGTCACTTGATCAAAACAAACAGGCAGCTCTCAATTCATTGGCGCCCCGCATTTCCTACATCATTGTGGCGCCCATCTGGCAAGCCCCCGCATCTCTTCCAGCAAGCATCCAGCATTGTCGCTTCAGCTGTTGTGTTTGACGGCTAATGCTCCTAGGCAGGTTCAGGGCCGCAAGGCAGTGATAAAAGGAGCCGATATGGCGCGAGCACCCAACTACGATCAGGAACGCAAGGAGCGTGACCGCCAGAAAGCGGCCAAGAAGGCTGAAAAGCTGGCGGCCAAGGTTGCCGCCCGCGAACGTTCGAAGCCCGAGACCGAGACCGAGACCGAGACCGAAACCGAGGAGTAACGGCATGCGGCCCGCGAATGCGGGCCGTGCCTCAATCCGAATTGTCGGTATCAGCCTATGTCAGGCTGGCGCCTTGTCACTGATGAAAACATCCACCTCCCGCGCCGCGGCGATGAAAGCGCGTCGGGCATTCATCGCCGGCTTGTCGCCGGCGAGTGCGTCGTGGCAGGCCTGCAGCGCCGCACGATGCTTGGCGCTGCGCTTGCCGGGCCAGCTGTTGAGCAGGTAATCGGAAGCTTCCCTTGCCGAACGCAAGAGCTGAGTGCTTCCCGCCGTGACGGACTTGACGGTCACGGGTGTTTCAAACCGATTGTTTTCCATTGCCGCTCTTACGCCATCGGCTTGCTTGAAGCGAGGCCGAAAGTGCGCTTCGCGTCAGATGCGGCCTGTTTTCCGGCGAATGCTGCCCTGCATCGACCGCACTAGGCGGCGACGACGGCAAATCCCCTGGCGCGAAGGCCACGTCGGTCGTTGGCAAGCGACGTCACCAACCGGTTACGGCTGCCGACGATGTGGGCCGACAGCAGCCGCGTGGCTTCATCGGCCTGGCCAAGGCGTGTCGCGGCAAGGATGGCGCGATGTTCGAGCCAGGCACGGCCAAGGGCCGTTTCGTCACGCACTTCCAGCCAGCGGGCGCGCGACAGCCGCGTCATGGCGTCACGAACCGCCCGGAACAGGAATTCGTTGCCGGAGAGCCGCGCCAGCTCGATGTGAAAATCCATGCCGACACGATGCCATTCCTCGCGCGGGGTATTTTCGTCGCAGGAATCGAGCATCGCCTCGATGACATCGATCGCGCTCTTGTCGGCTTGCCCGCACGTCAGCCGCAGCGCGGCGACCTCGACCGCCTCGCGATAGACCGCGATCTGCTCGAGCTCGGCCAGGTTGATGGGCGAGACCGTCCAGCCGCGCCCGTCCCTGCCGACCAGGCCCTCGGTCTCCAGCCGCAGAAGTGCCGCCCTGACCGGCGTGCGCGAGGCGCCGAAACGGCCTTCGATCCAGCGTTCGGTCAGCCGCTCTCCCGGCCCGACCTCGAGAGCCAGGATCATCTCGCGAAGCTGCCGTTCGACATTCTGCATCTGCGACATCGCGCGTCCTTTCCGAAGCCGCATTGACAGCGGCGGGCTTGAAGTTCATGACGGATACCAGATTGGTATCCCAAAATGGTATCCGCAACAAGCGCCGACACCGGGCAGGCAGGACATGACACAGGAAGACACGCGGCAGAGCGGCTACAACATTCACTGGCGGCGCAATCTTGCCGTCTGTTTCGCGGGCTCGTTCAGCACGCTCATCGCCATGACCCTGCTCTTGCCGTTCCTGCCACTCTATGTCGAACAGCTCGGCGCACAGGGTCATGCGGCCATCGTGCAGTGGTCCGGCATCGCCTATGGGGCCACCTTCTTCGCCGCGGCAATGGTCGCGCCGCTGTGGGGACGCCTGGGCGACCGCTACGGCCGCAAGGTGATGCTGGTCCGCGCCTCCTTCGGCATGGCGATCTGCATGTCGCTGACGGGCATGGTCGAGACGGTCTGGCAATTGGTTCTGCTGCGCCTGCTGATCGGCTTCGCCGGCGGCTATTCCTCGGGTTCAACCATATTGGTGGCCATGCAGACGCCGAAGGAGCGCTCCGGCTGGGCGCTTGGCGTCCTGTCGGCGGGTATCACGGCGGGCTCGCTGGTCGGCCCGCTGCTCGGCGGCGTGCTGCCGCCGGTAATCGGCATTCGCGCCACCTTCCTGTTGTCGGGCGGCGTGATCTTCCTCGCCTTCCTGGCGACGACGTTCCTCATCAAGGAGAGCCCGCGCCCAAGGCCGGCCGAGGCCGCGCCGGCGGCAAAGCCGAAAAGCGGCTGGTCTCAGATCCCGGACAAGCGCCCGGTCGTGGCCATGCTGACCACCGGCATGCTGCTCGCCTTCGCCACAATGTCGATCGAGCCGATCATCACCGTCTATGTGCAGCAGCTCATCGAGGACCAGGGCCGGGTGACGCTCGTCGCCGGCGTTGTGATGTCGGCGGCCGCGCTCGGCACCATCCTGTCGGCATCCTGGCTCGGGAAGCTCGCGGACCGGATCGGACACTGGAACGTTGTCGTGGGAGCGCTGGCCGTCTCGGCGCTGCTGCTCATCCCGCAGGCTTTTGTCACCAACAGCTGGCAGCTTATCGGCCTGCGTTTCCTGATGGGCCTGGCGTTGGGCGGTCTCCTGCCCTGCATCACCAGTGTCATCAGGCACAATATCCCCGACGGCGTTGGCGGCAACGTGCTTGGCCTGGCGATCTCGGCGCAGTATGTCGGGCAGGTCGCGGGACCGCTGGCCGGCGGTTTTGTCGGCGGCCATTTCGGCATGCCGTCGGTGTTTCTCGGCACATCGGTGCTGATGGCCCTCGGTGCCGTCTACAACTGGATTGTCCAGTCGCGGCGGACGCGGCATATGGCGCTGGAAGCGGGCAAGCCCTGACGCTTGGCCGACCTGCAAAAAGAAGGAGCACGCCGACCATGAACCTCGCCGATCCAAACGGCAGCCGCCTCCTCGTGCTTGCCGGCGGCCTCGTCGGCGCCGCGGGCGTGGCGCTGTCGGCAGCGGCGGCGCACCGTGGCGGCGCCTTCACCGGCACGGCCGCCTCGTTCCTTCTGATGCATGCGCCGGTGTTTCTCGCCATTGGCCTTGTCGGCGCGAACCGCTGGCTGCGAATGGCCAGCCTGGTCCTGCTCGTCGGTCTCGTGCTTTTCGCGGGCGATCTTCTCGCCCGCGATTTCCTGGGATCGAGACTGTTTCCGATGTCGGCGCCAATCGGCGGCACCTTGCTCATCGTCGGCTGGCTGGCAATAGCAATTTCTGCCCTGGCTCGCCCACGTTCCTGAGATTCAAGCCAGCAGGATCAGCGCCGACGTTCGGGTCGGATCAGCAGATCACGATTGCGCGCGGCCGGCCTCTTCAGACATCTGGACTCTGGCCGCTCGGCGGCGGGCGAGATACCCCAGTAGTTGCGGTAAATGTCTTCGAACAGATGCTGGATGGGGTGCATGTTTTTCTCCTTCCAATTGAATCGATCCAATCGCAAGCACAAAAAGGGCAATGCCGATCAGCTCCGCTTGCGCCCTACGAGGAAGCGCAAGTCGCGAATCCACGGACTGGTTCTGTCGCGGCGCTTCTGGCTGTTTGTCGCCGACCCGATATTCCAGTCGTTGCGGTAGATGTCTTCGAACAGATAGTTGATGGGATGCATCATTCCCTCCGAGGTCAATCAACAGGCTAAATCCGCCAATTTGGATCGATTCAAAGATAGGCCTTTCATTGGCGACGGTCAAGCAAAATTTGAATCGATCCAACGAAAGTGCTAGATGCGGCCCAAGAACGTGCTAAATGCATGTCAGGAGACCCGCGCAAATGGCGTCACTTACCGCAGGCAATCGACGACCCGTCCGGCTGGCCGATATCGCCAAGGCCGCCGGGGTTTCGCACGGCACCGCGTCCAATGTATTCAGCCGGCCCGAGATCGTGCGCGAGGAAGTTCGCGAACGGGTTCGCGCAGCCGCCGAGGCCATGGGGTATGGCGGCCCCGATCCAAAGGGCCGGCTGCTGCGGGCCGGCAAGGTCAACGCCATTGGCGTTGCCACCGCAGAGCCCCTCTCCTACTTCTTCGACGATCCGTTTGCGCGCGTCATGATGGCGGGCATCTCACAGGCTTGCGATGCAACCGGAGCCGGCATCTCACTGGTCTCGGCCGCCAACAACGAACAGCTTGCCTGGAACATCCAGAGCGCGCTGGTCGACGGCTTCATCGTCTTCTGCATCGAGGGCGGTTCGCGCCTGGTGGAACTGGCACGCGAGCGCAAGCTGCCCTTCGTCGCGCTCGACCTCGATTCCGAGGACGGGTCGGTCGCCGCGATCGGTGTCGACAACATCGCCGGCGCCGGCATGGCGGCCCGCCATCTCACCGATCTTGGACATCGCCGCTTCGCCGTCCTTGCGCTGCCCTTCGCCGACGACAGGACGGGCATTGTTTCGGCCGAACAGGTACGGGCCGCTACCTATGCAGGGACGCGCAACCGCCTCACGGGCTATCTCCGGGAGCTTTCGCGGGTTGGCGTCGATATATCCAAAGTGCCCGTCTACGAGACCGCCAACGACGTGGCGAGCACGAAGGCGGGGCTCGAAACCATCTTCGCCTCCGACGCGCCGCCCACCGCCATCCTTGCCATGTCGGACAGAATGGCCCTGGTGGCGCTCGAATGGCTGAGCGCACGCGGGCTCAACGTGCCCGACGATGTTTCCGTCGTCGGGTTCGACGATGTTCCGGAAGCAGCGGTGTCCAAGCCGCCATTGACCACGATCGCCCAGCCGATTGCCGAGATAGGCCGCCTTGCCGTCAGGGCGATCCTGGAGAGCGATGGGCCGGTCAGCAGGCATCAACTGCCGGTCGAACTGATCGTGCGGGGCTCGTCGGGTCCGCCCCGCGCTTGAACCGCCGCCGAACCGCCTATCGGTTGGCTCTTGCCATGGCGGAGAGGCCCAAAGGCGCACGGACCGGCGCGGGATCCTTTTGGGCCGTGCGGGCCTTGGCCGAGCCGCCGATGGTCGACAGCCATTCGAGATAGAAGGCGAGCGCGAACTGCATGGCGATGCCGGCCGATATCAGCAGGCTGTCATAGACGAACCCGCCTGGATTGATCAGCTTCATCACCTGAGCGACCATTGCGATCACCGTGCCGGCGATGAAGACCGGCAGCGATCGTTTGCCCAGTATCGCCAGCGGATGATCAGGGCTGGTGCGGAACAGGCTGGAGAGCGCCGGCAGAGCGACGACGAGGTAGCTGACCGCCAG
Source organism: Mesorhizobium sp. M8A.F.Ca.ET.181.01.1.1 (assembly GCF_004792025.1). Classification (NCBI taxonomy): domain Bacteria; kingdom Pseudomonadati; phylum Pseudomonadota; class Alphaproteobacteria; order Hyphomicrobiales; family Phyllobacteriaceae; genus Mesorhizobium; species Mesorhizobium sp. M8A.F.Ca.ET.181.01.1.1. The sequence goes on along the minus strand of NZ_SRTV01000002.1, from coordinate 495,080 downwards.
GATGTGCAGCAGCCGCGGCAGCGACAGGAAGGTCTTGTCGAAGCCGCCGATCACCACCGGCAGGTTGAACCAGGTTATCTGCCCCCAGAGCGGGCTGTGCACCCAGACCAGCGCCGCCAGCACATAGGCGGCGGCCGCGCCGACCAGCCAGCGGTTGACCGGAATGACACCGCCGCGCCTGACATGCAGCATGGCGACAAGGCCGATGTTGAACAGGAACTGCCAGGACAGCGGGTTGAGGAACCAGAAACCGGGCTCGGGATAATTGGGCGGCGCGATCTGCCAGATTCCTGCAACGAGCCACAACGTGCCGGATGCGACAAGGGCCGCGACGGGCCGGTAGCTGACGAACAGGACAAAGGCCGGCGCCATCAAAAGCAGCGCCGCATAGACCGGCAGGATGTTGTTGTAGCCGAGCTGGTGGCCGAGCGTGACGATGCCGACCAGCACTTGCGGCGGGTTCTTCATCAGCGGCTCGATGTTGATCAGCTTCACCAGTTCCGGCCGCTTGGCAAACACCGCCACGGCGCAGAACAGGGCCATCACCACCATCGTCGTGACGATATGGGCGACATAGAGCACGCCCGCCCGCCGCCACATCTTCAAGGTCGCGAGAAGCCGGCCACCCGGGCGGAACTTCGTGCCGTAGGCGAGCGCGACCGAGATGCCGGAAATCAGCACGAATGCCTCGGCCGCGTCCGAGAAACCGAAATTCTTGTAGGTCAGCGCCTCGAAAGCCGTGCCCGGCACATGGTCGATGAAGATCGTGAGCAGGGCCAGCGCGCGCAGTACATCGATACGCGTGTCGCGTTCGGGGATACGCAAATTGCGATCCGGCAAAACAGGGGTAGTCATCGACAAAAGGCCTCAAAGCTGGTTGTTCATGTCCAGCAATGCGACCCCCGACGCACCGCTTCGATTCCTCCCACCGGAGTGTATCGGCGCAGAAACGGGCTGGAATGCGCCTGGTTCGATCAACTTTCGCGGAGCATGAAAATATTGCGTTTTGAAGCCGGCAAATTGAGCGGAACCTCATATAATCAAAGGGATGCGAGATGACCGGCGACAATGTCGACAGCGGCCCGCTAACGCTGGATCTGACCTTTCCGTATCGCCTCCTCCGCCCCGGCGAAAAGAGCCGTGAATGCCTGTTCCTGCTGCATGGATCGGGCGTCGGCGAGACAAGCATGGTGGCGCTGGCGAGACGCTTGGCGCCCGATGCCGTCCTGATCGCGGTGCGTGGCCGTGTCCCCCAGGAGGACGGTTTTCGCTGGTTCGAGCGAATCACGCCGACCACTTTCGACCAGGAAAGCATCCATTTCGAAACCACCGCCTTCGCGGCCTTCGCAAACGAAGCCGTCGCGCGCCATGGGCTTGATCTCGATCACGCGACATTCCTTGGCTATTCGAACGGCGCCAATCTGGTTTCGAGCCTGATGCTGCTCCATCCCGGCATCGTCCGCAGCGCTGCGCTGTTGAGGCCGATGCCCGTGCTCGACGAGGTCCCGGCGACGGACCTTGCGGGAACGCGAACGCTGATCATTGCCGGAGCCGCCGACGAGACCTACGGGTCTTTCGCGCCGGCGCTGGTGACGCTGCTCAGCCGGCACGGCACCGAGATCGACGCCCGGATTGTTCCATCGGGCCACGAAATCGGCGAGCCGGACGCCGCGATCGTCGGGCGATGGCTGCCGGGATCGGCGTGGACGCGCGCGCCATCGCGATAGGCAATCAGGGCAGGCGGTGCTGCCGATGCCATCAGCCGACGTGATGCTGGCTTTGCTCGCCCAGATGGCGGGAGCCTACCCCCTCCCCATCCGGTTCCAGGCATCCAGCCCGGCGATCTTGTAGGCCTCGGCCAGCGTTGGGTAGTTGAAGGTGTTGTTGACGAAGAAGTCGACCGTGCCGCCGAGATTGATCACCGCCTGGCCGATGTGAATGAGTTCGGTGGCGCCCTCGCCGACGATGTGCGCGCCGAGCAGGCGCCGCGTCTCGATCGAGAACAGCAGCTTCAGGAAGCCGGTGTTGACGCCCATGATGTGGCCGCGCGATGTCTCGCGAAAGCGCGCGACGCCGACCTCATAGGCGGCGCCGCTCTCGCGCACTTGCTCCTCGGACTGGCCGACGGTGGAAATCTCCGGCACCGCGTAGATGCCATAGGGGAACGTCTCCGGCGGCGGCGGCAATGACACGCCGAAGGCATGACAGGCAGCCACCCGGCCCTGCTCCATCGAGGTGGAGGCAAGGCTCGGAAAGCCGATGACGTCGCCGGCGGCGTAGATATTGGGCACGCTGGTCTGAAACGTCTGCGGATCGACCTTGATGCGGCCCCTGGAGTCGGCCTCGATGCCGACCACGTCGAGGCCAAGGCTGCCGACATTGCCGGTGCGGCCGGCGGCATAGAGCACGACCTCGGAGCGGATGGTGCGGCCATCGGCCAGCTCCACCTCGGCGGCTTCCGGCTTGGAGCGGATTTCCTTGACCGCGCTGCCCAGCCTTATGGTCATGCCACGGTCGCGCATCTGGTGGATGAAATCGTCGACGATCTCGCGGTCGACAAAATCGAGGATGGAGTTGCGCGGCTCGACCAGCGTCACCGGTACGTCGAGCGCGGAAAAGATCGTGGCGTATTCGACGCCGATGACGCCGGCGCCGATCACCGTCAGCGTGCGCGGCAGCCGGTCGAGTTCGAGCATCTCGTCGCTGTCGAAGACACGGGTCTTGTCGAAGGGCACGTCGCGCGGCCGATGCGGCCTGGTGCCGACGGCGATCAGCGCATTGGCGAAGCCGACTTCGCTATAGTCGCCATTGTCCGATGTCAGGCTGACCTTGTTGGGGCCGAGAAATTTTACCGCCGCGCGCGCACTTTTGACCGTGTTGCGCATGAACTGGTGTTGCAGCACCTCGACCTCGTGGTCGAGCGTCTTGTGCAGGCGCTCGATCAGGTCGCCGACCGAGATGTCCTGCTTGACCCGGTAGCCGCGTCCATAGAAGCCGCGCTCGCGCCAGCCCGAGAGATTGAGCACCGTTTCGCGCAGCGTTTTCGAGGGAATGGTGCCGGTGTGCACCGAGACGCCGCCAAGACGCCGGCCGCGGTCGACCACCAGCACCGATTTGCCGAGTTTGGCCGATTGCACCGCCGCGCGGCGGCCCGAGGGGCCGCTGCCGATGACCAGCATGTCGTAATCCATATGTCCCCGTCCCTCGGCGCCCATTTTGTTGCGCCGCAACAAGCTAACGCCATCCGCGCCGCGAATTCAACCGATTCGGACTGTCGGCCGTCTGGCTCCGCCGTGCGAGCCGGCGAATGGCCCAATCTTGATTCTGCGGCGAGCCTTCACCATTTCATCATCGAGCGGTCCGCACCCTATGTCGGACCCTGTTACGAGGAAATGACATGAACGCTCGCGTTCTCGACGGCGAAATCATCAACACCCGGCTCGACGATGTCAGGGCTTATGAAGGCGTGCGCACAAGGCGCATCCTGGCCTTCGTGCTCGACTATATCATGGTTGCCCTGCTCACCATTCCGTTCGCCATCCTGGTGTTCTTCCTCGGGCTTTTGACCCTCGGTCTTGGCTGGATGCTGTTCGGCGTCCTGGTGCCGGCAGTCGCCATCCTCTACATCTGGAACACGCTGGGCAGCGCCGACCAGGCCACCACGGGCATGAAGATGATGGGCATCCGCCTCGATCGTCTCGACGGCAGGCCGATCGACGGCCTCACCGCGGTCGTCCATTCCGTATTGTTCTGGGCCGGCAACGTCATCCTGTCGCCGCTGGTCCTGCTGGTGACGCTATTCTCGGACCGCAAGCGCACGCTGCACGATCTTTTGCTCGGCACCGTGGTCAGCCGCACCGGCCGCTAAAAACCGGCCCTCAAGAGAAGTCGCAGCCCCTTGAGCGCAAATGTGAAGGTGTTCAGGCAACCACACCTTCACAATCCTGTTGAATTTTTCGCCGCCCGAGCCAAAGGTAGAGCGATTCGAAGGAGTGTTTCCAAGGCTCGATGACGCAGCATCCGACCCAGTCGCCGCAGTTCTTCCTGACCGCGCCGTCGCCGTGCCCCTACCTCGACGGCCAGTTCGAGCGGAAGGTGTTCACACATCTGGTCGGCGACAAGGCCTCGGAAATGAACGACCTGCTTACGCAAGGCGGCTTCCGGCGCTCGCAGAACATCGCCTACAGGCCAGCCTGCGAAACCTGCCGCGCCTGTGTATCCGTGCGCATCCTGGCCCAGGAGTTCACCGCCAGCCGCAACATGAAGCGCGTGCTGCAGCACAATTCCGATCTCGTCGGCGCGATGCACAATGCCGAGCCCTCAACCGAACAATATTCGCTGTTTCGCGGCTATCTCGATGCCCGCCACCGCCGCGGCGGCATGTCCGACATGACAGTGCTCGACTACGCCATGATGGTCGAGGATACGCATGTCGACACCAAGGTGATCGAATACCGGCGGCGCGGGCCCGATACCTTCATCACCGGCAAGGGTCAGGGCGAACTCATCGCGGTGGCGCTCACCGACAAGATGGCCGACGGCCTGTCGATGGTCTATTCCTATTTCAATCCCGATTTCGAAAGCCGCTCACTCGGCACGTTCATGATCCTCGACCATATCGCCCGTGCCAAGGCGATGGGACTGCCCCATGTCTACCTTGGCTACTGGGTCAATGGTTCGCGCAAGATGAACTATAAGATGCGCTTCATGCCGCAGGAGCATCTCGGCCCGAAAGGCTGGGAGCGCTATACAAACGAAGCGGTCTGACGCTGAGTTTTCCCACGATCCACGCTTAAACTGTTTCAAGGCAGGGGATGCTGGTCTTTCAGCCGCTCGGTTGGAGAGAGTGCGCGCTTGCGCCGATCGGCCACCGCCTGCAATTCAATTGCGAAAGTTCCTGCATGTCCTCTCACCACGATCACCAGAAGGGCCTTTTGATAACCGCCATCGGCGGACTGATACTGACTGTCGACATACCGTTGATCCGCCTTGCGGATGGCGGCGCGTGGACGATCCTTTTGCTGCGCACCGGAACCACTTTCATCGCCGCGATGATCATCTGGTCGGTCTGGCGCGCGCTGAGCCGCAATGCACCGCCGCTCATCCCCGGTTGGGACGGGCTGATCGTGGCGATATGCTATGGGCTGACCTCGATCACCTTCGTCACCGCGGTCTACCACACCTCGACCGCCGATCTGGTGTTCATCCTCGCCTTCAACACCGTGTTCGCGGCGCTTCTGTCGTGGATATTCCTGCGGGAAGAACCGCGGACGGTGACCATCGTGGCCATGCTGGTGATGATCCTCGGCGTGCTGGTCATCGTCGGCGGTTCGGTCGGCACCGGCAAGCTGTTCGGCGACTTCATGGCGCTCTGCTCGGCCTTCTTCATCGCGGTCGCCATCACCATCTCGCGCGCCAGCGGCAAGGATATGGGATTCACCTCGCTCATCGGCGTCCTTCTGCCGCTTGGGCTGGCCGCCTTCATGGTGACAGGCGAAGGCTTCCACGTGAACGCGCCATGGTGGATCATCTTCAACGGCGCCGTCATCATGCCGATCTCGTTCTTCTGCCTCGCCGCCGGGCCGAAGTACATTTCAGGACCGGAAGTGGCGATGTTCTACCTGCTCGAAACGGTGCTGGCGCCGATCTGGGTGTGGATGATCTTCGCCGAGACGCCGACCCGCAACAGCCTGATCGGCGGCGGCATACTGATCGTCACGCTGGTCGCCCATTCGCTCTGGCAGCTGCATGATGGACGTAAGCGTCGCGGCGACCTTGCGGTGCATCATCCGGCGTAGGGTTCGAGGTCAGGCGCTGGCTTTCTTCGCGGCGCCTGGTTCGGGCAGGACCTCGATCCGCCGACCGGCCTCGATCTCGGCGGCCGATCCGGCCGCCGTCTCATCGGCCAGTTCCACCTCGCGCAGCCACTCGCGCCAGATCGCGACCAGCAGCGCCATCAGGACCGGACCGATGAACAGGCCGAGAAAACCCATGGTCTTGACGCCGCCGATCAGGCCGAAAAAGGTCGGCAGGAAGGGCAGTTTTATCGGTCCGCCGACGAGCTTCGGCCGCAAGGTCTTGTCGACAATGAACAGCTCGACCGTCCCCCATATGAACAGCGCCAGGCCGGCCATCGGCGAGCCGCTGGCCGCGAGGTAGATCGACACCAGCGTGAAGGACAGCGGCGCCCCGCCGGGGATGAGCGCCATCACGCCGGTCAGCGCGCCCAGCGTCACAGGTGACGGCACCCCGGCCAGCCAGTAGGCGACACCCAGCACCAGGCCCTCGCCGATGGCAATCACGGTCATGCCGGTCACGGTCGAGGAAATGGTCGCCGGCACGACGCGCGAGATCCGCTCCCAGCGGGTCGGCAGGATGCGTTCGCCGAGGCGGTCGATCTGGCCGGCGAAATTCTCGCCATCACGATAGGCGAAAAACAGGGCGATCATCATGAACAGCAGCGTCAGAAAGAGGCTGAAAGCGCTGCCGCCGGCGGCGAGCGCGCCTCGGTAGATGCTGCCGATATTCGCGCCGCTGACCAGCTGGATCAGTTCGCCGATGCCGCCGGGATGGCCGAGATTGGTCGTCCACTGCTCGTTGAGCCACTCACCCACGACAGGCATGGTGGCGATCCAGTGCGGCGTCACCGCACCGTGGCGGTTGGTCTCGATCGCCCAGCCGACCCATTCGCGCACCTCGTTGATGGCATAGGTGCCGGCGAGCGCGATCGGTATGACCAGGAAGGCGAGGATGAACAGGATGGCAAATGTGGCGGCGATGGTGCGGTTGCCGCCAACGCCGACCAGCAGGCGACGGTAGAGCGGCCAGCTGGCGAAGGCGATGACGAGCGCCGCCAGCACCGGGAACAGGAAACCGTGGAAGAAATAGACGCCGGCGGCGACGATCAGCACCAACAACCAGCGCGCCGCCGACAGCGGCGGGATGACAGCCGAACGGAGCGGCGTCGACAGCCCGAACAGGCGCTGCTGCCGTTCCGGTTTCTGGATCTTTGCTTCCTTCAAACGCGCTGTTCTCCCCGACCATCCGGTCAGTTATGCGCCGATATAGTGCAGCAATCGTGACGATAGTCCAAACGGTGTTGGTGAAGCTGCCAATCTCCCCCACGAGGGATCGGCAGCTTCAACCGAACTTCCCAGTCCTCGGGAAACCTTTCGGCACCATACGCCCTGCCGATGCCCTCGCGCCGATCCACTCGGCCAGTTCCTCGCGCGACCGGGTGAAAGTACGGTCGGCTGAATCCTGCCAGGAAAGACCGGTCTCCATCGAGAACGGCTTGAGGTCGAGAAGGCCGCCGTCCTTGTATTTCTGCAGCCGCACACCCTTGCCGCGGCCCATCTCCGGAATTTCCGAGAGCGCGAACACCAGCATCTTGCGGTTCTCGCCGACGATAGCGAGATGATCGCCGACGACCGGCACGCAGCGCTTGGCTTCGTCGGGGGCCTTGACGTTCATCACCTGCTTGCCCTTGCGGGTGTTGGCGACCACCTCTTCCTCCGGAACGATGAAGCCGTTGGCGTCGAACGAGGCGAGCAGCAGCTTGCGTTTGGGATCGTGGACGAAGGCGGTGACGATGTCCTGGTCATTGTCCATGTCGACGATGATGCGGATCGGCTCGCCATGGCCACGGCCGCCCGGCAGCCGGTCGGCGCCGATCGTGTAGAACTTGCCGCCGGTGGTGAAGACCAGCACCTTGTCGGTCGTCTGGGCATGGAAGGCGAGCTTGAGGCTGTCGCCCTCCTTGAAGGTCAGCGTCGAGAGATCGGCCAGATGCCCCTTCATCGCCCGCAGCCAGCCCTTTTCCGAAACCACCACGGTGACCGGCTCGCGCTCGATCATGGCGTGGGCGATGTCGGTCAGGTCGTGCTCTGGCGCATCGGCGAACTGGGTGCGGCGCTTGCCGAGCTCGGTCTCCGGGCCGAATTTGTCGCGAACCTGGGTGACTTCCCACTTGATCGTCGACCACTGCTTGGCGTCGGACGCCAGCAGCGCCTCGATCTGCTTCTTCTCGGCGGTCAGCCCATCGAATTCCTTGCGGATCTCGAATTCCTCAAGCTTGCGCAAAGCGCGCAGCCGCATGTTGAGGATCGCTTCGGCCTGGGTGTCGGTGAGCGACCAGCGGGCCATCATGACCTGTTTGGGCTCATCCTCCTCGCGGATGATCTTGATCACCTCATCGATGTTGAGATAGGCGATCAGGTAGCCGGCGAGGATTTCCAACCGCCTCTCGATCTCGCCGAGGCGATGTTTCGAGCGACGGATGAGGACATCGCGGCGGTGATCCAGCCATTCCTGCAGCACGCCTTTCAGCGAGAGCACATTGGGCACCTTGCCGCGCGACAGCACATTCATGTTGAGCGGGAAACGGCTTTCGAGCTCGGTCAGCTTGAACAGCGATTCCATCAGGATGCCTGGGTCGACGGAACGGCTCTTGGGCACCAGCACGACGCGGATGTCCTCGGCGCTTTCGTCCCTGATATCCTCGAGCAGCGGCAGCTTGCGGGCCATCAACAGCTCGGCGATCTTCTCGATCAGCCGGGCCTTCTGCACGCCATAGGGGATTTCGGTGATGACGATGCTCCAGGTGCCCCTGCCCTGGTCTTCCTGGCTCCACTTCGACCGCACGCGAAAGCCGCCGCGGCCGGTCTCGTAGGCTTCGAGGATGGAAGCGCGGCTGTCGACGATGATGCCGCCGGTCGGGAAATCCGGGCCCTGGACGAAATCCATCAGCTTCGCCACCGGCGCATCGCGATGCTCGATCAGGTGCAGCGCGGCGTCGCAAAGCTCGGCCGCGTTGTGCGGCGGGATCGACGTCGCCATGCCGACCGCGATGCCGGACGAGCCGTTGGCCAAGAGATTGGGGAAGGCACCGGGGAGCACGACCGGCTCCTCGTCCTCTTCATTGTAGGTCGGCCGATAGTCGACCGCGTCCTCGGTGATGCCGGCAAGCAATTCGGTCGCCACGTCGGTCATGCGCGCTTCGGTGTAGCGCATGGCGGCCGCGTTATCGCCGTCGATGTTGCCGAAATTGCCCTGGCCGTCGACCAGGGGGTAGCGCATCGAAAAATCCTGCGCCAGCCGCACCAGCGCATCATAGATCGACTGGTCGCCATGCGGGTGGAACTTGCCCATCACCTCGCCGACGATCCGGGCGCATTTGGCAAAACCCTGGTCGGGATTGAGGCGCAGCAGGCGCATGGCGTGCATGATGCGGCGATGGACCGGCTTCAGCCCGTCACGCACGTCCGGCAGCGCCCGGTGCATGATGGTCGACAGCGCATAGGCCAGATAACGCTCTTCCAGCGCCTTCTTCAGATCGACCGGTTCTATATGATCGCCACCGCCATTGTCAGGCGGCAAAAGCCTTTTTCCCATGGGCTGGGACTAGCCGAGCGGGTGATTCGCGGCAAGAGGCGCGCACCCGACCAATCGATTTGCGCTCGTTTCTGCAACAGGAACCCGCACGGTCGAGCTTGCCGTCCAACATCAATCTGTTACATGCCGCATCTATTGCGAAGCACGCTGGCGGCCCGACCTTCATGCCAAATTCACTGCATTCTCCAATAGCGCTCGGATCGGGTTTGCCTTTCACCGCGATTTTGGACCATTGTGCCGGAACACGCCTTTTTCCCGTCCAGTTCGTCACGGAATGGTGATGGCGCAAAGAATTGAAAAACAATTTCAGGACACTCTCAGGGACCTTGCGATGACAATCAAACGCTCAACTATCCGGAAATTCGCTCTTTCGACTTTCTTGCTCACACTGCCGCTGAATGCGGCCCTTGCCCAGGATGCCGCGGTCGCGGACCGGCTGAAGGCAGCACTCTCCGCACAGGGTGTCGACATCTCCTGGACCGGCGTGACCGGCGACAACACCAGCATGGTGCTGCAGGGCGTGTCGGTGAAACCGGCCGCGGAAAAGGAAGCGCTGGCGATCGGCGACGTCAAGCTCGAGAACGTCACCGAAGCCAATGGCGGCTATGATATCGGCACCGTGTCGACCTCGGCCTTCGAACACACCAAGGACGGCGTCACCCTCGATCTCAGTCCCTTCGTCATCCACGACATGACGGTACCGGCCGACGGCTCCACCAGCCCGCTTGGTTCGCTGATGATGTACAAATCCGCCGAACTGTCGAACATGACGGTCAAGGTCGCCGACAAGACCGCCTTCTCGATGGACGGCCTTGCCATCGAGATCACGCCGCCCGCCGACGGCAAGGCGATGGAATTCACCGCCAATACCGAGAAGTTCACGGCCGATCTCTCGCTGGTCGACGATCCCAAGTCCAAGGAAGTCATCGACGCGCTCGGCTACCAGAACATCTCGGGCAATCTCGAGATGGCCGGCACCTGGCAGCCATCGGACGGCAAGATGGAACTGTCGAAATACGACATCTCCGTCGAGAACGCCGGCACGCTCGGCATGACCTTCGACCTTGGCGGCTACACGATCGACTTCATCAAATCGCTGCAGGAAATGCAGAAGAAGATGGCCGCGCAGCCGGAAGGCGCCGACAATTCAGCGCAAGGCATGGCCATGCTCGGCCTGTTGCAGCAGCTTTCGTTCAACAGCGCCTCGATCCGCTTCGACGACGATTCGCTGACCGGCAAGGTGCTGGACTATGTCGGCAAGCAGCAGGGCATGTCGGCCAAGGACATCGCCAACCAGGCCAAGGCGATCGTGCCGTTCGGCATGGCACAGCTCAACAATCCGGAACTGACGGCTCAGGTGACCGCGGCGGTCAGCAAATATCTCGACGATCCGAAGAGCCTCGAAATCTCGGCCGAGCCGCCGGCATCGGTGCCCTTCGCGCTGATCATGGCGGGCGCCATGTCCAACCCGCTCGATCTGCCGAAGACACTCGGCGTCAGCGTCAAGGCGAACGAGGACTGATTGGAGTTAGCTACCTTCTCCCCGTCATTATACGGGGAGAAGGTGCCGGCAGGCAGATGAGGGGCAGCGCCGCCCCCTGCCAACTGCAATTCGACGCCGATCCGATTGCCTGTCAGAAGGCGTCAACTGCTGAGGCCGTTCGCCAATCGCCTGCGTCCGCGCTGCCCCTCATTGTCCTGCCGGACATTTCTCCCCGTATAGAGACGGGGAGAAACGGCAGTCGCAACGCTGCCGTCAGTCCTTCTTGGTCGGCGCGACGCGTAGCGCCAGTTCGCGAAGCTGCTGCGGAGAGGCTTCCGACGGCGCGTTCATCAACAAATCAAAGGCCTGCTGGTTCATCGGGAACATGGTGATTTCGCGCAGGTTCTTGGCACCGACCAGGAGCATGACGACGCGATCGACACCGGCCGCCATGCCGCCATGCGGCGGCGCGCCATACTGGAAGGCGCGATAGAGGCCGCCAAAGCGTTCCTCGACCGTGGCGCGGTCCAACCCGACCGTCTCGAACGCCTTGACCATGGTTTCGGGCAAATGGTTGCGGATACCGCCGCTGGCGATCTCGAAACCGTTGCAGACCATGTCGTACTGGAACGCCTTGATGCCGAGCAGGTCCTCGCCGTTGAGCGCATCGATGCCACCTTGCGGCATGGAGAACGGATTGTGGGCGAAGTCGATCTTCTTCTCCTCCTCATTCCATTCGAAGAACGGGAAGTCGACGATCCAGCACAATTCGAAGCGTTCGCGATCGACAAGATTGAGTTCCTCGCCGGCACGGGTGCGCGCAGCGCCCGCGAAAGAAACGAACTTCTTCGGATCGCCGGCGACGAAGAAGGCGGCGTCGCCGTCGGCAAGGCCGAGCTGCAGGCGGATCGCTTCCGTGCGTTCCTCGCCGATGTTCTTGGCGAGCGGGCCGGCTCCTTCGAGCTTGTCGCCCTCCTTGCGCCAGAAGATGTAGCCCAGGCCCGGCTGGCCCTCGCCCTGCGCCCAGCTATTCATGCGGTCGCAGAAGGCGCGGCTGCCGCCGGTCTTGGCGGGAATGCCCCAAACCTCCGCCTTCGGGTCGTTGGCCAGGATGTTGGCGAATACCTTGAAGCCGGAATCGCGAAAATGATCGGAGACGGCCTGCATCTCGATCGGGTTGCGCAAATCGGGCTTGTCGGAACCGTATTTGCGCATGGCGACATCATAGGGGATGCGCTGGAACTTCTGCGTCACCGGCTTGCCGTTGGCGAAGGTCTCGAAGACGCCGCGCATCACAGGTTCCATGGTCGACAGCACGTCGTCCTGCTCGACGAAGCTCATTTCGAGGTCGAGCTGGTAGAATTCGCCGGGCAGACGGTCGGCGCGCGGATCCTCGTCGCGGAAGCAGGGCGCGATCTGGAAATAGCGGTCGAAGCCCGACACCATGATCAATTGCTTGTACTGCTGCGGCGCCTGCGGCAGCGCGTAGAAAGTGCCGGGATGGATGCGCGACGGCACCAGGAAGTCGCGCGCACCTTCCGGCGACGACGCAGTGAGGATCGGCGTCGAGAATTCGGTGAAGCCGACCTCGCCCATGCGCTTGCGCATCTCTGCGATGATTTTCGTGCGCGCCACGATGTTCCGATGCAACGTCTCACGGCGCAGATCGAGGAAGCGGTATTTCAGACGGATGTCCTCGGGATAGTCCGGTTCGCCGAACACCGGCAGCGGCAACTCCTTGGCCGCCGACAGCACCTCGATCTCGCGGGCGAAAATCTCGATCTCGCCGGTCGGCAAATTGGCGTTCGTGGTCTCCGGCAGGCGCGCCTTGACCTCGCCGTCGACGCGGATCACCCATTCGCCGCGCACGGTCTCGGCGACCTTGAAGGCAGGCGAATCGGGATCGGCGACGATCTGGGTCAGGCCGTAGTGGTCGCGCAGGTCGATGAAGAGCAGGCCGCCATGGTCGCGCACGCGATGCACCCAGCCCGACAGCCGGACGGAATTGCCGACGTCGCTCTTTCTCAACTGGGCACAGGTATGGCTGCGGTAACGATGCATTGTCATGGATAAAGTCCGGGGTGCTGGGTGGCAGACCGAAGCATTACGGCCCGGCCTCAAAATTTGCGCGAAAAGCGCATGGGAGGCCGGATTTGTCAAGGCAAGCGGTCACACAGGCTCGCGGCTTCGACCGTTCACGCGAAGTGGATTTGGGCGCCCTGACGTTCGAAATCGGCAAGGATGGCAGCGGGCGCGGTCTTCTCGACGACGAGATGGCTGATCATCCCGGCGGCAGCGACGCGATAGGGCGCCGCGGTGGCCAGCTTGTCATTGGTGACGGCAATGAGGATGCCGGCGCTGTTTCCCGCCATGGCCCGCTTCACCTCGGCCTCGGACGAATCGAAGGCGGTCACGCCTCGCGTGGCATCAAGGCCGCAGGATCCCAGGAAAAACAGGTCGGCGCCAAGCTGCGCCACGGCGGCCAGCGTATCGGCGCCGACACAGGTGCCAAGGTCGCGGACATACCTGCCGCCGAGCACGATCAGTTCGACCAAGGGGTGATCCGACAGGACCGAGGCGACGCCAAGCGAATTGGTGGCTACGGTCAGCTCGATGTCGCGCGGGATGGCCCTGGCGATCGCCTCATTGGTCGTGCCGCCATCGATGAACAGGCTTTGTCCAGCGGAGAGCAACGCGACCGCCGCATTTGCCAGACGCGCCTTCTCCTCGATCGCATGGCCGCCTCGCTGGCTGATCGTTGCCGCTGCAAGGGGCGCGGAAGCGACCGCGCCGCCGTAAACGCGACGGCATTCGCCGGCCTTCGCCAGCTCCCTCAGGTCGCGGCGTACGGTGTCTTCCGAAACACCGAAGCGGCTTGCCAGTTCGCCGGCCAGGACACTCCCCTCCGCCGCAAGGCGGTCACGGATGAGCTGGTGCCGTTGATCGGTGAGCATTGCCGAACCTTGTTTTCTTGTTCTGCACGTTCTTGCATGTTTTGCACGTTTATGCAAGAAGTCGACATGTCTGGCTGCTGGACAAGGCAGCCGCCCGTTTTTCATTGAAAGCACCGCGATGAGCTTTGGCCTCAACCTTGCCCCTCAACACCGGGTCTATGCCGGGTTTGCGACCTATTCGTTCGCCATGGGCAACATCTTCCCGCGGCTGCCCGACATCAAGCATGCCATGGGCATCGCGGACGGCACGCTGGGGCTCAGCCTGATCGGGACACCGATCGGCACCCTGACCGCACTGACGCTGGCCACGCCCCTCCTGGAGCGCATCGGCTTTCGCCGCGCGCTGCTCACGCTGGTTCCGCTGCTGGCGCTTCTCTACGCCATCGCCGTACATGCGCCGGAACCCGTCGCACTGTTCCTGATGCTGTTTCCCATCGGCCTGATGATCGGCAGCGTCGAAATCAACCTGAATGTCGAAGCCGACAGGACGGAATTCCAACTCAAACGCCGCATCATGAACCGCGCCCATTCGTTCTGGAGCGCGGGCTTCTTCGGTGCCGGACTGTTCGGCGGCGCGATGGCGCATCTCGGCCTGTCGCCGCAACTCCATCTGGCGCTGGTCGTACCCATAGTGGCTATCTCGATGGCGATTTTTCTCGGCGGCTACGAGCCGGCCCCTGCCCGCTTCGCCGCTACCGGCGACAAGGCGCCCATGTTCGCCCGGCCGACATTGCCGATTCTAGTCCTCGTCGCGGTGACGCTTTCGGCGATGCTGCTGGAAGGCGCCAGCATCGACTGGTCGGCAATCTACATGCGCACCGTGTTCGAATCCGGCCCCTTTGTCGCCGGCTTCACAGTGGCGCTGTTTGCATTCTCGCAGGCGACGACGCGTTTCTTCGCCGACAGCTTCGTCGACCGCCATTCGCCAAGCGGCGTGGCGCGCGTCCTCCTGGCGATGATGGCTGCCGGCGTTTTCCTGGTCTTCTTCTCGCCCGCGCCATTTATCTCGATGCTCGGCTTCGCGCTTCTGGGCGTTGGCAGCAGCGCCATCTTCCCGCTGGCGATTTCGGCCGCCGCTCAGCGAAGCGATCGCCCCGCGGCGATCAACGTAGCGGCATTGTCACAGATCTCCTTCACTGCCTTCCTGCTCGGCCCGCCACTGCTTGGCTTCGTCTCGGACCATTGGGGCATACGCTCGGCCTTCGGCATCGGCATCCCATTCATCATACTCAGCCTGCTGACCGTCGGCTCGCTTGGCACCAGGCCATCTACTTCCGCCACCTCCGCAAGCGCAGGCCCCAGCGGGACGAGGGAGGAGGCATTGGCGCGGGCCAACGAGGCATAGGCGGCTCGCCTACCCGTCCACCGGATGGCTGGCGCGGCCTGCCCAAGGGAGTCGCCCCGCAAGAACTAAGGATTGTCCGCTGGCATTGACGGTCGCTTTGGTTCAAGAAGGGATCACCGATACGTGATCGCCGCTTCATGTCCTCCATCCGCCCGCTGATTCCGCTCCTTCTCGCCGCAGGCATCCTGCTCGGCGGCAATGGGCTGCAGAGCACGCTGATCGCGCTGCGCGGCGCGCAGGAAGGGTTTTCGGCGTCCGACATCGGTCTTATGGGCACCTTCTATTTCGCCGGCTTCCTGCTCGGCTGCCTGGCCATCACCCGCATCATGAAGGCGGTCGGCCATATCAGGGCGTTCTCGGCGCTGGCGGCGATCGCCTCGGTCGGCACCTTGCTCCTGGTACTGGTCCTCGATCCGGTGATGTGGTGCGCGGTGCGCTTTGCCGGCGGCTTCTGTTTCGCCGGATTGTTCACCATCGTCGAAAGCTGGCTGAATTCAGGCGTCACCAACCGCGACCGCGCCCGTGTGCTGGCCATCTACCGGATGGTCGATACCGGATCGGTGACATCAGCCCAGTTCCTGATTCCGGTCTTCGGTGCCGGCGGCTTCAGCATCTTCGCCATCATGTCGATCATGATCACGCTGTCGCTGGTGCCGGTCTCGCTTGGCGACCGTTCCAACCCGACGCCGCCGGAAGAGGTCAAGCTCGATCTGGCACGCGTCTGGCGGATTTCGCCGCTTGGCTGCTTCGGCTGCATCGCCGTCGGCGTCACCAACAGCGCGTTTCGCACCTTGTCGCCGGTCTATGCCGAGCAGATCGGCATGTCGGTCGCCGACGTCGTCACTTTCGTCAGCGTCGGCATTTTCGGCGGCGCGATCATCCAGTATCCACTCGGTTATCTCTCCGACCGCTGGGACCGGCGGCGGGTGCTGCTGATGACGACTTGCTGCGCGATGCTTTCGGCACTGGCGCTGGTGTTCATTGCCGGCAGCAATCCGCTGCTCAACTTCATCGCCGTCTTCATCTTCGGCTGTTTCGCCATGCCGCTCTATTCACTGTCGGCGGCGCATTCCAATGATCGCGCGGATGCCGGCGAGTTCGTGCTGATCAATGCAGCCCTGATGCTGTTCTATTCCTTCGGCGCTATTGGTGGCCCTTTCGCGGCCTCGACGGCGATGCAGTATTTCGGGCCAAGCGCGCTGTTTGTCTTCAGTGCCGTGGTCTACGCGGTGTTCATCGCCGTTATCCTCTACCGCATGCAGGCCCGGTCCGGCGTGCCGGCCGGCAAGCGCAGCCGCTTCACCGCGCTGTTGCGCACCTCGACCATTTTCGCGCGGCTGGCCAGGAGAAATAGTGATCCAGACAGTCCGGAAGGGCCGTGACGGTGGCAGCACAGCTTGACGAAAGCCTTCCCGGCTGAAATCTAGGAAGACCCTACTCCTGCCAAAAGCGATTTGATGCACGTCATCACCACCCAGAAAGAACTCGAGACCGTTCTCGCCGCTTTCGAAAAGTCGGATTTCGTCACCGTCGACACCGAATTCATCCGCGAAACGACCTTCTGGCCAATCCTGTGCCTGATCCAGATGGCAGCGCCCGGCGTGACGGCGCTGATCGATCCGCTGTCATCAGACATCGACCTGGCTCCGTTCTTCAAGTTGATGGCCAACGAGGCGGTGGTCAAAGTCTTCCACGCCGCCCGGCAAGACATCGAAATCATCGTCCATCTCGGCGATCTCGTTCCGCACCCGGTGTTCGACACCCAGGTGGCGGCGATGGTCTGCGGCTTCGGAGACAGCGTTTCCTACGATCAACTCGTGCAGCGCATCACCGGGGCGCGGCTCGACAAGTCGTCGCGCTTCACCGACTGGCGCCATCGGCCGCTGTCCGACAAGCAGCTCGACTATGCGCTGGCCGACGTTACCCATCTGATCGAGGTCTATCAGCACCTCAACGCCGAGCTGGCGCGGGAAAACCGCGCTCACTGGCTGAATGAGGAGATGGACGTCCTGACCTCGCGCGAGACCTACGATCCGCACCCCGAGGATGCCTGGAAGCGGCTGAAGATGCGACTGCGCAAACCACAGGAACTGGCGATCGTGCAGACCGTGGCGGCATGGCGCGAACGCGAGGCGCGCGAGCGCGACGTGCCGCGCGGCCGCGTGCTCAAGGACGACGCGATCTACGAGATCGCGCAACAAGGGCCGCGCGATGCGGCGGCCCTTGCCAAACTCCGTACCACGCCAAAGGGCTGGGAACGCTCCTCGACGGCGACCGCACTGCTCGGCGCGGTCAACACGGCGCTCGCCTTGCCCAAGGAGCAGATGCCGAAACTGCCGAAAAACTTCCAGCCGCCCGAAGGCTCGAATGCGGCCGCGGAACTCTTGAAAGTGCTGCTCAGGATCGTCGCCGAAAAACAGGGCGTGGCCTCGAAAGTATTGGCGTCCAGCGACGATATCGATCGCATCGCCGCCGAGGGCGAGGACGCCGATGTGCCGGCACTGCAGGGATGGCGGCGCGCCGTGTTCGGCGAACAGGCGCTGAAGCTGGTGCGCGGTGAGATCGGCATCAAGTTCGACAAGCGCAAGATAGCCGTGTTCGATCTGTAGAAATCGGCCTCTCTTCTTCCGCCTCGGGAGAAGGGCGCCAACGCCGCTTCTGCTCAAACCACCTGGAGCAGGTGAAGAGCGAACCAGATCCAGCCCAACAGGATAATGACCGCACCGAGAAAGAAAGACCGCCTGCGCAGGCGCAGATCGTTGCTGGTCAGGTGAACCCAGGCGTGGAAGTAGCGCGAGGCGACAAAGATCCACATCAGCGCCAGGGTCAGGTAATTGACGCCGTTGGTGACGTGCAGCGCCAGGCACAGCACGTAGAAAAGAACCGGCAATTCGAACTGGTTGTTGAGATTGGCGGCGACCGTGACGCTGGACGCCGGCTCGGTCGAACGCACTTTGTATTGGCCGGTCTTGGCTTCGCCTGACTTGACCGCACCGTCTCGGCGACGGCCGAGGACGCAGTAGACGATGTAGATCAGCAGCACATGCGCCAGGACCGGCCAGAAGATGGTGGTCTGGTTCATGAAGTGGCCCCTGCCCTTTTCGGCTTCAATTCTGACGTCTTTGGCCCGCCAGCCAGAAAGCGGCAATGACGATGACCGGGAGGGCGAGAAGCGCGAATTTGGTGACGATCAGCGCCGAGGCGAAAGACAGCGAGTCCGGGTTGGCATAGAGGAAATCGGACAGAAGCCGCGCCACGGCGATATTCTGGACATAGTCGGCGAGCGTGTAGGGCAGCACCAGGACCAAGGCGAAGATCGCCTGCATCTGCCCCGGCAGCACGCGGAAAGCCTTCAAGCGCCGGCCAGTTACCACGATCAGGCTGACTAGCGTCAGCGACAACAGCGCAGGAAACAAAAGATCGAAAGTCAGGTAATGCCAGACCAGGATGATCTCGCTGCCGCGCCGGCCAAGCGCCGTCAGCCAGGCCATGCCTTCGTCGGGCGTGAATCCGAAATAGCGCATGTCGAGCGAGGCCAAGCCCCCGCTCAACTGGCGGAAATAGAAGAACTCCATCCCGGTCATGGCGATGAAAACCGCTGCCGAGAGAAAGCAGAGCGCTCCGACATGGCGCGACAGGCGCAGCACCATGGCGGCCAAGTTGCGCCAAAGCCCGGAAGAATCAGGCTCCGCCGGGATAGTTGGGGCTTTCGCGGGTAATCGTGACGTCATGGGCGTGGCTCTCACGAAGTCCGGCGTTGGATATGCGCACAAAGGTGGCGCGGTCGCGGAAATCGGCAAGGTCGCGGCCACCAACATAACCCATAGCGGCTTTCAGCCCGCCTGCAAGCTGGTGCAGCACGCCAGACACAGGTCCTTTGTAGGGAACCTGCCCTTCAATGCCTTCCGGCACCAGTTTCAGCGTGTCGCGCACCTCGGCCTGGAAGTAGCGATCGGCGGAGCCCCGCGCCATTGCGCCGACCGAGCCCATGCCGCGATAGGCCTTGAAGGAGCGGCCCTGGTGCAGATACACCTCGCCCGGACTTTCGTCGGTCCCGGCAAGCAGCGAGCCGATCATGGCGGCGCTGGCGCCGGCGGCGAGTGCCTTGGCGAGATCGCCGGAATATTTGATACCGCCGTCGGCAATCACCGAGGCGCCGGATTTATGCGCCGTCTCGACCGCCGACATGATGGCCGAAAGCTGGGGAACGCCGACCCCGGCCACGATGCGGGTGGTGCAGATGGAGCCCGGACCGATGCCGACCTTGACGGCGTCGGCGCCGGCGTCGATCAGCGCCTGCGTGCCTTCGGCGGTGGCGACGTTGCCGGCCAGGATGCGCACGGAATTGGAAAGCTTCTTGGCCCGCGTCACCGCGTCCAGCACGCGCTGCGAGTGGCCATGCGCGGTGTCGATCACCAAAAGGTCGACGCCCGCCTCGATAAGACGCTCGGCGCGTTCGAAGCCGTCATCGCCGACGCTGGTGGCGGCCGCGGCGCGCAGTCGCCCCTGCGCATCCTTGGTGGCATGCGGGTTGAGCTGCGACTTCTCGATGTCCTTGACGGTGATCAGCCCAACGCAATTGCCCGCCTTGTCGACCACGACCAGCTTCTCGATGCGGTGCTGGTGCAGGAGCCGCTTGGCCTCGTCCTGGTCGACATTCTCCTTGACCGTGATCAGGTTCTCCCGGGTCATCAATTCGTAGACCTTTTGCGCAGGATCGGAAGCGAAGCGCACGTCGCGGTTGGTCAGGATGCCCACCAGCCGGCCGGTCTTGTGGCCGCCGGCGCCGCCATTCTCGACCACCGGAATGCCCGAGATCGAGTAGGTGCGCATCAGTGACAGCGCGTCGGCGAGCGTGGCGTCGGGACCGATGGTGACCGGGTTCACCACCATGCCGGATTCGAATTTCTTGACCTGCCGCACCTGCTCCGCCTGTTCGGCGGGCGAGAAATTGCGGTGGATGACGCCGATGCCGCCGGCCTGCGCCATGGCGATGGCAAGCCTTGCCTCGGTGACCGTGTCCATCGCCGCCGACAGGATCGGCACGTTGAGGTCGATGTCGCCGGCGATGCGGGTGCGGATGTCGGTCTGGCCGGGCATCACTTCGGAATGACCGGGCTGTAAAAGCACGTCGTCAAAGGTCAGCGCCAGTGCGCCGGTGGACGTTTCGATGATTTTTGCCATAGCCAGCCCTTTGAATGCGAAAAAGCGCTGGACCGGAATGGGCAGCGCCGACTCGTTATTCCCTTTCAGGATTGGCGGTGGCTGGTAACACGTCCCGGGACGGATGAAAAGCCGATCATTGCGTTGCACAACAGGATCACGACGAGCCCGGCAACGCCACCCCTGGTTGCGATCGCACAAAAGTGACAGCAAATTAATGCGACATCGGTGTCCAGCCGTGATACCCGCCCTGCGTGCCGGCAAGGTCGGCAACATCTGGAATCAAGCCCGGACGCGTTTTTGTGAACCGCACCATTCCGCTCATACTGGCGGTCGCTCTTTTCATGGAAAACATGGATTCGACCGTCATCGCGACATCGCTGCCGGCGATCGCCATCGACATCCATACCAGCCCGATCGCGCTCAAACTGGCGCTGACCGCCTATCTGGTGTCGCTGGCGATCTTCATTCCGATCAGCGGCTGGATGGCCGACCGCTTCGGCGCCAAGAACATCTTTCGTGCGGCGATCGCGGTGTTCATTGCCGGTTCGGTTGCCTGCGCGCTGTCCGGTTCGCTGCCGGCCTTCGTGGTGTCGCGCTTCCTGCAAGGCATTGGCGGCGCCATGATGACCCCGGTCGGGCGCCTGGTGCTGGTGCGCGCCACGCCCAAGAGCGACCTGGTCGCCGCCATGTCCTGGCTGACCGTTCCAGCACTCGTCGGCCCGCTGGTCGGTCCGCCGATCGGTGGCTTTATCACCACCTATTTTACGTGGCACTGGATCTTCCTGATCAACGTGCCGATCGGCCTGATCGGCATCTGGCTGGCCACACGCTTCCTGCCGGAAACCGAAGCAACCGAGACGCCGCCGCTCGATTTCATCGGCTTCGTGTTGAGCGGGCTTGCCGCATCCGGCGTCGTGTTCGGCCTGTCGGTGGTCAGCCTGCCTTATCTGCCGCCGGCCACCGGCTTCATCACGGTCGCGGTGGGGCTGCTGTCGGGCGCGCTCTACCTGATGCATGCGCGCCGCGCCAGAAATCCGCTGCTGGCGCTTGAGCTGTTCCGCAACCAGGTGTTCCGCTCGTCGGTGCTTGGCGGCAGCCTGTTTCGCATCGGCATCGGAGCGGTGCCGTTCCTGTTGCCGCTGATGTTCCAGATCGGTTTCGGGCTGACCCCATTCCAGTCCGGCATGATCACCTTCGTCTCCGCGATCGGCGCCATCGGCATGAAATTCGTCACCGCGCTGATCTTCCGTGTCGTCGGCTTCCGCCGCGTGCTGATCGCCGGCTCGCTGGTCGCCGCCGCATCGATCGCCATCTACGGCCTCTTCACCCCCGAAACGCCTTACGCGCTGATGCTGGCCATTTTGCTGGTCGGCGGCTTTATCCGTTCGATGTTCTTCACCGGTGTCAACGCACTGTCCTATGCCGAGGTTTCGGCCGAGGATACCAGCAAGGCGACGCCGATCACGGCGGTGTTCCAGCAGCTCTCGATCGCGCTCGGCGTGGCGCTCGCCGGCGGTGTTCTGGAAGTCTCGACCTCGATCCATGGCGGCCCGCTGACGCTGGGCGATTTCCATACCGCCTTCTTCATCGTGGCGGCGGTATCGGCGGCGGCGTCACTGTCGTTCATGCGGCTGGCACCCGATGCCGGCAACGCCGTGTCAGGCCATGGCCGGCTGACGACGCCCAAGACGCTGGAACCGGTGAGATCGCCTGGAGAGTGAAGCGGCCAACTCAGCCGTCTGCGTCCCCCGGCCCTTCGCCATGGCTCCGGGCGCTCGAGCCCTTCGGAACGTCCACTGGACGTTCCGATCCGCCTGACGGCGGACCAGCCTCTCGCCCCTTAAAATCCTTGGCCAAGAGATAAAGCTCCACCGATTCATCGCGCGACGCCGGTGGCTTGACGTGGTGGACGGAGCGGAAATTCTTCTTGAGCATCGAGAGCAGTTCGTTTTCGGCGCCGCCCTGGAAGGTCTTGGCCAGGAAATGGCCGCCGGGCTTCAGGACCGACAGCGCGAAATCGGCCGCCACCTCGCACAGATGCATGGTGCGGATGTGGTCGGTCCGCTTGTGGCCGGTGGTCGGCGCCGCCATGTCGGACAGCACGACATCCGGGTCGCCGCCCAGCGCCTCGGCCAGCTTTTGCGGAGCCTGCGGATCGAGAAAATCCATCAGCAGCACCGGCGCACCGGGCACGGCGTCCATTTCCAGATAATCGATGCCGATGACATGCGGGTTTTCGGCCGTCGATTTCGTGCGCGCGGCCGCGACCTGGCACCAGCCGCCGGGGGCGGCACCCAGGTCGATCACCTTCATGCCGGGCTTCAAGAGATGGTGCTTGTCGTCGATCTCGATCAGCTTGTAGGCCGCGCGGGAACGATAGCCATCGGCTTTCGAGCGTTGGACATAGGGATCGTTGATGTGGCGCTGCAGCCAGCGGCGTGACGATTCCTTCAGGCCGCTTTTCTTCTTGATCCGCGTCTTCAGCACGCGAATGCTCGCCGAACCTGGTTTTTCCGGTTTCTTGGTCATTGCCTGATTTCTTGTTTGAGCATGATCATGCCCTAGCACGCCCATCGTTGCGCCAGACGCCGTCATCGGCCATCAGTTCGCTCAATATGCCTTCGCGCAGGCCACGGTCGGCGACGCGCAGCCGCTCCGACGGCCAGACGGCGCGGATCGCTTCTAGGATCGCACAGCCGGCAAGCACCAGATCGGCGCGGTCGGCGCCGATGCAGGGGTTGGCGCAGCGCTGCTGGAAATCCCAGCCGACCAGTCTCTCCACCATGCGGTCGACGCTGTCGCGGTCCATCCACAGGCCGTCGACCCGCCGGCGGTCGTAGCGCTCGAGATCGAGATGGACGCCGGCCAGCGTCGTCACCGTGCCCGAAGTGCCGAGCAGATGGAAATTCGGGCTGGCCTTGAGATGGCTCAGCCGGTCGCGGCCATCGAAAGTAGCCAGCCTGCCGGCGACGTCGTCGACCATGGCGGTGAAGATCTCGCGCGTCACGGTGCGGCCGCCAAAGCGTTCCGCCAATGACACGACGCCGACCGGCAGCGATGTCCATGAGACGATATGGTTGGCAAGGCGCGGCGAGCGGCGGCCGCTGAGATCGATCAGCGCGATCTCGGAGGAGCCGCCGCCGATGTCGAACAGGACGACGCCTTGCGTGTCGCGCTCGACCAGCGAGCCGCAGCCGGAAACCGCAAGGCGGGCTTCGGTCTGGCGATCGATGATCTCGAGCTTCAGGCCGGCTTCGCGTTCGACGCGATCGAGGAACTCGACGCCGTTTTCGGCGGTGCGGCAGGCTTCGGTGGCGATCAGCCTTGCCTTCCTGATCTTGCGGCCGCGCAATTTGTCACCGCAGACCTTCAGCGCCTCGACCGCGCGGTCCATCGCCGGCTGGCCGAGCCGGCCATTGGCGGTGAGCCCCTCGCCCAGCCTGACGATGCGCGAGAAGGCGTCGATGACGCGGAACTGGCCGTGACGGGTGGGAACGGCGACCAGCAGCCGGCAATTGTTGGTGCCGAGATCCAGCGCCGCGAAAACCGGAAGCTCGTGCACCGGCGGCCTGCGGTTGCCTTGTTCGGGGCGTGGCGCTGGAACGACGGGCGAGATCGCCGCAGCGGCAACAGGCTTCAGGTCGACTGCCGCGGTAGCGGCCTTGCCTTGCAGCGGCGATCGATTGTCCTCGGGGCGCACATCGTCGCGCGCAAAAACCTTGCGCCCGCGCCTTCGCTTGCGCCGTTTCTTGGGCTTGCCTTTCTGGGTTGCGTCGCCCACCTGCCCATTCACGGAGCGAGGCTCCGTCGGGCGGCGTTGCTGCCAACCGGCCGTCCCCGGGCCTGATGACCCCGGAGAAGCGCTGGACGCGCCCACCTCCGGCGCGCCTGCGCCGGTGTCGCGGTCTTCCACTGTCGTTCCTTCCGGCGCCGCGCGAACCGGTGACGGACGCAGCAGGCGCTTTGGCATGTTTCAAGTTGCCGCCAGACTAACAGTGCCGCGCCCGATCACCAAGAGCCGCTTGCCGAATTTTGCCGGCTGGGCGCGCAACCCCGCCTTTTTGCTGCGCTCCGTAATGTACCCGCAAGGCTGGATTGATAACGCGACGCCAGCGGAGACCGCGCCCGTCGAGCCGGTTCCCTCGCCGCTTGCAGGCGTTCTCGCGCCGCGCCCGGTGCAGGCAGGCCTCGCCGGCATCAGGCGCGACAAGTGTTCGCGGTTGAATAGCCGGCTTCAATGAGGCATTTCTGAAATGAATGGGGAATTCGGGGCGCGGTCGGCCTCTCGACAGAAAAGGAAGCGGACAGGCAACGCATGACGGTCGGGCAATGAACTGGAAACGCTATTTCTGGCCGATCGTCGGCATCGGCGCGGTGATTTTCTCGCTGCTGCTGCTCTGGCATGAATTGCGCGGTATCTCGCTCGACGACGTCTGGGACGGGCTGGCGGCCATTCCGGCCCGCGGCTGGATGCTGGCAGGCTTGAGTTCGGTGGTGGCCTATGCCGCGCTCGCCGGCTACGACCACATCGCGCTGCTGCACATCGGCAGGCGCGTGTCCTGGCTGTTCGTGACGCTGTGCTCCTTCACCACCTATGCGCTGTCGCACAATATCGGCGGCTCGGTGTTTTCCGGCGCCGTCATCCGCTACCGCGCCTACGGCACCAGGGGCCTGACCGGCCAGGAGGTCGGCGTGCTGGTGGCGGTCTGCTGGATAACCTTCGTGCTGTCGACGATTCTCGCCGCAGGCCTCGTGCTGGTGTTCGAGCCGCAGATTATCGACCGCTTCTCCGGCATCGCCCATCACGGCCTGTCGGAGGCTGCGGGCATTGCGATGCTGGTCCTCGTCGCGGCCTATATATTCGGCAGCTGGCTGCATCTGCGCCCGCTGAAGATCGGCAGCTTCCAGTTGCACTATCCGGCGCTGCCGATCGTCGCCAGGCAGTTGCTGATCGGCCCGATCGAGTTGCTGGCGGCGGCCGCGATCATCTTCTTCGCCCTGCCCGAGATGCACAATCCCGGTTATTTCGTCGTGCTCGGCGTCTTCCTCGTCTCCTTCTCGGTCGCCCAGATATCGCACGCGCCGGGCGGCCTCGGCGTGTTCGAAGTGGTGTTCTTGGCCGGGCTTTCCGACATGGACCCGGTCGGCGTGCTGGCCGCGCTGCTGGTGTTCCGGCTGTTTTATCTGATCATCCCGCTGTTTCTGGGCCTGGGCATCGTGCTGTTCTTCGAACGCTCGCAATTCAGCCGCAAGGAGAGCTGAGCCCGGAGTTCTCACGCCGCTGGAAAAAGGTGGCGTTTGAAACCGGTGATAAAAGCTGGCGATTGAACCGCGGAGCAGGCTTGACTATTTTCCGCTGGCGGCTACAAGGCAGCGCTCAAGCGGCTCAGCCGTTCGGCCCGCGCGGTCCACGACCGCGCCTGCTGGGGAATAGGTTAACGGTAGACCCACGGACTCTGACTCCGTTAGTCCTGGTTCGAAT
Source organism: Mesorhizobium sp. M8A.F.Ca.ET.181.01.1.1 (assembly GCF_004792025.1). NCBI lineage: Bacteria > Pseudomonadati > Pseudomonadota > Alphaproteobacteria > Hyphomicrobiales > Phyllobacteriaceae > Mesorhizobium > Mesorhizobium sp. M8A.F.Ca.ET.181.01.1.1. The sequence continues at coordinate 469,257 of NZ_SRTV01000002.1, read as the reverse complement.
CCAGGTTCCCCAGCCAACGCTTTAGCAAGCAAAAACAAGCGGTTAGCTTTATCCTCGGCTCCCAATATGTGTTGCAGTCGTTTTCCTGCTTGATTACGCGCAAACCCTTGCAATCTGGGCATGTCCCGCTCCGTCCCTTTCAGTCATTGCAACATGACTGCAACACGGCATGGGCGATTTGTTCTCCCATCGTTCTTCTGGGCAAATGACGTAAAGGAAGGCCCGCCACCGTGTGGCCAACCATGTCCTACATTTAAACCTTATAGGACCGCACGGCCGGCATCACTCAGCGCAACGCCGCCGTTCACCCTGGTGACGAGGCCACGACGCTCCAGCAACGCGAGTGTTCGGGACGGATTTAGGTGGTGCTCCAGCCATTCGGGGCATCGTCGCTTTCGGTCGTGGTGCTCGCCGACATCCCATCTGCGCCGAACTGCTAGCTGCCGTGTCAGCGACATGAGCAACTTCGCTTTGGGATCACCATCAATGGCCATCTGTCTGGTTTTCGCGTCGCGGGCGGCCATGGCCTGGTCAAGCCTCTTCTGCATCTCCTGCAATTCAGGCGACAGCGCGTAGGCCTGTTCCAAAACGGCAGAAATTCGCCAATACGAACTGGTGTCGGCCGCTTCCTTCTCTATCGAGTGGATGGCCTTGAGGAATAGTAGCTGCTTGATGCCGAGTCCGCGTGACATCGCTTAAGTGTAGGACATGGTTTGCGCCTCAGTCGAGGCCCGGCCACCTGAGCAGCCGGGCAGCAAACGTTGGTCAATGTTGGCAAACGTTAGAAGCCCTTCGCAGCCCAATAGTGCGCGCGGGCATCCATCTGGTCAGGATCGGTCGGCTTGATGCCGTGCCAGTTGGCAATGGCGATGGCCGGGCCGACGATCGTCAGGGACGGTTCTTTGCGCCCGCGACCGCGAAGCATCTGCCGGGCCTCGTCGGTGCCGGCTCCGGTAAAGTTGCCGAGAACGCCATAGTCCGGGTTGTCCTCGACGCCTTCCAAGCCCTCTGTGCCGACTCCGGGTTGCCCCATCGTGTTCCCCCAGCCGAGCCAAGGCTCATCATCATCGCGACCATCGTGGGGCTCATCTAAGACATCGCCGCCGTGTTCGTTCTCCTCTTCCGCTTCATCGTGCCGATCGCAATGCAGAACTGATTGGTTCTGGCCCCACCCGAGCGAAGGCTCAGCGTCGCCGCTGTCCTCATAGTCGGTTTCATCCAATTCCCGGTCGTCGTGATGGCTTCCGCGCCCGTGATCCAACGGCATCATGCAGCGCGGACCTCGTTCGCCCCAGCCAAGAGAGGGTTCAAGGTCGGCGCCATCCTCCAGGTCAGGATCTGGCGACAAGTCGTCCAGCATGTCGATAAGCGCCTCGATGGAGCCGGCCAGCGACTTGCGGCTGGTGCGGTCGATCTGGAGGGTAAGCAGTGGTGCAGCGGAAAAGTTTTCCGCTGCAGTGGCGACGTAGGCCTCGGCCTTTTTGGTGAGCTGCAGGTCATCCATGGAGGTCGCCCTCCAGGTTGTCGATTGCGCGGGCTCCTGCGCGGTGTAGGGCGTTGGAGGCCTTCAGGAGCCACAGGGCGAGGCTGGCGCGTCCAAGGCGCGTGCGGAGGCCCACTGCGGCGAGCAGCATGGCTATGGTGATGATGGTCATTGGTCGTTCTCACGGTTCGAACCGGCTTTCTACGGCCGGCGGAAAGTATTCCAGTCAGGAAGACTTTCCATCATCGGTGGCGGACCGAAAGCCGGGGGGTAGAAACCAGCCGTGAGACTGGCGCGACGCTTTTAGGGGTTGCCCCCACTGGACAGAACGGCGCCCCCCGGCCATATTGGTCGGGTCTGGAGCCGCGCCGCCAAGCGCGTCCATTAGGAGAGGAAAACTTTTCCACTCCATTTCATCCGAGCTTTCCCGCCAAGGAAAGCTGTCCCCGCCAAGGGACGATTCGGAGATATCACGGTCCGGGTTTCTACGCCCACGGACACGTTGCTCTTATTCGGTTGATTTTTCAAGCGCGCCCTTGCGGGGGCGAAGCTTTGCGCGCGCCCCTGAAGGGGGATTCACAGATTCGGCGTTTCGATCTATGCTGAAGACATGGAAACGATCTTTGACGATCTCTCCCAAGCCATCAAAGCGCCCCGCACAGACGCGTGGCGCCCCGTCCGCGCCTTCGCCATGGATCTTGCCGGGAAGCTGTTCCTGGGGCTGGCTATTGGCCTTGGCGTCGGCATTGGCATGGCAATCGCCGGCTGAGTGTCGATGTTTGTCTTCGCAGCGGCAAGCGGACATGCTTTCGTCGCTTAGATCGAGGCTGGCGACACCTTCTTGATCGTGCCGAGCGTGTAGGCGGAGGACACGATACCCAGCCAACTGTCATGGAAATTTGTGCCGTCATCAGAATACTGCATGACAAACCATTGAGGCGAGCGCCCTACAGCATCTTTGTTCGGCGCGATGCCAACCTGGTTCAGGATCTTGCTCTGACCTGAGCCAAAATCCATGATGACATCGAACGACTGGCCGTCCCATTGAGCACGGTCTGCTGACAGGTTACCATTCGTGAGGTCGCTAAGTGCGCCGTCTCTAAGTGCGACAGACGTTGACAGGGTCGCCGAACTTATCGCGTTTGCGCCGCCGATGGTTTCATAGACCTCTAGCTCCGACATGCCTGATAAGCTCTCGGCGCGCGTCATGACAGTAAAATTCACCATCCGCCACCATCCGCCACCATCTGTGACTGGTCAGGGGGTTGTCTACGGGTGTGTCACCGATATGCGGGGGAGCGCTTGCGTAGGGGTGAATTTCGGGAAGCGTCACCGTGGCCCAGCGGTTCTTCAGATACCCCTCGATGCGCTTAATGTCATTGTCGGAGGGCACCGCATTGAGGACTATTATCTCCGCCCAATCGGCCCCGCCACGCGAAGTTCCACGGTCAAAATTGATGCTGTCGAATGAACCTGCAGCAGAACCGGCTGTCTTGAGTCCTACGATGTTCCAGGTGCTTTGGCCCGTAAAACCCTGAATGCTGGGATTTACCGTGGTGCCGTTGCGACGTGCTGCCGTATCCCGCCAGTCAGCATCACCGTAGAGGACATTCACGAGGGGGTCAGCCACCAGATAGCCTTCCTGATGTGAAGTCCCGCCACGATGGAATGGGTAGGTTGACCCGGTACTGCCGAACAGGAACCCGCCGCCCTCTAAGCTTGCATTAGTGCCGGTGCCAACCACCGCAAATATCGCTTTGGCCGTGGTGATCGCGCTTGTCCACGACATCTTCCTCCCGCTCGAAACAGGAGGATTGCCCACCGGCCCGCAATCTATGACATTTACTCCGCCCAGCTGTGCCGACGAGGAGTAATTGGGCTTGTTGGTCGCTTCGGTCAGGTGGTTGTTGTTGCCGCTCTTGTCGTTCCAGGCCGAGATCAGGCTGCTCGCGGCGGTGATCGTCGCCAGATCCTTGGCGTCGTGCCAGGCCAGCAGCCCTGTGAGATTTGCTGGCGTCCATGCAGCGGGTGGCGGCACGGCCCCCCGTTGCCATGTCCTTCTGTCATTGAGCATGTGGACGAACATGGGAATTCCTTTTCCTTAAAACGGCCAGGCCAGCGCCAGGACGACGCCAGCGGCCAGGGTGAATGTGAAATAGGCGGTCATGCGGCGTTGTCCGGTTGCTTGCCGCCGGGCACCACGGTCAACAAGGGCTTGGCGTTCTGCAGAAAGCTGACCACGATTGAGCCGGCAAACAACGGCTCTAAGCGCACCCGAACCTGTTCGGCCAAGTCCGGCATGATCTGCTGACTTCCGTCGCCGCGCTTGTTGGCGTCAGTCATGGCGCAGATAATGAAGCCGGTCAGATGCGCCATGGCCGCGTGTGCCGGATCGCATCCGGGTGCGTTCAATTGGTCCATCGATATCTCGCGCACAAAGCCGCGCGTGACGTGCGCTGACCAGTCCGCATTCTCGGCCTCGAATGGGCCGAGTCCTGGGTTCGGGAAGGTCATTTTGGCCTCCGACCGTTCCGCGTCGTGGCCTCTCGCTGCAAGAACTGCTGCAGTCGGGTCAGCGCGACATCACCGATGGTCAAGTCGGAGATCTGTTCCCCGCCCGGCAACTGCAGGACGATAGGTGTGCGCTGGTTGCCTGCGCCCGACGGTGCAACAGACGAAACCAGCCCGCCGCCAGCGTATCTCGGGATCGCCATTGAGCGATTGAAGTTGTCGACGAAGCCGCCAAGCGAGAACCCGCGCAGCGCGTCGAGCGGGATAGCCCCTTGGTTGAGCGCATTGAAGAAGTTGAGGCCGTACTTCCGCACAGCTCGCGCTTGCATGACGAATTCGGTGTCGGACAACCAAGCCAAGATGGAATCGCTCGTCGGACCGCCGGGACCGCTGACGAAGCCGCCGCCGGCAAAGCCACCATGTGAGCCACCGGACTGCGAAGCCGACGAGGAGCCGGCCTGTGCGCGCAACGACGAGGCTGCCGCTGCGGCCTCCCGCAATGCCGACAGGATGCGCGCGATCGCGGACTCGATCTGACTGGCGAGGCTGGTGACAATGCCTTGCAGGCCCGTAAAGCCGCCTTGCAGCAGTGCCCGGATGCCGTTGAGGATGGCAGAGAACTTGCCCGGCAGCGTTGTGAACGGCGCGACGATGGCCTCTGCGGCGGCCTGTGCGGCACCAGCATCGAGGTTGCCGAGCGAACTGTTGAACCCACTGGCGGCTTCCTGTGCGGCCGGTGCGATCTGGGAAATGCTGTCGGTTATCTCGTTCGATACTCCATCCACAGCGCCGCTCGTTTCGTCAACGCTCGACTTCAGTCCGTCAACGGCTGTCTTGCCGTCAGCCGCCGCCTTGGCAACGCCGTTGACGACATCAAAAACCTGTTTCGTGAGCTTGTCGCCGCCGCCTCGGATGACCGTGATCGTCTGGCCCAACGCCTCAACCTTGGCCTTCGTCGTGTCGGCAGCGGCTCCCGCATTGGTGAGTCCCGCGTTGGCATCGGTGCCAAGAGCCTGGAAGCCGGCACCAGCCTGGCGCGCCTGGAAGGCGGCATCGGTGATCTTGCCGGTGAGCAGATCGAGGAAGTCGGCCGACGGCTTGATCTTCTCCTGCAAACCGGTGGCCTTGTCGGTCAAGTGCACAAAGGCATCCGCTGCGGCGTTGAGTTCAGGATTGGCGGCGCCGATTTTCTTGATCGCGGCGAGATAGGCTTCGAGGCTCCCACCGCCGGCGAAGTCCCGAAGGGCTTGGCTGAAGGGGTTTTCCTTGGCTGGCGCGGCGGCCAGATCGCGCAAGCGCTTGATCTCGGCTTCGAATGCCGGCACCAAGTCTTGCAAGGCCGCACGCTGCTGAATGATCAGCCCGTTGCGGATCTCATCCGTCATGTTCTTGACCGCGTTGCCAGCCCGCCCGTAGGCGTCCTTAACGCCCTCGACCAAGCCCTCGTGACGCTGGAGTGCTGCCGTAGCCTGGTCTGTGCGCGTCGCCCAAAGCAGGATGCCGCTGCCGATGAGGGTGATTGCCGCGATCCAAGGATTTGCCCTGGCCAGGCCGAACAGCAAGACAACGGCATCCTTCGCCGCGATGACGGCAGAGTAGAGCGCCTTGAAGCCGCCCGTGATCTGCCCGGCAATGAGAACCAGCCCAATCGCATCGCCAGATAGATGGGTGCCGAAGATTCCATTGAGGGCCGTTGCCGTCAGGTCGAGCCCTGCCCGCAACTTATCGATAGCGGCCAAGACGATTGTGGAAGCCTGGACCATCGACTGCCCGAAGGCGATAGCACCATCCCGCCATTCCAAGACCCACTTGTTGGACACGTCCGCGTCATTGCCGGTCAGGGCGTTGACGAAATCGAGCATGAGGGGAAGAGCCTTGGTGGCGATGTCTTGGGCAAAGCCTTGGATGGCGGGCCGAAGCTGCTTGATCCGTTCCGTCAACGCCGTGGCGGCCTGAGTGATCGCAGGCGCAAACAGCAGACCAAGCTGAAGTTTCACGCCGCCGGCTGCAGCAGACACGCTGTCGAGCGCGTCGCCCAGATTGTCGCCGATCTTGGCCTGGGCATCAGTCAGTGTGACGCCGAGCGCCTTGGCCTCTGCGCCAAGATCGATGAGGCCCTTCTTGCCTTCGTTGAGAAACGGCAGCAACTTCGCGCCGCTCTTTCCGAATAGCTGAATTGCCAGGGCCGATTTCAATGCACCGTCTGGTAGTTTGGAGAAAGCGTCGGCGAGGTCGAGCAGGACGGCGTCCGGGGTGCGCAAATTGCCCGCCGAATCGCGGATGGAAACGCCGAGTTTCTTGAACAACTCGAGTGCCGACTTCGAACCATTGGCAGCCGCACCAAGCGTCTTGTTCAGGCGAGCCATGCCGGCGTCGAGGTCAGCCTGTTCAAGGTTCGACATCTTCGCGGCAAAGGCGAGCTCGGTATAGGCTTGGGTCGTGACGCCTGCGCTTTGCGCCGCCTTGCCAGCCTGATCAGCCGCCTCTCCAGACGACGAAGCCAGTTCGAGGATTGCCGCGCCAGCACCGCCCGCTGCTGCGGCTACGCCCGCCCCCAGAAGCGCCAGATTGCGGCCGAACGCGACAAGATCGCCGCTGGCGCGCTTCAGCGACGCCGAGAACTGCGTGAATTGCGCGCCGGCGGCAGCCTTCTGGATCTGATTGAAGGCCTTTTCGCCGGCATCGCCGAGCGCCTTCAACTGATCTTCGATCGCCTTGCCACCTTCCAAAGCAATCCTTTGGACGATCGGTTTACTGGCCATGGTCACAGCGCTCCGCTGTTAAGCTTTGCGTTCGTTTTGGCGATCGCATCGGCCCACTTGTTGGCCTTCGGCATCGCTGCGATTTCGGCGTTGATGGCGTCGATCTCGGGCTGCAACTCCTGCACGGTAGGAGCCGGGCGGCTGCCCGCATAGGCGCCTATATAGCGCGGGGTATGCGAGACCTCCCGTTCCTTGGCATGGGCGCACAGCGTTGCCGCCAGGGACTCGTCAGAGAAGCGGCTGCGCAAGGCGACAACGTTCTCTTTCTGGCTGTCCGACAGCTTGATGAAACAGTCATGGATGCGGGTCGCGCCGAAGAATGCGATGGCGTCGTCCTCGTCGCGGAAACTCACGCTGGAAACGTCCGTAGCGTCGAGCGCTTGGCGCCAGTGCGCCGGGCAATTGGCAGGGGTCATCGTGTTTGTACCTTTCCTTCAAATTCCATGAAGCTGATCATCAGGGCTGCACCGACCAGCACGCCGACATCGTGCGCTCAGCCCATTCTGCGCCGCCTGACAGGCCCTCGACGTCGTCGCTTGTCCATTGCCCGCCCATGCCATTGTCACCAACGCGATCGACGAAGGCTTGCACCTCGGCGGACCAGTGTTGAATGGGCTTGGCGGGAAGCGGGATGCGATAATCATGAATGCGCGCCCGGTTGATATCTTGATGCACCGCGCACGCCAGCGTCGCGGTAAGGTCTTCCAGTGCCAACACCGCGCGCGCCTGGTTCATCTCATCGGCGCCGAGAATCTCCATCGCCTCGCGCATGAGGGATGGCCACGCCAACACCATGACACTAAGGGCTGCGAGCACTTGGGGATCATAGCCATTCCCGCTCTGCGCCCTCCAAAGCGAAGCCTTCCGAACAGCGCGATCTGACCTGCCGCCATGTCCGCCCTGAATGTTGCTGTCCCGTCGCCGAGCCGTGTCGGCAGTTTGCCGGTCGACCATTCTTTTGCCGTCGGTCGTCGTCACCGTCGGAATGCGACCCTTGGCAATCGCACGGCTCACCGTCGACGGCGAGACGCCGATAGCGTGGGCATATTCAGTTGGGGACATGAGGGTCATTTTCAGCAACTCGCATTTGCATGGATTTGCGTCGCAACGCCTTGTGGCGCAACGAATCTTCGTGATTGCGCTTGTTCATGCACAAACTTTGCAGGTCTGTAGCTAGGGACACGAAGCGCCCTGCCGACCCTCATCCGTCGTACGGCTCGCCAAGGACCCGCGAGTTCGGTGCGACCGGGATGTGCCGCGTCTTCAGCACGCACCCGGTCGCGACGCATAGCCGCGTGAAAGGAAGCAACGCACGGCCGCGCCTTTCGTGGGATCAACACTGCCAGGAAAACAGCATCGAGCCCTTGCTGGTCGGACGGCCCCGCAGCCTCGGCCAGCAATTGAGTTGAACCGGCCGACACGATGGCCGCCCGGTTCGTTGTTGCGTGAAGGATCTTCCTCATGCTCACGTAAACCTGTCAGATGCCTAGCTCAGCCACCGCCGCGCGGATGGTGATGCGAGTCTTGGCCATGCGGAGAAGTGTGCTCGGCGGAGCGCCTGCTGCGATGCAGACTTCGATGAGGTCGCATGCAGTCTTCCACACTTTGTCGCGCGCAACGTGCTCGCCGCCTTCGAAGGCTTTGGCGTTGCGCGCCTTAATGTCCCGATCCAACCTCTCAAGATCGCCGAGGCGGAGGTCGAGGGCGTCCAGTTTCTGGAGCAGCGTCATGGTCGATATCCTCAGTTGTTCGAAACTACGATGCCGAGAACGGCGGCCGAGTCAGCATCGATACGACGCTCGACCAATTGCCCGTTGGCCTCTGCCATCTCGATCAGCGCTTCCTCTTCGCGCTCCAGGCTCTGGAGGGTGGCGTTGATCTGAAACTCGGCAGCGGTGCGGTCCTTGTCGCTGATGCCGGCGCCGGTGTCGGCTGCATCGATCTCGGCGTTGATCGCCTTGATCAGTTGATCCTTGCAGACCCATGCGACGAGAGAGAGCGCCCGACGGGCATCCTTGCTCAGATCCCCATTGAACGAATCGAAGGGAGATCCTGCCCTGCTGTTGAGGCGCATGAAGCCGATGCCCTCGCCGTGGTCGAGCAGACTGAGCACCGAAGGTTTGCCATCGTTGGCGAGCAGTTCGATGTGTTCCCGCGCCTTGGCCTTGGCCGCCTGTGCAGTGATGGGCTTTGCCTGGAGGTCATTCAAATCGGCCAGCAGTGAAGCGCGTTCATTGCGAGTGCGCTCGATCGCCTCGGATGCGGTCTCGCCCTTGCGCAGCTTCGGCACGATGCCGTCGAATTCGGTGATCCTGGTGCCCGGCCGGAGCGAGAGCAGGAACCGTTCCAGGTTGTTATCGATCAATGCGCCGAGCGTCTGTGCGCGTCTGGCCTTGTGGGTGTTCTGTGCCTCCAGGCGGGCCAATTCCTCGTCGAGCCGGGCGAGTTTCGCCTTATCCTGGTCGATCGCCGCCAGTGCAGCCTTGCCTTCAGGAGGAAGTTCAACGCCATGGTGGCGATGAGCTATGAAAAGGTTGCTCAGGTGGAAATCATGCTCGCGCTTGCTGGCGACGGTCCAGAAGTTCAACCGTTCCATCCTTTTTTCGTGGATGCGCTCGAACATCGGCGCGGCGAGGTCTTGAGCCGCGATCTTAGCTTCCCGCAAGCGTAGCAACTTGGCCTTGGCTTCGGCCGGCAGGCGGTCGGCGAGGTCGGAACCATCGTCGACATGGACCCACGCGAACCCGTCGGCGGATTCGTAGTTGACGTTTGATGTCTCGCCGTTCGTTCGGCTAATTGCCGCATCCCAGCCTGCTGCGGCCTTGGCAGAGGTGCGCCTGTCGAGCGCGGCGAAATCTGTTCTGGCGTCGTAGATACCTGAGTTGCGAAACGTCATTTGGGCGGCTCTTTCTCCGGCTGGGTGATTTTGATCTTTCCCGAATCTATCAGGGTTGATTCGAGCTCTTCCGGCTGAAATGCCGATTTCAGCCTGCAAGGATTTCCGCCAGATAGGCGCGGGAGAGCACCCGGCCGCCGGAGAGACGGAGCACCTGCCACATGAGGGCTTCCAGGCTGGTCGGGTTTGCCGGGCATTCCTGGTGGAGGCGAAGCTGCGGCCAGCGCCAGTTGGCGAACTGCTCAAGCTCGTCGAGCATGGCGTCGAGCACGTTGCCGCCATCGACATCCTCGGAGAGGGATGAGGCCAGGGCGCGGATCGCGTCATCTCGATCGATGATCCTCAAGGCCTTCCATGGTGGCGTGGCGCCCTTGCCGTCGGCGGTGACGCCGAGCAGGAAGTCGAGTGATGAGCCGTCGATAAGGTGGCGGTCGAAAGCTTCCTGCAAGGGAATGGCGTCGGCAGGATCGATCGGCCGGCCGTCACGGGCACATGCAGCGATGCGACGCAGCCGAGCAGCGGGCTCGGCGATCGGAGCGAGGAGCGCGGGGGACGTCATTCGCCCCTCCGGCACTCAAAAATATTTCGCGCAATTCCTTTCTGTGGAAATATGCAGGGAAGGATCTCCCAGCCTCTTTTTCCCAAGCGAACCTCTAAAATCTCTCTTTCGGTTTTTCGTATGGGTATGGTTTCAATCTCCGTTTCGGTCTCCGTCTCCGTCTCCGTATATCGATAGTCCTCTGATACCCTATCCATGGCCTATGCTCCTCTTCGCATAAGGCCGGTGGAAAGCAGGCGGTTTGAGACGTTTGCGGGCGTCGAGCGATCGGCAGCTTTTTCAGCTTCGCCAGCCTCATAGGCAGCTTGCCCTAGTTCAGTGGCCGCAAAGTCAGCGCTTACCTTCTCGCGAAGCATATCGCTTTCGATCTTGTCGATCTGGCTCTGGATGGCCTTGGCGTACTTCCATGAGCCCTTGGAGTTGTGCTTGAACCACCGCTCGATATAGATCTCGTCATCGTCGACGATGATGAGCCCAGCGGTCTCCAGCGCCGCCAGATGCCTTTGGTATTTGTCCAAGGGCCAACTCGGCCCAAGGTCTGCACATGCATAGCCTGGCTTGATCTGAGAACAGCCGCAGCTGGTTTGATGCGGGCCAGTCAGGAGATAGATGAACAGCGCGCGGCCGCTATCATCGAGATCCAGGAAGCGCCTGGAGCTATGAAGCACCGGCGCCACCATGGTGAAGTTGCGGGTGTTGCCGCTCATGTGACGGCCTCGCATTTCAGCCGCTTATGTTCCCGCCGGTGATGCAGCCGGCAGAGCCAGTCAACATCCATGGGGCGATCATAATCCGGGTGATGCGCCTCGGCATCGAGGGCGCCGCATTCCCTGCATGGCAACTGGATGATCAGGCCGCGATTGAGGGCGGAACGGAGCGCTTGCTGTGCCCAGATAGCCTTGGGGTTTGCCAGCTTCCATTTCGTTTGCGGACTGATGCCGCCTTTGGTATTCTCGCCGGTATCGATTGCTGCCAAGCTATTCGACATTTCCAGCGAGCCGACCTTTGCCGAGGTCGGCTTTCGCTTTTGAATGCTCATGTTCTGAAGCCCTCCGCCTTGAGGAGAGCCAGCACCTTTTCCGTCTCGTGGTGGTCGAGGCGAAACCTGTCCATAAGCAAGTAATACGGTGTGCGGCCCTGTTGCCGGCCCTGCGATGTAGCGCAGACCAAAAACCATCGGGCCTTGGCGATGAATTCGGGAGTGATCTCGACCATCAGAGCGCCCTCGCATAACGGAGGGCCTGGGCGCGTCGAACCGCTTCACATGCCTGCAGGGCGTTGAGACCGAAGCGCTCTCTGATTTCAGGGATCGTGGCGAGACCAGTACGCTCACGCGGGCCGGCAACGTATTCGGCCGCCTGACGGATCATTTCATCGGGTTGGAGGTCGATCTGCTCCATCAGGCCGCCTCCCCGCTCAGCATTTTGTCCAGCGCAGCGCGCGGCACGAGGATCCGCTTGCCGATCTTGATCGTGGGGATTTCCCCCCTGTGCGCTGCCTCGTAGCCGGCGTTCCGGCCGATGCCCAAAGCCTTCGCAGCCTCGGCAATCGTGACGGTCTGGCGAGTGACTTCAACCATTCCAGTCTCCTTTGCGGTGCCAGCCGGGACCATCCCGAACCATTAGTGCACCAATGCACTAATTAATATCGGACGGGGTTTACAATCGTCAAGTGCACACTTACACTACACACAGGGATTAAGCGGAATGGTCCGCGACCATCGGGGATATTGAGAATGCTCACCTATGCCGCTGCCGAAGCCGTGCTCGCCGGAATGTACGGGCTGGGCTCAGAGATTCAGGGGAAGGCCTTCCGCGCCAGGCTGAAGCACCTCAAGCGCCTCGGCGTGCCGCTCGGCTCAAGTCCGGGTCGAGGCACGAAAATCTGGTATCACGATGAGCAGCTGTTCCAGTGGGCGTTCTGCCTTGAACTGGCCGAGTTCGGCGTCGATCCCACCATGGTGGTGTCATTCATCCGCTCATCGTGGGACGACATTTTCGAGCACTTCAAGGAAGCTCGACGTCGGTCGCAGGGCGCGTCCGAACTGTGCTTCTACGCAGAGCCACGTTTCATGGCTTCTCAGGTCTCCGGCGAGGGAAAGCCGTTCGATTATCAGTGGCTGGATGCCGGAAAAATCCGAATCGCCGGTGCCCGCAGATGCCTTGTGATCAACCTGTCCGCGATGGTCCGCGAGATGGATATCCTGCGCGTTCGCGCTGACAGCACGAAAGAGCGGAGTGACCTCAATGGCTAAGGTTCGCAAGCGCACCCTACCCTCTGGCGAAGTTCGCTGGCTGGCCGACTATTTTGACGCTGGCGGCAATCGCCGCGCCAAACAGTTCGACAAGCGCAAGGATGCCGACGCCTATCTCGTCAAGGTACGGCGCGATCTGCAGCTGGGAGTGCACGTCGCCGATAGCGCCTCGATCACGATCAAAGAGGCCGCGAAGCTTTGGCTGGAAAGATGCGACGCCGAAGGCTTGGAGCGTTCAACGCGCGACGCCTACGCCCAACACGTCAACATACACATAGTCCCGCTGATAGGCGCCAGGAAGCTCTCACAGTTCAACACGCCCCACGTCCACGCCTTTGCGGATGAACTGGCGAAAGATCGATCGCCGGCGATGGTCAAGCGCGTCGTGCGCTCCCTCGGGGCAATCTTCGTTGAAGCGAGGCGGCGGGGCTTGGCGGCCACCAATCCGGTGTCGGATGCCAAGGTGAAGGCCAACGATCGCCGCAAGCTGAAAAGGCCGGAGATCCCCACCAAGGCCGAACTGCGGACCATCCTCACAGCTATCCAAGGCAAGCACCGCCCGCTGATCGTCACTGCCCTGTTCAGTGGCCTGCGCGCCTCCGAACTGCGCGGCCTCCGCTGGAGCGCCGTCGACCTGAAGCGCGGCGTTCTTACCGTGAAAGGCAGAGTGGATGCATGGGGCGATTTCGGGCTGCCGAAGACGTCGGCCGGCGAGCGAGACGTCCCACTGGCGCCGATGGCGATCAATGCCCTTAAGCAACAGCGGCTCTCGATTGCGAATGGTCCCGATGGTCTGGTGTTCCCTTCCGACGAGGGGACGCCGCTCGACCACCACAACATTTTGGCTCGTGTCTGGACGCCGCTCTTGGTCGGTGCCGACCTGTTTAAGCTGCACCCCACAAGGCTCGACGCCGACGGCAATCCGCTCAAAATTGCCAAGTACAATTTCCATGCCCTGCGGCACGCAGCGGCGAGCCTGTTCATCGAACAGAAGCTCTCGCCGAAGCGCGTCCAGGCCATCATGGGGCATAGCTCGATCACGGTGACGTTCGACACCTATGGCCATCTTTTCGAGGACGACGCGGCAGATCAGACGGCTGTCGCGGAGATCGAGGCCCGTCTGCTTTCATGAGGCACATGCAACACGACTGCAACACAAGGCCGATTTTGTGAGCAAAAACAACGGAGAAAACTGTCTCTGACTCCGTTAGTCCTGGTTCGAATCCAGGTTCCCCAGCCAAAAACTCTGCGACAAGAACAATGACTTGCAGGGAAATTTGGCCTGTTTCATTTCGCGTTCCCATGCTCCTTCAGGCTCGCCGCATAAGGCAGCGCCATGCCCACCGATAACCAGTACATTCTCGAAAGCATCCGACAGGGATGCGTGATGCTCTCCGAGGACGAGTTCGTCATCGACAGGCTGGTGAAGTATGTCGGCAACGGGCGGGTCCGGTGGCACGTCGAATTTCGTGGACATCGAATCGAGCTGACGACCGGCCAGCTCAAGAAGCAGCCTACGTTCCGAAGGAAGATGCTCGAACAGGCCAGCGTGCTGCCGCCTCAGCGCACCGGGGCCAACTACAGGCGATGGGCTGTCGATCTGCGGAAGAACGCCATCGAGCTTCCCTGGCGGGACAGACCGGTCGATGCCGGTTTCGCTATCGACAGGCTTGTCAGCCATGGGGGCGACCGCTGGACTGTCGAATACCAAGGCAAGGCAATCAAGTTCACGACGACCAAGCTGCGCAGGCAAACCAGTTTCCGCAAGAGGATGCTGCTCAAGGCCAAGGTGCTGCCGCCCCAGATGGATCCGGTTGCCTACCGGAAGTGGGCGGACTGGTTGATTCAAAACGCCACGGAGGCTGCACCGCAGGCCGGCGATGCCGTGATGACCGAGAAAAGTTGGCTTGACGACCTGCCGGAGCTCGCCGGCTGGCAAAGCGACGCGCCACCCGAAAGCGACTAACGGGCGCCGGTCAGATCGATGGCCTCATTGCGTTTGCCATGCCTACCGGTTCCGGCACACATTCATGGCGAAGAATCTGGCCAGGGCTAGGCTCGCGGCCGAGCAGTTTGAATGAGACCACATGGACCGCTTCAATCTTGGCGCCTACCGCCGCCCCATCTCTACCCGCTCGGCAGAAACCCAGCGCTGGTTCGATATTGGCCTGAACTGGTGCTACGGCTTCAACCACGAAGAAGGCATCAAGTGCTTTGAGAAGGCTCTGGAGACCGATCCGGACTGCCCGATGGTTCATTGGGGCATCGCCTATGCGGCTGGGCCTTTCTACAATCTGACCTGGAAGGAGCATGGCGAGGCCGAGGCTGACAGCGCGACGAAGCGTTGTTTCGAGCACGTCCAGCTCGCGCGCTCCAATGCGGCGTCAGCCAGCGAGGTCGAAAGGCAACTGATCGAGGCACTGGCCTGCCGCTTCCAGAAGCCGCACCGGGTAAGCCCCCAGGAATTCGAGCAGTGGGACGATGCCTATGCCGCTGCGATGCGGCGGGTCCATGAAAACTTTCCCGACGACCATGACGTCATGGCGCTGTTCGTCGAGGCGCTGATGATGCGCACGGTGCGGCGGCTCTGGAACCTCAAGACCGGTGCACCGGCGCCAAATTCAGACGTGATCGAGGCGCTGGAGGTTTGCGAGCGGTCAATCCGGCTCGCAGACGAGGCCGGTATCGCGCAGCACCCGGCGATCGTCCATCTGCACATTCATCTCCTGGAAATGTCCACCATGCCGGAACGCGGCATGCGCTCAGCCGATCTGCTCGGCGAGATGTGCCCCGATGCCGGACACATGAACCACATGCCGGGGCATATCTATGTGCTGTGCGGCGAATATGAAAAAGCCAAGCTTGCCAGCGAAAAGGCGGTTGGGGCCAACGACCTCTATCTCGCCTATGCCGGCGAGCCGACCTACTATCTGCTCGGCTGCTGTCACGATCTGCACCTGATGATGTTCACCTGCATGTTGTCAGGCCAGTACCAGCCGGCACTGTGGGCTGCCGACAAGGTGCGCAGCCTGGTGACGCGTGACGTGGTCGCCATCCAGGACCGGCCCAAACTCACCCAGACCGTGGAAGGCTATCATGCGATGAAATCGCACGTGTTGGTGCGCTTCGGTCGGTGGCAGGAGATCATCGATGAACCAAGGGTCGCCGAGCCCGGCCTCTATGTGCTGACGGCGGCCATGCAGCACTACGCCAGGGGCGTCGCGCATGCGACGTTGAGGCGATTCGCCGAAGCCGAGCGCGAGCGCGAACTGTTTCACCAGCACCTCGAAGGCATTGCACCCGAGCGGCGTTTCCTCAGCAACCCGACCCGCGCCTCGCTCGCCGTCGGTGCCGCCTTGCTCGACGGCGAGCTTGCCTACCATCAGGGCCGGCACGAGGAGGCCTATGGCCATCTCAGGCACGCGGTCGAGCTGGATGACAATCTTTCCTACACCGAGCCGTGGGCGTGGATGCACCCGCCGCGCCATGCGCTTGCGGCGCTGCTTCTCGACCAGGGGCATGCGGCGGAAGCCGAGCAGGTTTATCGCGACGATCTCGGCCTGAGCGCCACGGTGCAGCGCTGTGCCCAGCACCCGGACAATGTCTGGGCGCTGCACGGTCTGGTGGAATGTTTGAGCCGGCGTGGCGAGACCGAAGAACTGCCGGCACTGCAGGCAAGGCTTGCCACGGCGATGGCAAAGGCGGATGTGCCGATCAGCTCGTCCTGCCTGTGCCGGACGAGCGTGCAATCGGCACTCAGCTGTTGTCATTGAGCCTACGCCCTTTCAGGGCAGTTCATTTCCATCATGGAATGCTGAAGGGCACCGAATCCTCAACCGTTCCGTCGATGGCCAAATCAACACGATAGGTGCCCGCCGGCCATCCCGCCGTGGGTTTGGTGAGCTGAGAATCAGCCTGATTGTTCGCTCCGACGTCGAGATCGACCTTGTCGATAGTATAGTTTTCCGGTGCGACGCCGTGGGAATCAACCGAGACCCAGGAAAATGTGATTTTCGATGTGGGCGCGATATCCACCAAGTCAGCCGACACGTAAATCACCGGTGTGTCGACGGGGAAGCTGCTCTGAGGTGTAGCGCCGTCCTTCGTCGCGGAAAGGATGATGTTGGCGAAGCCGGCCGCCTGGGCCGGCATACCGAAGCTGACCGCCGCCAAGGCGGCAATGGCTAGAACTAGAGCTGATTTCAAGATCTATTCCTCGTCGGACTTGGTTGCTGGCCGGCAAATCAGGGGGCGAATCGGCATAAAGGGCGGAAGCCTCAACCCAGCCATTTGTCGTAGTCGGCCACCAGCAGGTGCAGCGGCGGCGTGTCTTCCTCGATATCGGCGAAACGGCCGATCGGCTCACGGAAGACGTTGTCCGTGCGATCGTCATTGACGGTCGATACCTCGCCGATCAGCACGTCCTTGCCCTCCGCCCAGAAGGCGTGCCACACGCCGGGCAAAAGCGTTACGCTCTGGCCCGGGTCGAGCTTCAACAGCCCGCCCGCCGGCAGCCTGTGGATGGTTCCGTCGACAGGCACCGACACCTCGGCCCTGGGGTCGATGCCGCCGTCGCGGTCATGCATGAACAGTTCCAGCACCAGCTTGCCGCCGCCGCGGTTGATGATGTCCTCGGCCTTGATGTTGTGGCGGTGCATCGGCGACATCTGCTCCTTGCGCGAGATCATGATCTTCTCGGCATAGAGCATGCCCATGCCCTTCTTCATGTCCTCGTAGCGGCCGTTGCGAACGGTGAACAGGAACAGGCCGAGATCGTCGAACTTGCCCTGGCCGTAGTCGGTGATGTCCCAGCCGAGCCGTGAGGTGAAAATGGCCGAGGAATCGACCTGGCGCGCCTTCATCTCTTCCGGCGACCAGTAGGCGAAGGGCGGCATGATATAGCCGAACGAGCGGATGAAGGCGTCGGCTTCGCGGATGATGTCGTTGATGGCGGAGCGTTTCATGATCGTGACCCTTCGTGTCGATTTTTCCGACAAATCGCATAGCCGAACGCCGGTGCGGTGTCGATCCATTCTGCCTGTTCGAGCCCTGCGCCCATGGCCCACCGATCGGGTTCGCGTGCGGCGTGACATCGCGTGCTTTCCGGCTCATAACCCCTGCGAATTTTCACAGAGACAACCGATGCCGACCATCCATGATCTCGATACGCCGTCGATCCTGATCGACGTCGCACGCGCTGAAGCCAACATCGCCCGCGCGCAGGCCCATGCCGACAAGAACGGACTGAAGCTCAGGCCGCACATCAAGACCCACAAGCTGCCTTATTGGGCGAAGAAGCAGGTGGCAGCCGGGGCCGTCGGCATCACTTGCCAGAAGATCGGCGAGGCCGAGGTGATGGCCGACGCCGGGCTGACGGATATCTTTCTTCCCTACAACATCCTTGGCCGCGCCAAGCTCGCCCGGCTGAAGGCGCTGCACGGCCGCGTGACGCTGTCGGTGACGGCCGACAGCGCGCAGACGCTGGAAGGGCTCGCCGCGACCTTCACCGATGCCGGGCATCCGCTGTCGGTATTGGTCGAATGCGACACCGGCATGGGGCGCTGCGGCGTGCAGACGGCCAATGAAGCGGTTGCGCTGGCGAGGGTGATCGACAAGGCGGGCGGCCTTGCCTTTGGCGGACTGATGACCTATCCGGCCGCCGGCCGGGCAGTGGAGGCCGAGGCCTGGCTTGCCGACGCCAAACAGGCGCTGGCCGCTTCAGGGCTCGCCTGTGAGCGTGTCTCCAGCGGCGGCACGCCCGATATGTGGCGTTCCGCCGATGCCTCCGTCGTCACCGAATACCGGCCCGGCACCTATATCTATCTCGACCGCTACCAGGTCGCCAAAGGCGTCGGCGGCCTCGACGATTGCGCGCTGACCGTGCTGGCAACCGTGGTCAGCCATCCGACAGCGACGCGCGCGATCCTCGATAGCGGCAGCAAGGCCCTGTCCAGCGATACGCTGGGGCTAAAGGATTTCGGAGAGTTGATGGGCGTCCCGGGGGCGCTGGTGACGGGCTTGAGCGAGGAGCACGGCACGGTCATGCTTTCCGGCGACGGCAAGCTGCGCATTGGCGAGCGCGTGCGCGTGGTGCCGGACCATTGCTGCGTCGTCACCAATTTGTTCAACGAGGTCAACCTGATCGACGGGGAGACGGTGCTGGACACGCTGCCGGTGGCAGCGCGCGGACGGAGGGGTGAATATTTAAGCCGGACGTTCCGCCTGCCGCGCCGCCACCCGCCGCATGGCAATAACCCGTCGGCGCCGGATTTCGGTGCGCATGGCCATCAGATGCAGCGCGAAGAACAGCACGGTGAAGCCGACGGCCATCACCAGCAGCGGCCAGAGCAGGCTGGGATCGATGGTCGGACCACCGAGCCTGAACACCGAAGCCGGCTGGTGCAGTGTGTTCCACCAGTCGACCGAGAATTTGATGATCGGAATGTTGATGAAGCCGACCAGCGTGATGATGGCGGCGGCCCAGGCGGCGCGGCTGGCGTCATCGAGCGCGCGGGTTAACGCGATGATGCCGAGATACATCAGGAACAGCACGAAGACGGAAGTCAGGCGGGCGTCCCAGACCCACCAGGTGCCCCACATCGGCTTGCCCCAGATCGAACCGGTAATCAGCGCCAGCGCGGTGAAGACGGCCCCGATGGGGGCCGCTGACTTCAGTGCGACGTCGGCCAGCGGATGCCGCCAGACCAGTGTGCCCAGCGCAGAGACCGCCATCAGCGTGTAGCACATCATGGCGAGCCAGGCGAAAGGCACGTGGATGTACATGATGCGCACCGTGATGCCTTGCTGGAAATCCTCGGGCGCGGTGAAGCTAATATAGAGGCCACCAGCAAGGACGAGGGCGGCGAGCGCCGCCAGCCACGGCACAAGCTTGTCGGCCAGCCGGACAAACCGCGTCGGATTGGCAAGATCGGTCCAGCCGCTCGGGCGTGAGGTGGTGTCACTCATGCGGCTTTACATAGACCGCCGGCGCGTTTGGAGCAATCAAGCGGCGGTGTCGCAGGTTCTTCCTTCTCCCATTCGGGAGAAGGCAGAACCATCAACTGCTCAGGCGGCCTCGCCCTGCACGGAGCGGCTGAGGCGGCGGACTTCCTCGTCGTTGAGCAGGCCGCCGGCACGCAACAGGCTGGCGAAACGGCCGTTGCGCAGCGACAGTTCGGCAAAGCCACCCATCTCGACCACCTTGCCCTTGTCCATGAACACGACCAGATCGGCGTCGCGGACGGTGGTCAGGCGGTGGGCGATGATGAAGGTAGTGCGGTCGCGGCGCAATTCGTCGATCGCTTCCTTGACGCGGTCCTCGGTCTCGACGTCGAGCGCGCTGGTCGCCTCGTCGAGCACCAGGATCGGCGCATCCTTCAGCACGGCACGGGCAATGGCGATGCGCTGGCGCTCGCCGCCAGACAGCTGGCCGCCACGTTCACCGACCACCGTGTCGTAGCCATTGCTCTTGGCCAGGATGAAATCCTGCGCCGCGGCTGCGGTGGCTGCGGCATGGATCTCGTCGTTGGTCGCATCGGCACGGCCGACCCGGATGTTGTCCTCGATCGAGCGGTTGAGAAGCCCGGCATCCTGGAACACGGTGGCGATCGAATGGCGCAGCGACTTGCGGGTCACGGTGCGGGTATCGATGCCGTCGATCAGGATACGGCCGCTGGACGGCGAGAAGACGCGCTGCAGCAGGTTGATGAGCGTGGTCTTGCCCGCACCCGTCGGCCCGACGATGGCGACGGTCTGGCCGGCCTGGACCTCGAAGGACACGTCGCTGACGCCCTGCCCCGAATTGGCGAACTCGAAGCTGACATCCTCGAAACGGACATGGCCGGTGACGTTGGCCAGGTCGCGCAGGCCGTCCGGCTCGGCGGTATCGGCGGCCGAGTCCTCGAGCTTGTAGAAATCCTCGAGCTTGGCGCGGGCCTCCGAAATCTGGTTCGCGAAAGCCGACATCTGGTCGAGCCGCGAGATCAGCAGCGTGGCGAAGCCGGTGAAAGCGATGACGTCGCCGATGCGCAGCTGGCCGTGGGTGACCAGATAGGCGCCGATCAGAAGCACCACCATCATCGAGATCGTCGACGACAGGCGATTGAGCGCATTGGCGATCGCCCACCAGTCGAGCACCGGGTTCTGCGCGTCGAGCAGGTTCTTGACGTAGCTGCGCAGCGCGTCGGCTTCGTGGCCAAGACGGTTGTAGCTCTGCAGCACGGCGACGTTGCTCACCGAGTCAGTCACGTGCGCGAAAACCTTGTGATAGTGGCGCTCGACGGCGGCCTGGCCTTCCTTCGTGCGCTTCATCACCAGGCGGCCAATGCCGACATAGAGAACGCCGAGGACGAGCAGGACCATCGACATGCGCACGTCCATGCTGAGGGCCGTCGGAACCAGCAGGACGAGCGCAACAGCGGTGGACAAATGCTGGCGCATGAATTCGAGCCAAAGGCTGAACAGCGTCTCGACGGCGCGCAGCAGCGTGTGGAGAGCATTCGAGGTGCCGCGCTGATGATGCCAGGCGAGCGGCATGGTGATGACGCGCTCGAAGGACTGGCAGAGCACTTCGCTGCGCCGGGCGTGCGCGAACCGGTCGGCACCGCGCGCCACCAGCACGAAAGCGAGAACGTTGAAGGCGCCGATGCCGGCCCACACGGCAAGCGTGGAGAAGACCGAGCCTTTCGTGGAAATCGCGTCGATGACCCGGCCGAACAGGATCGGCTCGAGGATCGCGATGGCTGCCAGAGCGACGTTGGCCGCACAGATCAGCGCGACGCGCTTCTTGTCGGCAGCCAGATATCCCAGCGCTCTCCAATAGATCTGCAGAAGTGACACTTCAGCTACTCCGCCAACTCTCTATTGTGCCCAACACCAATATTGTGCACTGCACCATTTCCTGACACGTAACGGTTGATGCGTCGCAAAACAATGCCCGTCTATCGCTTCCGTTCCCATTTAGCGAACAAAAGATGACGACGATACGAAATCTGACGTGATCACCTAACGGTTTGAGATAAAAGGTGAAATGTCAGCCTTGCGGCAAAATCATGGCAGTAGCCGAGCACTGCCACATTTTTAATCACGGCAGGCTGAAGAGGCCCGGTTTCAAGGCGCCCAGCCGGCGCCGCCACGGATCACGCGCAAGTAACGAGGCGCTGCTTCGCGCGTCCCGAAGGACGCGCGATCCGGTGATCCAACCTGTTGATTTTACGCCGGTATCTTGACCACGACCTCGGTCTGGCCACCGGCCTTGGGCTCAAAGGACGCCGATTTTGTCTTCGAACCATTGACTTCGAGCGAGATCGTCTTGGTCTTTTTGTCGCGAATGACCTGCACCTTGATCTCGGCGCCCAGCATCTTGAGTGAAGCCTGATAGCCCTCCCAATGACTGGGCAGCTTCGGCCGGAACGTGATCTGCTTGCCACGCCGTTCGATGCCCAGGATGCCTTCGACCGCGGCCCGGTAAAGCCAGCCCGCCGAGCCGGTGTACCAGGTCCAGCCGCCGCGCCCTCCCTTGTCGTCCCCGGCATAGATGTCGGCCGCCACCACATAGGGTTCGACGCGGTAATGCTCGGTCGAGGCCTCGTCGAAGGCGTGGTTGACCGGGTTCAGCATCGAGAAGCAGCGATAGGCTTCATCGGTCTGTCCCATCTCCGCCAATGCAATGACGAACCAGGTGGCGGCGTGAGTGTACTGGCCGCCATTCTCGCGCACGCCAGGCGGGTAGCTCTTGATGTAGCCGGGATCCTTGTCCGTCTTCGAGAAGGGTGGCGTGAACAGCTTTACGATCTTGAGATGATCGTCGACGAGCAGCTTCGTCGCCTGCTGCATCGCCGTGGTCGACCGCGCCGGGTCGCCCTCGCCCGAAAGCACGCTCCAGGACTGAGCAATGGAGTCGATCTTGCACTCCTGCGATGTGCGTGATCCCAAAGGCGTGCCGTCGTCAAAGCTGCCGCGCCGGTACCATTCGCCGTCCCATGCCGTGCTTTCGAGTGCCCGCTTCAGGGCTTCGGCATGCTTTGCCCAGGCCTGCGCGCGCTTGGTGTCGCCCTCGGTCTTGGCGACCGCGGCGAAGTCGCCCAGCGTCTTCAGCAGGAACCAGCCCAGCCACACGCTCTCGCCCTTGCCATGCTCGCCGACACGGTTCATGCCGTCGTTCCAGTCGCCGCCGAGGATCAACGGCAGGCCGGCTGGACTGCTGCGCTTGATGGCAAGGTCGAGCGCACGCGCGCAGTGATCGTAGAGCGACACCGTCTTCTTCGAGATTTCCGGAGTGAAGAAGGCGTCGTGCTCGCCTTCACCCAGCGCCTGTCCGTCGAGGAAGGGCAGTTGCTCCTTCAGGATTGTGGCGTCGCCGGTCACCATGAGATAGCGGGCCGTGGCGTGGGCGAGCCACACCACGTCGTCGGAGATCAGGGTGCGTACGCCGGCGCCGGTGCGCGGCAGCCACCAATGTTGCACGTCGCCTTCCGGGAACTGCCGCCGCGCGGCATTGAGGATCTGGTCGCGCGCCAGCGTCGGATCATGCGCCAGCAGGGCGAGTGTGTCCTGCAACTGGTCGCGGAAGCCGAAGGCGCCGCTTGCCTGATAGAAGGCCGAGCGGGCGCGGATGCGGCAGGCAAGGCTCTGATAGGGCAGCCAGTGATTGACCATGGCATCGAGTGCCTTGTCCGGCGTCTCGACCTGGATGGTGTCGAGGAAGGCGCGCCATTCGCGCTCATTGTCGGCCAGGCGCTGGTCGAAATCCTTGCCCCGGTGCTTCTGCACCAGCGCGCTCGCCTGCGCCGGAGACTCGGCGTCGCCGAGCAGCCAGATCAGCGTGACGTCGCCACCAGCGGGGATTTCGATGTCGCGGGCGATCGCCGCGCAAGGATCATCTCCGGCTTCGACGCGACCCGACAGGGCCGAACCGCTCAGCACTGCCTGCGGCAACTCGCTGGACCCGTGCCGGCCGAGGAACTCGGCCCGGTCAGTCGTCACCGAGTGGACACCGGTGTCGGCGGCGAGGAAGGCCACGCGCTCGCTGAAATCGAGCCCGTAGGGATTTTGCGCGAGCAGCGCGCCGGTGGCACCGTCACGGGATGGCACTATGGTTGCCGCGGTGCGCGACCGATGCCCGCCAAGAACCCATTCGGCATAGGCATAGACGCGCAGCCGGGCAGGTACCGGGCCGGAATTCTGGATGCGCAGCCGCGTGATCTTCACCGGATCGATGGGATCGACGACGTGCGTCAAGTCCATCGACAACGGTCCGCGCTTCGAGCGGAAGGTCGAGAAGCCCTGGCCGTGCCAGGCTTCGTAGGTCATCGAGGGATCGCGCACCACCGCGGCGATCGGCGAGAACGCCCTGCCGCTGGCCTGGTCGTAGATATAGATGCCCTCGCCCGGTCGGTTGGAGACCGGGTCGTTCGACCACGGCGTCAACTGGTAGTCACGGCTGTTGCGGCTCCAGGTGAAGGCCGCGCCCTCGGCCGAGGTATGGAAGCCGAACGAGGCGTTGGAGACGACATTGATCCAGGGCTGCGGCGTGGTGCGTCGGCCAGCCAGGCGCACCACATAGTGCCGCCCGTCACCGTCGAAGCCGCCGAAACCGTTCCACTGGCTGAGGCCGGAGCCATCGGCGCTGACATCGGCCACCGCCTGCGAGGCGAATGCATGCATCTGTACGGGCGCAGGAATTTCGCGCGGGCCTGGAAATCCTGCCGGCTGCAGGCCATCGCGCGCCTGCAGTGCGGCCGCCTCGGCTCGTTCGATCTGGTCGAAGATGGTGCCGTTGCGCGTATGCAGCACAACCCGGGCGACGGCGAGCAGCGTCTTGTAGGTGGTCTCCTCCATCAGGTCGCGGCGCACCGCGAAAATGTGCTGGCGGGGTCCGAGTTCCTTGCCGCGCAAGCGGCTGTTTTCGCACAGCGTTTCGACCGCGCGCTGCAGATCCTGGACATAGGACGAGGCCTGCTCGTTGACGACGACGAAGTCGATCATCATACCGCGGGTGCGCATATATTCCTGGAAGCGCAACGCCTGGGCAACGATCTCCAGATCGGCGACGTCGCCGATCCTGACCAGGAAGATCGGGTAATCGCCCGAAATGCTGGTCGGCCACAGGCTCGACTGCTTGCCCAATCCGGAAGCGATGGACTCGGCCGGCAGCCGCAGGAACGGATCGGGATAGATCAGATAGCGCGCCAGTTTCTGCACATTGGCCGCATCGGTCAGGCTGAGGCCCATATGGCGGGTCTGCACCTGGCTGCGCGTCCAGGCAAGCATGGCCTGGCGGGCAAAGCTCTCCTGATGGTCGAGCCGGTTTATGGCCTCCTCCAGCTCGGCGCGGTTGGCCCCGACGACGGTCCAGAAGGTCAGCGATATCTTCTTGTTGGCGGGCACGCGCACCTGACGGCGCAGCGAGGCGATGGGATCGAGCGTGAAGCCGGAATGGCCGCCCAGCCTGGCGCCTGGATCGAAGGCGGCGGCATCGACGATGGTGCGGCCACGGCCGATGAAGGCGCGCCTGTCGGTCTCGGCCTCGGCATCACGAGCCGGCCCCGACGGATCGGTGACGAAATGCACCAGGGCGACATCGGGCTCGCTGGTTTCGCGCTTGCGTCGCGTGGCGAAGATCGCGCCATTGTTGGCGGCGATTTCCGTTTCCACGAACATTTTCGAGAAGGCCGGATGCGCGTTGTCGGAAGCCTCCGATCCCAGAACCAGCTCGGCAAAGGACGTCACTTCGATGTGACGGTCGGATGTGCTCTCATTGTAGAGCGTTATGCGGCGGCCTTCGCCATTGCCTTCGGAAACGACGATGCATTCGACCTCCGAGCGTAGCGTGCCGGCCGATTTGACGAAGCTCGCCTTGTCATCGGAAAACAGGGTCTGCGTCTTTTCCTCGGGCGCGCGCCTTGGCTCCGCCGTTGCCGACCACCAGTCGCCAGTGCTGACGTCACGCAGGAAGATGTATGAGCCCAGGCGGTCCTCGACCGGATCCGGCTGCCAGCGGGTCACTGACAGATCGCCCCAGCGGCTGTAGCCGGAGCCGGTCGCGGTCACCATGACGGAATAGCGGCCGTTCGACATCACATTGGTCGAACGCAGCGCCCGCACGGGATCGAGCACAATGCGGGTGTCAGGGCTCTCGGTTTCGGTCTCGTCCTTGGAGCGCTCGTCGGCCTCGGTGCGGACGGTGGCGGTCGGAATGTCGCGCGGCGCCCTCTCCTGCAGCAGCAGTTCGGCTGATTCGATGACTGGATCGCTGTGGAAGCGATCGCGCAGGCGACCTTCGAAAATGGCGTCGGCGACGGCGGCGATCGACATGCCCGAATGGTGGGCATAGTAATTCAGCACGACCGCGTGGTTGGTGCCTTCCGGCACGCGCTGCGGGGTGAAGTCGACCGCATCATAATAGCCATGGCGGCCAAGCGCGCCGATCTCGCGCAGCCGAGCCAGATTCTGCACCGCTTCGCGCGGGTTGAACTGCGCCGCCATGATCGTCGCGTAAGGTGCGATCACCGTGTTCTGGCCAAGGCCGCGCTTCAGCCCCAGCCCCGGCACGCCGAAATTGGTGTACTGATAGGTCAGTTCGCGGTCGCGGGCATTGTAGGCTGCTTCCGAGATCCCCCACGGCACGTTCTTCTGGCGGCCGTACTGCATCTGGCGCTTGATGATCAGCTTGCTGGTCTGGTTGAGGATCGAGCCTTGCGGTTCCTTCATCACCAGCGGCGGCATCAGGTACTCGAACATCGAGCCGGACCACGACATCAGCGCGCCCTGGAAGCCGATCTCGACGATGGGGCGGCCGAGCCTAAACCAGTGCTCGGTCGGCAGATCGCCCTTGGCGATGGCGAACAGGCTGGTCAGCCGCGCCTCGGAGGCGAGAAGGTCGTAGCAGCTTTCGTCGAGCTGATGTTCCTCGACCCGGTAGCCGATCGACAAAAGCTTGCGCTCCGGCCGCATCAGGAAGGCGAACTCCATCTCGAAGGCGAAACGACGGGTGCGCTCGCGCAAGGTGAGCAGCTTGGCACGCAGAGCCTCGACCGCGTTTTCGTCGCTGTGGGCGTCATGGACGTGCGCCTCGCAGGTGGCTTCGAGCCTTGCCGCCCAGTCGACGATGACGTCACTCTGCGGCGATGCGGCCTCGGTGTGAATGGCGGTGGCGAGCTTGCGGATTTCACCGGCCAGCACCGCCAGGTTGATGGTGCGGATCGAGGCCATTTCCGGCTGTGCCTTGATCGTGTCGACGGCGCGCCGCATGCCGTCGAGGCGATCGACGAGGCGTTGGCGCAATGGGCGCAACTGACGGCGATCGTCAGGCAATTCATCTAGGCTTTCGCTCAGGATGGTCACGGTGTCGAGAATGCCTTCGAAATCACCCTGCAGGTGGACGGAAGGGGCTTCCGCCCATTCGGCGCAGGCCGCCGCCACCGCCACCAGGTGACCGGCGAGATTGCCGCTGTCGACAGCCGAGATATAGAGCGGGTAGAGCGGCTTCAGGGTCGTGGTGTCGTACCAGTTGAAGAGATGGCCGCGGCTGCGCGGCATGCTCTCGATGGTCGTCATGGTGGCATCGATGCGGGTGATGGCATCGGACAGGCTGATCCAGCCGAAATCGCGCGCCGAGACGACCGAGAGCAGGTAGACGCCGACATTGGTCGGCGAGGTGCGGGGCGCCACGACGGGCGCGGGGCTCTCCTGGAAATTGTCCGGCGGCAGATTGTGATGTTCGGCCGTCACGAAGCTCTCGAAATAATGCCAGGTGCGCCGCGCCACGGTGCGCAGGGTGTGAATATCGGCCTGCGATATACGCAGCCGGTCCTCGGTTTCGGCGGAGCGGCTGATCCAGCTGGCGATCGCCGGCGAGCCGATCCAGAACAAGGCAAAGAAGAAGGCGACGAAGGCACCGGTGGAATCGGCCAGCACCGGAATGGCGAGGCCGACAAAGCCGATGATCACGGCGCCATACATCATGCCGTAGTAGGAGCCGACGTCGTTGTCGCCGGCCTTGTGCGCCTGCGAGGCGGTGCGCCATTCCAGGAGGTTCTGCCGGCTGACGAACAGCCGGTAGAGGGTGCGCACGATGGCGTCGCCCATCATCCAGGCGTTGTGTGCCATCAGCACGATCTTCAGTGCCACCATGGCGGTGCCGAAGGCGACGTCGCGCGCCAGCGCCGAGAAATGGCCGCGCGGCGTCTGGTCGCCGCTCTTGGGCAGGATGGCGTTGACCACGTCGAAGGTCGGCGCCATGAACAGGCTGAGGATCAGCAAGGCCTGCCACTGCGCGGCCTGCGTGAAGGGCAGCAAGGTCCAGCCGGCGATCGCCGCCATCACCCAGAAGATCGGCGTCAGCGAGCGGCGCAGATTGTCGACCATCTTCCAGCGCGACAAGGCCGGAACGCCGGAACGGGGGTTGAAGATGTATCCCAAAAGTTGCCAGTCGCCGCGCGCCCAGCGATGGTGGCGCGAGGCGTCGACCGAGTAGCGGGTCGGGTAGTCCTCGACCAGTTCGACGTCGGTGACGAGTGCGGCGCGCGCCAGAGCGCCTTCGAGCAGATCGTGGCTGAGGATGGTGTTTTCCTCGATGCGGCCCTGCAAGGCGGCCTCGAAGGCATCGACATGATAGAGGCCCTTGCCGGTGAAGGACCCGTCGCTGAAGACGTCCTGATAGAGGTCCGAAACAGCGAAGACGTAAGGATCAAGGCCGCGATTGGCCGAGAACACGCGCTGGAAGAACGAGGCTTCGTCGCCGCTGGTGAGTGAAGCGGTGATACGCGGCTGCAGGATGGTGTAGCCGGCGGTTACGACACGCCTGGTGGCGTCGAAATGCGGGCGGTTGAGCGGATGGCAAAGCTTGCCGACAAGGCTCGATACGGCATCGCGGGTGGTGCGGGTATCGGCGTCGAGCGTCATCACATGGACGACTTTTTCAGGCAGCGGCACTTCGAGTGGTAGGAAGGTGGTATCGCTGTCGCCGCGCAGCAAGAGGTCGAGCTCGTGCAGCTTGCCGCGCTTGCGTTCCCAGCCCATCCAGCACCCTTGAGCCGCATTGTAGAGCCGGCGGCGGTGCAGGATATAGAAGCGCGGGGCGCCTTCGGAGGGATAGCGTGCGTTGAGGCGAGCGATTTCGGCGCGGGCGAAGTCGAGAATCTCAGTGTCCGCCGCATCGATCTCGATCTTGCTGTCGGGCCAATCCGAAAGCAGCGCGAAATGGATCTCGTCCGCCAGATTGGCAAGATAGTGCACTTCGATGTTGCGGATGTTTTCCTCGACATCGTCACGCGAGCCGATCAGCGACGGCACGACCACCAGGGTGCGCGCCTCGGGCGGCACGCCGTGCCTGTAGTCGTAACCGATCAGGCGAGTCGGCTTGAGGAACAGCGAGACCACGGTGTTGAAGAAGGCGAGCGCGCCTTCGCTGGCTGGCACGGCAAACAGAGCCAGCATCAGCACGATCGACGGCACCGACAGGCCGAGATTGGAAAGGGCGTTGCCGGACAGGACGAGCAGCAGGGCGGTCAGCGCGAAGACGGGGAGCACGATGCCAAGCCAGCCCGTCTTGGCGAAGGTCCGCTTGACCGTCTGGCTGACCGTAGGCCGGTACTCGATCGCCTTTTCCAGCTCCAGCCGGCGCGGGCCAACGAGATAGAAACCGACGTCGGTATGAGCGGATGCTGCCTGGGCATCCACCCCTTCAACGCCCTCCGCGACGGTTTCACCGGCGGCGTGACCGGCCAGTTCGATGGCTTTTTCGGCGACACGGTACTCCGACAGGTTCGAGCGGCGTGCCAGTTCCTCGATCGCGGTGCGGTACTGATCGCGCGAGAAGAAGTCGAGCGCGGCGAAATCGGTGCGCTCGCGCAGCACGGTATCGATGCGGCTGACGCCTTCGAACCACACCGTCCAGTCGACGTCGTTGATGAGGCGCAGACCGCGCACGATGTTGCCGGTGGTCACATTGCCGCTGGACAGCGTCTGGTGCTCGGAAATGATGATTTCCTCGGCATCCGAGCCGGTCTTTTCGAGTTCGCCTTCCAGCCACTCCAGCGCCTTGCCGGCGTTCTGCGATCCGTCACGCAGGCGATAGAGAAGCTGAGTGGCGAAGGTGGTGTCCTGCGCATGCGCGCTGAAGTTGGCGAGAATTGCCTGCCGATCCGGATTGTCGTCGGTCGCAAGCACCTTGTCGGCCACGTCGTTGGCGATCTGGCGCATCTGACGGGTGCGGTTGACCCTGACCGCCAGGCGGCGGAGGTTCTCGATCAGCACGAAGCGCAGCAGTGACGGCAGGGCCCAGAGTTCGCCGATCTTCAGCGGCTCGACCGACTGAAAACCCTGGACGATGGACTTGAACATGGTCGCCGAGACGGAACTGTCCGAATGCGCGACATAGGTCCAGGCCAGCGCCAATGCGCGCGGCACGGTGCCGTCGTCGGGCAGTTTCAACGTCGGCAATTGCCGGTAGAAGCGGCGCGGCAGGTCGCGTTTGACCTGGAAAATGGTTTCCTCGATCAGGTAGTTGTTGTCGAGCAGCCATTGCGCGGCCGGCGTGATGGTTTCGCCCCTCGCCTGCGCGGCGTTGGTCGACCGGTAGACTTCGAGGATCTTCTTGGCGCTGTCACGGATGCGGGCCTGGAAGTCGAATGGTATCAGTCCGAACAGGTCCGTCAGATCGCCCTTGGCCAGGCTTTCGCCGAGCAGCCGGAGCCGTTCCTCCGGCAGGAATGTCGATCTTATCGGCTCTTCCGTGATGGCTGGGAAGCTCGCGCTTGTCTTCTCGATCTGGGCTGGGTTCGTCTGAATATTCATTGAAAATTCCGTAAGCGGGCACTCAGCGGCATCACCGCCACGGCAATGGCCCTAAAACCGGTTCAAATGCAATCGGTTGCATCAACCCCTATGCCGAAAGTTTGTTTCCGCACCACGACAGGGCGTCATCTTTCGAGCAAACTCAAAGACGAGCGCCCCTCGCTCCCGTCAGGACCGATCGACGGGGAGGATTCGGGCTTTTTCGTGATGCCACCGCCAGCTTACGCTATATTTCGCCGGCGTCGCGATCATGTTTGGAAACAGGCGGTAACCGTTGGCGCCAAACGCGTCAGGCGGCAGCGATTATCCGGATCACGAAAAGGATCGCATCCGGTGCGGGCTGAACCCGCAAGACAGAGGCATCAGGTCCGAGCAGCAGGGCGTCGAGCGGCCCGAGACGAATGGGCGCGGCGCCGGGGAAAATGGCATGGCCCCTGTGACAAAGGATGAGAGTGGGACCGGCCTCGGTCGGGATTTCCACGGGCGTCGAAATCGCCAGACGCTCGACCTGATGCAACATGCGGCCGCGGCGGGTCATGACGTTGAGATCGGTGATCGGGCCGGCGATCAGCGCGGCACGCGTCGGCTGGTCGGCTGGAAAGGAAAATGGCTGGGAAGCCGCTGTCATCCGCTCCGGCGGACGGCCCGCGACATCAAGCACGATCCCCTCGCCCTCCAGCACCGACAGCGTGCGGTCGATGCCGGCAAAGCTGGAGAACGGCCCGCTGCCTTCGACCCGGGCCATCGAGACGCGCCAGTCGAAATCGTCGAGCCCCGCGCCGTCGGGCGAGACGGCGATCTCGGTCGTCGTGCCGCCGCCGTTCTTCCACGGCATGACGCGGTAATCGGCGGCGCGAAGGATGCGCATCACGTCAGCCGCTACCCGAGAATGCCGGGCAGGTTGAGCTGGTGCTCCTTGGCGCATTCGATGGCGATGTCATAGCCGGCATCGGCGTGGCGCATGACGCCGGTCGCCGGGTCGTTCCACAGCACCCGCTCCAGACGTCTTGCCGCGTCAGGCGTGCCGTCGGCGACGATGACCATGCCGGCATGCTGGGAGAAGCCCATGCCGACGCCGCCGCCATGGTGCAGCGACACCCAGGTGGCGCCCGAAGCTGTGTTGAGCAGCGCGTTGAGCAGCGGCCAGTCGGAGACCGCGTCGGAATCGTCCTTCATCGATTCCGTCTCGCGATTTGGCGAAGCGACCGAACCCGAATCGAGGTGATCGCGGCCGATGACGACGGGCGCCTTGAGCTCGCCCTTGGCCACCATCTCGTTGAAGGCAAGACCCAGCCTGTGCCGGTCGCCGAGACCGACCCAGCAGATGCGCGCCGGCAGGCCCTGGAAGGAAATGCGCTCGCGCGCCATGTCGAGCCAATTGTGCAGATGGGTGTTGCCGGGAGTAAGTTCGCGTACCTTGGCGTCGGTCTTGTAGATATCCTCCGGATCGCCGGAGAGTGCAGCCCAACGGAACGGGCCGATACCGCGGCAAAAGAGCGGACGGATGTAGGCCGGCACGAAACCGGGGAAGGCAAAGGCGTTCTCGAAACCTTCGTCCTTGGCGACCTGACGGATGTTGTTGCCGTAGTCGAGCGTCGGCACGCCGGCGTTCCAGAACGCCACCATCGCCTCGACATGCTCGCGCATGGAGGCGCGGGCCGCCTTCTCGACCGCCTTGGGGTCGCTGACACGCTTTTCGCGCCACTCGGCCATCGTCCAGCCCTTCGGCAGATAGCCATTGATGGGGTCGTGCGCCGAGGTCTGGTCGGTGACCATATCAGGGCGGATGCCGCGCTTGAACATTTCGGGCACGATCTCGGCGGCGTTGCCAAGCAGGCCGACGGACTTCGCCTCGCCGGCCTTAGTCCAGCGCTCGATCATTTCCATGGCCTCGTCGAGCGTCTCGGCCTTCTCGTCGACATAGCGGGTGCGCAGGCGGAAATCGATCGAATCGGGATTGCATTCGATTGCCAGACAGCAGGCGCCGGCCATGACGGCAGCCAATGGCTGGGCGCCGCCCATGCCGCCAAGGCCGCCGGTCAGGATCCATTTTCCCTTGAGATTGCCGCCATAATGCTGGCGGCCGGCCTCGACGAAGGTTTCGTAGGTGCCCTGCACGATGCCTTGCGTGCCGATATAGATCCAGGAGCCGGCCGTCATCTGGCCGTACATCATCAGGCCCTTCTTATCGAGCTCGTTGAATTTCTCCCAGGTCGCCCAGTGCGGTACCAGGTTGGAGTTGGCGATCAGCACGCGCGGCGCGTCCGGGTGGGTGCGAAACACACCGACCGGCTTGCCGGACTGCACCAGCAGCGTCTCGTCCTGGCCAAGCGTCTTCAGCGACGCAACGATTTGATCGAAATCGTTCCAGGTGCGCGCCGCCCGGCCGATGCCGCCATAGACGACCAGTTCGTTGGGATTCTCGGCGACATCAGGGTCGAGATTGTTCATCAGCATGCGCAGCGGCGCCTCGGTCGTCCAATACCGGGCGTTGAGCTTGTCACCGCGCGGCGCGCGCACTTCGCGGATATTGTGGCGAGGGTTGTTCATCATTGTCCCTTTCGGATGAGGCGGCGCGTCAGCGCCCGGCCCAGTCAATGGCGGTTTGGAGAATCTGCGTCAGCGTGGCACGGATCGGCGCGGCGAACGCCGCATCGTAGGGTACCGGCCAATTGTCCGGCGTGCCCTTCCCTTCGGGCTCGCGCATATAGCCGCGGTTGGAGAGTTCCATCTGCAGCGCATGCACGCCCTGAAGAGGCTGACCGAAATGGCGCGTGATCCACCCGCCCTTGAAGCGGCCGTTGACGACAAAGGTTTCGCCGGTTTCGGCCATGATCTGGCTGACCGTCGCCTGCAGCATCGGATCGGCGCTCTTGCCGTCATTCGTGCCGAGATTGAACACCGGCAGTCTGCCCTGGAACAGCCGTGGCAGCACCGAGCGGATCGAATGGCAGTCGTAGAGGACAATCTTGCCATGCAAGGCGCGCAACCTGTCGATCTCGGCCCGCAAGGCGGCGTGATAGGGTGCAAAGAACTTCTCGCGGCGCTCGTCGATCTCAGACGGGCCCGGCTCTTCGCCGTCGCGATAGAGCGGATCGCCGTCGAAGGTTTCGGTCGGGCATAGGCCGGTGGTTGCCTGACCGGGGTAGAGCGAGGCGCCGGAAGGATCGCGGTTGACGTCGATGACGGTGCGCGAGATCGCGGTGTGCACGACCGTGGCGCCGAGACCGGCGGCGAAATCATAGAGATTGTCGATCCACCAGTCGCAATCGCGACGACCGAGCCATGGCGACACCAGCCGGTTTTCGAGGCCGGCGAGGTCGATGCCGGTGTGTGGGATCGACACAAGCAGCGGTGCCGTGCCTTGTTTTATTGTCAGCCAGGAAGGTGTCATCGCGCAATCCCCGGCAGCGCCACCGCGCCTGCCGCCTCCACGGCCGCGCCGCTGCGCACCATGGCGATCGCCTTTTCCATGTCGGGGTGGAAGTGCCGGTCATTGTCGAGATGCGGCACCTCGGCGCGAACCAGCTTGCGCACGGCTTCGAGCGCTGCGCTCGAGGCCAGCGGCTGATGGAAATCGCAGCCTTGGGCGGCGGCCAGCAATTCGATTCCGATCACCGCAGTCGCATTCTCGACCATGCCGATCAGCCGGCGCGCGCCATGCGCGGCCATCGAGACGTGGTCTTCCTGATTGGCCGAGGTCGGGATGGAATCGACGCTTGCGGGATAGGCTTTCTGCTTGTTTTCCGAAACGAGTGCCGCCGCCGTCACCTGCGGGATCATGAAGCCGGAGTTGAGGCCGGGCTTGGGCGTCAGGAAGGCGGGCATGCCCGACAGCGCGGGGTCGACCAGCATGGCGATGCGGCGTTCCGACAGCGAGCCGATCTCGCAGACGGCCAGCGCGATCATGTCGGCGGCGAAAGCGACCGGCTCGGCGTGGAAATTGCCACCGGAGAGTGCCGTGTCGTCCTCGGCGAAGATCAGCGGATTGTCGGTGACGCCATTGGCCTCGGTTTCGAGCGTATCGGCGGCCTTGCGCAGGACATCGATCGCCGCGCCCATGACTTGCGGCTGGCAACGCAAGCAATAGGGATCCTGCACACGCTCGTCGCCGACCCGGTGCGACTCGCGGATGGCGCTGCCGGCCATCAAATTGCGCAGTGCGTCCGCGGTCTCGATCTGGCCGCGATGCTTTCTCAACAGATGAATGCGAGGATCGAAGGGTGCGTCGGAACCCTTTGCCGCGTCGGTCGAGAGCGCGCCGGCGACAAGCGCCGACTGGTAGAGCACTTCGGCCTCGAACAGAGCGGCCAGCGCATAGGCCGTCGAAAACTGCGTGCCATTGAGCAGCGCCAGACCTTCCTTGGCGCCCAATGTCACGGGCTCCAGCCCGTGCGAGACGAAGGCGACCTTGGCCGGAAAACGGCCATGCGGGGTAAAGCATTCGCCGACACCGATCATCACCGCCGTCATGTGCGACAGCGGGGCAAGGTCGCCGGAGGCGCCGACCGAGCCTTGCGCCGGCACCACCGGGATGACGTCGTTGACGAGCATCGCTTCAAGCAACTCGATGGTTTGCGAGCGCACGCCGGACGCACCCTGCGCGAGGCTTGCAAGTTTCAGCGCCATCATCAGCCGGGCAACGGCGACTGGCATCGGCTCGCCGACGCCCGCGGCATGCGACAGAACGATGTTGCGCTGCAGGGTCTCGAGATCTTCGGCCGGGATGCGCACACTGGCCAGCTTGCCGAAGCCGGTGTTGATGCCATAGACCGGCTCGCCCTTGGCAACGATCCTGGCAACGGCCTCGGCGCTTGCCTTGATCTTTGGCCGGCAGGCGTCGTCCAGTTTGGGCACGGCGCCACGGTAGATGGCGCGCCAGTCGGCCAGCGTGGCATTGCCGGGCTTCAAGGTCAGTTCGGTCATTGTCCTCTCCAGATGCGTGCATGCAGCGGGTTGAAGCCCATGCGGTAGACGAGTTCGGCGGGGCGCTCGATGTCCCAGATCGCCAGGTCGGCGGATTTTCCGGCTTCCAGCGTGCCGGCCTCGTCGAGCAGGCCCAGCGCACGCGCGGCCTCGCGGGTGACGCCGGCAAGGCATTCGTCGACCGTCATGCCGAACAGGGTCGCCGCCATGTTCATGGTCAGAAGCAACGAGGTCAGCGGTGAGGTGCCGGGATTGTTGTCGGTGGCGACCGCCATTTTCACGCCGTGCTGGCGGAAGAGGCTAATCGGCGGCTTCTTGGTCTCGCGGATGAAGTAATAGGCGCCGGGCAGGATCGTCGCCACGGTCCCCGCCTTGGCCATCGCCATGGCGCCCGCCTCGTCGGTGTATTCGAGATGGTCGGCCGAAAGCGCACCATAGCGGGCGGCAAGTTCAGCGCCGTGCAGGTTGGACAACTGGTCGGCGTGGAGTTTGACGGGCAAGCCAGCCGCCTTGGCGACATCGAAGACCCGCGCTATCTGCTCGGGCGAAAAGGCAATGCCTTCACAGAACCCGTCGACGGCATCGGCCAAGCCTTCTGCGGCGACGCCGGGAAGAATCGTTTCGGCGACGAGATCGATGAAAGCGTCCTTGTCGCCCTTGGCTTCGGGCGGCAGCGCATGGGCCGCGAGACATGTGGTGCGGACCGTCACCGGGCGTTCATTGCCCAGCTGTCGCGCAGCGCGCAGCGATTTCTTCTCGTTTTCGAGATCGAGTCCATAGCCCGACTTTATTTCTACGGTGGTGACGCCTTCCGCCATCAGCGCATCGAGGCGCGGCAGCGTCTGGGCGACCAGGTCGCTCTCGCTGGCGGCACGCAAGGATTTGACCGACGAGACGATGCCGCCGCCTGCCCTGGCGACTTCCTCATAGGAGGCGCCGGCCAGCCGCATCTCGAATTCGTTGGCACGGTTGCCGGCATGGACGAGATGGGTGTGGCAGTCGATCAGGCCGGGTGTGATCCAGCGGTCTTCGCAATCGATGATCTCGCCTTGGGCAAGCCCCGAGGGCATCTCGGATTCCGGACCGGCATAGACAATGCGGCCATCACGCGCGGCCAGCGCACCATGCTCGACGATACCAAGATCGGCAGAATTCTCGGCCATGGTCGCCAGGCGCGCATTGCGCCACAGGCGAAGCCCCCCTGCCCGGCTTTTGCTCTCTACAGCCATCATCTTTTCCGTTTCAATCGGTGGCGATTATGTATATACATATTGAAACGCACTGCAAGTGCCATCATCGCATGCGAGACCGGGAAGTGGAGAGAAAGTGACCTATATCTTTGCGGAACAGGCGCTTCTCCCCAATGGCTGGAACGACAATGTGCGTATCACTTTCGCCAACGGGCGCATTACCGCCGTGGAGCCGGGGGGCACCGCGTCGGCAGGTGACGAGCGCCATGCCATTCTCCTGCCGGGCATGCCCAATCTGCACAGCCACGCGTTCCAGCGCGGCATGGCCGGGCTTGCCGAGTTGCGCGGTCCCTCCGCCGACAGTTTCTGGAGCTGGCGCGAGGTGATGTACCGCTTCGCGTTGTCGATGACTCCAGACCAGGTCGAGGCGGTGGCGGCGCAGCTCTATGTCGAAATGCTGGAGGTCGGGTTTTCCCGTGTCGGCGAGTTTCACTATCTCCATCATGACCGCGACGGAAAACCTTACGCCAACCCTGCCGAGATGGCCGAGCGCATCGCTGCCGCGGCCGGCGAAACGGGTATCGGCCTGACGCTGCTGCCGGTGTTTTACGCGCATTCCTCCTTCGGTGGTGCCGCGCCAAACGAGGGCCAGAGGCGATTCGTCAACGAAGTGGACGAGTTCGCCCGGCTTGTTGAGAAAAGCCGCGAATCGGTTCGCGCGTTGAATCAAGCTGTCGTCGGCGTCGCCCCGCACAGTCTACGCGCCGCGACGCCAGACGAACTCACGACGGTTGCCGCCATGGCGCCAGACGGGCCGATCCACATCCATGTCGCCGAGCAGGTCAGGGAAGTGGAGGACTGCCTCGCCTGGTCCGGCGCGCGCCCGGTCGAATTTCTGCTTGGGGCTGCCGATGTCGATCAGCGCTGGTGCCTGATCCACGCCACCCATATGACGGACGCCGAAACCATCGGCATGGCCAAGAGCGGCGCCATCGCCGGCCTTTGCCCGATCACGGAGGCCAATCTCGGCGACGGCACCTTTGCCGCGCCGTTGTTCAGGGAGCATGGCGGCCGCTTCGGCGTCGGTTCCGATTCCAACGTGCTGATCGGCCTGCCCGACGAATTGCGCCAGCTCGAATATTCGCAGCGCCTCGCGCATCGCGCCCGCAATGTGCTTGCGGTAGCCGGCGGCTCGACGGGCCGCGCGCTGTTCGACGCAGCGCTCGAGGGCGGCAGCGTCGCGCTTGGCGCCGGCGCATCGCAAATCGCGCCTGGTTCATCCGCCGATCTCGTCTCGCTCGACGCCAAGAACCCTTCGCTGGCCGGCAAGACCGGAGACGCGATCCTCGACGCCTGGATTTTCGCCAATGGCAGCAAGGTCGATTGCGTCTGGGTGCATGGCAAGAAACAGGTCAGCGGCGGCAGGCATGCCAGGCGCGAGGCCATCGCCGAACGGTTTGGCAGCGTGATGACGGCGCTTTCCGAGGGATGACCTAGATGACCATGGCCGAACCGACGGAGATCGACGACAGCGAGACCGTGTCGCTGCATCAGCGCATCCTTTCCGATATCCGGGAAAAAATCCTGTCCGGCACCTGGGCGCCCGGCCACCGCATCCCGTTCGAACATGAGCTGACCGCCGAATACAAATGCTCGCGCATGACCGTCAACAAGGCTCTGTCACAATTAGCCAAGGCAGGTTTGATCGAGCGCCGTCGCCGGTCGGGCAGTTTTGTCAGCCAGCCACAATCACAGGCAGCCGTGCTGGAACTTCACGATATCAGGATCGAGGTCGAGGCGCTCGGCCTGCCCTACCGCTACGAGCGGCTGGAACGCCTGAAGCGACGTGGCAATGCGGAGGACAGGGCGATGCTCGGACTGTCCGCCGCAGGTTCAGTGCTATGGCTCGAGGGCCTTCATTTTGCCGGCGAACGGCCATTCGCACTCGAGCGACGCCTGATCAATCTTTCAGCGGTTTCGGAAGCCGGGGACGAAGAGTTTCTGGAAATCGCCGCCGGGCCCTGGCTGATCGGCCGCGTGCCGTGGAGCGAAGCCGAGCATCGCATCCGCGCCATGGCTGCCGACGAGACTATCGCCGACGCGCTCGACATCGATCCCGGCGCGCCCTGCCTGGTGGTCGAACGCCGCACCTGGAGCGCCGAGCACCCGGTTACCCATGTGCGCTTCATCTATCCAGCGGAAAGCCATACGCTGGTGGCAAGATTCACGCCGTCGCAGGGCTGAGTAATCTCCCCACTCGTGGGGGAGAAGGCCGGCAGGCCAGAGGGGGGCGCTGTAGAGCGCGAACCTTGACTGGTCTGCCAGGATTTATGCCGAAATTGAGAGGCTGGCGTTCGTTCGCGCCCCCCTCTGCCTTGCCAGGCATCTCCCCCACGAGGGGGAGATCGGCAGCTGCACTGTCGGCTTAAATCGCAGCTGTAATAATGATCTCGACCAGATATTCGGGGCCGGCAAGCTTTGCCTCGCCGGTGGCGCGGGCGGGCGTGTGGCCCTGCGGTACCCACTTGTCCCATTCGGAATTCATCTCGGCGAAGGTGCCCATGTCGGCCAGCCAGATGATCGCCTGGACGATCTTGGTCTTGTCGGTGCCGGCCTTAGCCAACAACCCATCGATGGTCGCAAGGATGTCGCGGGTCTGCGAGGCGACGTTGCCGCCGGGTTCGCCGACCTGGCCGGCCAGGTAGACTGTGGTGCCGTGGATGACGATCTGGCTCATGCGCGGGCCAACATCGATGCGACGAATGCTCATTGCGAGGTTCCTTCCGTTGTGGTCGCGCCTCTTTAGAGTCGCCGTCCGCTTCGAGCAAGGCCGCCTGAACCGAAACCGTTTGAGCCAATCGCTCCATCCAGGGCCAGGCGCGTACACGGCGAGTTGACCACCGCGTCGCAGTTCCGCCGGATTGGCTTGTTGACTAATGTAATAACATCACATATCCAAGCGACCTGCCTGCAGCCGCGTTTGGCCAACGGAACGATATGACCCAGACCTGCCTGACATTCCGTGACCTGACGCTGGGCTACAACAGCCATCCGGCGATCCACCATCTCGATGGGGCAATCCGCAAGGGTTCGCTGACGGCCGTGGTCGGCGCCAATGGTTCCGGCAAGTCGACGCTGATGAAAGGTATAGTTGGGGTGTTGAAGCCGATGGCCGGCGAGGTTATCCGCGCGCCGGGCGTGCGGGCGGCCTACCTGCCGCAGCAATCGGAGCTTGATCGCTCCTTTCCCGCCCGCGTCGTCGACCTGGTCTCGCTCGGCCTGTGGCCGAAGCGCGGCATGCTTGGCCGCTACACCCAGGAAGATCGCGAGGCCGTCAGCCAGGCTTTGATGGCCGTCGGCCTCGGCGGCTTCGAGAAGCGGCCAATCGACACGCTGTCGGGCGGCCAGTTGCAGCGCACGCTGTTTGCCCGCGTGCTGTTGCAGGATGCCGACCTGATCCTGCTCGACGAGCCCTTCAATGCGGTCGACGCCAAGACGGTCGGTGACCTCATTGCCCTGATCAAGCGCTGGCACGGCGAAGAGCGCACCATCATGGTGGTGGTCCATGATCTGGATCTTGTGCGCCAGAATTTTCCCGAAACACTGCTGCTTGCCCGCCAGCCGGTAGCCTGGGGCGAGACCCGGGAGACGCTGAAGCCGGAGAACCTGTTGCGCGCGCGCCGCTTCCACGAAGCCTGGGAAGAGAACGCGCCCTGGTGCGAGCCTGACGAGCACGCTCATGATCATGATCATCATCATGACGGCCACGATCACGACCATCACCATGGCGCCGGACCGAGGGCTGCCTGATGGACGCGCTCTACGGCCTTTTCATCGCGCCATTCGCCGATTTCGGTTTCATGCAGCGGGCGCTTTTCGGCTCGCTGATGCTGTCGCTCGGCGCCTGCCCGATCGGCGTCTTCCTGATGCTGCGGCGCATGAGCCTGTCGGGCGACGCGATGGCGCACGCCATCCTGCCGGGGGCGGCCGCCGGCTTCCTGTTCTACGGCCTCGAAATCCTGCCGATGACCATTGGCGGCCTGATCGCCGGCATCATCGTGGCGCTCGGCGCCGGCGCCGTCTCGCGCTTCACCATTCAGCGCGAGGACGCCTCGATGGCGGCCTTCTACCTGATTTCGCTCGCCATCGGCGTGCTGATGGTGTCGATCCGCGGCTCCAGCGTCGACCTCATGCATGTGCTGTTCGGCACGGTGCTGGCACTCAACAACGAGGCATTGACGCTGATCGGCGGCATCGTCGCGGTGACGCTGGTCAGCCTTGCCGTCTTCTGGCGGGCGCTGGTCGCGGAATGCCTGGACCCGCTGTTCCTGCGTTCGGTCAGCCGCATGGGCAGCCCGGTGCATTT
This sequence comes from Mesorhizobium sp. M8A.F.Ca.ET.181.01.1.1, assembly GCF_004792025.1. Classification (NCBI taxonomy): domain Bacteria; kingdom Pseudomonadati; phylum Pseudomonadota; class Alphaproteobacteria; order Hyphomicrobiales; family Phyllobacteriaceae; genus Mesorhizobium; species Mesorhizobium sp. M8A.F.Ca.ET.181.01.1.1. Next base: position 428,514 of record NZ_SRTV01000002.1, on the reverse strand, counting down.
CATTTTCCTCGGTCTCGTCGTCCTCAACCTCGTCGGCGGTTTCCAGGCGCTCGGTACCTTACTTTCAGTCGGATTGATGATGCTGCCGGCGGCAGCGGCGCGCTTCTGGACGGCGCGCGTCGAGCCGATGTGCGCGCTGGCCGTGCTGATCGGCTTTGCCTCCTGCATTGCCGGGCTGCTCCTGTCCTATCATGCGTCGTTGCCGTCAGGCCCGGCCATCATCCTGTCGGCCGGCGTCGTCTATTTCGCCTCTATCCTGTTTGGCACGCGCGGCATTCTGCGCGCCCGCATCGTCCATCACCGTCACAGAACGGCCTGATCCCCCGCCCCAAAGGAGACCCAACCATGCTGAAATCACTCTGCGCCGCCCTGGCGATGAGCGTTATAACATTAACAGCCTTTGGAGCTTCATCGGCCTTCGCCGAGCCGCTGAAAGTGGTCGCCAGCTTCACGGTCATAGCGGATTTCGCCAAAAATGTCGGCGGCGACCGCGTCGACATCACCACCATTGTCGGGCCGGACGGCGATGCCCATGTCTATGAGCCGAGCCCCGCCGACGCGGTGGCAATGGCCAAGGCCGACATCGTTCTGGTCAACGGCCTGCATTTCGAAGGTTTCCTGCAGCGGCTGGTCGATGCCAGCGCCACCAAGGCTTCGATCATCACCTTGACCAAGGGCGTGACGCCGATCGACTTCAAGCCTGAGTTCGCCGACGCCGACGCGGCGGAGGGTGCCGGCACCGGCGACGGCAAGACCGTCACCGATCCGCACGCCTTCCAGTCGATCGCCAATGCCAGTATCTATGTGAAGAACATCGCCGAAGCCTTCTGCGCGGCCGACAGCGACGGCTGCGTCTCCTACCAGACCAACGCGGCCGCCTACACCAAGAAGCTCGATGCGCTGGAAGGCGAAGTGAAGGCGGCGATCCAGTCGATCCCCGAGGCAAAGCGCGTCGTCATCACCTCGCATGACGCCTTCGGCTATTTCGAGCATGAATACGGCCTGACTTTCCTTGCCCCGCAAGGCATCTCGACCGATTCCGAGCCGTCGGCCGCCGATGTCGCCAAACTGGTCGAGCAGGTGAAGCAGGACAAGGCGTCGGCGATCTTCGTCGAGAACATCACCAATCCGCGCCTGATCGAACAGATCGCCAGCGAGACCGGCATCAAGGTGGGCGGCACGCTCTATTCGGATGCGCTGTCGCAGCCCGATGGCCCCGGCTCGACCTACATCGACATGATGCACAACAACATCCGCCAGATCAAAGGCGCCATTCTCGGCAGCTGAGAAGAGCGTTCTCGAAAGGCGGAGCCAGTCTCCGCCTTTTTTCATTCCCCTCTGGGCAATCCGAGTCAGAATCTTCGCTGGCAACGTCCATCTGCGCTATGATGTCGATCCGCGCGGGACGCGCATGAAGCGCAGATTGAGGCCGGCACTGCCATGACAGATTTCACGCCCTTCCAGTCGCTGCTCGGCGGTGCCCTCATCGGCCTGTCGGCGGTGCTCCTGATGGCGTTGCATGGACGGATTGCCGGGATGACCGGTATCCTAACAGGGGTCATTCCGCCGCTTGCCCCGGATTGGGGCTGGCGAGCCGCGTTTCTCATTGGCGCAGTCGTGGCGCCGCTCCTCTATCGGACTGTTGGCGGACATATTGCCTTCAGCGTGCCGCTGCCAACGCTGTCCCTCGTTGTCGGTGGCTTCGTGGTCGGCATCGGCGTGCATTTCGGCGGTGGCTGTCCGAGCGGGCATGGCATTTGCGGCATTGCGCGCCTGTCGCCACGCTCGATGGCCGCCGTCGCGACCTTCATGGTCACCGCATTAATCACCGTCTTCATCATCCGCCACGTCGTCGGGGGCTAACCATGAACAGGCTCGTTTCGGCATTCCTGATCGGCGGGATTTTCGGCCTCGGCATCGCTGTTTCCGGTATGATAAATCCGGCCAAGGTGCTGAATTTCTTCGACATTGCTGGCACCTGGGACCCCAGCCTGATCTTCGTCATGGGCGGCGGCTTGGCTGTCGCCTTTATCGGTTACCGACTGGTGTTCGGCCGGTACAAGGCCCCGGTGTTCGAAACCGAGTTTGCGCTGCCGACGAAGCGCGTTATCGATCTGGAATTGGTTGGCGGCGCCGCCGTGTTCGGTATCGGATGGGGCATTGCCGGCTTCTGTCCGGGCGGCGCCATTCCGGCGCTGGGCCTCGGCTATTCACGGACGCCGATCTTCGTCGCTTCGGTGATCGCAGGCATCGTCGTGGCGCGTTTTGCCCGGGCGCGCATCGCTCAGCCGGCCACGGCATAGGAATTGGTTGCCGGCCACGTCAGGGAGTGGCAAAACTCCTGCCAAATCAGATCGCGAGGACATCGTCATGGAATACCGCGAAATCAGCGAGGACTATTCGGTCTCTGGCCAGATCCAGGCCGAAGATGTCGCCGCCATCAAGGCCGCCGGCTTCAAGAGCGTCATCTGCAACCGGCCGGACGACGAACAGCCCGGCCAGCCTTCGGCCAAAAGCATCGGCTCGGCGGTCGAAGCCGCCGGCCTCGCCTTCCGTTACATCCCCGTGATCAGCGGCCAGATCACAGCCGAGAATGTCGAGGACCAGGCCGAGGCGCTGGATGAGCTCGAGGGCCCGGTGTTCGCCTATTGCCGCTCCGGCGCCCGATGCACCAATCTGTATGGGCTGATCCAGCAGTCGAAGGGTTAGATCGGCAGCGCGCCGGTCTCCTTCAGCGTCTCCAGCACGATCGCCGTCTTCACATGCTGCACGGATTCATGCGGCAGGAGCACGCCGTTGACGAACTCGGACAATGATTTGAGGTCGGGCGTCACCACCTTCAGGATATAATCCATCTCGCCGGTCAGCGCATGCGCCTCCTGCACTTCCGGCAATCGCGCCACCAATTCGCCGAAGCGTCGCGCGTTGTCACGGTTGTGGGTGGCCAAGGTCACCGAGATGACGTTGACCAGTGAGAAGCCGAGCTTGTCGCGGTCGAGTACGGCGCGATAGCCCTTGATATAGCCATCCTCCTCCAGCCGCTGGCGGCGGCGCGAGCATTGCGACGCCGACAGGTTCACCCTTTCGGAAAGGTCGTTATTGGTGAGCCGGGCATCGCCCTGCAAAAGAGCCATTATCTTGCGGTCAAACTGATCGATGCGCGTCTCATCCATGGTTTTTTCTCTAATCATGCATGCTTCACGCATGACATCATCATTTCAAGCGTTTGAATGCAAGCACCATGCACAGGCTCCACGCTATCATGGTTTCAAATGGCCCTTTCAGGCCAAACGAGATTTTCGGAGGAATATCATGGGTCCCTTCCCGCACGACGCCCCGCCCGCCACGATCAGCAGGGACAACCCTGCCGGCACCGATGGGTTCGAGTTCGTCGAATTCGCGCATCCCGAGCCGCAGAAGCTGGCCGAGCTCTTCACTCGCATGGGCTATGTGGCGGTGGCCAGGCATCGCACCAAGGACATCACCGTCTGGCGGCAGGGCGACATCAACTATGTCGTCAATGCCGAGCCCGGCTCGCACGCGATGAAGTTCGCCGACAAGCATGGCCCTTGTGCTGCCTCGATGGCCTGGCGGGTGGTCGATGCCAAACATGCTTTCGAGCATGCCGTCTCCAAGGGCGCCACGCCTTATGAAGGCGACGACAAGGCGCTCGACGTGCCTGCCATTGTCGGCATCGGCGGCTCGCTGCTTTATTTCATCGACAGCTACGGCAAGAAAGGCTCGGCCTATGACGCCGAGTTCGGATGGCTCGGCGCGCGCGACCCGCGGCCGCAAGGCGTCGGCTTCTATTTCCTCGACCACCTGACCCACAATGTCTATCGCGGCCAGATGGACAAGTGGTGGGACTTTTATCGCAATCTGTTCGGCTTCAAGCAGATCCATTTCTTCGACATCGACGGCAAGATCACCGGCCTGGTCAGCCGCGCCATCACCTCGCCTTGCGGCAAGATCCGCATCCCGCTCAACGAATCCAAGGACGAGACCAGCCAGATCGCCGAATACCTGAAGAAGTACAATGGCGAAGGCATCCAGCACATCGCGGTTGGCACGGACGAGATCTACGCCGCCACCGACAAGCTCGCCGAGAACGGGCTGAAATTCATGCCCGGCCCGCCCGAGACCTATTACGACATGTCGTATGACCGCGTGAACGGCCATGGCGAGCCGATCGAGCGGATGAAGAAGCACGGCATCCTGATCGACGGCGAGGGCGTGGTCGATGGCGGCATGACCAAGATCCTGCTGCAGATCTTTTCCAAGACCGTGATCGGGCCAATTTTCTTCGAGTTCATCCAGCGCAAGGGCGACGAAGGCTTTGGCGAGGGCAATTTCCGCGCTTTGTTCGAGTCGATCGAGCAGGATCAAATCAAGCGCGGCGTGATCAAGGTACAGGCGGCGGAATAGGCCGGTCTAACACGGGAACTCTTGCGGTTCGGTCGATTATGACCTAAATTCTAGTCATAAAGGATCGAGCACATGAATGTTTCCATCGCCGAAGCCAAGGCCAAACTGTCGGAACTTGTCAGCCGCGCGGAAGCAGGTGAGGAGATCGTTCTTACGCGCCACGGCAAGGTGGCGGCGCGCATTGTACCTCCGGCGGTGGCCGAACCTCTGCCGCGTATCGGCGCTTTGAAGGGCAAGATCTGGATTGCGGATGATTTTGACGAACTCGGTCCTGAATGGGACGAGTTCGTAAAATGACGGTCGGCCCCTTCCTCGCCGACACACATATCATCCTCTGGTCAATTTCGGACGACCGACGTCTCAGCGAGCATCACCGCGGCATCCTGGTTTCGGAAGCGGTGGTGTTCGTGAGCGCGGCGAGCGTTTGGGAAATTGCCATCAAACGTTCGATCGGAAAGCTCAACGCGCCGGACGATCTGCCGGCGCTGCTTCCAAGGATGCGATTTCAGCCGCTCACCGTAACCTTACAGCACGCGAACGCCGTTGGTGGCCTACCTCGCCACCATGGTGATCCGTTCGACAGACTGCTGATTGCGCAGGCGCAAGTGGAAAATCTGACCATCCTCACATCCGACCCGCATTTCGCCCATTATGATGTGGCTGTGACATGACTAGCGAAGGACCTGGTCTCACAACCGAAGCCTCTCAACCTCGTCCCGCCTAACCCTGACATCATAATCGAGCAGGAACTCGTCGAGTTGCGGCGGCGCGACGGAGGTGCCGGACAGCATGGCGTGGACCTGGCCGCGATGGTGGATGTCGTGCAGGAAGACGTGCGCCAGGATATTGCCGATCTTTTCCGGGATCATGCCGTCCTCGCGCCGGTCGGTGATGACGCGGCGATCTAGATCGCTTTCCGACAAGCCATCGCAGAAGGCAATCAGCCGCCGGTCGGCCGCGACCTGCGCGGCAAAAAGCTCCTGTGGTTCGTCGAAAGGCACGAAGTCATCATGGGCAGCGGCACCGACGCCGCCCTCTTCGAGAAAGTCCAGATAGAGATAATCGACCGCAAGCACATGGTTGAGCGTGGCCTTGACCGACGGGAAAAAGCTGGTGCGCTCAGCCTCGAACTCGCCGGGCTTCAGAGCAAGCACTGCGCGATAGAGCCGGTCGTTCGACCAGAGATTGTTGCCCGCCATGCGGCGCAGATGATCCAGAAGATTCATCGCTGAAAATCTGTCCTAGCCTCTATCTCGCGTAGTTCTCGACCTTCTGCTCGATGGCACCGAAGATCGAATGCCCGGCCTTGTCCTTCATCTCGATGCGTACCGTGTCGCCGAAGCGCAGGAACGGCGTCTTTGGTTCGCCGCTCGCGAGGGTCTCGATCATGCGCAGTTCGGCGATGCAGGAATAGCCTGCGCCGCCGGCCGACACAGGCTTGCCCGGGCCGCCGTCGAGCTTGTTGGACACCGTACCCGAGCCGATGATGGTGCCTGATACCAGCGGCCTTGTGCGGGCGGCGTGAGCGATCAGTACCGGGAAGTCAAAGGTCATGTCGACACCGGCATTGGCGCGGCCGAACGGCTTGCCGTTGATGTCGGCGAGCAGCGGCAGGCTGACCTTGCCGCCATCCCAGGCGTCGCCCAGTTCGTCCGGCGTCACCGCGACCGGCGAAAAGGCCGAGGACGGTTTCGACTGGAAGAAGCCAAAACCCTTGGCGAGTTCCGGGCCGGTCAGCGCGCGCAGCGTGACGTCGTTGACCAGCATGACCAGCCGGATCGCGGCGCGCGCTTCATCGAGGCTGGCGCCCATCGGCACATCGTCGACGATGACGGCAATTTCGGCCTCCATGTCGATGCCGAAGGCTTCGTCGGCCATGCGGATCGGATCGCGCGGCGCAACAAAGGAGTCCGAGCCGCCCTGATAGATCAGCGGATCGATCCAGAAGCTTGCCGGCATCTCGACGCCGCGCGCTTTGCGCACCAGTTCGACATGGTTCACATAGGCGGAGCCGTCGGCCCATTGATAGGCGCGTGGCAGCGGCGAATGCGCGTCGTGCTCGTGGAAGCGAGCCGCCGGCATCGCACTGTTCTCCAGCGATTCGGCGATTGTCGCGAGATGCGGCGAGATCCTGCGCCAGTCGTCGAGTGCCGCCTGCAGCGTGCGCGCCAAGAACGAGGCGTCTGTGTACTGTGTCAGGTCGCGCGAAACGACAACGAGTTTTCCATCGCGCGTCCCATCCTTCAGTGTGGCAAGCTTCATGCGGTTCCCTCTCCTGAGGCGGCCTTGGCGCCGCTTTGGCTTTTCTTACGCATGATCTTTTTCCGAAAACCGGTTTCCACTTTTCGGGATCATGCTAGCTCCACAACAAGGCCGTCGCGAGCGATCGTCAAGTCGCCGGCCCATGTTTTCCTGACGGCAGCAGTCCAATCGGTCTCGCCAATCTGGGGGTCGTCGGCCGGAATGAGGTGGTTGAGCACCAGTCTCTTCACGCCGCCATCGCTGGCGATGCGGCCTGCCTCTTCGGCAAAGCTGTGGCTGGCGAGCAGGTGTTCCCTGAGCCGCGCGCCATTGCCGGTCCTGGCAACCAGCCGCTCGATCCCCTCCTCCAGCATGGCTTCGTGGACGAGGATATCAGAGCCTTCGGCGAAATCGGCGAGCGGTGGGAAGAAGGCTGTATCGGCCGAAAACACCACGCTCTTGCCGCCATGCTCGAAGCGCAGCGCAAAGCAGTCGGTCACCGGCGGATGGTCGACGCGCAGCGCCGTCACCTTCAGGCCGCGCTGCTCGACCACATGGCCTTCGCCGAATTCTTCGACAGAAACCAGCTCGCGAATATCAGGCCGGCCCTCGTCGACGATGCGGATTTCGATGTCGAATTCCATCGCCTGACAAAAGCGCCGCCAGTAATGGCCGGTGCCGGGCGGGCCGAACAGGCTGACCGGCGTCGCCAATCCGGCCGTCCAGGCGGTGTGGATCAGCGGACCCAGTTCCAGCACATGGTCGGAATGCAGATGCGTGATGAAGATCAGGTCGAGCGCCTTCAGGCTGACACCGGCATCGACAAGGCCGCGCGTGACGCCGAGCCCGCAATCGACGACGATGGCCCGCCCGCCGATCTCGAGCAGCGACGAACTCGGCCACGGCCCGCCCGGCCGTAGCGCAGGGCCGCCTTTGGAGCCCAACAGCACCAGCCGATCCGGCATTGAATTACCGCTCAAGACCAGTCGCCCTCGGGCATGCCGTTGAAGCGCTTCTTCAGGTCGGCCCAGCAGTCGATATAATTGTCCTGCCGGGTTTCCAGTTCGGCACCGTATCGGGTCAGCATCTGCGGATAGCGGGTCTCGAACATGAAGGCCATGGTGTTGTCGAGCTTGACCGGTCTCAGGTCCGCGCGCGAGGCCTTTTCGAAGCCAGGCGCATCCGGGCCGTGGGCCAGCATCAGATTGTGCAGGCTTATGCCGCCGGGAACGAAGCCTTCCTCCTTGGCATCGTACTGGCCGTGGATCAGACCCATGAACTCGCTCATGATGTTGCGGTGATACCAGGGCGGCCGAAACGTATCTTCCGCCACCAGCCAGCGCGGCGGGAAGATGACGAAATCGATATTGGCCGTGCCCTCCTCGCCGCTCGGCGCGGTCAGCACGGTGAAGATCGATGGATCGGGATGGTCGAACAGCAGCGCGCCGACCGGCGAAAACGTCGCCAGATCATATTTGTAGGGGGCGTAGTTGCCGTGCCAAGCCACCACGTCGAGCGGCGAATGGCCGATCTCGGTGACATGGAAATTGCCGCACCATTTCGCGATCAGCCGGCACGGCGTCTCCTTCTCCTCGAACCAGGCGCAGGGCGTCTTGAAGTCGCGCGGGTTGGCCAGGCAATTGGCGCCGATGGGGCCGCGGTTAGGCAGTGTCAGCTTGGCGCCGTAATTCTCGCATACATAGCCGCGCACTTCGGTGTCGGCCAGTTCGACCTTGAAGACGAGGCCACGTGGCAGCACGGCGATCTCGCCGGGTCGAAGCTCGATGACGCCCATCTCGGTGACCAGCCGCAAGCTGCCCACCTGCGGGACGACCAGCAATTCGCCGTCGGCATTGAAGAAATGATCATCGACCATCGAGCGATTGGCGACATAGACATGGGCGGCCATGCCGGTCTGCCCGAGCACGTCACCGGCCGTGGTGATGCTGCGCATGCCCTGGATGAAATCGGTCGGCTCCTTCGGCATCGGCACCGGATTCCAGCGGTACTGGCCAAGCGCCAGTTCGTGGTCGCCGACATTGGGGGCAGTCTTCCACAGCGGGTAGCCGGCTGCCTTGAAGCGGCCGGTGTGCTTGACACTTGGCCGGATGCGATAGAGCCAGGAACGCTCATTGGTGCCGCGCGGCGCGGTGAAGGGCGAGCCGGAAAGCTGCTCGGCATAGAGGCCGTAGGCCGGCCGCTGCGGCGAGTTTCGCCCCTGCGGCAGCGAACCGGGCAATGTCTCGGTCTCAAAATCGTTGCCGAAGCCCGGCATGTAGGAAAAGGCCATCGCTTCCTCCCGGATTGACCAAACTGGTTTCATTTGTAACCATTGAAAATGTAACTATCAATCTTCCGTTTTTCCGGATGCGGACAATGGACATTCTCGAACTCGAAAGCTTCCTTCCCTACCGGCTCTACCGGCTGGCCGACGCGGTCAGCCGCGAATTCTCGAAGGTCTATAAGGACCGCCATGGCCTGACCCGGCCCGAATGGCGCACGCTATCCGGACTTGGACAGCGCGGCACGATGACCGCGACGGCGCTCGGCGAACAGTCGGCCATGCACAAGACCAAGGTTTCGCGGGCCGTGGCTGAGCTGGAACGAAGGCGATGGCTGCTGCGCAGGCCAGACGAGAACGACCGGCGTGTGGAGCATCTGGCTCTGACCAAGGCCGGGCTTGCCGCCTATCGCGAGATGGTGCCGCTGGCGAAGGCGTTTGAGAAAGAGTTGCTGGCCAAACTAAGCGTGGACGAACGTGCGGCGATTATGAGCGGAGTGGCGGCGCTGGAGATGGCGTTGGAAGGAAAATAGAGCTGATAGACTGGCGGGACAGCGAAGGAACTACGTCTCTATCGACGCGTCTCACCAATCCATCACCACCTTGCCCGAACTGCCGCTGCGCATCGCGTCGAAACCCGACTGGAAATCATCGATACCGATGCGATGCGTGATCAGCCCGGTCACATCGAGCGGGCCTTGCACCAGCGCGATCATCTTGTACCAGGTCTCGAACATCTCGCGTCCATAGATGCCCTTCAGATGCAGCATCTTGAAGATGACCTTGTTCCAGTCGATCTCGAAGCCGGTCGGCGCGATGCCGAGGATGGCGATCTTGCCGCCATTGTTCATGGTGTCGATCATGTCGCGGAAGGCGGGCGCGGCGCCCGACATTTCCAGCCCGACGTCGAACCCCTCGGTCATGCCGAGCGCCGGCATGACGTCGCGCAGTTTTTCCTTCGAGGCGTCGACGACGTGCTGGACGCCGAGCTTCTTCGCCAGCGCCAGCCGCACCGGGTTGATGTCGGTGATGACGACCTTGCGTGCGCCGACGCACTGCGCCACCAACGCCCCCATGATGCCGATCGGCCCCGCGCCGGTGACCAGCACATCCTCGCCTACCAGGTCGAAGGACAATGCGGTGTGGACGGCATTGCCAAGGGGATCGAAGATGGCCGCGATCTCGTCCGGCACGTCGTCGGGGATCGGCACGACATTGTGCTGCGGAATGGCCAGATATTCGCCAAAGGCACCCGGACGGTTGACGCCGACGCCGAGCGTGTTGCGGCACAGATGCCCTCGCCCAGCGCGGCAGTTGCGGCAATGGCCGCAGACGATGTGGCCTTCGCCCGAGACGCGCTGGCCGACCTTGTATTCGGTGACCGCGGCGCCGAAATCGGCGACGGTGCCGACGAACTCATGGCCGGTCACCATCGGCACCGGCACCGTCTTCTGCGCCCACTGGTCCCAATTGTAGATGTGGACGTCGGTGCCGCAGATCGCCGTTTTCTTGACCTTGATCAGCACGTCGTTGGGGCCGATTTCCGGCACCGGCACCTCTTCCATCCAGATGCCCGGCTCGGCCTTGGCCTTCACCAGCGCCTTCATCATGTTCGACATTCTTTTGTCCCTTGAATCTCTTGATCCGGAATCGCTTTTCGACGCTCAGGAAATCACGCCCAATTCCTTGCCGACGGCACCGAAGGCCTCCACCGCGCGGTCGATGTCGGCGCTGGAATGCGCCGCCGACATCTGGGTGCGGATGCGTGCCTGGCCTTTCGGCACCACCGGGAAAGAGAAGCCGATGACATAGATGCCGCGCTTCAGCATGCGCGCGGCCATCTCCTGCGCCAGCGTCGCATCGCCCAGCATCACCGGTATGATCGGATGATCAGCCCCGGCCAAAGTAAAGCCAAGCTTGCCCATTTGAGACCGGAACCGCGCCGCATTGGCATATAGGCGCTCGCGCAAGGCATCGCCATTGCGGATCAGCTCGAACACCTTGATCGAGGCGCCGGCGATCGCCGGCATCAGCGTGTTCGAAAAGAGATAGGGCCGCGAGCGCTGGCGCAGCCAATCGACCACCTGCCTCTTGCCCGAGGTATAGCCGCCGGAAGCACCGCCAAGCGCCTTGCCGAGCGTGCCGGTGATGATGTCCACCCTGCCCTCGACGCCGCAATGTTCCGCCGAGCCACGACCATTCCTGCCAACGAAGCCGACCGCATGGCTGTCATCGACCATGACCATGGCATCATACCTTTCGGCGAGATCGCAGACGCCCTTCAAATTGGCGATGATGCCGTCCATGGAAAACACCCCATCGGTGGCGATCAGCCGGAAGCGGCAATCCTTCGCTTCCTTCAATCGCGCCTCCAGATCGGCCATGTCGTTGTTGGCGTAGCGGAAGCGTTTGGCCTTCGACAGCCGGACACCATCGATGATCGAGGCGTGGTTGAGCGCGTCGGAAATGATCGCGTCCTCCTCGCCCAGCAGCGTCTCGAACAGGCCGCCATTGGCATCGAAGCAAGAGCCATAAAGGATCGTGTCGTCCAGGCCGAGAAAGGATGAAATCGTCGCCTCGAGCTGCTTGTGCTCCTCCTGCGTGCCGCAGATGAAGCGCACCGACGCCATGCCGTAGCCGTAGCGGTCGAGCGCCTGCGTGGCCGCAGCGCGCAGGTCCGCGCTGTCGGCGAGGCCGAGATAGTTGTTGGCGCAGAAATTCAGCACTTTCTCGCCGCCCACCTCGATTTCGGCCGACTGCATCGAGGAAATCACCCGCTCGGACTTGTAGAGGCCGGCGGATTTCAGCCCTGCAAGCTCACTGTCGATATGGGAGAGAAATGCTGCGGTCATGATCAGGCCTCGTTTGACGTGGGCAGACTGTCGTCCGGCCCGCGCAAAAAATCCATCGCAAAAGCGACCGGATCAGGTGGCCGGGCAGCATCAGGGGGACGCGATGGACATTGCCCAAGCGACCATCCGGCACGCATGGATTGACGAATGCTCAAATGCGGGCCGGCCGCGAAAGAACCCGATAACCATTTCGCGATCTTTCCGCGCCTCCCCCTTGCCGGCCAGCCGTCGACTTCCGGTCCTGTTAACGTTTGCAGTTCAATGGTGCTCATACAGAAATCCGTTGGCGAGAGGGCCGCCCCCGAACATGTCTCAGCAGCCGGTGCAAACCGTTTCAGGCAAGCTCATACTGCTGATCAAGGCTGGCTACTGGCTGGCGCTGCTGATCATTGCCGCCATGGTGGCAGCCTCCTTCGTTTTGCTGCAGCAGACGATGGCCACGCAGCAGCACAACAACACCTTGCTCGACATCGTCGGCACGCAGAAGACATTGTCGCAGCGCATCGTCTTCCTTGCCAGCGCGACAGGCGTCGCCTCGCGCGACAAGCAGCCGGCGCTGGTCAGCGCGCTGAAGCAGGCCACGGCGGAGTTCGAGACGAACTACGATCTGCTGCTCAAGCAGACAGGCGCGGATCCGCAATCGCCTGCCAAGCTCGATCCGAAGTCGATCGAGAGCGTGCTTTTCGCCAAACCCTTCCATCTCGACTATTTCTCGGTTGGCCTGATCGCCAACGGCGATCGTCTGATCTCTGCACTGGAATCGCAGCTCAACCTTGGCGACAATGGCGGCTACAAGGGCGGCGCCGAACGCGTCAACCTCGATGCCTCTGTCGCCAATGCCACGCTGTCGGGCTATGCCGCGCTCGGCCAGCGCATCAGTGCCGACGCCGACGAGCGCTCCGAAAAGTTGCTCACTCTCCACCGCACGCTGTTCTATGCCACCCTCGGCGTCATCCTGCTGGTGGCGCTGTTCATCTTCAGGCCGATGTCCAACGCGATCCTGCGCAAAACGCGTGAATTGGTCGACGCTCGCAATTCGATGGCCTTCATCGCGGTGCATGACGGCCTGACGGGCCTGCACAACCGCACCTTCCTGACCGACCATTTCGAGACGCTGATCAAAGGCGCGCATCGCCGGCGCGAGCGCCTGGCCGTGGTCCAGCTCGACCTCGACCGCTTCAAGCAGATCAACGATACGCTGGGCCACGCCGCCGGTGACTATGTCCTGGTGGTGACGGCACAGCGCATGCGCGATTCCTGCCGGGCGTCGGATCTGTGCGCGCGGCTTGGTGGCGACGAATTCGTGATGATCCTCAACGGAGCCGGCAGCACCGAGGACATCAACATGCTGGCACGGCGCATACTGGTGCACATCAACGAGCCGATCGTGTTCCAGGGCACCACCATTCTTCCGGGCGCCAGCGGCGGCATCGCCGTCTATCCAATCGACGCCGACAATGCGCAAGACCTGCTGGTCCACGCCGATCTGGCGCTTTATTCCGCCAAGAAGATGGGTGGCGGCAACTTCTCGTTCTTCTCCGAGGAACTGCGAAGGGAACTCGACTACCGCAAGCAGCTCGAACACGACATCAAGGTCGCCATTTCCGAAAAAGCGTTCCAAGTCTATTTCCAGCCACAGGTTTCGCTAACCGACGGCACCATCAGCGGCATAGAGGCCCTCGTGCGCTGGAACCATCCCGAGCGCGGCATGATCTCGCCGGGCGAATTCATCCCGGTCGCGGAGAAATGCGGCTTCATGCCGGAGATCGGCCGCATCGTGATCAGCAAGGCGATCAACGAAGCCGCCGAATGGAACCGTGCCGGCATTGCCTTCGGCCGGCTTGCCGTCAACGTCTCGGGCACCGAGTTGCGTGAGCACGATTTCGATGCGTTTCTGTTCGACACGCTGGAGAGAGCCGGGCTGCCGCCGCAGAAACTGTCGCTGGAAATCGTCGAATCCGTCATCCTCGACGACGAGAAGACAGGCATCGCGGCCAAGCTGCGGCACATCCGGGCGGCCGGCGTCCATCTGGAACTCGACGATTTCGGCACCGGCTATGCGTCGCTCAGCCACGTCAATCCCAACGAGATCGACCGGCTCAAGATCGACCGCCGCTTCGTCCAGAACATCCACGAAAATGGCGACAACTCCAAGATCGTGCGCGCCATCACCGAACTTGCACGGGGTTTGGGCATCTCCATCGTCGCCGAGGGCGCCGAAACCGAGGCGGAGCTCGACTCGCTGATGGCGATCGGCTGCGACCAGGTGCAAGGCTATTCCATCGCCTTCCCGATGCCGCATGACAAGGCGCTGGAATGGCTGACCGCCCGCATGCCGAAGAAGGCCAGGCTGACGGTATTGCAGGGAAGCCTGGCGTAGGCGGAGCCGGGCCTGGCTTGACAACCAGCCGATGAAATGGCGGCCTGTCCTGATCGCAAACGGGTAGTGGCCCATGACATTCTTTCGGCTTGCCCTGGCAGCCATGTTGATGTCGGCGTTGCCGGCCCATGGCGCGGATCGCACCATCTACCTCACCTTCGACGACGGTCCTCTGAACGGCACAAGCAACATCCTCGACGTCTTGGAGGCGGCGCAGGTTCCGGCAACGCTGTTCATGGTCGGCATGCATGCCGAGGCCAGTGCGTCCAACAAGACGTTGGTGCGGCGCGCCAAGGCGATGCCGCTGGTGACGATCGGCAACCACAGCTACAGTCACGCCTACAATCACTACCGGCATTTCTATGGCGATACGGAAGGCGTGGTTGCCGACATGCTCATGGCCAATGCCGTTCTGGGCCTGAAGTCCGCGGTGCACGCCCGCCTGCCGGGGCGCGACGTGTTCCGGCTGCCTTCGATGTCGAAGAACGACAATTCGCTTGGGCAAGCGCAAGCCGGGCGCGAAGACCCCGACTATGAGTTCGTCGCAGCGTCCGGCTTTTATCTCTATGGATGGGACCACGAGTGGGTGCACAAGGACAGCGGCGAGCCGGTCCAGAGCGTCGATCATCTGGTCAGCGAGATCGATCATTTGTTCGGCTACGGCCACTTTGCCAAGCCCGGCAAGCTGATCCTTTTGATGCATGACCAGATGTTCCAGGACGGCTTTGACGGCAAGACGCAACTGACCAAGCTGATCACCGCACTGAAACTGCGCCACTATGCGTTTGGAACAATCCCGAGCTATGATAACTAAGCCATCAGGTCGGCACTCCTAGCTCTCCACATTCTCCCGCAATACGGCCAGCACCCGCGCAAACTCCGCGAGACGTTCGTCGGGTAGTCCTGTGCGAAGCCGCTTGTCGAAGACAAGTGCTGCTTGCCGCAACGTTTCGAACAGCGCTTCTCCCGCCTCCGTCAACCGGACCAGATGAACCCGGCGGTTGAGGGGATCGCGCTGCCGCGTCAGCAGGCCCTGCGCCTCCATCGCATTGAGATGATGGGTCAGCGTCGCACCCTGGATGCCGATCATGCCGGCAAGTTCGCGTTGATTGGCGAGCTCGCTCGACTTGACCGACAGCAGCGTGAGCCAGACCGGCAATGTGCCGCCTGCTTCAACCAAGGCGGCGTCGAAAGCCTGTGCGACAAGCTTGGCGGTACGGCCAAGGTTCATACCAACCGGCGGGCGTTCAAACGGTGTCATGATCTGACAGTAGAGCAAGCAGTGGGAACGTGAAACTCGGCTTCATGATTGACATCTAACCGTTAGATATCTAACTTTGTCTTATTGATGGCATCGCGGCATGGTTGCGGCGCGCAGGCGGCGGGCGAATGAGAGGAATGCAGTCATGCAATATGTTTATATCGTCGTCATCGGCCTGCACGTCATGGCCGGCGTATTCTGGGCTGGCACGACCATCGCGGTTGCCCGCGATCCGGACATCCGAGCAGAGCGGTTCTTCCGGCCGCAAATGGGCGCGGCCGGTTTGGCTTTTCTGACCGGATTGCTGCTCTGGTATTTCTTTCATGAGGGTGCTTTCGGCTCGATGGAGAAGGTACTGGCGCTCGGCATTTTGACGGCGCTAATCGCCGCCGGTGTGCAAGGCGCGCTTGTGGGCTCCGCCAGCAGGCAGCTCGCTGGCGCCGATGCAGCGACCCAAACGGAGCTGCGCGCGAAAATGACCAGGGGCGAACGCATCGCCGGCGGACTGCTGGTCATCACCGTACTTTGCATGGCGACCGCCAAATTGTTTTAGAATCGCACGGCCGGTGAAAGCCGATCATGCGCGGCGCGCAACGGACCAGAGCGGCAGGTGGCTCTCCTTGCAAAGGCCGTTGCGCGCCACCTGATCGTAATCAAATCCTGATCCCGAACCTGATCCCGTCATAGATGGCGGCGTGGATGTTGCGGGAGGCAACCGCGTCGCCGATGCGCAACAGCACGAAGCCCCCTTCGGGGTTGCGTTGGGGAAAAACGTCGCCTCCATTGACCAGACGTTCGTAGTCGACCGCCCCAGTGTTCTTCGACAACGGCTTCAGCGACAGATACAGATCGTCGAGCGGCAGCGTGCCGTGTTCGACCACAACCTGGTCGACCCTGCGTTCGCCGTGCCAGCCATCGGCAAAGTCCGAAGCGAGTTCAGCGACCAATTGATTGCCCTCGCGCCGCACCGAGCGCAGGCGCGTGTTGATGGTGATGGTGACGCCCTTTTCCTGGAAGGCCCGCATGTACGGAACGTGGTTCATGCCGCCCATTTCGGGGGCGAAGAACCGCTCCGGTGAAACCAGTTCCAGCTTCGAGCCGCTGTTGGCAATCAGTTCGGCCGCGCCCATGCCCTGATGGCCGCCATTGTCGTCAAAGAGAAGAACATTCTCGGCCGGCTTGACGCTGCCGGCCATGATGTCCCAGCTCGACGTGACGAGATTGTCACCGGAGGCCAGCGGCGGGTTCTGCGGCAGTCCGCCGGTGGCGACGACCACCACGTCAGGGGCCAGGGCCAGGACGTCGTCCTTCTCTGCCCATGTGTCGTAGCGGATCTCGACGCCGAGCCGGTCGAGTTCGGCCAGACGCCAGTCGATGATACCGATCAATTCCTTACGGCGCGGGTTCTGGGTCGCCAGACGGACCTGCCCACCCGCTTGTGATGATGCTTCCAGGATCGTTACTTCATGGCCGCGCTCGGCCGCGACCCGCGCCACCTCCAGTCCGCCTGCCCCTGCGCCGACGACCACGACTTTACGCTTGGGCCCTTCCGTCTTGGCGATCACGTGCGGAATATCCGCCTCGCGGCCGGTCGCCGCATTGTGGACGCACAGCGCCTCGCCGCCCTCGTAGATGCGGTCGAGACAATAGGTGGCGCCCACGCAGGGACGGATCTCGTGCTCGCGGCCCTCCATCACCTTCTTGATGATGTGCGGATCGGCGATGTGGGCACGCGTCATGCCGACCATGTCGAGCTTGCCGGTGGCGATCGCGTGGCGCGCGGTGGCGACGTCGGAAATGCGCGCAGCGTGGAAGGTCGGGAATTTCGTCGCCGCCCTCACCTCGCCGGCGAAATCGAGATGCGGCGAAGACCGCATGCCAGTCACCGGGATGACCTTGGTCAGTGCCGCGTCGGTCTCGATCGAGCCACGGATGATGTTGAGGAAATCGACCTTGCCGGAGCCGGCCAGTCGCCTGGCGATCTCGACGCCCTCCTCCTTCGACAGGCCTTTCTCGAAATCCTCGTCGGCGACCATGCGGATGCCGACGACGAATTTGTCGCCAACCGCCGCCCGCACCGCATCGAGCACCATGTTGGTGAAGCGCAACCGGTTGTCGAGCGAACCGCCATACTCGTCGTCGCGATGATTGGTGGCAGGCGACCAGAAGCCGTCCATCAGATGGCCGTAGGATTCGAACTCGATGCCGTCGAGACCGGCTGCCTGGCAGCGCTGGGCGGCCGATGCATAGTCGGCGACGATGCGCTCGATGTCCCACTCCTCTATGGTCTTGGGGAAAGCACGATGCGCCGGCTCGCGCACAGGCGAGGCCGAGAGCACCGGCAGCCAGTCGGCCTTGTTCCAGCCGGTACGGCGGCCGAGATGGGTGATCTGGATCATCACCTTGCAGTCATGCTCGTGGCAGGCGTCAGCGAGTTCGGCCAGCCACGGCACGATGCGGTCGTCATAGACGTGCAGATTGCCGAAGGCGGCCGGACTGTCGCGCGAAACGATGGCCGAGCCGGCGGTCATGGTCAGCGCCATGCCGCCCTTGGCCTTTTCGGCATGGTAGAGCCGATAGCGCTCCTTCGGCATGCCGTCCTCCGAGTAGGCCGGCTCGTGGCTGGTCGACATCACCCGATTCTTCAGCGTCAAATGCTTGAGCTGGTAGGGTTGGAGAAGCGGGTCGTTGCTCGTCATCGTCTTCCTGCCGTTTTAATTTGTGCTAATGAGCGGCAAATCCAAGGAAACCGCTCATGATCGATACCAAAAATCTCACCCAACTCGGCACGCACGTCGAGACGCCACAGAGTCCCGAAGCTGCGGTCCTGGAAACCGTGCCGTTTCAGCGCGGTGACGGACCGCCGGCGATCGTGCGTTTCACCGTCCCGGAATTCACCTCGCTCTGTCCGGTGACCGGACAGCCGGATTTCGCCCATATCGTCATCGACTACGCACCCGACGCGGCCCTGGTGGAATCGAAGTCGCTCAAGCTGTTCATGACCTCGTTTCGCAACCATGGCGCTTTCCATGAAGACTGCACGGTGATGATCGGCCGTCGCATCGTGGCCGCGACCAAGCCGTTGTGGTTGCGCATAGGCGGCTATTGGTATCCGCGCGGCGGCATTCCGATCGATGTCTTCTGGCAGACCGGCACTCCGCCCGAGGGCGCCTGGCTGCCGGACACCGGCGTCGCCCCCTATCGCGGGCGCGGCTGAGCTGATGTCAGCCATTGCCGGCACCGGTCCGGCAAAGGCTTGTTGCAAGGAAGGGGAGGACAGCATCGCGATAGCGCGGCTGGTCGTAGCGCAGCAGGTCAACGTGACCTGCCCCTTCGAACCAGACCAGTTGAGAGCCGTCGGCAGCATTCCGCAGCGCCAGTACCTGACCGCGATCGATGAAGGGATCGATGCTACCTGCGAGCAGCATCAGCGGCCTGCCGATTTTGCCGAGACGGTCGACCGGCCTGACGTCATCGGCGCTCAACCCGAGGCGAAGCGGCATCTGCGCCAGCAGGACGTCGGCCTGGAAACCGCGCCAGAAGTGGAAAGGCATTCGCCAAGCCGTTGTTTCGCGCAAGGTCGCGTAGAGCTGCTCCAGCACATAGGCATCGGCAGGCGCTTGCGGGGCGGCAAAGACGAGAGCGGCGGCACCAAGCGATGAGCCGACGGCGCCAAGCTTCTGGTCGGGAAACCTTTGCCTGGCGAAGGCCATGATGCGGATCGCATCCTGGCCTTCACTGTAGCCAAAACCTTGAACGGCCCCGCCGCTCTCGCCGTGCCCCGACAGATCGAACAGGATGACGGAATAACCGGCGTCGAGCAGCAATTTTGCCCTTTGCACCAAAGCGAGCCTGTTGGCGCCGCGGCCGTGCAGTAGAACGATCGTACCGCAACTGCCCTTTCGATCGGCCACCCAGCCAACCAGTTCGGGCGCGCCGGGCTGGTCGAGCACGACGCGCTCGACGGGCAAGTCGCCGGGCAGCGCCAAAGCTTGCCAGGGTTCGCGGGCGATCAGCATCGTGCCGATCCGCCAATCGACGACGCAAGCGGCAGCGCCGAGTCCGACTAGCGCTATCGCGAGCAAACCGCCAAGCTTCATTGCCGACCACCCGGAAGCTGACGACGGCTCATTCGCACTGGTACTGGCTGAGCGCCCATTCGCCGGTCACCGACAAAAGGTCCGATATCTTCCATTCGCCGTCGACCTTCTTGAACTTCCATTCAAGGCGGTGCGGGTTGCCGGCGACGACGAAGGCGACGATGACCTTGGCCTGATCGCCATTGATTGATTCGAGCGTCTTCAGGCTCTTGTCGATCTCGGCCTTGTCATAGTCCGCATTGTCGAACGCCATGTTGGGGTCCAGGCACTCGCCCTGCCCGGATTTGCGCAAGGCATCGCTTTTGTCGAGCACGGTTTTCGCCGGGTCGATGAAATGGCCGCGCTGAGCCGGATCGATCTCCAGGCCGACCTGATCGTAGAACGGCCGCACAACCGCTGTCGGCGATCCCGGCTGGATGGGGGTGGCGGGCCCGCTCGGCGGCCATGCGACAGGTGGCGTCGCCGGCTCCGCAGCTCCGCCAGGCGCGGTCGCCGGCGGCGTGCCGCTGTCATCGGGCGCGGTCCCGGCCGGAGCATTTGCCGGCGGCGCGCCTAACAGGCCCTGAGCAGCCGCGCCGTTCAAGCCAGCCGCCAGCAGGCACATGGCCGACAATAACAGGAGCGCGCGACCGGCCATTGCATCACTCCGGATCTTGGCCTGCCATGCATTCGAGCTGGCTCAGCGTCCAGGCGCTGGTCTTCGATGCAATGTCCGATATCTTCCACTTGCCGTCGACCTTCTTCAGCGACCAGTGCATTTCGCGCTGCGAATCGTCTCCTTCCGGCAAGAGACTGAAATTCGCCACCACTTGTGCCGCGTCGCCATCCACCGTCTCGGACAATTTCAAGGTCTTGGAGATGGTCTTCTGGTCGAAATCCTGCGCGTCGAGGCCCGGGTCGAAGTCGATGCAGGCGACCTGGTCCGGATTCTTCTTGGTCGCCTGGTCGTTGAGGTCGAACAGTTTCGTCACCGGCTCGGTGAAGCGATCGCGGTATTGCGCGTCGGCCTCGAACTTGACCTGCGGGACATAGAAGAACTTCACGGCGTCGGACGCCGGACCGGCCAATGCGGCGGCTGGTGCGGCAATCGACAAGACGGCGGCGAGCAGCAGTTTCATGGATTTCCCCGAATGTTTGGCTGCGGAAAGCAATCAATACCACGCATCGTGCATATCGGCTTTTTTGCGGCTCATGAAGCCTTCGGGTGGCTCGTCTACTTGCATAGATCACATCCAACGATCCTTAGTCTCCGAAAGTAGCGATCGGCGCGTTGAGTTGGGAGCGCTCAGGCCTGACGCCGAGCCCTGGGATCTGCGGGACGCGTATATGCCCGTTCTCGATCACGATCGGGTTTACGGGATCGGTATGCCCTTCGATGTATTCCTGCGCGATCCAGGCTCCCTCAAAACGTCTCGGCTCGACGGTAGCGGCGAGGTGCACGCAGGCCGCGGCGATGACGTCTCCGCCCCAGGCGTCGTCGCAACTGTGCGGAAGAGATCGTATCGCACACAGGTCGCGGACCGTGGCCATCTTGGTGAGGCCGCCGAGGCGGGTGACCTTCAATCCGAATCCATCCGCGATACCTGACGAAACTGCCCGCAACACGGCATTCAAATCCTCGGTATTCTCATCGAGATAGATCGGATGTGTAACGCGTCCCTTGAGACCCGCCACTTCCTCCATGGTGTTGCAAGGCTGTTCGAACACGAATGGGATTGCCTGGCAAAGCCGATCGATGTGCAGCGCCGCGGCAGCGGTCAGGCCACGATTGGCGTCGACGGCTATCCGGGCCTTGAAGCCAACGGCCTCCCATACTTTGTGCACGGTGGCGACGTCCTGTTCGAGATCCCGCCCGCCGATCTTGATCTGAAGCCGTGCATATCCGGCGTTGACCTTATCGGCGGCAATACGCGCGGTCTCGTCGGGAGCACCGACGATCGTCGAGTAGTAAGACGGCACACGATCGGTGAGCGCACCACCGAGAAGGGCTGAGACCGGGACGCCCAGCCGCTGGCCGGTGAGGTCGAGGAAAGCTATATCCAAGGCCGCCTTGGCATAGTTGTGCCCGTTCAGCCGCTCGTCCATTCTTTTGGCGAGGCGGCGCATGGACGTTGTATCCTCGCCGACAAGTCCAGGCGCTATTTCGGCAATTGCCGCTCTCGCGCCCAGCGCATGTTGGGGCTGATAAACAGGGCCGATCGGGCACGTCTCACCCCAGCCTGACAGTCCATCCTCGGTGGTCACTTCAACCAGCGTGCTGTCCAAATTCCGCACGCTATCACTGGCCATCCGGTAGGCACCGCCTTTGACAGGCAGAAGCACCTGATAGACTTTGATTGACTGGATACGCATTCAGACATCAGCCCCGTTCATGCCTTGCCTGGTCCGGCGCCTTTCGCGATCATCAAAGACCAAGCGCCACCTTGCGCCCGTCATGAATGGCAAATGCCGCCTGTCTGGAGGCGGTACAATCGCCGATGGAGGTATGCGCAATTCCGCGCCGTTCGAGCTCGATGGACAGGCTGTGCTGCGCCATGCTGGTGGCGGCGAAGACCAAAGCGTCGGCCTCGACCTCCTGCTCGGTCCCGTCGAGCAGCGAAGCAATCCTGGCCATCCTGCCATCCCAGTGCACGATGGCGCTCTCGGTCACGAACCGCACGCGCAGTTTGGCGAGCGCTCGGCGCAGCGGCGCGTCGACGGCCATTCGCTGAAGCTCTTTGCCGACCAGGGCGTCCGGGGTCACAAGCGTCACATCGTGACCGTCCTCGGCGAGTTTCCAGGCGGTGCCGCAGCCTTTCCAATTGCCGCCATCGTCCAGCAACAGAACATTTTTTCCCGGCCTCGCCTCACGAGCCATCACCGCCTCGGCCGAGAGCACCGGGCCACCGCCCGGAATGCTGTCCCACTGCGGCAAGGCCCGCTGGAAAGCGCCGTCTGGCGGCATCGAGCCGGTGGCGATGATGACGTGATCCGCGCCTTCGTGCTCGACATCATCGGCTTCGACATACTGCCCGTAACGGATGTCGACCTGAAGCTGGCCGAGCTGACGCTCGTACCAGCTAATCAGATCCAGAATCTGGGCACGGCGCGGCTGCAGTCCGGCAAGACGGAACTGCCCCCCAAGGCGGTCGGAAGCCTCGGCCAGTGTGACGCGATGACCGCGCTCGGCCGCGGCGCGCGCCGCTTCGAGGCCGGCCGGGCCGCCGCCGACGACCAGCACGCGCTTCGGCTGGGCGGCCGGAGCGAAGCGATCTCCGCCCCACTCCCATTCCCGCCCCGCCGAGGGATTGACGACGCAGCTGATCCAGTAATCGCGGCTGCGCCGGCCCCAGCACATCTGGTTGCAGGACAGGCAGCCGCGAATGTCCTGCGGCCGTCCGGCGGCAGCCTTTGCAGCCAGATGCGGATCGGCGATCTGCCCGCGCACGATGGAAACGAGGTCAGCGCGGCCTTCGCTCAGCACGCTCTCGGCGTTCTCGGGGGTACGGATATGGCTTTCGGCGGTGATCAGCGCGTGGCGCACGGTGGATTTGAGCACCGCCGCAAGATCCGCGCCGAGCTTTTCGGGATAAACAAAGGTCGGCATGATCTTGTAGAAATCGAAGTAGGAACCCGTTCCACAAGTCACATAGTCCATCAAGGCATCGCGGTCGTGGAGGTCGATTATCTCGGCCAGCGCTTCGCGCTTCAGCGCCACTTCGACTTCCGGTTCGTCATTGACCGCAAGACCGATGATGAAATCATCGCCGCATTCCCGGCGAATCCTGGTCATCACCTCACGGCTCACCCGCGTGCGGTTTTCAAGGCTGCCGCCCCACCGGTCGTCGCGGCGGTTCGACCAGGGCGTCCAGAACTGGTCCAGCATCGAATGGTACGCCGCCCAGACCTCGACGCCGTCGAAGCCGGCCTCGCGGCAGCGGCGCGCCGCCTGGACAAAGCCGTCGATCGTTTCCTCAATCTCGGCTTCGGACATCCGATGCGAGCCGTCGGAGTCGTGATAACTCGGCAGGCCGGAAGGCGACCAGCCGGCATGGAACGAGTTGTCCGCGTCCGCGTGCTGACCGACATGATAGAGCTGCTGGATGGCGACGGCGCCGTTGCCGCGGATCGCCTCTGTCACCTTGCGAAAATGCGGGATGACGCGGTCATCGGAAGGGCTGAAGTTGCCGCGTGTCAGCACGGCGGCCCGATGCACGGGCATCGGCTCGACCACGATCATGCCGGCGCCGCCGATGGCGCGTTCCGCGTAATAGCCGACATGCCGCGCGGTCGGCAGCCCCTCCACCGCCATATTGGCGGTGTGGGCTCCGAACACGATCCTGTTGCGCAACGTCTTGCCGCGCAGAGTAGCCGGCGTGAACAACCGGTTGAAGACCCGCCCAGACATGCACCGCTCCTTCAAAGCCTTGGCGGCGGCACCCGGGCGCCAGCGCTCGCAACCCAAGTCGCTCTTTGCCGGAAAGCCGACACCTCGGGGGTGCCGGCTTTGCCACGATCCTTGAAGCTAGGCGTCCAGCCAGACGTTCTGGAGATCCATTTCGAAGGTCTGGTGGACACCGTAGTTCTTCACCTTCTTGTTCGTATGGCTGTAGAGCTTCTGCCAGAACGGCTGGATGATGACGCCGGAGTCCTGCAGGATCTGCTCGACATCCTTCATCACCTCCTTGCGCTTGGCGACATCGATCAGCGAGAGCGCCTGCTTGAGCTTGGCGTCGAAATCGGGATTGGAATAAGCCGATTCGTTCCACGCCTCGCCGGTGCGGTAGCCCAGCGCCAGCACCTGGACGCCCAGCGGGCGCATGTACCAGATGGTCATCGAATAGGGATATTTCGTCCAATCGTTCCAGAAGGTGGAGCCCGGCAGCACGGTGCGCTTGACCTTGATGCCGGCGTCACGCAACTGGCCGGCGATCGCATCGCCGGTGTTCTTCTGCCAGTCGTCCTCGATGGTAATCAGTTCATGCTCGAAGTCGGCCTGACCAGCGTCCGCCATCAGCTTCTTGGCGCCGGCGGCATCGCGCTCCTTCTTGGGGAGCGGATAATATTCAGGATGGATCGGGCTGACATGGTGGTTCTCGCCGACCGTGCCGCGCCCATTATAGCCGAGCTGCAGCACCGCATTGTTGTCGACTGCCATCTGCAGGGCATTGCGAACGCGCTGGTCGTCATAAGGCTTGTGCGTGATGTTGGTGCGGGCAACCAGCGTGGTGGCGGTCGCGACCTCCGATTTCTGCAGCCCCATCTTGTCGAGAATGTCGATGAAGTCGGCGGGCGACTCGAAGTTGAGGTCGATTTCACCGGAATCGAATGCATTGACCGTAGCGTTGAAGTCGGTGCCGTAATCGATGAATTCGATCCCGTCGAGCGGCGCCTCGCCTCCCCACCATTTGCCGTTCTCGCGGCGCTTGACCACCGCCTTCTGGCCGACGTCGTAAGACACCAGCTCAAACGCTCCCGTGCCGATCGGCTTCTTGATCGGATCGGCGCCATCGGCGTCGAAATTGCGGTGCACGACGAGTGCCGGATAATCGGTGAAATTGGGTATCAGCGAAATGTCGGGCTCGCTGAGCTTCAGCTTGACCGTGTTGTCATCGACCTTGGTGATGGCGCCATCCCTGGCCTTGCCGGTCTTGGCATCGATCAGCGCACCGACGCGCGCCGCCATCGAGTTGCCGGCGACGCCCTTCTCGCACCAACGCGTCACATTGTGCACCACGTCATCGGCGTTGAAGGCATCGCCATTGTTCCAGGTGACGCCCTTGCGCACATGCAGCGTGTACTCGGTGGCGTCGTCGTTAATGTCCCAGCTTTCGAGCAACACGGGCTCGAAGGTAAACTGCTTGGTATAGCGCACCAGCGGCTCCAGCCAGGTCCGCGAGATGTTGGCCAGTTCCACCCAGTCGTAAGTGCGCGGATCCTTCTGCGCCTTGACCGACATCGAGACGTGCAGCGTCCCGCCCTTTTTCGGCTCCTCGGCCAAAACCTGTGTCGGCGCGGCAAGGCCGATCATGCCATAGGCAAATGCCGTTGATGCCCCAAGCGCGCTGGCCAGCGCCAGGAATTCGCGCCTGTCGACACGGCCTGCTTGCGCCTCCGCGGCCATCGCTTCGATAGCCTGCGGCACACGATCGCCGTTGCTTTTGAAAATCGTCATGTCCATTCCTCCCTTGTTGTTCCCGTCGGGTCTTTGCCCGTTCCCTCAACTAACGCTGTCGGGCAATTTTTCCTCGCGCCGCGCGATCAGATCCTTGAGACCATCGGCGATGCCCTCATCGAGTTTCGGCTCCTCATAATCGGCGAGCATGTTGCGCGCTTTCTCGCGGCCGCGCGTGTCATGGTCCTTTGCTCCCTCGGCCTTCCACTGTTCGAACGAATTGAAGTCCATGATACTGGGCATGAAGAACGCGGACTCGAAATGGTCGAGCGTGTGCTGGGTGCCGAGGAAATGGCCCTGCGGCCCCACCTCACGGATTGCCGCCATGGCCTCCTTGAAATCGTCGAACGGCAGCCCGCCCGCATATTTGTACCAGCCGACAAGCTGTTCGCAGTCGGTGGCGAATTTTGAATAGCCGCAGGTGAGACCCGCTTCCAGCCATCCTGCCGAGTGCCAGATATAATTGGCGCCGGAGAGAATGGCGGCATGCATCAGCATGTTCGCTTCGTAACCCGCCTGGGCGTCGTTGAGCTTCGAGCCGACATGGAAGCCGGACGTGCGCCACGGCAGTTTGTATTTCCGCGCCAGCGCACCCATCAGATACATCATCTGGGCGGCCTCCGGCGTGCCGCCCATGGGAGCGCCGGTCTTCATGTCGACCGTGACCATGAACTGGCCGTAGATCTGGGGCGAGCCC
The DNA here is from genome assembly GCF_004792025.1 of Mesorhizobium sp. M8A.F.Ca.ET.181.01.1.1. Taxonomy (NCBI): domain Bacteria; kingdom Pseudomonadati; phylum Pseudomonadota; class Alphaproteobacteria; order Hyphomicrobiales; family Phyllobacteriaceae; genus Mesorhizobium; species Mesorhizobium sp. M8A.F.Ca.ET.181.01.1.1. The sequence goes on along the minus strand of NZ_SRTV01000002.1, from coordinate 402,123 downwards.
GGACGGATGAGCTGGGTGAAGGCGACGCCGGCAAGCGCCTCGGCATTGACCTGCGCGACCGCGCCGACGGCGGACGCCGAGGTCGAGGCGCCACAGAGCGCGAAGGGCGCCAGGATCAGCGGCTGGTTGTGGCGCGCATACACCCTCATGGCGTCCAGCATGGTGGCGTCCCAGACCAGCGGCGAATTACAGTTGGTGATGGCCACCAGCACCGGATTGTCGCGGACGAACTCCTCGCCGAACACGATGCCGGCCATCGCCATGGTATCTTCCGCCCGCTCCTTGGAGGTCACGATGCCCATGAACGGCTTGTCGGAATATTTCAGCGCCGAATGGATGATGTGCAGGTGCCGCTTGGGCACGGCAATTTCCATCGGCTCGCAGATGATCGAGCTCGACGAGTGCAGCGCCGGGGCCATGTAGGCGAGCTTGTGGAAATTATTGAGGTCGGCGAGCGTGCCGTAGCGCCTGTTGTTGTCGAGGTCGCGCACATAAGGCGCGCCATACATCGGCACGAAGATCGAATTCTTGCCTCCGACGCGCACGGTGCGCTCGGGATTGCGCGCGTTCAGCGTGAACTCGGAGGGAACCTTGGCGACGAGTTCCATCAGCAGCGCGCGATCGATGCGGACCCGCGTTTCCCGGACGTCGGCGCCGGCCGCCTTCCATAAGGCAATGGCCTCGTCGTCGCGGAATTCGCAGCCGACCTCTTCCAGGATCGAAAGCGACTCCTCATGGATCAGTTCCACCGCCTCGTCCGGAACCATCTGATAGACGGGAATCTGCCGTACCAGGGTCGGAAAGGAGGCAATTGGTGCGCTGCGGAGCGCCTTGCGCCCGAGACGGCCGCCGCCACGGCGGTGGGTCTGTTCGGTCAATTCAGCGGCCGGTGCGTTCATGGAGCCTCCATCCCTTCGATCCTGATCAACTTAGCGAGGGGAAATATAGATGTGACGCTGGAAAATCCTGATCTCTTGTATAAGCTGTGCTTATGCGAAGCCTGCGCCATCTATTGCCCTCCGCCGGCAGCCTGATCGTCTTCGAGGCGGCAGGCCGGTTGTCGAGTTTCACTGCCGCCGGGCGCGAGCTCGGCATGACCCAGGCCGCCGTTTCCTATGCGGTGCGCGGGCTGGAAGAACAGCTCGGCGCCCAGCTCTTCCAGCGCCGCCATCGCCAGGTGCTCCTGACGGAGGCCGGCGAGCGCTTCCATGCCGATGTGTCGCTCGGCCTGTCGCATATCCGCAAATCCGCGGAGGACCTTCGCCTGCAGGCGACCGGCGGCCATGTGACTTTAGCTGCCTCGACCGCCTTCGGCTCGTTCTGGATGATGCCGCGCCTGCAGCAGTTCCGCGACGAACTGCCGGGCGTCGATCTGCGCATCCAGACCGCCGATCGCGACCTCGACATCATCGCCGAGGGGATTCCGCTCGGGGTGCGCGGCGGCGTGCCGCGCGACTGGCCGGATTATCATTCGCTGTCGCTCTCGGACGAAGAGATCTTTCCGGTCGCCGGCCCCAGCTATCTGGCGAAATTCGGCAGGCCCGAGACCGTGGAACAACTAGCGACACACCGCCTCATTCATCTGGAGGAGCCATATCGCGAGGCCCCGAACTGGGACGAATGGTTCCAGTCGGCCGGAGCCAGTCTCCGCAATGCCGAGCGTGGCTTGCGCATCAATGATTATGCGATTGTGATCCAGGCCGTCATGGAAGGGCAAGGCATCGCGCTCGGCTGGCGCCACCTTGTCGAGCGGCTGCTGTCGACGGGGCTGCTTGTGCCGGTCACCGACCACGTTATGAAGACAGGCACGGCATTCTACGTCATCTGGCCGAAGAACCGCGAGCTCAGCGACAATGCGCGCAAGGTAAGGGATTGGCTGCTGGCGCAGGCGTGAAGTCGTTTCACCGTTTCGGCCGCAGTTCGCCCTCGCCCGCACGACACGAATCCGCCTATACTATCGTCATGCCCATCCGCCAGCTTTCCGAAACGATGATCAACCAGATCGCCGCCGGCGAAGTCATCGAGCGTCCGGCGAGCGTGGTCAAGGAACTGGTCGAGAACGCGCTCGATGCCGGTGCAAGCAAGGTAGAGGTCGTCACAGCGGGCGGCGGGCTGAACCTGATCCGAGTCACCGATGACGGCTTCGGCATTCCCGAACAGGAACTGGCGCTGGCCATCGCGCGCCATTGCACCTCCAAGCTCGCCGAGGATATCCATGACATCCGTTCGCTCGGCTTTCGCGGCGAAGCATTGCCGTCGATCGGCTCGGTGTCGCGACTGTCGATCCGCTCGCGCACCGCTTCGGGCGACAGCGCCGCCGAGATCGGCATCGACGGCGGCCGCGTCCTGCCGGTCAAGCCGGCGGCCGCCAATCGAGGCACCACGGTCGAGGTGCGCGACCTGTTCTTCGCCACGCCGGCGCGGCTGAAATTCATGAAAGGCGAACGCGCCGAGAGCTCGGCCATCAGCGACATCGTCAAGCGCATCGCCATCGCCTTCCCCACGGTGCGTTTCACGCTGGCCGGATCCGACCGCACGACGCTGGACCTGCCGGCGGCCGAGGACAGCGCGGACGGCAGCCTGCGTCGTGTCGCGCAGGTGATGGGCGCCGACTTTCCCGACAATTCCATTGCCATCGACGCGATGCGCGAAGGCGTGCATCTGACCGGCCATGTGTCGATCCCGTCCTTCACCCGCGCCAACGCGCTGCAGCAATATGCCTATGTCAATGGCAGGCCGGTGCGCGACAAGCTGATCGCCGGCGCCATTCGCGGCGCATTCGCCGATGTCCTGCCGCGCGACCGCCACGCCGTGACCGTGCTGTTTCTTTCGCTCGACCCGGCCATCGTCGACGTCAATGTCCATCCGGCCAAGGCCGATGTCCGCTTCCGTGATCCGGGTCTCGTGCGCGGGCTGATCGTCGGCGCAATCCGGCAGGCGTTGGCCGAGGCCGGCATCCGCTCCGCCACCACGGGTGCAGCCGGCATGATGGCTGCGTTCCGTCCGGGCGCCGCATCTTATGATCACGGTGGCCCGACAAATGGCCATCGCAGCTACGAAGCGGCTTTCCATGCGTCCGGCCCCACGGGCTTCGACCCTTCGCGCTCGCCGCAGCGGCCGCTCGACATGCAATTCGCAGGCGCAGGCTTTGAACGCGGCAACGCAAGAACCGGCGGCTTCGGCGAGAGCGACCAGGCGGCATTCGATGCCGGCCCGCTCGCCAGCGCCGATGCGCGTGCGGGGCAGAATGAGGCAACCGAGACGCTGCTCGGCGCGGTGCTGGGTGCGGCACGCGCCCAGGTGCACGAGAACTACATCGTCGCCCAGACCAGGGATTCACTCGTCATCGTCGACCAGCACGCGGCGCATGAACGGCTGGTTTACGAGGCGCTGAAGAACGCCCTCCACTCGCGGCCGGTGCCCTCGCAGATGCTGCTTCTGCCCGAGATCATCGACCTGCCGGAAGAGGACGCCGAGCGCCTCGCCATGCATTCCGAAACACTCGCCCGCTTCGGCCTCGGCATCGAGCGTTTCGGCCCGGGCGCGGTTGCCGTTCGCGAGACGCCGTCGATGCTGGGCGAAACCAATGTCGGTCAACTGGTGCGCGACCTCGCCGACGAAATCGCCGACAACGATACGGTCGAGACACTCAAGGAACGGCTGGACACGATCGCGGCCACCATGGCCTGCCACGGCTCGGTGCGCTCCGGCCGGCTGCTCAAGGCCGAGGAGATGAACGCGCTGCTGCGCCAGATGGAGGCGACGCCCGGCTCGGGCACCTGCAACCACGGCCGGCCGACCTATATCGAACTCAAGCTGGCGGACATCGAGCGGCTGTTCGGGCGGCGGTGAACCGGTTTCAACGGCCCAGTCCTCACTTGCTCTGCTGATATTTCCTTGTTCGTGAATTGAAGACGTAATCGACCGCGGTTCCGGCGCCGCCGCCTCGAAAATTCACGGAAATAATGTCCTTGCCTCGCTCCACCCATTTCTCGACGTTCATGTAGATGGTCGTCATCAGCATGCCGGCACTGCAAGCGTCGTCATCGGCGAAGGCAATTTCCTGGACAACCTTGCGGCTGCTCTTTTTGATGACCTGCATTTTTTCCATGCAAAGGCCGGCGCTGGTATTCGTGTAAACTCCCGAGAACCTGTCGGTGGCTGTCTGCGCCCAGAACGGAATCTCGACGGTGCCGTCGATCTTTCCCTCGCCGGTGTCATCCAGGCTCGCAATTTTCTTGAGGGTGACGGGATATCTATCCGTGCCCTTGCTCCAGCTTCCTGTCGCAACGCCTTCATTGAGGTCAAGGGAGAACGGGCACCTCGTGGTGTCGACAGGGGGTCTCGGTCCCTGCACCATTATCCGATAAAGCTCCTTATCGTCTGTAATCTCGCACAGTACGAACCTGGTACCGCTGACGATGCCATACAGCGCAATCGGGATTTGCTTCGCGTCGTAGAAGTAGCTTCCATCGACCCTTGGCGCGCTGCCCAAGCTGTCATATGTCTGTATGGAGAAATGGATAGGAGACGACCCGAGGAAACCCTCGTAGTTTTCCACGTGATACCAACCCGCAACGGCTTTTGCGTTGAGCAGCAACAAGCAAACGACCGTTGAGATAAAACGTCTTCCCATCCCAACCTCGCTGCGCTCCGCGATGACAATCCGCCAAGACCACGTGACGGTTGCCTTGCGTTGGGGCGGCCGTCAACTGGCGATGAAATCCGCGGTTCTTGATACGAGTCAGGGAAAGACCGCAACCTTTTGATTTAGCGTTTCAAATTCACCACGATAACGCCGCCGAGCGCCAGCGCGCCGCCGAGGATGCCGAGCAGCGTCGGCACTTCGCCCAGCCAGAAGAAGCCGATCAGCGCCGACATCGGCGAGACCAGGTACAAGAAGTTCGAAGCACGCGCCGCGGGCAGGCGCGACAGCGCGGTCGCCCAGGCCGCATAGGCGATCAGGCTTGGCACGATGCCGAGATAGATGACGGCGCCGAGGCCGGCGGTGTTGGCGACGGCGGCTTGCTGGAGAGCGGCGGGCAGGAAGGGCGCCAGGCAGAGCGCGCCGAGCACCATGTTGGACGCCGCGATGGTCAGCGGATGATGGTGGGCAAACAGCGGCTTCTGGACGATGGTGTTGACGGCCGAGCAGAGTGCCGAGCCGAGCACCAGCAGCGCGCCGGCATTGAAATGCAGGCCATGCCCGTCGGCGATGGCAATGATGCCGATGCCGGCGAAGGAAATGACCGTACCGATCCAGGCTATGCCGGAGAAACGCTCGCCAAGCAGCGCCATCGCCATGATGGCGGTGAAGATAGGGCTGACATTGATGATGAAGCCGGCGGCTCCAGCCGAGACGGTCAGTTCGCCGAAATTGAGCATCGCGGTGTAGAGCGCGACGAAGATGGCGCCGCCGAAGGCGAGGCGCCACAAATCACCGATCCGGGGCAGTGCCGGGCGCTTGACGGCAAGGTAGATCGCCGCCGGCACGGCGGCGATAGCAAAGCGCAGGGCGCCAAGCTCCAGCGGCTGGAAGGTGGCGAGTCCGGCACGGATCGCCGGGAAGGCGGAAGCCCAGCCGATCACCGTCAGCGCCACGGCGATGGCGGCCGTGGTGTCCATCCGCTGTGTCGAATTCAACGTGCCTGTCGTCGTGCTCATCTCTGTGCCCTCGGAATCTTCGAGTTTCGAGAGCAGAAAACGCCTTTCCGGGTCGATTGACAAACGACCAAATCGAGGGTCACCTGTGAGCATGGATCACAGCTCGAACACTATGCTGCCGCTGGAGACATTGCGCGCCTTCGACGCCGCGGCGCGCACGGGAAGCTTTTCGGCCGCCGCCGAAAAGCTCAACCTTACCCATGGCGCCGTCAGCCGGCAGATCGCCAAGCTCGAGGACTGGCTTGGTCTGAAGGTGTTCGAACGTGGCGCGCGCGGCGTGACGCTGACCAACGAAGGCAATCGCCTGCATCTCAGGACCACCGAAGCTTTCGCCCTGATCTCGGTCGATTCGGACCGCTGGGTGGAGCCGCGTGGCACCGCGGTGGTGCGTCTGGCCTCCATTCCATCGGTGAGCGGCCTATGGCTGATGCCGCGCATGGCAACGCTGGAAAACGACCCTACCCGCCTGCGCATCGTGCTCGACGTCGACAACCGTCAGGCCGATCTCGCCGACGAAGGCATCGATCTTTCGGTCCGCTGCGGTCGCGGCCGCATCCCGGGCCGCGTCTCGGTGCAACTGTTCGAGGAACATCTCTTCCCGATCGCCTCGCCAGACCTTGCACGGGAGATCGGCGGTGGTGACCCGGCCCGGCTGCTCAAATTCCCGCTGATCAACGATTCCGACGCGTCGGGCTGGCGTGCCTGGTTCGCCGCGCAGGACGTGGACTACCGGCCGCGCCCGCAGGACCGCCGCTTTGAGGACTACAATCTGGTACTCGATGCAGCAGCCCATGGCCTCGGCATCGCGCTGGCCCGGCCGCCGCTCACCGAGCACCAGATAGAATCGGGGCGCCTCGTCGCCGTCGACGATCGCACCACGCTCAATCCGGTTTCCTACTGGCTGGATCGTCCGGTCGGCCGGCCGCGCGCGGCCGCCGCCGATCTCGCCAGGCGCATTGCCGAACAGGCCGGGCTTGCTTCGGCAAGGCTGGAAGCTTTCCTGCAGGATGACGATTAGGCTCGAAGGCATCCGGCCATCGCCGGCCCGCTTTCAGGACATATGTACTTCAGTGCAATTCCCCAGGGGAAAATGCGTGGCGGCTCCCTGTCGGAAATCGCGTGAACCCTGCCTAACGGAACAGCAAGAGCACGATCATGGTGGTCACGGCCGAGACGATGGCCGTCACGATCGATATGGTCCACAGCGACAACGGAGCTGGCTCGGATCGTGGCGCATGGCCAGCCGGACGGATGGAGGCGCCGCGCGGTTGCGGCGCGTTGGCATTGGCCGCGACCAGGACCGCCGCGGAAGCGACGGCCGGCGAAAATGTGGACAGGGCCGGCGCCAGTTTGGGTGTGCTGTCGGTGGCCGTTGTCTGCGACGGCGCGAAGCCGCGCGAAGCCTGATCGGTATCCGCCCCTGCCCCACCCGCCGAGGCTCGGGCCGGTGCATGGTGGACGGCGTCAGGTTCCATGACGGCCCGGTAAGCATCCTCGATCTCGGAGGACGACAGGCGTTGCGAGGTTTGAGCGGCCGGTCGCGGCAGCGAACTCTGCAGCACCTGGGTGGCGAACTGCGCCGATTGCACCATAGCGGGCGCCGGCGGCTGGACGAGCTCCTTGACCAGCGCCGCGGTCGCCGGATCGGCCTTGGGCGAAGGAACCGGCTGGGGCGTGAGCGCTTCTTTCAGCAAAGACGGCACGCTTGCATTGGCGATGTCCATGGCGCTTCCTGACAACCATTGTGCCATAGGGCAATATTACATGAGCATTGCGCCAAGCTTGACCTTGCCGACGATTTATGGCGATTGAATCCCGATGAACTCAAGTGCCATTGCATGATGAACCGTTTCGAAGGCCCCGGCGGCAAGGAAGCCCGCATCCGCTACCTCGATGGCGATTTCCAGGTCACCAGCCCCGGCTCGTTCGTGCGCTGCGCGGTGACGGGCGAAAACATCCCATTGGACGAGCTGAAATATTGGAGCGTCGCCAGGCAGGAGCCTTATGTGAACGCCACTGCCTCGCTGCGCCGCGAAATCGAGATGCACCCGGAGTTGCGCAAACGGGGCTAGCCTTTCAGCTTGCGCTGCCGCCAGGCATCGAGCGTCTCCTCGATGATGCGTTCGGGCACGTGATCAAGCTCGAACACGGTGTCGATTTCCAGCACGTCAAGACGGTCGAGAAAATCCCGCGGGGCGCCGTGGCGCAACCGGGCGGCGTCCTTGGCGGTGGTGATCAGCCCTAGGCCTTCGGTCCGCGCCGTCGCGGCCAGTTCGGCGAGCTCGTCCTCCGCGTAGAAGTGATGATCCGGAAAGGGCCTGGACAGGATCACTTCGCCGCCGGCCTCGCGCACCGTGTCGAAGAACTTTTCGGGATGACCGATACCGGCAAAGGCCAGAAACCGCTTTCCAGCAAGCCCGGCCTTGCTGCTCGGCTCGGTGTGGGCCTCGAAGATCGGCCGGCCGGCACGCGCTGCCCGGCGGACCACGGCATCGGCAGCGGTGCCCTCGCCCATCTTGAGCAGCCCGCTGGTGAAGACCAGCTGGTCGACGATCTTGGCCCTGAGAGGACCGCCCGGGATGACGCGGCCATTGCCGATCCCGTAACGGGCATCGACGACGACCAGCGCATAATCGATATGGATGCGCGCGCTCTGGAAGCCGTCGTCCATGATCAGGAAATCGCAGCCGTGTTTTTCCAGCAGCAGCCGGGCGCCGGCGGCTCGATTGGGCGTCACCGCCACCGGAGCATGTTCGGCCAGCAGCAGCGGTTCGTCGCCGACATGTCTGGCGCTGTCATGGCTGATATCGACGACATGCGGCTCGGCAAAGGAGCCGCCATGGCCGCGCGACAGGAAACCGGGCTTCAGCTGCATGCGCCTGGCCTGTTGGGCGAGCGCGATCGCCACCGGCGTCTTGCCGGTGCCGCCAACGGTGAAATTGCCGACGCACAAAACCGGCGCGTCGATCTTCTCGCGCCGGGCCCTGCGCATGCCGCGGCCGGCGGCCAGCGCGTAGACGGTCGACAGCGGCGACAGCGCCAGGACCTTCCAGTCCGGCTCTTCCCACCAGAAGGGCGGTGCTTCGGTGGCCACGCTAACGCCCGTTCGCGCCTTTCAGGCGCGCCTTGACCACCAGCGGCTGGATATATGGTTCGAGCGATTTGAGCGTACGTGCCAGTGCGCCGCGCATCTCGTCGACGGTCGCGATCCCCGCCGCCATCATCTCGTGGCGCGCCACTTCGTTGGTCAGGAGGAAATTGACGGCGCCAGCCAGCATGTCGCGGTCGCGCACCAGCTTGGCGCCGCCGCTGTCGAGCAGGCGCTGATAGGCCTCGCGAAAATTCTGCACGTTGCGCCCGGCCAAAACGGCGGTGTCGAGCATGGCCGGCTCGAGCGGATTCTGGCCGCCTTCGGAGGTCAGCGAGCGGCCGACGAAAGCGATTTCGGTCAAGCGGAGGTACAAGCCCATTTCGCCGATCGTATCGCCAAGCAGGATATCCGTGTCGGGTCCGATACGGTCGCCCTTGCTGCGCCGCGCGACCTTCAGCCCCATGCCGGAAATCTGCGCGGCAAGGGCTTCGGCCCGATCGGGGTGACGCGGAACGACGATCGTCAAAAGGCCGTGGTGACGCTTGTGCAGCGTCGCGTGGACTTCCGCCGCGACCACTTCCTCGCCATCATGGGTCGAGATCGCCGCCCAGGTCGGCCGATCGCCGATCTGCCGCTGCAAAATGCCGAGCGCGCGATCGTCGACCGGAGGCGGGTTGGTGTCGACCTTGAGGTTGCCCGACACCGTGACCGGCCGGGCGCCGAGCGCGCGAAACCGCTCGCCGTCGACGTCGGACTGGGCAACGACATGGGCCAGATTCTCGAACAGCGCCTCGGCGATGTTGGCCCGCTTCTTCCACGACGTGAACGAGCGATCGGAGAGCCTGCCATTGACCAGCACCTGCGGCACGTGGCGAGCACCGAGTTCGAGGATGGTCATCGGCCAGATCTCGGATTCGGCGATGATCGCCAGATCCGGTTTCCAGTGATCGAGGAAGCGGCTGACCGCCGGCTTCAGATCGAGCGGCACATATTGGTGGATGATGCGGTCGCCGAGCCGCTCGTCGACGACCTGGGCGGAGGTTACCGTGCCGGTCGTCAGCACGATGTTGACGCCGTAGTCGAGGATGCTTTCGACCAGCGGCACGACGGCCAAGGTCTCGCCGACGCTCGCGGCATGGATCCAGATCACCGGCCCCTCGGGGCGCGGCCGGCCGGCGACGCCGTAGCGCTCGCGGCGGCGGTTGCGGTCTTCCTTGCCGCGCGAAGTGCGCCAGGCGACATAGGGTCCGACCAGCGGATAGGCGGCCGCGCCGGCAAATCGATATGCCGACAGCATGGTGCGGGCCCAGCGGCCGCTCATCGAGGACCGTCCACGAGACGGTAGGCCTCGGCGGTCGCGGCGTTGAGGGCGGCCGTCACTTCCAGGCGCTTGCGTTCCATTTCGGCGTCGTCGGCATCCGCCGCCACGAAGATCGGCGCGCCGATGGTCACGGCGGAGCGGCCGAAGGGCAGGTTGATGGTGGTCTTGTCCCAGCTCTTTTCCAGCACCTTGCGGCGGCTGGTGGCTATGGCGACGGGCAGGAGCGGCCGGCCGGAGAGGCGAGCCAGGAGAACGATGCCGAGCCCTGCATCGCGCGGGGTACCGTGGGGAATGTCTGCGATCATGGCAACGTTCTTGCCTGCGGTGAGCGACTTTTTGAGGGCGATCAGCGCCTTGGCCCCACCCTTGTCCAGATGCCTGGCATTGTCACGCCCACCCGAACCGCGCACCGCCTCGATGCCGAACTTCTCCAGCATCAGCGCGTTGAGTTCGGCATCAGCGCTGCGCGACACCATGGCAACCAGGGGTTTGCGCTTGGGGTAATAGGCCGGTGTCAAAAGATGCTGGCCATGCCACAGAGCAATGATACCCGGCTCGAACTCGGCGTAGGCGCCGCCCGAAAAGCGCGCCGATCCGGCGACCAGGGGGCTGGTCAGGCGAACCAGCCGCACGAACTGCGCGAGCAGGCTGGCAATGGCGTTCTTGACGAATCGAGACTGCGCGAGCGGCTCGCGAATGCGGCGCCAGAAGGCTTTGGTCGTGCGGCTGCCGCCCCTGCCCGTGGGCGCGGCCTCGCTGGCTGGCTGTTTCGCCAGATCATGCTCCATCGAGGTCAACCGGCGGCCTTGCTATCAGGATCCAGCAGGCGGTGCAGATGAACGACGAAATAACGCATATGAGCATTGTCCACGCTGGCTTGCGCCTTGGCTTTCCACGCAGTGTGCGCGGATTGATAGTCGGGATAGACGCCGACGATGTCGAGCGCGTCGAGATCCCTGAACTCGGTACCGCCAAGCTTCTTGAGTTCGCCGCCGAACACCAGATGCAAAAGCTGTTTCTTTCCGTCTTCCGCGGCCATGTCGGTCCTTCACATATCGTGAGTTTGTGACAGGTCTAGACCAAAGCCGCCGACTTTGGAACCTTCGAAAACGCTTTCAGGCATCCAGCCCGGCGATGACATCGACAAGCACCGCCAGCAGGTCCCCGCTGCCGGCGGCGAGCGCGCCGTGGCGGATCACCTCGCCGGCGTAGAGCGGCGCGCGGCCATTCGGGTCGAGCAGTTGACCGCCCGCCTCGCGCAGGATGAGATCGGCGGCTGCGATGTCCCAGTCATGCGCGTTCGGCTTGACGAACGTTGCGTCGAGCGTCCCGTTGGCGATCATCGCCAGGCGGTAGGCGAGCGAGGGGATGTAGGGTGCCCGCTGCAGCCGCTGCTGCCAGGCGGCAGGCACCAGGTCGATCAACTGCTTCAATCCTGAAATTTCAGCCTTGTCCCCAGGCTTGCGCACCGCGATGCGCTTGTCGTTGCGGAAGGCGCCCTGAGCGGGCAGCGCCGAGTAGGTCTCATCCATCGCCGGACATTCGAGCACCCCGGCGAGCGTGCGGCCATTCTCGACGACGGCAACGCTGACGCACCATGTCCGCTGGCCTTCGAGGAAGCCGCGCGTGCCGTCGATCGGGTCGACAACGAAGGTGCGGCGCGCCGAAAGCCGTGCCGGATCGTCGGCCGTCTCTTCCGACAGCCAGCCATAATCCGGCCGTGCCGCAAGCAGCGTCTGGCGCAGATACGCATCGGCGGCATGATCAGCTTCGCTGACCGGCGAGGTGCCGCCCTTCATCCAGACCTGCGGATTGTTGCCGAAGTAGCGCATGGCGATAAGACCGGCCTCGCGGGCGGCGTCACGCAGCAGCGGCAAGTCCTGATCGGCACCGGCAGTGGTCAGGTCATGCTCCGGCAAGGGTCATGCCTTCTATCAGGAGCGTCGGGGCCGCGGTGCCGAAATTGCGGTCGAGGTCATTGGCCGGCACCATGTTGAGGAACATCGTCTTCAGGTTCGAGGCGATGGTGACTTCGGCGACCGGATAGGCGAGCGCGCCATTTTCGATCCAGAAGCCCGAGGCGCCGCGACTGTATTCGCCGGTGAGCATGTCCACGCCTTGGCCGAACACTTCGGTGACGTAGAAGCCGGTCTTGAGCGAGCCGATCAAATCCTCCGGCGAGCGCTCGCCCGCCTCGATGGCAAGGTTCGTCGACGACGGCGAGACGGAGGAGCCGCCGCGCGCGCCGCGACCGTTGGTGACAAGGCCGAGCTCCCGCGCCGCCGACGTCGACAGGAACCAGTGGTTGAGGACACCCTTTTCAATCATCAGGAGCCTCTCGCCCTCGACGCCTTCGCCATCGAATGGACGCGAGGCCTGGCCACGGCGCCGCAACGGCTCGTCGGTGACGGTGATGGCGGCAGCGGCCACCTGCTTGCCCATCATGTCGCGCAGGAACGAGGTTTTTCGCGCAACGGAAGCACCGTTGATGGCGCCGGCGATATGGCCGGCAATGCCGCGCGCGACGCGCGGGTCGAACACCACGTCGACCGGTCCGGTCGCCGCCTTGCGCGCGCCAAGACGACGCACGGCCCGTTCGCCGGCCATGCGGCCGATATCCTCGGGCGCGTCGAGATCGGCAAAATGCTGGCGCGAGGAGAATTCATAGTCGCGCTCCATGCCGGTGCCCTCGCCGGCAATGACGCTGGCCGAGCGCGAAAAGCGCGAGGCGACATACTGGCCGAGAAAACCGTGCGAGGTGGCCAGAACCATCCCGCCCAGCCCGGCGCTGGCATTGCTGCCGGACGAATTGGTCACGCCCTTGACGGCGAGAGCCGCCGCTTCGGCCGCAAGGGCCGCTTCCTTCAACTGGTCGGCCGACACTTCGGTCGCGTCGAACAGGTCCAGGTCGCGCGTCTGCCTGGCGAGCAGCGCAGGGTCGGCAAGACCCTGGTAGGGATCCTCGGGAGACACCTTGGCCATGGCAACGGCACGCTCGGCAAGCGCCTTCGGATCGGACGCGGCGGTGGCCGATACGCTGGCCACACGCTGGCCGACGAAGACCCGCAGCGAAACATCGTCGCCCTCGGATGCTTCGGTGTTTTCGACCTTGCCAAGCCGCACCGAAACACCGGTCGAGCGGCCACGCACCGCGACGGCGTCCGCGGCATCGGCGCCAGCGCGTTTGGCGGCCTCGACCAGGGCCGCGACGCGGTCCGTCAATTTCGCGGCGTCGAGCTTGTCGGTCATGCACTTGATCCTGTTTCTTCAGCCTGTCCGGAAGGCAGGTGCTGCCGCACCATCTATTGTTCCAATGCCGCTTGTGCAATGGCAGAAGGGCAATCAGGATGTCGCGACCAAATCGCCATCGAAGCGCCCGCCAGGAGCGGACGCCGCAGTTTTTGCCTATCTGGAGCCTTCGCCATGACGCCTTTCCATCTTGCCTTTCCGGTTCGTGATCTCGATGAAACGCGAACTTTCTATGGCGAGGTGCTGGGCTGCGCGATCGGCCGCTCGTCGGCGACCTGGGTCGATTTCGACCTTTATGGCCACCAGATGTCGGCGCATCTGCGGCCGCAGGCCGCGCAAGCCGCCAGTGACGGCAAGGTCGACGGCATTTTGGTGCCGATTCCGCATTTCGGCGCCGTGCTCTTAATGGATGACTGGCAGCGCCTGGCGACGCGGCTGGAAGCGCGCGACGACATAGACTGGCTGGAGCGGCCAATGGTCCGCTTCCAGGGCGAGCCCGGCGAACAGGCGACGCTGTTTATTCGCGACCCATCAGGCAACGCCCTGGAATTCAAGGGTTTTCGCTCACTGGAGCAGGTTTTCGCGCATTGAAAAGAGAGCCTGGTAGCGGCTCTCGTTCAAGATGTCGCGACGGGTGTCCAGATAACGGCCTCGATCTTCTGCGCGCCGGTCGCCAGCATCGCCAGGCGGTCGAAGCCGAGCGCGATGCCGCTGGCCTGCGGCATGATGGCAAGGGCAGCCAGGAAATCCTCGTCCAGCGGGTAGCGCTCGCCATAGATGCGCTCCTTCTCGTCCATCTCGATGATAAAGCGCCGGCGCTGCTCGGCCGCGTCGGTCAACTCGCCAAAGCCGTTGGCGAGCTCGACACCGCAGCAATAGAGTTCGAACCGTTCGGCGACGCGTGGATCCCCGGGGCTCGGACGGGCGAGCGCCGCCTCGGCGACCGGATATTCGCACAGGATGGTCGCCCGCCCCTGCCCGAGGAACGGCTCGATCTTTTCCACCATCACGCGGCTGAACAAATCCGCCCAGGTGTCGTCGGGCGCTGTGCGCAGGCCGGCTTGGACCAGCGCGGCATGAAGCGCGTCCCGGTCCGTGCCGCCGTCGACGGCGACCGTGGCCAGCAGATCGATGCCGGCATGGTGGCTGAAGGCGTCCGCCACGGTCAGCCGCTCCGGTTTGGCGAACGGATCGCAATCGCGGCCACGGAAGGAAAAGCGCGTGGCCCCTGCCCGTGTCGCGGCCAGCGCCAGCAGATCGGCGCAGTCGCGCATCAGGCTTTCGTAGGTTTCGCCCACCCGGTACCATTCGAGCATGGTGAATTCGGGATGGTGCAAAGGACCGCGCTCGCGGTTGCGGTAGACCGGACCCAGGCTGAAAATGCGCTGCTCCCCCGCGGCAAGCAGTTTCTTGCAGGCGAATTCCGGCGAGGTGTGGAGATAAAGCGGCGAGCGGACGCCATCCGGCCCTACCGCTTCCGTGGCGAAAGCCGCCAGATGTGCCTCGTTACCGGGCGAGACCTGCAGCGCCGCCGTCTCCACCTCGATGAAGTCGTTACCGGCGAACCAGTCGCGCAAGGCCGCCGTCAGCTTGTTGCGCAGCATAAGGCGCGGGCGGCGATCGGCGTGGACATGCGGCGTCCACCAGGGCGACGCGGCGGTCATGAGCGGATTGAAGGCATGGCGGTGCGCCCCATGTCAGTTCGCCCCCCATGCCAGTTCGCCCCATGCCAGTTCGCCCCATGCCAGTTCGCATTGGGGGGCTGGCGGTTCGCGCCAAGATGCGCTAGGCCCCCATCCAGCGCCGCACAAGCCGGCAAACGCCAGTCAACTCTTGCAGGATTTAAAACCGTGGTGAAAGTCATCGCCAGTTCGCTCCGCAAAGGCAATGTCGTCGACAAGGACGGCAAGCTTTATGTGATCCTCTTTGCCGAAAACATTCACCCAGGCAAGGGCACGCCCGTGACCCAGCTCGACATGCGGCGCATCGGCGACGGGGTGAAGGTGTCGGAGCGCTACCGCACCACCGAGCAGGTGGAGCGTGCCTATGTCGAGGAGCGCGAGCACACCTTCCTCTACGCCGACGGCGAAGGCTATCACTTCATGAACCCGGAAACCTACGACCAGGTGGCGGTGACGGAAGCCGTGGTCGGCGACGCAGCCCCCTATCTGCAGGAAGGCATGCCGGTGCAGGTGTCGCAGTTCAACGGCATCGCGATAGCCCTGGTGCTGCCGCAGCGCGCCACCTTCGAAGTGGTCGACACCGAGCCGACGACCAAGGGCCAGACGGCGTCGTCCTCCTACAAGCCGGCCGTGCTTTCCAACGGCGTGCGCACCACCGTGCCGCCGCACATCGCGCCTGGCACCCGCGTGGTGGTGATGACCGCCGACGGGTCCTATGTGGAGCGGGCGAAGGACTGAGGGTAAGCCCTCGGCACTGCTTCACCGCCGAGGCGGCACAAACAACCCTCACGGTCTTGCAGACGTAGTCGCTGATAGCGATCACGCTTTGGCTGCAACCCTTCTTTTTTTCGCTTTGGCGGCGCGCTGTTCAACTGCGGCCTCCACCTCGCGCTTCAGCCGATCCTTGATTTCAACCGTCTCGTTCATCAGGGCGTCGATCTTCAGGAAATCGAGCACCCGGTATTTGGACACCGCCGGGCGGACCAGTATGTCGGGCTGGCACTGTTTCAGCTTGTTGGCGATGATCGACTGCATCATCAGCTGCGTGGCGCCGAACATCAGGTCGACTGAGGTCGGCTGTTTGCGGTCGGCCTCTTCCGGCGCGCCGACCACGTCGACGCCGATGATGATGTCGGCATCCTTCTCGATCAGGTCGAACGGCACGGGGTTGTAGATGCCGCCGTCGATCAGCAGCCTGCCGTCGCGCGTCACCGGGCGGAAGACGGCGGGAATGGCGGCCGAAGCGGCAAGGGCCGAGTGCAGGTCGCCGTCGTCGAAGACAGCGAGCTTGTGGCCGAAATAGTCCGTCGCCGTCACCTTCAGCGGGATTTTCAATTCGGCGAAGGTTTCGGGAATGGCCTCGGGCAGAAACGCCTTGAGGATGCGTTCGACATTGAACTGGCTGACGCGGATACCATTTTGCATGGCCTCGGCGATCGTGCCCGGCCGCGCCCGCCACATGCGGCTCGCCACCTCGGCGCGGCGGCCAAGGATCGAGCGGGCATAGTCGTGGATATCCTTGCCGGTCATGCCGGCGGCCATGCCGGCGCCCATGATGGCGCCGATCGACGAGCCGGCTATCGCCACCGGCTTGATGCCAAGCTCGTCCAGCGCCTCGATGACATGGATATGCGCCAGGCCGCGCGCGCCGCCGCCGCCGAAAGCTATGCCAAAGGTGGGGCTCATCCCTTGCCTGCTCCCGCCAGTGGAGGCCCGATCACCATGATGGTCGGCTCCGCCGTCAGTAGCTTCTTCGCCGCCGCCTTGACCTGATCCAACGTCACCGCGTTGATGTAACCGCTGCGGCGCTGCATGTAGTCGATGCCGAGATCGTCGAGCTGCAGCTCGACCAGCGTCGCGGCGATGGAACTCGACGAATCCAGATTGTTGATCGCATAGGCGCCGATCATATATTTCTTGGTCGCCGCCAGTTCGGCCTCGGTCGGGCCGTCCTCGGCCAACCGCTTGACGACGTCGCGCACGATGCCGAGCGTCTCGGCGGCGCGGTCGGAACGCGTTCCGGTGGTGACGATCAGCGCGTCGGCGTGGTCCTGGTTTACCAGCGAGGAATTGACGCTGTAGGCCAGCCCGCGCTTTTCGCGCACCTCCTGGAACAGACGCGAGGTGAAGGTGCCGCCGCCAAGGATTTCGTTCATCAGCGCGGTCGGGAAGAAATCCGTCGCGTTGCGCTTCACGCCTGGCCAGGCGAGCTGCAGCGAGGTCTGCGGCAGGTCGTAATTGACCTCGATATGCTGCGCCAGCCTGGGCTCGATATCGACGACAGGGGCGAGCGCCTGGCTCGGAGGCAGGTCGCCGAATACCATGTCGAGCTTCTTCTTCAGCGTCTCGGCGTCGATGGCGCCGACCACGGCGACATGCAGGCCGCCGCGCGCGAATACCGCCTTGTGCAGGGCCTTGAGATCGGACTGCGTGATGGCGGCGATGCTCTGCCTGGTGCCCTGATCGGAGCGCGAATAGGGGTGGTCGCCATAGACGGCGCGCGCCCATCGGTTCTGCGCCACCGTGTCTGGGTCGTTCTCGTTGGCGATGATGCCGGACAGGACCTGGGCGCGGATGCGGTCGATAGGCGCCTGATCGAAGCGCGGCTCGTTGATCGCCAGCCGCAACAGGTCGAAGGCTTCGTCACGCTGTTCGGCCAGCATGCGCATGGAGCCGTAGATGCCATCGCGGGTCTCCTCGAAGCTCATCTCGGCGCCGGCATCGTCGAGCCTGATTTGGAAAGCTTCCGAATCGAGAGTGCCGGCGCCTTCGTCGAACAGACCGGTCATCAGATTGGCCAGCCCTTCCTTGCCCGGCGGATCCTGAGTCGAGCCGCCGCCAAAGACGAGGCGGATGGCGACAACCGGCACGGAATAGTCCTCGACCAGCCAGGCCGTGACGCCCTTCGGCGAGGTGACGGACTGGATCTCCATGGCGCGGGCGGAAAGCGCCGGCAGGACCAGGAAGAGGATGGAGAGGAAGAGGGTCGCGAGGGCGTGCAGGGCCTTCCTTTCTCCCCTTGCGGGAGAAGGAAAAGCGCGGAGATGCTCGTTCATCATCATCAATTCCCCGCCTGTTGCTGCGGCAAGAGATAGCCTGACGTCGAGCGGGCCGGCACAAGATAGCGCGCGGCCACGGCCTTGACCTCGTCGGTTGTGACCTTGCGGATGCGATCCGGCCATTGCTGCACGTCCTGGACATTGCCGCCGGTGGCGAGCGTCGAGCCATAGATGTTGGCCATGGAATCCTGCTTGTCGCGGGCAAAGATCATCGACCTGACATAGCGGTCCTTGGCTTTTTCGAGCTCATCCGATGTGACGCCGTCGCTGGCGATGCGCGCCACCTCCGCATCGACCGCGGCTTCGACGTCGGCCAGCTTGGCGTCGCCGCGCGGCGCGCCATAGACGGTGAAATTGGTGTCGTCGAGCATGGTGCCCTGGAAGTAAGCGCCGGCGCTGGAAGCGATGCCCTGCTTGACGACAAGCGCCTGGTAAAGCCGGCTGCGGTTGCCGCCGCCAAGAATCTCGGCGAGCAGATCGAGCGCTTCGGCCTCACCCGGCTTGGCGGTGTGATAGGAAGGCACGACCCATTGTGTCGAGAAACTCGGCACGCTGACGCGGGCGTCGGAGAGCGTGACGGTGCGCCTGGTATTCTGCTCCGGTTCGACCGGGCGCACCCGCGGCGGCAGATCCGGCCCGCGGGCCACCTTGCCGTAGGTCTTCTCGGCCAGCGCCTTCACCGTTTCCGGTTCGACGTCGCCGGCCACGATCAGCACGACGTTGTTGGGCCGGTAGTACTTGTTGTAGAAGGCGACGGCGTCGGTGCGGTTCAACTGCTCCATCTCCTGCATCCAGCCGATGACCGGAATTCGATATGGCTGGTTCTGCCACAGTGTGGCATCGACCTCCTCGTCGAGCACGGCCTGCGGATTGTTGTCGATGCGCGAGCGGCGCTCCTCCAGGATCACGTCGCGCTCGGTCTTGATGACGTCGTCGGTGAGGATGAGGTTGCGCATGCGGTCGGCTTCGAAGCTCATCATCAGCTCGAGATCCGACGGGGCCACCGTCTCGTGGAAAGCGGTGTAGTCATAGGAGGTGAAGGCGTTGTTGGAGCCGCCAATGTCGGAGACGGCGCGATCGAACTCGCCGGCCGCGTGATGAGCTGTGGCCTTGAACATCAGATGCTCGAAGAAATGGGCGATGCCGGATTTGCCCGGCGGCTCGTCGGCGCTACCGATCTTGTACCAGACCATATGGGTGACGATCGGCGCGCGGTGATCGGGAATGACGACCACTTCCATGCCGTTGTCGAGCAGGAAATCCGTGACCTTGAACTCGGCCGGCAGAGTCTTGGGCGACGCAGAACTGTCGGCCAGGACAGGCCCGGCGATGAACAAGGCCAGCGAGGTCGCCAGCAGCGCCGGCCGCAGCCATTCAGTCCTGGATGTCATCGATGGCTCCGGTTTTCATGCAGCGACGATAGGCAAGGCGCTGGCGACAAGCAAAGTGAATTGTTGGTCATCTTGCCGGCAAAGGCGGCGGCAAAGAGGCCACTGCTGAAGCGGTCCTGTCAGGCAGCCTCGATGAAGCGGATGACGGTCTCGCCATAGTTGCGCTCATCGAGCACGGAAAAGCCCGGGCCTGGCTCGAAGGGAACCGCCGCCGTCTCCTCGACCACACAGAGCGCGCCGGGGCGCAGCCAGCCGCCATCCTTGGCGGACCGCAGGGCGCGCTCGCCAAGGCCCTTGCCGTAGGGCGGATCGGCAAAGACGAGACCGAACGGCGCCAGCGTGCCCGCCTCGCCAAGGCCGGTTGCATCGCGGCGGAAGATCTTGGTGCGTCCGGTCAGGCCGAAGGCCTCGACATTGTCGCGGATCAGGCCCCGGCCTTCGGCCGATTCCTCGATGAACACGCCATAGGATGCCCCGCGCGACAGGGCTTCCAAACCAAGCGCGCCGGTGCCGGCGAACAGGTCGAGCACGCGCGCGCCCTCCACTTGCCCGGCGAAGCGATGCGCCAGAACGTTGAAGACGGCCTCGCGGGTCCGGTCGGTCGTCGGGCGGATAGCGCTGCTGCGGGGCGTCGCCAGCGGACGCCCGCGAAACTCACCGCCGACGATTCTCATCTTGTGCGGGGACCCTTGGGGCCGCCGCGCGGCCGCTCACCGCCACCGGCGCCTCCTGGACGCTCGCCACGCGGCTTGCCGAACGGCTTCGTACCGCCTGGTTTGTCGGCGGGCTTGCCATATGACGGCTTGAACGAGGCCTTGCGCGCTTTGTTCTCGGCCGCCTTGGCCGCATCGGCCTCCGCCCTGCCCTTGCCGATCGGCCGGGCTCCCGGCGCCATCCAGACATTGGCCTTGCGCTGGCCTGGCGGCTCGATCGGCCGTTGCTCGCGTTCGGATTTCTTGCCGCCGCGAGGCTTGTCACCGAATCCGCCGCGCGGCTTGTCGCCGAAACTTCCACGCGGCTTATCGCCAAAGCCGCCACGCTCCGGTCGCGGACCGCGATCGCCGAAGCTCTTTTCTGCTCTCTCGCCTCTGTCGGGACTCGTCGACAGTTTGCCGAGCGCCTCGTCGCGGCTGCCTTCCCGGCGTTTGCGGTTCTTGATCAGCCCGCCCTCGCCGATCGGCCGTCGCTCGCCGTCTCGCGTAAACTTCGGCCGTTCGGGCTCGGCCTCGCGGACTTCGGTGCGCCGCACGGGCTGGTTGGAAAACGGTTTTGTTATCTCGGCGTCGAAATTGGCGCCGGATTCCTCGACTAGGCGCTCGCCAAGCTGGTCGCGCAGCACTCGGCCCTTGATCTCCAGCACATGACCTTCGGGGAGATCCTCGAGCTGGAACGGGCCGTAGGAGATGCGGATCAGCCGCGTGACGTCGAGGCCGAGCGCGCCGAGGATGTTCTTGACCTCACGGTTCTTGCCCTCGCGCAAGCCGATCGTCAGCCAGGCGTTGGAGCCCTGCTCGCGATCGAGGCTGGCTTCGATGGCGCCGTAGAAGACGCCGTCGACGGCAATGCCTTCGCGCAGGCCGGCAAGCGCGCTTTCCTCGACCTTGCCGTGGACGCGCACGCGATAGCGGCGCAGCCAGCCGGTGACCGGCAGTTCGAGCACGCGCGACAGGCCGCCATCATTGGTCAGCAGCAGCAGGCCTTCAGTGTTGATATCGAGCCGGCCGATGGTCATCAGCCGCGGCAGCTCGGCCGGCAGCACGTCGAAGACGGTCTTGCGGCCTTCGGGGTCGCGGTTGGTGGTGACGACGCCGGCCGGCTTGTGGAACAGGAACAGGCGTGTGCGTTCGATCGGCGGGATTTCCATGCCGTCGAGATGGATGATGTCATTGGGCATGACGTTGAACGCCGGCGAGGCCAGTACCCGGCCATTGACCTTGACACGGCCGGCGGCGATCAGTTCCTCGGCATCGCGGCGCGAGGCGAGCCCGGCGCGTGCCAGCCGCTTGGCGATGCGCTCGCCGGCTTCTTCCGTTGCCTCGGCTGGTCGCGGACGTGGCTTGAAACCACCGCCCGATGCACCCTGGGGCCGATCACCGAAATCACGCTTGGGTCTGTCGCCTCCAAAGTCGCGCTTTGGACGGTCAGCAAAATCCCGCTTCGGACGATCCGCGAAATCACGCTTGGGACGGTCAAAGCGCTTTTCGCCGCCGTCGGCCGAAGCAGAAAACGGACGGTCGCCGCGCGGCGCGTAGGGTTTGCGCGGCCCTTCACGCTTCTCATAAGGCTTGCGCTCGCCTTCGGCGGCCATCGGACGCTCGCCGCGCGGGGCATAGGGCTTGCGCGGCCCCTCGCGCTTTTCATAAGGCTTGCGCTCGCCTTCGGCCGCCATCGGACGGTCGCCGCGAGGCGCGTAGGGCTTGCGCGGGCCTTCGCGCTTCTCGTAAGGCTTGCCTTCTGGGCGCGGTCCCTTGCTGAACGGCCTGTCACCGCCCTTGAAGTCCCGCTTCGGCCGGTCCCCATCGGCGGCCATCGGCCGATCGCCACGCGGAGCATAAGGCTTTTTCGTACCAAAGGACGGCTTCCCGCCCTTGCTGGCGTCGCGGCCACGTGCACCTGCCGATTTCGGGCCACTCCTGCCCGGGCCGCCTTTGCGCGGAGATTTCTTGTCGTTGTCGTCCATGTGGCCTTTGTCCGTTTGCGCTGCTACAGCGTGGCACATCCGTTCGGCGCGCAACGAACGCTGTAGCATTTTTGATTTGGCGCATGATCATTCCCGAAAATCGAGTCCGATTTTCGGGTTGATGCGCTCCATAACAGGATCACCGCCGGGTGGCGAGGATATAATGGGAAGACAAACCGCTTGAAGAGGCCGGATTTCATGGCGCTGGCGCTGCAGGAGGCCGAAGCTGCGGCCTTGCGCGGCGAAGTGCCGGTCGGCGCGGTGATCGCCAATGGCGGCACGGTCATTGCCAGTGCCGGGAACCGCACGCGCGAGCTTGCCGACCCGACGGCGCACGCAGAGATGCTGGTGATCCGTGAAGCCTGCGGCAAACTCTCGAGCGAGCGGCTCACCGGCCACGATCTTTATGTGACACTGGAACCTTGCGCCATGTGCGCCGGAGCCATCTCCTTCGCCAGGCTGCGCCGTCTCTATTTCGGCGCCGCCGACGAAAAGGGCGGCGCCGTGGTCAACGGCGTACGCTTCTTCACTTCTTCGACCTGCCATCACACACCCGATATCTATCCGGGCATGGCCGAAACCGAAGCGGGCCTGCTGCTGAAGGATTTTTTCAGGGGGCGTCGAGACTGAGCCAAGGCCGCGCACGACAAGGCGGCGCGACTGTTCTTACAGCGACGGCAACCAGTCGAACCAGCCGCCCTTCTTGCCCTCGGCCTTTGCCTTGAGGCGGCGCTCCTTCTTGTACTCGTCTTCGCCGAGTTCGTTCTGCGGCGCGGCATCGGAGGCGACACGGTAGGGCAATGGCGGCTCGCTGAGATATTTACGCGTATTGGGGTCGCCCTGCTTGCTTTCGGCAAGGCGGCGCTGGATCTCGGCAGCGCGGCCCTTGTCGGAATCGGCGGGTTTCCACGCCGGCGGGTGGCTAGATCCTGATTCAGCCATCGCCCTTTTCACCGAAGCCGGATCCGTCTGCACGTCGTCGACGATCTCCGCCTGGTAGGCTGGGTCATTCTGGTGCGCGGTGGCGTCGGCGCGCAGGCGCGCGCGGCGCTGCTCGGGCGACTCGGGCCAGCCGGCGTTCGCCGTCTGAATGCTTTCCTGCGGGGCAGGCAGCGCTTCCTTCTGGCCGGGTGCCGGCTTCACCAGAGTGGGACGCGGCTTGTAGTCGATCGGGTCCTTGTGCTTCGGCGCGAAGGACACGGCACCTGTCAGATCGCCGGCCAACTGTTCGGCAGCGGTCTTGTCGGTGCCATAGGTCGGAGAGCCCATGCAGCCGGACAAAGCGAGGCCCGATACGACAAGCGGCGCCAACAGCGCAAGGCGCGCGTTATATCTCTCGGTCATGCCAAAAAGTCCCACTCTAGACAGCCTCTCGATCGCACCGGCTTTGTATCCGGTCCCCATCTTGCAAGCACTTGCGACGGAAATCCGGCGACAATTTGTCTTCCGGAGTTTCGCGTGTTTACCTCAACCACTCGTTAAGGGCAACGCACGGGCGGATCTGCGCCGTTCGGCGTGGCATTTGTGCACTTCTTTGATCTGGTGCCTGTCGTTTGTCCCAAAACCGCTGCGCACTTTTGGGCGACAGGCACGCGCTTGATCTGGTGCCTGTCGTTTGTCCCAAAACCGCTGCGCACTTTTGGGCGACAGGCACGCGCTTGATCTGGTGCCTGTCGTTTATCCCAAAACCGCTACGCACTTTTGGGCGACAGGCACGCGCTTGATCTGGTGCCTGTCGTTTATCCCAAAACCGCACGCACTTTTGGGCGACAGGCACTAGAGCCTTCCCAGCGCCTTCAACTCGTGCAGCACGGCGGCATCACGTGCCGAAACATCCGGGAATTCCGGATCCTGCCCGACATCGGCCGTGTAGCGCCAGGAACGCGCGCATTTGACCAGTCCGCGATCCTCCGCTTTCTCGACCACCACGGCGACGCCCTTGACATCGTCGAGGGCAAAGGCGGTTTGCGGCGCCTGGCCATGGGCAATGACCAGATCGCTGGTGATCGCCATTTCAGCCATGTCGACGTCCGATATCGCCGCCTCGAGCGCCGCGTCGTTGATCGTGACCACCGGTACAGCCTCCAGCGAGGAGCCGATCACCTTCTGGGCACGCGCAATCTCGAGCGCGCCGGTGACGACGCGACGCACCTGCCTGACCTTGCGCCATTTCTCCGCCAGCGCCTCGTTCTTCCAATTCGCAGGGATGTGCGGGAACTGGTCGAGATGTACCGAGACCGCATCGGGATGACGGTCGAGCCAGGCCTCTTCCATGGTAAAGGGCAGCATCGGCGCCAGCCATCTCACCAGGCAGTCGAAGAGATGGCGCACCACCTGGACCGAGGCCTTGCGCTTCACGCTCGACGGGCCATCGCAATAGAGCGCGTCCTTGCGAATATCGAAATAGAAGGCCGACAGCTCGACCACCATGAAATCGAGCAGTGCGCGCGTGATGCGCTTGAACTCGAAGGCGTCGTAGCCCTGGCGCACCACCTCGTCGAGCTCCGCCAACCGGTGCAGCATCAGCCGCTCCAGCTCCGGCATCGTCTCCAGGGGCACGTCCTCACCATCGTCATGGGCGAGCGTGCCCAGCATCCAGCGGATGGTGTTGCGCAGCTTGCGATAGGCATCGATGTTGGTCTGCAGCACGTTCTTGCCGAGCCGCTGGTCTTCCCAATAGTCGGTCGTCACCACCCAGAGCCGCAGGATATCGGCGCCGGACTGCTTGATCACATCCTGCGGCACGACCGTGTTGCCGAGCGATTTCGACATCTTGCGGCCATCCTCGTCCATGGTGAAGCCATGGGTGACGACGGTGTCGTAAGGCGCCCTGCCCCTGGTGCCGCAGCTTTCGAGCAGTGAGGAGTGGAACCAGCCGCGATGCTGGTCGGAGCCTTCGAGATAGACATCCGCCGGCCACTTCAGGTCGGGCCGGTCGTCCAGGGTGAAGACATGGGTCGAGCCCGAATCGAACCAGACGTCAAGAATGTCCATCACCTGCCGCCATTTGGAGGCATCGTGATTGCCGAGGAAGCGCTCCTTGGCGCCGGGCGCGAACCAGGCGTCGGCGCCCTCCGCCTCGAAGGCGTCCATGATGCGCTGGTTGACCGCCTCGTCCTTCAGCACGTTGCCGTCCTCGTCGGCGAAGACGGCGATCGGCACGCCCCAGGCGCGCTGGCGCGACAGCACCCAGTCGGGGCGCTCCTCGATCATGGCGCGGATACGGTTCTGGCCGGCGGCCGGGACAAAGCGCGTCTCGTCGATCGCCTTCAGCGCGCGGCTGCGCAACGTGGTGCCATCACCGAGGTCCTTGTCCATGTAGACGAACCATTGCGGCGTGTTGCGGAAGATGACCGGCTTCTTCGAACGCCATGAATGCGGGTAGCTGTGCTTCAGCCGGCCGCGC
This sequence comes from Mesorhizobium sp. M8A.F.Ca.ET.181.01.1.1, assembly GCF_004792025.1. Classification (NCBI taxonomy): domain Bacteria; kingdom Pseudomonadati; phylum Pseudomonadota; class Alphaproteobacteria; order Hyphomicrobiales; family Phyllobacteriaceae; genus Mesorhizobium; species Mesorhizobium sp. M8A.F.Ca.ET.181.01.1.1. The sequence continues at coordinate 376,580 of NZ_SRTV01000002.1, read as the reverse complement.
GCGAACAGCGCGTTGCGCTTGATCAGCTCGTCGATGACCGCCTGGTTGGCGTTGCCCTTCTTGCCGTTGTCGTCGATGACGCGCGCTGGTCCGCCTTCGCGGTCCGGGCCAAAGCCCGGCGCGTCCTTGGTGAAGAAGCCGGCATCGTCGACGGTGAACGGGATCTCGGTGTCGATGCCGCGTTGGCGCAGCGCCGGCGCGGCATCCATCCAGGCATCAAAGTCCTCGCGGCCATGGCCGGGAGCCGTGTGCACGAAGCCCGTGCCGGCATCATCGGTGACATGCTCGCCGGCGATCATCGCAACCGGGAACTCGTAGCCGCCACCGAGGCCCTTGAAGGGATGCGAAAGCACAAGATTTCCAAGCTGTTCTGCGCTGATGCCGTGAAGGCGCTTCAACGTGACCTTGGCCTTGGCCTGGCTTTCCTCGGCCAGGGCATCGGCAAAGATCAGCTTCTCGCCCGGCTGCGGGCCAAACGCATTCTCGGCCGCCGTCACCTCGTAGAGGCCATAGGCGACGCGCGGCGAATAGCTGACGGCGCGGTTGCCAGGGATGGTCCATGGCGTCGTCGTCCAGATGACGACATGGGCATCCAGCAGGTCAAGCGAGCGCCCGCTCAGGTCCGGATCGAGCTCCGCCGGCTGCCCGTCCACAACACTGGCGAGGACGAGATTGGCCACCGGAAACTTCGCCCAGATCGTGTCGGACTCGTAATCCTGGTACTCGATCTCGGCCTCGGCGAGCGCCGTGCGCTCGACGACGCTCCACATCACCGGCTTCGAACCGCGGTAGAGCTGGCCAGACATGGCGAATTTCAGCAATTCGCCGGCGATGCGCGACTCGGCGTGGAAGGCCATGGTCGTGTAAGGGTTCTTGAAGTCGCCGATGACGCCAAGCCGCTGGAACTCGCCACCCTGCACCGAGATCCAGTGCGCGGCGAATTCACGGCATTCCTTGCGGAATTCGTTGACCGGCACCTCATCCTTGTTCTTGCCCTTGGCGCGGTACTGTTCCTCGATCTTCCATTCGATCGGCAGGCCGTGACAATCCCAGCCGGGCACATAATTGGAGTCATAGCCGCGCATCTGGAACGAGCGGGTGATGACATCCTTGAGGATCTTGTTCAGCGCGTGGCCAATGTGGATGTTGCCGTTGGCGTAGGGCGGGCCGTCATGCAGCACGTATTTCGTGCGCCCGGCCGCGCTCTCGCGCAGCTTGCGGTAGAGGTCCATGTCCTGCCAGCGCTTGACAAGCACGGGCTCCTTCTCGGGCAAGCCGGCGCGCATCGGAAACTCCGTCTGCGGCAGGTAAAGGGTCTTGGAATAGTCGATCGTTGATTGGTTTTGGTCGGTCATTGGTCTGCCATGTGCATGCCGGGCCACGTGGCTTGCGGCTTGGAATTTTACTTTATACGCATGCCGTTTTCCCAAACCGGGCCACTTCTGGGCGACATGCCTTGATGATCTGGAAAAGTGCGAGAGGCCGCGCGCAATAGTCCCGGCTGCTCCAACAGCCTTCAGGCTGCCGGGAACACCGGGCTGGTAATTCGTATCGTCGGCGCGCGAAGGCGCGAAAAGCTCGTCATTGCTGGGCTTTTAGCGGAGAAGAGCGCAGGAATAAAGCGTCTCGTTCGATTCACTTACATCTTGAAGTCGAAGCGATAGGTGGTCGACACGCCGACCATGAACTGGTTGCGGTCGCCGCGCTCCTTGACCAGGCTGGAATCGGCCGCCGGACCTTCGAGGCGCGAATATTCGCCAAACAGGCTGGCGGTCATCGGATCGGTCACCTTCCAGGTCACGGCGCCGCCGAGGCCGACGGATTTCAGGCCGCCGCCGGGATTGTACTGGCTCAGCCCCGAGGCCACGGCTTCCTGCGCGTTGACGCCATAGTAGGCATCGAAATAGTTAGCCGAGGCAAAAGACACGCGTGGGCCGCCCGAAATCCTGACCGTCGGCGTGACGTCGTAGAAAGCATCGGCGGCGATATCAGCGACAAAGCCATTATGGGCACGGATGCCGTGCCGCAATTCGGCACGTGCGCGCATCCAGTCCGTCGGGTAGAATTCGAAGAAGCCGCCGACCTCGCCGCCCCAGCGAACCGGGTCCAGCCCCTTGAGTTCGTCGGCATCGCCATCGTCACGCGAGAACAGGAACTTGCCGGTCAGGCCCGCGCGGACGCCGCCATCGTCGACGAGCGCCAGCGAAATATTGTCGTTGCGGGACGTGAAACGCGCCTGGGGACCGGCCTTGCCCAGCGAAATGATGGGCTGGGCGCTCAGCATGTACTTCTTGCCGCCCTCGAAATTGGGCGCCACCATGCCGGTCGCGCCGACTGTCAGATACCAATCGCCGGACAGCCAGCCGAAAGCGCCATCGCCGGCCTCGGCCGCGCCTGACGTAGCCAGCATGACGGTAGCCAAGGCTGCAGAAATCTTCCCGACCGGACTCATGGCCACTCCACTAACGCGATACGGCGACAGCTTTGACGAGGCTTTGGTAAAATTTGATTTAAGGACGAGACAACCGGCTCGCATTGCCTGCACCATCGCGTCCGCGACCGGCTGGACGCGGGTTGGCGCCGAGGGTAACGTCCTTGCATGCTGGCGGCCCTCAATGGAGGCATGGACATGACCTTGCACGGCGATACTCTGAAGAACGCGATCGGCCAGACGCGCGACAAATGGGGATGGTTCGTCGGCCTGGGCGTGGTGCTGCTGATCCTCGGCGGCATCGCCTTCGGCAATCTGTTCATCGCCACGGTGGCTTCCGTCTATGTCGTTGGATGGCTGATGCTGGTGGCCGGCATCATCGAGATCATGCATGCTTTCGGGGTCAAGACCTGGGGACGCTTCTTCTACTGGCTGCTCAGCGGACTGCTTTATGCGGTCGCCGGATTCTTCGCTTTCGACAATCCGCTGCTGGCCTCGGCGGTGCTGACCTTCCTGCTGGCCGTCGCGCTCGTCGCTTCCGGCGCGCTGCGGGCCTGGGTCGGCTACAGCCACCGCCCGGAGCGCGGCTGGGGCTGGATTGTCGCGGCGGGTCTCATCAGCGTGCTCGCGGGCCTGATCATCGCCATGGGCTGGCCGGTCAACAGCCTGTGGGTGCTCGGACTGTTCCTGGCGATCGACCTGATCTTCCAGGGCTGGACCTTCATCGCCGTCGGTCTTGCATTGAAGAGGTAGGAACTCGCCTTCCCCATTTCGGGGTCATGCTTCAGAACGCCACCGCGGCGTCCAGGCTGGACAGCGGCTTGACGCCGCCAAGCAGCGCGCGTGCCTCGGCTTCATCGCGCTTCATCTGCGCCACCAGCGCATCGAGCCCGTCGAACTTGATCTCGCTGCGCAGGAAGCCGAAGAACGACACTTCGCAAGTCTCGCCATAGAGATCGCCGGAAAAATCGAAGACGAAGGTTTCCAGGAGCGGTGCGCCGTTGTCGTCGACGGTCGGGCGGCGGCCAAAGCTGGCGACGCCGTCGTGCAGCGTGCCGTCGGCGCGCCGGAAGCGGACGGCGTAAATACCTTCCTTGAGCGTGGCTGCCGCCGGAAGCCTCATGTTGGCGGTGGGAAAGCCGAGCGTTCGCCCGAGTTGTTGGCCGCCGACAACCTCGCTTTCCACCGTGAAGCGATAGCCGAGCAGACCGGCGGCCCCGGCCGCCTCGCCCTCGCAAAGCAAGGCACGGATGCGGCTCGACGAAACCACCTCGGCGCCTTCGTCGCGAAAGGCGTCGACGAGTGTGACACCGAAGCCATGGCGCTCGCCGGCAGCCATCAGATAGGCCGGCCCGCCCTGGCGGTCCTTGCCGAAATGGAAATCGAAACCGGTCACGGCATGGGTGATGCCCAGCGTCCTCTCCAGCACATCGGTGACGAAGGCTTCCGCCGACAGCGAGGCGAAATCGCGCGTGAAAGGTTGCTCGACGAGCGCGGCAAAGCCCAGCAGCGACAAGAGCCGCGCCTTCATCGGTGGCGGCGTCAGCACGAAAAGCGGCAAATCAGGCTTGAAAACCGTTCGCGGGTGCGGTTCGAAGGTCAGCACCAGGGCCGGCACGCCACGCCGCTTGGCCTCCGCCAATGCCCGTTCGAGAACGGCCTGGTGGCCACGGTGGACGCCATCGAAATTGCCTATCGCAACGACGCCGCCTCGCAGATCGGCGGGCAGCGGCGCGGTTGTCGCAAGATGCTGGAACGCGACCATTGCCACCTACTGCAGCCTTGCGATGACGGCCACCGGACGATAGCCGTGCCGCTCCAGGAAGAGCCCAAGCCTTGCCGGATCCGGCCGGGATGGATCGCCGTAGTCGCGGGCGTGAATGCCGCCGGAGACATAGAGGACGTCGAAACCATTGTCGGCCGCGCCCTTGACGTCGGTCATCATGCCATCGCCGATCGCCAGTATTTGCGAACGCTCAACCGGCCGGCCGAGGATCTCGGCCACCTCCTTCATCGCGACCTCGTAGATCGGCGCATAGGGTTTTCCGGCGATCAGCGTGCGGCCGCCGAGCTGCGCGTAGTCGCGTGCGAGTGCACCGGCGCACCAGATGATCCGTTCGCCGCGCTCAACCATGATATCGGGATTGGCGCAGATGAATGGCAAGTTCCTGGCGCGCAACCGGCGCAGCAAGTCGGCATAATCCTCGGGTTTTTCAACCTCGTCGTCGAACAGCCCGGTGCACACGACGCCGGCGGCCTCGAATTCCTCGACGAGTTCGACATCGAGGCCATCGTAAAGGGTCAAATCGCGGTCGGCGCCGATGTGGAAGACTTTGCGTGGGCCCTCCGCGATCAGGTCGCGGGTCACGTCGCCCGAGGTCACCACACGGTCATAGGCTGACGGCGGAACGCCGATCACGCTCATCTGTGCCACGACATCAGCACTGCGGCGTGGCGAATTGGTGATCAGAACGACAGGAGTGCCGGTCGCCCTTGCCGCCGCCAGCGCGGCCGCGGCCGCCGGAAAATGCCACTCGCCATTGTGCACCACGCCCCAGACGTCGCAGAGAATTGCCGAATAGGCTTTCGACACGTCTTCGAGCGAGCCGACGATTTCGGGCGAATCCGCCATGCCGTTTCCTTCAGTATGATCGTTGCGGGTGCGGCGGCCGACGGTTCGCCGCAGCCGGTTCGAATTATCCGAACCGGCCCATGCTGTCACCAGCTTTCACCCGCATCGGCACGAATTGCGGCGCAAGCCGCGGCCTTTGATTGGTTAGCGGTTGGTGAAGCGCCAACCAAGCAATAGAGCGGTTTCCCAAACCCGTCCTTCAGCGTTCTGTGGGAAGCTCGCGCCGACCGAGAATTCGTCGGCGGGGGCCGCTTCAAGACATGCATGAAATCTGGCGTCAGTTCCGCCGCGACAGGCGCGGCAACTATGCTCTTATGACGGTTGTGGCGATGGTGCCGCTGATGGGCGGTCTGGCGCTCGCTGTCGACTTCACGGAAATGAACCGCGAAAAGCAGATGTTGATGAACGCGCTCGACGCCGCCAACTTCGCTACGGCCCGCCGGCTGACGGAAGGTGCGACCGACGACCAGTTGAGAGCCTATGCGCTCGACTTCTTCAACGCCAATTTGAACGATATCGATCCCGCCAGCGCCACGCTCAACGTCATCTTGCCAAGCAACACCAGCGGCGGCGGCCTGCTCACCATGACCGCCCAGCTCAACTACAAACCCTATTTCTACCCCGCCTTCGCCCAATTCGTCGGCAAATCGGCGACCGATGCGAACCAGAGGCTCAGCTTCAACGTCAGCTCGCAGGTGCGGCTGAAGAACACGCTGGAAGTTGCCCTGGTGCTCGACAATTCCGGATCGATGACCACGCTCGGCACGGGCTCGGGGCAAAAGCGCATCGATCTTCTCAAGACTGCTTCCAAGCAGCTGGTCGACACGCTGGCCCAGCAGGCGATCATGATCAAGCAGGTCGACAAGCCGGTGCAATTCGGCCTCGTGCCTTTTGCCGCCTCGGTCAATGTCGGCCCCGGGAATGGCAACGCGTCGTGGATGGACACCGAAGGGTTGTCGCCGGTGTCGAACGAGAATTTCGACTGGTCGACGCTGAACGCCGCCAACAAGTACGCCCAGCAAACCAACGGCATCTGGTACAAGCGCGGGACCGGCTGGGGAACCGGGGAAGGCCAGATGCTGACCCGGTTCTCGCTCTACCGCGACATGCAGGTCGTCACCAACCACGAGCGGGTCGTCAACAGCAAACGGGTCGTGTGCGACCAATACAATTCGAACAACACCTGCAAAAGCAGCCACGACGAATATGACTATATCGATTCCTATGGTCCGTTCGCCAGTTGGCAAGGCTGCGTCGAGGCCAGGCCCTACCCCTACAACATCAACGACGCCACGCCGTCCGGTGGTTCGGCCAACACCGGCATCGGCGTCGGCGATCCGGCAACGATGTTCGTGCCCATGTTCGCCCCCGACGAACCGGGCAATCACTGGAAGCTCACCCAGGATCCCGACGAGGCCGCGCCGGCAACCTATGGCGCCGTCAACAGCTGGTGGAACGACGATCCATCGAGCAGCAGCGGCCAATCGCGGCTGCGCAACATGGCCAAGTATTTCCAGCCGCGGCCGATCGATGCGCCGGCGCTGCCCGCCGGGAACGGGCCGAATTACAGCTGCACCACCAACCCGATCACGCCGCTGACCGATGTCAGCGTCGCCGACGGGCTCACCTCGATCAAGGCGGCGATCGACCTGATGCAGCCGAATGGCGGCACCAACGTCCCCGAGGGCATGGCCTGGGGCTGGCGGGTGGTTTCGAGCGGAGAGCCGTTCACGCAAGGGCGCCCAGAAACCGAAAGAGGCAACGACAAGGTGGTGATCGTGCTGACCGACGGCGCCAACACCTATTACACACCTTCCTCGCTGGGCTACTCGGATCCCGCCAATTCGAAATCGACCTATGCGTCCTACGGCTATCTCAACCCCGGTTACAACGGCACTTCGGTCGGCCGCCTGTTCATGGGCACGTCGAGCGCCATCGGTCAGTTGGACTATTCGAACGGCAACTACACCAACGCGCTCAACGAGCAGATGGCCACGCTTTGCAACAACGCCAAGGCAGCCAACATCATGGTGATGACGGTGGCGCTCGACCTGTCGACGACGAAGGCCAGCGACAAGCTGGCGATCGATGCGCTGAAATCCTGCTCGTCGAATTCGCGCTTCCGCAAGGATGCGACGGATCCGAGCAAACCGGCGAAGCTGTTTTGGAATGCGACCGGCGCCAGCCTGGCAAACGATTTCAAGGAAATCGGCAACGAACTGTCGAACCTGCGCGTGGTCGGCTAACCAGGATCGTTCCTGGCGCAACGCCTGGCGGCGTCAAGCCCTTGCAGACGCCCGCCGTGACGGGCACAGATTGACCGCCCGCGCGGTCCCTCATCCATCGCGGCACGCTGGGGAACGAACAATGCCCGACACCGCCAACCATCTCGCCTTCGCGCTGGTCTGCCTCGGCATGGTGCTGACGCCAGGCCCCAACATGATCTACCTGATCTCGCGCTCGCTGTCGCAAGGGCCGAAGGCCGGACTGATCTCGCTTGGCGGCGTTGCGGTCGGCTTCCTGTTCTACGTGCTGTCGGCCGCGTTCGGCATCACGGCGCTGCTGATCGCGGTGCCCTATGCCTATGACGTGTTGCGCTTTGCCGGCGTGCTCTATCTCCTGTGGCTGGCCTGGCAGGCGGTGAAACCCGGCGGGCGCTCGCCGTTCCAGGTGCGCGACCTGCCGAAGGACCGGCCGCGCAAGCTGTTCGCCATGGGATTGATGACCAATCTGCTCAATCCCAAGGTGGCCGTTCTCTATCTGTCGCTGCTGCCGCAGTTCATCAGTCCCGGCAAGGGCCATGTCCTGTCGCAGCTCCTGGTGCTGGGCGCGACGCAGATATCGATCAGCCTCAGCGTCAATGCCATCATCGCGCTGACCGCCGGCTCGATCGCCACCTTCCTCGCCGGACGGCCGCTATGGCTGGTGATCCAGCGCTGGATGATGGGAACCGTGCTGACGGCGTTGGCGCTGAAGATGGCGACCGACGCGCAGCGTTGAGGCCGCCTGGCGTCAATCGCCGAAGGCCTGCTTCAGGAAGGCGTGCACGTCGCTTTCCGATCGATCGGCCGCAGCCGCATTGTACTCGACCCGGTGGCCGTAGGCCTCGACGCCGGTCTTGAACTCCTCGGCGTCGAACGCGTGCCGGGCACCCTCGTAGACGTTTAGCTGCACCGGGCTTCCCTTGTCCCTGCGTTGCGCCACCATCTCCCGGCATTTCTGGGCGGGGCTGAAATCATCAAGCTCTCCAATCAGGATCAATGTCGGCACAGCCATGTTACCGCTCGCCACCGAACAGTTCGGATAGTAGGCGATCGCCACGCTGAATTTGTGCTGCATCAGCCGCTCTGCGCCACCAAGCTGGACCGCCTCGAGCGTTGCGATGCCGCCGGCGGAGAACCCCATCAATGCGATGCGTCGCGGGTCGACAAAACTGGCTTTCGACAGAAACTCCAGGGCGCCGTAGGCGTCATAGACGCGATCGGAGAGCAGGCTGTGACAGGTATCCTTTGTGCCGCGCGTGCCGAAGCTGTCGACAACGAGAACAACATAACCCCAGGAAGACAGCCGCTGCGGCCAAACCTGCCTGTCATTCGCAAGCACACCAGCGCATCCGTGCAGAGCGACTATAGCCGGGAACGGCCCCTCACCCGGAGGGCGTGTCAGATATCCTCGCAGCGGAATGCCGGGAACAAACTTCGTGGTCTCGCCTCTTTCCTGCGCATTGCGCTCCTGAAACGGCGTCGGCTTCACGGCCGCGCTTTCAAATTGCACCATCTCGTCGGCCCAGGCGGGCGCCGCATCGAAGTCGCCGGCAAGACAAAGGCACGCCAGGCCAACTCCTTTGAGCAAATCCAACACTTTGCCCATCGTCAGCCAGGCTTCGGTTTGTCCTTTGACCGCGTTGACCGGGCCGGACACTTGCTCACATCGGACGGCGCGGGGGCCGGATCTGCGCGGGCTCGACCACCTTGCGGTAGAGGTGCCAGGTCGCGTGGCCGAGGATCGGCATGACGACGGCGAGACCGGCAAACAGCGGGATAGAGCCGATCACCAGCAGCACCGCGACAATCAGACCCCAGAGCGCCATCTGCAGCGGATTTGCCATGACCGCCCGGGCCGAGGTCTCAATCGCCGAAACGGCGCCGACGTCACGATCAAGCAAAAGCGGGAAGGCAACGACCGTGGTCGCCAGCACGACCACCGCGAAGACCAGGCCGGCCGCGTTGCCGAGAAGGATCAGTGTCCAGCCCTTCTTGGTCGTCAGCACATCGCGCAGGAAGGCCCCGACCGAAGCCGGCGGCTCGCTGCCAAAAAGGCTGGTGTAGATCGACTGCGCCGTGAACAGCCACAGCAGGAACAGCGCGAACAGCATGATGCCGATGGCCGCTATCGAGGGCAGCGCCGGTGAGCGGCGCACGTCGAGGGCGTGCCGCCAGTTGGTATTCATGCCGAGCTCGCGCCGGCGGCTGATCTCGTAGAGCCCGATCGCGGCGAACGGGCCGACAAGGGCAAAGCCCGACATCAAGGGATAGACGAGTTGGATGGCGTTGGAGCCGGAGGTCCACCGCGTCAGGATCAGGCCGACAACCGGATAGATCAGGCACAGGAACACGTAATGCGAGGGCTTGGCCCAGAAGTCCTCGGCGCCAAGTCTCAATGCGTCCCAGAGGTCTGGCGTGGAAATGCGGCGGACCGCGGGTTGCACATGCATCCCGTGCGCGTCCGCCATGACATGAAAGCCGGCCATAACCTACCTCCGTTTTTCTCGGGGGGCGGTCACCGCCTAGGGTGGCCGCCCGTAGCTGCCACTTCAAGAACGCTGGCATCATATCCGATCTTCCCGGGATTGTCGCCGCGTCTCGTTATGCCTGCTGGGCGGCCTTGGTTTGGCGAACCACCGAGTTCATCTTAGAATCTATGCATTTTAGCTATTGCTTAAATTACTCGTAGAGACCCCAAGGTGTATCACCTGAGCTTTTCAAACCGTGGCGAGGGGCGATGTTCACGTTGAAGGGCTTCTGGTCTTCGGAGCACGGCAATTTTGCCATGGCGACCGCCATAGCGCTGCTGCCGATAATGGCCGTCGTCGCCGGCACCCTCGACCTGACAGGCACGAGCGATGACGCCGCGCAATTGCAGAACTCGCTGGACGCGGCTGGGCTTGCCGTCGGCACGAAGTACCTGCCCAGCATGAGCGCGAGTGATGTCCAAGGGCTTGGGCTGACATTCTTTGCGGCCAATATGAGCGTCGCCGATCAACAGGAATATTCAGACAGCATCTCCGCTTTTTCGGCCACAGCCAGCGGCGACCCGAGCGCCTATTACATCTCGCTTTCGTCAGGCATCAACCGTCCGAGCTTCATCAATGGCGCGGCCCCCTGGCCAGCTCACCGGTCGGCGACGGTCAAGATGCACCCGGGTGCACAGGCCTGCGTGCTGGCGCTCGATCCGCATGCGTCGGCCGCGGCAAGCCTGCAGGGCTCGACCGACGTCGCCATGAGCAATTGCGTGATCGCGGCAAACTCGGACGCGTCCGATGCCGTCAGCAGAGGCGGTTCCGCTCAGGTTTCGGCGGGTTGCGTCTCGACCGTCGGCGGCACTTCCGGGCTTTTACCGCCCAGTGCCAATCTCGCCTGCGGCGCGCCGCTCGAACATCAATATGCGTCCTTCGATCCCCTGGCCGACATCGTGCCTCCTCCCTACACATTCTGCCTGCCGGTCCCGAACGGCAAAACCTACACGCTGTCGCCCGGCACCTATTGCGACAAGACATTGTCGGGAAATATCACGCTCAACCCGGGCGTCTACATTTTGCGCGGCGTGACCTTGAAACCGGGCGGCAACGGCAGCCTGACCGGCCACGGCGTCACCATATTCCTGATGGAGGGCGCACAGATCTACATAAATGCCAATGAAAAGGTGGACCTTTCCCCGGCCACCAGCGGCCCCTACGCAGGCATCACCATTTTCGAGAACCATGGCAACACATCGGCCTTGACGCTGAATGGCGGCGCGAATTCCGTGATCAGCGGGTTCGTCTATGCGCCAGATGCGGCCATTTCCTTTGCCGGCAACTCGGATATGAGCGGTCAGGGCGACTGTCTGAGGCTTGTTGGCCTGACCGTGCAGATGACAGGCAACTCGTCCATCAAAACCGACTGCACGGCCGTGTTCGGAAATCGCGAGATGTATGCCGGCCGCCTCATCACGCTTGTGAAATAAGCGGCTGACCGCCATTCGATTTCAGATTTTCATCACCCTGCCCGGCAAAAGCCATGATCACGACTATCTCAGGCAGGCATGACCACTTCAAGACTCGAAAGCGACCGGATCGCGAACCTGAATAGGCGCACCTGGCTCAAGACGGCCGGCCTCGCGGCCTTGCTCGGGCTGGCCGCCTGCGGCACCGTTTCGCTGCCGACCGGGCAAGGCGCCGGGGTCTCCTCCTCGGCAACCGGCACGCTGGCCAGCCTGCGCGCGACCGCCGGGCTGGGGCCGCTTGTTTCCGACGCACAGCTTGAGCAAGCAGCACTCCAGCAGGCCGGCTACATGGCGCAGCGTGAAAACATGAGCCACACCACCGGCTGGGGCAAGGATTTCGCCTCGCGCATGAAGGACAACGGCGTACACGGCGCCGCGGCCGAGAACATCGCGGCCGGCCGCTTCGACCAACAGAAGCTGTTCGATATCTGGATGCATTCGCAGGGACACCGGCGCAACATACTCGATCCGGACTTCAGCCGCTTCGGGCTTGCCTATGTCCGTGACGGCCGCGACCCCAACCTGCGCTACTGGTCGCTGGTGCTCGGCAGGTAGCAAAGATATCGCCGGCGGACATCCCCTGGCGAGCGGCCGCTCCATCAGTCCATATGGGCGGCTGGCGCGCCGCCGCCGGCCGGTGCCGTTTTCGGCTTGCGCAACAGAAGCACGAACGGGATGGCGGCCAGCGTCATCATCATCAGTATTTTGAAGTCGTTGACGTAGGAGATCATCATCGCCTGGAGATTGACCATGCGATCGACCTGCGACAGCGCCGTCGGGTCGCCGCCGGCGGCCGCCGGCGAGACAGCCCAGAGATTGGGATTGAACGGGTTGATGAAGGCCGAAAGCTCGGCGTGGTTGATCTGCGTGTTGCGCACCAGCAGCACCGTCACGACCGAGACGCCGATCGACGAGCCAAGATTACGCACCAGGCTGAACAACGAGGTTGCATCGGTGCGGTAGCGGGCATCGAGCGTGGCGAAGGCAACAGTCGACAGCGGCACGAACACCATTCCCATGCCCAGGCCCTGGATCACGCCGGAGCTGAGAATCAGCCAGTTGTCCATCTGTGGGGTGAAGCTGGCCATGGTGTAGAGCGACTGCGCGGTCAGGAGGAAGCCGATGACGACCAGAATTCGGGCATCGATCTTGCCCATGATGCGCCCGACGACGAGCATGGAAATCATCGTGCCTACGCCACGCGGCCCGATGACGATGCCGATGGTGACGGTCGGATAACCGAAGATGGTCGACAGCATCGGCGGCAGCAGCGACATAGAAGCCAGGATCAGCACGCCCATGACGAAGATGAATGCAAGCCCGGTGACAAAATTGCGGTCGAGGAAAATCTTCGGATCGATGAAGGGATGTTCCGATGTCACCGTGTGAATGATGAACACCCAGAAACCGGTGATCGAAAGACCAAGCTCGATCCAGATCTCGACCGAGGAAAACCAGTCGACCTCGCCACCGCGATCGAGCATCAGCTGCAACGCGCCGACGCCGAGCGATATCATGGCAAAGCCGAAGAAATCGAAGCTGCGCACCCGCCGGGCAACAGCCGGCAGATAGGCGGCCATGCCAAGGAAGGCGAGGATGCCGACCGGCAGGTTGATGAAGAACACCCAGCGCCAGTTGAAATTCTCGGTCAGCCAGCCGCCGAGGGTGGGGCCGAGGATCGGGCCCAGCATGATGCCGGCGCCCCATATCGCCATCGCCTGGCCGTGGCGCTCCTTGGGGTTGATGTCGAGCAGGAAGGTCTGCGACAGCGGCACGATCGCGGCGCCGAACACACCTTGCATCAGCCGGAAAAGCACGATGGTTTCCAGGCTCCACGCCAGGCCGCACAACATCGAGAAGATGGTGAAGCCGACCACCGCCGCCAGGAACAGCTCCTTGCGGCCAAAGCGATCGGCGAGCCAGCCGGTGACCGGCGTCATGATGGCGGCGGCGACGATGTAGGAGGTCAGCACCCAGTTGATGTTGTCGGGCGAAGCGCCGAGATCGCCGGTCATGGTCGGGAGCGCGACGTTGGCGATCGTGGTGTCGAGCGCCTGCATGACCGTCGCCAGCATGAGCGCCACCGTGATCAGGCCACGATGTGGCACTTCTTTGAACGGTTCAGGCGTGCTCATGGCGAAGAACTTCCAGACAGTAACAGAAACGTGTACAACGGGTTTCCGGGCGGCGAAGCCTTCCGTCGAGAGACCTTCATCGCGGTGGGACGCGATTGTCGATGTGGGGGTTACATCGACCGAATGTCTCCAGCTGAGCGGACGCTGCCGCCCGGAAACTTGAGGACCGACGGGACCGTGTCGAAGATTTCAGACCTTTGGACAGCTGCCATGCGGCTCGCCCAAACACTGATCTCTTCCCACCCCTCCCATCAGACCAATCCTGCAAACTCGCTTCCACCCGCCCGGTCCCTGCGGGCTTCCGCTGTCTTACCGCGCGGGCTCGCCGGCCGTGGCGTGACCGAAGATCGACGGCCAGCCGCGTGCCACGCCGGTGTCGACGGTGACAGAAGCACTCATGCCGGTGCGCAGCGCCATCCTGGCGTCGGGATCGGTCAGTTCCAGGCGGACCGGAATGCGCTGGGTGACCTTGACCCAGTTGCCCGTGGCGTTCTGGGCCGGCAGCAGCGAGAAGTCCGCGCCGGTGCCGGCACCGATGGCCTTGACGGTCGCCTCGAAGGTCCTGCCCGGATAGGTATCGACCACGATCTCCGCCTTCTGACCCGGCTTCATGTTGGTGAGCTGGGTTTCCTTGAAATTGGCGTCGATCCAGGTGTCGCCGGTCTCGACCAGCGCAAACAACGGTGTGCCGGAGCCGACATACTGGCCGACCTTGAAGGATGCGGCTTGATAGACAAGACCATCGGCAGGTGCTCTCACCGTGGTCTGCGCCAGATCATAGGCAGCCTTGTCGCGCGCGGCGAGTGCCGACATCACGGTCGGATGCTTGTCCGTCTCGATATCGGGATTGCCGCCAAGTGCCGCCTTGGCGCTGACGATGCCCTGATCGGCAACGGCAAGCTGCTGCTTGGCCTTGTCGAGATCATTCCTGGCCTCATCCAGCGAAGACTTGGCATTGATCCCTTTCTGGGCAAGATCGGCGGCACGGTCATATTGCGACTGCGCATAGGCAACTTCGCTGCTGGCGGATTTTTCCTGCGCCAACGCCTGGCTGTAGGCGGCGCGTAGTTGCTCGACATTGAGGCGCGCGGCAGCCACCGCTGCGTCGGCCTGCCCAAGCGCGATCCGGTAGGGCTCCGGGTCGATGGCGAACAGGAGATCGCCCTTCTTCACCGTCTGATTGTCCGATATGGCGACCTGGACGATACGACCGGCCGTGTCGGAGGCGATCGACACCTTGGCCTGTTGCAGATTGGCGTTTTCCGTTTCCTGGTAGCGCCCGCCCGTCACCCAGACATAGCCGCCGCCGACGATCAATGCCGCCGGCAAGGCGAACATCAGGAAGAAGCGACCGATGCGGCGCTTCTTCTTCGGCGCCGGGGCCGGCTGCACGGGAGGTTCGACCGCGACGGGAGCGGCGGCCGGCTGGGCAGGCGCTTCCATCTCCACCTTGGGAGCGTTTTCTTCGACCTTGGCTACCGCGTTCATGCTGCCGCACCTTCCGCACTCTTGATCTTTTCGAGCGACGAAGCTTCGCCGTCCGTCAGATTCTGTACGATCACATCCAGCGCCCGGATCAGGACGCGTCGATCTTCGGGCGAAACGCCGCTGAGCGATTCCTCATAGACCTCGCCAGCAAGGCTCTTGACGTCCGCATAGGCCGCGTTCGCCTTCTCGGTCGGGAAGATCATGCGCACGCGCCGGTCGGCCGCGTCGGAGCGGCGTTCGATCCAGCCGCCCTCCTCCATCCGGTCGACCAGGCGTGAGACGCTGATCGGCTCGATTTCGAGCAGTTCGGCGAGCCGCGCCTGCGCTACGCCCGCCTCCTTGGCAACGCGGACCAGAAGCCGCCATTGCGCCGAAGACAGGCCCAGCCCGCTGGCGCGCACCTCAAAGCGCTTGCGCATCAGGCGCTGCACGTCGTGGATCAAAAATCCCAATCTGTCGATGCCATCTGAAACCATAAGCGATAGATATAATAAGCGTGCTTACTATTCAAGATGCCACAGCGCGATGAAAGCCGGCAAAATGCGCATGGCAGGCCTGCAATCCGATCCTGGTTAGCGGCAGATGAACGTGTACCGGTGCGCAACAACGCTCGGAGGGCACGTCTTCACAGGCGGTTTCGGACAACCATGGTGACGACGAAGAACGCGCCGAGCGAGCTGGTGATGATGCCGATCGGCAGTTCCTGCGGCGGCAGCAAGGTTCGGGCCAGGAGATCGCTTGCCAGCAGCAGCACCGCCCCGAACAGCGCACAACTTGTGATCAGGCGCAGATGCAGTGGACCGGCCAGCGGCCGCGACAGATGCGGTATCATCAATCCGACAAAGCCGATCACGCCGGCGACCGAGACGAGGATTGCCGTCGAGAAAGCGGCCACGAGAAATGTCGTCCTGCGCATGCGCGCCACCGGCACGCCTAGACTCTCGGCGGCGCTCTCACCGGCGAGGAAAGCGTCCAGGCTGCGATGGCTCCACAGCCCGTAGGCCGCGATCGTGCCGGCGCCCACCGCCCCCAGCCATACATTGTCCCAGCGCGCCAGCCCGAGCCCGCCCATGGTCCAGAACAGGACCGAATGAGCCGCGCGCTGGTCACCGGCAAAAACCAGATAATTGGTCAAGGCCGTGAACATGAAGGAAACGGCAAGACCGGCGAGGATCAGCCGCTCAGGACCTTGCCCCCTCACCCGCGCCACCAGCAAAAGCACGATGGAGGCGGCGAGGATGCCGCCAGTGAACGCAGCCACGGGCAAGGTCCAGATGCCGAAACTGTCGCCGAACACGGTAATGACGGAAACCGCGCCGGCGGCGGCCCCCGACGACAGGCCGAACAGGGAGGGGTCGGCAAGATCGTTACGGGTCACCGTCTGCAAAAGCGCGCCGACGATGCCCAGCCCGCCGCCGACACAGATCGCCAGGATCGTGCGCGGCAGCCGCAGGTCGACGACGATCTTGCCGACCGGGCCCGATATCTCAGGCTCGTCCAGTCCGACGGCACGGCCAAGGGCGGCGATGACATCGCTCAGAGGTATCAGCGTCGAGCCATAAGCGATCGACAGCAGCGCGAGAGCGACGAGCGCCACCGCGCCCGCCGTCATGGCCCGAGCAAGCCTGCCGTCGGCATGGGCGCGGACGGACTTTGCGTCCACGCCTGTCAGCGTTGCCGTTTTCGATTTTGCGCCATGCGCAATTTCGATCAAACTGGCCGGGCAACGAGGCGCCAGAGTGAAGACGCCACATGCGAGGAGCACATGAACCCGACCGAGAAAGCGCTATGGTTTGTCGAAAGCCATCTGCCGGAGGCTGTTACGCTCGACGACGTCGCCCACAGCAGCGGCGTGTCGCGCTTTCATGTGACGCGCGCCTTCGGCGCCGCCACCGGCCGTTCCGTCATGGGTTACATGCGCTCGCGCCGGCTGACCGAGGCGGCGCGCAGGCTCGCCGGCGGCGCGCCCGACATACTGTGCGTCGCGCTCGACGCCGGCTACAACTCGCATGAGGCTTTCACCCGTGCCTTCCGCGACCAGTTCGGCACCACGCCGGAACTGGTGCGCGCGCAAGGTTCGACCAAGACACTCGATCTCGTGGAGCCTATCCTGATGGACCATTCCCTGCTCACCAGCCTTGAACCACCGCGCTTCGAGACCAGCCGAGCCTTCCTCATCGCCGGCTTCGGCGAGCGCTACAGCTGCGAATCGAGCGCCGGCATTCCGATGCAGTGGCAGCGTTTCAGCCCTTATATCGGCAACATCCCCGGCGAAGTCCCAGGCGTTTTCTACGGTGTCTGCCTCAATGGCGACGATGCCGGCAATTTCGACTATGTCGTCGGCGTCGAGGTGTCGGACTTCTCCGACCTGCCGAAGGAATTCTACCGGGTGCATGTGCCGGCGCGGAAATACGCCGTTTTCACGCATCGCGAGCACATCTCGACCATCCGGCGCACGATCAACACGATCTGGAACAGCTGGCTCCCGGCCTCCGGCCATGAAATCGCCGACGCGCCGGAATTCGAGCGCTATGGGCCCGAATTCGATGCCCGCACCGGTAATGGCGGGCTGGAGATCTGGGTGCCGGTCAAGGCATAGAGGCGCCGCTACAGCTCCAGATCCCAGTTCTGGCCAACCAGATCCTTGCCGAAGGAATGGTGAGGCTCTTCCTCGGTCAGCTTGAAACCGGCCGCCTGGTAGATGTGCCGGGCCGCGGTCAGAATGTCGTTGGTCCACAAAGTCAGCGTCTTGTACCCCCTGGCGCGGGCAAAGCCGATGCATTCCTCGACCAGCCGTTTGCCGATGCCGAGGCCCCGCGCCGACGGTTCGACATAGAGCAGCCGCAGCTTGGCCACCTGATCCGACTTGCGCACGACGAAGACCGAGCCGACGACCTCGCCTTCCCGCTCGGCGATCCAGCCGCGCTCCCATTTCGGATCGAATTTTTTTACGAACTCGCCGAGGATCTCAGCGACCAGCGCCTCATAGGTTTCGTCCCAGCCATAGTCCTGCGCGTAGAGCATGCCCTGGCGGCGCGTGACCCAGCCGATGTCGCCAACCTCTAGCGGCCGCAGGATGTAAGGCACCTTTGGTTCGGGTCTGTCGCCGAGCAGGTCCTGAACGATGCGCATGGCCTTGACCAGCCGATCCTGGTCGACGGGCGCCAGTCGATCGAGCAGCGCTCGCACCTGGTCGTGCGAATCCTGGTTGAGCGGCGCGAAGGCTTCCCTGCCCGCCGGCGTCAGCGCGATCGAGGCGCGGCGCGCGTCCGCTTCGGTGGCTTCGCGCTCGACCAGACCGCGCTCCTCGAATTTTTTGAGCAAACGGCTGACATAGCCAGGGTCGAGGCCGAGATCGCGCACCAGGTCGCTGGCGACGAGCCCGTCGCGATGGGCAAGCTCATAGAGCACCCGCGCCTCGGTAAGCGAAAAGGTGCTTTTCAGCCAACCTTCGTCGAGCACACCGATCTGGCGGGTGTAGAAGCGGTTGAAGGCGCGCACTGCGTCGATGCGTTCCTTGCCGGGGTGGTCGTGGATCGTCATGGCAGTCCTCCTGTCGTGGACAGGATCAATCATTTAGTTGACTTAGTCAATAAAGTCATTGCAACGAGGCGCTTCACAACTTCGTCATTCTAGGAGAAGGAGCGAAGAGGAGCGCAGCCCCTAGAATCACGACATCGCAAATGCAGGCGCCAGTGGCGAACGCCGAAACGTCACCCCATCGGCAGCACCGGCCAGCGGTCGACGATCCTGCCACGGGAAAGCACCGCGATCGGTCCGAGCTGCTGCAGCACGGCTTCGCTCTGCGTCGGCCGCAGGAACGCATGGTCGCCGGGCCTGACAACGGCCTCGGCGGGCAGGCCCATGAATTGCTGGTTGGAGGACAGGCCAAGCAGGCCGTTCGTCGTCATGCCTTCGGGAAACACCGGTTCGGCCATCCATTTGCCGCCATAGAGATAGCAACCCTTGCGCGGAAACCGGCCGAGCGCCTGGAGCAGACGCGAAACCGCCGGCGGGCCGGGCAGCATCGGCTCGACCACTTTCAGGATCGGCGTCGCAATGAAGGCCGCCGGCTGAAAGCCGTCGAGGCCCGGCGTATCGAAATCGCCGGGCAGCACGAAGGCCGAGCCCATCGACACTTCATTGGCAGCGCCGCCATGATGAAGCAGCGCTGTCTTGCTGCCGCCAATGTTCAAGATATGGCGCTGGTCCATGCCGAGGCGCGCCACGAAAGCGGCGGCTCGTTCCGAGGCTTGCGCCAATGCCCTCGCCGGCCCGCCGAACAGGCCGGGTATATGCGGCGCATGCGCTTCATAGGCCATGACGCCTTCGCAGCGCAGCCGCTTGTGGGCCGGCAGCGCCTTCAACGCCTGCGAGAGGGCTTCCGGTTCGGCGAAGCCGCCGCGATGCAGTCCGACATCGATTTCGAAAGCAATGCGCAGCTCGACGCCGAGTTCGTCGGCGAGCGCGCCATATTCCGTCAGCCTCTGCTGTGTATCGATCAGCCAGCATACCCTCGACCCGGCTGCGTTCCCCTTGGAAAGCGCCGCCCTTGCCGCGCCGACCGGCATCGGCTTGCCGTAGAGGAGGTCCGCATCCGGAAACGCGCTCAGCACCGCCTCGCTGATCGGCGGGTGGAAGGTCATGAAGCGGTGGGTACCAAGCGCCTTGCCAATATGGGCAAGCAACGGCAGGCAAGCGAGCGACTTGTCGACCAGCCGCACGGCGAGGCGGGGATCGAGCCTTTGCTTCACCAGGGCGATGTTGCTGTCCAACCGGTCGCGGTCGAGCAGCAGGCAGGGTTGGAAGATGCCCGCCTGCTTCAGCGCATCCGAAAGCGAGGCGAAATAGGCTTTCATTGGTCGATGCCGAAGAGATCGGCGATATAGGGCGAGACGAAACGGTTGTGCGGGTCGATGTCGCGGCGCACCGCAATCGCATCGTCCCAACGCGGATAAAGCTTTTTCAGGTCGGCCGCTTTCAGGCTGTGCATCTTGCCCCAGTGCGGCCTGCCGCCATATCTGCGGAAGATCGGCTCGGCCGCGCGCATGAATGGCAACGGATCGTTCGCCGCGTCGTGGTGGATGGCGATGGAACAGGTGAGCCTCTTGTGGAAGGGCGAGAGCCAGAATTCGTCCGATGCCACCGACCGCACCTCCATCGGGAAATAGACTTCCGGAAAATGCTTCTCGGTCAGTTCGATGATCTCGGCCAGCGCCTTCGGCCCCTCCTCGAAGGGAAGATGATATTCCATTTCGTTGAACCTGGTCTGCCGGTCGCTGGCATAGACGTTGAGCCAGTCCTGCACATAATCCTCGGCCGGCACCTTGGCGACCGCGCCCAGGATCAGCCGGCGGCGCAGCGACGGCAGCCAGGCAAGCCCGGTGCGCAAGCGGCGCAGCGTGCGCAACGAGCCCTCATCATCGTCGGTCGGGCGCGTCGTCGTGGCCTCGGCGCTGAAGTCGCTGGCGATGAACTGCGCGTAACCGGAAAATGGAATGTAATAGAATTCGGCCGAGCGATGGGCGGCCATCATCGTTTCGAAATCGCGCAGCATGTCGCCGATCGGCAGCACCCATTTGCGGCGGCGCAGCCGGTAGGTCGCGATGTTGTTCAGCGTCACTTCGCTCAAGACACCGAAGGCACCGAGCGCGACGCTGATGGCATGGATCGTCTCCTGATCCCCTTCCCGCTTGAACTCGCGGACCTTGCCAAGCCCGTCGACGATCTGAACCGTTTCCAGCTGCGTGTGATACGCACCGAGCGTCGGCCCCGAGCCATGGGTAGCCGTGCCCAGCGCGCCGCCTATCGCCTGGCGGTCGATGTCGCCCATGTTGGGCAGGCCCTGGCCGATGCCTTGCAAAATGTGCATGAGCGAACCAAGCCGCGTCCCTGCCCGCACGCGCGCCTGATGTTTTTTCGCGTCATGCGAGGCCAGCCCTTCCAGCTTCTCCAGCGACAGGATGGTGCCTTGCGACTTCACCAGCGGCGTGAAGGAGTGACCGGCGCCGACGACGCGGACCGGACCGGGCGCGGTGCGAATGAGATCGCCGAGCTCGCCAGCATCGGCCGGGCTGGCAAGCAGCCGCGGCTCGGCGGTGACGAAGCCCGACCAGTTGCTCCAGCTGCTCGACATGCCGCTCACGCAATAGCCCGGCGACGCCGCGCCACGAGGACAAACAGGCCGAGCAGCGCCACGCTGGCGACGGCGCTCGCGGCGGCGAATTCCGGAACCGGGCGAAAATCCTTGCCGTCGATGAGCAACGACGCCGCGACCGGCCCGATCGCCAGGCCGAAAAGCTGGGCGGCCGGCACCAGCAGCACGGCGGTGCGCGTCTCGTCGGCGGTGATCGCCAGCCGGATCTGGTAGGGCACGATGAACAGCAGGATGAAACCCATGACCAGGGCGGCGACCCAGAATGTCGCGAGGCCAGGTCCACCGGCAAGCACGAGCGAGGCGGCAAGCGCGACGATGCCGATCGCGGCGATGGCAAGGCGATAGTCGATGCGCGCCTCGAACACGGTCGCCGTCATCGCGCCCAGCACCTGCGCCGCGAGGCTGGCCGAGACGATCAGCCCGACGGTGCGGCCATCGATGCCGAATTGGGCGCCGAGAGGTTCCAAAAACGCCCAGACCGCGCCGAAGAACATGAAGTAGCAGAAGACCGACAACAGCGCGGTGATAGAGGGACCCGTCAGCACATTGGCGAGGTTCTCGTCCTTCGGCAGGTCGGCATAGTCGGCGGGGACAATGAAGGCGACCACGAACGACGCGACACAGACGACCGCGAGAACGAGGAAGCCGCCCGCCGATCCGGCGGCGGGAATGACATAGAGCGCCAGCAGCAAGGCAAGAGCGCATTGCGCCAGCGTCTGCATGGTGACGAAAAAACCGCCGATGCGTTCGGCGCGCCGCGAACGGGCGATCAGTTCGGTGGCGACCGCGACAAGGCCACCTTCGGCGAGGCCGGCCAGCGCGCGAGCCGCCATCAGCGTGTTGGCGCCGGCGGCATAGGCCGTCCAGACATTGGCCAGCGCCAAGAGCAGCAGCAGGGCCGCACTCTTCCAGCGCATGTTGAGGGCGGAAAGCAGCATCGCGACGATCGCCGAGCCGATCGCGATGGCGATCATCTCGGCGGTGGCGACCAGTGCCAGCTCGTCACCGCTGACATGGCCCTCGGTATAGAGCGCGCCGAGCAGGACGGGCTGCAGGCCGAGGATGAGCAGGCCGACCGACCCGATCCACAAGGCCGAGGCAAGCTGGCCGCCGGTCGGATTGCCGACCAGCCAGTCGCCATCGCCTTGAAGACCGGTGCTTGTCGAAGTCAAAGGCGCCTCCCAACGTCCTTGCCGCGCGGCAGAAAAGCTGACAATCTGTCAGCATTTAAGAAACTGATACTTGATCATATTTTTTGTCAACCGGAATTCGGGAACCCCGGGCGAAAGATCGGTGCATGACGGAAGCAAGTCGAACGGCCACCGAGCCCAGGCGCAGACCCAAGCAGGAGCGCAGCCGCGAACGAATCGACGCCATCCTGTCGACGACGATGCGGCTGATCGGCGAGAAGGGCATCGACGCCGTCACCATGAAGGAGGTCGGCATGCTGGCGGGCGGGCCGATCGCCACCGTCTACCATTACTTTCCCAACAAGTCGGCGATCCTGGCGATGCTCTATGAGCGGTTCTCGGAGGTCAGCCGGGCGCGCTTCGGCGCGATCATCGCCGAAATCCAGGGGCTGGGCGACGTGACCGGCGCCGCGGACCGCCTGCTCAACGACTACTACAGCCGTGTCGCGGCTGACCCGGCCATTCAGGACCTGCAGAATGCCATCCAGGCCGACAAGGCGCTGCAGCATCTCGACATCGCCGAGACGAGACATCAGTCGAAGATATTCTGCGACCACGTCGGTCCGATGCTTCAGGCGGAGCAGCGCGAGGCGTTCGCACGGCTGGTCTTTCTGATCTTCCAGCTTGCCGGCGGCGTCGTGCGCCTGGCCCTGACGCAAGATGAGGAAGAAGGCCGGCGCACGATCGAGGACTACCGGTCGATCATCCACACCCAGTTGCGGGTGTTCTTGTAAGCCCTGATGATCGTCGTGAAGCCACGCCGAATAAGAGGGTGACTGCCGACATGAATGTCAGGACGCCGGTTATGTGAACTCGCGGATGAGGCCTTCGAAGCCGTCGGCAAGATTGGCATTGCCGGCGGCGAGAAAGGCAGAAAGATTGCTGGCGCCGCCGGGTGTCTTGTTGGCGTCAAGCAGCACCGCCCTGCCCTCGTGCATGACAAAGTCGAACTTGC
The DNA here is from genome assembly GCF_004792025.1 of Mesorhizobium sp. M8A.F.Ca.ET.181.01.1.1. Lineage (NCBI taxonomy): Bacteria > Pseudomonadati > Pseudomonadota > Alphaproteobacteria > Hyphomicrobiales > Phyllobacteriaceae > Mesorhizobium > Mesorhizobium sp. M8A.F.Ca.ET.181.01.1.1. Next base: position 353,328 of record NZ_SRTV01000002.1, on the reverse strand, counting down.
CATAGTCAAAGCCAAGTTCGCGCCTCAGCGCGCGCAGCTCCTCGGGAACCGGAACCGGCTCACGACGGATCGTGTCGTCGCCTTTGACCAGGCTTTGTGGCGAAACATGGCGGGTGCAGCGCTCGCGCTCCCCGCAAAATGTCCAGAAGCGGGCGCCAAAGCCGTCCGGTTCCGGCTCGGGAATGAACTTTTCGACGACGAGATCCCTTCGGTCGAACACCGCAGGCGCAACATCCGAAAGGGACGTACAGACGTGGTAGCCCTCGATAAGCTCGACGCCGGGAAATGGCTCCGGCTTTCCGGCACGTCGCGATCGCCGGTTAAGCGACTGCTCACGCATTCCCAGATTGTTGAGATTGCTCTTGACGATGACCGGCCCTGGCCAGTCGTCATCCCTGCCGATCACGGCGCCGCTGACACGGCGCTTGGAGATGTCGGCTGCCCCGACGTTCAGGCAGAAGGGAAAAGCGCGCGCGTATTCGACATATTCGGGTGGCGTCACGGTCGCATCGACATGCAGCACCGCTATATCGGCCTCCGGCTTCGCCGACGTTCCTGAGAGTATGCGGACGGAATGGCCGCGCCGTTTCAGTTCTTCCAGCAAATCAAAGAGCATGTAGGGACTGTCGCGGCGCAACAGCGGGCCGCGCCGGCGTTCGAACCTGTCGAACTCATGTGTAATAACCGCGATGCGTGTCATGCGCCCCCCGCACTTGGTTTCATTAGCGTCCTCGATTATGCATTTGAATACAATGCCGGCTTGGGGCCAGGGATGACTGATCATTGGAATGCCATTCGAGGGCACTGGAAGTTGCTCGGACCGCCGCTGCGGCCTCCCGCCGAAGCGGTGGAAACCTACCATCGCGAGCTCGACCTTTCGGAGGCGCATGTCGTTCTGCTCGGTGTGACTCCGGAGCTCGCCGGGCTCGGCGCGACCATGATGGCCGTCGACGAATCCTCCGACATGATCGCTGGAATCTGGCCAGGCGACACTGCGTCGCGAAAGGCTGTCAAAGGCGACTGGCTCGACCTGCCGGTTTCCGATGCAAGCGTCGATGCGGTGATCGGCGACGGCTGCCTGTCGGTGCTCGGGCTTTCTACCGCGCGCCGAGCGCTGTTCGCGGCAATCGCCCGCGTGCTGCGCCCTGATGGCCGCGCGGGCCTGCGTCTCTTCGCTGGTCCCGAGACACCGGACGATCCGGCAGCGGTGCAGGCGCTTGCGCTTTCTGGCGGTGTCTCCACTTTCCACGAGCTCAAATGGCGCGTCGCCATGACCGCGACAGGCCGCGCTCCCGACCATGCGATTCCAGTCAGGACGATCGCGGAAAGGTTCGATGCACTCTTCCCTGACCGCCAGGAACTTTCCGCGCGGACGGGCTGGGACCTGCCTGTCATCGCCACCATCGACGTTTACCGGAACTCCACGGCCATCTACAGTTTTGCACCACCAGCGCAGCTCGTGGCCGAGGCGGAAGCATTCTTCAACGACGTCCGCATTGCTCCAACCGGCGGCTACGGGCTCGCCGAGAGATGCCCGCTTCTGGTGCTGCGGTCGCCGAAAGTTTGAGTCTACAGCAGCGTGCACTGAAAGAGACGGAAATTGCAAAACGCCATGCAATACTCCATGTTCGGCCCCGATGAAATCTATCGATTAGAAACACGGTAAGGAAATGAAGATATCTGGGGCGGTGCTGTCGACCCTATTTTGCGCACTCATTTATTCGCCCGCTTCATCTGAAGCTGACGACGGCCCAACGGCTATTCCATTGACGAAACTAGAGTACCCCGGAAATCCACAGAACATTCACATGCTTTATGTGAATATTATTTCCCTAGGAAATCGGAAAATCGATCAGCCGATTTTGTTGGATACAGGGTCTAGTGGTATGACAATCGAGTGTCTATCGGCGCTCCCCGCCGAACTCTGTTCCGAGGACGGCATTAAGATTACAGAAAGTCGGGAGTTCGATGGGATACTTGTCACCACCAAGAAGGTAGTCATGCATTATGGCACCTACGATGAGTATGGAAATGTGGCTTCAGCGCGCGTGACTTTTGGTTCGCCGGTCTCATCGGCTTCCACGGACAGGCGGGTCTCGTTCCTCATTCGCTACAAGCAAGTCAGACGTGACACAGGTGAAATTGTCGGCGGTCCGCTCTGGCCAAAAGGCATTTTTGGCATCTCGCCCATTGGAGGCGATGGGCCAAATCAGATGATCAGGTCGCCGATGGCCGCTGTAAGCGTAGGGACAGTCCTGCACAGAGGTTATTACCTCTCCCCGATCGGCAGCACGTGGAAGCCATGCACAAACGAGCAGGGCAATTGCCCTGAGGTTCGAGCCTTGCACATCGGCGTTCCGGATGACGTAAAGAAGACTTTCAAGATGCAGAAATGGAAACAGGCCAACCCGCGCTACAATTTCCCAACCTTTGAATCCTGCCTCTCATGGAACTCCAAACCCAATTGTCGGCCAACGCTATACGACACAGGGAACTCAACCATTATGGTCCCGACCGACACGTCCAAACCGTATAGGTCATTAGACGCCGGCACGAAGGTTGCGGTGAAAACCGAAGGTCAGGACGATTGGAATTTTACAACCACCTACAAGCCCGAAGTGGAGATTGTACCGGGTCTTGAACATAACATCGTCGGGATACGGTTTTTCGAAAGGAACAGCCTCCTGGTGGATCTAGAAACCCAGGAGATCGGCCTACGCCTTGGGCATTGAACAATCGATGCCCAGCGCTTCCATCGAACTGACCACCATTCTGCCAGATCGCGGCCGATAACCGCCGCATTCGTCGCGACGATGCGGCAAGAGCAAAATTTCGCGCTGACGCCCCTTGCCGCGCGCCTTGACTCTCGAGGGCCACACGCCTATTTCAGCGCCACGTTAGCACTCGCCCTTGGTGAGTGCTAACCACATGTCCGGCTTCGCCGGATGGAGGAACTGTTTCTCACTGTTCTCATCGAGGAAGAAAAAATGGCAAAGTCGAAGTTCCGCCCGCTTCATGACCGCGTGGTCGTTCGCCGGGTCGAATCCGAATCCAAGACCGCCGGCGGGATCATCATCCCGGATACGGCGAAGGAAAAGCCGCAGGAAGGCGAAATCATCGCCGTCGGCTCCGGCGCCCGCGACGAAGCTGGCAAGTTGGTCCCCCTGGACGTCAAGGCCGGCGACCGCATCCTGTTCGGCAAGTGGTCGGGCACCGAAGTCAAGCTCAATGGCGAAGACCTTCTGATCATGAAGGAATCCGACATCATGGGCATCATCGGCTGATTATCGGCCTCACCCTCAACTTGAATTTTCGGGCTCTTTCCGAGCCCCTGCCAGGAGCTAAAACATGGCTGCCAAAGACGTAAAATTCTCCCGCGACGCCCGCGAGCGCATGCTGCGCGGCGTCAACATCCTCGCCGACGCGGTGAAGGTCACGCTCGGCCCCAAGGGCCGCAACGTCGTCATCGACAAGTCGTTCGGCGCCCCGCGCATCACCAAGGACGGCGTCACCGTCGCCAAGGAAATCGAGCTTGAAGACAAGTTCGAGAACATGGGCGCGCAGATGGTCCGCGAAGTTGCTTCGAAGACCAACGACATCGCCGGCGACGGCACCACGACCGCGACCGTTCTGGCGCAGTCGATCGTCCAGGAAGGCCACAAGTCGGTTGCCGCCGGCATGAACCCGATGGACCTGAAGCGCGGCATCGATCTCGCCGTCACCGAAGTGGTCGCTGCGCTCGGCAAGGCCGCCAAGAAGATCAAGACCTCCGAGGAAGTCGCCCAGGTCGGCACGATCTCGGCCAATGGCGACGAGTCGGTCGGCAAGATGATCGCGGAAGCGATGCAGAAGGTCGGCAACGAAGGCGTCATCACGGTCGAGGAAGCCAAGACCGCCGAGACCGAACTGGAAGTCGTCGAAGGCATGCAGTTCGACCGCGGCTACCTCTCGCCCTACTTCGTCACCAACGCCGACAAGATGGTCGCCGAGCTCGAGGACGTCTACATCCTCCTGCACGAGAAGAAGCTCTCCAACCTGCAGGCCATGCTGCCGGTCCTCGAAGCCGTCGTGCAGACTTCGAAGCCGCTGCTCATCATCTCGGAAGACGTCGAAGGCGAGGCCCTGGCCACGCTGGTCGTCAACAAGCTGCGTGGTGGCCTGAAGATCGCCGCCGTCAAGGCGCCGGGCTTCGGTGATCGCCGCAAGGCCATGCTGGAAGACATCGCCATCCTCACCGGTGGCCAGGTCATCTCGGAAGACCTCGGCATCAAGCTCGAGAACGTCGGCCTCAACATGCTCGGCCGCGCCAAGAAGGTGTCGATCTCCAAGGAGAACACCACCATCGTCGACGGCGCCGGCAAGAAGGCCGAGATCCAGGGCCGCGTTGCCCAGATCAAGCAGCAGATCGAAGAGACCACCTCGGACTACGACAAGGAGAAGCTGCAGGAACGTCTGGCGAAGCTCGCCGGCGGCGTTGCCGTGATCCGCGTCGGCGGTGCGACGGAAGTCGAAGTCAAGGAAAAGAAGGACCGCGTCGATGACGCCCTCAACGCGACCCGCGCGGCCGTGGAAGAAGGCATCGTTGCTGGCGGTGGCGTTGCCCTGCTGCGCGCTTCGGCCAACATCAAGTCGACCGGCGCCAACGCCGATCAGGCCGCTGGCATCAACATCGTGCGTCGTGCGCTGCAGGCTCCGGCCCGCCAGATCGCGTCGAACGCTGGTGCGGAAGCTTCGATCGTTGCCGGCAAGATCCTCGAGAACAAGGGCGCGACCTTCGGTTACAACGCCCAGACCGGCGAATATGGCGACATGATCACCATGGGTATCGTCGATCCGGTCAAGGTCGTGCGCACGGCCCTCCAGGACGCGGCCTCGGTCGCCGGCCTGCTCGTCACCACCGAAGCCATGATCGCCGAAGCTCCGAAGAAGGACTCGGCTGGCGGCGGCATGCCTGGCGGCATGGGCGGCGGCGGCATGGGCGGCATGGGCGGCATGGACTTCTAAGAAGTCCATAAAGCACGCCCATGAATCCAAGTTGCTCAAGCCCGCTAGCGGGCTTGAGTGGCGGCATGGACTTCTAAGAAGTCCATAAAGCACGCCCATGAATCCAAGTTGCTCAAGCCCCCTAGCGGGCTTGAGTGGCGGCATGGACTTCAATCCAGCCAACTTGGCTTTATGCATACGGAAAGGGCGGCAGAAATGCCGCCCTTTTTCGTTTTGGCAGTTAACTCGGCCGGCACCTGCCTTTCTTAAGCGGCGCTCTCGGCCTGCTGCGCCACCTTGCCGGCGAGCACGGCCTGCTCGACGAGTGCAGCCACTTCGTCGGCCACGGCGTTGAGTGACGAGCGGTCGCGGGTGGCGCGGGCAATCACCATCAGGCCTTCCAGCGACGATTCGACCAGCAGCGCCAAAGCATGCGCGCGACGCTCGGGCACCCCTGCCCTGACGAAGGCCTGCCGCAGCAGGCCGATCCACTGCTCGAAAGCTGAGCGGCAGATCTCTTCGAGCTCGGGCACGTCGTTCGGCGCATCGAGCACGACGGGCGCGATCGGGCAGCCGAGCGAAAACTCGTTGTCCTCCAGCATGCGGGCGACAGACTGGTAAATGTGGTGGACTGCGACCGCCGGATCGCTTTCCGTCGCCAGTTGGGCGCCCAGCCGCTCGGTCACGTCGGCCACGCTGGCGCGAGTCACCTCGATGACCAGTTGGTCCTTGCCGCCCGGGAAATGGAAATAGAGCGAGCCGCGCGGTGCGCGGCTGGCAGCCAAAATGTCGTTGAGCGAAGTGCCGTGATAGCCGCGCCGCCGCAAAAGCAGTGCCGTCGCCTCGATCATCCGCGTGCGTGTGTCTGTCGCCATGTCAACCTCTGTCAGGAGCGCGCATTATAGGGCTTGCCCCGAATATGACAATCGGTCTACATAATATGTAAATCGGTCTACATATTTGAGAGGCGACGATGCAAAGCTATCGGCTGGAAGGACAGGACGGCGGCCTCGACAGGCTGGCGATGCGCGAGGACGCGGTCGTCCAGCCGGGTCCGCGTCAGATCCTGATGCGGGTACGCGCCACCTCGCTCAATCGCCGCGACACGATGATCCTCAACGGCACCTATCCGCTGACGCCGCGAGCCGGCATCGTGCCGCTGAGCGATGGCGCCGGCGAAGTGGTGGCCGTCGGCGATGATGTCACCCGCTTTGCCGTCGGCGACCGTGTAACCGGCAGCTATTTCGCCCGCTGGATCGACGGCCGCATCAACGCCGGGCTGATCGACCAGCTCGGCTGCACGCTGGACGGCATGCTCGGTGAATACGCTGTGCTCGACGAGCAATGGGCGGTGCGGCTGCCTGAGCACCTCGACTGGCATGAAGCCGCGACATTTACCTGCGCGGGGCTGACAGCCTGGAGCGCGCTGACGGGCGCGGACGCCCCAAAACCCGGGCAATGGGTGCTGGTTATCGGCTCGGGCGGCGTCGCGCTGTTTGCGCTGCAGTTTGCCAAGCTGATGGGCTGCCGCGTGGCGGCCGTCACTTCCCGCGCCGAAAAATTCGGCCGGTTGCGCGCGCTCGGCGCCGACCTCGTCATCGCAACGGCCGAGACGCCCAATTGGGGCATGAAGCTGCGCGAGGCGACAGGCGGCATCGATTTGACTGTCGAGACCGGCGGGCCTGCGACCTTTATGCAATCGCTGATCGCAAGCTCCCTCTACGGACGCATCGTGCTGCTGACGGTCCAGGACCAGAAGGGCAGATCGGTTGAGATCCCAGCCGCCGTCTACCAGCGCAGTCTTGTCACCATCGGCCGCGTCTTCGTCGGCAGCCGCAGCGGCCTGGAGGCGATGCTTGCCGCCGTCGCGGCGCATCGCTTGAAGCCCGTCATCGACAAGATCTTCCCATTCGCCGAAGCGCGCGAGGCGTATCGGCATTTCATGCAGGGCGACGTGTTCGGCAAGGTCGTCATCGACGGCGCGTGAGCCCCCTATTCACCAACCAGAGGAGAGAAAGCAATGACAGTTCGCGACGCATCGGCCGAATGGCACGGCACGCTCAAGGAGGGATCCGGCCGGCTCAGGCTGGGCAGTGGCGCCTTCGAGGGCGCCTACTCGTTCCCGTCCCGCTTCGAAAACGGTCCGGGCACCAATCCGGAGGAACTGATCGCGGCCGCCCATGCCGGCTGCTTTTCGATGGCGCTCACCGCCGTGCTTAGCCGTGAAGGTCATATCGCAAGCGATATCCACACGATCGCAAAGGTGCATCTGGGCGCCACCGCGGCCGGACCGACGATTACCCGCATCGAGCTTGAGACGGAGGCGAATGTCGCCGGGCTTGCCGCAGCCGACTTCGAGCGGCTCGCGCAGTCGGCCAAGGCTGGATGCCTCGTCTCGCGGGCTCTGGCCGGTGTCGCAGCGATCACGCTGAAGGCGAACCTCGTAACTCACTAAGGACGGAAGGAGAAAATCCAGTGACCCAGGAATTGATCATCGACATCGCCATGGCCAACCGCTCCGGCGAAACGGCTGAAATCATGCGGCGCTATAATGACGTCTTCCAGCGCCACGACCCCTCGGCGCTCGACGAATTGGTGGCGCAGGACTGCGTGATCGAGAACACCACGCCGGCGCCGGACGGCGCACGCCGCGCCGGCAAGGCGGCCTGCGTCGAGCTGTGGTCGGCGATCGCCACCGCGCCCGGCACGCGCTTCGACCTCGAGGAGACTTTCGTGGCCGGCGATCGCGCCACGATCCGCTGGCGCTACTGGATGGCCGACGGCAGTTCGCTGCGCGGCGTCAACCTGATGCGCGTCGCGGAGGGGCGCATCATCGAGGCGATGGGTTACGTCAAGGGCTAGGCCAGTCGATCACCTGTCCGCCAGCGCCAGCTTGGCGCCGAGCATGACGAAGGCGCCGGCAAAAGTCCGGCGCATCCAGGTCAGTACCATTGGCCGCGACACGACATGGCTGCGGATCGAGGCCGCGAAGATGCCGTAGCCGACGAAGACCACGAAGGTCAAAAGCATGAAGACCGAGCTGAGCTCAAGCATCTTCGACAGTGCATTGGGCTCGGTGGTGCTGACGAATTGCGGCAGGAAGGCAAAGAAGAAGATCGACAGTTTCGGATTGAGCACGTTGACGAGGATGCCGGTGGCGATCACCTTGCCGGCCGAACGCGGCGCGACATTTTCCTCGACGCTCAGGCCGCCCTTCTCCTTCAGCGTGTTCCAGGCCATGTAGAGCAGATAGGCGACGCCGAGATATTTCAGGGTCTCGAAGGCGACAGCACTGGTGTGCAGCAGCGCCGCAAGGCCGGTGATGGCGGCCGCCATATGCGGAATGATGCCGAGCGTGCAGCCGAAGGCGGCAATGATCGAGGCCCGGGCGCCGCGCGAAAGCCCGGCGCTCAGCGTGTAGAGAACGCCGGTGCCGGGCGAAGCCACGACGATCAGCGACGTCAACAGAAATTCGATGCTCACGATGATCTCCTCCGGCGCCCTGCCCTGACGCAACCTAGCCAGCAAGCCAGGCGTGCACAAGCGACAGTCATTCGCTGCTAAGAGGTAGAAAATCCGAGCGCCCGGCGCGCCATCAGGCACTCGTCATCGCCAGGCATGCAGGCGCGGCAGACATCCGGTCGCAGTTCATAGATGGTGCAAGCGGTCGACTTGCCGACTTCGCCGGACAGGGCCGAACAGCGCACGCCGTCGCAGCGCATGCCCGACAGGTCGGCGGCCACATGTTTTTCCGGGATCCGGTCGAGCTGCGCATCGTCCTCGGTCGAAAAGCGCGGCCATTCGGCCGAATAGGAGCAGCAGGCCCCGCAGCTCTGGCAATCGAAGACAGGAGCTGACGAAGGCGGACTGCTCGCGGCTAGCACGGCAAACGGCCCCGAAGCGGCAAGGTTGCGATCGGCATCCCGAGGCAAGGCGCTACTTCTTCTTGCCCGTCTTGCCCTTCGGTGCGTCGACCGGCGACTTGAACAGATCGGTCGCTGCCTCGTCGGCCTTGGCCGCCTTCGGCGCCGCAACCGGCTTGGCCGGCTTTGCGGTCGAAGCCGGCGCCGCCGGCTGGTCCTTGGCGGAGAATTTTATGGCCATGTCAGTCCTCGTCGGCGAAACGCGATGATGGTGCGCGCGGATTGCGCAAGCGGCCGATCAGGGCCGAAACCGCCGTGATGTTCATCTCCTCGGGCGACCAGTTCCGCGCTTCCGCGATGTGATGCGGCGCCAGCTCACGATGCGTGCTGCCGCTGTAGGCGGCGTCCTGGTAGGTCACCCGCTCCTGGGTCTTTTTGTCCTCGCGGACATATTCGATCAGGTAGTTCGGGGCTTCGGCGCGGCCGCGCACACCGACGCGCACCTGGGCATCGCCATGGGCGCGCTTGCAGCGTTCGAGTTTTTCCAGCACGCGCCGGACATATTCGACCGGCTTGTCCAGGGTTTCGACCATGTCGGCTATGGTCGCATCGGCCGCGATCGGCGTTGGCGGTACGCGCTTGGTGGCCATCAGCGTTTTCCGGCTCGTTTCGGCAGCGCCGCGAGCGCGGCGGCGGCCGCCATCTCGTCGGCCTCCTTCTCCAGCCGCAGTTCGCGCAGGCGCGCGGTCTTGGCTTCCCGTGCTTCGCTGACGGCATCCCGTTCGGAAATGATGCGGTTGAGCGACATCGACTGGGTTTGCGTCTTGCTGAAAAGCGACACGGCCGGGTCGACGGCTGGCTTCGAATGGGCGGTCAAGATCTTTCTCCTGTCAGGAGCCTGGTACCGATAGGGCGAGACCGGGTCTTCGGTCGGGACCAGTACAAAGCGATGCGGCAGCGGATTCAGAATGCTGCAGCGTCCCTTAGCACGTTCAGCCCAATGCGCAGCGCATTTTCGGCGGCAACAAGCGTAAAATGAAAAAGGCCAGGCACCGCCTGACCTTCCCTGGGAGCCGCCGCGCATCCAACTGGATGCACAAGCTGGCTCCTGATGGGCAGCACAAACCTTGGAAACTCAGGTTTCCCGTGGCAATGCGCCCGAATTCGCCGTTCACCAGTGCCAGTACATCCGTGGTCACCGGGACGGCTGAATTCTTACTTCACGCCGCCTTCAACTGGTCGGCGGACATCTTGCCCGACTTGTTGTCGCGGACCATCTCGTAGCCGAGCTTCTGGCCCTCGACGATGTCGCGCATGCCGGCGCGTTCCACGGCCGAGATGTGGACAAAAACGTCGGCGGAGCCGTCGTCAGGCTGAATAAAACCAAAACCTTTGGTGGCGTTGAACCACTTAACTGTGCCGGTGCTCATGACGAACCCTTTCCATGGCAAATATTCGTTCGCCGCCGTGCGGATGCACGACGTCGTTTGTCTCGATTTTTGATGTGGGAAGTTCGTCAAAGGCGCGCTCGAAAGCGCGGATAACAAAAGTCAGTCAAACAAATATCGACGAACTTCTTCTACGCGTGTTTCAGACGCCTGTCAAATGTTGCGCCATCGGACCGAAAATCCGCCAGGTGAAAGCTCCTTAGGCGGCCCGCGCCGATCCCTGGGGAAGACCGCTTCGCACAGGCCCTATTCGTCGGGACCCGGCTCCGGCCATGTCTCCCTGGCTGCCTCGGCATACCATTGGCGCATGGCCGGCGTTGCCAGAACCGCGTCGACATAAGCCCTGGTGTCGGGCGCCAGATCGCCGCCATAGGTGTCGAAACGGGTGACGACGGGCGCGTACATGGCATCGGCCGCGGTGAAATGGCCGAATAGAAACGGGCCGTCCTTGCCGTGTTTCTCACGGCACTCGCGCCACAGCGCCTCGATGCGGACACGTTGGATCTCGCCTTCGGCGTCGAGCGGCTTGTGCCCCTTGGGCCGGCGCAAGTTCATCGGCCAGCCATAGCGGACTTCGCGAAACCCGGAATGCATCTCGGTCGCCGCCGAACGCGCCAGCGCCCGGGCGCCGATATCGGCCGGCCAGAGTTTCTTCTCCGGAAAGAGATCGGCGAGATATTCAAGGATGGCAAGGGTTTCCCAGACGATCCTTCCCTTGTGATTCAGGACGGGCACCTGACCGGTCGGCGACACTTTTGCCAGGTTAGCCGCAGTTTCCGGCGTGCGCAGCCGCACGAAGCCCTCTTCGAACGGTATCTCCAGGTACCGCATCGCCACCCAGGGCCTGAGCGACCAGGATGAAAAGCACTTGTTGCCGATATAGAGCGTAAATTCCGACATCTGTCCCCCTTGGCGGTTGCTCCTTGCGGAGTGCGCTGGCCGGCACCCTAGCCCGCCGACCCGGCCGCCGAAAGGCACTTGTCTTGCCGACACGGGCAGCAACTGCTGGAACCGAAACCGTGCCGGCTCGTTTGCCCAGGCGAACCAGGAGATGCGAAAAATGGTGAACAAGGATCAGGTGGCCGGCGTCGCCAAGCAGGTGAAAGGCTCGATCAAGCAGGCTGCCGGCAAAGCGACCGGCAACAGGCAGACACAGGCCGAAGGGATGGCCGACAAGGCCACCGGCAAGGTGCAGAAGGCCTATGGCGACGTGAAGGACAAGGTCAAGAAATCGCTTTGATCGCTGTGGAAGGGCCGCGTCGAGCGGCCCTTTTCACGTCTTCAGCGATTTGCTGAAGGCGTTGGTGAAAATCACATCGCCATGATCGTCGCTGGCTTCACCCAACACGACGTCCAGGCTGTCGTCGGTGACACGTGCCAGAGCAAAGCCACCCATATAGGCCGCTTTCGGCTTGAAGAGATCGAGGCCGTCGCGTTGATAGATCATCGGCACCTCGTGCTGATGACCGTGGAAGATGGCGATGACGTTGTAGCCCTTCAGGGCCGCCAGCAATGCCTGGCGGTCCGCATCGCTCCACCAATGCGACGCTCCCTTGCCTTCGTCGTCAAACGCCCTCCTGGCGGGGTCCCACCGCTCCGTCGAAAAAATATCCCAGCCATAGTGCTGGAACAGGATGACCGGGCGGCCGTCGGCGGCATAGGTCGCCAGGTCCTGCCTGAGCCAAGGCAGGCTGTTGTCGGCGCCATGGCCGGTGTCGCCGGCGAAGCGATGGGTCTGCACCAGATGCAGGCCGCCCCAGTCCCATGAATAGCAGTCGGTGTCGACATCGTAGCTGGTGGCCGGCACCGGCGGCTTGAAGAACACGCCGGCGCGATGATTGACCTCGACATAGTCGCGCATTTCGCGCCGGTACCAGTCAACATGGTGCGGCGGCCCGTTCTGATCGAGGTCGTGATTGCCGAGCCCGACATAAACCGGAACATGCACGCGGTCGGGGCCTATGCCTTGCTGATAGCGCTGGCTGAATTGCAGGAGCTGGGTGCCTTCGCTGGGCTCGGTGATCTGGCCGCCGCCATCGTCGGTGATGTCACCGCCGACGACAAGGCCGAGCGGCGTGCCGATGCGGCCACCGGCCGGCCGCAGACTGGTGGCGATGGCGTTGATCTCGGCTGGCCACTCCTTGTCGGCGATGGCGTTCAACGCCGCGACGTTGCGCAGCAGCGCCGCGTCCGTCTTGCCTTCCAGCCGGCAATTGGGGCTCAAGCCGCTCGCCATGCGGCAGGCATGGACGTCGGCGACGAACAGGAAGGTGGCGTCGACAGGCTGGATGCGCTGCCCGGTCTGACCGAACGCCGGGCGTGAAAGCGCACCGGCGGCGGCAAGACCGGCGGCCTGCAGCAGAAACCCACGGCGCGAGAGCAATATGGAGGAAGGGCGATTCATCATCGGGGATTTCAGCATGGAGGGCGGGCGGCAGTAAAGTTCAGTCCTCGCCACGGCGATCGCCGCATGAAAGAGCCGCCATCGAGGTTTTTCGCGACAGCGAGACGGGTCGGCTGGCAATGATCCCGTTTGCCGATCTGCGAAAACTGTTTCCGCTCAAGGCGGGAGCCAAGAGCACGATCGAGTTCGTCGAGCTGTCGCCCAGCAAGCAGCCAAAGGCCACCAAGACACTGACGCTGGCCGTCAAGGGCAAGGAGACGTTCAGCCTGGGCGACTGCAAATACAATGTGCTCGCCGTCACGGAGACCTTCAAGAACGGAGGCGGAGAGACACTCGACGCCTTCACGGCACTCTATTCACCCGATCTGCAGGCCGCTCTCGCCCGGCGCTACGATGAAGGCACCAGCGCGGAATCAGTGAACGGCTACGAGACGATCAAGCCTTTGGCCGACTAGATCTAGGAACCGGCTGTCCGCGCTCGCCGCGGCATCGCCGCAAAGCTGGGCTGTAGCCTGCCTCAAATGCCGCCGTACCGCCGCAGCACCCTGCGACGTCGCCTCGCCCCCGGATCGCCCTGCGATGATGCCGCTTGCGCGGCGCTCTCGAACGCCGCAAGGCAATCGCGCAACGGGCTGGCGTCCTGCGCTGCCTTGGCCATCGACATGGCACCGGAATAGGCGGCGACGGCAACCATCGCAAACTGCCGGGGGTCCGTGCCTTGCTCCCTGCCCTCCTGCTGGTCGGCGCTGATCTTGTCGGCGATCGCCTGGCGCCATGCAGCGAAGATGCCGGCAAGCGCAATCCGGAACTCGGGATCGGCGAGCGAGAGCTCATGCGCCAGATTGTTGAGCGGGCAGCCGCGCACGAAACCTTGCCGTTCCAGTTCCGCCGCCACGGCTTCGAACACCTGACGCACGCCATCACGCGCCGAAGCCGCCGCTTGCACCGGGGCGATCCACGTCTCCTCGACCGCCGCCGCCACACGCTCGTCGATGACCGCCAGCGCCAGCGCCTTCTTCGTCGGGAAATGATGATGCAGCGCGCCGGCGCTGACGCCTGCCGCCGCCATCAGGTCGCCGAGGCTGGAAGCATGATAGCCGCGTGCCTGAAACGCGTCTTCCGCGACGTCGAGCACTTTCCGGCGCATGCCCTCAGGGTCGTTGATGCGCTTGCCTCGGGCTCGCCTTGGCCGGATGTTGAGCTCTGCTGACATTCTCGAAGGATAGCATGTTGACAAAACAGGGCAACCGGTCTGTTTATAAACAGGGTGATCAACCTGTTTTGGAGAACGCCGGATGAACCCGACCCCGAATGCCACGCCGAAGCCGGCGGCACTCGCCTCGCCGATCGTCGAATTGCGCCAGTACTCGTTGAAGCCCGGCCGGCGCGAAACGTTGATCGAGATCTTCGACACGGAGTTCATCGAAAGCCAGGAAGACGCGGGGATGACCATCATCGGCCAATTCCGCGACCTGGACCGCCCCGACATGTTCGTCTGGATGCGCGGCTTCGACAGCATGGATGCCCGCAAGGACGCTCTGGGCGCGTTCTATGACGGCCCTGTATGGGCCGCACACCGCGATGCCGCCAATGCGACGATGATCGATTCCGACGATGTGTTGCTGCTGCGACCGGCGTGGCCGGGTGCCGGCTTCGATCTGTCGGGGCTGCGCCGACCATCGGCGGCCAAAAGCACAAGCGATCGGAATGGGTTGCCCGGTCTGGTTGAGATTTCGATTCATCATTTGCGGCCGGGCACCGGGGCCGATGTCGCCGGGCGCTTCCGGGCGGAGATGGTTGCGCGGCTTGCCCAGAACGGCGCGCGTCTGCTCGGCGCCTTCGTGACGGAGCCGGCCGCAAACACGTTCCCGCGACTTCCCGTGCGGGCCGGAGAAAACGTCTTCGTCGCCGTTACCGGCTTCCACGACGCCGATGCCCATGCCAACCATAGCCTCGCCGCTTCGTCGGCGTGGCGGGCGCTCATCCAGAGCATGCAAGCCGTCAGCACAAAGCCGGCAGAGACGTTGCGGCTGGTGCCCACGGCCCGATCGCTGTTGAGATGATCAGCGGCCGGTCAACATTTCCGCGATCGCCGAGGCGACAAAGGCCGGGTCCTCCCAGTGGGGATTATGACCGCAATTTTGCGCCCGGACGAGACTGGATCCGGTCAGCGCCTCGGCCAAAGCCTGCTGGTGCGCCTCGCCGAAAAGTGGGTCGCAGGCGCCGGCGATGATCAGCGTCCGGGTCCGTACCGCCCGTGCCTCGGTTGCCAGGTCGGTCATGCGGACTTCCTCGAGAATGCCGCGCCAGCGGGCCGCCGGCATGGCGGAAGCTTCCTTCGCCAGGCCGGCGAGAAAAGGCTGCGGTACCGAGGCCCCACATGCATGCCACCAGGCAAAGAACGGATCGGTTGGCGATATCGGGTCGCGCAAGGCCCGGATGCCGACCGGCAACGGATGGTCCGGCGTGAAGCCGGGCTTCAACGCGCTGGCCAGCACGACCAGGCCACCGACCAGGCCCGGATGCCAAGCCGCCAAGGCAATCGCCACCATGCCGCCCAGAGAATGACCGACGACGACAGGCCGGTCCAACCGCAGGTGCCGGATCAACCCGGCAATGTCCTCGGCGAAATCCGCGACGCGGCAGCCGTCGCCCGCTTGCGAGGCACCATGGCCACGCAGGTCGGGCATGATCAGCCGGCGGCCGGCCAGATGCGGCGCCAGCAGTGAAAAGCTGCGGCTGGTGTCCGTGAAACCATGAATCAGCAACAGCGGCGGCCCGGCGCCGGCGATCCCGACATAGGCGATGTCGAGATCGCCCGTGTGGACCCATTGCTTGCGGGCGGCCCAGGCGTCCTGTTCCACCTCGGCAACGGGCAAGGCGTCCGGCAGTCTCACAGGCCGAGCTTTTCCTTGACGGCGGCAAGACCAGGCTTGCCATCGAAAGTGGTGACACCGGCGAGCCAGGCATCGAGGCGGTTCTTGTTCAGCGTGATCGCCTTCAGCGCCCCGTCCTCCGGCTTCATGCCGTCATTGATGAGGTAGCCCATGCCGACATTCTCGAAGTCGATGTCGAAGACGAGATTTCCGAGGAGCCGCGCGACGTTCGGACATTCCTGCAGGTAGCCCGTGCGGACCTGCGTCGTCACCGTCGCGGCGCCGAAATTCGGGCCGAAGAATTTGTCGCCGCCGGTCAGGTACTTGAAGTCGTACATGGTGTTCATCGGATGCGGCGCCCAACCCTGGAAGACGATGAACTGCTTCTCCTTGATCTCGTAGCCGACCTCCGACAGCATGCCGGCTTCGCTGGACTCGACCACGTGCCAGCCATCGAGGCCAAAAGCCGGATCGGCGATGGCATCCATCATCAGCTGGTTGGAGCCGGGCTCGATGCCATACATCTTCTTGCCGAACTTGTCGGCGAACTTGTGCAGGTCCGAGACGTCCTTGACCCCTGCCTCCCAGACATAGGTCGGTACGGCAAACGTGTATTTGGCGCCGACGAGATTGACTCGCACATTCTCGATCGAACCGTCCTTCTTGTAGGGCTCGTAATAAGTGACCATCGCCGGGTCCCAGTAGCCCAGGAACAGGTCGAGATCGCGGTTCTTCATGCCTTCGTAGATGACGTTGATGCCGAGCACCTCGCTCCGTGGCTGATAGCCCAGCGCTTGCAGAAGCACATTGCCCACCCCCGTGGTGAAAGCGAGATCGTTCCAGCCGGGCTCGGCCATACGGACCGCACGGCATTGCTCGGCGTCCGCCGCCTGGGCAGCCTGAGAGGCCAAGACCAGCGCGGCAAGACAGGCTCCGTTTGCAAGGATGCGCAACATTTCCGTTCTCCTCATTGCTCAAATTGACCAATCGGTCTTTTTATTGTCCCATTGGTCAATGATTGATCTCGCGGGACGAAAATGTCAACGTGGATTCGTGATGCATGGAACGATCCCGTGAAACTGAAGCGCCTTGGCGACATACGCCGCAAGGAATTGCGGCAGGCGGCCTTCGCGGTTCTGGAGCGCGAAGGCATTGCTGGGGCCACGCTGGAAAAAGTCGCCGCCCAGGCCGGTGCCTCCAAAGGCATCGTGCTGCACTACTTCCGCAACAAGCAGGAATTGTTCGAGCACGCCATGCGCGAGGCCAACGCGGTCCTGGGCGACGCGGTGGTCGCAAGGCTTCGCCAGGCACGGACGTCGATGGAACGCCTGGATGCGGTGATCGAGGGCAATTTCGAGGAGCATCTCTTCCTGCCGCCTCTTTGCCATGCCTGGCTTTCGCTCTGCGCCGAGGTGCCGCGCGATGAAAAGCTGGCGCGCATCCAGAAGGTGATCCACGGGCGCATGCGCTCGAACCTGTTGTCCGGCCTGCGCGGCCTCGCGTCACCCAGCGAGGCCGACGACATCGCGCTTGGCGTCACGGCCTTGATCGACGGACTTTGGCTTCGCCTCGGCCTGCAGCCAGGCAGCGTCTCGCGCGAACAGGCGATCCGGCAGGTTAAGAACTATGTCGCCGCGCGGCTGGCCACTCGGGATCGCTCGACCGCCCGCGCGTGAGCAGTCGGCTGCCGAAGTTCATACCCTGGGATAGCCTGATGGCTTGACCCCGTCGCGCACATGCGGTGCGATCCCTCTGTTTGATGCCAAACACATGGTGAGGTGAGCGATGAGGCTTCACGGCAAGCGGGCGTTGATCACCGGTGGATCGGACGGCATCGGCCTGGCGATCGCCGAGGCATTCCTGCGCGAGGGCGCCGATGTGCTGATCGTCGGCCGCGACGCGGGCAAGCTCGAAGCCGCTCGCCAGAAGCTGACGGCTTCCGGCCCGGTCGGTACCGTTGAGACATTGTCGGCCGATCTCGCCACCAGCCCCGGCATAGCAGCGGCGGTCGAGCACGCGAAAGCTTCCGGCCGGCCGCTCGACGTTCTCGTCAACAATGCCGGTGTTGCCTATCTCGTGCCATTCGAGACCGTCAGCGAGGCGCAGTTCCAGCACTCCTTCGCGCTCAATGTGTCGGCGGCCTTCTTCCTCACACAGGGGCTGCTGCAGCATTTCGGCACCGGCGCATCCGTCATCAACATCTCGTCCTACTTCGCCGACAAGATGATCCCGAAGCGTCCGTCCAGCCTCTACTCCCTGTCCAAGGGCGCGCTGAATTCGCTGACCAAATCGCTCGCCTTCGAACTTGGCCCGCGCGGCATCCGCGTCAACGCCATCGCGCCCGGCACGGTCGACACGGCCATGCGGCGCAAGACCGTCGACAACCTGCCGGTCGAGGCAAAGGCGGAGCTGAAAGCCTATGTCGAGCGCAGCTATCCGCTGGGCCGCATCGGCCGCCCTGACGACCTCGCCGGGATGGCGGTCTATCTTGCCAGCGACGAGGCCGCCTGGACCAGCGGCGCGATCTTTGCCATCGACGGCGGCTATACGGCAGGGTGAGGACAGCTAATCTCCCCCCTTGTGGGGGAGATGGCCGGCAGGCCAGAGGGGGGCGCTGTCCCGCCAGCCTTCCGCTCCTGTTCGAAGGTCACGGAAAGGATTGTCGATGCGCAATTCCGGGCCGCCGTGTCCGTTATCTCATCTTCCAGACGCCGCGATCCTTCGCGCCCCCCTCTGCCCTGCCGGGCATCCTCCCCACGAGGGGGGAGATTGACCTTTCCTTCAACCGATTTGCATCCGCACCCGCGTCATTCTCCGCTTGAAGCCATTTGTGCAACGCGATACGCCCTTGCGCAAATCGACAGACCGGAGATTTCCCGTGAGCGCTGAAAAGACCAGAACTGAAACCGATACGTTCGGCCCCATCGAGGTTGCCGCCGACCGGTATTGGGGCGCGCAGGCACAGCGTTCCCTGGGAAACTTCAAGATCGGTTGGGAAAAGCAGCCGGCTTCGATCGTGCGCGCGCTCGGTATCGTCAAGCGGGCGGCGGCGGAAGCCAATATGGAACTCAAGCGGCTCGATCCGGCCATCGGCAAGGCGATCATCGAGGCCGCGCAAGAGGTCATCGACGGCAAGCTCAACGATCATTTCCCGCTGGTGGTCTGGCAGACCGGCTCGGGCACGCAGTCCAACATGAACGCCAACGAGGTGATCTCGAACCGCGCGATCGAAATGCTGGGCGGCGTCATGGGCTCGAAGAAGCCGGTGCACCCGAACGACCACGTCAATATGAGCCAGTCGTCGAACGACACCTACCCGACGGCCATGCACATTGCCTGCGCCGAGCGCATCGTCCATGACCTGATCCCAGCGCTGCACCATCTGCACAAGGCGCTGGACGCCAAGGCCAGGGCCTTCAATCACATCATCAAGATCGGCCGCACCCACACCCAGGACGCCACGCCGCTGACGCTCGGCCAGGAATTTTCCGGCTACGCGGCGCAGGTTGCCTCGTCGATCAAACGCATCGAATTGACGCTGCCCGGCCTGCAGGAACTGGCGCAAGGCGGCACCGCCGTCGGCACCGGCCTCAACGCACCGGTCGGTTTCGCCGAACGGGTGGCCGATCGCATCGCCGCCATATCGGGCATCGCCTTCGTCACCGCGCCGAACAAGTTCGAAGCGCTCGCCGCCCACGATTCCATGGTTTTCTCGCACGGCGCCATCAATGCGGCGGCCGCGGCACTGTTCAAGATCGCCAACGACATCCGTTTCCTTGGCTCCGGCCCGCGCTCGGGCCTCGGTGAATTGTCGCTGCCGGAAAACGAGCCCGGCTCCTCGATCATGCCGGGCAAGGTCAACCCGACCCAGTGCGAAGCGCTGACGCAGGTCTGCGTGCAGGTGTTCGGTAACAATGCCGCGCTGACCTTCGCCGGCAGCCAGGGCCATTTCGAGCTCAACGTCTACAATCCGCTGATGGCCTACAACTTCCTCCAGTCGGTGCAGCTGCTGGCCGACGCTTCTGTCTCGTTCACCGACAATTGCGTGGTCGGCATCGAGGCGCGAGAGGACAACATCAAGGCGGCCCTCGACCGTTCGCTGATGCTGGTGACGGCGCTTGCGCCCACCATCGGCTACGACAACGCGGCCAAGATCGCCAAGACCGCGCACAAGAAAGGCACGACGCTGCGCGAGGAAGCGCTGGCAACCGGACTGGTCAGCGAGGCCGACTATGACCGTCTGGTGCGGCCGGAGGACATGACCCATCCGGGGTAGGTCCCTGCGGACAGGCCCAAGAGGTCGTCATTCCAGGGCGAAGCAGGAGCGAAGCTCCGTCGCGAAGACCCTGGAATCCATGCCGCTACTTCAGTCGAAGGGCACAACGGTGTAGATCCTCCACCGCTTGCGACTGTTTTGAGGTCGCGGCATGGATCCTCGGGTCTGCGCGCGTCGCGTCGCTCCTTGCTTCGCCCGTGGATGACGACGTCACGAGCGTCTCGGCTAATCTCCGAAGCAAGTGCTCGCAAACTTCGGAACCGAGGATCCCGTTTTGCGGCAGCACAATTTACTTCTCCAACCCAATCCCGCGACACGATTTTCGCGCGCGGCCGCCAATCCCGAAAACATCCTTCCTGTGAACAATGTGTCGCCGCATAGCCGACTTTGGTGAACAGTCGGCATCGTCTATGTGAGTGGTCATTCAACCCATTCGGAGAGCCACCATGTCCATCAACACTTCCGCCGCCGGCGCCGGCACCGCGTCCAACAGTTCTGTCACCATCCTTCTCGGCCGTATCCTGCTCGCAGTCATTTTCCTGCTTTCCGGATTCGGCAAGCTGTCAGCCATTTCCGGCACCGCCGCCTATTTCGGCGGCCTCGGCCTGCCGGCACCGACGGCGACGGCCGTCATCGTCGGCCTGATCGAGCTGCTTGGCGGCCTTGCCGTCCTCGTCGGTTTCCAGACCAGAATCGCCGCCTGGGTGCTCGCGATCTTCACGATCGCAACCGGGCTGGTCGCCCACACCGGCTGGGCCGACCAGATGCAGATGATCCAGTTCCTCAAGAACCTCGCCATCACCGGCGGCTTCCTGCTGCTGGCCTCCTCGGGTGCCGGCGCCTATTCAATCGACGCCAAGCGCGGCTGACGCCTTCCCCTCCCAAGGACCCGAAACAAGCGGCGCGGAATTTTCCGCGCCGCTTTTTCGTTGTGTGATCACAGGCGTAGACTGCAATGGTCGCCGGTGACCGTGCCGGCAAGGGAGGGTGCCATGGGTCGCAATGCATTGCTTATGGTTTCGCGGCTGCTGTTTGCCGTGCTGTTCGTGCCGTCCGGCTTCCAGGCGCTCGCCAATATTGCCGGGACCACCAGCTATTTCTCCGGTCTTGGCCTGCCGCTGCCGGCGCTCGCCGCCTGGGGCACCGGGCTTTTCGAGCTGATCGCGGGACTGCTGATCCTCGTTGGGTTCCAGACGCGGATCGTCGCGCTGCTGCTGGCCGCCTTCTGCATTGCGGCCGGCTATATCGGCCACCATGGCCAAGGCGCCGGTGATGCGGCGCTCGCTTTCCTGCACCAGCAGATGCTGATGAAGGATATCGCGATATCGGGCGGTTTCCTGGCGCTTGCCATGGCTGGCGCCGGCGCATGGTCGGCCGACGGGCGAGGCTTCGGCATAGGCGCCGACGCGACTTGACTATTTGACCGACACGCTCTGGCCGCCCTCGACCGCCAGCACCAGACGACGATTGGTGACGCGCGCCAGTTGCGCCAGCCGGCCGGCCGGCCGCTCGCCGTAGAGATCGGAAAGCGAAGCCGGCAGCACCAGCGCCAGCACGCCGTTGGCGCGGCTTTCCCATTTCAGCCTCGGCATGATGCCGGGCATCGCGGCCGTCAGCAGATAGACGACGCGCATCATCGCCGCCAGCACGCGGGCACGCTCCAACAGGCGGGGCGGCGCCAGCGCCTTGATTTCGGGCGCCACCAATTCATTGAAGACGCCGTCATGACGGTAGGCGTTGGTCAGCGCCAGGTAGGCGCGGCCGGGATGATCGACGCCGATGAAGGACGCATGCGCGATGATGTTGAGCGACTGCTTGCCGCGATATTCCGGATGAGCGCGCCAGCCGATATCGGCAAGCAGGCAGGCGGCATGGCGGTAGCGCGCTTCGTCTTCCGTCTCGTCGATGCCGAAAGCCTTGAAGGCCTTGCCGGTCCATTCGACCAGATCATGCGCGTGGTGGACCGAACGCGAGCGCAAAAGCGCAAGCTCCTCGGCGGCCGAGATCAGAGGATCGGCCTTCTGCTCGGCCGCCTCGAGCAGTGAATAGAGAAAGCCTTCGCGCACGCCCTGCGCCGAAACGACGATCCTGGACGGTTGCATCGCCGTCATGATTTCCTGCAGCACGAGCGCGCCGTATGGCAGCAGCGAGCGGCGGTTCTTGGAGACGCCCTCGATACCCCTCACCTTTTCGACCTCGCCCCTGGCCACCTGCTTGAGGAAGGTTTGGGCACTGTCGGCCGATATCTCGTAGTGGTGCATGACGCCGAGCGGGTAGTTGTTCATCTCCATGTGCAGCCTGGCGAGGTTTCGCCAGGTGCCGCCGACGGCGTAGAAAGTCCTGCCCTGCCCGCCCTTCAAGAGCTTGGCCCGGGCCAGTTCCTGGCGTGCGATCTTCTGCGCCTGGACGAGCGAGTTCTTCGCCATGTCCTGCAGGCGCAGGCCGCCGAGCGGCAGCGTGATGCCGTCGCCGATCGCCTCGCCATCGATGTCGATCAGTTCCAGGCTGCCGCCGCCAAGGTCGCCGGCAATACCGTTGGCCGGATGAAAACCTGAGATGACGCCGAGCGCGGAATAATGCGCTTCCTGGCGGCCGGAGAGCACGCGGATCTCGGTCTTGAGCACCTCCTCGGCGCGATGGATGAAATCGGGACCGTTGATCGCCTCACGGGCCGCGGCGGTTGCCAGCACGTACATGTGTTCGGCACCGGCCTGGTCGGAGAGCGCGCGGAAACGGCGAAACTCCTCCATCGAACGCGCCACCCCTTCGGGGTCGAGCTTCCCTGTCGAGACGATGCCGCGGCCGAGGCCGGCCAGCATCTTTTCGTTGAACAGCACGGTCGGCGAACGCGCCAGCCCCTCATAGACGACAAGACGGATCGAATTGGATCCGATGTCGATGATGGACAGCGGTCGGCGGTCCTGCAGCCGGCCCTGGGAATTGAACAGCATCAGGTGGTGGCGTTCTTCTTGCGGCGCTTGAACTGCGCGATTCGCTTGGGCGCATGCGATTTCAGCGCGTCACCCCGTCCCGACAGGCTCGGATTGGTCATGAAATATTCCTGCGCGTTGAACGGTTCCTCGCCCTCCTCCAGCACCACGCGCCGGGAGGTTCCATCAGCCAATACGTCGAAACTTTGCTGATTGTCCATGATGTTGCCCAGCATGATCTGGCCCAGAATCTGTTCATGCACAGTTGGATTGGTGATCGGCACCATGGTCTCGACGCGGCGGTCGAGATTGCGCGGCATCAGGTCGGCCGAGGAGATGTAGACAATCGCCTCGTCCGAGGGAAGGCCATGGCCGTTGCCGAAGCAATAGATACGGCTGTGCTCGAGGAACCGGCCGACGATCGACTTGACCCTGATGTTCTCCGACAGGCCCGGCACCTGCGGCCGCAGACAGCATATGCCGCGCACGACGAGGTCGATTTCCACACCGGCGCGGCTGGCATCGTAGAGCGCATCGATGATGATGGGGTCGACGAGCGCGTTCATCTTCATCCAGATGCGCGCCGGCCGCCCCTCCAACGCATGGGTGATCTCGGCTGAAATGTGCTGGAGGATGCGGTTCCTCAGCGTGAAGGGCGAGATCGCCAGCCGCATTTCGGCGGTCGGCTCGGCATAGCCGGTGATGAAATTGAACAATTGGGCGACGTCGCGGGCAATCGTCGGATCGGTGGTGAAGAAGGACAGGTCGGTGTAGATGCGTGCCGTCACCGGATGGTAATTGCCGGTGCCGAGATGGACGTAGTTGCGCAGCTTGCCGTCCTCGCGCCGTACCACCAGCGACATCTTGGCATGGGTCTTGAGTTCGAGGAACCCGAACACGACCTGCACGCCGGCACGTTCGAGATCGCGCGCCCAGCGGATGTTGGCTTCCTCGTCGAAACGCGCCTTGAGCTCGACCAGCGCCGTCACCGACTTGCCAGCCTCGGCCGCGTCGACCAGCGCACGCACGATCGGGCTGTCGTTGGAGGTGCGATAGAGCGTCTGCTTGATCGCCACAACTTCGGGGTCGGCCATTGCCTGGCGCAGGAACTGCACCACCACGTCGAACGACTCGTAGGGGTGATGAACGACGATGTCCTTCTCGCGGATGGCGGCAAAACAGTCGCCGCCATGCTCGCGGATACGTTCGGGAAAGCGTGGATTGTAGGGCGTGAACTTCAGGTCGTCGCGGGGAACGGAGACGATCTCGGAGATCTGGCTGAGCGCCAGCGGCCCGGTGAGCACGCTGATGCGGCTCGACGAGACGCCAAGCTCGCCGGCGACGAAATCGCGCAATTCCCCCGGCATCAGCATGTCGAACTCGATGCGGATAACCGAACCGCGGCGGCGACGCTTCAGCGCCGTTTCGAACAGCCGCACAAGGTCTTCCGACTCCTCTTCGACCTCGATATCGCTGTCGCGGATGATGCGGAACGTGCCGGAGCCCTTGACCTCGTAGCCGGGGAACAGCTTGCCGATGTAAAGGCCGACCGCCTCCTCCAGCGGAATGAAGCGGACATGGTTCTTGCGGTCCGGAAGGCGGATAAAGCGCTTCAGCGCCACCGGCAGGCGCAGCAATGCGCTCATCTCCTCGCCATTCTTGCGGTGGCGAAGCTGCAGCGCCATGGAGAAGCCGAGATTGGGAATGAACGGGAACGGATGCGCCGGGTCGATCGACAGCGGGGTGAGCACCGGAAACACCTGGTCCTGGAAATGCTCTTCCAGCCAGACCTTTTCGTCCTTGGTCAGCGCATCGCGGGTGATGCTCTCGATGCCTTCCTTGTTGAGCAGAACCGTGAGTGCCGAAAGGCTCTTCTGCTGGTCTTCCTGCAGCCGCTCGACTTCACGCAGCAATTGTTCGAGCTGCTGTTCGGGGGTGCGTCCGTCCGGGCTCTTCAGCACGATGCCCTCGCGCACCTGGCCGGCAAGGCCGGCGACGCGCACCATGAAGAACTCGTCGAGATTGGCGGCCGAGATCGACAGGAAGCGGACGCGCTCCAGCAGCGGGTGATGGGTGTTCAGCGATTCTTCGAGAACGCGGCGATTGAACTGCAGCCAGGAGAACTCGCGGTTGACGAAACGGTCCGGATTGCCTTCCGGGCTCGCTGCCGTGACGTTGTTGAATTCGCTCTGTACCGGCTTCAATTCGTTCATGATTCCCGCTCTTTCGCCCGCCCTGGCCGGTTAACCGGCTTAACTTATCCTGTGGCAGGCTTTTGCGACAGTTCTCTGACAGGCTTTTGCGACAGTTTGATTTCATCGAACTTGCAAAGAGGCTTGATATGATCCAGATGCAGAGAGACTGCGTTAAGGAGACGACGATGGCAGGCGGTTCCATTCCCCATTTCCAGAACGATGCGGGCCATCCGGCAATCGACATCGGGGTCAAGGAATTCATGTGCACGGGCGCCAACCCGCCTTTCGATCATCCGCATGTGTTTCTCGACATGGGCGACGACAATGAGAAAGTCTGCCCCTACTGCTCGACCCTCTACCGCTATTCGCCGAAGCTGAAGGCGACGGAAACCCTGCCCACGGGCTGCCTCTACATCGACCAGGCCGCCTGAAGCCTTTCGCGGCAAACCGGATGGACGACACGCGCTCCCGGCAAGTCGTCATCGCCGGAGCTGGCATTGCCGGACTGACCGCGGCGGTTGCCTTCGCCGAACGCGGTTATCCCGTGCAGGTGTTCGAGCAGGCGCAGCGCCTTGAAGCGGTCGGCGCGGGCATCCAGCTCTCTCCCAATGCGACACGCATCCTTCGTCAACTCGGCGTGCTCGACCGACTGCTGTCGGCGGTGGTAAGGCCGGAGGCCGTGGTATTGAAGGACGCAAGGACGTTGCGCCAACTGGCGCGCGTGCCGCTAGGGGAAGCCGGCGAGAGCCGCTGGGGCGCGCCCTATCTCGTCGCCCACCGGGCCGATGTGCAGAGCGCGTTGATGGCACGGGTTGCCGAGATACCTGATATCCATCTCACCGTCGGGGCGCGCGTCCAAAGAATTGCGACTGGCAGCCATGGTGTCACGGCGACCGTCGAGATCGGTGGCAATACGGCGGAGGAACAAGGCTCCTTGCTGGTCGGCGCCGATGGCGTCTGGTCGTCGGTGCGCGAGCTTGTCGATGCACAAAGGATGGCATCGCCAAGAAGCCGTTTTTCGGGAGAGTTGGCCTGGCGCACCACCGTCGCGGCAGACAGCAGCGCCGGGCGGGCCTTCGCCGCGATCGGTGCAGCCGATTGCGTCACGACTTTCCTGCATACGGGTTTCCACATGGTCGTCTATCCCGTCAGTAAGGGCGACGCATTCAACCTCGTCGCCTTCACCAAAGGCGAGCGCATTACCGAGGGCTGGTCCGGCCATGCCGATCCCGGCATACTCGCCGCCGCCATGCGCGGCACCGCGCCAGGACTCGTGAAGCTGGTGGAAATAGCCGGCCCGTGGCTGGCCTGGCCGCTGCATACCGTCGAACAGAGACAGCCTTGGACAATGCCAGCCGGCATCGCGCTGATCGGCGACGCCGCGCACGCAATGACGCCGTTCGCGGCACAAGGTGCCGCGATGGCGATCGAGGACGCCGCGATGCTCGCCAGCCTGGTCGCCGACTTCCCCGGCGACCTGACGCAAAGCCTCACCATCTGGGAGAAGCTGCGACGACCGCGCATCGAAAAGGTACTGAAACGCGGCGCGCTCAACCGCCTCGCCTGGCACGCCCGGGGACCGGTGGCATTGGCGCGCAATCTGGTCCTGGCGACGCGGCCAGGAGAGAAGCTCGCGGCGGATTTGGATTGGCTTTACGGCTGGGAACAGCAGCAGGTCATCCGTCGCTGAAAGGAGCTGCGGCAAAGCTAATTATACAGCCGCATCGACAACCCAAGCGATGCCGGCAGCGGGTTCCACCAGCCGGTGCGCAGGCCGGCAGTGCGCAGTGCGGCCGCAGCCCAGGTGTTGCAGCCGATCAGCGCGTTGAAACGGCCATTGGCCTCATAAAAACGGTCGAAATTGGAATAGGCGGCATTGTCGATGACGATCGGGCCGCTCGGTCCCTGCTGAAAACTCGCTTCGACAAAGTCGAGCAACGCGGCAAAACGGTCCTCGCCCACGTCGAAGCCGGCGACATCGGGGCGCGGCTCGGAGATATCGCCGGCGACGTCGACATGCATCACCGAAGCATCGAGTGTCAGCGCCTTGAATACCGGCAGCGCCTTCACTTGCGACCATGTCGGCGTTTCCAGGTAGAAGGCGCGCCCGCCCCAGCCGAAGACGAGGTAGCGCACTTCGGGGGCGTCCGAAGGCAGGCCGGCATCGGCAAGAAAACGGAAGCGCCGGCGCACCCCGTCATCCACCGGAATGGCGATGTCGGTGTGGATTGGGTTCTTCAGCACCAATATGCGCCGCGTGCCCTCGCCTGCGGCAGCCGTGGGCCAGAGCGGCCGCGGCACCAGCGTGCCGAGCGACACAGCGAGCACCACTGCGGCAACCAGCATGACCAGCAAACGCAGGAGTTTTTTCATCGGTGCGGCTTCGCGATTCGTCGCGGCTCAATGGAGAAGATCATTATCCGATCGGCCAGACGCAAAAAGCCCGGCCATGGCACGGCCGGGCTTCCCTGATTCCAGTGAAGCGCTCAGTGCAGAATCTGCGACAGGAACAGTTTCGTGCGTTCGTGGCGCGGATGGTCGAAGAACTCGGCCGGCGTGTTCTGCTCGACGATCTGGCCCTGGTCCATGAAGATCACCCGGTTGGCGACTTTCCGCGCAAAACCCATCTCGTGGGTGACGCACAGCATGGTCATGCCCTCTTCGGCCAGCCCCACCATGGTCTCCAGCACTTCCTTGATCATTTCAGGGTCGAGCGCCGAGGTCGGCTCGTCGAACAGCATGATGCGCGGGTTCATGCACAGCGAGCGTGCGATCGCCACGCGCTGCTGCTGGCCGCCGGAAAGCTGGCCCGGATATTTGTTGGCCTGCTCGGGAATCTTGACACGCTTGAGGAAATGCATGGCGATTTCCTCGGCCTGCTTCTTCGGCGTCTTGCGCACCCAGATCGGCGCCAGTGTGCAGTTCTCCAGGATGGTCAGATGCGGGAACAGGTTGAAGTGCTGGAACACCATGCCGACCTCGCGGCGCACCTCGTCGATCTTCTTGAGATCGTTGGTGAGTTCCTTGCCGTCGACGATGATCTTGCCCTTCTGGTGCTCCTCCAGCCGGTTGATGCAGCGGATCATGGTCGATTTGCCCGAGCCGGACGGGCCGCAGATGACGATGCGCTCGCCGCGCATCACTTTCAGGTTGATGTCCTTCAGCACATGGAACTCGCCGTACCATTTGTGCATGGCGACGATGTCGATGGCGACATCGGTGGTGGAAATCTGCATCTTGGCGGCGTTGACCTTGATCTCTTCCGCGCTGACGGCGTTTTCGGTGGCCATGGCTGGGTCCCCTTGTTCTTTTGTTTAGCGTTTGTAGCCGGTGTCGAGTCGGCGTTCCGTGTACATTGAATAGCGCGACATGCCGAAGCAGAACAGCCAGAAGACGAAGGCCGCGAACACAAGACCGGATTTCGCGGTCTGCGCCGTTGCCCAGTTGGCATCGGAGAAGTTCTGCTTGACGATGCCGAGCAGGTCGAACATCGAGATGATGAGGACCAGGCTGGTGTCCTTGAACATGCCGATGAAGGTGTTGACGATGCCGGGAATGACCAGCTTCAGCGCTTGCGGCAACACGATCAAACCCATCTTCTGCCAGTAGCCGAGGCCGAGCGAATCGGCGCCTTCATACTGGCCCTTGGGGATCGCCTGCAGGCCGCCGCGCACGACTTCGGCCATGTAGGCGGCGGCAAACAGCGACACACCGATCAGCGCCCTCAGATATTTGTCGAAGGTGACGCCGGCCGGCAGGAACAGCGGCAGCATGACGCTGACGAAGAACAGCACCGTGATCAGCGGTATGCCGCGCACGGCTTCGATGAAGATGACGCACAGCATCTTGACGATCGGCATCTTCGAGCGCCGGCCGAGCGCCAGCACGGTGCCCAGCGGCAGCGACACGGCGATGCCGACGAAGGACAGGCTCAGCGTGATCAGCAGCCCGCCCCAGCGTGAGGTTTCGACATGCGGCAGGCCGAATATGCCGCCGACCAGAAGGAAGAAGGAAACGATCGGCAGCACCAGGAACAGCAGGATCGCGTTCAACCCCTTGCGCGGCACACGTGGCATCAGCATCGGCACCAGCAGTGCCACGAACAGGATGGCGACCAGGATCGGCCGCCAGCGCTCCTCGACCGGATAGGTGCCGAACATGAACTGGCCGAACTTGGCGTTGACGAAAGCCCAGCAGGCGCCGCTCCAGCCGTCGGGCTGAATACCGCCTTGCGCGACGGTCGCGCAGACCGTGCGGTCCGGCCCGGTCCACTGTGCGTTGATGAACGCCCAGTTGATGACCTGCGGCAGTACCCAGGCGACGATGACGATGCCGAGGATGGTGAGGATGGTGTCGCCGACCGAACCGATCAGGTTCCTGCGCACCCAGGCGACGGGACCGCTGACGCTCGCCGGCGCGGGCTGCGCCAGCGCCATTTCGGTCCGCACCCAGGACATGTCGTGTTCCTGCATGGCTCTACCTCTCCACCAGCGCCATTCTGGCGTTGACCACGTTCATCACGGCCGAGGTCACCAGGCTGAGTATGAGATAGGCGATCATCATGATCAGCACGCCTTCGACCGCTTGTCCGGTCTGGTTCAGAACCGTGCCGGCTGTCGCCGTCAGGTCGGGATAACCGATGGCGATCGCCAGCGAGGAGTTCTTGGTCAGGTTGAGATACTGGCTGGTCAGCGGCGGAATGACGATGCGCATGGCCTGCGGCACCACGACCAGCCGCAGGATCGACCCGGATCGCAGACCAAGCGCTGCCGCCGCCTCGGTCTGGCCCTTGCTGACGCCCCTGATGCCGGCGCGCACGATTTCGGCGATGAAGGCCGCCGTGTAGCAGGATAGCGCCAGATAGAGCGACAGGAATTCCGGTTTGACCTGGAAGCCGCCGGTCAGGTTGAAGGTCGACTGTTTTGGAAGATCAAAGGTCAGCGGAAAGCCGCTCAGCACGTAAGCGAGCAGCGGCAGGCCGACGATCAGCGCGGCGGAAGTCCAGAACACGGGAAATTGCTGGCCTGTCGCCATCTGCCGCTGACGCGCCCTGCGGGCGACGAACCACGACATCGCGATGCCCACGACAAGGGCGACCAGGATCAGCCAGGAGCCGTCGCCCCAGACCGGGCGCGGAAAATAGAAGCCGCGCTGGTTGAGGAAGGAGCCGAAGGGCAGATGATAGGAGTCGCGCGGCGCCGGCAGCACGGCGAGCACGCCGGAATACCAGAAGAAGATGACCAGCAGCGGCGGGATGTTGCGGAAAATCTCGACATAGACCGTGCAGATCTTCTGGATCAGCCAGTTCTGCGACAGGCGACCGATGCCGATGATGAAGCCGATAATGGTGGCGGTGATGATGCCGGCGGCGGCAACGATGATGGTGTTGATCAGGCCGACGACGATGGCGCGGCCATAGGTCGAGTCCGACGTATAGGCGATCGGCGTGTCAGATATGTCGAAGCCGGCGCGCCCCTTGAGGAAGCCGAAGCCCGAGGCGATGTGCAGGCGCTGCAGATTGTCGATGACGTTCTGCACGATCCACCAGATGGAGCCGAACAACAAGACGACGACCAGCGTCTGGAAGAAGAGGCTGCGTATTCTCGGATCATTGACGAAG
The DNA here is from genome assembly GCF_004792025.1 of Mesorhizobium sp. M8A.F.Ca.ET.181.01.1.1. Classification (NCBI taxonomy): domain Bacteria; kingdom Pseudomonadati; phylum Pseudomonadota; class Alphaproteobacteria; order Hyphomicrobiales; family Phyllobacteriaceae; genus Mesorhizobium; species Mesorhizobium sp. M8A.F.Ca.ET.181.01.1.1. Next base: position 322,733 of record NZ_SRTV01000002.1, on the reverse strand, counting down.
GAGCCGCGGCTCGGCTCCTCGCGTAGGATTTCCTGCGATGCCATGTCACGTCCCCTGTGAAAGAGAAACCGGAAGGCAGGTGCCTGCCTTCCGGATCACATTTCGATCAGCGGATCGGCGGAGCGTATTGCAGGCCGCCCTTGGTCCACAGCGCGTTGATGCCACGGGCGATCTTCAGCGGGCTGCCCGAACCGACATTGCGGTCGAACATTTCGCCGTAATTGCCGGTGGCCTTGACGATGTTGACGACCCAGTCGTTGGAGACGCCGAGATCGGTGCCGATCTTGGTGTCGGCCTCCTGGCCGAGCACGCGCTTGATCTCCGGGCTGGCGGAGTTCTTCATCTCGTCGACATTGGCCTTGGTGATGCCGAGCTCCTCGGCGTCGAGCAGAGCGAAATAGGTCCACTTGACGATGTGGTACCACTGGTCGTCGCCCTGGCGAACGGCAGGTCCGAGCGGCTCCTTCGAGATGATCTCGGGCAGCACGACGTGATCGGCCGGCGAGCCGAGCGTCAAGCGAATGCCGTAAAGGCCCGACTGGTCGGTGGTGTAGACGTCGCAGCGGCCGGCATCATAGGCGGCGTTGACCTCTTCCAGCTTCTCGAAGACGACCGGATTGTACTCCATCTTGTTCGCCTTGAAGTAGTCGGCGAGGTTGAGCTCGGTGGTCGTGCCGCTCTGCACGCAGACGGCGGCGCCCGAAAGCTGCAGCGCCGAATTGACGCCCGGCAGCTTCTTGGCGTTGATCATGAAACCCTGGCCGTCATAGTAGGTCGTGCCGATGAAATTCAGGCCAAGCGCGGTGTCGCGGTTGATCGTCCAGGTGGTGTTGCGCGACAGGATGTCGACCTCGCCGGACTGCAGCGCGGTGAAGCGCTCCTTGGCGCTGAGCGGCGTGAACTTGACCTTGGTGCCATCACCGAAGACGGCGGCGGCAACCGCGCGGCAGAAATCGGCGTCGATGCCTTGCCAGTCGCCCTTGTCGTCCGGCGCCGAGAAGCCGGCCAGACCGGTCGAGACGCCGCACTGGATGAAGCCCTTCGCCTTGACGGTGTCGAGCGTGCCGGCCGACGCGGCCGACGCCATCAGTCCGAGCGTGGCGACGCCGAGAATGCCGATAGCAATGTGTTTCATAACCCACAGACCCTTTTCTGTTTTTTCAGGCAGTGACCCTGATCTTTTCTCCCGTGTGAACGCAGCTCCCATCCCGGCCCATTCCCGGAACCCCGCGTCGCAAATCGACGCGCCGCCTCCCATTCACGAACAGCATCGAAGGCGATAATTCTCGTGAGGTCAAGGAAAATGACCGAATTGCAACGGGTTTGAAAATCGATTGTCCGAAATGCCTGAATTGCAGACAAACGCGCCCGCGATTTAGTCACAAGCGCGAATTGAATCGGCAAAGCTCATTTGCCGCGGATGTGAGCCGGTTCCGTGAAATCCATTGCCGGCAATACCTGAGTGTTACTGCCTCCAGCACGAAATGCATTGACGTCGCGGAATACCCCCGGCCGGCGATTGCCGGTCAATATTGCTCGTGAACAAAGCCGGTACGCAGGTCAAAGCGCGGGAAAGACGAGCCAGACGCCGATCGCAACCATCAATGCGCCGGAGATGCGCGGGATCAATTGCCCGGCCGGGACCATCTTCTCCAAGAGAACAAGGATGGCGATGCCGGCGATCCACAGGACGTTCATGACACCGCCGACAAACAGCAAGGCCATCAGCGCCCAGCAGCAGCCGAGACAATAGGCGCCGTGGCCGATGCCGAGCCGAAGCGCGCCGGGCGGGGTGGTGCGGAAGCCGCCATGGCTGGCCAGGAATGCGATCGGCGCCTGGCATTGGCGCAGGCAGACGCCCTTGACCGGCGTCCATTGATAGAGGCCGGCGGCGATCAGGACGAGGCCACCGAGGGTCGCACTGTTGGTAGCCATTGCCGGATCAAGCAAGGCGAAATGGGCGAGCACCCATTGCGCGCCGGTGGCCGCGATGCTGAAGACGATCCAGACGATGAGATAGCCGGCAAAAAACCATGCCGTCGACGCGATAGGCTGGCCATCGACCCGTGCCTTGCGGCCGACGCCTGCATAGAGCAGCAACATCGGCGCGATCGAAGGCGTCATCATGCCGACCATCATCACGGCCCACATGGTGAAGATGAAGACGAAATCGGCCGATGCCCAGGTCCTGAAACCCGGCGCCACGGCGGCGCCCATATCCATGCCACCAATATCCGTGTTCGACATGTCCATCCCGGCCATGCCGCCTGCCGCGCCGTCCGCGACGGGGACACCAGGCATGGCCATGTCGGCGGCGAGCCAAAGGACGTAGGTCCAGGCGAGAATGGCAATCACGACGAGCGCGGTCATCACGACCGCGCGGTCGCGCCGCAGCACAGCCTCGAGAGCCGTGTCGCCCATTGGATCAGGTCAATGCACGACGCCGCTCTGCGTGAGATGCAGATTGGCGAAATGGCTGTGCGTGTCGGCCACCTCGAACTTGATCGGGCCGGTCGCCTTGGTCCAGCCACGACCGATCTCGGCGATCGCGTATTCGAAGCCGTGCGGCAGGTCGATGCGCGCCCTGTGCTCGGCACCGGTGACCGGGTTCTTGATCGGCTCGCCATGGCCGTCAGTGACGCCCTTGACATGCAGCCGGCCGGTTCGCGCGTCGACGTCAACCTTGAAATCGATCGCGGCGAAGATCGGATCGTGGAATTTCTCCAGCGTGGTCGAAAAAACCTGGAATATCGTTGCGCCCGGCTCGGTGTCCTGGCCGCCCAATATGCGAAGCAGAGCTTCACGCTGGGCTTCGCTGGCCCTCTCGTCGATAACCACCGCGGCCTCGCCCCTGCCCTGGTGGATCGCGCCGGGCCAACTGAAAATGCCGACGAACCGCAACCCGTCCAGCTTGGTGTCGCCGTGATGGCCGGTCTCGATCTCCATGCCGGCGACCGCCTGGCAGAATCCGTATGTCGGCATGGCGTTGAACTGGCACGGACAGCCATAGGCGCAATTGCAGTTGATGAATTCGCGCGCCTTCATCGTCCATTTGACGTCAGGCATTGCATTCCTCCCTTTGCCGCGCTCGGTGGGCGCGATACCCGGATTGGGGACCAGGAGAGGTAGCCGGCAAAACCATCCGGCAGCATCTGATCGAAGCAATCCGGCGATTAATATTAGGGCTTGATTATATATCTTTCACAGCCGGCTACAATAGGCCGACCGGCCGGCGACCGGGCTTCCGGCAAGGTACGGCCGCCCTGGTCGGTCCGATTCAGATCAACCCCCAGCTGTTTTCCGGACCCGGGAATTGGCATATTCGAAGTCCATTCCTGGCGGACAGTGGGCTGTTGCACGGTCCACGACGCCGCACTATGGCTAGCGCCTTATCAGACAGGGCGACCAAGAATGGCGAAAGACGGCAGCGAGCAGGGTTCCGGCAAGGTGGGCATCAACACCCGGCTTGCCCATTCAGGCAACAACCCGCACGACTATTTCGGCTTCGTCAATCCGCCGGTGGTGCACGCCTCGACCGTGCTGTTCCCCAATGCCGCCGCGATGGCCGCACGCAACCAGAAATACACCTACGGCACGCGCGGAACACCGACGACCGATGCCCTCGCACAGGCGATCGATGCGCTGGAGGGGTCCGCCGGCACGATCGTGGTGCCATCGGGCCTGGCGGCGGTGACCATTCCGCTGCTCGCCTTCGTATCGGCGGGCGACCATCTGCTGATCGTCGATTCCGTTTATCACCCCACGAGAAACTTCGCCGATACGATGCTGAAGCGATTGGGCGTCGAGGTCGAGTATTATGCGCCCCGTATCGGCGCCGGCATCGCGGCCTTGATCAAGCCGAACACCAAAGTGGTGTTCACCGAATCGCCGGCCTCCAACACATTCGAGGTGCAGGATATCCCGGCGATCGCCAAGGCGGCGCATGCGGCCGGCGCCATCGTGATGATGGACAACACCTGGGCGACACCACTCTATTTCCGGCCGCTCGACCACGGCGTCGACATCTCGATCCACGCGGCGACGAAATATCCGGCCGGCCATTCGGACGTGCTCCTCGGCACGGTCTCGGCCAATGAGGCCTGCTGGAAGCAGCTCTACGAGAGTTTTTGCACGCTTGGCTGCTGTTCGGGACCCGACGATGTCTATCAGGTGCTGCGCGGCCTGCGCACGATGGGCGTGCGGCTCGACCATCATCAGCGCAGCGCGCTTGCCATCGCCTCATGGCTCGAAAGCCAGCCGGGCGTGGCGCGGGTGCTCCACCCTGCCCTTCCCAGCCATCCGGACCACGATCTGTGGAAGCGGGACTTTTGCGGTTCGAGCGGCATCTTTTCGATCGTGCTGGCCGGCGGTGGCCAGCGGGAGCAGCACGCTTTCCTCGACGCATTGCGCATCTTCGGCCTCGGCTATTCCTGGGGCGGCTATGAGAGCCTGGCGGTGCCGGTCTGGCTTGTCGACCGCGTCGTTGCGAAAGGCCCTTATGAAGGTCCGTTGATCCGCTTGCAGATCGGCCTCGAGGATGTCGACGACCTGAAAGCCGACATCATGCGCGGGCTTGCAGCGGCCGCCGCCTGATCTGTCTGGCCGCCCGGAAGAGTTGGCAGACGGCCACAACACACTGACGCTGATGGCAAAGCGCGAGCCGCTCGCAGCATCCCGGCGAGCGGTCTCGCGCAATATTATTCTCCCACGCCGCGACTTTGCGGATTTGTTTGACTTTCAAATCCGCGAGTTCGGCTCCATTGCGTTGGACAGGGCGTCCGCGCCAAATCCATTTCGTCATAAAGCTTGCCATGGCCTTTCGTCTTTTTGTTCCCATCCTCGCCGGCGCGACGCTGCGTGAACGCGTCCTGGCGTGTATCGGCGCCACGATCGGCATTGCCCTGACCGGCGTGATCAGCGGGCTGGCGATGGGCGGCGGCCCGCATGTGGCCCTGCTGGTGGCGCCGATGGGCGCCTCCGCCGTGCTTCTGTTCGCCGTGCCGGCGAGCCCGCTGGCGCAGCCCTGGTCGATCATCGGCGGCAATTCCATATCGGCGCTGGTCGGCGTGACCGTGGCGCATTTCATCCATGATCCGGTGATGGCCTCGGGTCTCGCGGTGGCCTTGGCGATCGCCGCGATGTCGTTCACGCGCTGCCTGCATCCGCCAGGTGGTGCCGCCGCGCTGACGGCGGTGCTCGGCGGGCCGGCCGTCATCAGCGCGGGCTTCCTGTTCCCGTTCGTGCCGGTGGCCTTGAATTCGACCATCCTGGTGGCGCTGGGCTTCCTTTTCCACAAGCTGGCGCGGCGCAACTACCCGCATGTCGCCGCACCGCCCGCAAACAGCCACGGTACCGCCGATCCGCCGGCTCAGCAGCGCGCCGGTTTCCAGCCCGAGGACATCGACGCGGCGCTGACGGCGCTCGACGAGACCTTCGATATCGACCGCGACGACCTCGAACGACTGCTGCGACAGGTCGAATTGCAGGCCATGGTGCGGTCGCACCGGACGCTGCTGTGCGAGGACATCATGTCGCGCGACGTGATTTCGGTGCCCGAACAAGCCACCACCGACGAAGCACGCCAGCAACTGCTCGATCATAATATCCGTACGTTGCCGGTGGTCGATGCGGATGCCCGGCTGGTTGGCGCCGTCGGCCTGCGCGAGCTGACGAAAGCCGTAGAAACGGTGAAGGACGTGATGGCAAAGGCCGGCACCGCCTCGCCCGAGACGCCGGCGATGAGCCTGCTTCCCGTGCTGACCGACGGCCGCAGCCATGCCGTGGTCATCGTCGACGGCGAGCGGCGCATTCTCGGCCTGATCACGCAGACCGACCTGCTGGCGGCGGCCGCCCGCGTGCAGACGGCAGACAAGGGTCTGGCAGCGGCCTAGAATAGCGGACGTGGATCCCACCGATCTGGGAACCTTTTGCCGGCAGGCGCATCCAACGTGCAGTCAAGCGCCTGTTCGAAGAGGCGCCTGTTCGAAGAGGCGTCTGTTCAGGGAGATCCGGTCGCGATGAGCAAGCTCGCAACGCCCGCCACGGTGCCTATGATTGCCGAAAGCCTTTCCGGCGACATGCTGCTCGTCCACCGGGCGCTGGCGCGCGAACCGGATGCCTTTCGCGCCATCATGAAGATACACAACCAGCGGCTCTACCGCATCGCGCGCGGCATTCTGCGCAACGATGCCGAAGCCGAGGATGTCGTCCAGGAGGCCTATGTCAGCGCCTTCGCCAGCCTTGCGGCGTTTCGCGGCGAATCCACGCTTGCCACATGGCTGTCGCGCATCGTCATCAACGAAGCTCTTGGCCGCCTGCGCAAGAAGCGTCGCACAGTTGGGATGCCTGACAACCCGGAAGCGCAAATCATCCGGTTTCCCCTCAATTCCAACGACGATCCGGAGCGGGCGATGGCGCAGCGGCAGATTCTCGCACTTGTCGAACGGGCGACCGACAGTCTGCCCGACATCTACCGCATGGTCTTCGTCGCCCGCGTCATCGAGGGCCTGAGCATGGAGGAAACCGCCGATTTGCTTGGTGTGCGGCCGGAGACCATCAAGACGAGGCTGCACCGGGCCCGTGTCCTGCTGCGCAAGGCGCTGGACAATGAAATCGGTCCGGTGCTGCTCGATGCCTTCCCGTTCGCCGGACGGCGCTGCGAGCGACTGACCCAGGCGGTGATGGGACGGCTGGGTTTCGAATGATGCCGTCCTGATTTTCCGGGAACGTTTCCTCCCGTCGCGCATCCAATGAGCGTCAACTGAAATTTGAGCCCGGCTCCTCCGCGCGGTCGGGCCAAGGAGGATGCCATGTTCACCCGATATACCGTTGCCCTTGCCGCCCTGCTTCTCGTCGGCGCTGCCCCGGTCGCGCAAGCCGCCGACAAGCCGACGGACCCGCAGATCGCCCATATCGCCTATACGGCCGGCGTCATCGACATCGAGGCGGCCAAGCAGGCGATCAAGAAATCAAAGAGCAAGGAGGTGATCGATTTCGCCAAGGACATGGAGCGCGACCACGAAGCGGTGAACAAGCAGGCGCTCGATCTCGTCAAGAAGCTGAAGGTGAAGCCCGAGGACAACGCCACCAGCCAGGCGCTGACCAAGGCCGCGACTGAGGAACGCGCCAAGCTCGCCAAGCTGAAAGGTGCGGCTTTCGACAAGGCCTATATCGAAAACGAGGTGGCCTATCACAAGCAGGTCAACGGCGCGCTCGAAACGCTGCTCATTCCCTCGGCCAGCAATGCCGAGCTGAAGAGCCTGCTCGAGACCGGCCTCAAGATCTTCCAGGGCCATGAGCAGCATGCCGAACACGTCGCCGGCATGCTGAAATGAAAGCGGGCGCCTTGGACCATCTGGCGGGGCTGGCCATGCTGGCGCTGGTACCTACGCTGACAGCGGCGCCGGCAGCGGCGGCAGCCATCCAGGTCACCATCGAGAAGCTCGTCTTTTCGCCGGCCAGCGTCGATGCGAAGGTCGGCGACACGATCGAGTGGGTGAACAAGGACGTGATCGCCCATACGGCTACGGTGAAGGGTGGCTGGGAGGTGATCATCCCGCCGAAGAAGTCGGCAAGCCTGAATTTGAAGGCGGCGGGAACCATCGACTACTTCTGCCGCTTCCACCCCAACATGAAAGGCCGCTTGGTGGTGGCGCCGTGAGACTGAGAGATCGATGGCGAAAAGACCATTTCGCCGTCGATCGGAATATTAGAGCAAATCCAGGAAAAGTGCGTAGCGGTTTTCCGTCCGGAATTGCTCCAGGTCTATCGGCCACGGCTCTCTTTGAAGGTTCGGTGACTTGTGTTGCTCCCGCTAGACGTCAAGGGCCGTGTGGCGGCGAAGGCGTCCTGGTCCGCGTCCCGCGCCGGTCGATCGCCAACGAGGCTCGCCGCGCCTCATCGGGCCGTGTGATATGGGTCCACGAACCGTCGTAGCTCGGCTTGCGCCGCTCGATCCACGCATTCAGCCCTTCACGCAGGTCGGCGGTCGGAGCCATGCGGGCGAATTGCTCCGCCTCAATCAGCAGTCCCTCGGCAATACCCTGGTTGAGGCCCCTCGCCACCGCCGTGAGAATGCCGGTGACGGCCGGTCCGGAATGCCGCAGGATACGCTTGGCCAGATCAAATGCCGCCGGCATCAGTTCGGCATGCGGCACAACCTCGTTGACGAGACCCAGCTCAAGCGCCCGCGGCGGCGGAAACCAGTCGCCCGTCAACAGCAGTTCGAGCGCCCGCTTGCGCCCGGCCAGCCTCGGCAGGCGTTGGGTTCCACCAAAAGTCGGCGGCATTGCAAGGTTGATTTCGGGCTTGGCGAACAGCGCACGGTCACTGGCGATGGCGAGCGGAACGGCCTCGGTGATTTCGCAGCCACCGCCAAAGGCAATGCCGTTGACGGCAGCGATGACCGGTTTGCGGAACGCTTCCAGCCGTGCCGTCAGCCGCTGCCCGCGCATGACGAAGTCGCGCATTGCGATATCGGCGCCAAGCGCCACGCTGGCCGAGAATTCATGGATGTCGCCACCCGCCGAAAACGCCCGCTCCCCTGCTCCGGTGAGGATGACAACCCGGACGCCGTCATCGACTTCAATGTCGTTGAGAACCGCAAGCAGGCGATCGATCAGGGCATAATTCAGTGCATTGAGCTTTTCGGGACGATTGAGGGTGAGGACGGTAACCCCGTCGCGGGTCTCGCTCAGGACAAGATCGGTCATTTGGCTTCCTTCCAGCTTGTTGACGAGTTGGAAGGTTACGTCGTTCGCACCTTGTGTATATTCACTAGTCGGTATACTTAGACCCATGGCCGAAGCACAAAGCCCCACCCGCAAGCGCCTAGTCGATGCCGCAACCAGATTGTTCTACGCGGAAGGAATCGGCCGTGTCAGTGTCGACGCCGTCGCCGAGGAAGCGGGCCTCACCAAGCGGACGCTCTACTACCACTTCAAGAGCAAGGACGACCTCATCGCAGCCTATCTCGACGGCCGCGATCAGCCCAATCTGAAACGGATGGCCGGCTGGTTCGAAGCCGAGCAAGGGGGCGTGGACAGCAAGGTCGAAGCCATCTTCACCAATCTGGCCCGGGCCACGCGCCATCCAAAATGGAAGGGATGCGGCTTCCTGCGCACAGCTGCCGAGCTTGCCTCGATGCCTGGACACCCGGCGGTCAAGGTCGGGGCGCGGCACAAATCCAACTTCGAGACATGGCTGGCCACGGAATTGTCCGGGCACGATATCGAGAGGCCGCAGGCACTGGCCCGCGAGATCGTGCTGCTGATAGAAGGCTGCTTTTCGATCATGCTGATCCATCGCAATCCCGACTACGTCGAAGCCGCCGGACGAGCCGCGGCGACGCTGGTCAGGGCGCGGATGTCGGTCAGTCAGATGCAGGGCTAGGCCCCGAACGCCAGCCACGCCGTACCGGCGGCGAGCGTGATCAGTGTCAGCGGCAGGCCGACCTTGAAGAAGGCACCGAAAGACAACGGTGTACCAGCGGCCTTGGATTGTTCGGCGACGATCAGGTTGGCGACCGAGCCGAGCAAGGTGAAGTTGCCGGCCAGCGTCGAACTCATGGCCACCACCAGCCAGGCGCGCTCGGGGTTTTCCAGGCCGGGTATGAATGGCCTGAGCGCCAGCACGGCAGGAACATTGCTCATGATGTTGGACAACACGGCGGTGAACCCCGACAGCCTCCAGACGTCGTCGAGCCCGATGTTCTTGGCGGAGGCGATCATGTCAGGCGTCAGCAGCGTCTTTTCCGCGCCGGCAACCACCACGAACAGACCCGCGAACATGAACAGCAGCGGTCCGTCGATCTCATGGTAGATGCGCGATGGCTTGATGGCGCGCGTGAGCAGCAGGATGGCGCCGCCGATGAGCGCCGCCTTGGCTACGGGAACACCGGCGAAGAAGGCGATCGCCAGCCCGATGCAGACGACCACGGCCTTCAGCACCTGGCCACGATGCATGCGGCCGCGCGAGATGTGTGGCGCCAGTTCGCCGTTGCGCCTGAATTCGGCGCGATAGACGATCCGCACAATGACGATGACCGCGACAAGGCCGAACAAGGCGACCGGCGCGAGCGCCGCCGAAAAGGCCGGATAGGAAATCCCCGACAGCGCGCCGATGACCATGTTCTGCGGGTTGCCCGTGATGGTGGCGACGCTGCCGCAGTTCGAAGCGGTGGCGGTGGCGATCAGATAGGGGATCGGATTGCGGTTGATGACACGGGTGACGTGGACGACGATCGGCGCCATGACCAGGCAGATGGCGTCGTTGACCAGGAAAGCCGACAGCACGCCGGTAAGGAGCGTCACCATCACCAGGAGCATGAACGGCGCATGCGCGTGCTCGATGGCAATGGCGCCGAGACCGCGAAAGGCACCCGATACTTTCAGATGCGCCACCACGATCATCATGCCGAGCAGAAGCGTGATGGTGTCGAAATTGATGGCGCGATAGGCATCCTCCATGCTGAGCGCGCCGATGGCGATCATCGCTGCGCCGCCAAGCAGCGCAATGCCCGCGCGGTCAAGCCGCAGGCCAGGGATGCGGCCGATGGCGACGCCGGCATAGGTAAGGACCAGGATCAGCAGTGCCGCGCCGCCCATCAATGTCATCGGTAGAAGCCCTGCTCGATCTGCCCGCGCGCCGATGCCGGCCGCCCGCGATTCACGTGATGCCAGCTTTAGCGCGATGTCGGGATTGATGCCAAACGGCTAGGTGGCTTGTTGGCGGAGAATATCCGAAGGCAGATGGCGCGGTGCGGCTAACGCCGATAGAAATCCAGCCGTTCTTGCAACGCCTGCGATGAAAACATCTGTTCGACGGTCAGCCGCGCCTTGCGGCCGACCGTCGCCCGCAGGCCCGGGTCGGCTTTGAGATCCGCCAGGATCCGCGCCGCCTGTTGTGTCGTTTCGAACAGGAAGCCGTTTTCGCCATGTCTGATGTGGTCGACGTAGCCACCATGCGAATGGCAGACCACGGGCAGGCCGCAGGCCATCGCCTCGAACACCACCCGGCCGAACGTCTCCACATGCGAACCGGTGCGATAGTAGAAGACGTCGAGCGTCGGCAGGAACTGTTCGGCGGCGAATTCACCCTGCGGCAGGAGTTCGAGTTGCGGATGCGGCGCGAGCTTGTCCTTGAGCGGCGTGCCGCCCTGAATACGGACCGCGGTGCCATCGCCAAGCAATGCCTCATAGAGCGCCACATCGTCGCGGTGATGCTTGTCCGCCGTGTCGCGGCTCAGCCGCCCCACCGTGAACGGACCGTTTGGCCTTGCCCGTCGTGGCGAGAAGCGCCCGATATCGATCGGCGAGGCATGGACGACGCCTTCGACCTGCAGCACGCGCCTCTGAAATTCGGAGATCAGCACCAGTTCGGCAGCCGGCCAACGCAGCAGGCGCGGCCTGCGTGTCGTCAGGGCGATGAGCTTGGGATGAAAGGTGTTGAAGACATAGATCAGCCGGCGCGGCCGCGGGATCAGGTAGGGCCACATTTTGTTGCGCCAATGCGCGCCAAGAAAGACATAGGTGCCGCCATCCGGCACATTGCGTGTTGCCGGCGAGACGCGGCGTATCGGAAATTCCTGCATCAGGCCTTCGGATACGCGCGACGAGGTTGCCCACAGGCACACCCGTGAGTCGGCGCCCAAGAGCCGGTACAACTCCAGGGTTTCGCGCTCACTGCCGCCAAACTGGTTCTGAAAGCCGTTGAATAGATGGATCATGGTCGCGGTGCTTACTCGGCTCTAGCCGGGCGTCTCGCCATTCAATTGCCTGCACCCAAGGGCCGTGCTGTACCCGCGAATGGCACGATCGAGGGACTAAGAAGCAGGACTATTTCTGGCGATACTCCGTACATTACTGCCCGGAGGAAGCACACGGATAATCAAGCGTCAAGCAAGCGGTGGGTGTCAGCCTACTACGAGGCTGCCGTCAGTGCAGGGTAGCGGCGCTGGCCGGAGACGCCAGGGAGGCTTCCGCCGGATCGAAGCTGACCTGATCGCGTCCATTCGATTTCGCGGCATAAAGCCGTCTGTCGGCGGCCGAGAATATTGCCTCGTAGGTGGTCGGCCCGCTGAAGCTGGTACCGCCTATGCTGACGGAAAGCGGACAGGAGCGGCCGCCCGGGGAAAAGTCCATTTCGCGTATCCGTCGGCGGATGCTTTCGGCAACCAGCCAGGATTGCGAGGGGTCGACACCGGGAAGGAATACGCCGAACTCCTCGCCGCCGATGCGTCCGACGATATCGCCGCCGCGCAGCTGGCCCTTGATCGCCTGCGCGATCAGCTTGAGCGCCTGGTCGCCGCAATCATGGCCGAGGCGGTCGTTGATCGACTTGAAGTGGTCGGCATCGATGATCAGCAGCGCGCCGGAACGGGTCTCTTCCTGCTTGCGGGTCTGCTCGAGATAGGCCTCGACCAGCATAGAGAAGGCGCCGCGGTTCAGCACTGCCGTCAGGCTGTCCGTCGCGGCGATGACACTGAGGTCGCGCTGGGCTATCGCCAGTTGGCGGATCTTCCACATCAGGAAAAACAGAAACGAGCCACCCAGCACCAGGGGCAGCAGAAGGTCGGTCAGCTTCGCGCGCCAGACAGACTCGGGCGAAAGATAGGGGAAATTGAACGAATCGACGAAAAACGCCACGGCAATGAAGAATGCCGTGCCGGCGGCGGTGACGGCGATCACCCTGCCCCAGCTGGTCGGCGACAGGTCCAGCTTCATCCCCTTCACTCCGTTAGCCGTCCCTACTATGACGTGCCAACGCAAACAAAATGATAAGACTTTCCTTTCAATTCGAGATCGGATGGCAGGGAGACGGGATCGGATGGCCGGGGGCGGGCACGATCGCCAACAGGCGGCCGTGCCCCGGTGGTTGAAGGCTCATCGGATTCCTGACAGGGAGAATTCCGAAGTCAGCGGTTGGACGCCTGTCCAGCCGCCTCGACGACGAAGGATGCCGCGATCATGTCGTCGGCATCCAGCCACAAGGAACCGTCGCCGGCCCCCATGATGGCGGCGACCTTGTGAAAGGTTTTCATTTCATGGCCGGAAATTTCGGCATCCTGCATGCGGGCCCTGAGTTCGGCGATGCGCCGCACCAAGGCAGGGGACGTTCCAATCTCACGTTTCGACATGGCCTGGCTTCTCCTCCCCCAACCCATTCTCGTTGTGCCTGCCCTACCCTATTCGCCGGACCGCACATTGCCTTTTCATGAGGCTCCACGAATACAAGGCCCCGAACGCCTGGGCTTGGCCGAGGTTCCAACAGGACAGATCACGAAATAATTCCAGGGCCCCCCGCGCCGGTGGGCCCGAGACTGCCGTTTCAGGCTTCCATTGCACGGCGTCGCGGCACTGGCAGGCAAGGGTGAGGATTGGTTGACCTCGTCAGGTCATGCGGCGTAAGCCTTTGAAATTATGGCGATCCCGACAGGATTCGAACCTGTGACCATCGGCTTAGAAGGCCGGTGCTCTATCCAGCTGAGCTACGGGACCGCTGGCCGGCTCGGGGCCGGTAGATGTTCGCGCTGGGCTAGCCGGTCAATGCGTCCAGGGCGTCCTGCGGTCATAGCGGAAATTCTCCGCATAGGAAATCTGGCGGCGCTTGGGCTCTTTCGGCTCTTCGACGCGGAAGGCAAGCCCTTCCTTTTCGGCGTAGGCGACGGCCTCTTCCTTGGTGCCGAAGGTGAGCCTGATCTGGCTTCTCATGTCTCCCGACGTGGTGTAGCCCATCAGGGGGTCGATCTTCTTGCGCATCTCGGGATCGAATTCCAACACCCAGTGGCCGGTCTTGGCCTTGCCGGACTGCATCGCGGTTTTGGCTGGGCTGAAAATGCGCGCGGACATGGCCACCTCATTGTTGTGCAAGGCGGCATCGCCGCCCTAGGGCCGTCATTACTGCGCATTGGCAGCGGCGGCAAGGTTTTTGCACTTGCCATGTAACACCGAAATGAATAGGCAACAGACCGTTCGGAGTGTAGCGCAGGCTGGTAGCGCATCTGGTTTGGGACCAGAGGGTCGGGAGTTCGAATCTCTCCACTCCGACCATCCCTTCTTATCCCATGCGATCTAGGCGCCCTCGCCGGCGACGAGAGCCGCAATCAAGGCCGCCGTGCTTGTCTTGCCCTTGATTGTCCTCGTTTCGCGCCGGCCAAGGTGCGCGCCTTCATCGACTTCGTGCAATCGCGTCTGGATTGAGCGAGCATCAAGGGCTTTTGGCCAATATTCGGGCTTCATCATTTCAGGCTCGCTTCCCTCGCTATTGCCGGCTTAAACTCCGGCAAAATGGGGGATTTGCGGTGCTTGGGATCGATGCTTGGGTGTCGCTGTTCGGGCCGGCCTATTTTGCCTATGCGGGCGTGACGGTTCCCTTCATGGTGGCGTGGGCGATCGCCTGTGCGGCCTTGGCGATGTGGAACAATCGCGAGAGCCGCGGGCACGCCAGGCTGGCACCAGGCATCGTTGCCTCCCGTTCGTGGGCAGCCAGCACCGGGATTTTTGTGCTGGTCGCGGCCTGCTATATTGCCTCGCATTCAGCCGTCTATCTGTTGGTCCGGCATTTCGTCAGACTTTGGCTGTGATTGGCCGCAAGTGAAAGGCAAGCTCGCCGGGCGAGAACCCCAAGCACCTCATTCCCGGCGAGCCTACAACCTGATTTGGAACGCAATCAGGACCGGGGTCAGCCGGCAAGCTCACGCTGCAAGATGGGTGCCAGCTGTTATTTCCCGAAATGGGACGGCGGTTGCGGAGCGATTGTAACATCGAGGCACTCTAAATCTCGAATTCGCCCTGCCCCTCGTCCATGGCGTTGACGGTTTCGGCCGCCAATGCCCTTGTGATCGCCATCTTGCGCTCCAGCGCGGTGCGATCCAGACGCTCCACCACGCGCATCGCGGTGGCCAGCGAACGCTCGATGCGCCGCACCAGATACTGCACGACATGCGGTTCGACCTCGACCTGCCGGTCGGCGAACAGCTTGGTGATGACGCCGGCGAGCAGGAGATCGTCGGGCTCGTGGATCTCGACGGTCGCCGCCGCCTTCAAACGCGAGGCAAGATCGGGCAGCTTGACGCCCCAGGCCGACGGAAAGCGTCGCGCCGTCAAGAGCAGCGTCGAGCCGGCACCGCGCACGGCATTGATCAAATGGAACAGGCCCTGCTCATCGACCGCGCCGATATCGACATCGTCGATCAGCGCCGGCCGCGCACCGAGATTGGCGATGCTGTCGCCCATGCGCCTGGCGTCGACGGCAAGCGCGTTGGCGCGGGCACGCCAGATCGAGGCCAGGTGCGTTTTGCCCGAACCAGCGGGGCCTGCCAGCACCACCACCGGTGCTGGCCAATCCGGCCAGCGGTCGACCAGCGCGGCCGCCTGGTTGTTGGTGCCGGAGACGACCAGCTCGTCGCGCGAATAACCGGTGCCGTGGCCGAGATCGAGCGGCAGCTGGCGCGGCGGGTCGGTTCGCTGGGCAGTCACTTCAGCGACGCGGTTGCGTGCGGTGGCCGCCGCCGCGATCGGCCGGCAACGGCGGCGCGAGCTCTGTCGCATGGCCCTTGTAGAGCGGCGATTCCAGGTAGCGGGCGATGGCGAAGCGTACCAGAACTGCCACCGCCGCGGATGCTGGAACGGCAATCAAAAGCCCGACAAAACCGAACAGCGCGCCGAAGGCGAACAGCGCGAACATCAGCCACACCGGGTGCAGGCCGACGCTTTTGCCGACCAGCCTGGGCTGCAGGATGTTGCCTTCGATGAACTGGCCGATGAAGAAGACCACGGCAACGGCGACGATCATCGTCCAGTCCGGCCAGAACTGGACGAAGGCAACGCCGACGGCCAGCACCAGCCCGGTCAATGAGCCGACATAGGGGATGAAGGAGATCAGCCCGGCGAACAGGCCGATGAGGATGGCGAAGTTCAGCCCCGTCAGCGTCAAGCCGGTGGCGTACATGGCGCCCAGCACCAGGCAGAGCGTGCCCTGCCCGCGCACGAAGCCGGCAGTGGCGGTGTTGATGTCGCGCGCGATGGCGCGCACCGTCGCGACGTTGTCGCGCGGCACCCAGCTGTCGATGACCGCCACCATGCGGTCCCAGTCGAGCAGCATGTAGAAGGCCACGACCGGCGTCACCACGAACAGGCTGACCACCGAGACCAGCGCCATGCCCGAACTCCACAGCGAGGTAAATACGGTGGTGATCAGGCCAAAGCCGGAAGTCAGCAGCGAATTCAATCCGTCGCGCAAGCCATTGGCGTTGACGCCGAATCTCTGTTCCAGCCATTTCGGGTCGAACGACGTGATCAGGCTCTGCAACCGGGTCAGGTACTCCGGCAGCTTGCCGGCGAAATCGGTCATCTGCGTCGCCAGCACCGGAATGAGGATGACGAAGGCCAGCACCAGCACGATCAGGAAGGTAATGAGGATGACCACCGTCGCCATGAAACGGCTGAGGCCGAGCCGCTGCAGCCGGTCGGCGACCGGATCGAGGAAATAGGCAAGCACCATGCCGGCGACGAAGGGCAGCAGGACGCCGCTGAAGACATAAAGGAAAAGCGCCAGGATCGCGGCACCCGCCAGCCAGAAGAAGATCTGGCGGTAGAAGGTCGAAGCCGCCTCTGCCTCCGCCGCCGTCTCGCCGGCCGGAACGTCGACGACCATCTGGTCGTCGACGGTCTTGCCCCGCGTCACCGCTTTGCGGGCAGCCGGCTTGCGGGCAGCCTTGCCGTCGATGGGCATGTCAGCCCGATTTACCGCCTTCGCCATAGCCGTTCATATGCCTCAGCCAAGCCACGAGATAGGCCGCGGCCGAAGCCACGGTCAAGACCCCGGACAGCAATATGAGGGCGGGCCGCAGAGGGTCGAGGTGCACGGCAAAGGCGAGTTCACCCAGCACGACCGCCGCCAGCACGATCTGTATGGCGGTATTGGCCTTCGACACAAGAAACGGTTTTATCTCGACCGGATGGGCCATCACCGTGGACAACAGAACCGCGCAGACGATCAGCGCGTCGCGTGACACCATGGTGACGACCAGCCAGAGCGGCAATTGCCCGATGAAGCCCATGACGACGAACACCGAAACCAAAAGCAGCTTGTCGGCCATCGGATCGAGATAGGCGCCGAGCGTCGACTGCTGGTCGAAGCGGCGGGCGATGAAGCCGTCGATGCCGTCGGAAACGCCTGCAATAACGAAGCCGGCAAAAGCCCAGTCCCAGCGCGCCTGCAGCATGGCCAGCACCACGGCAGGCACCAGCACAAGGCGCAGGATGGTGATCAGGTTGGGGATGGTCAAAGTATTACCCCGCCGTATTATGCCTGGAGATAGATGAGGGAGATGAAGGGTCGAGGCAAGGGAGCAGCCTGGGGCGAAGCAAACGTTGTGTGCGATGCCCCGGCTATCCACGCTTTTGTCGGGCCAAACGGCGCCCGGTTCGGCCGTTATCCTTGCGGACCGAAACCGTTCATGCGAAGAGCCCGCAAACGAGCAGGAAAATTGCGATGAGCAAGCGCGAAACCGGCCAGCATAAAACGGGCCAGAACAAAACGGCCAAGCGCAAGAACGGGCTCACCTATGCCGAGGCCGGCGTCGATATCGATGCCGGCAATCTCATGGTGGAGAAGATCAAGCCGCTGGTGCGCGCGACACGCCGGCCGGGCGCGGATGGCGAGATCGGCGGCTTCGGCGGTCTGTTCGATCTCAAGGCTGCCGGTTTCACCGATCCGGTGCTGGTCGCCGCCAATGACGGTGTCGGCACCAAGCTCAAGATCGCCATCGATGCCGGCAACCACGACACGATCGGCATCGACCTGGTCGCCATGTGCGTCAACGACATCGTCGTGCAGGGCGCGGAGCCGCTGTTCTTCCTCGACTATTTCGCCACCGGCAAGCTCGATCCCGACCAGGGTGCCGCGATCGTCGGCGGCATCGCGCAGGGCTGCCGCCAGGCCGGCTGCGCGCTGATCGGCGGCGAGACCGCCGAAATGCCGGGCATGTATCACGGCAAGGACTATGACCTTGCCGGCTTTGCGGTGGGCGCGGCCGAACGCGGGCAGCTTTTGCCCACCGACGACATCGTCGAAGGCGACGTGCTGCTCGGGCTAGCCTCCTCCGGCCTGCATTCGAACGGTTTCTCGCTGGTGCGCCGCATCGTCGCCGCCAGCGGCCTGGCGTGGAGCGATCCGGCACCGTTCAACGATGAGGCGACGCTCGCCGGGGCGCTGCTCGAGCCGACCCGCATCTACGTGAAATCGATCCTCAAGGCGATTCGCAACACGCATGGCATCAAGGCGCTCGCCCACATCACCGGCGGCGGCTTCCCTGAAAACATTCCGCGCGTGCTGCCCAAGGACTTCTCGGCCGAGCTTGATCTCGAGGCGATCGACGTGCCGCCGGTGTTCTCGTGGCTGGCGAAGACCGGCGGCGTTGCGCCGGAGGAGATGATGCGCACCTTCAATTGCGGCATCGGCATGATTTTGGCTGTCGCTTCGGGGCAGGCGGCGCAGGTCGCGGCCGTGCTGCAGGAAGCCGGCGAGACGGTGACGCCGATCGGCCGCATCGTGCCGCGCCGCGACGCCGGCGTCATCTATCGGGGCTCGATCGGGCTATGAGCGCGCCGAGAAAACGCGCGGTCGTCCTGATATCGGGGCGCGGCTCCAACATGACCGCGCTGATCGCGGCCGCCAGCGATCCGGCCTTTCCGGCCGAGATCGTCGCCGTCATCTCCGACAAGGCCGACGCCGCGGGCCTCGGCATCGCCAGGGCACGCGGCATCGCCACGCAGGTCATTTCCCGCGCCGACCATGGCGGCAAGCAGGCACATGACGCGGCGATCGACGCGGCACTCGCGGCCTTCAATGCCGACATCGTGGCGCTGGCCGGCTATATGCGCATCCTGACCCCCGGCTTTGTCCAGAAATGGCAGGGTCGCATGATCAACATCCACCCTGCCTTGCTGCCGGCCTTCAAGGGGCTCGATACCCATGCGCGCGCGCTGGCAGCCGGCATCCGCATTCATGGCTGCACGGTGCATTTCGTGACGCCGGAGATGGATGACGGCCCGATCATCGCCCAGGCGGCGGTGCCGGTGATGGTCGGCGACAATGCCGATACGCTGGCAGCGCGCGTGCTGAAGGCCGAGCATCGGCTCTATGCGCTGGCGCTGGGACTGGTGGCCGAAGGCAAGGCACGCATGGAGGCGGGCCGCACCGTGCTTGCCCACTTCGCCGACGATGCCGAGAACGGCACCTCGGTGGTGATGGCGCCCGACCCGCTGCGTGAGGAAGCCGACCTGGAGCATCTGGCGCGGATCACGCCCTGAGCCGAGAACGCGGCCATGAAACAGCTTCTCCTGCTTCGCCACGCCAAATCGAGCTGGGATGATCCTGATCTCGATGATTTCGACCGGCCGCTCGCGGAACGTGGATTGAAGGCAGCCCGATTGATCGGCCGCGAGCTTGCGGCGCGCGACTGGCTGCCGGATCAGGCGCTGGTGTCGTCGGCGCTACGCACCCGCGACACCTGGCGATTGGTGGCCGCGGAGTTGCCGGTGCATCCACGAGTCGCGTTTGCTCAGCCACTCTACGAAGCTTCGGCTGCGGACATTCTGGACCAAATCCATAAGGCCGACCCGTCGAGCCTTTGCCTTGTGGTGGTTGGCCATAATCCGGGGCTTGAGGACCTGGCAGAACAGCTTGCCGGACCGCGATCGGAGGCGAAGGCGCGCAAGAGGCTTGAGGAAAAGTTGCCGACAGCAGCCCTTGCGCGCCTCGTCTTCGAGGGCGAGTGGTCCGCCCTGTTCTCCGCGCGGCTGACGCATTGCCTGCGCCCGAAGGATTTAAGCTAGAACCCATGCCAGGCGGATGCGGCGGACAGTCCGCCGCGCCCGAGACATCAGTTGCCCCAGATGCCCTGGCCGGGCTCCGGCCAGTCGATGGCGGGCTTCATCTTGGTGTCGGCAGCCTTGTGGCTGGTCATATTCGTCTTGTTGTCGACGGCGCCGGTGACTGCGTGATCCACGCCAGCGACCGGGGCAACCGGCTGGTTGGCATTGTCGGAGCCAAAGTGGTCGCTGCCGGCGAACGCACCTCCGGTTGCGATAAGGATAGCGGCGGTAGCGAGAGCAAGCCTGTCCATTTCAATCTCCTGGTTCATCCGTTGGGCGGCGTCTTGGGAGGACGGTTCCGCTGAGGAGAAGACCAGAAGCAGCCTGGTTTTATTCCTGAACGCGAAATGTTTTTTGCCGACTGCGGAGATCGGCTGATGAAGCCAATGCCTTGGGCTCATCCAAAAAAAACAAGAGCCGCGAGCCAAGCCCACCGCTCTTTGTCGTCGAGGTCGTCGAGGCCCTGCGTGGATCAGTTGCCCCAATTGCTCTGGCCTGGGTCCGGCTGATTGGAATCGTCGCTCGGACAGTTTGGAGGTTTCGCCGGCCACGGCCCAAGCCGCATTTGCCTTGCGTTGCGATCGATACTATCGATCATTTTGGGTCCGATTGGCGAATGGGATCGACGATCGAGCCCGAGGCGACCCGTTGAGACCGAAAGCGGGCGGATGCTGGAACGGCAATAGACATGCGATTGCTGCTTGTGGAGGACAATCGCGAACTGGCGGACTGGCTGGGCAAGACCTTGCGCCAGGCGAACTATGTCGTCGACATCGTCCATGACGGCGAGGATGTCGAGCACGCGCTTGCCGCGGGCGACCACGCGCTTGTCATTCTCGATCTTGCGCTGCCTCGCATGGGCGGACTGGAAGTGCTGCGCATGCTGCGAGCCCGCGGCAACCGGGTGCCGGTGATCGTACTGACCGCCAATGCCAGCCTCGATGGCCGGGTCAAAGGCCTCAACGAAGGCGCCGACGATTATCTGGCTAAGCCCTTCCAGATCGAGGAGCTTGAAGCACGCATCCGCGTGCAACTGCGCCGCGTCAATGACCGGACGGCACCGGTCGTTGCCTGCGGCGACCTCGTCTTCGACACCAACACCAGGCTGTTCTCGCTCGGCGGGGAGGCGCTGGCGCTGACGCCGCGCGAACATGCCTTGCTCGAGCAATTGATGATCAAGGCAGGACGCACCGTAAGCAAGGCCGCACTGTCCGCGGCGATCTATGATTTCGAGACCGACGCCGATCCCAGCGCCATCGAGATCTATGTGCACCGTGTGCGCAAGAAGCTTGAAGGGTCGCGCGTCCAGATCGCCACTTTGCGTGGCCTCGGCTATCTCTTGCGCCACGATGATCTGGCGCCATGAGAATTAACAGTCTTCGGCTGCAACTTCTGGCCTGGGTGGTGTTGCCGCTCGCCGGGCTCGCCACCGTCAATCTGTGGACCAGCCATGGCAATGCCCTGGCGACCGCCGATCTTGTCACCGACCGCATGTTGGTCGGATCGGCACGGATGATTGCCGAGCAGGTCGCAATGACCGACGGAGTGATCAACGCCACGGTGCCGCCGGCAGCGCTCGAGATGTTCGACACCGGCGACCGCGACAGGGTCTACTACGGTGTCGAAGCCGCCGGAGGGCGGCTGTTGACAGGCTATCCCGGGCTACCCAAGACGCCTGGACGCCCCAGCATCGAAGCGACCTATCGCGACCAGACGCTGCGGCTGCTGACATTTACGCACGCGGTGGTCGGCGCCGGCGGCGACTCGCCGATATCGGTCACCGTCGGCGTCACGCTTTTCGGCCACGACGCGATGGTGCGGCATCTCTGGTTCAGCGCCTTCACCCAGCAACTGGCGCTGGTGGCGATTGCCGGCGTCTTCGTGCTGCTCGGCCTGCGGCGAGGATTGACGCCGCTCATCCGGCTGCGCGACGCAGTGCGCTCACCGAAACGCAGCGAACTCGACCCCATCGAAGTCGCCGGTGCGCAGAGCGAAATCCGGCCGCTGGTCGATGCGCTCAATGCCTATATGGAACGGGTGCGGGCGCAGATGGCGGCGCAGCGCCGTTTCATCGCCAATGCCGCGCATCAGTTGCGCACGCCGCTGGCGCTGTTGTCGACGCAAGCGAGCTACGCGCTGCGCGAAAACGCTGTGGATGCGCGCAAGGAAGCGCTTGTCGCCCTGCAGGCAAGCTCCGCCCGGCTGGCGAGGCTGGCCGAACAGCTCTTGACCTTGTCGCGCGCGGAACCGGGCAGCCGGCGACCGCGCGCCGATCGCATCGACCTGACGCAAGCCGCGCGCCAAGTGCTGGAAACGCACGCGCCCAGGGCCATTGATCGCAACGTCGATCTTGGCCTCGATGAGACTGGCGCCGTACCGGTCATCGGGGACGGCACGATGCTGCGGGAGATGATCGTCAATCTCGTCGACAACGCCCTGCGCTACACACCGGCAGGCGGCACCGTCACCGTCAAGCTCGCCGCCGCCGGTGGCGAGGCCGTGCTGACGGTTACCGACGACGGGCCAGGCATACCCGCCGACGAGCGCGACCATGTCTTCGAGCGCTTCTATCGGCTCACCGGCGCGACCGACGAAGGCAGCGGCCTCGGGCTCGCCATCGTGCGCGAGGTGGTCGAAAATGCCAGCGGTCGCATCACCCTTGCGGATGGCGCGACCGGCGGCCTGGTCGTCGAGGTGCGCCTGCCGTTGGCCGGCGGCTAGGGGTCCTTGCCCCGCTCCGATCTGCTTACTGCGTCTCGTGCAGCGGCTGCGGACGCCATTTCGCCAGCCGGTTCTCGACCATTGTCATCAGATATTCCGCGCCCAGCGCCACGACCATGATGATGACGATCGCGGCATACATGCCGGCGGCGTCGAAGGAGCCCTTGGCGATGTTGATCAAGAGCCCGATACCATAGCGTGAGCCGACGAACTCGCCGACGATGGCGCCGATGATGGCGAAGCCGAAGCTGACGTGCAGGCTGGCGAAGATCCAGCTCATCGCCGACGGCACGATCACCGAGCGGGTCAGCTGCCAGTCGGAGGCGCCGAGGATACGGGCATTGGCGATCATCGCCCGGTCGGCCTCGCGCACGCCCTGGAAGGCGTTATGGAAGACGACGAAGAACACCATGATGAAGGCCAGCGCCACTTTCGAAGCAAGGCCAAGGCCGAGGATCATGATGAAGATCGGCGCCAGCACCACGCGAGGGATGGAGTTGATGACCTTGATGTAGATGGAAAAGATGTCGGCGGCCATGCGGTTGCGGCCAAGCGCGACGCCGATGATGATGCCGGCAACCGAGCCTGTGACGAAGCCGAGGACGGATTCCTCCATCGTGACGTAGAGATGGTACCAGAGCGGCCCTTCGGACGTGCCTTCCGTCGTCCACTCATAGAGCCTCTGCGCGATCGCGCTTGGCGTGGCGTAGAAGAACGGATCGATCCAGGCCTTGCGCCCGGCGACTTCCCAAGCGGCGAGGAAGACGATGAGGATGGCATACCGCCAGAAGATCACCGTGCGGCGACGATGCTGCGCGGCCTTGGCGGCGGCGGCCTCTATTTCGGCGTCCGAAGTTCCCGGCCTGAAACTTCCTGCCCTGATGTCGATGGTGGCATCGGTCATTGTGTCCTCCCTCACGCGGCAGCGCGGGCATAGCTGGTCTCGACCTCTTCCTTGAGATCGGCCCAGATGGTGCGCGAATAGTCGATGAAGCTTTGCTCGTAACGGATGTCGGCGACGACGCGAGGGCGCGGCAGGTCGATGGTGTAGACCGACTTCACCGTCGCCGGCCCGGCGGTCAGCACATAGACTTTGTCGGCCAGCGCTATTGCTTCCTCCAGGTCGTGGGTGACGAAAACGACCGAAGCCCTGGCTTCGGACCACAGACGCAGCAGTTCCTCGTGCATGAGAACACGTGTCTGCACGTCGAGCGCGGAGAACGGCTCGTCCATCAGCAGAATCTCGGGGCCATTGATGAAGGTCTGCGCCAACGCGACGCGCTTGCGCATGCCGCCGGAGAGCTGGTGCGGATAGTGATGCTCGAAGCGCGCCAAGCCGACGCGCGCCAGCCAGTCGCGCGCCGCGGCCGTCGCTTCTGCCTTGGCCCTGCCACGGAAGAGCGGCCCGGCCATGACGTTCTCGATCACCGTGCGCCATGGAAACAGCGCGTCACTTTGAAAGACGAAGCCGATGCGGGAATCGATGCCCTTGACGGGTGCACCCATGACCCGGACCTCGCCCGCGCTTGGGCTCGCCAATCCGGTGACGAGGTTGAGGGTGGTGGACTTCCCGCAGCCGGTCGGGCCGACGACGGCGACGAATTCACCCCGCTCGACGGTCATGGTGAAATCACGGATCGCGGTCAGCGACTTGCCGGTGGGTGACAGGAAGCGGCGGCTGACATTGATCAGCTCAATTGCCGGTGCGCTTTTCTCTTGTGCCATGCTGGGCTAACTCCTCGAACGAAGAACCGCCGTCGGCCAGGGCCTCCGGACGTGAAAACCAGACGATTGCCGGCACGAGGCGGTGCATCGCGCCGGCAGACGGGTTTACTTCGCGTTCTTGACGAATTCCGTCGTGTAGGTCTTCGACAGGTCGATCTGCTTGCCTTGCAGGTCCTTCTTGAAGGCCGACAGCACAGTCAGCACCGTCTCGGGGCCGCCCTCGGGCATTACGCCGTCGGCGGTGAACATCGCCTTGCCGGCATCGAGGGCCTTCACATAGCCCTCCTTGTCGCCGACATAGTAGTCCTTCGGCATCTTGTCGGCGATTTCGGCGCCGCTATGGGTATTGATGAATTTCTGCGTCTTGACGAAAGCATTGGCCAGCTTCTGCACCACATCCTTGTGGGCCTCGACCCAGTCTGTCTGCATGTAGAGTGACGCGGCCGGGTATGTGCCGCCGAGCGCGGCTTTTGTGCCTTCCATCGTACGCATGTCGATAAGGACTTTGGCCTCACCCGTCTTGAGTAGCCGGGTGATGGTCGGCTCGGTCGTCATACCCGCCTGGATCTTGTCCTGTTGCATCGCGGCGATGAATGTATCGCCGGCACCGACGGGGATTGAGGTGAATTCACCCAGCTTCAAGCCGTTCTTCACGGCGAGGTATTCCGTCAGGAAGTTTGTCGAGGAGCCGAGGCCGGTGACACCAAGGTTCATGCCCTTGAAATCGGCCGGCGACTTGATTTCGGGATGCTTCGTCGAAACCAGTTCGACCTCGCCGGGCGCCTGGCTGAACTGGACAATGGACTCGACGAATTTGCCTTTGGCCTGGAGGTCGATGCTATGGTCATAGAAGCCGACAACGCCTTGCACGGCGCCGGCCAGCATCTCGTTTTCGGCATCGACGCCGGCCGGTTCGTTCAGCAACTCGACGTCAAGACCCTCGTCCTTGAAGTAGCCCAGGGCTTCGGTGAGCTTGGCGGGCAGATAGATCTGCTTTTCGTAGCCACCCACCATGATGGAAATCTTTTCGTCGGCCGCCGATGCCGCCGTGGCACCCGTGGCGGTGATGGCAAGCGTCAAGGCAACGGTGCGCAACGCACACTTCGAGATGAAACCGGTCACAAAACTTCCTCCATTTGGGCGACGCGCTGTGAAGCCGCGCCGCATTCCTCCCTCGCCGACCGTCGCGGGCCGGACATGCGGTGACACCGCAAAACCGTCATGACATGCCCAAGCTTTCAGCTGGCTTTCAGTCGCGGGGCAAAAAAATCGTTCGCAGCGTCACGCCCGAGCGCTCTGCCCCAGGACGTCGCGCATGTCGTATTCGCCGGGAGTGCGGCCCGCCACCCAGAGAGCGGCGGCGATGGCGCCACGCGCGAACATGACGCGGTCGCCGGCCACATGCGACACGGTGACGGTCTCGCCCTCGGCGCAGAAGGAGACGCTGTGCTCGCCGACGATGCTGCCGCCGCGCGCCACCGCGAAGCCGATCTCGCCCACCGGCCGCGCGCCGGTGGCGCCATCGCGGACGCGCCTTGCCACCATGTCCAGTTCGACGCCGCGCCCGCCGGCAACGGCTTGCCCCAGCATCAGCGCCGTGCCCGAGGGCGCATCGATCTTGTGGCGATGATGCGCCTCGAAAATCTCGGCATCCCAGTCTTGCGGAGCGAGTGCCCTCGCCGCCTGCTCGACCAATCCGACCAGCATGTTCAGGCCGAGCGAAAAGCTGCCGGAGCGGACTATCGCGATGTTTTTGGCGGCATCGGCAATAATGGCCGCTTCGGCCGCATCGAAACCGGTCGAGCCAATCACCAAGGCTGGCCCGCCGCGTTGCGCACAGAAACTGGCCAGATCGGCGGAGGCAGCCGGCGTGGTGAAGTCGATGACCACATCGGCCATGGCAAGCGCTTCCTCGCGGCTCACCAGCCCATCACCGACACTGCCTGGGCGGTGAAAGCGGGCGGCAAGCGCCAGACGCGCATCGGCCCGCACCGCATCCGCCATCTGGCGTCCCATGCGGCCGAGAGCGCCCGATATGGCGATCCTGATCGGCGGCTGCGACATCGGCTCCTGCTATTTCCACATGCCGCGCATGCGCGCGCCGATGTCGACGCGCACCTCCGGCCGGGGTGCCCTGCCCTGCGCCGCTTGCGCGGCCGGCCACGAAAGCTGCTGGAACGCGGCAAGGATGGAGGCCGGGATGAAACGGGTGCGCGAGGCATAGAGATGACGGTCGCCACGCGCCGCCTGCCCGTGCGGAAAGAAGCGCTGCGGCATGATCAGGTTGAGGCTGTCCTTGGCTCGTGTCATCGCCACGTAGAGCAGCCGGCGCTCTTCCTCGATGTCCTCCTTGGTGCCGACGCCGAGATCGGCCGGAATGCAGCCATCGACCGTGTTCAGCACGAAGACGTTCTTCCACTCCTGGCCCTTGGCCGAGTGGATGGTGGACAGGATCAGATAGTCCTCGTCGCGATGCGGTGGCCCGGCCTGGTCGCTGGTCGCGTCCGGCGGATCGAGGGTCAGCTCGGTCAGGAAGCGTTCGCGCGAAGCATAGCCCGACCCGATTTGCTCCAGTTGCAGCAGATCCGCCCGGCGCGTGGTCGCATCCTCGTGGATGCGCTCCAGATGCGGTTCGTACCAAAGCCTGATCTGTTCGAGATCGGCTGGCCATTTGGCGCCGGCACGCAAGCCGGAATAGAGCGAGACGAATCCCGGCCAGTCGTCGGCGGCGCGCTGCGGTGGACGCCAGCCGGCCAGGCCCATCGCCTCGTCCAGCGCCGACGTCATGGCCTCGACGATCTGCGCGGCGGCGGAAGGACCGATGCCTGGCAAGAGCTGCAGCACGCGAAAGCCGGCGACACGGTCGCGTGGGTTTTCGGCAAAGCGCAGCACCGCCAGCACGTCCTTGACGTGGGCGGCATCGAGGAATTTCAGGCCACCGAACTTGACGAAAGGAATGTTGCGCCGCGTCAGTTCGATCTCCAGCGGTCCGCTGTGGTGCGAGGCGCGAAACAGCACCGCCTGTGACTTCAGCGCGGTGCCGGCCTCACGCTCCGCCAGGATGGTGTCGCAGACGAAGTTCGCCTGCTCGACCTCGTCACGCACGGTCACAAGTCTTGGCTTGTCGGTGGATTTGCGTTCCGACCACAGGTTCTTGGTGAAGCGCTCGGAAGCTTCGCCGATGACCGCATTGGCGGCGGCCAGAATGGTCTCGGTCGAGCGGTAATTGCGCTCCAGCATCACCACGTCGGCGGTCTGCGCGAACTGCCGGGGAAAGTCGAGGATGTTGCGCACCTCGGCGGCGCGGAACGAATAGATCGACTGCGCGTCGTCGCCAACGACCGTCAGCCCGGCGCCGTCGGGTTTCAACGCAAGCAGGATCGACGCCTGCAGCCGATTGGTGTCCTGGTATTCGTCGACCAGCACATGATCGAAACGCCCGCCCAGATGCGTGGCGATCTCAGGCTCGGCCGTCATCTGCGCCCAGTAGAGCAGCAGATCGTCGTAATCGAGCACGTTCTGCGCCTGCTTGGCCTCGACGTAACTGGCAAACAGCTGCTTGAGCTGCTCTGCCCAGCCGGCGCACCAGGGGAAGGCAGACCCCAGCACCTCACCGAGCGGGGCCTGCGCGTTGACGGCGCGCGAATAGATGGCAAGGCAGGTGCCTTTGGTTGGAAAGCGCGCTTCCGTCCTGGAGAAACCGAGTTCGTGGCGCACGAGATTCATCAGATCGGCGGAATCCTCGCGATCATGGATTGTGAAGGCCGGATCGAGGCCGATCTCCAATGCATAATCGCGCAACAGCCGCGCACCGATGCCATGAAAAGTGCCCGCCCAGGTGAGCGCATCCGTGATCACCGCGGCGTCGCGACCGAGCACTTCGCCGGCGATGCGCTCGACGCGTCTCGCCATTTCGGATGCGGCGCGCCGCGAAAACGTCATCAGCAGGATGCGGCGCGGGTCGGCCCCCTTGACGATCAGATGGGCGACGCGGTGCGCCAGCGTATTGGTCTTGCCGGAGCCAGCCCCGGCAATGACCAGCAGCGGGCCTGCAATCTTGCCGTCGCCATGTTCGACGGCCTGGCGCTGGGCATCATTCAGCCGGGCGAGATAGGCCGGCTGGACGGTCGAGTCGAAAAAGGTCGAATCATGGGCGGCGAGGTTCATCGCCCATCAAGCATCGTTTCCGCTTTGTTCGCAACAGAGAAGCGGCTCCGCCAATTCGGCGAGCAATACGATCAGCGTTTCGGGTCAACGCCCATCGCCGCCGATTGCCGGCGCAGCGCTTCGCGGTCGTTTGCAGGCGCCGGCAGCAGGAGCGGATCGACAGTGTCGGGGACCTCGTCGATCATCTTGCGGGCGAGACGGTAAGTGACAAAGGCCAGCGTGCCGACCAGAAGCAAACGGATCATGTGGGCGGTCCTCCTTCTCTGGATCAACTGGAGGCCGGGCCTTTTGTTCCCTCGGCGCAACCGCCGCAACCAAACCGGCGCCGCCTCGTTCTGACTTGGAGGAGGTAGCGATGAAAAAGCTAGGACTGATCCTCGCGCTCGTCGCCTTGGCGCTCACGGCCTGTGACAACAAACTGCCGCCGACAAAGGCGACTGGAGGGGACCAAGGTCTCGCAATTCCTGCCGCGAACAATGGCATTGCCAGGCAGTGAATGGTGGCCCGCACCCGACAATTGCGGGGTCGTCATCAACGCATTGCCGCGATGCATTCCTCGAGGCGGTCGAGGCGGAACTTGGCATTGCGCAGTTCGTGGCCTGCGTCCTGGCGCAATTGTCGTGTCTGGGCCGAGGCAGCGGTCAAGTTTTGTTCGAGTTCAGCGATACGCGCGCGCACTCGCCGCGCTTCGTCCTGACGCAACGCCTTTATCCAGCTCCGCCCGCGCATCCATGGCTCCCCCAGCACCCAAAGCGTGGAGTCTTGGCAGCAAAACGCTAACTTCCGCCAAGCGCCAGCATTCTAAATTTAACGAAAGCTAATTTAGCGCGCAGGGGAGAAGGCCGGCGCCGCTTGGGAGGTAATCTGATAGCGCCGGCCAGGCGGATATCAGGTCCGCCGCATGAAGCACGCTAGCTGAGTCTTGCCGCAGCGTCATGCGAGATCAAGGATATCGGCCTTTTCCGGGCGTTTTCCCCCGGTAAAATGCCGCGAAAAGCCCGCCCGTGGGTTCAAGTCCCAAGCCGCTGTCTGGCGATGGCGACATGGAAATCGACGCCGAACAACAGCCCGTCATCGTTGAAGTCGTAGCTGGAATTGTGAAGCGGCGCCGAACCCTCGCCGTTGCCGAGGAAGACGAAGCAGCCCGGCACGTGGTCGAGGAAGCGGGCGAAATCCTCCGACGCCGTCATCGGTTCGCGGGCGACCGCGATATTGCCAGGCTCGAAAACCGTCGTGGCGGCGGCGAAGGCCGCATCGACCAGTTCGGCATCGTTGCGCAAAGGCACGAATTCCCTGGTGTAGTTGACCTCGGCGGCAACATTGTACGTGGCAGCGATGCCTTCGGCGATGATGCGCATCTGGCGCTCGATCTCGGCGCTGACCTCGGGACGGAAGCTGCGCGCGTCGCCAAGGACGCGGGCAAAGCCCGGCAGTGCGTTGCGGGTGCCGTCGGTGATCAGCTCGGTCACCGAAACCACGGCGATGTCGGCCGGGCTCAGCCGGCGCGAGACGATGGTCTGAAGACTGGTGACCAGCGCACAGGCGGCGACCAGCGTTTCCTGACCCGAATGCGGCCGGGCCGCGTGGCCGCCCAACCCCTTGAGCACGATCTCGAAGATATCCTCGGCCGACATGACCGGACCGGCGCGGGTTTCGAAATGCCCGACGGGCAGGCCAGGCATGTTGTGTAGGCCAAAGACCTCGTCGAAGGGAAAGCGGTGCATCAGGCCATCGTCGAGCATCGCCAACGCGCCTTTTCCCCATTCCTCCGCCGGCTGGAAGATGAAGCGCACGGTGCCGTCGAAACCGCCCTCCCCGGCCAGAAGCTTGGCCGCACCAAGCAGCATCGCCGTGTGGCCGTCATGGCCGCAGGCATGCATGAGACCGGGATTGCCGGAGCGGTGTGGCGCGGTCGATTGCTCTGATATGCGCAGCGCATCCATGTCGGCCCTGAGCGCGATGGCACGGTTGCCGTTGCCGCGCTGCAACGTGCCGACGACGCCTGTGCCGCCGATACCCTCGGCGACATCGTCCAGGCCGAATTCGCGCAGCTTGGCCGCGACGAAGGCCGCGGTGCGTTTCTCCTCGAAGCCGAATTCGGGGTGCGCGTGCAGATCGCGCCGCCACCCGGTCATCTCCAGCTTCAGCGCGTCACGGTCGATTTCAGCCATTGCCTGATATCTCCTGATCCGCAAGGCGGGCGACGACATCAAGCAGGATGTTGGCGCCGGCGACAAGCTCGGCATCGTCCGTATGTTCGCGCGGATTGTGGCTGATGCCGCTGGCGCTCGGCACGAAAATCATCGCCGCGGGCGCAAGGCGCGCTATCATCTGCGCATCATGGCCGGCGCCTGACGTCATGCGCTTCGAGACCAATCCGCGGTTGCTGGCGGCAGCCTCGATCAGTTCGACGATGCGGCTATCGAAAATCACCGGCTCGAAGCGGGCCAGCCGCTCGACCGAGACCGTGACGCCATCGGCGGCCGCGAGGTCCTCGAGAAATGCGGCAAGTGCCGCCTCCTCCGCCTGCAGGCGGTGCTCGAAAGGGTCGCGCTGGTCGACGGTGAAGACGGCGCGCGAGGGAATGACATTGATGGCGTTTGGCTCGAAACGCATCGTCCCGACGGTTGCAACGGTCGGCGTGTTCGAGGCTTTGGCGCGGTCGTGCAGGAACGTGACGACACGCGCAGCCGCATGGCCGGCATCATTGCGCATCCACATCGGCGTGGTGCCGGCATGGTTGGCGATGCCATCTATGGTGATGCGCTGCCAGGAGATGCCTTGCAGGTTTTCCACGGCGCCGATCGGCACGCCTTCGCGTTCCAGCACCGGGCCCTGCTCTATATGCAGTTCGAGATAGACATGCGGTTTGAGGAAGCCGGGCTCCTCGTCGCCGGCATAGCCGATGCGGGCCAGCTCCTCCCCCAGCACGCTGCCGTCGGTGCCGACGGCGGCCAGCGCCGCCGCGATATCGACGCCGCCGGCATGGACCAGTGAACCCATCATGTCGGGGGAATAGCGAACCCCTTCCTCGTTGGTGAAGGCGGCGACCGCGAGCGGGCGCGACGGGACATAGCCTGACCCCTTCAGCGTCTCGATGACCTCCAGGCCGGCCAGTACACCGTAGCAGCCGTCATAAATGCCGGCATCGATGACGGTGTCGATATGCGAGCCGACGAGGATTGGCGCCTGCCCGGCGTTCTCAGGTACCTGCCAGATGCCGAAGATGTTGCCCATGCGATCGATGGCGATTTCGAGCCCGGCCTCGCGCAGCCAGCCGACGAAGCGGTCGCGACCCAGCCGGTCGGCATCGGAGGCGGCCAGCCGCACCAGCCTGCCCTCGCCATCACGGCCGATGCCGCCGAGTTCGCGGATGCGGCCAAGCAGTCTTTGTCCGTCGATCGAGATCATGGCGTTGCTCCTGAAAGCATCTTGCCGGCAAGCACATCCGCCGGGTTCATGCCGACGAGCTCGGCATAGCGGCGGGGGTCGGTCGCGGCTTCGGTGTTGATGACCAGCACGCGCGAAGTGGCGTCGAGGCCAAGCTCGGCCTTGTGACCGGCCATCGCCCGGATCAGTCCGGCAAGACCGACCCCTCCGCTTTCACCGGCAACGATGGCCGGATCGTTGCCGGACGGCCTTGCCAGCCGCCGCATCACGGCGACGGCGTCGTCCTCGTCGACGGTCATGAAGGCATCGGCGACGCGTGCCAGCACGCGCCAGGCGACCGGCGAGGCCTCGTAGCATTCGAGCATCGCCATGACCGTCGCCTCGCCATGCGCGATCTTGACCGGGTGCCCGGCTTTGGCGGCGCCGAAGACGCAGGCGGCGCGCGCAGGTTCCACCACCGTGAAAACAGGCCTGGCTTCTCCGAGCACGATGGCGAGATGGCCGGCGATCGCCGCCGCGATGCCGCCGACGCCTGCCTGCACGAAGACATGCGTCGGCGGGTCGGAGAGCTGGCGCAGCGCTTCGCGCACGATCGCCGTGTAGCCCTGCATGACAAGCCCCGGAATGCGTTCGTAGCCCGGCCATGAGGTATCGGAAACCACCGTCCAGCCTTTCTCGGCGGCGATGCGCGCCGCCTGCCTGACCGAATCGTCATAATTGCCGTCGACGCGGATCATCTCGGCCCCGTAGCGGGCGATGGCCGCGACGCGTTCGTCGCTGACGCCGGCATGGACGAAGATCGCCGCCTTGGCACCGACGAGCTCGGCGCCCTGCGCGACGGAGCGGCCGTGATTGCCGTCGGTGGCGCAAGCAACCGTCATGGTCGCCGCGACCGACCGAACTTCGGGCCGATCGAGATCGCCGACATCGACGGAGCGGCCCAGACGCTTGCTGGCCTCTTCCAGGACCAGACGGAAGACCGCATAGGCGCCGCCCAGCGCCTTGAAGCTGCCGAGGCCGAGCCGAAAGCCCTCATCCTTGACGTGCAAGGCCGCGAGACCGAGCTCGCCCCCCAGCGCCGGCAACGCGTGCAGCGGCGTTGCCAGGTGATTGTCACGGCGGGCAAGGAAACGCTCGACGGTGTCCGCTCCGGCGATGCCGAGGGTTTCGGCATCGGCCGCGCCCAGGGGCCGGCGGTGCAAGGCATTGTTATTGGGCAGGAACATTGGCGGTCTCCTCGGCGTCGTCCGAGAGAAGATATTGCAGGACATGCGCAAAAGGCGCTGTAATTCGGCTCTCAAAATGCAAGTTTGTTTCGTCAGGATACGCCAATGCCGCAGTCGCCGGTCTCCCTCGACAGCTTCGATCTCGCCATCCTTGCCATCCTGCAGCGGGACAATACGACGCCGCAACGGCTGATCGGCGAGGCGGTGAACCTGTCGGCGCCGGCCGTGCAGCGCCGCATCAAGCGCATGGAACAGACCGGTGTCATTGCCGGCAACGTCGCCGTGGTGGAGCCGGCTGCCGTCGGCCAGCCCATCACCATCTTCGTCGAGGTCGAATTGGAGAGCGAACGCACCGAACTGATCGATGCGGCCAAGCGGCAATTCTCGGCAGAGCCGCACGTGCAGCAATGCTATTATGTCACCGGCGAAGCCGACTTCATCCTCGTCATCACCGTGGCCGACATGGGCGCCTATGAGGCGCTGACGCGAAAACTGTTCTTCGGCAGCAACAATGTGCGGAAGTTCCGCACCTTCGTCGCCATGGACCGCGTCAAGGTCGGGTTGACGGTGCCCTTGCCTGGATGAGCCCGTGGCACCCTTGCCACGTTTCTGACATTCTCAGGATCGCGAATTGGCGGTGGAGGCGCGCATGGACGAAACCACGAAGGTCGCGATCATCGGTGCCGGGCCAGCGGGCCTGGCGGTTGCCGCGTGCCTGCGGCAAGCCGGGGTGGATTTTGTCATCCTCGAAAAGGAGCAGCAGGCCGCGCCGGCCTGGCGGCGTCACTATGATCGCGTGCATCTGCATACGACCAAACGCTACTCGTCGCTGCCCTTCGTCCCCTTCCCCAAGGATTATCCGCGCTATGTGCCCCGCCATCTCGTGGTCGAGTATCTCGATGCCTATGCGAAGCGTTTCGACCTCGAGCCCCGCTTCGGCGAAACCGTGCGGGCGATCACCCGGGAGGGCCGCGGCTGGCGGGTGGAATCGACGTCGGGCGCCTTACGCGCCTGGCATGCGGTGATCGCGTCTGGCTACAATGCCGAGCCCTTGCTGCCAAAATTTACCGGCATCGACGCCTTCAAGGGCAAGACGCTGCACAGCGCGGACTACCGCAACGCTACGCCTTTTGCCGGCCAGTCGGTGCTGGTCGTCGGCATGGGCAACACCGGTGCCGAGATTGCGCTCGATCTGGCGGAAGGCGGTGCCCGGCCGACGATCTCGGTGCGCGACGGCGTTCACATCGTGCCGCGCGAACTGTTCGGCGTGCCGATCCAAATGGTCGGCATGGCGACGCGGCTCGGGCCGCGGCGCATCAATGACGCCCTGTTCCCCCTCATTCTCGACCTTGTGCTGGGCAGGCTGGAGAAATTTGGGCTCAGACGGCCGAAGCAGGGATTGCTGCAACAGATCGCCCTTGCGTCGCGCATTCCGGTGATCGATGTCGGCACGATCGGCAAGATCCGCGAAGGCGCGATCAAGGTGGCGCCCGACATCGCCGAAATCTCGGAACGCGGTGCCCGTTTTGTCGATGGCGGCCACGGCGAATTCGACGCCATCCTCTTCGCCACCGGCTACCGGGCGGGCTATGCCAGGTTGCTCGAACCCGGCATCGAGCCAGGCCCCAGCGGCGTCAATGCCCGCGCTTCGGATCTCGGCCTCTATCTGGTCGGCTTCCACAATGCGGTCACCGGGCTGCTGCGCGAAATCGGCATCGAAGCCCAGGCGGTCGCCGACGACATCCGCCAGCGGCAAAACAGGAAAGAGGCGACCGAGACCCTGCCGGTGTGAAGCCGCGCCGCGTTCTCAATCCGCAGGCGATGTCCTGAGCATCATGCCGGCGATCTCCTTCGCCAGTTTGGCGGCGACAAGCGCCGTCACGTTGGAGAGGTCCTGGCTTGGATTGTATTCAACGATATCAGCGGCAACGATCGGCTGGTTGATGCCTTGAATCAGGTTGATGACCTGCCGTGTCGACAGGCCGCCGGGCTCGCGGTGGGAGACGCCCGGCGCAAAGGCCGGATCGAGCCCGTCGAGATCCATCGAGATATAGACCGGCGTCCCGAGATCGAGCTGAATGCTTTCGCTGAAATGCGCGGCCTCCACCACCTCGACGCCAAAGCGCTTGAACTGATCGCGGTGATGACCGTTCACGGTGCGCAGGCCGATCTGGATCAGCCGGTCGGCAAGCCGTTCCTCCATGATGCGTGCGAAGGGCGAAGTGTGCGAACGCGGATTGTCATCGTAGGCATGATAGATGTCTGGGTGGGCATCGATATGCACGATCGTCAGGCTTGGATGGCGACGGCGTACAGCGCGCAGCACCGGCCAGGAGATGGCGTGATCGCCGCCCAGGCTGATCAGCGGATGGCCCGCGTCCAGTGCGCGGCCGACTTCGCTTTCGATCCGCTGCCAGGGATCGCCCGGTTGGGTGAAGTCGATATCGCCATGATCGACGAAGCGGTCGCTCAGGTCGAAGCCGGTCTCGCTCCATGAGGAGTAAGCATCGCTGGTGAGTTCGCGCCTGATCAGCGGTGGCGCCTTGGCCGCACCCTGGAGGTAGGATGAATTCCCGTCATGCGGTATTCCCAGAAGCGAAATCGCGCCTGCCATCGACACTCTCCCATTGCGACGGACGAATGCCTCTATAGAGACGGGAGCTGGCATTCGCGACCGCTGGTGTTTGGGCCAGAGGTGAATCCGGATCAGGAAAATCTGCGGGGCTAGGCGCTCAGCTCCTGCGCCCGGCGCAACCACACCTTGTTGTCGTGGAAGGCCGCGCCGCCATAGGGCGCGGGGGCATCGGCGCCGGTCAGCACGTTGATGCCTTCGCCGCGCTCATGCGCGCTGTTCGGCCAGATGCCCTCGGCGATCACGACGCCACGCTTGATGCCGTCGAACAATCTGGCATGTAGCACCACCTCGCCGCGCATGTTGCCGACCTCGACCCGGTCGCCGTCGGCAAGTTCGAGAGCCGCCGCATCGTCGGGATGCAGCAGGAGTTCGGGGCGGCCTTCCTTCGCCCTTGAAACCGGTGTCTCGGAAAAGGTCGAGTTGAGGAAGTTGCGCGCCGGCGAGGTCGTCAGGCGGAACGGATGCGCTTCGTCGGCCACTTCGATCAGGTCGACATGATCGGGAAATTCCGGCAATCGCGCCACCGGGCCGAACAGGCCCATGCTCTTCGGCGGCCGGTTGGGAGCCGCCTGCCCGGTCCAGTCGGCGCGGAAGCGGAATTTGCCGTCCGCATGGCCGAAGCCCCGGATGAAATGCGCGGTTTCGAAATCCGGCTGCAGGTCGACCCACTTCTCTTCCTTCAAGGAATCGAAGCTGCCCAGCCCGCGCTTGCCGAGGATGATGTCGATATGCTGCTGCTCGGTGAGGCCAAAGCCCGGCCGATCGGCGACGCCGAGGCGCTGGGCCAGCTGCTCGATGACGAAATGGTTGGTGCGCGGCCCTTCCGGCGGCTCGATCAGCTTGGGGCCGAGCGTGATATGCTGGTTGCCGCCGCCCTTGTAGATGTCGTCATGCTCGACGAACATCGTCGCCGGCAGCACGACATCGGCCAGCTTGGCCGTGTCGGTCATGAACTGCTCGTGCACGCAGGTGAACAAATCGTCGCGCAAAAATCCCTGCTTCACCAGCCGCTGCTCGGGCGCGACATTCACCGGATTGGTGTTCTGGATGAGCATGGCCGTCACCGGCGGTCCGCCGTAGAGCGCGTCGCTGGCGCCGGTCAGCACCGGGCCGATGCGCGAGTGATCGAGATAGCGGATCGAGGGATCGCGCATTCTTGAGCCTTCCAGCACATCCTGATTGAGCTTGAAGATGCCGG
Organism: Mesorhizobium sp. M8A.F.Ca.ET.181.01.1.1; assembly: GCF_004792025.1. NCBI lineage: Bacteria > Pseudomonadati > Pseudomonadota > Alphaproteobacteria > Hyphomicrobiales > Phyllobacteriaceae > Mesorhizobium > Mesorhizobium sp. M8A.F.Ca.ET.181.01.1.1. The sequence continues at coordinate 285,794 of NZ_SRTV01000002.1, read as the reverse complement.
AATTGGAATGGAAGGCGCCGCCGCCCTCATACTGCCAGGCGCCGGTGACCGCGGCGATGCATGACGCCGCATGCATGTTGACCGCGCCGTTGCGCTGGCGCGCAAAGCCGTAGCCGAGCCGGAAATAAGTCTTTTTCGTCGTGCCGACGAGCCGGGCGAAGGCCTCGATCTCGGCGACCGTCAAACCGGTGATATCAGCCGCCCACTCCGGCGTGCGGGTGCGCAGATGCGCTTCAAGGCCCAGAGGGTCGTCGGTGTATCTTTCGAGATAGGCGCGGTCGGCCAGGCTTTCTCTGAACAGGACATGCATGACAGCACAAGCCAGCGCGCCGTCGGTGCCGGGCTTCAGCACCAGGCCCATGTCGGCCTGTTTCATGGTGGCGTTTTCATAGACGTCGATGACGACGATTTTCGCGCCGCGTTCCTTGCGCGCCTTGATGGCGTGGGTCATGACATTGACCTGCGTGACCACCGCATTGGTGCCCCAGATCACGACGCAATCGGATTTGGCCATTTCTCGCGGATCGGGACCGCGCAAGGCGCCCGCCCCCATCATCCAGCCGGTCCAGGCGAGATTGGTGCAGATCGAGCCGAAGAAGCCCGAGTACTTCTTCACATGCCGCAGCCGGTCGATGCCGTCGCGCTGCACCAGCCCCATCGTGCCTGCGTAATAGTAAGGCCAGACCGTCTCCGATCCGTACTTCTCCTCGGCCGCGATGAAATTCTCGGCAACGAGGTCGAGTGCGGCTTCCCAGCTTGCCTCCTGCCAGACGCCCCCGCCCTTGGCGCCCTTGCGCACCAGCGGCTTCAGCAAACGGTCGGGATGATGGACGCGGTCGGCATAGCGGGCGACCTTGGCGCAGACGACCCCGGCCGTATAGGTATTGGACTTGGCGCCATGGACGCGGCCGATGCGGTTGCCGTCAAGCAGTTCGACCTCAAGCGCGCAGGTCGACGGGCAATCATGCGGACAGGCCGAATGGCCAATGCGGAGCTTCGCGTGCTGGTTCATGCCATTTGTCTAGCGGGTTTTGACGGTGGCGTGTAGGGCCAGATGATTAGCCAATCTCCCCCCTTGTGGGGGAGATGTCCGGCAGGACAGAGGGGGGCGCGAAGGATCGCGGCCTATCGAGCCCAATCAATGTGCCACCGAAGTTGGCGATGGTGATTGCAAAGAGACCGGCAGGTTGGCGGGACAGCGCCCCCCTCTGCCCTGCCGGGCATCTCCCCCACGAGGGGGGAGATTAGCTCTACTCCGCCGTCCCTTCCTCATATTCCGCCGACATGGTCAGCCATTTTTCCTCATGGCCGGCCAGCGTCTGGGCAAGCTGCGAGCGTTCCTTGGCGAGCCTGGTCGCAGTCGACGGATCCTTCTCGTAGACCGCCGGGTCGGACAGTTCGTCCTCGATACCGTCGATGCGCTTGCGGATACGGTCCATCAGCGCCTCGGTGGCGCGGATTTCCTTGGCCAGCGGCTCGAAGGCGGCGCGGCGTGCTGCCGCGTCGCGGCGGCGATCGGCTTTTGATGCCTTGTCGGCCTCGCGCTTGCCGCGGCGGTCGCCGGAGACGCCGGTCACCAGCGTCTTGTAGTCCTCGAGGTCGCCGTCATAGGGATTGACCGCACCATCCTTGACCAGCCACAGCCGGTCAGCCGTCGCCTCGAGCAGATGGCGGTCGTGCGAGATCAGGATGACGGCGCCGGGAAATTCATTCAGCGCATGGATCAGCGATTCGCGGCTGTCGATGTCGAGGTGGTTGGTCGGCTCGTCGAGGATGAACAGGTTCGGACCCTCGAAGGCCGACAGGCCCATCAGAAGGCGCGCCTTCTCGCCACCGGACAGATCCTTGGCGGGCGTGTTCATCTTCTCGGTGGTGAGACCGTACTGGGCGACGCGGCCGCGCACCTTGGATTCCGGCGCCTCCGGCATCAGCCGGCGGACATGCTCATAGGCATTCTCCTCGGGGCGCAGATCGTCGAGCTGGTGCTGGGCGAAGATCGCCACCTTCAGCCCGGGCGCCACCGTCATGGTGCCGGTTTCCTGCTTCAGGCGACCCGACAGCAATTTGGCGAAGGTCGACTTGCCGTTGCCGTTGGCGCCGAGCAGCGCGATGCGGTCGTCGGCGTCGATGCGCAGCGTCATCTTCTTCAGGATCGGCTGGCCCTCGGTATAACCGACATTGACGTTGTTCAGCGCAACGATCGGCGAGGCCACCGTCTTCACAGGTTCGGGGAAAGAGAACGGCCGCACCGTGTCGTTGACGATGGCCGAGATCGGCTTCATCTTTTCCAACGCCTTGATGCGCGACTGCGCCTGTCTTGCCTTGGAGGCCTTTGCGCGAAACCGCTCGACGAAGGATTCCATATGCTTGCGGGCGGCTTCCTGCTTGACCCGGCCCTTTTCCTGCAACTCCTTCTGCTCGGTGTACTGGCGCTCGAACTGGTCGTAACCGCCGCGCCAGAAGGTCAGCTTCTTCTGGTCGAGATGAACGATCGAGTTGACGGCGCGGTTGAGCAGATCGCGATCGTGCGAAATCAGGAGCACGGTGTGCGGATACTTTGAGACGTAGTTTTCCAGCCACAGCGTGCCTTCGAGGTCGAGATAATTGGTCGGCTCGTCGAGCAGCAGGAGATCCGGCTCGGAAAACAGTACGGCGGCCAACGCCACGCGCATACGCCAGCCGCCGGAGAAGGACGAGGCCGGACGCCGCTGCGCGGCGTCGTCGAAGCCGAGGCCGGCGAGGATGGTGGCCGCGCGCGACTCGGCCGAATGAGCATCGATGTCGGCCAGCCGCATGTGGATGTCGGCGATGCGGTGCGGATCGGTCGCCGTCTTCTCTTCTTCGAGCAGCGCCGTGCGCTCGAGATCGGCCTTGAGCACGATCTCGATCAGCGGGTCCTCGGTTCCAGGCGCTTCCTGCGCCACCTGGCCGATGCGCGTATTCTTCGGCAGGCTGATCGAGCCTGTCTCGGAGGGAAAATCGCCTGTTATGGCCTTGAACAGCGTCGTCTTGCCGGTGCCGTTGCGGCCGACGAGACCGGCCTTGGTGCCGGCCGGCAAGGTGAGCGAGGCGTGGTCGAGAAGCAAGCGCCCCGCCATGCGGAGTGAAAGGTCATTGATGATAAGCATGGCCGCGCTTTTGCACTGGACATCAACGCTTCGCAAGACCTTGCGGGCCAGTTGGCCGCACAAGGCCTGGAAACGGCGCGCACAATGCGCCGCCAGAGCAGGCGATCAGTGACCTGCGATACCGGCCAGAAAGGCCTCAGGCAGTGGCCTTGCCACGCTTTGTCGCCTTGGCCACGACCGCCGGCGCAGCGACCGGCTTGCGGCCAAGTCCCGTCGATTTCGCCAGCGCCGACCGGGTCGCCGAGTAATTCGGCGCGACCATCGGATAGTCCGGCGGCAAGCCCCATTTGGCCCGATAGTCATCCGGGCTCAAACCGTAGTCCGTCCTGAGGTGTCGCTTGAGCGACTTGAACTTCTTTCCGTCCTCCAGGCAGATGATGTAGTCGGGAAACACCGACTTTTTCGGATTTACGGCCGGAACAAGGCTCGGGCTTTCCACGACGGCCGCACCAGCCAGCTTTCGGACCGAGGCGCTGACGCTGGCAATCAGGTCAGGCAGGCCGGAAGCCGGAAGCGGGTTGTTGCCTACATAGGCGGAGACAATATCGGCGGTCAGCTCGATAACGGTCTTATCCTCGATATTTGACAATTCTTTCACCCTATCTGCGACAAAGTCATCTACCCCAGTAAAGACTTTTGTCGATGTATCTCTTTAACCGCGCCCCCAACGGGCCGCCAAATCCCAAAACGAATCAAGACTTGGCATCAACTACTTTTATGAGAAATCGACGTCGTGCAAATTAGAAAATCTAATACTTGGAGGTGGCAGACTTGGTTGGGCGGCTGTCGGCCAATATCTCAAGAATACGCTTCCAGCGGGCACAACGCCCGAAATCCTTCTGTTCAATCGCCTTTTCGGCCTTCATTGCGGCGTAAAGCGGTGCCTCGGCGCCAAATTCCTTGATCAGCCAATGCGCTTCCTGCCTGGCGAGACGTTCATTGTCATCAAACATAGTCTTGCGCCTCCGAACGCTCCAGACCGACCGCGACACAACTGCCGATCACGAGAATGGCTCCGGCAATGGCGGTGGTCGTCAGCCGTTCGCCGGACAACGTCAACAGCAGCGTCGAAGCAATCGGCGTGAGATAGGCGACGACAGCCACCTTGCCGCTGCCTCCGAGCTTCAAGGCGCGTGACCAGAAGTAATAACCCAGCCCCATCGGGCCAGCGCCGAGATAAAGCCCGAGGACCAGATCCACTCCGGTGGGCCAGGCGACGCCTTCGCGAGCGGACCATATAAGCGTCAAGGCGACGCCGACCAGCGACGAGGGCAGCAACAGGCGGTCCGGCGACGTGGCGAGCCGCCCCACCATCACCGAATAGAAAGCCATGCACAGCGCGGACCCGAATGCGGCCGAATAGCCGGCGAGATCACCCTGGAACCAGGTGCGGTCACGCCCTCCCGAAATCACCAGCGCGACGCCGACGAAGCCAAGGGCCGCGGCAATGCCCAGCAAGGCCGGACGCCGGGGATTGTCGAAAGCGATCACTGCCGCGGCAACCATCAAGGGCCAGGTGTAGGCCACGAGATTGGCTTCGATCACCGGCATCGAGGCAAAGGCGATATATTGCAGCACCATGGTGCCGACCAGACCGATAAAGCCGACCGCGAGCGGCACCAGCGCGGTGCTTGCCGTGGTCGTCGCGGCTTTCTCGCGGCTCATCGACCGGATGACCGCGAAGACCAGGGCGGCCCCTACAAATTGCAGGAACTGCACCTGCGACACCGGGTGACTGGCCAGCAGGGACTTGCCGACCAGCGCATTTGTCGACCACAACGCCACCGCCCCGGCAGCGAAGACCAGCGCGGATATCGAGCCCGATCCATGCAGAAGGAATCGGCATAGGCCCCTATCTCTGCGTTCGACCATGATCCCGTCCGAAAACCGGTCTCCACTTTTCGGGATCATGGGTCGCTACCATGACTCCCTGGCTCCACCCGGAACCGGCGCTTCGGCGGGGGCCGGCGTCGGATGTTCGGCCTCGAACCGGCGATAGGCCGGCAGCTGGTTTTGCCACACATCTTCGGCCAGCTCGTTGACCCACTCGCGGTCGTGATCGTTGTCGGCGGCAAGGTAGTACATCCTGTTGTCGTCGACATAGGGCTTGGCCACGGAGCGCTGGTTGAGCACCAGCGTGACGCGCTCGCCGAACTGGATCGGCGCCGTACGATGCAGGACGCCGAGGAACTGCCCGAGCGTCGCATAGTTCATCTTGTGATCGATGCGCATGATGCGGTTGCGCGGAATCTCGCGGCCGGATTCGAGGATGGCGCGGCCGGTCTCGGAATCGTCGCAATAGATTTCGAGATGGCCGCCGACCAGCGGATCGCTGATCGACAGCGGAATGAGCTCAGTGACCGGAACGCCGTCGCAATGCCATTCGACGGCGCCATCCCTGGGATTCATGAAGGTAACTGTCGAACCGACGATCGACAGCGGATAGGGCTCCAGCTTCGTGCCCATCATGTCGGACAGCCGTTCCAAGCGCAACTTGTCGTTCAGCAACTCCTTGATTTCGGGAATGAAACGGTCCGCGCCGGTGATGAAGGTCAGATCGAGGTGCTTGTGCACGGCATGGCTGGCCTTGAGCTTCAGGGCGGCCTCCTCGATCGCAGCAAGCAGAGCCGGATCATAGCCATGCCGATACTGCGCAACGCCGAAGCTCGACACTTTCCAGGCGGTTTCGTGGCCGATAATGGCCTCGCGGCTCATCGCATAGCGCAGTTCGGGTACGGTATGTGCGTTCATTGTACTTCTCCAAGTGGGGGGCAAACACTTGGTTAACAGTCGATTAAATTAGCCCCCCCTGTAAAATTAGGAATGCTAGTGCTACCCTAAGCCCAGCTTAAGGTCGAAAGCCGTGCGTCTGCTCAGTCAGGTCAACCTCAATTCGCTGAAAATCGTGGAGAGTGCTGCGAGGCACGGGAATTTCACGCGTGCCGGCGAAGAGCAGTTCATCACCGCTTCGGCGGTCAGCCAGCGCGTCAAGAGCCTGGAGGACCAGTTGCGCTTCAAGATTTTCCAGCGCGGCGGCAATGCGGTGTCGCTGACACCGGAGGGCGAAACCTATGTCTCGCGCGTTCGTGAGGCGCTGGAGCGGATTGTCGCCGCCAGCATGGAAGCGACCGGGCAATCACAGGAACATGTGCTGAAGATATCGGTGCTGCCGACATTTGCCGCGCGCTGGCTGTTTCCGCGCCTGCCGCTGTTCCAGCAGCAACACCCCGATATCGTGATGCGGGTTTCGACCTCGTACGCGACGCACGAGTTCACGACTTCCGAATTCGATCTCGAAATCCGCTACGGCGACGGCCACTTCAACGGGCTGCCATCCGACCTGTTGTTTCAGGAAGACCTGACACCGGTGTGCAGCCGCAAATTGTTCCACGAGGTTCTCGGCGACAAGCCGGTGTCAAAGGTGACACCGGACGACCTCAAGCACTTCACGCTGCTGCATTCCGACACCTGCACGCAGAACTGGCAATCCTGGCTTGGTTTCGCCGGCGCCAGTTTTGTGCTCAGCGAGACCAAGAGCATCTATTTCGACTCGTGCATGATGTCCTACGAGGCGGCCAATGCCGGAATGGGTTTTGCCGTTGCCAACCGCGCCTATATGGCCAGCGATATCCGCGCCGAGAGGCTGGTCGCTCCCTTTGCCGTACATCATCCGAATACGGCCGGTTGGTACTTCGTCTCGCCGCACAAGGGCCTTGCCGCACGCAAGATGCTGCTGTTCAAGCAATGGGTGATGGCGGAAGCGGCCATGACGCAACGCCAGCTGGACAACGAAATTGCGGGCTTGGCTTCAGAAGCTGTCTGAAAGTCGGATCGGTCCTCATTTGTCGCTCGATGACTGCAGGCAAGAGAAACAGGGACCATCGATTAATGGGCGGCGTCCAATCCAGGCAACCCGCCTTGGTCGGCGATATCGTTGAACTCAGCCCCCTGCAGCCAGAGCATTCCGCAGCGCTTTTGAGTGCAGCCGCAGATGGCGAGCTATGGAACTTGAAGGCCACCGTGGTTCCAGGGCCAGACGCGATCGATGATTATATTGCCAATGCCCTGGCTGGACGACAGGCCGGGACCGTCATGCCATACGCAATCGTCCTCCGCGCCACGGGCTTGATTTGCGGTAGTACGCGGTTCTGGAAAATCGATCGCGCGAACAGAAAATTGGAGATTGGGCACACGTGGCTCGGCAGTTCGGTCCAGCGATCGGGGGTTAATACCGAGGCTAAATATCTTCTCCTGATTCAGGCATTTGAGGTCATGAACTGTGTCCGCGTGCAATTCACCACCGACGAACTCAACGACGCGTCGAGAGCAGCCATTTTGAGAATAGGAGCAAAACAGGAAGGAATCGTTCGCAATGAACGGATCATGCCGGACGGCCGGAAACGCAATTCCGTCCGGTTCAGCATTATTGATTCCGAGTGGCCGGACGTAAAAGCCATGCTACGGCAAAAAATGCGGCGATAGTCCGCGCCAAACGCTCGCCCCGAATTCAAAACGAAAACCATGTGGATCAGGCGAAAGCCCTTCCCTCCTCGGTGCGCTGGAAATGCGCCAGATCGAGCGGCACGGAGGGGCGGCCCAGAACTGTCAGGATCATATGCGCCTGGCCGCGATGATGGGTCTGGTGGTTGAAGACATGAGCCAGCGCCGGCGCCAGGCGCTGCGAGACGGTGCGCATATCCGAAACGGTCATATAGGTGAAGCGACCCGACAGCGCTTTGTCGTCCAGGCCGCCGAGCCAGTCGATCATCCGCCGGTCCTCCGCCTCGCGCGCGGTCCTCAAGACGGGCAAGGCCCGGTGCAATATGGCGTCCAATGTCGTCGGCGCGATGCCTTCGCCGGTGAAGCGCTTCATCCAGATGCGATCGGCGGCGAGCAGGTGGTTGAGCGTGCCCATCAGCGAACCGAAGAAAGCGCCGACGTCGCGATTGAATTCCTCATCGTTCAGATCGTCGGCGGCATCATAGATGCGGCCATTGGCCCATTGATTGTAGGCCGCAAACATCATGAAGTGCTGTTTCATCTTTTCTCCCGCCGCGCCCGTTTCGGGTTTCGGGGCGATACCTAGACCGCGAAGGGGCCGACGCCAATGACCATTCTGCTTTACGACCTGGTCGGACATGACGAGAGCCGCCCGTTCAGTCCGCATTGCTGGAAGGCAACGATGGCGCTGGCCCACAAGGGACTTGATATCTCGACCGCGCCGACGCGTTTTCTCGAAGTGCCGGCCATCGAAGGCGGTGTCTCAAAAACCGTTCCGGTCATCCGCGATGGCGACAAGGTCGTCATCGATTCCTTCGCCATCGCGCTCTATCTCGATGAGACCTATCCGGATCGCCCGACGCTGTTTGGCGGCGAAGGCGGCAAGGCGATGGCGCGCTTCATCGAACGCTGGTCGCAATTGACCATCCACCCTTATGTTACCACCGCGGCGCTCGTTGACCTTCATGCCATGCAAGACGAAGAGAACGCCTCGTATTTCCGCCAGAGCCGGGAGCAGCGCTTCGGCAAGCGGCTGGAGGACGTCGCCGCCGCACGCGACGCCGGCCTGGCAACCTTCCGGGCAGCGCTGGAGCCGCTGCGCTCCATGTTGAGCTACCAGCCTTTCATCGGCGGCGCCTCGCCGCTGTTTGCCGACTATATCGTCTTCGGCGCGCTGCAATGGGCACGCATCGCCACGCCTTACAAATTGCTCGACGACAGCGACGTGGTGGCGCAATGGTTCACCCGCTGCCTCGATCTGCATGGCGGGCTCGGACGAACGGTTGCGGCGGCGGCGTGACGGCCGCAAGCGCGCGCCCTGCCCGCAAGGCAAGCGCCGTCAAACTGTCGCGAAAATCGGCGGCGGAACAGCTGGCCTTACTTGGCCGCCTTCTTTGGCTTGCTGGCTTTCGCGGCGGCCTTTTCCTTGGGAGCGGCTTTTGCCTTGCCGGCGCCAGATGCCTTCCTGGCTGGCTTCTTGTCCGCCGACCCCGCGTCCTCCCGATCGATGTCGGCGGCCGCCTGTTGCCAATGGCGTTCGTGGTGACCGGCCGGTTGCCCTTCTTCCTGCCAGATCTGATGGGCACGGTTGCGAATGCGCTCCTGACGATCGTCTGTCATGGTCATATTGTCTCCATGCGGGCCGACTTCAGCGCGGCGCCGACCGGACGACTATAGCAAGCAAACCGTTGCTTTACAGCCGTCTGATCCAGCCTGCCCGCAGCGACCAGCCACGGAAGCGCTGGCCGTTCGACGCTCGCTGTCGCTCCGGGCGTTCGTCGCTCGCAAAGCCAGGCAATTGCCTTTCCGCTCGCCGCGCGGACCCGCTCCTCACCCTCTTGGCAATAAGCCGGGCGGCTTGTATAGAGCCCGCCACTCTCAATTCAAATTCAGACAAGGACGACCCATGGCGCTCGAACGCACCTTCTCCATGATCAAGCCCGACGCAACGCGGCGCAACCTCACCGGCGCCATCACCAAGATGCTCGAAGACGCCGGTCTGCGCGTCATCGCCTCGCGCCGCGTTTGGATGAGCCGCCGCGAGGCGGAAGGCTTCTACGCCGTCCACAAGGAGCGGCCGTTCTTCGGCGAGCTGGTGGAATCCATGTCCTCGGGCCCGACCATCGTGCAGGTCCTTGAAGGCGAGAGCGCCATTACCAAGAACCGCGACGTAATGGGCGCCACCAACCCGGCCAACGCCGCCGAAGGTACCATCCGCAAGGTGCATGCGCTGTCGATCGGCGAGAACTCGGTGCACGGCTCCGACGCGCCGGAAACCGCCGCGCAGGAAATCAAGTACTGGTTCTCGGACACCGAAATCGTCGGCTGAGCCGACGGCATCAAATCCGATCTGGAAGGCCGGCGTTCAGCCGGCCTTTTTTCTGGAGTGCAATCAGCTCGCGGCGCTGAAGCGCAGGATTTCGCGCCCGTCCTTGTCTGAGATGGTGAGCTTGCCGGCATCGACCTTGTATGACGCCGCCTTGGCCAACGCATCGAACAGGGCTTTTTCCTCGGCCATCACATCGGGCGCGCAAGCTTTGTAAGTCGAACCGATATCCCCGATCGCGATCGCCTGGCCCTCGACCTTCGCCGTGGCAAAATAGGTGTTGCAGGGACCGCTGCCACCGGCCTTGCCGGCCTCGCTGACCCTGAAGGTCGCCTGCGGCGCGGTGATGGCGCCAATGCCATCGACATAATCGACCACCCAGAGCTGATCGAAGACGGAAGCCGCTGGCTCCTTGCCGGGCGTAACCATCTTCAGCATGATGGTCTGCGGCGCGTCGGTCAGCGGATCGAGCTGATGGCGCACATCGGAGACGAACATCAGCCTTCCGTCCACGGTGATCCGGGCCTGCAGCGCGTAGATCATTTGCGGCCGGATGACGGAGGGGTCGAATTTTATCTCGAAGCTGATCGGCACCTGGCCGGCGGGCTTGATCTTCTGTTGCCCGATGATCTTGGCCGGCGCGTCGGCCAACGAGACGTCGGCGAGCTCGACGGAGAGCACGGCGCTGGGCGGCAAGGCGATGCGCTCGCGATAGATCACCTCGCCCCTCACCGCCTTTTCCGCGGCAACGGACAGCTCCGGAACCGCCAGGATACCGACGACCAACGGCACCAAGCCGAAGACGAAGAATTCGGCGATCCTGTCCAGCATGACCGTCTCCCTTGCCCAATCAGTCACGTGACCAGTTGGCAGAAGGATTGCGGTCGTTCCGTGACGCCTGCACGGTATTATTCGGACGGCGGTCGCTTCCAGCGCCGGGCTGCCTGGGCGTCGGTTTCCTTAGCCTCGACCCAGCCCCCCTCGGAGCCGTCGGTGCGATGTTCCTTCTTCCAGAAGGGGGCACGCGACTTGAGGTAGTCCATGAGGAAGTCCGCCGCCTCGAATGCCGCCTGGCGGTGCGCCGAAGCGGCCACCACCAGGACGATGTTGTCCCCCGGCGCGATCTTGCCATGGCGATGTATGACGGTGAGGCCTTGCAGCGGCCAGCGCTCGGTGGCTTCGGCAGCGATACGCCCGATCTCGGCTTCAGCCATGCCGGGATAGTGCTCGAGTTCGAGTGCCGAGAGCGCGCCCTGCTCGTCGCGGCACAGGCCGGAGAAGGTGACCACCGCGCCAATGTCGGCGCGGCCTTGCGTCAGCCCGGCGATCTCGGCGGCAACGTCGAAATCCTGGCGCTGGATGCGCACGGTCGGCACCAGGACGGCCGACATGATGTCAGCCTCCGGTCATCGGCGGGAACAGCGCGATCTCGCGTGCACCCGATATCTTCTCGCGATGGTCGACATGTTCCTGGTTGATGGCGACGCGGATCACATCGGGATATTGCAGCGCGTGTTGGTAACCTTCGCCGCGCGATTGCAGCCAGCGCAAGAGGTCGGCGACCGTCTCGATGCCGGCGGGCAATTCGACATCTTCTTCCGATGTGCCGATACGTTCGCGAACCCAGGCGAAATAGATGAGACGGGTCGTCATCTCACTCGTCCATGATGTGCTTGAGGCCGGCGCGGAAATAGTCGTAGCCGGTGTAGAGCGTCACGAGGGCCGCGATCCACAGCAGCACCAGGCCGGTCTGGGTGGTCAGCGGAAAGATCTTGTCACCGGCCGGTCCCGCCAGGAGGAAGGCGATGGCGACCATCTGTATGGTGGTCTTCCACTTGGCAAGCTGCGTCACTGGCACCGAGACCTTGAGTGCCGCCAGATATTCGCGCAGGCCCGAGACCAGGATCTCGCGACACAGGATGATGATCGCCGCCCACAGCGACCAGCCGGCGATCCCGGCGTGACGGTCGGTGTCAGCCGCAAGCAGCAAGAGGCACGTGGCGACCAGCAGCTTGTCGGCGATCGGATCGAGCATCTTGCCGATGTTGGAGGTCTGCTGCCAGGCACGCGCAAAATAGCCGTCGAAATAATCGGTGACGGACGCCAGCAGGAAAATGACCAGCGCCGACCAGCGAGCGAAGTCGCTCGATTTCAGATGGCCCTCCAGAAAAAAGCACAGCACGACCAGCGGCACCGCGATGATGCGGGCGTAGGTCAACATGTTAGGCAGGTTAAACGCGCGCTGGGCCATGTCTGGTGGACTCTTTCTGCCTGCGTACTCAAATCAGAAGCGGATGTAGGGGGTCAACAGGCCAGATTCGACTGGCCAGATGAAAGTGGCGATTTTTTCAACTCTCGTGGAAGTGATTGTAGACCAGTTTCGCCACCTGTTCGGAGATGCCGTCGACCTTCCTCAGATCCTCCACCGCGGCCCGGCTGACCGCCTTGGCGGTGCCGAAATGCAAGAGAAGCGCGCGCTTGCGGCCGGGACCGATGCCGACGATTTCGTCGAGCGGGCTCTTGACCATTTCCTTCTTGCGGCGGGCCCGGTGCGAACCGATGGCGAAACGGTGGACCTCGTCGCGCAGGCGTTGGACGAAATAGAGCACGGGATCGCGCACGGGCAGCGAAAACGAGTCTCTGCCCTTGACGAAGAAGCGCTCGCGGCCTGCATCGCGGTCCTGCCCCTTGGCGATGCCGATGGCGACGACGCGGTCCTCGATGCCGAGATCGGAAAGGATCTTGCGCACCGCCGTCATCTGGCCCTGGCCACCGTCGATCAGGATGACGTCGGGCCAGGCAGGGAAGCTTCCGGAGATATCGTCTTCGATATCGTCGCCCGCCTCGACTGCCGCTGCCTCGCCCCCTGCCGCATCGTCGGCAAGGACAACATCGCCATGCTCCTTGAGCAATCGCGAAAATCGCCGCTCCATCACTTCGCGCATCATACCGAAATCGTCGCCCGGCGTGATCTCCGTCGAGCGTATGTTGAATTTCCGGTACTGGTTCTTCACAAAGCCTTCCGGCCCCGCGACGACCATGGCGCCGACGGCGTTGGTGCCCATGATGTGCGAGTTGTCGTAGACCTCGATGCGCACCGGCGGCTTTGCCAGGCCGAAGGTCTCGGCGAAACCGGCAAGCAGCCGCGCTTGCGTCGAGGTCTCGGCCAGCCGGCGACCAAGCGCCTCACGCGCATTCTGCAAGGCGTTGTCGGTCAGGTCCTTCTTCTCGCCGCGGTGCGGCACCGAGATCGTCACCTTGCGGCCGGCGCGGGTCGAGAGCGCCTCGGCCAGCAGTTCCTGGTCCTCGACGGTCTGCGACAAGAGGATGGCACGCGGTGTCGGCTTGTCGTCATAGAACTGCCCCAGGAACGAGCCCAGCACTTCCGATCCCTCCAGCGCCGGATCGGCCTTTGGGAAATAGGCGCGGTTGCCCCAGTTCTGGCCGGTGCGGAAGAAGAACACCTGGATGCAGACCTGGCCGCCTTCCTGGTGGATGGCGAACACATCGGCCTCGTCGACGGTCGCCGGGTTGATGCCCTGATGGCTCTGCACGTGCGACAAGGCCGCCAACCGGTCGCGATAGATGGCGGCTCGCTCGAAATCGAGGTCTTGCGAAGCCTGCTGCATGGCAGCCGAAATCTCGGTCTTCACCTTCTGGCTGCGGCCGGACAAAAAATCCTTCGCTTCGTCGACAAGCTCGGCATACCCCTCATGCGAGATTTCGCCGGTGCACGGACCGGCGCAGCGCTTGATCTGGTAGAGCAGGCATGGCCGCGTGCGGTTCTCATAGAAGGAATTGGTGCAGCTTCTGAGCAGAAAGGCGCGCTGCAGCGAATTGATGGTGCGGCCAACGGCACCGGCCGAGGCAAAGGGGCCGAAATAGTCGCCCTTGCGCGACCGCGCGCCGCGATGCTTGTAGATGCCGGGCGAGACATGGTCGCCGGTCAAAAGGATATACGGAAACGACTTGTCGTCCCGCATCAGCACATTGAATCGCGGCCGCAAACGCTTGATGAGATTGGCTTCGAGCAGCAGCGCCTCGATCTCGGTGCGGGTGACGACGAACTCCATGGTCGACGTCTCGCGCACCATGCGGCCGATGCGGTTGGTGTGGAATCTGCCTTGCGCGTAGTTGGTGACACGCTTCTTCAGGCTGCGCGCCTTGCCGACATAAAGCACGTCGCCGGCGGCGTTCATCATCCGGTAGACGCCGGGCGCATTGGGCAGCCGCTTGACCAGTGTCTGGATCACCTCGGCACCCACCATGCCTTCGGCATCGCCGGCATGCGGCGTCCAGTCGATTGCCGTGAACGCCACATCCGGGCCGACCGGTTCGACGATCTCCTCGATCGCCTCATCCTCGAGGTCGATTTCAGGAGGCAAATCATCGGCGCCGCCACGCGGCTTGCTCTTGTGGTCTAAGGGACTCATTCCTTCATGCCTGTCACATCCGGCGCCCAATAGGACACGCCCGAACTACTCGCCGTTTCAAATCTTTACAGCGACCGAACCGGTTTCTCCGGGACTAATTCCTGGGCTTTCCTTCACGGGTTTATCACAGCCTCCCTTCCGGGACACCGCCGCCAGATCGTCATGCGTGACCTGGGCATATTTCACCGTGGTGTCAATGCTGGAGTGGCGGGACAGTCCTTGGAACGACTGTAGGTTGCCTCTCCCGGCGACAGCAGCATTGACCCGATACCGCAAATTAATGACCGAGTTCAACCACCTCGGACGAACCGAGCGGTTGGCCAGCGCTCCTCCCCTAGGTCCAACTATCCAGGCTTGGGGCAGCCGACTACGATGCCCAAGTGATAGATACTTCAACTTACTCACGAGGGAAATGTTATGCGAAAGTTCATGACGCTCATCGCGGTCACGTCGGTAGCTCTTTCGTCTGCGATGGCTGCCTATGCCCAGACAGAGAATCCCCTCCCAAAGGCCAGCGATGTCCTGGTCAAATATGGAGACATCCAAGGCTGGACAGTTTACACCAATCAAACCCGCGGCGATTGCTTGCTCGTCCACTCGGACGGCCCAAGTTCGGTTCAAATGGGTGTTACCGCGAATCGGGAGGTCGGGTATCTCGGCGTGTTCACGACGGTGGATATCGGCCTCCAGAACGGGAAGCAGTCGGATATCTTCGTTTCTATCGACGGCCATCTCTACAAGGGAGTGGCCACCACCACGAACGGAATACTCAAGGGCGGATATTCTGGCGGCTACATCTTGACCGACGACCCGAAATTCAAGCGTGACGTGGCGAAGAGATATAAAATGATCGTGTTTCCTGAGACCAAGGGAGCCTTTGTCGTCGATCTGAAGGGGACTTACAAAGCAATGGCAATGGCGCGCAAGTGCCTCAAGCATTGACCGCTGGCCCAGCAATGTTCCACCCATCTCGGCCATTGGCTGCTACTGGCTGACTGGACTTTTGAAGCCGGAACCAGCGTATGACGCCTGAGAGCCGGATGTTGACGCGTCCGGTTCAGGGGCAGTCGGGCGTGGGGACACCTGTGACCCCTTCCGTCCAACCGCATATTACGCGGCACCGTGCTTGGGCAAGTGCCGACATTGGCGGCATGCCGGAGCCGCTCAGCGCTGCAGGTCGGGAGTGCTGCCGAACAGCCCCGGGGAGCGCCATCGTCAGAGACTTTTTCCAGAAGCCACAATCGTCGGGACAGCCCGGTTGTGCTTTTAGCCGATCAAATTAGACCCCAACAAGGATTTCGACTGCTATTCCGCCATGCCTGTCACATCGGGCGTCTGCCATGCAAGATGCTGGCCGCCATCGAGCGCGATCATCTGGCCGGTGACCGAGCGCGTCTCCCACAGATAGCGGATGGTGGCGCCGAATTCCGGCAATTCCGGGCCGCGCTTCAGAATCAGGCCGGCGACCTGCGCGTCAAAATCCGAATCGTCCTGGCGCGCGTTCTTCAGCGTCGGGCCCGGCCCGATCGCATTGACGCGGATGCGGGGCCCGAGCGCCTGTGCCAACATCTGCGTCTGGGTCCACAATGCCGATTTCGACAACGCATAGGAAAAATAGCGCGGCGTCGGTCGCCAGACGCGCTGGTCGATGATGTTGACGATCAGCCCCTCCCGCCCCTCCGGCAAGGAACGGGCGAAGGTCTGCGCCAACAGCGCCGGCGTCTTCACATGAATGGCGAAGTGGCGGTCCCAGGCGTGCCAGTCGAAATCTTCCACTGAATCGTCGACGAAGAGCGAAGCATTGTTGACCAGCAGCGAGATCGGGCCCAGCGCGGCTTCCGCCTGGCCGACGAGCTCGCTGACGGCGTCCATGTCGGTCAGATCAGCCGCAACCACGGCGGCGCGGCCGCCCGACCGGTTAATCCCCTCGGCCAGCGCATCCGCCTCATCGTGCGAGCGGTTGGAGTGGATGGCGACCGCAAAACCATGGCTGGCGAGGTCCTCGACGATCGCCTTGCCGATCCGTTTCGCTCCACCGGTCACCAGCGCCACGGCAGTGGCTTTGCTCATCTGTTGTCAATCCTCAATTTCGGCCCGAAAACGCGACGCCGGCGAAATATGGCCCGGCATGCGTTAAATGGTGTTCGCACCTGGGGCAGCATTGTGGCGAAGTGCCCGTTCGGCATGCCGAGCCCTCTTGGACTCGGAACCGCCGGACAGCAATATAGGACGCTGGACTCCTTGCACCAAGCGGTGTGCAGCGCAGCATAAACTGGCTGCTGACATTTCGCTGTTGCGAAGATGCAACGTCAAGGTTCTGCCTCATTCGTGCCGGGGAATGACCCAAGTTCAGGTTCGGTTCAGCCGCATTTTGACACGACATTTGGAACCGACGAACGCCAGACCCGTTTCACCCCCCGGACGGGTTGATGGCGATCGTGAGAAACAAGCCTGTGTCCTGTGGCTTAAGGAGTAAAGAACAATGCAAGCCAATCTCAAATTCGCACGGCCGCTGGCTGTCGCAATCGGGCTCTTCGCCCTCGGTGGTACCGCTTATGCAGCGGACGTCGTTCAGGAAGAGCCGCCGGCACCCGCTCCGGTTGCCGAACTTCCGGTCGCTTCGTGGGCCGGCCCTTATGCCGGTATCAACCTCGGCTACGGCTTCAGCGGCAAGACCAAGGAAAAGGATCTTGGGTTCTCGACCGACACCAAGGGTTTCGACGGCAGTGTCTTCGGCGGCTACCAATGGCAGCAGGAGAACTTCGTGTACGGCGGTGAAGCCGAACTCGGCTACAACGGCGTCAAGGGTGACGACAATGGTATCCACTCCAAGGGTGGCTTCGAAGGTTCGCTGCGTGCCCGTCTGGGCTATGCCGTGACCCCGGAAATCCTGCTCTACGGCACCGGCGGTCTCGCCGGCAGAAGCCTGAAAGTGGAAGACTCCGACCTCCTCGCCAGCGACACCGCTACGATGATCGGCTGGACCGCCGGCGTCGGCACCGACATCAAGCTGACCGACAACGTGTTCGGCCGCGTCGAGTATCGCTACACCGACTTCGGCTCGAAGAGCTTCGACGGTATCGGCAAGGTCAAGGCGACGGACAACCGCGTCACCTTCGGCCTCGGTATGAAGTTCTAAGTCCGTCCAAGCCACGACACGAAAAAGCCGGGCCTCGCGCCCGGCTTTTTTATTGCGGGTCGTTTTTAGGCGGGAACCGCCGACTTCAGCTCCGGGAATTTTTCGTCGAAGCGTGCGGCCCAGCGGGTCAACCGGCCGCGGCCCTTTTCCCATTTCCCGGCGAAGCGCAAAGAGAGATAGCCAAGGCAGGCACGCAACGCCATCTGACCGGCCGTGATCTTCTTCGGCAGTTTTGGCGGATTGGCATTGAGCAAATCGAGTGCGACGGTGATCTTCGCCCACTGGCGGTCAAGCCAGGGTTGATAAACCATTTCGTCGGGCCGGGTGCGGCGCTCATAGACCATCGACAGCGCGCAATCGCAGATACCGTCGGCCAGCGCCTCCAGCACTTCCGCTTCCAGACGCTTGTCGGGATTGCGTGGAAACAACGCGTTCTTCGAAATCCGGTTGAGGTGCTGGGTGATGGCTCGGCTGTCGTGAACAGAACGGCCATCATCGAGCACCAGCACCGGGATCTTGCCGAGCGGATTGGCGCCGATCAGTTCGGCCGGCCTGTCCTCGGTCTTGACCGGCACCTCATCGATGGCGATCCCGGCATAGGCCGCGGCCATCCTTACCTTGGAGCTGTAGGGAGAGGTGGACGCGTAGAGCAGCTTCGGCATGATCGGTTTCCTGTTTGCGGACATCCAGTGTCGACCGCCGGGCTGTTGCGATCAATTGCCAGAGTGCAAAAAAACAGCAGCCAGAAACCGGCCGCGGTTTCCGTCCTGGCATCACCACAAGCCTGAAAGCAGCAGCCTGGAAAGCATCAGCAGGCACGACGGCAAGCCGCTGGAATTCGAACCTGCATTCACACTTCACAGGCGCCCATACTTCAGAGGCGCCAGAAGCCGTGCCGTGACCTTCGCCAACCACGGCAGGAGCGAAAGAGTGGGGCGAGCGAGGCAGCCAACCGGCGCCTCGCTTTGCTTGCCCCTCGGCCCGTTACCGACGCTCAGCCCCGAAGGCTGAACCCGCTGCCGAATATGCTCCTACACAGAACGTCAGAGCGTCCTTGCCGTGTCCCGAAGGACACGTGACGCCCCAACGCTCCGTCTACTTCTTGGCCGGAGCCTTCGCTTTCGCAGGCGCTGCCTTTGCCTTCGGGGCGGCGGCTTTCTTCACCGCCGGCTTGGTTGCGGCTGCTGCTGCTTTCATGGCTGGCCTTGCCGCGGCCTTCGCGGCGGGCTTCGCCGCAGCCTTGGCGGGTGCTGCCTTCTTGGCCGCGGGCTTTGCCGCCGCCTTCGCCGCGGGCTTTGCAGCCGCTTTCGCCGCGGGCTTTGCCGCCGCCTTGGCCGCTGGCTTCTTCGCCGGTGCCGCCTTCGCTGCCGGCTTTGCCGCTGCCTTGGCGGGCGCTGCCTTCTTCACTGCCGGCTTCGCAGCAGCCTTGGCGGGCGCCGGCTTCTTGGCCGGTGCTGCTTTCGCTGCGGGCTTTGCCGCCGCCTTCGCAGGCGCTGCTTTCTTCACTGCCGTAGCGGCCTTCGCCGCGACTGCTTTTGCGGGTGCTTTCTTTGCCGGAGTCTTGGATGCCGGCGCTTTAGATGACTGCTTAGCCATGTCATGCCCCTTCACGTTATGCCGATGGCCGTGAATGACCCCGGCGCGCAATGCATATCTGACTCGCGTCTCGCTAGCCAGCGAAGCAATGGTATGATTTTCTCACCTTAAATTTTGGTTGCGATCGCCACACAATCACACTCATCACCGGAAAAATCCGCGGTTGATCTTCCGACATCGCCAGCAATTCGACATCGGCATTCGCGATGCGAGCTCGCCATCAAGCTCCGAAGATTAGCGAGCAACTTCACGCACGATCTTTGGTCGTGAAGATCATGACTTGCCGTTTCATCGAGGCGATCATCTTTTGCAAGAGAGCGGTCCGTGCGGATCACGAGCGCGATGCGACGCCCGATCTGAAGATCACCTTGTCAAGCATGTTTCGAGCAGCAGCTTTCTGATTGACAGAATACTCTGTATAACAGAGTATTCTGTCACGGAGTCCGATCGCGCCTTCGATTTCGGTCATACAAAGGCAAGTGACACCCGCTGGCAGGGATTGCCGAGTCACACGGCGACAGGCCAAGGCTTTGCCGCATTGGAGCCATTGATGAGCGCCGACGACATTATCCACCAGAGTACGCGTCTCAGGATCATGGCCGTCCTGAACACGCTGGAAAGGCGCGAGGCCTTGGAGTTCACCCAGTTGAAAGCCATGATCGAAGCCACCGACGGCAATCTCGGGGCACATCTCGACACACTGGCCAGAGCTGGCTATGTCGACATTGAAAAACTTTTTGTCGGGCGTCGGCCGCAGACACGGGTCAGCGCCACGACGGCAGGACGGCGGGCCTTTCGCGGTCACATCGCCTTTCTTCGCAAGATCATCGATCAGGCCGAGGCACAACGCAGGAAATAGCCCAGCGACGAAGCGAACATCGGCACGTGGCGACGACCGCGACGCCGGCGCCGCGCGGTTCACCCGTCGCACGATCCTGGGTGTTCGCAGCAGACTACGAGCGCGGCCGGCGAGAACGACGTGCCCGCCGATCACCACAATTTCGACAGCCAGGATCACCGCGATCAGGATGCCGAGATGCGCTGATGCGAGCGAGGTTCCGACGACGTTCGGCAGCAGCGCCACATAGAACAACGGCGTTTTCGGATTGCCGAGATTGAGTGCGACACCCGTGGCGAAGATCGACAACAGCCCCCCGCCCGGAGACAGGTTTCAGCTCCGGTACCACCGGCGCGGCGGTCCAGAGCCTGATGGTGGCAAGGTCCATGGAGGCTCCCGAAAGTGACTTGTTGCTCTCGGGTTTCCGGCCTAGCCGAACCGGCCGTTGCCGGCATCAGAATAATCAGGATCGTCTCGACAATTGTCGATGGCAGCGGCATCGCAGCGTTTGTCGGCGAGCGTGAGCGTCGTCATCACGGCTGGAAGCCGAGACAAATGGCGCCGAGCGCGACGAGGGCGCAGGCGCCGACCCGCCGGGGCGTCAGCGTCTCGCCGAGAAACAGCCGACCGATGAAGGCCGCGAAGACGACGCTGGTCTCGCGGATCGCGGTGATCGGACCGGCAGGACCGAGTGCGAAGGCCGCCACCACGACGCCATAGGCCAAAAGCGCGAACAGGCCGCCGCCCAGCGCCTTCCACGTTTCCGGTGCCCGAGCATCGACGGCGAGCCTGCCGCGAAAAGCTACGAAGGTCGACGGCAGCAACAGGCCATAGGCCAGCAGGACCCAGGCGGTGTAGGCGCCGACATTGCCCGCCGCACGAACGCCAATCGCGTCGACCATCGCATAGGCGGCGATAATCGCCCCCGTTGCCAGGCGCGAAAAAGGATCGGAAAAGGAAGAAACGCGTTCAGCGCAAGACGCGGCAACGGCCGTTATAGACCATCCATCGATCGAAGCCCGAGACGCAGAACTCGACATTGTCGCCGATCGAGGCAAAGCCCTGGCCTTCCTCGATCAGATAGAAGATCGACCGATCCCGGCCATCCGACAGGCTGACGGTTGCCCGGCAATAGTGACGGCCGATCGGCCATTCCTCGCTCGCTTGCTCGTAGCGGTGCTGGCGAATGTCGCGAAAATCGGTGATAGCGACGTCGGGCAGATGCGGCACGTGATGCACCTGATAAGAGAACCGATCCGTGATCTTGCTCAGCACCCATGATTCGCCGCAGACGCTGCCATCGTCTTCAGTATAGACGGCGAGGTCAGCCGCCTTGACCGCCTGGGTGATCCCGAGAGGCGCGGCAAGCGGCGTGCAGAGCGAAATCAGGGCAGCAAGTGCGGATTTGGCGAAGCGAGTCATGGCAGCCTCTCAAGGTCGAATGCACGCACTGTGCGGATTCGCTTGACGGCGGTCAAGCGGTTGCCGAAACAATGGTTTCCAGAAACCGGTGCCGGACAGTTGCTGCAAGCAGCAATGCACTGGCGGCGGCGAAGTTCCCCAGAAGGCGGATCGTGCGGTCGTAACGAGCGCGGCGGTCGAAGGCGGCTATCCCGGCGGCGGGACCTGCTCGCCGGCCAGCCATTCCATCGACCAGTGCGCCGGTTTTGCCAGCGCAAGCAATCTGTGCAACGCCGGCAATACGGTTCTCAACTCACCTTCCAGCGTGAAGGGCGGATTGACCACCACCATGCCGGTGCCATCGAGGCTGGGTTCCGACGAGGCCGGCCTGATCTCGAATTCTATGTCGAGGATTTTCGGGATGCCGGATTGCTTCAGCGCTTTCCTGAAGGCGATCACCGCCCTACGGTCCTTGATCGGATACCAGAGCGCGTAGATGCCGCTGGGCCAGCGCTTGTGCGCCTTCACCAGCCCGTCGACGAGGCGGCCGAACTCACCCTCTTCCTCGAAGGGCGGATCGATGAGCACCAGGCCGCGCTTTTCCTTCGGCGGCAGGTGCGCTCCGAGTGCAAGCCAGCCGTCAATCTCCATCACCCTTGTCTGGAAATCGCCGGCGAACTCCGTCTTCAGCTTCGCGGCGTCTTTCGGGTGCAGTTCGATCGCCGACAACCGGTCCTGCTTGCGCAGGAGATTGCGCGCGAGCAACGGCGAGCCTGGATATTTCTTCACGCCGCCCTCGGGATTGAGTGAGCGCACCGCCGCCAGATAGGGCGCCAGCAGCGCCGCCGCCTTCGCGTCGAACGAGGTATCGATCAGCCTGCCGATGCCGCCCTGCCACTCACCGGTCTTTTGCGCTTCGAGTGACGACAGGTCGTAGCGGCCAATGCCGGCATGGGTGTCAACGACACGAAACGCCTTGTCCTTCTGCTTCAGATATTCGAGCAGGCGCGTCAGCACGACATGCTTGACGACATCGGCAAAATTGCCGGCGTGGTAGGCGTGGCGGTAGTTCACGTGGGACCCCTGCCCCAGCGTGGAGGCGGCTGCGAGTTCGGATTTTCCGGTCGTCCGCCACCGGAACGCAAGGACAGCAGGAAGCCGATCAAGCCGACCGCCATCAGCGAGAAGCCTATCGGCCGCGAGCGGCCGTCGATTTCCCCGACGCCGGAGCGCAAGACAAGGTCGACCGCTCGCATCGGTATGTCGTCGGCGTCGCCCGGGCCGACGGTGAAGACGTAGGCGCCAGGGTTGACAGTGGCAATCAGGCCAGCTTCGTCGCGAAAGATCTTGTCGGGCAGTTGCGGGCTGGCCTGGCGCGGATTGTCCACGTGGTTGAACTGCAGCGTCGAGGCAAGCACCGTGCGGCCATTGGTGGCCGCGGTCAGCGTCAACACCGTGCGCTGCTGCGAAACGATGCGTTCGGCCCTTGCCGTCAGGTCCACCAGCACCCGCACCGGCGCATCTCGACCTTTGAGCGATACGGTCAACGGCCTGAACCGGCCTTGCTCATAGACCCGCCAGGTGCCGATTTCGCGACCGGAGAAATTCGTCATCGCCCAGGGGTAGATGAGACCGATGCCGGTGCCGGCCAACAGGATCAGGACAAACAGAAAGCGCATTCAGGCGGTCACCTTGCAATCAAACCTTGCCGGACGGCTGGCTTGCATTCGCACCGTCGCGCAGGCGCTCCATTTCGTCCAGCACCATGTCGAGGCCGAGTTCGAATGTCTTGTCGAATTCGGCGGCACCAAAAAAGCGCCCGGCTGCCATGACATTTGGATAGTCCCTGGCCAATTGCTCGTCGCTGACCGTGTTCACCGCGGACGGGCCTCTGGAATAGCCCGCATTCTCGTCCAGCACCGCGCCCATCAGATAGTATCCGACGGTGCGGAACAGCCGCGCGCTGAGTTCAGTGTCGAAGCCGCCGTCCTTGAACAAGCCGATAATGCCGTTCAACCAGGCAAGGCAAGTCGGCGAGTTCATCCGATAGGTAACGATGAAACTGGAATAGGCGGGATGGTCGCGGCCGATGCGGCGAAAATCCTCAATGGCGATGCGCATTCTTTGCCGCCAGGGAAGGCTGGCGTCGGGGATTTCGAGCGCACCGATCAGCCGGTCGACCAGCGCTTCGTGCAGATGCGCCACTGAGGGAAAGTGATGGTAGATGCTCATCGCCTCGCAGCCGAGCGCAGCGGCGAGCTTGCGCATCGAAAAGCCGGAAAGCCCCTCCCTCTCGATCACCTCGAAAGCCGCGTCCTCGATCATTTCGCGGGACAGACGCCCGCGTGCTCTCTTTTTCTTGATTGATTGATCCATTAGCGCTGGCCTGACAGCTTACAGTGTAAGGTTCATTTTCACGATCACCTTACATCGTAAGGCTAGCAAAGGCCAGAGGAGAAACCATGTCGTACCATCGCATCGTCAAATCCATACAGTCTTCGTCCCATCGTGCTTTCCTGTTCGCCGCCGCCTGCGTGCTGTCGCTCGGCACCGGGCTGGCCCGTGCCGACGACTATGATGCCACCCTCAAGGACATACAGTCGACCATGGGCGGTGTACCGAGCTTTGTGAAACAGTTTCCCAAAACCGGTCTGCCCGGTGCCTGGGCCGAGGTCAAGGCCATCGAACTCAGCGACAAGACGGCGCTGCCGCCCAAGGTCAAGTCGCTGATCTCCCTAGCCGTGGCGGCACAGATCCCTTGCACCTACTGCATCTGGTCGGACACGCAGGACGCCAAGCGCGCCGGCGCAACCGACGAGGAGATCCAGGAAGCCGTGGCGATGGCGGCGCTGACCCGCCACTGGAGCACAATCTTCAACGGCATGCAGGTCGATTTCGATACATTCAAGAAGGAAATGGGCGGGCAGTAAGCCCGCTGGCAAGCCTGGCCTGCTTCAAGAGAGATCCATCACACTCGACAAAAGGGCTGGGATGGCCCGCAGCGAAGCGGGCCATCGTCAGCCTCGGCCATTTTACGGCTCGCACACCAGTGCTGCGTTCAACCCGAATGCGTGATCGCGCAATAGACAAGAGCCTGCCTAAGCCCTCAAATGCCATTGCCGAGATAGCCGGCATTCCACTATAAATTCGACGCGCCTGAAAGGGGAATGTCGCCTCGCATCTTTACGGATGAGGGACCTCGAATGCACAGAGATCACGGGCGGCCCGACGAAAAGAAATCGGGATTAAACCTTATTCCCGCGGGCCGATTTTGCCTTCTAATTTTGACTGTTGGTCTGCCCTGCGCCACTGCCAGCTGCGATGCGGATTCCATTCACAAAGCGATACTGGCAAGGTTTTCACAACCGAATGTTTACGTCTGCAGCCCGAGCGGATTTGGGCAACAATCTCATTGCAACCTGAAGATTTGAATCGTTCTGAACCTTCTTCATTCGGGTAGTTCTCCGGGGCTGCGCATCCCAGTGCCTCACGAGGGCACTTCCCGGCATTCCTCGATATCAAGCTTTTTGATGGCGCGCCCGAGAACAGCTCGCCGTGGCATGTGGAATCTCTTCGCGGTCGAGCCAATATGCTGATTCAAAATGAGGAACCGCGCCCACGGCCACCTGCACGCGACTAGCGGGCGTGCCGCCTCATGATTAACCATTGGCAAACACAATTGGTTAAGAAATCGCTAATTTAGTTGACTGGAATTTCCACAGGTATATTTTCAATTCGTTGGGATGTGCAATTTGGGCGAGCAATCGGCGATGATGGCACCAAGCGCGTGATCGCGATCTCGGGGCGCATGGACTGCTGAACGGCAGCATAGAAGCCGCGCGGCAGTGGCTCCGCAAACTCAGAAAATGACAAGCGCGCATCAATGATGGCGATCCGCGGATGCGGAGGATTGCCGCGTTTCAAGAACGTGGCCGGGCAGTGCTTTGCCCCGGCCCGACGGGTAGTGTTGCGGTGCGTAGGAGGACTGAATGAGTAAGGTCGTAAAGGTTCTGAAACTTGGTTCCAGGAACGACCAAGAGGGCAACGGCAAGGGCCACAACCGAAGCCGGGCTCTGGTCGCCGGGGGCGCTGGCTTCCTGGGATCGCACCTGTGCGAACGTCTTTTGCAGGACGGATACGACGTCGTCGCGGTGGACAATTTCCATACCGGCAAAAGATACAATCTCAATGCGCTGCTGCACGATCCGAGATTCAGCTGCATCGAGCACGACATCGTCGATCCATTGACCTTGGACCTCCGGTTCGACGAGATCTACAATCTCGCCTGCCCCGCTTCTCCGCCACACTACCAGGCAGATCCGATCCATACCTTCAAGACGAGCGTGCTTGGCGCGCTGAACCTGTTGGAACTGGCGCGTCGCAACAACGCCAAGATATTCCAGGCCTCCACGTCCGAGGTCTACGGCGATCCCTTCGTGCACCCGCAACCCGAAAGCTATTTCGGCAATGTCAACACGCACGGACCGCGGTCCTGCTATGATGAAGGCAAACGCTCGGCCGAAACCCTGTTCTTCGACTATTCGAGGACATATGGCCTCGATATTCGCGTTGCCCGCATCTTCAACACCTACGGCCGCCGCATGCAGCCCGACGACGGGCGCGTCGTCTCGAACTTCATCGTCCAGGCGTTGCGCGGCGAAGACCTGACCGTCTATGGCAGCGGCTTGCAGACCCGTTCCTTCTGCTACGCCGACGACCTGATCGAGGGCTTCATGCGGCTGATGAACGCGCCGAGTGCCCCTACCCACCCGGTCAACCTCGGCAATCCCGGCGAATTCACCATCATGGAACTCGCGACGCTGGTCGTGGGCTACACCAATTCCAGATCAAAGATCGTGCATCGGCCACTGCCGATCGACGATCCCAGGCAGCGCAAGCCGGACATTTCCTTCGCCAGGAACAATCTCGGTTGGGAGCCGAGGATCAATTTGGCCCAGGGGCTCGCGCATACCGTCGACTATTTCGACACCCTGCTCTACGGAAGGCGGCTGGCCAAGGGCGCCGCGGCGGCTTCATGACCGGGAAAGCAATCCTGGTAACAGGGGGAGCCGGCTTTATTGGCAGCCACACCTGCAAACTGCTTGCCGCCGCCGGTTACCTGCCCGTGGCCTTCGACAATCTATCCCGCGGCAACGAGAAGTCCGTCGCCTGGGGGCCGCTTGTCGTCGGCGATATCCGGGACCGTGCCGCAATGCAGGCGGCTATCGCCACGTACCAGCCGACCGCTGTCATCCACTTCGCGGCGCTGGCCTATGTCGGCGAGTCCGTCCAGCAGCCGGCCGAATACTATTCGACCAATGTGGCGGGCACCATCGCCGTGCTCGATGCCGCACGCGCGCACGCCATTGAAAACATCATTTTCTCCAGCAGTTGCGCCACCTACGGCGTGCCGGAAGCATTGCCCGTTCGCGAGAGTTCGTCGCAAAATCCGATCAGCCCTTATGGCCGTACCAAGCTGATGGGCGAACAGATCATCGGCGACTATGCGTCCGCATACGGAATGAAGTTTGCCATCCTGCGCTACTTCAACGCCTGTGGGGCCGATCCCGACGGGGAACTCGGCGAGTGGCATACGCCGGAAACGCATCTGGTTCCCAGGGTTCTGATGGCGGCGTCAGGCATCATCGATGAAATCGAGGTCTTCGGCACCGACTATGAGACGCCGGACGGGACTTGCGTGCGCGACTACATCCATGTCAGCGACCTGGCTCGCGCCCACCTGAAAGCTCTCCAACACCTGGAAGGCGGAGGACAAAGCCTAGCGGTCAACCTCGGCACCGGACAAGGCGTATCCATCAGGGAGATTGTCCAGGCGGTCAGCCGGGTGACGTCAAGACCGGTCCCGGCCGTCTTCAGGGCCCGGCGCCCGGGGGACCCGGCCGAACTCTATGCCGATCCGAGCAAGGCGCGCGCGCATCTTGGCTTTGTGCCTGAGCTTTCCGACATCGACACGATCGTCAGGACGGCCGCCCCATTCTTCGGGCTGCGGACGAAACCGGAGACACTGCCGCCAAGCAAGGCGGCAGCATCTGCCCGATAGATCACAGAGAGCGGGCTCGGCAACTGGCGCGCTGGCCAAATCCGCTGGGACTGCAGACATAGGGCGAACCGCCCGAGAACGTAGCGCCATCGACGGGATCGAAAGCGACCTTCACAGGTCCCAACGTCGGGGTTGTAACCGGCGGCGGTGCAAAAGCGTAAGTTCTTTCAGTGGTCCGTGTGGTGCTTGTCATCAGGACCTGGGGCTCGGCCCTGAGCGACTGCACAACATATCCACCTTGGAATGGCTGGACTGGAGGCCTGCTCTGGACCGGGTGCACGGCTGGCGTGATGATGACGGAACCGGTATTGGTCGCATCCATGACCTGACACCCTGCAACCAGGGAGGTCACCGCCACCACAACAATAGAGAGGGCTTTCTTGCTTGGGCGAAATACGCCCGCTGCGGAATTGTTCGCCATGTGTCCCTTGCCTTTGAGTAAAGCCAGGACGCGTTGCGACGCCTGCGCCGCCTCACGTCGTTTCAGTGACCACTCGCACATCACACAAGAATATTAGACATCACTAATTATTAAATTTCATGAAAGCCGTATGGTGGTGTACCCATCGTCTCGTCGTTCTGTCAGAGAGGAATCGAATGCGACCATTTGGCGGTCGGTGCGACGGCAATTCCTGCCGGACTGCTCCGCGCTTTTATAAGCGATTCGCAAGCTTCTTCACAGGCCCGGCAAAAGCAGCCTGCCTGACTCCGACACGCCGCACACGCCGTCACCGATGCCATATGGGGACGCGCCAACGGAGCCAGGAACGGCGTTTCCCGTCATGCCGTGGGCCCAGCCTGGCCAGCCTTAATTCTTGGAATCGACCAACTTACGGGCCTCTTCAAACTGAGCGGCCTTGGTATCACCAGGTTCGAATTTTCGGTGTTCGTCGGAGGGATCCTCGGGAGTTCGTTTGAAACTGTACCATTCCCCGTCCGGATCCTTGCGCTGCTCGATGGTTCCATCCTTGATCTGATGGCTATAGCAGGTACGCTGCTGTTTGCCCTTGTAGCTCTTGGATCGCCAGGCGACATCCATGCACATCTTGCCGTCCTTGGTCACCAGCCACCTGCCCTCGGCGACAGAGGCTGAATCCTGCCCCGACGTCCAGGCCTCGAGGCGTCGATTGCCCCGTGCGAAATAGGCCGCTCCGTTTTTCCACACCCATGTGCGATCGGCATACAGAAGCTGCAACTCATAGGGGGTTGGCACAGTGGCACTGTCCGCTTTTGCAGGTGCGCCGTCTTTGGCGGCGGCCGCGTGGGTCGCTCCCGCGAGGGCCACCTGACCGCAGAAGGCGAAGAGAAACAGCAGCGGCGTGAAACTTGCAGTCCGACGAGGTTCGTTGTGTGGCCGATGGTCGACGCCAAGCGGCGGCAAGCTGGTCGGAGCTATCGGTACAATCGGCGTTGGCATGTCTGTATTGTGGCCCAAGGCAGCGCTGTCGGCGCGACAGGCCTGAGAACTATTTAACAGCCGCGGGAGCTGCGATGTCAACTTTCGCGACGCCCGCTTTCGCCAAAATTAAGGATTGCGTCGTATACTCCTTCACCTTTGACAATCGCGTGTAAAAGCAACATCCGCAGACGTCAGAGAGGATGCGGTTTCAAATGGGCGCCGACCCGGAACTAAATCAGGCCGAGGTTCAGCAATACCCGCGGCAGCCGACTGCTTGGGGCTCGGCTGCTCGCAATTACCTGAACCTCGACACGGCTATCTTGCTGGGGATCCTGTTCATCGCGATCGTGTTCAGGTTCCACAACATAACCTTGCCGCTGGTCGACGTCTTCAGCTGGCGCGAGACAAGCACAGCAATGATGGCCGACAATTTTCAACAGCGTAGCTGGAATATCTTCTTCCCTGAGGTCAGTTGGACCGGGCCCGGGCCGAGTTATCAGGGCCGCGAGTTCCAGATCGTCAGCTATCTGACCGCCCTGCTCTACCAACTCTTCGGCTGGCACGACTGGTTTGGCCGCATGGTTGCGGCCTTCTTCGGTCTGGTCACGGTGTTTTCTCTGCACAGGTTGACGGCGCTATGCTGGGGCGAAACGCATGCCCATGCGGCGGCGCTTGCCTATGCGCTGATGCCGGCGGCGATCATGATCGACAGCTCGTTTCTTCCAGATCCGTCGATGTTGGCCCTGGTGACAACAGGCGTCTGGCTTTTCGCGAGGTACTGGGCCGGCGGCAGCAGCTGGCTTTTGCCGGTTGCCACCGTCAGTTTCTCGCTCGGCGTGCTGGCGAAACCGCCGGGGCTCGCCGCCGGCGCCGTCATTTTCTACCTGATGGTTTGCTGGATTGTCGAGAAGAAGCGAAAGCAGGCGACCAGGGTGTTCCTGTCAGGGCTTTTGAGCCTGGCCATCATCGCCGCATATTTCAGCTGGGCGATCTATCTCGGCCGAACCTATCCGCCATTTCATGTCGCGGGCAGCGGTTATATCTGGGATTCCGGTTTCTGGACATTCTTCAAGGAGAGCTTCTACTTCAAATCGGTGTGGAACACCTCGGTTTGGTGGTTCTACGGCTATCCGTTCATGGTGCTGATCGCGGTGGGCTTCTGGATGCCGCCCCCCGCCGAAAACCAGAAACAACGTACACTTTCGGCCATTCCTTATGTTTGGCTGGTGGCGGCCATGGCCGTCTATCTGGCGGCGGCGCGCGAGATCACCA
This sequence comes from Mesorhizobium sp. M8A.F.Ca.ET.181.01.1.1, assembly GCF_004792025.1. Lineage (NCBI taxonomy): Bacteria > Pseudomonadati > Pseudomonadota > Alphaproteobacteria > Hyphomicrobiales > Phyllobacteriaceae > Mesorhizobium > Mesorhizobium sp. M8A.F.Ca.ET.181.01.1.1. The sequence goes on along the minus strand of NZ_SRTV01000002.1, from coordinate 255,701 downwards.
GCAATCCCTGGAATTACCACATCTTCCATGTCCCGTTGGCGATGTTCTGCGGCCGAGGAGCACTGGTCCTGGCAACTCTGCCATGGGGCAACGCTCCGTCGCCGGCCATGGTCCTGCGCTCGATCTGTATCGTGGCCGTGACGCTGGTGTGGTCGACCTTTCCCCTCGTCAAGACAATGAAGAAGCCGGTTGCCATCAATGGCAAGCTGCTCGGCGAGGAACTGGCGAGATTGGCACAACCGGGTGACCTCGTCGTCGCAATAGCGCCCGAGGTCGGCGATCCAGTGGCTGTCTACTACAGCAGGGCGCGCGGCTGGGTGTTCCCGCCCGGCGGCGGCGATGTCGAATGGTCGAAATTCGTCGCGGACGACGACACCGCGATCGCGCAGCTCGAGGAGTTGCGCGCGCAAGGCGCAGATCTGTTCGGCGCGGCCAAGAACGCCGCCGACAAGCAAGACCTGCTGTTCGTCGAGCATCATAACGGGGTCATCGACTATCTGGACAAGACCGGAACCAAGCTTGTGGATTCCGATGATTTGCTGGTCTATAGGATCACCCGCCCTTGAGAGCCGCGACGGTCGGGGGCCGTGGGTTTTGGACATGCTCCCAGCAGTCGACGGCTCCGCATTTCGTCCGCGGGAGTTCGGCAAGGCGGTGGGCCAGGCGCCGAGTCCGGTTGACGCCATGGGCATCCGGGCACCACGCATTGCCGCCGCCCGGACGAGGCGGCGAAAACCAGCGGAGAATTGGTTGAAAAGAGCAATCTCGATAGTCGCGACGCTGGCCCTGCTGGTCTGGCTCACCAGCGACTCGCGCTGGAGGACGGTCGGCGACGCCTTCGACCGCGTCACGCCCGGGACGCTCGCGGTGGCGACGCTCGCTTTTTTCGTCACCTATGTCTTGCGAACGCTGCGCGTCTGCGACGAGTTCCGCGACGAGGTGCAAGGCCGTTTCGGCGCCTGCCTGCGCGTTATCCTGATCCACAACGCGATGATCAACGTCGTCCCTTTCCGCGGCGGCGAGACGGCTTTTCCCCTGCTCCTGCGCCAGATCTTCGGCGTACCGCTCATGCGCGCCAGCGCCTCGCTGCTGTGGTTCCGGCTGCAGGATGCCTTCGTCGTCGGCGTGCTGGCGTTGGCGGTTTGGCCAGGCCTGCATCCGGCGATCAGGGTCGCGGGCGTGGCCGTCCTGGTCGCGGTGGCATGGTACCTGCCGCGCTGGGCGCGCGCGCCGCATGACTGGGCCGGGCGCGGCAAGATCGTGGCCAAGCTCGGCTTGCTTCGCGACATCTTCACCGAGGCGACGGGGCGCTCGCGCTACGGCTGGTGGTGGACGATCGCCAACTGGTCGCTGAAGCTCGCCGTGCAGGGATGGCTGCTGGCGCTGATACTTGGCACATCGTTCACCACCGCCTTTCCAGGCGTCGTCGGCGCCGAAGGCGCCGCGATATTGCCGGTGCAAGGCGTCGCCGGTTTCGGCACCTACGAAGCGGCGGCGGCGGCGGCGCTGCTGACTTCCGGAATTGCGATGAAGAGCGGCTTGCAGGCGGCGCTGGCATTGCACCTCTTCATCCTGTGCTCAGCTGTCGTCACGGGCGCGATTGCCTGGCTGTTTCCCTCGAAATCGACGCTGCCGGGGAACCCGGCCGCCGGATCTGCAAGGAAGCCATCCCTATGACCGTATTACCTATCCCTGCTTCGGGACTGCCCGACGGCGCGGTGATGCCGGACCATACGCTGTCCATCGTCGTGCCCATGTATAACGAGGCCGAAAACGTCGAGCCGCTGCTGGCGCGGATTCACCAGGCCATGGAACATTATGGCCAGCCATGGGAGGTCGTGCTGGTCGATGACGGCAGCACCGACGCGACCGTGAGCGAGATCAGGCGCCTGGCGGCGCAATACGGCCCGCATGTGCATTCGGTCGAGCTGGTGCGCAACTACAAGCAGACCGCCGCCATGCAGGCCGGCATAGACGCGGCACGCGGCGACGTCATCGCCACGATCGACGGCGACCTGCAGAACGATCCCTACGACATTCCGCGCATGGTCTACCGCTTGCTGAGCGAGGATCTCGACCTGGTGGTCGGCTGGCGCAAGGATCGCCAGGAAGGGTTTTTTATGCGCCGGCTCCCCTCGCGCATCGCCAACGCGTTGATCGCGCGTGTCACCGGCGTGCGCCTCAAGGATTATGGCTGCAGCCTCAAGGTCTATCGCGGCACCGTCATCCGCAGCGTCAAGCTCTATGGCGAGATGCACCGCTTCATCCCGGCATGGCTGGCCACGGTGACGACCCCACGACGCATCGCACAAGAGGTGGTGACGCATCACGCCCGCATTCACGGTCAGTCCAAATACGGGATTTCGCGCACCTTCAGGGTCGTGCTCGATCTGGTGTTCATGTATTTTTTCATGCGCTATCGCACCCGGCCCGGTCATTTCTTCGGTGGTATCGGCATCGTGCTCGGCGCGCTGGGTTCGCTGATCCTTGCCTATCTGCTTTGTCTGAAGGTGTTTTTCGAGGAAGCCATCGGAACACGGCCGATGCTGTTCACCGGCTTCTTCCTGCTGATCGCCGGGGTGCAGATGGTGACGTCGGGCGTGCTGGCGGAAATGCTGGCACGCGTCTATCACGAAGCGAACGGATCGTCGGCCTACGTCGCGCGGCCGCGGTCGGCGCCGGAAGACAATGATAGCGGCTGGCACCGCCCCGCCCGTTTGTCGTGACGTGATCGGAATACCGGACAGGGATTTCGGTTTCAGGCGGAAAGTGCCGATCGAGGGACAGAATGGCAGCGTCCGCCGATTGCCATCGCCAGGAATGGCGACCGCGGGCAAGAGATCAGGCGCAATCCCTCGCCAACCTCTTGCCCTCGGCTCGCGCCCCCCGCGAGGAACGGAGCGGCGGCTGCATAAGTCAAATCACGCCGCCACTTCCAGGTCTGACGCCCTAGAACGGTTCACAGTTTCAAAGAGGACGCCGAACCAATCCATCTCTTTGTTCCAGGCAGTTTCGCAAGGGCAAGCGCTACGCGCTTGTCCCGGGAAAACCGTTACACACTGTTCCCGTAATTGCTTCAGTACCGCGAACGGCAGCTGGCGCGCTGGCCAAAGCCGCTCGGGCCGCAAATCCAGGGAGAGTGACCGAGCAACGGCCCGCTATTGCCCAAACTGTAGGAAACCTTCACGGGCGCCGTCTTGCCGATCCGCTGCGGCCGGACGAAAGCCGCATAGGCCTCCTCTCTCGTGCGTGTCACGCTGGTGATCCGCGTGAGCGATTTGCGATCGACCAGATGCAACCGTTTCTTCTGGACGTAGTGAGCCTTCTGGCCAAGCATATGAGCCTCCGGCCTGGTGCTGATCGAGCCGGTCTTGGTCGCATCCATACTCTGACAACCGGACACCATCGAGATCAATGCAACAGCTGCGAATGCACAGGCATATTTCTTGCCGATCCTTGGCCAATTTCCAATATATGTTTTCATCGACGCCCCCTGCAAAAACATAAGCCACTGGAGCGCGGGGATATATTGTCGGTTATTTTGTGTTCCGCGCCACGCTAGCAGCCTCACGCCGCTCGCATCATGATCTTATATTAGGGGATACTTATTAAGAATCGCGCAAGCGACATGATGAGCGCGGTCTGTCCGCACTCGATCGGATATTATTAAAACTGAATCTATTGAGACTGCGCCGGGGTTGCGCGGACGGCCGCCGGCTCACAAGGCGAATGTTCCGGGAAGCGTTGTCGCGCGCGCCTCTTCAACGTCAGCGCGGCGTTTCCCAACCCGGATCGAAGTAGAAATTGCGGGCACCGATATTACCCTGGCCGGCGCCGGAAATCACATAGGCTATGCGCACGATGCGCAAGCCGCCGGCGCCCTGCTGCAATCCGTAGACGCCTTCCATGCCGCGATCGTAGAAGCCCACGGCCGGCACGGCGAGCGCCAGCACGGCGAGCGAGGCCTGCAAGGTCATCTTCGCGGCATTGGCGCGCAACGGGATCTTGTTCTCGATGACGTGTCTTGAAACGATCACCACCACCAAAAGCCCATAGAGGAATGCATTGAACGCCGCGAACCAGAAAAAGCCGGTCGCGTCGAAAGGGTGCTCAATTATCAACACGGGCAGTGCCGCGCCGATGGCCAGCGCCACATAGGGAACGAAGGCGCGGACCGGCAACAGGCTTTTGGGACCGCTGCCCTTGGGGGTGACACGGAAATCGACGAAGGATTTGGTCAGATAATCGCGCAGCGACGATAGCGTGCCGGCCAGTACCCAAGGCCAGCGTGCGAAGAAAAGAAACAGCGTGCCTTCCCAGCTTATCGTCTTGGCCGTCAGCGGCCGAGAGAGGCCGAATGCCTTCAGCATCATGACCAGGCCCACCAGAGCAACGGCGTTGGGCAGATAGTGAAGAAGGAAGTCGGCATACATGACGTTGGCGAAGTTGCGCCCGGTGAAGAGCGCATACATCGGCATGACGTACATCAGCAATGCGAAGATGGCGAACAGTGGATACCAGAGCTGGCAGAACAGGAACTGAAACTTCAGCCTCCAGGGCAATTTGGGAAAATATGTGGGCGAGTATTCGAGCAGGATCGTCATCAGGCTGCGCGACCACTGGAATTCCTGGGTGACGAGATCGGCAAAGGTCTGCGGGCCGTCGCCATGGGCGATGGCGTCGAGCGCATGCACGCCGCGCCACCCGGCGGCGTTGATCAGCATCGAGGTGGAGTGATCCTCGGCCAACTCCGGACCGAGACCGCCCGCCTGCCTCAGCGCCTTGGTTCGAACGGCATAGTGCGAGCCGATGCAAAGCGGCGCGCCGCCACCGGTATGGCCGGACTGCAAGGGCCCGTGAAACATCCCTTCTGGAAACAGCCGGCCACGCGCTGCCCAGCTTTCGGCGGCGTTGTTGTCGCAGATGCTCGGCGCCGAGACATAGCCGACCGCCGGATCGGCGAAAGGATAAAGGATTTCCCTGAGATAGGTTGGCGTCGGCCTGTGATCGGCATCCATCTGGGCGACGAAATCGTAGCGCTCATAACCGTAGTGGTCATAGAAGAACGCCAGGTTGCCCTCCTTGCAACGGGTGCGGCGCGGCCAAGTCTTGCGGTGGTAGTCTTCCCTTCCGCGCCGCGTCGAAATGAACACGCCGTGGGCATCGCACCAGCGAACCGTCTCCTCGGACGGGTCCTCGTCGGCCAGCCAGGTGTCATGCGGATAGTCCTGCGTAAGCATTGCTTCCAAGGTGCGCGCAACCACGGCGAACGGTTCGGACGGCGCCTTGGTCACCACCATGGCGACCCGCGAGCGCTTCGGGATGCTGGCAAGCTTGGATGGCTTCCTCGAAGCGTGCACGTTGAGCAGAAAATACATCGGCATCAAGGTCAGCCAGGCCAGCACCAGCGTCGCAAAGATGTATGACCCGAGGTATCCGATATGGTCCGGCTTCAGCCACCAGATCCAGAAAAAGCCGAGAGTGACGAACCAGGAAGCCAGGCCGAGCCGCAGGATCCACTGCCGGACCGGAGACAATATGGGCACCAGGAAAGGAACCTGCGCCGCGGCGTTGGCGTGCATCCTCCCACGCGGCCGGGTCGGCCTGGTCTTGGGACTGATGATCCCTGCGTCCGCGGAAACACTCATACAACTACCGCCGCCACTCCGAGCATCAGCCGAACGACGGCCGACACGCTTTTCAGGTCGGCTTCAGAATCCCTCCACATCTCATTAGAGTCAACTAAATTAACCGATCCTTAACTAGCTTTCTTGAGAACTGGTTAACCTAACGCCTTTGAATCGCAGCAAGTATTCCGCCGAAGAGTCGCCGTCGACCCATGCCGGAATGATGAACCGCACCTTTTTTGCGCTTTGGAGAATTCGCCGGGGTCAAGGCGATCTGGAGGCTGCACCGCCGGGCAGCGTTAACCATGTTGCGAGCGCCAAGGTTAACCGATCGTTAATTGTTCTTGACTCTTGGTCCGGTCCGGCTCTTAAATTAGTCAGGGATGATATATCGGAATATTGACGCGAATTTGTGAGTATCGCGGCGAACTTTCTCTCTGAAGCTCCTCAGTGTCGGCGCCTTGAGAGATAATTTGGGTGGCCCCTTGCACAGGTTGGCACACCCGCCAATGGTCGCTCCGAAATCCCGCAGATTCCGCCAATAGACCCGATCGGTGTTGGGTAGTCGTGTCGATCAGGCATCGATGCGGCGGGCGAAGCCTTGGCTTCCATGGGAAGCTAAGGCCATAGGAGGTCAACGATGAAACACTCCGCAGCAAATGTACTTGTAGTCGCGCTGGCTTTGGGCGGAAGTGCCGCGTTTCCTTCCGCGGGAGGCGCCGGTTCCGCCCCCGCGACAGACCCCGTCCAGACGAGCAGCGCCGCGTCGGCATTCGGCTCGTACGATCCGTATGGCGATTTCACCAATGACAAGACCGCCAGCATCGAGGAACTGTTCCTGCCTTGGGAAGATGTCGATCTATCGACGCTGCCTCTGGCAGACACCTATGCCCAGGAGCGCGGTCGCTCGCTGTTGATCACGATCGAGCCGTGGACCTGGTCGAAGGACTGGCGCATCACGCCGCCCGAACTGCGTGACGGCATATTGGGCGGCAGGTATGATGCCAATATGCAGGCGATCTGTGGCCTGGTGGGACAGATGAAAAGCCCGGTAACCATTCGCTGGGCGCAGGAAATGGAAGACAAGAACGGCCGCTTCACCTGGGCCAACTGGGCTCCCAAGGACTGGATCTCAGCTTACAAGCGCGAAGTCGATATCTGCCGCAAGGCGGCCCCCGCGGCCAAATACATGTGGTCGCCCAAAGGTGAAGAAGGCCTGGAAAAATACTACCCCGGTGACGACTATGTCGACGTGATCGGCCTGTCGGTGTTCGGCCTGCAGAAAAAGGACAATGACGAGGCCGGTCGCGACCGTACGTTCGCCGAGATGCTGAAACCCGGCTATGACCGCGTGGCGGGTTTCAACAAGCCGATCGTGGTGGCGGAACTCGGCTATGTCGGCAAGCAGGACTATGTTTCGAAGTGGCAGGACGATTCCCGCAAGTCCTATGCGGAGTTCCCGGCGCTCACGTCCGTTGTCTACTTCAACCAGAAAGAAGTGTGGCCGTGGCTGGGGGGCTATGGTCTGCCCGATTGGAGGGTGACCCAGCACGTCCTGCCGTAGACGCATCGTTCGATGCGTCCCGACACGATCGGGATGGATCTCCATCTTTCTTGTTTGATTGGCATCCATGCCGGACCAGTGTTTCGGCATGATGGTTGAGGCGTGGCGTGAATCAGTCTGTGGAGTAGTTCCGTGAAACGAGTGCTGGGTAATTGTGTCGGAGCGGCGTTCGCCTGCTCCGTTCTTGTTCTTGCCTTACAGGTCCCTGCGACAGCCGAGACAGCGACCAAAATCGCCGAGCAGGCGCAAAAGGGCGCCGTGGTGCCCGACGAAGGCGTCTACCAAATCTATCAGAACCATTCGTGGATGTGGGGCAATCACGGGGCCGCGTTCTTTGCCGTCAGGCAGCGGCAATTCAACGCCTGGTCGACCGAAAAGGGCCAGCCGGGCTATGGCGACGGGACATGGTTCATCCCCGGCGGCGGCAAGTTGTGCTACCGCGCGCAATGGCACGGCGCCTGGGGCGTGAAGGGCTCCATGACCTGCTTCGAGCATCGCCAGACCGGCAAGGCGATCTACAAGCGCAAATCGCCTGATGGCGAATGGTACGTTTTCAGGAGCCCGCATCGGAACCGCTCGGACGAGTTCATGAAATTGAAATACGGCGACTACGTCACCAGGAAACAGAACCGAATCAAGGCAAGACTCTAGAACTGTCATCCGCGACGCTGGGCTGGAGATGCTCATCGTTTCGGGGAAACGCCGAACGGCTCCAGCCCTTGGTTCTTACGCACCTCCCTATGGAGTGCGCTACGCGCTTTCCCTGGATAGGTGCACAGTTTTCCTGGAATTGCTCTAAACTAGGCCTTGCGTTCCCAGCGGCGGTCTGACGTCTGCTGCCAGTAGGTCACGGCGTGGCCCGCGTCCTTCATCGTCTTCCAATGCGCCCGGGCCATCTCGACCTGGGCCGCGTCATGGCCATCGAACAGGAAAACCGCACGCTCGTAACCGCCGAGGTCGGGCGGGGCGGCGCCGTCGACCAGGAACCTGATTTTGGCCTCGTTGGGGTTGCCGGCGCCGGTGGTCAGCAGGATTGGCTGTTCAGTTGGGTAGGCTTCGCGATCGGTCGCGTGCGCCAGGAAGGAATCATCGCGGAAAGTCCACAGATGCTGGTCGAGCGCGTCTCGCCGTTCCTCGGTGCCGGTCTGCACCACGGCGCGCCAGCCGCGATCGACGCTGCGCTCGAGCAGCCCCGGAAGCGCATCCTCCAGGGTCGATTCGGTCAGATGGTAGAACAGCACATCGGCCATGGATCGACGTCAGCTTTCGTAGTGATCACGCACCAGCCGGTCCAGCAGCCGTACGCCGAAACCCGAACCCCACGACTGGTTGATCTCGTTCAATGGCGAGCCCATCGCGGTACCGGCAATGTCGAGATGTGCCCAGGGCGTGTCCTTGACGAAGCGCTGCAGGAACTGCGCGGCGATGATCGCGCCGCCGTAGCGGCCACCGATGTTCTTCATGTCGGCATTCTTGGAATCGATCAGCTTGTCGTATTCGGCGCCGAGCGGCATGCGCCACAGCCGTTCCTGCGTTGACTGTCCGGCCGCGGTCAGCCTTTGCGCCAGTTCGTCGTTGTTGGAGAACAGGCCCGCATAATGCAGGCCGAGCGCAACCATGATGGCGCCGGTCAGCGTCGCCAGGTTGACCATGAATTTCGGCTGGAAGCGGTCGTTGCAGTACCACAGCGCGTCGGCCAGGACGAGGCGCCCCTCCGCGTCGGTGTTGAGCACCTCGATGGTCTGTCCCGACATCGAGGTGACGATGTCGCCCGGGCGCTGCGCATAACCGTCGACCGCGTTTTCGACAAGACCGATGATGCCGACGACATTGGCCTTGGCTTTGCGCGCGGCGAGCGCGTGCATCAACCCGGTCACGGCGGCAGCGCCACCCATGTCGCCCTTCATGTCCTCCATGCCGGACGCCGGCTTGATCGAATTGCCGCCGGTGTCGAACGTAACGCCCTTGCCGACGAAGGCGACCGGGCTGTCCTTGGGCTTGCCGCCGTTCCATTGCATGACCGCCATACGGGCGCCACGCGGCGAGCCCTGCGCGACACCGAGCAGCGAGCCCATGCCGAGCTTCTTCATCTCCTTTTCGGCCAGGATCTCGACCTTGACGCCAAGCGCCTCGAGTTCCTTGGCGCGGGCGGCGAATTCGACTGGTCCCAGCACGTTTGCCGGTTCGTTGACCAGATCGCGCGCCAGAAGCACACCGTCGATCACCGCCTCGGCATCGGCGAAGGCTTTCTTGGCGCCCACCGGATCGGCGGTATGGATGGTCACCTTGACCGGCTTTTTCGGATCGGCCTTGCCGCTGCCCTGGCCGTCGTCCTTATCCTTCCTGGTCTTGTACTTGTCGAAGGAATAGCCGCGCAAGAGAATGCCGGCCGCAAGGTTCGCGGCGTCCTTGCCATCGGGCGAGGCACCGGCCAGGTCGAGCACCACGGCCACGTCGGTTGCCTTGCGCAGCGATGCCGCAATGGTGCCGCCGAGCTTCAGCCAGGCATACTCGTCGAGCCCCGACACCCTGCCTGCGCCGACCGCGACCAACCTGTCGAGCGATGTTGCCTCCGGCGCCAGGATTTCGACAGCGCCGGCGAACTTGCCGGTAAATTCGGCGACCGGGAAAGCCCGATCCAGCGTCTTGCCCGGATCGTAAGCCCTGGCCATATCGCTCAGGCCACCGTCATCCGCCGACAGCACGAAGACCGTGCCCTTTCTGTTCGCCGCCGTCTGGGGCGCGGCGAATTTTGCAAAGGCGATCGACGGTCTCGGGTTCATCATGTCCTGCTTTCGGGGATTGCGCGATGATGCGCGAAGCGGTTTGAAGCGATCCGCGACATTTGGTCGTTTTCCGGCATTTGGCAAGACTTTGCCAAAATGGCTACCCATATGAGACATGGAATCGATGGCGATTCGTCGCGGAACGGCTCCGCTTCATGCCGCAACCTGTTGTTAACCATCGATGTTCGTCCTTTCTTATCCATTGCCGCCGACACTCCGGCCTACTGCGGCACGCGACGTGGGACGGGAACCGGATCGCCTGCCTAATGCAGCCCAACGGAGCCAGTTGTGCGGGCGTCGCCGGACAGCTACCCTTAGCGTGGTGGCATGATGCCGTTCGAGAAAATCGAGTAAAGCCTTCATGAAGGTCGTTGAACGCTACATCATGCGCCGCACTTTCGTGGTCTTCCTGGCAGCACTGGTCTGGACGCTGGCCATCGTGTGGACGACGCAGGTGTTGGCCAAGATCAACCTGGTCACCGACAGCGGTCAGTCAGCTTTGACCTTCTTCGAGGTCGCGTCCCTTATTCTCCCCTCCATCGTTCCGATCGTCGTGCCTTTCGCGCTCGTGGTGGCGGTCGCCCAGACGCTCAGTGTGATGAATTCGGATTCGGAACTCGCGGTGGTCAATGCATCGGGAGCCTCACGATGGACCATCGTGCGGCCGATCATGCTGCTGGCGCTGGCCGCCAGCGTCTTTTCGTTCGCCGTGGACAACGGCATCGACCCCTATGCACGACAGAAGAACCGCGCCCTGGTGGCGGAGTCGCGCGCCGACCTTTTGTCGCTGATCATCCAGGAAGGCACCTTCCGCAAGATCGAGGACGGACTGTTCCTGCAGATTGGCGAGCGGCTTCCCGACAACCGGCTGGGTGGCATCTTCGTCGCCGATTCGCGCGAGGAAGGCGTCAATCTCGTCTATTATGCCAAGACCGGCAGCATCATCGAACGCGGCGGCGAAAAGGTGCTGATGATGAATGATGGCGTCATCCATCGCAAAACGCTGACGGGCGACCTCAGTGTCATCCGGTTCACGTCCTATGCCTTCGACATGTCGGCCTTCATGTCGGCGGCCAACCAGGTGACGCTCCTGCCAAAGGACCAGACCACCCAATACCTGCTCAATCCAAGTCCTAACGACAAGAATTACCAGCAAAGTCCCCAGGAGTACCGGGCCGAGGTCGACCAGCGGTTTTCGGAATGGACCTACTCCATGGTTTTTGCGCTGATCGCGCTCGCGGTGGCGGGAGACGCGCGTTCGCATCGCGAGGCGCGCGTCAATCCGCTGATCACCGCCATCGCGATATCGCTGTTCGTGCGCTGGGTGGGTTTCTTCGCCGCCAGCAAGGCCGATGAGGTCCCGCAATATGCCTACATGGTCTATGGCGTGCCGATCGTGGCTTCCGCGGTGGCGATCTGGTTCATCGTATCGAACCGGACCATGGAACTGCCGGTTGCCTGGGCGGACTGGATGACAAACCTGGCCAGCCGAATCGGTGATGGCTGGAATGCCCTCAAATTGCGTCTCTCCAGGCGCGACACCTCAGGCCAGGGGGTCGGCTGATGGGCTGGACTCTGGGTCGATATTTCTTCTTCCGCTACGTGGCGATCACGATCTGGTTCTTCCTCGGCCTTCTGGCACTGGTATTCCTTATCGATTTCACCGAACTGTCCGGCCGCACCACCGGCCTGCCAGGGTTCACCTATGGCACGGCGATGGCCATTTCCGGCCTTCGAATGCCCATGATCATGCTGCAGACGGTGCCGTTTGTCGGCTTGTTCTCGGCGATGGCGACGCTGGTTTCGCTCAACCGGCGGTACGAACTTGTCATCGCGCGGTCCGCGGGCGTTTCCGCCTGGCAGTTCCTTTTGCCGTGCTGCATCGGCGCACTGCTGTTCGGCGCCGTCTCGGTCGGAATCATCAACCCGCTCGCCGCGCACGCCTTCTCCTTGTCCGAACAGATCGAGACGCAGCTGCGCTCCGGCAAATCCAACACGGTTTCGGCCGACGCCGCTCCCTGGATTCGCCAGAAAACCAGTTCCGGCGATACTATCATCGGCGCGCGGGCCATCCTCGACCAGGGTCTGGAGATGGCCGACGCGGTCTTTTTCATCCTCGACCAGCAAGGCAATATCGTCGAGCGCAAGGATGCGGCGCGTGCTTACCTGCGCGACGGTTATTGGGAATTGCAGGATGTGAAGATCTTCAGGAACGGCACCATCCAGCCCGTCGCGAACGATCGTGTGCCGACCAATCTGAAGCCGGAATTCGTGCAGGAGCGGCTGGCACGCCCGGAGACAATTCCCTTCTATGACCTGCCCGGAAAAATCGAGGTTGCCCGTTCCTTCGGCCTCAAGGCAAATGCCTTTGCCATGCAGTTTGATTCGCTGGTGGCGTTGCCGTTTCTCCTCGTCGCCATGACGCTGATTGCGGCAACAGTTTCAATGCGATTTGCGCGAATGGGGCAGTCGGCAACGATGATTCTGGGTGGCGTCGTTGCCGGGTTTCTGCTTTATGTCGTTTCGGTGCTGGTGAAGGCGTTCGGCGTGGCGGGGTTCGTGCCGACTGCCATAGCCGCCTGGGTGCCGGTCGTGGTAGCTATGTTCTTCGGGGTGACTTTCCTGCTATACAAGGAAGACGGCTAGTGAGGGAGGCGTTTTTGCCCAGCGACAGGCAGGCCCGTTTGGCGCGCCTCTATGCGGCGAGCGCCTTGGCGTGCCTGGTCGCCTGCGGCGTCCCGCTGCCGGCGTTCGCGCAGGATGTCGGCAACATGGCGACCACGGTTCCGTCCGGCTCGCAGATGCTGCTCGCCGCCGACACGCTGGAATACAACAACGACAACCAGACGGTGACCGCCATCGGCGGCGTGCAGATCGACTATGGCGGCAACCGCCTCGTCGCCCAGAAGGTCGTGTACAACCGCAACACCAAGCGAATGGTTGCCAGCGGCAATGTCGAGATCGTCAACAGCGACGGCACCAAGATCAATTCGCAGCACATCGACATCACCGACGATTTCGCAGACGGCTTCGTCAACGCGCTGCGCGTTGAAACCGTCGACAAGGCCTATTTCGCCGCCGAAAGCGCCGAACGCATGGGCGGCGTGCTGACCACCTTCCACAATGGTGTCTACACTGCCTGCGAACCATGCGAAGACAAGCCCGACAAGGCGCCGACATGGCGCGTCAAAGCCAGAAAGATCATCTGGAACGGCGAGAAGAAGACGGTTCGCTTCGAGAACGCGAATTTCGAGTTCTTCGGGTTTCCGCTGGCCTACTTGCCGGCGTTCGAGATCGCCGACCCGACGGTGAAGCGCAAGAGCGGCTTCCTGATCCCCAGTATCGGCTACAACAGTCACTTGGGGTACAGCGTCAAGATCCCCTACTATTTCGCCCTTTCGCCGACATATGACCTGACGGTGACCGGAAGCGGCTACACCAAGCAGGGCTTCCTCGGCGAAGCCGAATGGCGCCAGCGCTTCAACAATGGCGAATACACTTTCAAGATCGCCGGCATTCAGCAGCAGGATCCGGACGCCTTCATCGACGGCGCGGCATTCCCCTCGACCGCTGGTCACAATATCGATTCCGGCGCGGTGGGCGATCCGAACAAGTTCCGCGGCATGATGGGCACGCAGGGGCAGTTCGCGATCAACGAACGCTGGAATTTCGGCTGGGACGTGTTGCTGCAGACCGACAAGAACTTCTCCAACACCTACAACATCGCCAAGTACAATGCCTACGTTCACCAGTCGTCCGTCTACCTGACCGGCCTTAATGACCGTAATTATTTCGACGTGCGCGCCATGCATTTCGAGGTCCAGGAAGATACGCCCAACGAAAATGCCGCGGCGCGAAGCGGCCAGCAGCCTTGGGTGCTGCCCTCGCTCGACTATGCCTATATCCCCGACACATCGGTCGCCGGCGGCCAGTTGTCGTTCAACGTAAATACGCGAGTCATTCGCCGCGAAGATCTTGACGAAGCTTTCAACACGCCATACGATTCTGCCACGCCGGCACAGCGTGTCCGTGGCATAGAGGGCGAGTCTGGCAGACTCACCACCGAAGCCGAATGGAAGCGGACATTCGTTACCGATGATGGGCTGGTATTGACACCACTGCTGGCATTCCAGGGCGATGTTGACTACGTCCGCGCGTCATCGGCTTCGCTCGCGGCCATTCAGGAGATGGCCGCCAACCCTGACATACATACCAGCGAAGACATGCGCTCGTCCTTCGCACGCTACATGGCGACCGCCGGGCTCGAGATGAGCTGGCCGCTGTTGTTCTCGCTGGCCAGCGGGTCGAGCCACGTTGTCGAGCCGATGGCTCAGGTGTTCCTGCGCCCGAACGAACAGTATGTCGGCGGCCTCTCCATTCCGAACGAAGACGCTCAAAGCATGGTTTTCGATGCAACCACGCTGTTCGAACGCGACAAGTTCTCCGGTTACGACCGCATCGAGGGCGGCTCGCGTGCCAATGTCGGCCTGCGCTATTCCGGCTCCTACATCAACGGCTGGGGCACCAATGCGATCTTCGGCCAGTCCTATCAGATTGGCGGCGAAAACTCCTTTGCGGCACCCGATCTGGTCAATGTCGGCGCAAATTCAGGGCTTGAGACGACCAAGTCCGACTATGTCGGCCTGTTTGGCATAACCAGCCCCAATGGCTTCGCGGCCTCCGTCAGCGGCCGTTTCGACGAACAGAGCTTCGAGATCCGCCGCGCCGAGCTGAAAGCTGCTTATTCCGGCCTGCCGGTGTCGTTGAGCGCCAAGTATGCCTTCATCCAGGCCCAGCCGCTCTATGGGTTCACGACCGACCGTCACGAGGTCACGCTCGGCGCATCGACACATCTTGCCGAGAACTGGCGCGTGTTCGGAACAGGAACCTACGATTTGCAGGAGGGCCTGCTGGTCAAGGACGGGGTGGGCTTCGCCTACAACGATTCCTGCTTCACCTATCTGATGACGTACGCGCAGTCGCGTGACCTGAACACCAGGGAAGTGACGCAGAGCATCGGATTCAACCTGTCGTTCCGCACCCTCGGCGACTTCGGCTCGTCGACCAACGCAATCGACACCATCCAATAAGCGGCGACATCGTTTCGCCGCATAGGGCTGGCACGGATTCGCGTATCCGGAAGGGGACGGAATTGGGCGGAGCCGGAATAGAATTGGGATGCCAACGATGAGGAAATACCTCTTTTCAGCAGGGTTCGCGTTGCTTGTGGCGGCGACATCCCTGTCGATGACCGTGATGACGCCGCCGGCTTTCGCCAGCGAGATCAAATACGTCGTCAACGACATAGCAATCACCAGTGGTGACATCGCCCATCGTGCCGCCTTCCTGAAGCTGCAACACAAGAAGGGCGACGCTGCCCAGGAAATGATCGACCAGACGCTGCGCCTCGCCGAGGCCAGACGGCTTGGCATCCGTATCAGCGATGCCCAGGTTGAGGCCGCCTATCAGCGCTTTGCCACCAACAACAAGATGCAGCTCGGCCAGCTCGACGGCGTCATGGAAAAATCCGGCGTCAGCAAGGACCATTTCAAGGAGTTCATTCGTGCCCAGATGGCATGGAACCAAGCCTTGAGCGCGCGTTACCGCTCCGGTGAAGGTGGCAGCGTGACCGAACAGGACGCGGTGCGGCGCATGCTTGACAAGGGCGGCGCCAAGCCGAGCGCCATGGAATACATGCTGCAGCAGGTCATCTTCGTCGTGCCAGCGGCCGAACGCAGCGCGACACTGGCCAAGCGCAAGCGCGAGGCCGATGCCATGCGTGCCCGCTTCAACGGCTGCAACACGACACGCGAGTTCGCCAAGGGCCTGATCGACGTCACCGTTCGCGACCTCGGCCGGATTCTGGCGCCGCAACTACCGCCGGACTGGGCCGAGCAGATCAAGGCGACCAAGGTCGGTGGCGCCACCGTCACGCGCGAGACCGAACGCGGCGTCGAATTCATCGGCATCTGCTCGTCGCGCGAAGTGTCCGACGACAAGACGGCACAGATGGTATTCCAGAGCGAAGGCTCCAACGACAAGGCCGCCGACGATCTCAGCAAGAAATATGTTGACGAGCTGAAGGCTAAAGCCCGCATCGTCAAGCGCTGACGTGGGCCGCGCGATGACCGCGCTGGCGTTGAGCGTCGGCGATCCGTCCGGTATCGGCCCTGAAATCGCCATCGCCGCCTTCCTTGCGCGGGACGCCGTCGGCTTGCCCCCCTTCTACCTTCTGGCCGACCCGGCCGTGGTCGCGGCGCGCGCGCGCCACCTTGGCGTTTCGCTGCCTGTCCAGGAAGTGACGCCGGTGCAGGCGATCGAGGTCTTTGGCCGCGCCTTGCCGATCGTTCCCCTGACGGAGCGCTTCATCGACAGCCCCGGCCGGCCAGACCCCGCCAACGCAGCCGGCACCATCGAAGCGATCGACCGCGCGGTCGAGGCCTGCCTTGCCGGCGAGGCGGCCGCCGTGGTGACTTGCCCGATCGCCAAGAAGCCGCTCTATGATGCCGGCTTCCGTTTTCCCGGCCACACCGAATATCTGGCGCATCTGGCGGCTCGGCACAGCGGCGTCGAGGCGATGCCGGTGATGATGCTGGCAGGCCCGGACTTACGCACGGTTCCCGTAACCATCCACATCGCCCTGGCCGACGTGCCGAAGGCCCTGAGCACCGAATTGATCGTCGCGACCGCACGCATCACCGCGGCCGACCTTGCCGGCCGCTTCGGCATCGCCAGGCCTCGGCTCGCCATTGCCGGCCTCAATCCGCATGCCGGCGAAGGCGGCTCCATGGGCATGGAAGACGAGCATATCGTGCGCCCAGCGGTCGACACCCTGTGCGCTGAAGGCATCGATGCTTTCGGGCCCTTGCCCGCCGACACGCTGTTCCATGCCCGGGCGCGGGCAGGCTACGACGCCGCACTGTGCATGTATCACGACCAGGCGTTGATCCCGGCCAAGACGCTGGCCTTCGACGAAGCTGTCAACGTCACGCTGGGCCTGCCCTTCATCCGCACCTCCCCCGACCACGGCACCGCCTTCGACATCGCCGGCAAGGGCGTGGCGCGGCCGGACAGCCTGATAGCGGCGCTGAAGCTCGCCAGGAAGCTCGCCGACATCGACGCGAAGGCCGTCGCCGCATGAGTGCTTCCGCTTCCGGTCTTCGCGCATGAGCATCGATGGGCTGCCACCACTGCGCGACGTCATCGAGCGCCATGGGCTGCAGGCGAAAAAGGCTCTCGGCCAGAACTTCCTGCTCGATCTCAATCTGACCGGCAAGATCGCACGCAGCGCCGGCGACCTGGCAAATGCCACGGTGATCGAGGTCGGGCCCGGGCCTGGAGGGCTGACAAGGGCGCTGCTATCGAACGGCGCCCGCCGGGTCGTTGCCATCGAGCGCGACGAACGCTGCCTGGCTGCGCTTGCCGAAGTCTCCGCTCATTACCCCGGTCGGCTGGAGGTGATTTCGGGCGACGCGCTGAAGACCGACTTCGCGGCACTCGCCTCGGAGGCCGACCACGGTCCGGTCCGGATCGTGGCCAACCTGCCTTACAATATCGGCACGGAACTGCTGGTCCGATGGCTGACGGTCCCAAACTGGCCGCCCTACTACGCCTCGATGACGCTGATGTTCCAGCGTGAGGTCGCCCAGCGCATCGTGGCGGCACCCGACAGCGATGCCTATGGCAGGCTGGGCGTGCTCGCCGGCTGGCGCACGCAGGCCAGGATCGCCTTCGACGTCCCGCCTCAGGCCTTCACGCCGCCACCCAAGGTCACCTCTTCGGTGGTGCACCTGGAGCCGCGCACGACACCCCTGCCCGCCGATGTGAAGAAACTCGGCCGAGTCACGGAAGCCGCCTTCGGCCAACGCCGGAAGATGCTGCGCCAGAGCGTGAAAAGCCTCGGCGGCGAGGCCTTGCTCGAACGAGCGGGGATCGACCCGACGCGCAGGGCGGAAACACTCAGCGTCGAGGAGTTCGTGCGGCTGACCAATGCGGTCTAACTCCGCTCTCTCCGTTCACGGGGAGACGATGCCGGCAGGCAGATGAAGGGCAGTGCGAAGTTGCGAAGGTATGGTGCTGCCCCTCGTCCGGTCCTTCGGGCCACCTTCTCCCCGTTGACGGGAAGAAGGAAAGGGCGATCACACCGTTTTCTCGTCCAGCAATCCCGACACGAAATCGAAGAGACCCGGCCGGCGGTCGCGCCGCAGCCGCTCGGCAACGACGATGCCGCGCACTTCGGCGAAGGCACGGTCGAGATCGTCGTTGACGATGACGAAGTCATATTCCTTCCAGTGCTCGATCTCGTTGCGGGCGTTCTTCAGCCGCGTCTCGATCACCGCTTCCTGGTCCTCGGCGCGGCGCTTCAGCCGCGCCTTCAATTCTTTCATCGACGGAGGCAGGATGAAGATCGAGACGATGTCAGCGCGCATCTTCTCCTTGAGCTGCTGAGCGCCCTGCCAGTCAATGTCGAACAGCATGTCGCGGCCCTGCGCCAGCGCCAGTTCGGCCGGCTCGCGCGGTGTCGCGTAGCAATTGCCGTGCACCTCCGCCCATTCGAGGAGCGCGTCGGAATCGCGCAACCGCTCGAATTCGCGCATCGTGCGGAAGTGGTAGTGAACGCCCTCGATTTCCGAACCCCGGCGCGGCCTTGTGGTAACCGAGACCGACAGTTCAAGGCTTGAATCGCTCTCCAGAAGGTTGCGCGCGATCGTCGACTTGCCGGCCCCCGATGGAGACGACAGGACGAGCATCAACCCCCGGCGGCGGATGCGGGACCCCAAATCCCTGGGAACCATCGGTTCCTTGGCAACCATCGGCTACTCCAGATTCTGGACCTGTTCACGAAACTGGTCGACCACGGCCTTCAACTCCAGCCCAATCGCTGTGACTGTCGCGGCGTTCGACTTGGAGCACAGCGTATTTGATTCGCGGTTAAATTCCTGTGCCAGAAAATCGAGCTTGCGGCCGACCGCGCCGCCGCCCTCAAGCAAGGCCCGGCCAGACGCGACATGCGTTTTCAGCCGGTCGATCTCTTCGCGAATATCGGCCTTGGTGGCAAGGAACGCCGCCTCCATGTGCAGCCGGCTTGCATCCAGATTGGCGGATGCGTCCATCAGCAGCCTGACCTGCTCGGCGATGCGTTCGCGGATCACCGCCGCATCGCGTGACGGGTCAGCTTCCGCGCGCAGGGTCAGCGTCTCGATAGTATCGACATGGCCGGACAAAAGCACGGCCAGTGCTGCGCCCTCACCGTGCCTGGCCTGTTCCAGGCCGTTCAGCGCCACGTCGAGCGCGGCCATGATGGCGGCGTCGAGTGCGGTCCGCGCCTCTTCGGTCTCGATGGTTTCAGGTACGTCGAGCACACCACGCAGCGACAGCAATCCGTCAGCCGTCGCGGGCGCGACGCCGAACTGCTCCTGCAGCCGCTTGGCCAGGCCGGCAAGATCCTTCAGAAACGCCTCGTTGACGATAGGTTGCGCCTGCGTGCCGGCGGCGCGGCCGATGGTCAGCGTCGCCTGGAAATTGCCGCGGGCGAAACGCTTCTGCAGCGTTTGCCTGACCACAGGTTCCAGCCGCTCGAATCCTTGGGGCAGCCGCAGTCGCACCTCGACGCTCTTGCCATTGACGGATTTGACTTCCCAGGCAATGGAGGTGCCGTCGTGCTCGGCGACGGCCCGCGCGAAACCGGTCATACTCTGCAAATTCATGTCGCCCGCACATCCCTGGCGCCTCACCCTGAAACCGGTTTTCCGGTAGGGCAAGCGCGGCTTAAAATGACTACGCCGCGAACGCGTCGAAATCGGACGCCTGGCGTTCTCTCAAATGTCAGGCCGCCGCCTTCCAGGCAACGCCTTTCTTCACATTACTGGGCCGCGCCCGCATCACCGCCGGCATCGCCATTGTCGCCGCCGCTGGCATCGCTGTCGTCGGCTGGCTTGTCTGCTGCAGGCTTGTCGGCACTGCCGCTGGTACCGGCGGCAGCGGCGGCCTTGGCTGCGTCATCGGCCTGCTTCTTCTGCAGCGCGCGATAGCGGGCGACGTTTTCATTGTGCTCGTCCAGGGTCGCGGCAAAGACGTGGCCGCCCGTGCCGTCGGCGACGAAATAGAGATCGTCGGTCTTCGACGGATTGGCCACGGCTTCGAGGGCCGCGCGGCCGGGATTGGCGATGGGTGTCGGCGGCAAGCCGCTGATCACATAGGTGTTGTAAGGCGTCTGCTTCTGGATGTCGGACTGGTAGATCGGACGGTCCGCCGGCTTGCCCTTGCCGCCAAACAGACCGTAGATGATGGTCGGATCGGACTGCAGGCGCATGCCCTTGGCCAACCGGTTCAGGAAGACGGCGGCCACGCGTGAGCGTTCATCGCCCTTGCCGGTTTCCTTCTCGACGATCGAGGCCAGGGTGACAAAGTCCTCGACGCTGGCCAGGGGCAGATCCGGCGCGCGCCGCTGCCACACCTCATCGACCAGTTTCTTCTGATCGGCGAGCAGCTTGTCGACCATCTGCTGGCGCGTTGCGCCACGCGTGAAGCGCAGCGTGTCGGTGGCAAGACTACCCTCGGGGGGCGTCTTCGACGGCATATCGCCGCTCAGGGCGGGTTCGTCGGCGATGCGCTGCAAAGCCTGCTCGACCGTCAGCCCTTCGGGAATAGTCAGCGAGTACATCACCGACTTGCCACTCTTGAGGAGTTCCATGATGTCGCGCATGGACGCCCTGGGCTTGATCTCGTATTCACCGGCCTTGAGCGCGGAATCGTTGCCGAAGGCACGCACGCCGAGGCGGAACACGCGGGCGTCGCTGATTAGTCCGCGGCGCTCAAGCTGGTCGGCGATATCCTGGACGCCGGTGTTGGGCTTGACGAGGAAGGTGTCGCCATTGGCGGAAGGGCCGGGTTCGGTAAACTCCTGCTTGCCGAAATAGAGGGCCACGCCTGCCGCCAGAACCATCAGCATCACCGAGGAGATGACGAAGTTCATGAACACGACGATCTGGCTGCGCGAAGCGCGCGACCGTTTCGGCGGCGGCGTTCCAGCCTCCGGCCGCAGCGCCTCGCTTGCCGTCTTCGGCACGATCGGCCCGGTATTCGCCGGCCTTTGCCCGAATT
Organism: Mesorhizobium sp. M8A.F.Ca.ET.181.01.1.1; assembly: GCF_004792025.1. Taxonomy (NCBI): domain Bacteria; kingdom Pseudomonadati; phylum Pseudomonadota; class Alphaproteobacteria; order Hyphomicrobiales; family Phyllobacteriaceae; genus Mesorhizobium; species Mesorhizobium sp. M8A.F.Ca.ET.181.01.1.1. The sequence continues at coordinate 234,621 of NZ_SRTV01000002.1, read as the reverse complement.
CTCCGTTGCCTGACGGATTTGTGTTCATTTCGCCCTACCGTTCGATCTCTCAACGAATCCCCTGCGGCAGAGTAGGGGCGAATATGGCAAAATTGACGGCACGCCAAAGCACCGCCCGGCAGCTCGGTCAGCCATTATAACGCTGGAAGACCAGCGAGGCGTTGGTGCCGCCGAAGCCGAAGGAATTGGACAGTGCCACGTCGATCTGGCGCGGGCGCGGCTTGTTCGGCACCAGGTCGATCGCGGTTTCGCGCTCGGGATTGTCGAGGTTGATGGTCGCCGGTGCGATATTGTCACGGATGGCGAGGATCGAAAAGATCGCTTCGGCGGCACCGGCCGCGCCCAGCAAATGGCCGATCGACGACTTGGTCGACGACATCGAAATCTTGGAAGCCGCATTGCCGACCAGCCGCTCGACAGCGCCGAGTTCGATCGTATCGGCCATGGTCGAGGTGCCGTGCGCATTGATGTAGTCGACATCGGCCGGCGTAAGCTTTGCCCGCTTCAGCGCCGCGGTCATGCAACGGAAAGCTCCGTCGCCATCTTCGGCCGGCGCGGTGATGTGATAGGCGTCGCCGGTCAGACCGTAGCCGGTCACCTCGGCATAGATCTTGGCGCCGCGCGCCTTGGCATGCTCGAGCTCTTCCAGAACCACGACACCGGCCCCCTCGCCCATGACGAAGCCGTCGCGGTCGCGGTCGTAGGGCCGCGAGGCGGTTTGCGGGGTGTCGTTGCGCTCGGTCGAGAGTGCCCGGCAGGCCGCGAAGCCGGCGAGCGAAAGTCGGGTCACCGGCGATTCGGCGCCGCCGGCCAGCATGATGTCGGCATCGCCGAAGATGATCAGCCGGGCGGCGTCGCCAATGGCGTGCGCGCCGGTCGAGCAAGCGGTGACGACAGCGTGGTTGGGGCCTTTCAATCCGTGCCGGATCGAAACCTGGCCCGACACGAGATTGATGATGTTTCCGGGAATGAAGAATGGGCTGATGCGGCGCGGGCCGCGTTCCTTCAGGATGATCGCGTTCTCGGCGATGCCCTCGAGACCGCCGATGCCGGAGCCGATCAGCACACCGGTGGCGCAACGCTCTTCTTCGGTGGAAGGCTGCCAGCCGGAATCCTTCAGCGCTTCATCGGCGGCCGCGATCCCGTACAGGATGAAGTCGCCGATCTTGCGAAGTTCCTTCGGCTCGAGAATGGCTTCGGGATTGAGCGTACCGTTGGAGCCGTCGCCACGCGGAATGACGTGGGCGATCTTGCAGGCAAGATCGTCCACTTCGAACTCGGTGACGCGCTTGGCAGCGCTGCGGCCGGTCAGCAGTTGCTTCCAGCCGTGCTCGAAGCCCATGCCGAACGGCGAAACCAGGCCAAGGCCCGTGACGACGACACGCCTCATCGCAGGTCCTCCCCGGTGACGACTGCGGAAAGCGTCAGGCCGAAGCCTTGTCGATGTACTTCACCGCATCGCCAACGGTCAGAATGGTCTCTGCTGCGTCGTCGGGGATCTCGACGCCGAATTCTTCTTCGAACGCCATGACGAGTTCAACCGTGTCGAGGCTGTCAGCGCCCAGATCATCGATGAAGCTCGCCTGCTCCGTCACTTTGTCGGCATCGACGCCAAGGTGCTCGATGACGATCTTCTTGACGCGCTCTGCGGTGTCACTCATTTGGGGCATCCTCGTCTTTTGTTTGTCTGTCTTCGTTAGCGGGCGGAATGCCGCTAATCAAGCTGAAAGATGGTCCTGCCGGAAACGCAACGGCCACGGACCGGTTTTTGCCCGAACCGCCGGGTTGCGGGCCGCATTACACGAAAAATTGCCGAGGTCCAAGCCGAAATGGTGGGTTTTCACAGCGCGGCGATGTTGCTGCCGGAGCTCGCTCAGATCATCGCCATGCCGCCATTCACGTGGATGGTTTGCCCGGTTACGTAGGCGGCCTCGTTCGAAGCCAGATAAGCAACGGCGGACGCCACTTCGGCACTGGTGCCCATGCGCTTCGTCGGGATCGCCGTCATGATCGCCTCTTTCTGCTTCTCGTTGAGCTTGTCGGTCATCGCCGATTCGATGAAGCCCGGAGCGACGCAGTTGACGGTGATGTTGCGGGTGGCGATTTCCTGCGCCAGCGATTTGGACAAGCCGATCATGCCGGCCTTGGAGGCGCAGTAGTTCGCCTGGCCGGGATTGCCGGTCACGCCGACCACCGATGTGATGTTGATGATGCGGCCATGGCGGCGGCGCATCATCGGGTGGGTCAGTTCACGGGTCAGCCGGAAAACGGCGGTGAGATTGACCTCCAGCACCGTATCCCAGTCGGCGTCCGACATGCGCACGAACAGGCCGTCCTTGGTGATGCCGGCATTGTTGACCAGGATATCGACGCCCTCGAGATCGGCCTCCGCCTTCTGGCCGAGTGTCTTGACCTCGTCACGGTTCGACAGGTTGGCCGGGAACAGCTTGACCCGATCGCCCAGTTCGGAGGCCAGCGTTTCCAGTTTCTCGACGCGCGTGCCGTGCAGGCCGACGATCGCGCCCTGCGCATGCAGCACCCTGGCGATCGCCTCGCCGATGCCCCCCGATGCGCCGGTGACAAGCGCCTTGCGGCCGGTCAATTCGAACATTTTTGTCTCCAGGTTGAGAAGAGGGCGCCCCTTATAGGGATGGTCTCAAATGGCGCTTTATGCAAGCGCCGCAAGTGCCGCCTCGACCTCGGCCGAGGAACCGACGGACGCGGTGGCGATATCGCGGTTGATGCGGCGAGCCAGTCCCGAAAGCACCTTGCCGGCACCGATCTCGTAAAGCGTGGTGATGCCGTTGGCGCCGAACCATTCCACCGTTTCGCGCCAGCGCACGCGACCGGTCACCTGCTCGACCAAGCGCCCGGCGATCTCGTCGGGATCGGTCGACGGCTGCACCGATACGTTGGACACGACGGGAACGACTGGCGCGGTCTTTGCCACGCCGGCAAGCGCCTCGCGCATGACGTTGCCCGCCGGCGCCATCAGCGCCGAATGGAAGGGCGCCGACACCTGCAGCATCAGCGCACGCTTGGCGCCCTTATCGGTGCACAGTTTCGCTGCCAGCTCGACCGCGACCTTTGCACCTGAGATGACCAGCTGGCCGCCGCCATTGTCGTTGGCGATCTGGCAAATCGAGCCCTTAGCGGCCTCGGCGCAGGCATCTTCGACATCGGCCTGCTCCAACCCGATGATCGCCGCCATGGCGCCCTCGCCGGCCGGCACCGCCACCTGCATGGCGTTACCGCGAATGCGCAGCAGACGAGCGGCATCGGCGACGGAAACGAAGCCGGCGGCGGCGAGTGCCGAATATTCGCCCAGCGAATGGCCGGCGACATAGGCGACCTGGTCCTTCAGCGAGAAACCGCGCGCTTCCAGCGCCCTGATCGCCGCCAGCGATACCGCCATCAGGGCCGGCTGCGCGTTGGCCGTCAGCGTCAAGGTCTCTTCGGGACCTTCCCAGATCAGCTTCGACAGGTTTTCGCCGAGCGCATCATCGACTTCCTGGAAGACCCTGCGCGCTTCGGGAAAGGCATCGGCGAGGTCCTTGCCCATGCCGACAGCCTGGCTGCCCTGTCCTGGAAAGGTAAATGCGACGGCCATGCGAGGGCTCCCCAGACTGGTTCTGCTTGCGTGATACTACGAATTTTCCCTGCCTGTGACGCAAGGCAGGCCGCCAAGTCAAGCCACTTCAGCCCATGCCGAGGGCCGTATCCTTGAGCGAGTGCCTGTTCCGAAAGGGCTTTTTGGCGATCACACCTGATGAAAACCGCTCACGAATCGTTTGCTGGCTCTTCTTATTTCCGTCACAGGCGCTAGCTTTGCGTGACAATTATATGACAATCGAATGACGTGGGTTGTCTTTGGGTGGGAAGTTAAAGTGGCAAAGAGTTCGAAACGTGCCGGCAACGCCGCGCCGCAATTCCTGGAAGACGATCCGTCCACCGGCTATCTGCCGGGCCGGAGATGGCCGGTCGTCCGCTACGGGCTGATCAGCCTGGCGATCTCGGCCGTCATGGTGTTCGCCATCGAACTGATCGTGCGCGGTGATGTCGCCGGCACCGTTTCCTTCTTCCTGCAGCCGTTCAAGCCGGGCTGGACCACCATCGTCGTGTTCGCGCTGGTCCTGATCGGCCTCGATGCCGTGCTCGGCCGCAGTCATCAAAGCCTGATGATCGTCGCGCCGCTGACCCTATCGCTGGCCTTTGTCGGCCACCAGAAGTCGCATTATCTCGGCGACCCGCTCTATCCGACGGACTTCCTTTACGCCCGACAGATCTTCGCGCTGTTGCCGCTGCTGGTGCGCGAGCGGCCAATGACCGCGCTCGCCATGGTCGCGGGCATCGTGGTCGGCCTGTCCCTGCTCGTCTACGGCTGGCGTCTTTGGCGCCGCAAGGTTCCAGCCCTCAGCCACAAGGGCCGCCTCGCCCGGCTGACGCTGGCGGTGCCGCTGCTCGCCTTCTTCGTCTCAATCATGGACTACGCCACCTTCTCGTGGACCAGGGACCGGCTGCAGATCATCCCGATCATGTGGGACCAGAAGGAAAACTACGCCTCCAACGGCTTTGCGCTCGCCTTCGCGCTCAACGTGCCGATGGCGCACGTCTCTGCCCCGCCGGGCTATTCCGACAAGGCAATCGCGGCGATCGACAGGCCCGATGTGAGCGCCTCGGTGCCGGCCCAGAAGCCAGACATCATCATCGTCATGAGCGAATCCTTCTGGGATTCGACCAAGCTGCCCGGCGTCACCATCACGCCCGATCCGATCCCCAATGTGCGGTCGCTCCGCTCGGGCTCGATGTTCTCGCCCGAATTCGGCGGCATGACCGCCAATATCGAATTCGAAGCGCTGACCGGGTTCTCGAACGCCTTCCTGCCGGCCGGCAGCATCCCCTACCAGCAATATGTACGCACCCCGACGCCGTCGATGGCGACCTTCCTGAAGAGCGAAGGCTATAGGGCACGCGCCATCCATCCAGGCACCAACTGGTTCTGGAATCGCGGCGCCGTCTATGCCGATTTCGGCTTCAACGACTTCAAATCGGAAGAAACGCTGCCGCCCATGGAAAAGCGCGGACCGCTGGCATCCGACGCCGCGATGACCGACGAGATCATCCGCGAAGCCGACGCCAGCGACGACCCCGTCTTCTTCTTCGCGGTCAGCCTGCAGAACCATGGCCCGTATGAGCCGAACCGTTATTCGAACCCGACCCACTCGGTGCAGGCGCCGATCAGCCAGTGGGCGCGTGACTCGCTGCTCTCCTACGCCGAGGGTTCAGCCGACGCGGACCGCGGCCTCGAGCGGCTGATCGAATGGGCCAAGACGCGCGAGCGGCCAACGATTGTCGCCTTTTTCGGTGACCACCTGCCGCCGCTCGGGCCGGTCTATGTCGAGACCGGCTTCCTGAAGGACAACGTCGCGCCCCGCAAGGAACCGACGCCGGAGGCCGCTCTCGAACATCACGCGACTCCGCTGATCATCTGGTCGAACCGTTCGGGCCCGGTCGAGAATCTGGGGACGGTGAGTCCTGCGTTCCTGCCCTATCATATCCTCACCGCCGCGGGCATCACCCACCCCTACTACACCGGCTTCCTGGGCGAGATGCGGGAGCGCTATCGCGTTGTCGACCGCAACCTGCTGCTCACGCCGGCCGGCGCGGCCACGGCCGACTGGTCGCGTCAGAAAGAGATCGACCCGGCGATCCGCGACTTCCGGCTGATCCAGTACGACATGATGTTCGGCAAGCGCCATGCCGCGCCCGACTTCTTCCCCGAGACGGTCGACAAGGTTGTCGCCCACACGAGTTGAGGTCTGGACCCCCCGGATGTATCGCGCGCTCTCGGCATCGGGCGCTCAATTCGTCAGTTGCAGCTTCGAGAACTTGTTGGCGATCTGCTGAAAAACATTCGGCAGCTTGGCCGGATCGTTGACGGCATAATAATCGCTCGGATCGGAAGCGCAGGCGCTGTAAAGCGTGCGGTTGGCAGCGGTGTCGGACTGCAGCACCATCGTGTAGATCTGCACGCCCTGGTTCTTCAACTGCGTGCAGACGCTCTTCGTCCAGCCGTCGACATTGCGGGCCGCCGTCGTCTGATTGTCCGACCCGAAGCGGCCACCCGCCAGATAGCCGTAGGATGTGTAGTCGGACTTCGTCGATTGCTGGCTGGCGCCGTAGACGACGTTCTCACCGTCGGTGAGCAGGAGTACGATCTTGCTGACGCCAGGCGTCTTGAATGGCGCGCCGCCGGTATAGGGCGCGCCGGGCGAGAGCACCCGCATGCCCCAGGACAGCCCCTCCGAGACGTTGGTGCCGGAGCCGTTCCATTCCGTCATCTGGCTCGCCGCCTTACGCAATTTGTCGAAATCGTCGGTCAGGGGAACGACGGGGGTCGGGCAGGAACGGTTGGGACCAACGGTGACGGGAGTTCCTGTCTCGGTGATAAGTTCCTTGGCCGGCGCCACATATTTGGCAACCTGTTCCTTGGTGGCTTTGTCGGGATCGCTGTCGAGGCCGCTGAAGTCGATGCCGAGCCGGTTGTCGCCTTTCTGTTTGTCTAGCTTGACCGTGTCGCTGGCGTCGCTGAGATAGGAATTGTTGTAGTACTTTGCCTCATTGCCATAGGAACTGGACGGCATCTGCGCATCTCCCGGATCATCCGGCGCAAAATAGGGAACGAACAGCGTGTCGGGCTTAGCCGGGTCGGGCGGCGTGTCGGAAATGTTGTAGGCGCCGGCCCGCGCCTCCACGCAGCCCTTCCATCCCGTGTCGTTCCATCCGGGCTCGGCCCATCCGGTGTCCTTGAGCTGCCTGAACAGGGCCATGTGGTTCGGGCGCTTGCCGTCGATGACGGGGAAATTGATACCGTTGGTCGAGGATTTGCCGTCCATGTCGATCCAGGACGGATCGAACCCGTCGCCATTGACGTTCACGGCCGTGACGAAGGGAACCAGCGAGGCACGGACCTGGCGCGTCGGCGACTTTGTCGATTCGAGCGTATCCAGCAACGACTTCGTCGCCGTCCTCAGAGCCGTCATGCGGGCGCCAGCCATCGAGCCGGTATTGTCCAGAACCAGCACGACTTCGAGCTGGTTATTGGACTCGGCCGCCGAGGCATCGACCACGATGTGCTTGCTCTGGCCAAACAGGAAAGCGAAGTTCAGATTGACGTCGGCCGAGGCGACCGCCTTGGTCTTGATGAAATTGACGCCCCTGTCGACGGTCAGGGTCGCCTGCGCGTTGACGAGTTCGCCATGGCCAGCGATGTTGGCCTGGAAATAGCGGTCGAAAGCATCGGTGCGGGTCATGTCGAGATCGCCAAGATGCGAGGAGGCAAGGTTTGCCGCATCGATCGCGTTCTGCAGGTTGCTCTTCGCCCGCATCATGGTCGAGACATCGGTCGCGAAGGCCACTGCCGACAGAATGGCGGGTAGCCCCAATCCCATGAGAAGCGCGAAATTGCCGCTCTTCGAGCGCCAGAACCTGTTGAGAAGCATCCTTACCCCCGAAAATGCTTGCCGCTTGTCATGCACGGCTGTCCGGGCTTTTGCACCTTTCATAATGAATCGACCGTTGACGGCGGAGGGCAACCCTGCGCAACCTGACATTGTGGTTAAGGTCCGGTTGCCGGGGAAAATCGCCGGGCCTTGCTGGCGCCGCGGCTTGATTTTCTGGTGGTTGCGACATCGGGGACGCCGCTTGCCCTTGCCTTATCGGTGGATTGCTATATAGACGCCGCCAATCTGCCGGTCCCAGCTGGGGGCTGAACGGAGGGCCGGAGGTTTTTTCGAGAACCTTCGTGTGAAGCCAGAAGCGCTTCCGCCTCCCGTGTCTCCGCTCTCGACCGTCTCGTCATGCTCCTTTCTTCCCGCGCCTTTCGAGGCACATGCGGGTCAGAGAAGTTGCAGAGGCTTTTGCCGCCGGGAACCGGGAGAGAAACGAAGAAAGGCACTGAACCATAATGGCTCTTTACGAACATGTGTTTCTTGCCCGGCAGGACCTCTCGCAGCAGCAGGTCGATGCGCTTGTCGAACAGTACAAGGGCGTCATCGCAGCAAATGGCGGGTCCGTCGGCCGGGTCGAGAACTGGGGACTGAAGTCCCTCACCTACCGGGTCAACAAGAACCGGAAGGCATACTACACGCTGATGGACCTCACCTGCCCGCCGGCAGCGCTCAACGAGATGGAGCGCCAGATGGGTCTGTCCGAGGACGTGCTGCGTTTCCTGACCATCAAGGTCGAGGCGCATGAGGAAGGCCCATCGGCCATGATGCAGAAGCGCGAAGAGCGCTCCGAGCGCGGTGGCTTCGGCGATCGCGACCGTGGCGATCGTCCGGCGCGCAGCTTCGGCGACCGCGGCGATCGTGGCCCGCGTTCGTTCGGCGATCGCGAAGGCGGCGACCGTGGTCCGCGCCGTCCGCGCGAAGGTTTTGAAGGGGGTGCAGAATAATGGTCGACATCAATCAGATCCCGACCCGGCGCCCTTTCCATCGCCGCCGCAAGACCTGCCCGTTCTCCGGCGCCAACGCACCGAAGATCGACTACAAGGACGTGCGCCTGCTGCAGCGCTACATTTCCGAGCGCGGCAAGATCGTGCCGTCGCGCATCACCGCCGTCAGCCAGAAGAAGCAGCGCGAGCTCGCCAAGGCGATCAAGCGTGCCCGTTTCCTCGGCCTGCTGCCCTACGTGGTTCGCTAATTCTTCCGAACGGGCGGTTCGCCGCCCGTTCCTGTCGCCGGCCATGACGGGCATGACCGGATAGCCATCAAATCCCGAGTTGAGGTCAATAACCTCTAACTGCCGCGACAGGCAGGACAGCGACACCGGCGGCAACGCCCTTTTGCTTCCTGACCTGTTCCAGAGAATTCGGCGTCGGCCTCGTGGACGGACGCCCAACCAAAAGGAACATAGCCATGGACGTCATTCTTCTCGAACGCGTTTCCCGCCTCGGCCAGATGGGCGATACCGTCAAGGTCAAGGACGGTTTTGCCCGCAATTTCCTGCTGCCGCAGGGCAAGGCGCTGCGCGCCAACGAAGCCAACAAGAAGAAGTTCGAGGGCCAGCGCGCCCAACTCGAAGCCCGCAACCTTGAACGCAAGTCGGAAGCGGCCCAGGTCGCCGAAAAGCTTGACGGCAAGAGCTTCATCGCGGTGCGTTCGGCCGGCGAGACCGGCCAGCTCTACGGTTCGGTGTCGACCCGCGACATCGCCGACCTGCTGACCGCGGAGGGCTTCACGGTCAACCGCAACCAGATCCAGCTCAACCAGCCGATCAAGACCATCGGCCTCACCAATGTGGCGATCGCGCTGCATCCGGAAGTCGAAGTCACCATCACGCTCAACATCGCCCGCACGGCCGACGAGGCCGAACGCCAGGCCAAGGGCGAGACGCTGACCACCGCCGAAGCCATTTACGGCGACGACATCAACGACAATGCGCGGCCGGAAAACTTCTTCGATCCGAATGCCGAGTTCGAAGGCGGCGAAGACAACGCCTGATCGCACAGGTCCTCGGACCACCGCTCTCCAGCCATTCTGGACCAATGCCCGGGCCTCTCGCCCGGGCATTTTTGTGCCAAAAGGAACTTTTCGAAACCCTATATATTGATGCAGAGTAGGACAGCCTGTCTGACCGTGAGGGGACATTGGACATGAATATTCTGTTGAAGCGCGTTCTCGACCGCCTGGTGCGCACGGGCAATCTGAAGGTAACCGGGCCGAAGGGTTCGACATTCATCTTCGGCGACGGCAGCGGCGAGCCGGTGCATATGCACATCAAGACCCGCCATGCCGAGCGCGCCATCTCCTTCGATCCGATGCTGGCGGTGCCTGAATCCTATATGGACGGCGAGTTGGACATTCTTGAAGGCGGCGTGCTTGGGCTGATGCGCATTGCCTTCCAGAACATGGGCAGCGGCGGCATCGACGCGACCTGGTCGAAAGCCATCGAGGGCCTGCGCCACGCCTTCCGCCGCCTGCAACAGATCAACACCGCCTCGCGCTCGCGCCGCAACGTGCAGCGGCACTACGACCTGTCAGGTGAACTCTACCGGCTCTTCCTCGATGAGGACATGCAGTATTCCTGCGCCTATTTCGAGCAACCGGACATGACGCTGGAAGAGGCGCAGGCAGCCAAGAAGCGCCATATCGCCGCCAAGCTCCGGCTGAAGGCGGGGCAGACGGTGCTCGACATCGGCTCCGGCTGGGGCGGGCTCGGCCTCTATCTCGCCAAGGCTTTCGACGTCGACGTGCAGGGTGTGACGCTGTCGACCGAACAGCATGGCGTCGCCACGGACCGGGCGCATGCGCAAGGGCTGGAAAACCACGTCCATTTCGAACTGAAGGATTATCGCGAGCTCAACGAACGCTTCGACCGCATCGTCTCGGTCGGCATGTTCGAGCATGTCGGCGTCAACCATTACCGAACCTTCTTCGACAAGGCGGCAACATTGCTGAAGCCTGATGGTGTCATGCTTCTGCACACGATCGGCCGCTCCGGCGTGCCGTGGGCGACCAGCGCCTTCATCCGCAAGTATATTTTCCCGGGTGGCTATATTCCGGCGATGTCCGAGGTGCTGCCGGCGATCGAAAAGTCCGGCCTCGTGGTCACCGACGTCGAAATCCTGCGGCTCCACTATGCCGACACGCTGAAGCACTGGGGCCAGCGCTTCGCCGCCAACCGCGACAAGGCCAAGGCGATCTATGACGAACGCTTCTGCCGCATGTGGGAGTTCTATCTGGCCGCCTCGGAGGCTGCCTTCCGTTGGCAGGACCTGGTGATTTTCCAGTTCCAGATCACCAAGAAGAACGACACGTTGCCGATGACGCGCGACTACATGGCCAAATGCGAAAAGGCACTGGAAATGCGCGACATGGGTCGCCGCGAGGCGGCTCCAGTCGAGAAGCCCGTCAAGCCGGCCCGGCGCCGCAAGGTGGCGGAATAGGAACGGCGCTGCAGAACGCATTATTGGCGCTTGCCATTGCAGGCTCCTGCCCCGAAAAAGGCCTCGTGAATCGTCGCGAGGCCTTTTTCATGACCTATCTCCTCTATGCCGCCGCAGCGCTGGCCGAGATCGCCGGCTGTTTTTCGGTATGGGCCTGGTGGCGGCTGGAAAAATCGCCTTTGTGGCTGGCGCCGGGCTTTGTCTCGCTGCTTGTCTTCGCCTGGCTCCTGGCACTGGTCGACACCAATGCAGCAGGGCGAGCCTATGCCGCTTACGGCGGCATCTACATCGTAGCCTCGCTGGCCTGGCTCTGGCTGGTGGAAGGCGTGCGGCCCGACCGCTGGGATCTTGGCGGTGCGGCACTCTGCGTGGCAGGTGCCTCGATCATCCTGCTCGTGCCGCGAGGAGCATAGCGTGGAGTTGCCGGCCCCTCTTCGACAGGCTGTCGATCGCATTTTGGAAAAAGTACCGCTGCCGGACCTGAAGCAGGCGGCAAAGACGCTCTCCGACCGTTACCGCGCCGAACTGCGCGACGGCCGCCTGCACATGGCGCAGGACATGGCGGTCAGGGCCTATCTGGCGACGCGGCTGCCGGCGACCTATGCCGCGGTCCGCGCCAGCCTCGATGCGCTCGCCGAAGCCCGGCCGGATTTCACGCCGAAAACCTTGCTCGATGTCGGCGCCGGCCCTGGTACGGTGCTTTGGGCCACCAGCGACCTCTGGCCTGAACTGGAACTGGCCACGTTGCTGGAGGCGAGTGCCGCGGTGCGCAAAATCGGCGAGACACTTGCCGCCGATGCGATCGCGGCCCGGACCATCTGGCAGGCCGGCGATGTCACGACAGACCTTGCCGACCTCCAGCCCGCGGACCTCGTCACATGCGCCTATGTGCTGGACGAGATCGTGCCGGCATCCCTGGCCAAAATGATCGACCGGCTATGGCACCTCACGACCGACACGGTGCTGATTATCGAGCCGGGCACGCCGGCGGGCTGGCAGCGAATTCTGGCGGTGCGCCAGCAATTGATCGCCGCCGGCGCGCATGTGCTGGCGCCTTGTCCGCACGAAGCGCCCTGCCCGCTCAACCCGCCCGACTGGTGCCATTTTTCCCGCCGCGTCGCCCGCTCGCGCCTGCACCGGCTGGCCAAGGACGCCGATGTGCCATGGGAGGACGAGAAATTCATCTATGTCGCCGCTTCGCGCCAGCCGGCTGTCTCCCGCGCCGCACGGGTGATCGCGCCGCCGAAGTCAGGGTCCGGCAAGGTGTCGCTGAAACTCTGTGAAGCAGACGGCAGCGCCGGCGAAAAGCTCTTCACCAAACGCGACGGCGACGCCTTCAAGGTGGCGCGGCGGCTGGACTGGGGCGATGCGCTGGCACGAGGATGAAACGAACGCGACGGCTCCGCAATCCCGTGCCAATCGCTCCACTTTCCTGTTTTGTTCTCCTTCGAGAAACACTAAACTCGCAACTCTCGATTCGAGTCAATTGCGATTCTTTCCACGGAAAAATTTTGGCTGTGAATCGCGAGTATCAAAGCCGCTTCGACACGGGCTGTTGCAGATAAGTCAGCACCGACTTGTCCAGTTCTGATATCGAAAGGGCGGGATCGAAATTGGGGACATCATGGCAGAGGCAGCGCGAAAATTCGGCGTGGCGGAGCAACCGCTTTATCGCGAATCGCCCAACAACATCGAGGCCGAGCAGGCGCTGCTTGGCGCCATCCTGGTCAACAACGATGCCTTCTACCGGGTGTCCGATTTCCTGAAGTCCGGTCATTTCCATGAACCCCTGCACCGCAAGATCTTCGACGTCGCGGCCGAATTGATCCGCATGGGCAAGGCGGCGACGCCGATCACGCTGAAGACCTTCCTGCCGGCCGACGAAAAGGTCGGCGACATGACGGTGGCGCAATATGTCGTGCGGCTGGCGGTGGAAGCCGTCACCGTCGTCAACGCCACCGATTACGGCCGCGCCATCTATGACCTGGCGACGCGCCGGGCGCTGATCACGGTCGGCGAGGACATGGTCAACATCGCCTATGACGCACCTGTCGACATGTCGCCTTCCGAACAGATCGAGGACGCCGAGCGCCGCCTGTTCGAACTGGCTGAAACCGGGCGCTATGACGGCGGCTTCGAGAGCTTCACCGACGCGGTCAAGACCGCGGTCGACATGGCCAACGCCGCCTATATGCGCGACGGCGGTCTGTCGGGCCTCGCCACCGGCATGCGCGATCTCGACCGCCGCATGGGCGGCCTGCAGCCCTCCGACCTGATCGTGCTTGCCGGCCGTCCGGGCATGGGCAAGACATCGCTCGCCACCAACATCGCCTTCAACGTCGCCGAGGCCTATGTGCCGGCACAACAGGCCGACGGCTCGTTCAAGGCGGCCAATGGCGGTGTCGTCGGGTTCTTCTCGCTCGAAATGTCGTCCGAACAGCTCGCGACCCGTATCATTTCCGAACAGACGGAAATCTCTTCCTCGAAGATCCGCCGCGGCGAAATCAGCGAAATGGATTTCGAAAAGCTGGTCGCCTGTTCGCAGACCATGCAGAAGATCCCGCTGTTCATCGACCAGACCGGTGGTATTTCCATTGCTCAGTTGTCTGCCCGCGCGCGCCGCCTGAAGCGCCAGCGTGGCCTCGACCTGATCGTCATCGACTATATCCAGCTGATGCAGGGCTCATCCGCCAAGTCCTCGCAGAACCGCGTGCAGGAAATCACCGAGATCACCACGGGCCTGAAAGCGCTGGCCAAGGAACTGACCGTGCCGATCATCGCGCTGTCGCAGCTCTCGCGTCAGGTCGAAAGCCGCGACGACAAGCGCCCGCAGCTCTCCGATCTGCGCGAATCCGGTTCGATCGAGCAGGACGCCGACGTCGTCATCTTCGTCTACCGCGAGGAGTATTACCTCAAGAACCGCGAGCCGAAGCTCGGCACCGAGGAATACGTCAAGTGGGAAAACGAGATGAACGAGATGCGCGGCAAGGCCGAGGTGATCGTGGCCAAGCAGCGCCATGGACCGACCGGCACGGTCACGCTCGCCTTCCACGGCGAATTCACCCGCTTCTCTGATTTGGCCGAAGAGCACCACATCGCGGAGAGGTTCGAGTAGCCGTTTGACCGCGACCTCAACAACAACGGGTCTCGGCGCTCTACGACGCCCCCCCCTGTCCGGAACCCGCAATCGGGCGGGAAGGTAAAAGCGTGGCCAAATCCCGCGTCCAGTTCATCTGCCAGAATTGCGGTTCGGTGCATCAGCGCTGGGCCGGCAAATGCGATGCCTGCGGCGAGTGGAACACGCTGGTCGAGGAAGGCACGTCGGGCGGCATCGGCTCGGGGCCTGCCAACACGCGCAATGCCCGCAAGGGCCGCGCGGTGGTGCTGACCACGCTTTCCGGTGACATCGAGGACGCGCCGCGCATCATATCAGGCATCGGCGAACTCGACCGCGCCACCGGCGGCGGTTTCGTCCGGGGCTCTGCACTGCTGGTCGGCGGCGATCCCGGTATCGGCAAATCGACGCTGCTCACCCAGGCCGCGGCCGCTCTTGCCTCCAAAGGCCACCGCATCGTCTATGTTTCGGGCGAAGAGGCGGTTGCCCAGATCAGGCTGCGCGCGCAGAGGCTCGGCGTCGCGTCGGCGCCCGTGGAACTGGCGGCCGAGACCAATGTCGAGGATATCCTCGCCACGATCGCCGACGGCAAGCGGCCGGATCTGGTCATCCTCGATTCGATCCAGACGCTGTGGACCGACCTAGCCGACTCGGCGCCGGGCACGGTCACCCAGGTGCGCGCCGCCGCCCAGGCAATGATCCGCTACGCCAAATCCACGGGTGCCGCGATCGTGCTGGTCGGCCATGTCACCAAGGAAGGCCAGATCGCCGGTCCGCGCGTGGTCGAGCACATGGTCGACGGCGTGCTCTATTTCGAGGGCGAAGGCGGCCACCACTTCCGCATCCTGCGCACGGTGAAGAACCGCTTCGGACCGACCGATGAGATCGGCGTCTTCGAAATGTCGGACAAGGGTCTGCGCGAGGTCTCCAACCCGTCCGAACTTTTCCTTGGCGAACGGCACGCGAAATCGCCGGGAGCAGCGGTTTTCGCCGGCATGGAAGGCACCAGGCCCGTCCTGGTCGAGATCCAGGCGCTGGTCGCGCCCTCCTCGCTCGGCACGCCGCGCCGGGCGGTGGTCGGCTGGGACGGGGCTCGGTTGTCGATGGTGCTGGCGGTGCTGGAGGCGCATTGCGGTGTCCGTTTCGGCCAGCATGACGTCTATCTCAACGTCGCCGGCGGCTACCGCATCAGCGAGCCGGCGGCCGATCTTGCGGTCGCCGCGGCACTGGTTTCCTCGCTCACCGGTCTTGCCCTTCCCGCCGATTGCGTCTATTTCGGCGAAATCAGCCTTTCGGGCGCGGTGAGGCCGGTTGCGCATGCGCAGCAGCGCCTCAAGGAAGCCGAAAAACTGGGTTTTGGTAGCGCGGTTCTGCCCTTGGGCAGCGAGGAACTTGCTGGAGGGATCGGGGCCGGCGCTTTCCAACCCACCGAGCTTGCCGACCTCGTGGCGCGTATAGCCGGCTCACGGCGAAGCCGTGCCGACGATGAAGAGTGACGCGGCTCATCCGGTGGTGAGCAAGACAGAGTGGGGCGAAAGACATGCCGATTACGCTGCTTGACGGAATTCTCGTCGGCTTCACCCTGGTCTCGGCGATGCTCGCCATGGTTCGCGGTTTTTCGCGCGAAGTGCTCTCGGTGGTGTCCTGGGCGGCGGCGGCGGCGGCCGCCTTCTTCTTCTACAAGCCGGTCCTGCCCTACCTGAAGCCCTATATCGACAATGAGAAGATCGCCATGGCCGCTGCCGCCGGCGTCGTCTTCATCATCGCGCTGATCGTGGTCTCGGTCATCACCATGAAGCTCGCCGACTGGATCATCGATTCGCGCATCGGCGCGCTCGACCGCACGCTCGGCTTCCTCTACGGCGCCGCGCGCGGCGTCCTGGTCGTCGCGGTGGCGCTGCTGTTCTTCAACTGGCTGGCCGGCGCCAAGGCCCCGGCCTGGGTCACGGAAGCCAAGTCGCGGCCGCTGCTGGAACAGATCGGCGCCAAGCTGGAAAGCCTGCTGCCGGAGGATCCGGAAAACGCCATCCTCAAGAAGCTCAATCCGAATCAGCCGGCCGCCGAGACGCCCGCCGCGCCCGACGCACCGGCGGCGGATGCCCCAGCCGGCGGCGACGACGCCAATGCGCCAGCGCCCGACGACAACGACGCCGGTCCCGCCGACAACACGGCCAAGCCGGCGCCAGCGCCGGCGAACTGAGGTCCGAACGGGACGTCTGGCGATCGATCCATGTGAACGATCGCATGCAGTGCGTTGCTTTCGACGCGCGACCGCCTTATATGGCGATTTTAGCGGAGCTTAAGATGGCAGACGCAGACGACGTGCTTTCCGCCGAGGCTGACGATCATTTCCATGACGAATGCGGCGTCTTCGGCATCTTTGGCCGGCAGGATGCGGCGGCCATCGTCACGCTCGGCCTGCATGCGCTGCAGCATCGTGGCCAGGAAGCGGCCGGCATCGTTTCCTACGACGGCACCCAGTTCCATGTCGAACGCCATGTCGGACTGATCGGCGACACCTTCACCAAGCAGCGCGTCATCGACAGCCTGCAGGGCAACCGCGCCATTGGCCACACGCGCTACGCCACGACAGGCGGCGCCGGCATGCGCAACATCCAGCCCTTCTTCGCCGAGTTGGCCGATGGCGGCTTCGCCGTCGCCCATAACGGCAACCTCACCAACGCCATGACCGTGCAGCGCGCGCTGCAGAAGCAGGGCGCGATCTTCTCCTCCACCTCCGACACCGAGACGCTTTTGCATCTGGTCGCGACCAGCAAGGAGCGCGATCTCAACTCGCGCTTCATCGACGCGGTGCGCCAGGTAGAGGGCGCCTTCTCGCTGGTGGCGATGACGGCCAAGAAGATGATCGGTTGCCGCGATCCGCTCGGCATCCGCCCGCTGGTGCTCGGCGATCTCGACGGCGCCTGGATCCTGGCCTCCGAGACCTGCGCGCTCGACATCATCGGCGCCCGTTTCGTGCGTGATCTGAAGCCCGGCGAGATGGTCGTCGTCACCTCGAAGGGCATCGAGAGCCTGTTCCCGTTCGAACCGCAGAAGACCCGCTTCTGCATTTTCGAATATGTCTATTTCGCCCGGCCCGACTCTTCGGTCGAGGGCCGCAATGTCTATGAGGTGCGCAAGCGCATCGGCGCCGAACTGGCGCAGGAAAACCCGGTCGAGGCCGACATCGTCGTGCCGGTGCCGGACTCGGGCACGCCGGCGGCGATCGGCTTCAGCCAGGCGGCCGGCATTCCCTTTGAGCTTGGCATCATCCGCAACCATTATGTCGGCCGCACCTTCATTCAGCCCGGCGATTCGATCCGCCACATGGGCGTCAAGCTCAAGCACAACGCCAACCGCCGCATGATCGAGGGCAAGCGCGTGGTGCTGGTCGACGATTCCATCGTGCGCGGCACCACCAGCCAGAAGATCGTGCAGATGGTGCGTGACGCCGGCGCCAGGGAAGTGCACATGCGCATTGCATCGCCGCCGACCAGCGCATCGTGCTTCTACGGTGTCGACACGCCGGAGAAGTCGAAGCTGCTCGCTTCGCGCATGTCGGTGGAAGAGATGGCCGAGTTCATCCGCGTCGATTCACTCGGCTTCCTCTCGATCAACGGGCTCTACCGCGCCGTCGGCGAGGCCAGCCGCAACGACGAACAGCCGCAGTTCTGCGATGCGTGCTTCACCGGCCAGTACCCGACCCGCCTGCTCGACTTCGAAGGCCACGACAATGTGCGCACGCTGTCGCTGCTGGCGACAAGCGGGGCGTAGGATTGCCGGTCCGTCACCAGCTTAGAGCGGTTCAGCGTTTGATAGAATCGCCGAACCGCTCTAACTCTTTGTTTTTACGCAATTCCGGACGGAAAACCGTTACACACTTTTCCTGGAATTGCTCTAGCCAGAGTTCCGGAAGCATCGCATGACCCTCGACCTTACCGGCCGCGTTGCGGTCGTCACCGGCGCCTCGCGCGGCATCGGCTATTTCATCGCCAGGGAATTGGCGGCGGCCGGTGCGCATGTCATCGCGGTTGCCCGCACCGTCGGAGGGCTGGAAGAACTCGACGACCAGATCAAGGCGGCTGGCGGCCAGGCGACGCTGGTCCCGCTCGATCTCGCCGACATGGCCGGCATCGACCGGCTGGGCGGCGCCATCCATGAGCGCTGGGGCAAGCTTGACATTCTCGTAGCCAATGCCGGCGTGCTCGGCGTCATCTCGCCGATTGGCCATGTCGAGGCCAAGACCTTCGAAAAGGTGATGACCATCAACGTCACCTCGACCTGGCGGCTGATCCGCTCCGTCGACCCGCTGCTGCGGCTTTCGGACGCCGGCCGGGCGATTATCCTGTCTTCCAATGCCGCGCATTCCGCGCGCGCGTTCTGGGCGCCTTACGCGGGATCGAAGGCGGCGGTCGAAACGATGATGCGTTCCTGGGCGCATGAGACGCAAAGCCTGCCGCTGCGCGTCAACGCCGCCGACCCCGGCGCCACGCGCACCGCGATGCGCGCGCAAGCCGTACCCGGTGAGGATCCCGAGACGCTGCCGCACCCCTCCGAGATCGCCAAACGCATCGTGCCGCTGGCCAGCCCGGACCTCAAAGAGACCGGCCTGATCTTCCAGGCCAAGCACAACCGCTTCGTCACCTATCGGCAACCGGAATAAAACTCGGGTTCGAAACGGATTAAAAGAGCCTTCGGCTACGTTCTCCTGACGTAGGACATTCGAAACCGGAGGACCGACATGCGCAGATTCGTTATCGTTGCCGCCGCTCTCACCGCCGCCCTTGGGGCTACAGTCGGTGTGGCTGTTTCCCAAGATACCAAAATGAGCTTCTTCGTCACCAGTGTCGGCTCCGGCAAGGGCGCCGATCTCGGTGGCCTGAAGGGCGCGGACGCCCATTGCGCATCGCTTGCCGAAGCCGCCGGCGTCACCGGCAAGAGCTGGCACGCTTATCTCTCGACCAGCGCCGAGGATGCGCGCGACCGCATCGGCAAGGGGCCTTGGTTCAACGCCAAGGGCGCCAAGATCGCGGATAATGTCGCCTCCCTGCACAGCGACGCCAACGGCATCACCAAGCAGACCGCGCTGAATGAGAAGGGCGAGACGGTCAACGGTCGCGGCGATACTCCCAACCGGCACGATATGCTGACGGGATCCAAGCCTGACGGCACCCGGATCGCCGACCAGACCTGCGGCGACTGGACGATGAGCGGCGCCGAAGGGGCGGCCATGATGGGCCATCACGACCGCACCGGTCTCGACGATTCGGCGGCGGCAAAGTCATGGAATTCCTCGCACGCCTCTCGTGGCGGCTGCAGCCAGGAGGCGCTGAAAGGCACAGGTGGCGACGGCCTGTTCTATTGTTTTGCGACCGACTGAACCGTGGCGTCGGCAACAGGCCAGTCCGAAAATCCGCCGGATGATCACGCGGCTGTGATCTAAGGGAGAAGGGCGCGCGGCGGTCATGCTTTCGTCATTTCGGAGGAGTTGTTAGGATCGGAAGACTCCCACACCAAGCGCCCTGCTGGGGCAGAACAAGGAAAACTCCATGGCTACGACCGCAGCATTGGTCTGGTATCTGGTAATCGCCGGCCCACAGGGCGGCATGGTTGTGCTGCCCAGCACCTTCGACAAACGCGAACAGTGCGCCGCCGCCATCACCGAGTATCAGAAGCAGCCGACACCCGCGGGCTGGTCCGTGCAGTGCGTGCCGAGCGCCTCGCCCTTCACCGACGAAGGCGACGCCGAAGAGCCGGCAGCTCAGTAAGCATCAGGTATCACTAGAGCAATTCCAGGAAAAGTGTGCAGCGGTTTTCCCGGAAGAAGCGCGTAGCGCTTCCCCTTGGGAATTGCGTAAAAACAAGAAGTTAGAGCGGGTCAGAGATTCTATCAAACTCTGAACCGCTCTAGGCCCGCTGCCGCGGGCCTTGTGATTCATCTCCGCGCGCTCACCGTCAGCTCCGGCTTCTGGTTGATGGTCTGGAACACCACGCAATAGCGCTCGGTCAGCTTCAGCAGCGAATCGATCCGCTCCTGCGGCTCGTCCGTGTCGAGATCGAAACTGAGCCGGATGGCGCGAAAACCGACCGGCGCATCCTTGGCGACACCGAGTGTGCCACGAAAATCAAGGTCGCCTTCGGCTTCAACGGTCGCGGCGCCGAGCTTGAACTCGAGCGCCGTCGCCACCGCCTTCAGCGTCACCCCGGCGCAGGCCACCAGCGCCTCGAGGAGCATGTCGCCGGAGCACAGCTCGAGCCCCGAGCCGCCTGTCGCCGGATGAAGGCCAGCGACGGCAATCGCCCTGCCGGTGTCGACCTTGCAGGCGACCGACTGTTCGTCGATCGAACCCTTCGCTCTCAGCGTGATCAGTGCTTGCGCGGCGTCGTTACGGTAGGCCTGCTTCAGCGGCGCCTGCATGGCCTTGAGTTCGGTCGCGTCCATTTTCGTTCCTTTCGAACGGCTTTCTGTCTTGATAGCACGGTCGTACGGAAGTGTGAGCCAATCCGAGCGACGATCCAAGCTGTCAGGAACCGGTGTCGAGGGGATAGCAGTGGGCTCGCCTTCGTCTATTCCCTTTGACTTCATTCGCCTCGGCCATACCTATGCGGGAGTCGTTCCCGCGGAGGCCTCATGCGTTCCAAGCTGAAACTCGTCTCCCTTGTCCTCGTCATGCTTGCCGGCTTCGCGCGGCCCCTCTTGGCTGAAACGCCAGAGCGGCCAGCGCCCGAGGGTGGTGTGCTGTCGCTGCTGCCCTCACCCGAGATCAGCGACCATTCGATCACCATTGCCGGGCACAGTCTGCGGTACCAGGCAAAGGCCGGCACGCTTCCGCTGCTCTCCGGCAAGGGCGAGGTCACGGCGGAGATTTTCTATGTTGCCTATACGCTGAAACCGCGTGAGGGCACGGCGACGGAAGCACCGCGGCCAATCACCTTCGCGTTCAATGGCGGCCCCGGCGCCGCTTCAGCCTATCTGCATCTCGGCGCGCTTGGACCGCGCATCGTGGCGACCGGAGCCGACGGGGAATTCCTCCCCTCGCCGCAGAAGCTCATCGACAATCCCGACAGCTGGCTCGACATGACCGACCTCGTCTTCGTTGATCCGGTGGGAACCGGCTACAGTCGCGAGGCGCCTGGCCAGGATACGCACGACTTCTGGGGCGTCAGGCAGGACGCCAGTTCTATCGGTGCGTTTATCCGGCTCTATCTTGCCCAAAACAGCCGCATGGGATCCCCGCTGTTCCTCGCCGGTGAGAGCTATGGCGGGTTCCGGGCGGCACTGCTTGCCAGGACGCTGCAGGAAGATATCGGCATCAGCCCAAGCGGCATCGTGCTGATCTCGCCGGCGCTGGAATTCACCCTGGTTCAGCCCGACGAATTCGAGCCGCTGCATTGGGCTCTCGAACTACCCTCCCTCGCCGCGGTTCGCCTGCGTAGTGAAGGTTTCAACGGCGATGCACTGCGGGAAAAGCTCGCCGATATCGAGCATTATGCACTTGGCGAGTACCTCACCGCGCTCGCCAGTGGGCTGGAGCAAGGCGGGCGGCTGGCCAGCGATCGCGTAGCGGAGATCACCGGTCTGCCACTCGACCTCGTTCACCGCAACTTCGCCCGCGTCCCGACCTCGCTCTTCGCAAGGGAGTTTGGCCGTGCCACGGGCAAGGTGCTCAGCCCCTATGACGGTATGATCGCGACGGCGGACATAGCGCCTCAGAGCGCCCGGATCGCCGGTCCCGATCCGGTGCTGGACCGCAGTGTGCCGGCGCTGACCTCGGCCTTTGTCGGCTACGCTCGCGACGAGCTGAACTTTCGCACCGATGTTAGCTACCGCTTACTGAACGACGATATCAGCCACAACTGGGACTATGGGACGAGCGCCTCGCGCCAAGGCTATGCTGGCGTGATGGACGATTTGCAGCGGGCACGCTCCTTGAATCCCGCGCTGGGCGTCGTCATCGTCAACGGCTACACCGATCTCGTCACTCCCTACCTGGCGTCGCGTTATCTGGTCAGCCAGATTCCGTCGCTCGCCGGCGCCAGGCCGATCCGCCTCGACGTCGTTGAAGGTGGACACATGATGTTTTTCAAGCCGGACGGCCGACGCGCGCTGAAAGAGGCCGCTTCGGAACTTTACCAGGCGACGCACTAAACAATAGAGACCCCGCAATTTCGGGCAACCTAGGCCCGGGGCCAATGGTGCTGGCCCCAGCCGAACGCAGGCCAGGGGACTGGCGCAGTGATCAAGCTATCCCAAATGGGACATTGACGAACAAGGCCCCAAAACCTTCTGATCCGGGAAAGTTTCGTCGTTCCATTTTCCGGCAGTCCCACAATGTCACATACGCTCTCGACCACACCGAGACAGGATGGGTTTCGCGCTCCTGGCGAATTCGAACCCAAATCAGGCTGCTGGCTGATCTGGCCGGAGCGGCCGGACACCTGGCGCCAGGGCGCCAAGCCCGCCCAGAAGCTGTTCGCCGACGTCGCCGCCGCGATCGCGCAAAGCGAACCCGTGACCGTGGCGGCATCCAGCCGCCAATGGCGGAACGCCAGAGCGCGCTTGCCCGCCGAGGTGCGCGTCGTGGAGATGTCCACCAACGATTCCTGGCTGCGCGACAGCGGCCCCAATTTCGTCGTCAACGACCAAGGCGGCGTGCGCGGCGTCGATTGGATCTTCAACGCCTATGGCGGGTTTGACGGCGGCCTCTACTCGCCTTGGGATCTCGATGACCTTGCCGCACAAAAAGTGCTCGAGATCGAGAGGATGGACCGCTACCGCGCGCCGCTGATCGCGGAGGGCGGCGGCCTGCAATGCGATGGCCAGGGAACGCTGATGACGACCGAGCAATGCCTGCTCAATCGAAATCGCAACGCCCAACTCGGCAAAGCCGAGGTGGAGAGCCGGCTTGGCGACTATCTCCGCGTCGACGACATCATCTGGCTGCCGCGTGGCTTTGCTTTCGACGAGACGGATGGTCATGTCGACGATCTCTGTTGCTTCGTTCGTCCGGGCGTCGTGGCGCTGAGCTGGACCGACGAGCGGAGCGACCCGCAATATGAGATCGTGCGCGAAGCCGAAGAGGTGCTGCGTTCGGCCCGTGACGCGCGTGGCCGCAGCCTGGAGGTTCATCGGCTGCACCATCCCCTGCCGATCGAAATGACGGCCGAGGAAAGCGAGGGCTTGGACCGGGTCGATTCGACCTGGGCGCGGCCAACGGGCAACCGGATCGCGGCGAGTTACATCAACTACTATCCGGGCAACAGCGTCGTGGTGGTGCCGGAGTTCGGCTGCGATCTCGACCGGAAGGCAAAGCAACAGCTGGCCACGCTGTTCCCCGACCACAAGATCGTCGGCATCGAGAACTCCCGCGAAATTCTGCTCGGCGGCGGCAATGTCGCCTGTATCACCTTACCCGTTTATGCGCCGCAGCGGCGTTGAGCGGCAAGCGTGCCGAAAGTGAAATTGGAACGGTGCGCCGCATCGGCCGCACCCGCGAAAGGAGGACACCCATGCGCTCCCTGCTCATCCCAATCCTGAGCGCCGCGCTTGCCTGCGGCATCTGCTTCGGCGGCGCCCGGGCGGACGACGAGAAGGTCGTCAACGTCTACAACTGGTCCGACTATATCGCGCCGGACACGGCTGAGAAGTTCGAGAAGGAGACAGGTATCAAGGTCCGCTACGATGTCTATGACGGCAACGAGGTCCTTGAGACGAAACTGCTCACCGGCGGCTCGGGGTATGACGTGGTGTATCCCTCGGCCTTTCCGTTTCTGAAGAACCAGGTGAAGGCGGGCGCTTTCCTGCCACTCGACGGATCGAAGCTTTCAAACCACTCGAAAATCGATCCGCAAGCCTTGTCGCTGATCGCGGGCGCGGATCCGCAGAACCTGCACGCAGTGCCTTACATGGCCGTCACGGACGGCATCGGCTACAATGTCGCTGCCATCAAGCAACGGATGCCGGACGCGCCGACAGATTCGTTCGCCATGGTCTTCGACGTCGACGTCGTCAAGAAATTCTCCGATTGCGGCGTCGCCATGATCGATGCCCCGGCGGAGATCATTCCGATGGCCATGAACTATCTCCATATCGACCCCAGGTCGACCAGTCCGGACGACCTCGCCAAGGTTGAAGAACTGATGGGCAAGGTGCGGCCTTATATCCGTTACTTCCACTCGTCGAAATACATCAACGACCTGGCGAATGGCGACATCTGTGTCGTGCTGGGCTGGTCGGGCGACATATTGCAGGCGAAGACCCGCGCGGCGGAATCCGCGAAGAAGCTGGAGATTGCCTATTCCATTCCCAGGGAAGGCACGCTGATAAACTTCGATACGATGGCGGTGCCGAAGGATGCGCCGCATCCGGAGAATGCCCAGGCCTGGATCGATTTCAACTTGCGGCCCGACATAGCGGCGGCCAATTCCAGCTATGTTTCCTATGCCAATGCGATCCCGGAATCCCTGCCGCTGATGGATCAGGCCGTCGCCAAGGATCCCGGCGTTTTCCCACCCGATGACGTAAAGGCCAAGCTGTTCGTGGTCGAGAACAACGATGCAAAGCTGCTGCGCCTGCAGAACCGCATGTGGACACGCGTCGTGACGGGATAGTGAAGCTGGCAAAACGACACCGTCAGGTGCGCGGAGCCTCCCAGCAGGCGGCCAGCAGCTCGACCTGGGAGTGCACACCGAGCTTGCGGTAGACCTGCTTGATGTGGTTGCGCACCGTGCCGGGTGAAATCGACAGGTTTCGCGCAATCGTCTTGGCGCTGCCGCCCTCGATCAGCAGCCGCGCGATCTGCCTTTCCCGGGCGCTGAGTTGCGACCCCGCGGCTTCGAGTGCGGACCCCTTGTCCCGAAGGCGGCACAAATGAAGCAGCCTTTGCAGAATGAGCTTCGTCGCGCTGCTCGCCGCGCCGGCCACGGCCAGATCACGCTCGCCAAAACGCGGCGCGCCGTTGCGGCGCAGAAAGGTCACATAGCCGGCGGTCAGTCCGTCGAGGTTGAAGACCCCCGTTATTTCATCGAAGCTGCCGGAGGGCCCGTAGAATTCGCGATAATAGGGTGCGTGCTGGAAATCGCCGTGGCTGAGTGCCGACAAGGGCAGCAGGAAATCCTGTCTGGTGCTGGCGAACCTCTGAAAGAAGGGATCCTGGCGATAGATGCGCGCATCATAGTCGCGGTTCCAGCGATCGGGTCCGGCATCGTCGATGGTCAGGGACGTTATATCGCGACGATAGAAGCCAACATAGACACGATCCGAGCCAAGCAGCACGCCTGCCGCGGCGCTGAAGCGGGCCGACAAGTCTTCGGGCGTTGCCGCCAGGGCCGCGGCGGCCACGCCACCGCTCCAGCGTTCAAGCCGGTCGAGAGAAAAATTCGACTGCATCCGCGCCCAGACTAACGCAAGCCCCGCCAACTTCAAGCTGGCGGGGAACCGTGACGCCACCGGTGAAATCAGTCGGTGGCTGCTTCCGCAGCTCACCGCCCCATCGACGGCTTGGAATCACGCCTTGGCCTGCGACCTCACATGGGCGATGTAGCCGCGCACGTCGCCGGCAGGGCCGGCATAGGCCTTGCCGAGCTTCTTCTCCATCGCCGCCATGTATTCCTTCGCCCATTTGGGCAGGGCGTAGTCGATGACGGCGAGGAATTCGAGGGTCGCCGCCAGGCGGATGTCGGCGATCGACGGGTTCTTGCCACCGATGAACGGCTTGCCGTCGCGGAAGAAGGAATGGAAGACCTCGAGCGGTTCGGCAATGGCGGCGACCGCCGCCTTCTGTGCCTCCGATTTCCTGTCCGGATGGGCGTCGCTGTGACCGACCTCGCCGGCATATTGCGGGAAGCCGAGCGCGGGATAGGTGGCGCGCGCCACATAGGGATAGAGCGTGCCGATCAGATAGAACATGGCGCTGTCTATCATTGCCCGCTTGGCTGGCGCCTTGGGGTAGAATTTCTCCAACCCATGCTTGTTGGAAAGATATTGCATGATGGCACAGCTCTCCCAAAGCACGCCGCGCGGCAGGCCCTTGTCCTCGATCATCGGCGTCAGATGGGCCGGATTGCGCGCCATGTATTCCGGCGAGCGCGTGAGCCCCCACGCATCGGTCTCCGCATGGTCGAGCCCGGCGGCGCGGGCAAAGACGCGAACGGTCATGTTGTTGACGCTCGGCTTCAGCATGCTGATGGTCAGCGCCGGTTTCTTTGCCGGTTTCGCCTTGGCCTTGGCCACCGTCTTGCCGGCGGCTGCCCTTGACGCCGTCTTGGCCGCTGGTTTGGCGGCTGCTTTTGCCGCTGGTTTGGCGGCGGCTTTTGCCGCCGGTTTTGACGCTGGTTTGCCCACCGGCTTGCTTGCGCTCTTCGTCATTGCCTTTGCCACATATTCCTCCCTTGCCTGTTCAGCGCTCAATATGGATTTTTGGGTGCCCGGTCGGCCGACAATGTCGCGCGCGCGCGTTCCACCAGAGCCTGGATGGCGTCAGCCAGATGCACTTCGGCGATGTTGTAGTCGCCACGCGCGACGCGAAGCCTGTGCGCCTCCATCAGCACGTCGGCATGGGTGAAGCCCGCAGGCGGCTCGAAACGATAGGAGGCAAGCTCGATCAGCAGGCCGAGCGGGTCCTCGAAATAGATCGAATCCATGAAGCCGCGATCCTTGACGCCGCTGTGCTTGATGGCGCGCTCGTCGAGCCGGGCGACCGCCTGCAGGAAGGTGACCCGCGACACCGAAAAGGCGATGTGATGAACGCAGCCCGGGTCGGTTGGGGTGCGGCGCTTCACGGCCGCGCGGGTCTCGTCGGTGAAGATGGTGATCAGCCGGCCGTCGCCCGGATCGAAATACAGATGGCTTTCGGTCGGCTTGTCGAGGTTGGGCTGCTCGAAGATGAAAGGCATGCCCAGCACACCTTCCCAGAAATCGATCGAGGTCTGACGGCCGGCACCGACCAGCGTGATGTGATGGACGCCTTGCGACTGCAGTTTCCGCATCGGCCTTCTCCCCCGAAATATCCGCTCTGACATAGGCGGCCCGTCAGGCCGCGCCTGCGCATGCTACATCTGGCATGAGCTGAGCGCCAATTCGCTGTTCGTTCCCCGGCGTTCCGCGCGCCGCCCTTCTCAGGCTTTATGCGACGATGCTAAACCAATCAGCCGGGCCGCGCCAGAAGCCGCATCCGGGAGAGGCTGTATTTCGCGCCGCCGCCCCCTGCCCCAAAGGCAAGCGCGGTGCTGGAGCAGCGTCGTGCCGGATTTCGCCCGTATAGCTGGCAGAGCGGAGCCGACAGGGGCCGGAGCCGCCCTCACACAAGCAGGCGCATGCCTTATGGCCGATATCGCCATTCTCGATACACGCGAAAGAGTTCTCGCCGGCATCTTTTTGACCGGCGCCGCCTACTTGCTGTTTTCGACGCAGGATGCCTCGATCAAGCTGCTGGTTGCCGGCATGAGCGTCTGGCAGATCATGTTCTTTCGCAGCATCACAATTCTTGGTGCCTGCGCGGCCATCGGCGGGCGGCGGCTGTTTACCGATACCGTGCGCTCGCCGATTGTGTTGCCAATGCTGGTGCGCAGCGCCTTCACGCTTGCCGCCTGGCTTTGCTATTACAATGCCGCCCGCAGCCTGCAACTCGCCGAACTGACCACCGTCTATTACGCGGCCCCGATCATCGTGACCGTGCTTTCGGTGGTCCTGCTCGGCGAAAAGGTGCCTATTTTGCGCTGGCTGGCGGTTCTGATCGGCTTTGCCGGTGTCTTTGTCGCCTGCGATCCCGGCCATCTCGGCCTTTCGGTACCCGTGTTGCTGGTGCTGACGGCGGCCTTCCTGTGGGGCATCGCCATCGTGCTGCTGCGCAAGACGGCCCTTGCCGAGCGCTCGATGATCCAGCTCCTCCTCAACAATTTCAACTTCCTGGTGTTTTCGGCGGTGCCGGCTTTGTTGTGGTGGCATACGCCGGACCCGACACAATTGCTGCTTCTTGCCAGCGTCGGCGCACTCGGCGGCCTGGCGCAATATCTTCTCTTCGAAGGCATGAAGCGGACGCCGGCATCGATCCTGGCGCCCCTCGAATACACCTCCCTGATGTGGGCGTTCGCGCTCGGCTTCGCGATCTGGGGCGACGTGCCACGCCGCGAGGTTTTTCTGGGTGCTGCCCTTATCGTCGCCGCCGGCCTGCTGATCGTCGGCGGCGAGCATTTTCGCAAGAGGCTCTGATGGTCAATGTTGCTGACGCTACGATGTCAGGATGGAGTGGCGTAGTCTCGCGGCATGACTGATGTGACAGCCACCACCGACACTATCGCCGAGCGCACGCTGGGCATCATCCTCGTGTCATCCTCGGCGGCTGTATTCGGGCTGACCGGTGTGCTGACCAAGTCGATCCATGCCGATCCGCTGACGATCACCTGCTGGCGCGGCTTTGTCGGCGCGATCCTGATCAGCCTTTACGTGCTGTGGCGCCGCCACCGTGCCGGCAACCGCGAACCGCTGCGGCTTGGCTGGCGCGGCTGGCTGCTGGCGGTGGAAGGCGCGCTGGCCAGCATCGCCTTCATTTCGGCGTTCAAGTTCACTTTCGTCGCCAATGTCGCGGTGATCTACGCGACCTCGCCCTTCATTGCCGCCGTGCTGGCCTGGATGCTGGTGCGCGAGCCGTTCCGCCTGCAGACCATGGTGGCGGCGGCCGTGTCGCTGTGCGGGGTTGCCATCATGGTGTGGTCGGGTTTCGGTACCGGCAATCTGTTCGGCGACGGACTGGCGCTGCTGATGACGGCCGGCAGCGCGCTCTACATGATCATGGTGCGCGCGTTCCGCGACACGCCGGCGGTGTGGGCCGGCGCGGTCTCCGCCTTCCTGTTGTTCATACTCGGCTGGTTCGTCACCGATCCCCTGGCGGTCTCGGCAAGGGACGCGGTTCTGCTTGCCACGTTCGGCGCATCCTTCGCGCTGGCTTCGATCCTGTGGACAGCTCATCCCGGCGCCTGAATCCGGCCTGCTCGGCTCGGCGGAAGTGCCGTTCGCGATCCTGTTTGCATTTCTGTTCCTGGCCGAAATACCCCCGGTGGCGAGCTTGGTCGGCGGCGCGATCGTGCTCTGTGCCGTCTTTGCCCACGCCGGCCGCGACTGGCTGATGGCACGTTCGCAACGCCCGGTCTCAAATATTTCCTAAAAAAAAATTTCAAAGTCACGGAACCATCGCCGTGCTCAGACATTATTGGTGCGACGGGCCACCCCCCAAGTCCCCCCAAACCCCTCGGCCCGTCCCACTCCCAAGCCGACCGCAAGGTCGGCTTTTTCTTTGCCAAAAGGCTGTGACGGAATGCGGCCTTTTGGAAATCAACCGGAGAGAGCCAGGTTGTCACCCAGCAGCGCCGCCAGATCGCCCGCGGACGCATCGGCGCCGGCGCGCAGCCGGATCGCGAACTCAGCCATCGGCACCTGCGGCAGGCCAAGCTCGCGCGGTGCTTCGACAATGCCGGAATGGGCAAAGCGGGGGGTTCGCAAGGTCAGCGCCACGCCGGCATTCACCGCAGTGCGCAGTCCGGCAAGGCTGGCGCTGCCGGCGGCGATGCGATAGCGGCGGCCTGCGGCATCGAGCGCGGCGAGTGCCGCTTCGCGGAACCCGCAATAGGGATCAAGTAGCGCCAACGGCAATTCTTCCTGCCGCGAGGCCAGCCCCTTGCTCGAACACAGCCATATCATCGGCTCGCGCAGCACGCCGACCTCATCCGGCACCGCGGTCTGGCGCATGACGATCGCCAGATCGAGGCTGCCGGCCTGCAGCGCCTGCGCCAGTTCGGCGGAGCGGCCGACCCGCAGTTCGATCCTGACGCGCGGATGGCTGGAAGCGAAGGCTCGCAGCAGGTCCGGCAGGCCGCTATCGGCGAAATCCTGTGTCGTGCCTATGGCGACGCGCCCGGCAGCGCGTGCGCCTTTCAGCGCCAGCCACGCCTCGCGATGCACGGCAAGAATGCGCCTGGCATGGTCGACGAGGTCCTCGCCTGCCGGCGTCAGGCCGCGCCCCCTGCCCTGAGGCGCCAGAAGCGGCTCGCCGACGATCTCCTCCAGCCGCTGCATCTGGGCCGTCACCGCCGACGGCGACCGGCCGACATTAGCGGCTGCCTGCGCCAGCGAACCGCTGTCGACGAACGCAAGGAAGGTTCTGAGCAGGTCGGGATCGAGCGTTTCCATAATTCGATATTATCGAATCTTTGATTGAAAACAATTCGATTTTTTTGATTCCAAGATGATGGCATGGTCTCTCTAACGGCGACCGACGCCGCTAGAAACCAAGGAGAAGAAAAATGCCCATCATCAATGTCAGCGTCACCGGCAAGCCAGATGCCACCCTGTCCGCCAGCATCGCCAGGGAAGTAACCGAGATCACCGCCACGCATCTGCGCAAGGATCCGACTATCACCGCGGTGGCCGTGTCCTATCTCGATCCGCAGCACTGGTTCGCCGGCGGCAAGTCGCTCGCCGAGCACGGCACCAACACGTTCTGGCTCGACATCAAGGTGGTCGACGGCACCAACACCAAGCTCGAACTGGAAGCCTATCTCAAGGCGATCTTCGAAGCCTTTGGTCGCCTGCTTGGCGGCGTGCACCAGGAAAGCTATGCTTTCGTGCACGAGGTCCCGGCAGCCGCCTATGGCTATGGCGGCAAGACGCAGGAGTTCCGTTTCATCAGCGGGCGGCTGAAGGCGGCGTGAGGCCTTCCGCATTGACCTTGCGTCGACTTCCGCTAGGCTCTGCCCTCGAAGCGGCCTCACAAGAGCCGCGATGACAGAACCGTTGGGAGAGACGCGGCATGATCCTGACACTGGCGCTGCTTGCGGGCCTGGTCGTGGCATGGCTGCTGATCGGGGCGGTGGAGAAATTCCGCCTCGACCTGCGTTTCACGCAGGCGCTGCTCTACGTGCCGTTCAAACTCGCCTACCGGATCAGCGACAATCGCATCAGGGTCGCCCGCAAGGCGCAGGTGCCGGTCATCTATGTCATCTCGCACCAGTCGCGCTTCGAGCCGGCACTGATGCTTTCGCTGCTGCCGGACGACACGCTGCATATACTCGACGAGGTCTCGGCGCGCTCGCCATGGCTCGAGCCCTGGCGCGAACTCGGCCGCACCATTGCTTTCAACGCCGAACATGTCTTCGTCAGCCGCCGGCTGGTGCGCGTGCTGAAGGGCAAGGGCCGGCTGGCCGTCTATCTGCCCGATGCGGTCGAGCCCGACGTCAAGACGTTTCGGCTGTTTCGCGCCGTCACCCGCATCGCCATGCAGGCCGATGCCCGCATCGTGCCGATCTTTGTCGCCGGTGCACGCAGCTTGCCGGTCTCGCTGACGCCGGCGGACAAGGCACCGCGTCGCTGGTTTCCACGGCTGGCGATCAGTGTCCTGGAGCCAATGACGGTCGCCGAACTGGTGGCGCGCAACCCGGACCAGGCCTCGAACACCAATGCGCTGTTCGACCGTGTCGCCGAGGCCCGGCTTTTCGGCACCGACCTCGACCGCGGCCTGTTCCTGGCCATGCGCGACGCCGCCGACCGCGTCGGCGCCTCGCACACCATCATCGAAGATGTCATCTCGGGGGCCTTGAGCTACCGCAAGATGTTCATCGGCGCACGGGTGCTGGGCAGGCGCTTCGAGGCGGTGACGGCGCCGGGCGAAGCGGTGGGGGTGATGCTGCCCAACGCCAATGGCGTCGTGCTGTCGCTCGTCGGCCTTCTCTCGGCGGGCCGGGTGGCGGCGATGATCAACTACACGGCCGGGCCGGCAAGCGTCACCGCGGCGATCCGCACGGCCGTCATCCGCACCGTTGTCTCTTCGCGTGCCTTTGTCGAGAAGGCCGATCTCGCCGATATCGTCGCCGCGGCCGAAACGGGCGGCGCCCGGCTGCTGTGGCTGGAAGATTTGCGGACCAGCGTCACCACGCTGGACAAGCTTGCCGCCGCCTTGCTGTGGCGCCTGCCACTGCAACGGCAGGACGCGGCCAGGCCGGGCGTAACCCTCTTCACCTCGGGTTCGGAAGGCACGCCGAAGGCGGTCGTTCTGTCGCAAAAGAACCTTCTCGCCAATGCCATGCAGGCCGAGGCGCGGATCACCATTTCGCCGGCGGACATCCTGCTCAACGTGCTGCCGGTGTTCCATTCCTTCGGCCTGACGGGTGGCACCATCCTGCCGCTGGTCACCGGGGTAAAACTGTTCCTCTATCCCTCGCCCCTCCACTACAAGATCATCCCCGAGATCGCACGCAAGGTGAAACCGACCATCATGTTCGGCACCGACACGTTTCTCGCCAACTATGCGCGCACTGCCAAGGACGGGGATTTTTCCAGCCTGCGCTTCGTCGTTGCCGGCGCCGAGGCGGTGAAGCCAGACACCCGCCGCACCTATCGTGAACGCTTCCAGGCCGAGATCATCGAGGGCTTCGGGCTGACCGAGGCAGCGCCCGTGGTTGCCGTCAACACCGAGATCCACGGCCGAGACGGCACGGTCGGGCGGTTGCTGCCGGCCATCCGCATGAAGCTGGAGCCGGTCGAAGGCATCAATGATGCCGGCCAGTTGTGGCTCGACGGGCCGAACATGATGATGGGCTACATGACCGCGGACCGCCCCGGCGAACTGCAGCCGCTGACCGGCTGGCACGACACGGGCGACATCGTCGCCGTTGACCGCGAAGGCTTCATCACCATTCGTGGCCGCGCCAAGCGCTTCGCCAAGATTGCGGGCGAGATGGTGTCGCTGGGCGCGGTGGAGATGCTGGTGCAGTCGCTGTGGCCGGAAGAACACCATGCGGCGGTGGCGGTGCCGGACAAGAGGCGGGGCGAGCGCATCGTGCTGGTCACCACCGCAGACGAAGCAAGCGCCGAGGAGCTGCGGCAGTTCGGCAAAAAGGCCGGTGCGGCCGAACTGATGGTGCCCAACGACATCGTCAAGGTCGAGGAAATCCCGGTGCTCGGTTCGGGCAAGACCGACTATGTATCGACCAGGAAACTGGCGATCGACCGGCTGGGGCTTGGCGTGGCGGCTTAGTTGCCACCTACGCCCCCTTTCGAGGCCCGCTGTCGTCTTCGCATGACCAAGGACCGCGCCATCCTGCCGCAGCGATTCAGATGGACAAATCTAAGGTGAGAGAGTATTCACTCACTAAGGCAGGCTGAGCATGCATATTTCTGCCAGCGCGACATGACACCTCCTTTGCACGGCGAGGAGATCCAGCATGGCAAAGATCCTCGTCACCGGCGGCACCGGGCATCTCGGACACGATCTCGTGCCGGCACTGACCGCGTCCGGGCACACTGTCAGGTTGCTGGCCAGGGAAGCGAGGCTGGACCGCGCCGTCGAATGGGCGGTCGAATGGGCGCTTGGCGACCTCGCAACGGGCGAAGGCATTGATGAAGCCCTTGGCGGCGTCGATACGGTCATCCATGCCGCAACGTTGTCGCCGATCGCCAGGCGCGGTATGCGGCCGATCGATTTCTTCTCCAGTCCGTCGGATGTCGACGTCGAAGGCACGCGGCGGCTGCTTGCCGCATCGCAGCGCGCCAATGTCTCGCATTTCATCTTCGTGTCGATCGTCGGCCTCGACTTCAGCACCCTGCCCTATAGCCGCGTGAAGCTGGCGGGCGAGCAGCTTGTGCGAGAGTCGCCACTTTCGTGGTCGGTCATCCGCGCGACGCCATTCTTTTACCTTCTGGCGCAGATGCTGGCCGGGCTGAGATGGCTGCCGGTCTGGCTGCTGCCGACTTCGCCCTCAAATCCTGTCGATACACGCGATGTCGCCAGATATCTGGCCCAGGCTGTCAGCGACGGGGAACGCGGTGTCCGCCCGCAGATCGGCGGACCCGAGGTGATGCCGTTCTCGACATTCGCTCGACAATACCGGGATGTGCTCGGGCTCCGGCGCCTCATTCTGCCGTTTCCGGTGAGTCGAAAGATAAGCCTTGCCTTGGGCCTGGTCGAAACCAGCGAACGGCTGGGAGAAAGAACATGGAAGGCATGGCTTTCCGAGCAGGGTGGATGCGCGCCGTGAGCGATCCTACGATTTCGCGCGAGAATGGTACTGTCGGGCGCCGAATCTCCACCACCAGGATCGAGTGACAGGAATAGCCATGAAGCCGCCATCCGCCGGACGCGAGCGCATTTTACGCGAAGCCATTCGCCTGTTCGCCGAGCGCGGATATGACCGGACCAGCGTTCCCGAAATTCAGGAAGCCGCCGGCCTGTCGCGTGGCTCGGGTGCGCTCTACAAGCACTTTCCCTCAAAGGAGGCGCTGCTTGCCGCGGCAATCGACCGGTTTGTTGGAACGGCGCGGGAAGGACGCGCCGAGCTTGGCGAACAGGTGCTTCCTGTCGATCAGGGGGCGCGGCGGATCGTGGAGAGCATGCTGGAAAAACTCGGCGCGAATCGCGACGTGCTCAGAATCCTGTGGCGCGATCTTGAGCCCTTTCCGGAATTGAAAGCCTCGGCGCGTGGCGAGATCATGCAGAGCACGTACCACGCAGTCGCCGAATGGTTGCGGGAGCGCCAGCGCCAGGGCGAACTGCGTCCCCATGACAGCGACGCGGTCTCCGCCGTCATCGTCGGCAGCGTCGCCATGTTCCGCGTCTTCGAAGCGATCTGGGCCGAGCGCTCGATCGAGGTCAGCGACGAACGCTTCGCGTCCGCCTGGACCGATTTGTTGGTCCGTGGTCTGCGACCCTAACCTATATCCGAAGGCGGCACCTTCTCGCCTTCCAGCCTGGCGCGCTTGGAGTAGGCACGCACGGAAAACGGCAGGAAGATCAGATAGCCCGCGACCGATGCCGTCAGCGTGTACCAGGGATAGGTCATCAGCAGGAGGATATAGAGCACGACGGCGAGGATGACCGGCAGCACCCTGTCGCCAGGGATCTTGACGCTCTTGCCGGAATAGACCGGCAACCGGCTGACCAGCAGGAAGGCGACCAGGATGGTGAAGCCGGTGGCGACGAAGGCGGCCGGCCGGCTGGGCTCCGCCCCAAGGCGCAGGAAATAGAGATAGAGCGGCAGCATCACCAGCACGGCGCCAGCAGGCGCCGGCACACCGACGAAATATTCACTCTGCCATATCGGGCGCTCGGCCTTCTCGTCGTCGAGCACGTTGAAGCGCGCCAGCCGCAAACCACAGGCGATCGCGAACAAAAGTGCCGCGATCCAGCCCGGCGAGCCGGCACGGTCGAGCAGGAAGGCATAAAGCACCAGCGCTGGCGCGACACCGAAATTGACGATGTCGGCCAGCGAATCCATCTGCGCGCCGAATTTGGAGGTGGCTTTCAGCATTCGTGCCAGGCGACCGTCGATGCCGTCGAGGAAGGCGGCAAGCAGCACCATGACAACGGCGGTTTCAAAGCGGTTTTCGAAGGCAAAGCGGATGCCGGACAGGCCGGCGCAGATGGCAAGCACGGTGACGAGGTTGGGCAGCACCATGCGCATCGGGATCTCGCGGATGCGGGGACCGCCGCTGGCATGGGCCTCGAATTTTTTATACTGCGTGCCCACCGGTCAGGAAATCCGTACGAGGGGCGTGCCGGCGATGCCGCCGAATTCGGCCAGCACCGTTTCGCCGCCGACGGCCGTCTGGCCGACGGCAACGCGCGGCGTGGCGGTCAAAGGCAGGAACACGTCGACACGCGAGCCGAAACGGATCAGGCCGAAACGCTCGCCGGTGCCGATCGAAGCGCCGGCCTCGGTCCAGCAGACAATGCGGCGCGCCACCAGGCCGGCGATCTGGACTGCCGCCACCGTACCGTTGGGGCTCTCGATGACCAGCCCATTGCGCTCGTTTTCGGTGCTCGCTTTATCCAGTTCGGCATTGAGGAACTTTCCAGGGCGATGCTCGATCTTGGCGATGCGGCCGCGCACCGGAGAGCGGTTCACGTGGCAGGAAAAGACGTTCATGAACACGGAGATGCGGGTCATCTCGACATTGCCGAGGCCAAGCTCGCGCGGTGGCACGGCAGGCCCCACCGCCGAAATGATGCCGTCGGCGGGGCTTACCACCAGGCGATCGTCGACAGGCGTGACGCGCTCGGGATCGCGGAAGAAATAGACGCACCAGGCGGTCAGGATCAGGCCGACCCAGAACAGGATCGAGGAGAAATAGCCGAGGAACAGCGTCGCCGCGCCAAAGGCCGCGATGAAGGGATAGCCTTCGCGATGGATCGGTACGAACGCGTTCTTGACCGTGTCGACAAGGCTCATGGGCTGGGGGCGGTCCCTGTTTCAGGTCCGGCCTCAATAGCGGAAACACCCCCTGCCCGCAACGCGACAATCGGCGGCGCGAGTTTGTCGCCAGCTTTCGCCGCGATGGCGACCCGTGCTGGTCGTCGAGCAGAGCGGCACCGGCAAGTGGCATCGCTCAGCGCCGCCACGCCGATGAAGTGTTCTTCTCGAGTAAGCAATGGCAGCTGAAGGGCCTGCTCGGATCCACCACGAACAATTTATTCGCCAGCTGCCGCGGTGAGGTCAAAATACTCCTGAAGCTCATTTCGATGAACCTCCGCAAGACTTTCTTCGTGGTCGCCGCGGAGCAGCACGCCACGATCCGGGTACGACTGGAAGAGAAAAGCGTGACCACCAGCCATCACCACCCAATTCACAACCGGCCCCTCCGCACGCTGAACGACCGAATTCGCCGAAACGATAGCCTTGGTCGGATCGACCCCAATCTTTCGCAACAGAAGATCGACGGCAACCGGCGCATGATACTCCTCCGCTAGCTCAATCACTTTTGCTACCATTTGCCCGTCCGCGTACCCGAGCCTGCGGCCAACGCGCGGCGCGCCGGCTGTGAATAGGTTTTCACCGGGGCGAATAATCGCTGGTGCCTCTGGAGGTATGCACTCATAAAATGCTGCGTGGCTGCCCGTTGCAACGCACAGGCGAGGCTCATTCGAATTGGTCCGGAGTTGAAAAACCAATTGCTTCTCGCCATCGACATCCAGCATCCTGGCCATGCCCAGCAACAATCTGACCTCCGGCGGCGTTGCATTGGCGCAAGCGAGACTGACTCCCACGTTCCGAGCGCTGATCATCTGACCGACCAGCTCGGCGATCGATTGATGGAGGAGCCGAGGTTCACGACGAGGATTGGCCATTGCCAACTGAAGTATGGCCTCATCGAAGGTCTCGTCTTCGACAACTCGCAGGTCAGGCCAGGACACGATCCAGCGCGCCAACAGCTCGATCATTGGTGAAGCTTCGTCGGCGTCGTAGAACGCATGGTCAAGTGTATCGAGAAAATCGTCGCGGCCGCCCTCGAAGCCAGTCTGTTCTTCGGCCTCGTCAGGGTGATCGGCGACCCAGGTGGACATCTTTTCGAGAGCCGCCAATTGCCCTTTTGCGCCAATGGCCGTCAGAGCCGCGCGGGCGTTTGCAACCATAGCGTCGAACTCCTCGCCGGCATTATGGATGAATTGACTATGGCCACCGTTCTTTACCTCCGCCGAATACAAATCAGCATGGGAGACCTGCATCGCCTTCGGGTTAATCTCCCATTTACGGTAAAGCCCCTCGGAAACCATGCTTTGGATGAACTTCTCAACAGCGAAGACGACTTCGAAAGGTTCTTCGTTCGCCTCATCTACGATCGACCGGGGCACGATCACCGGCAACAAGAACCGGGGTCTCGATGCATGCCTCGCTGCTGGAGACTGGACACCAGACGAAGCCTGGGCGATTCTCTTGGATATTCTGGAGAAAAAGCCAAACATTCAAAAATCCCTAAGTGCTAGGAAAAACTTCCCACGGGTTATTGTGACGAAACAATATCGGCAGCACAATGGGATATAGGAATTCAAACCTGAGCTATCGGGACCTCAAAGTGAGGGGCAGCGTTCCGGCCAACGAAAATGCTGACGCTGAAGTCGGGACACCCATCCCCCGCCCGTCCTTGATGAGACGACGCCGTCTTGCAAGCCGTCGTCCAACAAGGAGTTCCTCGCTATGCAGAACCACGCTCTTCACCCGCTTCCCCAGCGTCTCATTGCCACCGGTCTCGCCTTCGGCGAATCGCCGCGCTGGCATGACGGACGCCTGTGGGTCTGCAACTGGGGCACCGGCGAGATCATCGCTGTGGACGAAGGCGGCAAGAGCGAGGTCATGCTCACCATCCCGGCCGTGCTGCCCTACTCCATCGACTGGCTGCCGGATGGCCGGCTGCTGGTGATCGCGGGCCGCGAAGGCCTGCTGTTGCGGCAGGAAGCCGATGGCTCGCTCGTCACCCATGCCGATCTGCGAGCCCTCTCCAAAAGCCCATGGAACGAGATCGTCGTCGATGGACGCGGCAACATCTATGTCAATGGCGGCGGGCCGGCGCCGGCTGCCGGCGAGCATTTCGGCCCCGGCACCATCGTGCTGATCACGCCGGAGGGCACGATCGGCCAAGTGGCTGACAGCATCGCCTTCGCCAATGGCATGGCGGTGACGCCCGACAACAAGACGCTGATCATCGCCGAATCCCATGCCAGCCGGCTCACCGGTTTCGACATCGCCGCCGACGGCACTATGTCCAATCGGCGCGTCTGGGCCGCGCTAGACGGATATCCCGATGGCATCTGCCTCGATGCCGAAGGGGCGGCCTGGTACGCCGACGTGCCCAACAAACACTGCGTGCGGGTGCGCGAAGGCGGCGACGTCTTGCAGACCGTCACCGCCGATCGCGGCTGCTTTGCCTGCATGCTGGGCGGTGCGGACAGGAAAACGCTGTTCATCACCGCCGCCGAATGGCGCGGCTTCGAGCACATGGTCAGCGATGCCCGCACCGGCCAAGTGCTCGGCATTAAAGCGCCGGCACCCGGTGTCGGCTGGCCGGGCTAGAGCCCAGGAACCCGCTGATAGTTGGCGATGTCGGCCCTGACGCCGAGCCGGGCGAGCGTCTCCTGCGGGTTGAAGGCAACGCGTTCTTGCGCCGCCTTGACGATCGGCACGACCTTGTCGACGGCCGCCTGGCTTTCCCATTCGACGATCGTCACCAGATTGAATTCACCTGGCCCCGAAAATTGCTCTAGCAGGAAATCCTGCACGAAACCCTGCTGCTGGCGCAGCAATTCGTGTGTCGTCCTGACCTTGCTAAGGATCTCCTCGCGCGCGGCGGCGGGTACGACGAACTTGTCGACCCTGAACACGCTGCTGCCGTTAACGTTCTGATTCGTAACGCTCATATCCATTTGTCTCGTCCTCGAGGATGCTGTTTCGCGGCTCTCGAGCGACGGTCTACAATCTCAACTTAAGTTGAGGTCAAGCAGGATTCTCGATTGATTTGTGGAAAGGCCCAGACAGCGGCGCCTGCTCCGAAAGAAACCGGAGATGACCGCGGGACAGCCCCCCTCTGCCTTGCCGGGCATCTCCCCCACAAGGGGGGAGATTGGCACTCCACCGACTACGACACTTCCGACGTGCGCCTGCGCACGACGACACCCAGTTCGTCGCTTTCGCGGGCAATGCGCAGCCGCTCCTCGGCCTCGGTCGCCTCGCGCTGGCGGTCCCACATCGAGGCGTAGAGGCCGTGCTTTCGCATCAGCTCGACATGGGTGCCGCGCTCGGCGATCTGGCCATCCTTGAGCACGATGATCTCGTCGGCCGAAATCACCGTCGACAGGCGGTGGGCGATGACGATGGTGGTGCGGCCTTTGCTGACCAGGTCGAGCGCGGCCTGGATCTCCTGTTCGGTGTGGCTGTCGAGCGCCGAAGTGGCTTCGTCGAGCATCAGGATGGGCGGCGCCTTCAGGATGGTGCGCGCGATCGCCACGCGTTGCTTCTCGCCACCGGAAAGTTTCAGCCCGCGCTCGCCGACCATCGACTTGTAGCCGTCCGGCAGCTTCTCGATGAACGGTCCGATCTGGGCGAGTTCGGCGGCCTTGCGCACCTCCTCCTCGCCGGCGCTGACACGGCCGTAGCGGATGTTGTAGGCGATGGTGTCGTTGAACAGCACCGTGTCCTGCGGCACCATGCCGAGCACCGCGCGCAGGCTGTCCTGCGTCACATCCCTCACATCCTGGCCATCGATCAGCACCTGGCCACCCTGCACGTCGTAGAAGCGGAACAGCAGCCGCGAGATGGTCGACTTGCCCGCCCCCGACGGCCCGACAATGGCAACGGTCTTGCCGGCCGGCACCTCGAAGGAGACGCCCTTCAGGATCTTGCGGTTCGGATCGTAGGAGAAGTGGACGTCGCGGAACTCGACCTTGCCGGCGCTCACGGCCAGCGGCTTGGCGTTGGGCTTGTCGACGATCTCCTGCGGCACGTCGAGCAGATCGAACATGTGCTCGATGTCGGTCAACCCTTGCCGGATCTCGCGATAGATGAAGCCGATGAAGTTGAGCGGCACGGAAAGCTGCACCAGCATGGCATTGATGAAAACGAAATCGCCGACGCTCTGGGTGCCGGCCTGCACCTCCAGCGCCGACATGCACATGACGACGACCGTGCCGACGCCGAAGATGAAGCCCTGGCCGAAGTTCAGCCAGCCGAGCGAGGTCCAGGTCTTGGTGGCGGCGATCTCGTAACGCGCCATCGAGCGGTCGAAGCGCTCGGCCTCCATGCGCTCATTGGTGAAATACTTGACCGTCTCGAAATTGAGCAGCGAGTCGATCGCCTTGGTGTTGGCGTCGGTGTCGCTGTCGTTCATGTCGCGGCGGATCGAGATGCGCCAGTCGCTCGCCTTGACCGTGAACCAGACGTAGAGGCAGACGGTGATCGCCACCACGGCCACGTATTTCCAGCCATAGGTGAAACCGAATATGCCGGCGGTCAGCGCGAATTCGAGGATCGTCGGCGCCGTGTTCAGCATGATGAAGCGCACGATCGTCTCGATGCCCTTGGTGCCCCGCTCGATGATGCGCGACAGGCCGCCGGTGCGGCGCTCCAGGTGAAAACGCAGCGACAGCTGATGCATGTGCACGAAGGTGCGGAAGGCGAGCTGACGCACCGCATGCTGGCCGACCCGGGCAAAGAGAGCGTCGCGCAGCTGGTTGAAGCCGAGCTGGACAAGCCTCAGCACATTATAGGCAATGACCAGCATCACCGGGGCGAGCATGAACGACGGCAGCGGCGGGGGCGATTTGAAGCCTCCCGCCAGCGCATCGGTTGCCCATTTGAAGAAATAGGGACCGGCGACCAGCGTCACCTTGGCCACGACCAGCAACAGCGTCGCCCAGGTCACCCGCGCCCTAAGGTCGGCGCGGTCGGCCGGCCACATATAGGGCCAGAGGTTACGCAATGTCGTGAGTGTCGAGGTGTCGGCGGAGACGGTTTTTTCGGCCACTTTTCTTGCCTTTTGGGTGAGAGGATCAGCGGCCGGAGCAGCAGGAATTGATGAGCGCGCCGAGCGACGCCGATACGTCGGCAAGTGCCGCGCGATCGACGGCATAGCGCGATCGTTGACGATCGGGCTCGAAGCGGACAAGGCCGGCCTCGACCAATATTTTCAGATGCTGGGAGATGGTCGACTGCGCCAGATCGAAATGGTCGACAACCTCACGGCAGCAGCAGGAATTGCTGGCGGACAGATGCCTCAGTATCTCGATCCGCGCCGGATGCGCAAGCGCTGCGAACCGCGCCGCGACAAGGCGGCTGTCCGGCATGCAGCCAGGCGCCGCCGAGGCGGCGTGGTCTGATACGGGGATGTATTCTGTCATCGTTCATCGGCGATAGACGATGAGCGATGACAGGGCAAGCTAGGCCGATGGGTAGATCGCCGGAATTGCCGATCTCTCGCTATTGCGTCTTCGCCGGTGCAGTGGTCGCCTGCTCGCCCATCGCCTTGAGGTCGGCGGCTTCACCTTCCTTCGACTTTTCCGGGACTTTGAATACCTGCCCCGGCCAGATGCGGTTCGGATTCCTGATCTGGTCCTGGTTGGCGAGGTATATGGTGGAGTAGCGCACGCCGTGACCATAGACGCGCCTTGAAATCCGCCACAGCGTATCGTTACGCCGAATGACGACCGCGCCGTCGGCATGTTCGAGCTTGGGCGACACGACTTCGGGCACGTCGCTTGGCGGCGTGGCTGCCGCGACAACGGCCGGTGCCGGGGCCTCTGCGGCTGGTGCGGACTCCGCCGGAGCAGCAGCGGCAACAGCAGGCGCCGCAGCGGCTGGTGCCTCCGCGGCAGCAGGCGCAGCGGGCTTGGTCTCTGCCGGCTTGGTCTCGGCCGGCTTGGTCCCGGCTGGGGCAACGGCGGCGACCGCCTCGCCCGGCTCGCGCTCGAAGGGTACGGCGGCGCGAGCCACCACCTTCACGCCGTCGGCATCGAGGCCGTCGACATGGATGGTATAGCTGCCGACCGGAATGTCGCGCGTCGCCTCGACCAGAAAATGGCCGTCCGGCGACGTCTGTGCGTCGCCGAGCAGAATGTCGTTGGCATAGGCGCGCACCTTGCGGCCCGGATCGGCGAGGCCGGCGACAAAAATCTTGTTGCCGTCGATTTCGACCGCCTCGACGACGATCTTGGGTTCAGCCACAGCCGGCGCGGCCGGTGCCGCCGGAGCGGGTTGTGCCTCAACCACGGCTGGCGCGGTCGGCGCCGGCGCGGCGGGCGCTGGAGCGACCGTCGCGGGCGCTTCAGCAGCTTGGTCGCCGGTTGCCGGCGCCGGCTTTGTCTCGGGTGTCGGAACCGTCAACAGTTCGGCCGGCTTGCCCGGCTCCTCGACCATGGCCAGCACCTGGCCAGCCGCATTCGCGGGCACCGAGACCACGGCAGTCTGCGCCGAGGCGGTCACGACCGTGCCGACGGTCGAACGCAGCGCGATCGTATAGTCGCCGGGCTTCAGCGGATCGTCGAG
Source organism: Mesorhizobium sp. M8A.F.Ca.ET.181.01.1.1 (assembly GCF_004792025.1). Taxonomy (NCBI): domain Bacteria; kingdom Pseudomonadati; phylum Pseudomonadota; class Alphaproteobacteria; order Hyphomicrobiales; family Phyllobacteriaceae; genus Mesorhizobium; species Mesorhizobium sp. M8A.F.Ca.ET.181.01.1.1. The sequence continues at coordinate 191,764 of NZ_SRTV01000002.1, read as the reverse complement.
CACGATGACAAAGGCGCCATCGGGACCAGCCACCGTCGAGCCGATCACCGTTGAGCCGTTGAGGATTTCGACCTTCGAGTTGGGCACCGCCTTGCCGGCAACGACGATCGAGCCGTTGCTCTCGACGCGCACGACGTCGAAAGTCGGCGCGATCGGACCCGCCGTCGCGGGCGCCGCAGGCGCCGCCGCATCGGTTGCGGGTGCTGCCGGGGCTGTCGCCTGGGGTGCCGCGGCCGGAGCGGCCGGCACCGCCGGAGCCGGCAGCCGCCCTTCCGTGCCGGGGTCGGCGGGTTTCGGCGCCGCGGGCGGCGTCAAGGCCGCCACTTGCGCCGGCGGCGCGGGATGAAGATACGGGTCGAGCGCGCCCGATACATAGGCGGTTCCCGCCGCCGCGACGGTCCCACCCGCCGCGAACAGGAACGCCTTCAATGGATTAATTGCCATATTTCCCTACCCCTTAGCCACCTAACGCCGGTCTAGCGTGTTTTGCCAAAGCCGACAAGAAAAAGCCCGCCCTTGTCAGCCTTTGGGCTTGACCAGGCTTCCAGACCCAATCACCAATCATCCGTATGAACACGATTCGATCCGTCTGCGTCTATTGCGGCTCGTCTCCGGGCCGCGATGAAATCTATGTCAAGGCCGGCCATCTGCTTGGACGCTCAATTGCCAAGGCAGGGCTGCGGCTGGTCTATGGCGGCGGCACCAAAGGCATCATGGGCGCTGTCGCCGAAGGCGCGCTCAAGGCCGGCGGCAAGGTGACCGGCATCATTCCGCGCTTCCTCATCAACAGGGAAGCCACCGAAACCGCGCTTGACCGGCTCGACGAGTTGTTGATCACCGACAACATGCACGAGCGCAAACATAAGATGTTCGAGAAATCCGACGCCTTTGTGGCGCTGCCCGGCGGCATAGGCACAGTCGAGGAAATCGTCGAGATCATGACCTGGGCGCAGCTCGGCCATCACCGCAAGCCGATCGTCTTCGGCAATGTCAACGGATTCTGGGACCCGATGACGGCGTTGCTTGATCACATGGCTGGGGAAGGCTTCATTCACACCGCTCAGCGTGTGAAGCCGCTGGTCGTCAACGACCCCGAGGCCATCGTCGCCGCCATCATGGTGGCCGGGTCGTCGGTCGACGCGCCGACGGAAGGCGTCCAGTCGGTGATCGACAAGATGTAGAGCTAGGGGGCAGTACGTTTGCATTGCCCGAGCGCACGCTTTTCCCCTACTCCCTACTCCCCTCCCTCCGAGCAGCCTCCCGCAGATCGGCGATAACCGCGCGCCGGTCCTGCCGTCGCCAGGCGAGATGAATGGAAACCATGCGCCCGAACCACGGCATGTCGCGGAACAGGATCGAGGGCGGCGCGGCAGTGCGCAGGCTTGCCTGCACGGTGGCGAGACCAAGGCCAGCGCTGACAAGGCCGAGCGAGGTCAGCGGGTCGGCCGTTTCATAAGCGATATCGGGTACGAAGCCAGCCTCGGCGCAAGCGGCGAGGAACTGGCCACGATTGGTGTCGTCGGGCTGGCGCACCACGGTGATCCAGACGCGGCCGTCGAGATGGTGCGGCTGGATATCAGCCACATCGGCCAGCGGATCGTCTTCGGGAATGGCCAGCACCAGCGGCTCGTGGCGCAGCGGCGTGCTGGCGATATCGGGATCGTCGGCAGCCGCGGGAGAATACACCAGACCAAGATCGAGCGAGCGCTGCCGAAGCCCCTCCATCTGCGCCGCCGAGCGCAGGCTTCTCAGCTGCAGGTGAAAATCCGGCCGGTCGCGGCGGAACTGGCGCAGCATGCCGGCGACAAGCCCGGCATGAACCGCACCCTCGACATAGCCGATGGCAAGGCGCCCGGTGGAACCGCTGGCCAGGTTGCGGCCAAGCTCCTCCAACCGGCTCGCATTCGACAACAAGGCACGGGCCTCGGTCAGGAAGGCGCGGCCCTCGGCATTGAGATGAACGCGCTGCTTTGCCCGCTCGAACAGGGCGACGCCAAGCTGTTGCTCCAGCTGCATGATCTGCCGGCTGAGCGGCGATTGCGAGATATGCAGCAATTCGGCGGCTCGACCGACATTGCCGGTTTCGGCGACGGTGACGAAATATCTGATCTGGCGCAGGTCGAACATTTTTGCTCCTCGAAACCCAAGTCCTCTCAGGTCTCAACTTTAGCCTAATCAGTCTTGGACAGTCTGACCATGCGGCGCGATATCTCCTGCCATCAACCACTGACAACAGGAGATCGAAATGCAATTCCTTGCCCTTCTCACCCGCAACACGGAAAAGTTCACCGACGCGGATTTCGCACCCGTTCTGCCTGACGAGGCCGAACAGCGCCGCACCCTCTATGCGGAAGGCTCCGTGCGCCAGATCTGGAATCGCGGCGACATTCCCGGCAGCGGCATGATGTTCGAAGCCGGCAGCGACGCCGATGTGCGCGGCCATCTCGCCACTCTGCCGCTGGTCAAGGCCGGCATGATGGATATTGCCGCGATCGTGCCGCTCAACCCCTATCCGGGGTTCGGGCCGAAGCGCTGAGGCTGACGGCCGCGACAACCGAGGCCGCCAGCCGGGCGCCAAGGCGACAAAGCGCCTTGCATGTCATCAAGTCACGCGGCACGCTGGTGCTGCCGCTTGCCGAGGCCAGACGGGCCTTCGCGCTGGCGGGCGACAGATCGCGACCGATAAAGGTGCAAATTGCATTCGACTGACTATCTCGGCCGCCTGTTCGGCCTCGAAGGCAAGCATGCCTTCATAACCGGCGCCAGCCGCGGCCTGGGCCTGGCCTTCGCGGAAGCGCTTGCGAGCGCCGGCGCTCGCGTCACGATCGGCGGCCGCAAGGCCGACGATCTGAAAGTGGCCGCAGACAGGCTGCGCGCCGCGGGCCATTCGATCGCGGAAGCGGTCATCGACGTGACCGACACACAGTCGGTCGACAAGGCGGTCGCGGCAGCGGAAACGGGCACCGGACCGATCGACATCCTGGTCAACAATGCGGGCATCCAGCGCCGGGCGCCGCTGGAAAGCTTTAGCGACGCCGACTGGGACGCGCTGATGGCCACCAACCTGGACGGCGTGTTCAAGGTGAGCCGGGCCGTCGTAAAGGGCATGATCGCTCGCCAAAGGGGAGCGATCATCAACGTCTCCTCGGTGCAGAGCGTGCTCGCGCGCCCTTCGATCGCGCCTTACGCGGCGAGCAAGGGCGCCATCACCATGCTGACCAGGTCGATGGCCGGCGAATGGGGCCAGCACGGCGTGCGCGTCAACGCAATCGCGCCGGGCTATTTCAGGACCGAGCTCAACGCCGCGCTGGTCGCCGACGAGAAATTCTCCGCCTGGCTGACGGGCCGCACGCCGATGCGGCGCTGGGGCGAGGTGCAGGAGCTTGCTGGAGCCGCCGTGTTCCTGGCTTCCGACGCCGCCAGTTTCGTGAGCGGACAGACACTGCTGGTGGATGGCGGGATCACCAGCGTCCTGTAGGAACGCGCGCCGTCACGAAACAGTCACACTAAATCGGGGATGCCATGCTAGAAATCGGACCTGGCCGCCCCCCGCGACCCCGACCGCATCAGAGACCGGCGAAGCCGCCATGAATATCGCCCTCCCCGCCGAAGGCACCGACCTGTCGCCTTACCTGCCAGATGAGCACGGGCTGTTCTTCATCTACCACTTTACCGCCGAGGGCGCGCGCACCAGGGATGCCGCCGCCGCGCACTGGACATGGCGCAGCTACCAGCTTTCCGACATGCGCGCCCGCCACGAGATCGGCGCCGATAAGGCCTTGCCGGCGCCGGTGCGCGAAGCCTTCCTGGGCGCCAGCCATGGCTGCCATATCGACCTCGAGGATGACTGGCTCTACGGCGATCTGCCGGACCTGCGCCATGATTATTCGGCGGAAGCCGGCGGGCTTGGTCATTTCCGCTTCGCCCTCAACGACACGATGCTGGTCGGCGCCCGCAAGCAACCGCTGCAATCGGTCGACAACATCCGCAAGGCGATCGAGAACGGATCGCGCAAGTTCCGCTCGCCGGCCGAGCTGATCGAGGCTGTCGTCGGGCAGTCGTTCGACGGCATGGCGACGGAACTGGCGTCACTCAGCGACAGTCTCGACGGCATCGAGGACCGTATCGTCTGCGACGCATGGCACAATGAGCGGCAGGCGCTGGTCGATGCGCGCCGGCACCTGGTGGTCATCCACCGGCAGATGGCGACGCTGACAAATCTGTTTCGCCACCTCGACCATTCGCACCGCAACGACCTGCCGGATTCGATCAACGACATGGCAGCGCGGCTTTCGCACCGCGCCCAGACGCTGCACTATGACGGCGAGCAATTGCAGGCGCGCACGCGGTTGCTGCAGGACGAGCTGATGGCCAAGCTGACGACGCAGTCGAACCGGCTGCTCTATGTGCTCTCGGTGATGACGGCGGTGCTGTTGCCGATGACCATCATCTCGGGCCTGTTTGGCATGAATGTCGGCGGCCTGCCGCTGGTCAACACCCCATTGGGCTTCTGGGTGGTCACCGCCGTATCGCTGCTGATCGCGGGCGCGACCTATCTTTTCGTCAGACGGCTCGGACAGATGTAGCCCGGCGCGCCGTCGCCAGCATGGACCAGGAATAGATCGCAAGCGCCGCCCAGATCAGGGCAAAGGCGATAGCCTGCGTTGTGCCGAACGGCTCGTCGAAGATCAGCACGGCAATCAGAAACACCATGGTCGGCGCTATGTACTGCATGATGCCGATGGTCGAGAGGCGCAGCAGCTTGGCGCCGAAGGCGAACAGCAGCAGCGGCACGGCGGTCACCGGCCCGCAGCCGATGAGCAGCGCGGTGTCGGTGCCATTGCTGGAGACGAAATGGTCCTGTCCGGTGGCGATCAGGAAGACGATGTAGCCCAGCGCCGGCACCGACAGCAAAAGCACTTCGAGCAGGAAACCCTGGCTGGGGCCGATCGGCAGCGTCTTGCGGAAGAAGCCGTAGGCGGCGAAGGAAAACGCCAACGCCAGCGACACCCAGGGCAGCTTGCCGCCATCGATCGTCAGTACGGCGACGGCAACCGCGGCAAGCGCCACCGCCGCGATCTGCAGCCGGTCGAGCCGTTCGCCAAGCAGCAGCGCGCCGACCACGACGTTGACCAGCGGGTTGATGTAATAGCCGAGGGCTGTCTCGACGGTGCGGTCGACGGCGATCGCCCAGACGTAAATGCCCCAGTTTACCGAAATCAACGCCGCCGTCAGCGCCGCCATGGCGATGGTACGGGGCGAGCGGATCGCCGCCTTGAAATCGGCCGTGCGGCCGGCCCAGACCAGGACCGCCGCGGCAATCGGCAGCGACCAGACGATGCGATGTGCAATGACCTCGGCAAGCGGCAGATGCGCCACCGCCTTCATGTAGAAGGGCAGCAACCCCCACAAGAGATAAGCGCCCAGCGCCAGCAAGAAGCCGCGGCGGGCTTTTGAATCTGTATCGGAGGCAATTGCTTCAGCGGCCATGGCCCAACGCTATGGCCCAGTAACCTTGGCAAGACCATCGCAAAGTTCTGATGGATCAATGGACTTTCGCTGATGGTTCAACTTACTCCGCAGCCACCAGCCCCGCCATCTCGCGGTTCTTCATCAGCTTGTAGATGATTGAATCCATCAGCGCCTGGAACGATGCGTCAATAATGTTTTCGGAGACACCGACCGTCCACCAGCGGGCGCCGGTGCCGTCATGCGATTCGATGAGCACGCGGGTGATGGCCTCGGTGCCGCCATTGAGGATACGCACCTTGAAGTCGGCGAGTTCGAGATCGGCGATCTCGTTCTGGTATCTGCCGAGATCCTTGCGGAGCGCGATGTCGAGCGCGTTGACCGGGCCATGGCCCTCGGCCACCGACATCTTCTCCTCGCCCTCGACCAGCACCTTGACCACCGCTTCCGATACCGTCTTCAACTGTCCGTTGGCATCGAAGCGGCGCTCGATCATGCAGCGGAACGAGGTGACGTGGAAGAACTCGGGCAGGCCATGCAGCATCTTGCGCGCCAGGAGTTCGAAGGAGGCGTCGGCGCCCTCATAGGCATAGCCCGACGCCTCACGCTCCTTGACCACGGATATCAGGGCGTCGAGCCGGTGATCGTCCTTCGGCACATCGATGCCGCGCCGCTTCAACTCGGCGAGGAAATTGGCCTTGCCGCCCTGGTCAGAGACCATGACGCGGCGACGGTTGCCCACGGATTCCGGCGGCACGTGCTCATAAGTCGCCGGCTCCTTGGCAAGCGCGGAAGCATGAATGCCGGCCTTGGTGGCAAAGGCGGACGAGCCGACATAGGGGGCCTGCGCTTCCGGGGCACGGTTCAACAATTCGTCGAAGGCGCGGGACAGCCTTGAGATGCCGGTCAGCGATTCGGCTGAAATTCCAGTCTCGAAGCGGTCGGCGAAAGCCGGCTTCAGCGCCAGCGTCGGCACGATGGAGATCAGATTGGCGTTGCCGCAGCGCTCGCCAATGCCGTTCAGCGTGCCCTGGATCTGACGCACGCCGGCTTCGACGGCGGCAAGGGAATTGGCCACCGCCTGGCCGGTGTCGTCATGGGCGTGGACGCCGAGATGCTGGCCCGGGATGCCCGCGGCGATGACCTTTTCAACGATTGCCCGCACTTCGGAGGGCTGCGTGCCGCCATTGGTGTCGCAAAGCACCACCCAGCGCGCGCCGGCATCATAAGCTGTCTTCGCGCAGGCAAGCGCATAGTCCGGGTTGGCCTTGAAGCCGTCGAAGAAATGCTCGCAATCGACCATTGCTTCCTTGTCCGAAGCGACTGATGTCTCGACGGACACCTTTATGCACTCGAGGTTCTCCTCGTTGGTGCAACCGAGCGCGACGCGAACATGGTAATCCCAGCTCTTGGCGACGAAGCAGATGGCGTCCGATTTCGACTGGACGAGTGCCGCCAGTCCCGGATCGTTGGAGGCGGAGACCCCAGCCCGCTTGGTCATGCCGAAAGCGACGAATTTGGCGCGTGCCGTGCGCTTTTGCTGAAAGAAGGCGGTATCGGTCGGGTTGGCGCCGGGATAACCACCTTCGACATAGTCGAAGCCGAACTCGTCGAGCAGTTTGGCAATCGCGATCTTGTCCTCGACCGAAAAGTCGATGCCCGGCGTCTGCTGGCCATCGCGCAGTGTGGTGTCGAAGAGATAGAGGCGTTGTTTTGTCATGGCCTTAGCTCGAAAAGTCGTAGCAGAGCGCAGTCAGGCACTGTCATTTACCTGCATATTTGTCCGTCGCGCGGATCAGCTGATCGAGGATGCCCGGCTCCGAATAGGCATGGCCAGCGCCCTCGATCAGATGAAAGTCCGCCTTGGGCCAGGCCTTGTGCAGCGCCCAGGCGTAGCGCGCCGGGCACGGCATGTCGTAGCGGCCATGGACGATGGTGCCCGGAATGTCCTTGAGCTTTCCGGCATCGCGCAGCAACTGCCCCTCCTCCAGCCACCCGGCGTGGACGAAATAGTGGTTCTCGATGCGGGCAAAGGCGACGGCGTAGTCGCCCTCGCCAAAGGGACCGCTGGTTTCAGGCTCCGGCAGCAGGGTGATCGTCTCGCCTTCCCATAGGCTCCAGGCACGGGCGGCCTCGATCTGCGCCTTGCGGTCGGAGCCGACCAGCCGCTTGCGGTAGGCGCCCATCATGTCGCCGCGCTCGACCTCGGGAATCGGCGCCAGGAAACGTTCCCACTTGTCGGGGAACATCTCTGAGACGCCGAACTGATAATACCATTCAAGCTCAGCGCGGGTCAGCGTGTAGATGCCACGCACCACCAGTTCGCTGACGCGATCAGGGTGTGTCTCGGCGTAGGTGAGCGCCAGTGTCGAGCCCCAGGAACCGCCGAACACGAGCCATCTATCGAAGCCGGCCATTTCGCGCAGGCGTTCGATGTCGGCAACGAGATGCCAGGTCGTGTTGGCCTCCAGCGAGGCATTCGGCGTCGACTTGCCGCAGCCGCGCTGATCGAACAGGATGACATCGTAAAGCCTGGGGTCGAACAGCCGCCGGTGTTTTGGCGAGATGGTGCCGCCCGGCCCGCCATGCAGGAACACCGCCGGCTTGGCGCCCTTGGTGCCCGACCGCTCCCAATAGGGCTGATGGCCATCACCGACGTCGAGCATGCCCGAGTCGAACGGTTCGATTTCCGGATAGAGGGTGCGCAAGCTCATAGTTTCAGGCCCTGTTGCGGCCAATTGGCCGTTTCGTGATCGGGATGTTGGAAGGAGATGATCTGCTCCTGCCGCGCGTAATAGTCGGGATCCTGGTGGACGGGTTGCTCGAAGATCGTCTCCACCCAAGGCAGCCGTGCCGCATAGTTGACCTGGATCCGCGGCGCCAGATCGGAGCGGTCATCGAAGGCGCCGATGGCGATCTCGAGCCCGCCGGGCTGCCGGTAGGTCAGCGGCGTGCCGCACCGGGCGCAGAAGCCGCGATCGATGTTGACCGACGACTGGAAATAGCTGGGCTCCTCACGGGTCCATTCGACACCATCCTTGGGCACCGTCACCAGCGCGCCGAAGAAGGAACCGAACTGTTTCTGGCACATCCGGCAATGGCAGATGGATGGGCGTCCCAGCGCGCCCTTGATGCGGAAGCGCACGGCGCCGCATTGGCAGCCGCCGGTTCGGACTGTCTCGGTCATGATCTTTCCTCCGGCGGCCATTGGTCGGTGTCGTGGTCGGGATGCTGATAGGAGACGAGCTCGGCGAGATAGGGGGCCGAGCCCATATCCGCCATCGTGTCCTCGCCCGGCAATCGCGGAATGGAATCCACGTAGGGCAGTTTCGCCTCCGTGCCCCATTGGATGGTCGGCGCGATACCAGCCGGATCGTCGAAGGCGGCGATCGCCAGCGCCATGCCGTCGGGCGCCTCGAAGGTCAGCGGCGTGCCGCATTCGGCGCAGAAGCCACGCCAGGCCGCATTGGAGGACCGGAACCGCTTGGGCTCGCCGCGCGTCCAATCGACCTTGGCGCCGCGCACCGAGACCAGCGGCAGGTAGAAATTGCCGCTCGCCTTCTGGCACATGCGGCAGTGGCAGACCGAGGCGTCGCCAAGCGCGCCTTCGACGCGAAAGCGCACCGCGCCGCACTGGCAGCCGCCCGTATAGACCGGCCGATTGTCGAGGCTCATCGACTTTCACTCCGATCCATGGGCTCCCTCCGGATCATGGCAGACCGCCTCGACATTGTTGCCGTCGGGATCGAAGACGAAGGCGCCGTAGTAGTTGGGGTGATAGTGCGGGCGCAGGCCCGGTCCGCCATTGTCCTTGCCGCCGGCTGCAAGGGCGGCGGCATGGAAGGCGTCGACCTCGGCGCGGCTGCGCGCGGTGAAGGCGACGTGCTGGTGATCTCGGGGCTTTTCGCTGGCCGCGCTTAGCCAGAACACAGGCCGGTCGCGGCCATAACCGCCGACCCTGGCGCCACCGGTGTATTCCTGCGGCACCATGTAAAGCAGCGAAGCACCCAGCGGCGCCATCGCCTTGTCGTAGAAGGCTTTTGAATTGTCGAAATCAGACACGGTGATGCCGAGATGGTCGATCATGGAACGAGTTCCTCCGTTGCCGGTTCGCTCGCCGGCATTTCAGCATCGGCCAGGCCGGCCTCGATGAGGATGTGCTGGCAGACATTGTCGATATCGCGAATGCCGTCGTCGTTCCAGAGGCGCAGCAGCCGTGGACGGCTGCCGACACCTTGGACTGTCGGGATCAGCTCTCTACGGCGCCCCCCTCTGTCCTGCCGGACATCTCCCCCACGAGGGGGGAGATTGGCAGCCTTCGTGCCGCGCTCAATCTTGCGATGTTTGAGATTGGCGAAATCGGCGACGACGTCCGATCTCCCCCCTTGTGGGGGAGATGTCCGGCAGGACAGAAAGGGGCGCTGTCCCGCCAACCTCTCCACTCCGGCCATAACAGCAACCACCCTCACCGCTTGATCTCCCACGTCGTCATGCGCTCGCCGGTGACCGGGTCCTTGCCGTCCTTCAGCTGCACTCCCTTGGCCAGCAGTTCATCGCGGATGCGGTCGGCCTCGGCCCAGTTCTTCGCGGCGATGAACTGCAGGCGCCTGGCGATGGCCTGAGCGATCGCGACCTCGTCGACTTTAGCCGCGCCGACGTCGAAACCGAGGAATGCGAGCGAGGTTTTCAAGGAAGCCGCAGCGCCATTTTCGCCAACGCCGCTGAATTCGGTCGCCTCGCCTGCAAGCTGGGTCAGTTGCTGGAAGGCCGCGTAGGTCGCGAGGTCATCCGACAGCGCCTCCACCACCTCCACCGGCAACCGACTTCCCGCGGCCGGCGCCAGATCCGCCGCGCGTTTCCATTTGCGCAGCGTGTTTTCCGCCTCCTCCAGCTTGCGCACGGAAAAGTCGATCGGTTCGCGATAATGCGTCATCAGCATCGCCAGCCGGAGCACGTCGCCCGGCCATTTGCGGCCACCAAAAGTGTCGGTCTCCAGCAATTCGTGGATCGAGTAGAAATTGCCGAGGCTCTTCGACATCTTCTGGCCCTCGACCTGCAGGAAGCCGTTGTGCATCCACACATTGGCCATGACCGACGTGCCGTGGGCGCAGCGCGACTGGGCGATCTCGTTCTCATGGTGCGGGAAGATCAGATCGAGGCCGCCGCCATGGATGTCGAAGACCTCGCCGAGATAGGCAGCCGACATGGCCGAGCATTCGATATGCCAGCCGGGCCGGCCCCTGCCCCACGGACTTTGCCAGCCCGGCTCTTCGGCCGAAGACAGTTTCCACAGCACGAAATCGCCGGGGTTTTTCTTGTGGGCGTCGACGGCGATGCGGGCGCCGGCCTGCTGCTCGTCGAGATTGCGTTTCGACAATTGCCCATAGTCCGGCATCGATGCAGTATCGAACAGAACTTCGCCCGCCGCGACATAGGCGTGGCCGCGCCCGATCAGGCTTAGAATCAAGGTGATCATGTCAGCCTTGCCGTCGGCGCGGGGCTCGACGAATTCGGTGGCGCGCGGCTCGACCGTCGGCTCCAGGCAGCCAAGCGTGGCGACGTCCCTGTGGAACTGGTCGGCGGTTTTTTCGGTAACCCGCCGGATCGCTTCGTTAAGCGACAGTGTGCCGGCTGATATCTCGCCGCCGAAATCACGCAGCGCGCGCGCGTTGATCTTGTCGTCGACGTCGGTGACGTTGCGCACATAGGTGACGTGCGTCTCGCCATAGAGATGGCGCAGCAGACGGAACAGCACGTCGAAGACGATGACCGGCCTGGCGTTGCCGATATGGGCGAAGTCGTAGACGGTCGGGCCGCAGACATACATGCGCACATTTCGCGGATCGATCGGCACGAAGTCCTCTTTCGCGCGCGTCAGCGTGTTGTAGAGGCGCAGGCCCTGCGATGCGTCAGACATTCCAAGCCTTCCCGGTTTCAGAACTTCTTGTCTGGATGGAGCCAGCCCCGCGCCGAGGCGCAAATCAGACTCCAGCCTGCTGGCCGGGGCGTTTGTCCAATCTGGGGAAGATGAGGCGAAAACGTCCGGACCAGCGCGAGGCTAGCCAATAATGCATATGCCACAAATGGCGAAAGACGTTTTCATGGGCGGCTTTATCGCCCCGACCAGTGTTGCCGTCAAGTCGCTGATCCCGGGAAAAACATCGCGAGGGCTGGCAAACGCATCGCCCGATTACACGGAATCAGCCAATGAAACATTTTATTAAACATGTCGGCACAGTCATGAAACATTCGCCGGCTAGATCAGCAAGCGTCACGATTTGGTCGGATTCGGCGACCAAGTCGCATACACGAAAACGTTATCTGGGAAGAGAAACATGCCTCGAAGCAAGCAGGAAGCCAATCGCGCCAAGCAACCGGCGCTGGCCAACCACTATCGTGCGATCGGTCCGGCAGCCATCGTCGCCGCCCTTCTTCACACCGCCAAGAAGAAGAAGCCGGCGCAGAAGATCGTATCGCCCCGCGCCGCCTGAAGCGGCGCCCCGGCCGACACCGAGGGCGCGAACAAGCGCCCTGAACATAAAGACCCCGACTGGCTTCGCTAGAACAGCGTCATCTGACTGTCGTCCGCGCCGGGTTTCTGGCGCCTGACTTTCTCGGGTTCCGGCCCAACCTCGCCCCTCTCTTGAATCTCCGGTCCGGTGTTGGCGACCTTGTTGACAAGGCCGGAGACAGAGATCGCCTCGAAGAAACCGGGCTGTGCCGGCCGCAGCAGATGGGCGACATCGCGCGGTTCGAGCGTGCGGCAATCCAGCCAGCGGGCAAAGTCGGAGACATCGATCACGACCGGCATGCGGTCATGGATATGGGCGATGTCGGCGTTGGCGTTGACGGTCAGGATGGCGCCGGTGTCCATCTCCGAGCCGCCCGGCTCGGCATAGGTTTCGATCAGGCCGGCAAAGGCGACCAATCCGCCATGCCGCGGCCGGATCCAATAGGGTTGCCCCTTCCTGCCTCCGGTCTGCCGCCACTCGTAAAAGCCGGATGCCGGCACCAGCGCACGGCGATGGCGCATGGCGGCCTTGAACGAGGCCTTTTCGACTGCGCCTTCCGAGCGCGCGTTGAACAGCAGCGGAAACTCCCTGGTGTCCTTGACCCAGGCAGGAAGGAGCCCCCAGCGCACCAGCATCGGCTGCCGATCCGGCAGGTTGGAGCCTGCAGCCCGCGGCACGCCAGCAGTCGCCATCAGGACCGGCTGCGTCGGCGCGATGTTGTAGCGGGCCGGGAAATCCTCGAGCTCGGCAAGGCCCAGGAAGGCGGCGGTCCGGTCCGGCGTGGCGGTCAAGGCAAAACGTCCGCACATGATGGAGCCTTTCGAATGGTTCGGCTCCGAAAGTGGCTATGGAACCGGTGTTGCGCAACCGGTAATGCTTCCTCTTACCGGGCGGTCCACAACAGACCGGCCCGCGAATGAGCCTGATCATGAACGAAGCACGAAAGACACTTCCCGCCGTCTCGGTCGCCGTCGTGCGGGGGGACAGCATACTCCTCGTGAAACGGGCAAGGCCGCCTTCGCAAGGGCTCTACGCCTTTCCCGGCGGCAAGGTCGAAGGCGACGAGACGCTGGAGGATGCGGCACGGCGTGAACTGGTGGAAGAGACCGGCTTGCGCGCCACCGGCTTGCGGCCTCTTCGGGAAATCCACATCGACGGCAGGGACGACAGCCACCCAGTCGACTATCTGCTCACGGTCTTCGGCGCCGCCTATGCCGGTGGCGAGGCCGTGGCCAGTGACGACGCCGAGACAGCGGCCTTCTATACACTCAAGGAGATGACCCTGCTGCCGCTTGTCGGCTCGGTATTCGCGGTCGCAGAGGAACTCCTCGGTCCCCTTCAGACCCACTGAGGCGGCACTGAAAATCGCCTTGCAGGCGACAAATTGTTTCGTCACAAGGCTTATGTTGTCTCGCCAGCCATGACGGCCTAAGCCGTTCGACAGACGATAACGGCCTAAGCCGTCGGTCAGAGAAGATCTATGAACCGTCCGTCAATACTCCTCGCCATTTGCCTTGCTGTCAGCGCGGCTGTCCCGGCGCGGCCTGCCTTCAGTGCCGAGTCGCCGTTCGAGCCGGGGCTGATGCGGCTGGCGGAAGTTCTGGGGTCACTGCATTTCCTGCGCAATCTGTGCGGGGAGAAAGGCGACCAGTGGCGGGACGAGATGGAAAAACTGCTCGATTCGGAAAACCCTGACCCGGAACGCCGCGCCCGCTTCATCGCCAGCTTCAACCGCGGCTATCGTTCCTTCGGCGGCACCTACACCCAGTGCACCGCTTCGGCCACTGAAGCCATCAGCCGTTATATGAAGGAAGGTGAGACGCTGTCGCGCGACATCGCCTCGCGTTATGGCAACTGAGCATCCATCAACAGATATCAGGCCCGTCGCGACCGATGATCGCCATATCCGGCTTGTGCCTGTCCAAGTCTTGGTGCAATCCTGATGTTGCACTTCTGCAACAGCGTTAATCAAACGTTACCACGCGAATGCGGAATTAACTCAAACTGAAGGTTTTCGCCCCGCAGGCCGGCCTAATCGGCTAAGTTTGATCCGGGTTGAAACGCAGCTTCGCCAAACACAGTCGGCCCCTGTAACAGACGATCTAAAAAATGTCGTATTTACAGATACTTACTTGGAGCTGCCTATGAATGGAACAGATCAAGCCTGATCCACACTGATGGGTTGCCGCTTGAAAGGGTGGACATCGCTTATGGAACATGCTGCCAACGACATCGACGCGCTGGTCAGGGAAGAGAAGCGCCTGACGGCGGTTGAGAGCCACAGCGAAGCCTGGGCGGAAGGTCTTTCGGCCGGCATCGAGCCCGAGATCATTGCCGAGGCGGCACTCGAAACGGCATTCGGCGAAATGCTGCGCGCCAATGGCGAGACCTCGGCCCTTGCCCTGCTGGACCGTATGCGTGAAAAAGTGATTGCTGGCGCCTTCGAACCCGAGCGGCTGCGGCACTGAACCGATATCAGGTTCTTTGACGATTGGATGCCGATCGGGCACCATGCCCGGAGCAGGGAGATACGGGCAGTGAATTTTCCGATGTCAGGCAGGCCGAAGGGCCTTGTCCTCTACATCCGCCTCGCTGCTTGCTGTGGCGCGATTGCCTTGGCGACGTGCCTGGCCAGCAGCCCTGCCTATGCACTGAGCGAGATCAAAAACGAAGAACTCCCCTCGCCGGTCACACCGTCGACGGATGGCGATAGTTCAACGCCCGGAAGCACAGTTCCCATGCCTGACCCGGTGGGGACATCGCCTTCGAGCAGCCAACCGGCCGCTCCCGACGCCGCGGAGCCTGACACTCCATCGGATGGCGGCAGCAACAGGCCGCGTGTCGATCCCGAGGCGCCCCTGCCGGAAGTCGTCTACGACCTCGGCAAGCTGCCCGAGCCGGTGCGGCGCATGCATGACCTGATCATCGAAGCCTGCAAGAGCGGCGACATCGAGAAGCTCAGGCCCTTGATCGGCAAGGGCGACAGCATGACCCAACTGTCGCTTGCCGATATCGATGGCGACGCCATCGCCTTCCTCAAAGGGCTGTCGGGCGACCCTGACGGCCAGGAGATCCTGGCTATTCTGGAGGAGGTGCTCTCCGCCGGCTACGTCCGTGTCGATGCGGGCACGCCACAGGAACTCTATGTCTGGCCGTATTTCTTCGCGCTGCCGCTCGACAAACTCGACGCCAAGCAGCGGGTCGAGCTGTTCAAGATCGTCACGGCCGGCGATTTCGACGACATGAAACAGTTCGGCGCCTACATCTTCTATCGCGTCGGCATCACACCCGCCGGACAATGGACCTTCTTCGTGGCCGGCGATTGAAGCCATCGCCTGCCTGGTTGCGCCAGGATGCAAGCATCGTAGACGATGTTGCTATTTGAGCGGGCTGGCAGGTTCTTCGCTGATGTCAGCATCAGGCCAAATGCGAATGCTCTCATTTCGAAGAGCCGAAATGGCGCCGCAAGCCATGTCAGCCTCCATCTGTAGGATCTCGGCTGCGTAATTCAATTCTTCCGCATCCCGAAGCTTGTTAACCACCCAAACAACCTTGCGCTGGATATCCTGTCCATATGCAGCCTGGGCCTTGGCTACAGCGTCGCTCGGGATCTCCCGGTAGGCGCTGATCAACATCCCCAGATCAATAGCATCGCGATAGCCGACAGCACGGTCTTGGCATCGATCGGCATTCGCCAATAACTTCTCGGCGAACATGTCCGAGGGGGTCAAAGAAGGTACATTTAGATCGTCGTCGAAACGACCTTGCAATGGGATGCGGGCTTCACGAACGATTTCAAACTTGATCAATTGCCCCCTCAACTTTACCACGGTCCTCAGGCCATACTGATCAATCCGAAAATCCCGTACAGCTTCGACTGGTTCAGGAAAGAATGCCCTTACACCGCGTTCGACTGCTGACATTCGCAATTGGCGATAGCCGTCGACGTCCGCGCACAGAAAATCGACGTCCAACGACCGCCTATACTCGCCCAATTTCAACACAATCGCCGTCCCGCCACCGAACCAGCATTGGGCTGCGGTCAGGAAATCGCGGTCCATAAGCGCGAGGGCTTCAGCGATAATCCTGTGTTCCGGCTTTCTGAATTCCTTCATGGCTTCCGCTCGCGAAATGTCCGGTTTTGAGGTTGCAAATGCGAGGCGAAAACCAGCACAGGAGGACAATTCAGCCGGCAGTCAGAAGGATACCGTGACCGAATTCGCTGGCGAGATTCTGGATAAGCAATTTCTCGCGCGTCGTAAGCCGTGTCTGATCGACAAAGCGCCAATTGCGCTCGTACAACGCAAATGCTTCGTCGGCCGGGATCAGTCGCGCGGCATCGCGATTCCACAAGAGCGCTTGCAGCTCTGGAAACTCGGCGGGGTCAATCATAGGCGCGATATGTGCCTGCATAATGCCTTGAACATAATGCGGAACGCTTAAAAATCAACGCACAGCCACTGGTTGCCTAACCAGGCAATGCCTCGGAGAACTCCACCGCCCTGCCCTGGCCTGGCACGGCGATTTCGCCTTCCCACATGACGCGCTGACCGCGGATGACGGTGCCGACCGGCCAGCCGGTCACCTGCTTGCCGTCATAGGGTGTCCAACCGGCTTTCGAGCCGGCCTGCGCGTTGGTGATGGTCTCGCGCCGCTTCATGTCGACAATGGTGAAATCGGCGTCGTAGCCGGCGGCGATGCGGCCCTTCCGGGCCATGCCGAAGATGCGCTGCGGGCCATGACTGGAGAGATCGACAAAGCGCTGCAGGGTCAGCCGGCCGGCATTGATGTGGTCGAGCATGATCGGCACCAGCGTCTGCACGCCGGTCATGCCCGAGGGTGAAGCCGGATAGGATTTTGCCTTCTCGGCCAATGTGTGCGGCGCGTGGTCGGAGCCGAGCACGTCGACAATGCCCTGCGCAATGCCATGCCAGACGCCGTCGCGATGGCGCTTGTCGCGCACCGGCGGGTTCATCTGGATCAGCGTGCCGAGGCGCGCATAGTCGTCGGCGCTCAGCGTCAGATGGTGCGGTGTGGCCTCGCAGGTCGCGACATCCTTGTGTTGTTCGAGGAACAGTATTTCCTCGGCGGTCGAGATGTGCAGGACGTGGATGCGGGCGCGGACGTCGCGCGCGATGCGGACCAGCCTTTCGGTGCAGCGCAAGGCGGCGATCTCGTCACGCCAGACCGGATGCGATGACGGGTCGCCCTCGATGCGCTCGCCCAGGCGCTCGCGCAGGCGGAACTCGTCCTCCGAATGAAAAGCGGCGCGGCGGCGGGTGTTTCGCAGGATCGAGGCGACACCTTCATCGTCCTCGACCAGCAGGTCGCCGGTGGACGAGCCCATGAAGACCTTTATTCCAGCGGCCCCCGGCAAACGTTCGAGGTCGCCGACGTCCCTGGCGTTGTCGCGGGTACCGCCAACCCAGAAAGCAAAATCGCAATGCATGCGGCCACTGCCGCGCCGGACCTTGTCGGCAAGCGTTGCCTCGCTGGTGGTCAGCGGGTTGGTGTTGGGCATTTCGAACACGGCGGTGACACCGCCCAGCACCGCCGCGCGCGAACCCGTTTCCAGGTCTTCCTTGTGCTCCAGTCCCGGCTCGCGGAAATGCACCTGGCTGTCGACGACGCCCGGCAGGATATGCAGGCCCCGGCAGTCGATCGTCTCGCCAGCCGAGGCCTGGCGCAGATCGCCGATCGCGGCGATGCGCCCGCCCGTCACGCCGACGTCGCGCAGCCCCTCGCCGTCATGATTGGCCACTGTGCCGCCTGTCAGGATGAGGTCGTAGGTCATGGTGATGCTCTCTTGCGGGGGGAGTGTCAGCGGCTTACGTAATGGCCAACCGTTTTGCAAGATCAGGCTTTTATCCGCCCCATGCCCTTTGCCCAGCTGAAAGACCGCGCGCTCATCATCGTCTCCGGCCCGGATGCCGAACACTTTCTGCAAAACATCCTGACCACCGATCTCGATGCGCTTGGCAATGGTGAGGCCAAGCCGGGCGCGCTGTTGACGCCGCAGGGCAAGATCCTGTTCGACTTCCTGATCTCGCGGGCCGGCGAAAACGCCTTCCGCATCGAATGCCGTGCCGACGTTTCAGACGATTTCATTCGCCGGCTGATGCTCTACAAGCTTCGCGCCAAGGTCGAGATTGCCAAGTCGGAACAAACGCTTGTCACCGTCGCGTGGGGAAAGGAATCAATCGCCTCAGAAAGTGATTCAACCGCGGTCGCCGACAGGCGCTTTGGCGACGAAGGCGTCACGCGCTTCTATGCCGGCACCGCGGATACCGGCGACATCGCCGCGTGGCAGGCCTTTCGCATCGCCCACGGCATTGCCGAGAGCGGACCCGACTATGCACTCGGCGATGCGTTCCCGCATGACGTGCTGCTCGACGAGATGGGCGGTGTCGGCTTCAAGAAGGGCTGCTATGTCGGCCAGGAGGTGGTCTCGCGCATGCAGCATCGGGGCACGGCCAGGCGGCGCGTGCTGATTGTCGAGGCCGGGCTTCCCCTGCCCCCCGTCGGCACCGAACTGACTGTCGAGGGGCGGTCGGTTGGCACGCTCGGCTCAAGTGCCGGCACATCAGGGCTCGCCATTGCCCGCATAGACAGGGTCAAGGCGGCGTTGGACGTTGGCCAACCGATTCTGGCGGCCGATGCTCCGGTGACGCTCACCATTCCTGCCTGGGCCAAATTCAGTTTCCCGCAGGAAGCCGCCGGCACGGAGGAAACCTGATGGCGGCGGACCGCGCCGGCGCGCCACCACGCGCCTGGCAGCGCATGCTGTCAGGCCGCAGGCTCGACCTGCTCGACCCCTCGCCGCTCGACATCGAGATCTCGGACATTGCGCATGGGCTTGCCCGCGTTGCCCGCTGGAACGGCCAGACCCGCGGCGAGCACGCCTTTTCCGTCGCCCAGCATTCGCTGCTGGTCGAGGCGCTGTTTAACGAACTGGTGCCCCAGGCTTCGGCCGACGACCAGTTGGCGGCGCTGCTGCACGACGCCCCCGAATATGTCATCGGCGACATGATCTCGCCATTCAAGTCGGTGATGGGCGGCAGCTACAAGGATTGCGAATTGCGCCTGCAGCGCGCCATCCATCTGCGTTTCTCGCTGCCTCCCGAACCGGCCGCCGTCCTGCGCAAGGAGATCAAGCGCGCCGACCAGATCGCCGCCTATTTCGAGGCAACGCTGCTCGCCGGCTTTTCGAGCGCCGAGGCGACGGAGTTCTTCGGCCGCCCGCGCGGTTTTTCCGCGGAGCGCTTCGACTTCGCGCCACGCTCGGTGACCTCGGCGCAGAATGCCTTCCTGAAGCGGTTTTCGGCGATCGAGACGTCAAGACATCACGTTGCGACATCCGCGCTAGGGTAGAAAACGCTAAATTAACCGGAAGCGTCAACAGTGTGGTGTTCGATCAAAGCACCGCAGGGGCGCCTCATGCCCATCGTGGATGTCAAGGATGGTTCGGTCGGCCCGGAACGGGCGGCCGGAGGCGTGGAACGCCCTCGCCGCATGCAAGATGAGCTGCGCGAGCAGAACGAACGCTTTTCAGCCGCTGTCGAAAACATGTCGCATGGCCTATGCATGTTCGACGCCGATGAACGCATGATCATCTGCAACCGCAACTACATCGACATCTTCCACCTCGATGCCAAGGTGATGCGGCCAGGCATCCGCTTCATCGACATCCTGCGCCATAGCGTCGACCTCGGCGTCGCCTCGCAGAGCGCCGATGAGCTCTACGCCATCCGCAAGCCCTATATCGACCAGGCGAAACCTTCGGCCTACGAAGAAGTCCTGTCGGACGGCCGCATCATCCTTATCTCGCACCGGCCGCTGGCTTCGGGCGGCTGGGTCTCGATCTACGAGGACATCACCGAACAGCGGCGCGCCGAGCAGGATCTCAAGGAGCAGCATCGCCGCTTCGACGCCGCGCTCGCCAACATGTCGCAAGGCCTGCTGATGTACGACGCCGACGGCAAGATGATCGTGCGCAACGGGCGTTTTCTGGAACTGTACAATGTCACGGCGGCCGACTTCCCGCTTGGAACGACGCACCGCGACGCCCTCGAACGATTGCTGGAACTCGGCATCTACACGAAGATCGACGTCGACAGCGAAGTCGCCAAGACCGAAGCCTGCCGGCGGGCGGGAAAAATGCATTCGACGTATCGCCATCTCGCCGACGGCAGGACGATTCTGGTCGTGCGCCAGCCGATGAGTGGCGGCGGTTGGGTGGCGACGTTCGACGACGTCACGGAACGCCGTTTGGCCGAAGAGCGCATGATCCATCTTGCGCATCACGACACGCTGACTGGGCTGCCCAACCGATCGATGTTTCGCGAACGGCTCGACCATGCGCTGGAGGATGTGGCCGCTACGCCGCTCGCGATCTTCTCGCTCGACCTCGACCGTTTCAAGGCTGTGAACGACACCTGGGGACACCCTGCCGGTGACTGGCTGTTGAAGAGAGTGGCCGAAAGACTGCAGCGTTGCCTGCGCGACGATGCGGACATGATCGCCCGTTTCGGCGGCGATGAGTTCGTCGTCATCCAATCCAACTCCGTGGGCATTGCCGATGCCGAGAAATTGGCGAAGCACATCGTCGAGGCAATCGCAAAACCATTTCGCGACAAGAGCCGCGAGATGCATGTCGGCGTCAGCCTGGGCATCGCCGTTTTCCCCGCCGATGGCCGTGACGCCGACACGCTGCTGAAGAACGCCGACACGGCGCTCTATCGGGCGAAGAGCGAAGGGCGAAACCTCTATCGCTTCTTCGAACCTGGAATGGACGCCGCCGTGCAGGCCCGGCGGGCGCTTGAAGTCGACCTGGAGACCGCGCTGCCGCGCCAGGAGTTCGATCTCGATTTCCAACCCATCATGAACATCGCCTCGGGCGAGATCATCGGCGCGGAGGCCCTGATGCGCTGGCATTCGCCGGCGCGCGGCAAGGTGGCGCCGGACGACTTCATTCCCGTCGCCGAAGAGACAGGGCTGATCGTGCCGCTTGGCGAGTGGGCGCTGAGGAAAGCCTGCGCGACGGCGGCTAGCTGGCCGCCGGGTTTGCGCATTGCGGTCAATGTCTCGGCGGTGCAGCTCAAAAGCAGCGGGTTTGCCCGCGCCGTCATCTCGGCGCTGGCTTTTTCCGGCGTCCCGGCCGGACAGTTGGAACTGGAAATCACCGAAACCGTACTGATGGACGAGAGCAAGGCCGTGCTGAAAACGCTGCGCCAGTTGCGTGAGCTCGGTATCCGCATCGCGCTGGACGATTTCGGGACCGGCTATTCCTCGCTCGGCTACCTCAGGCGTTTTCCGGTCGACAAGATCAAGATCGACCGATCATTCATTCGCGACATGGGCAATCGCGACACGGCGGCGATCGTTCGCTCCATCATCGGTCTCGGCACCGAACTTGGCATCGTCGTCACCGCCGAGGGCGTCGAAACCGAGAGGCAACTCGACATGCTGCGCGACAACGGTTGTGTCGAGGCGCAAGGCTATCTGATCGGCGTGCCGTCGAAGGCGGCTGACATCCAGCATCTGTTGAAAGCGCGTGCGCCGCGCAGCCAGACCGGCTAACGCATCGGCGCAAGGTCAGCGCAGCGTCTCCAGGTATTTCTCGTGGAAGCTGACATAGCCGGGCTCGACCACCTTCAGGTGCCGCTCGATCAGCGCGTGAAACCGCGGCAATTGGTGAAACGGCACGCCGGGATAGGCATGATGCTCGGCATGGAACGGCATGTTCCAGGCCAGCTTGCGCACCGCCCAATTGGTCAGCGTCGTCCTGGTGTTTTCCAGCATGTTCGCGACGAACGGGCAGCGGCCGTGCTCGGCCAGCAGATAAAGCCGCAGGAATGGCTGTCCGAGCAGAGCCGGCAAGATCCAGACATAGAACAGCACCGTTGCCTCGAACCAGATGGCAAGCGCCAGGACCACGACATAGAACCCGATCATCGCACGTGCCTCGGCGCGCACTTTGGGCAGGCCCTTTGGCGGCACATAGCTATCGTGGCAGTCCCCACGCGCATTGGTGTACAGCGTCTTGAAATGCCCCCACCACACCGGCAGGCCCGAGACGTGGACAATGTATTGCCGCAAGGTCTCAGGCTTCGGGAAGGCAAGCTCGGGATCGTTTTCCGGATCCTGCGTGTACCGGTGGTGAGCGAAGTGGAAGTAGCGGAACCAGTCGGCGGGCAGCCCGATGGCCAGGCTGCACAGCCGCGCCACGCCGTCGTTCAGCCGCTGCGTATTGAAAGCCGTGCGGTGAACCGACTCATGCAGCAGCGTGAACAGGAACACGATCAGGATGCCTTGCGGCAGCATCAGCAATGGCCAGAACGGCACCTTGGCCGCGATCAGCGATCCAATGATGACAATCGCACCCAAGTGAGCGCCGAACTGGAACAGGCCCGCGACATCGGATTTGGCCGTCAGGCGATTGCGCTCTTCTGTCGTCAGCGACGCGATGATGTCGCGATGGTCCATCGGCCTCGATCCAGGCTGGAGATTGATGAAGACCACTCTAGTCGGCGAAAAAGCTTTCCAAAAACGACGATTCCTGCGATTTGGATAAGCTAAGCTTATCTATCTGGCGATCATGGTCACATCCCCATCCCTGAAAGGGCTCCAGGCTTTCGAAGCCGCCGCACGTACGGGCAGCTTTGCCGCGGCGGCGGAAGAACTTTCGGTCTCGGCTGCCGCCGTCAGCCAGCTTATCCGCACCTTGGAGGAGCAGATGGGCCGCAAGCTGTTTCAGCGGATCAACCGGCGCGTTGTCCTCACCGAGGCGGGCGTGGAGATGTTGCCGCGGCTGACCGTGGCTTTCCAGGAGATCGGCAGCGTCTCGCGCGAACTGGGCGGCGATGCATTCCGCCCGCGTCTGGTCGTATCGGTGCCGCCATCCATGGCCATGGGCTGGCTTTCGCAGCGTCTGGCCGGCTTCGTCGCAAGCCATGGCGCCGCCGACATATCGGTGCGGGGCGATGACGACCCGGTGCCGTTCGACCGCGAACTGATCGACATCAGGCTCTCCTACGGTCCGCACTATCGCGAACATCCGACCGAGGACATTGCCAGGGACGCGGTCTATCCGGTCTGCGCGCCAAAGCTTGCCGGCATGATCAAGGCAGGCGGCGAGCCGCTCGCCGGGCTGCCGCTGATCCACACGGATTGGGGACCGACCGGCGCTTCGTTTCCGTCCTGGCGCAACTGGTTCGAGGCGACGAATGCCCAATCTGGCCGGGCATTGCGGCGCGGCCTGTCGGCCAATTCGTCGCGCGCGGCCCTCGACCTCGCGATTTCGGGGTTGGGCGTGGCGCTGGCGCAAGGGATTTACTGTGCCGAGGCGGTGGAGGACGGCAGGCTGGTGCGGCCCGCCGCGAGCGCAATCGCCCTGCGACAGCCCTACTGCCTGACTGTCCCGGAGCGAAGCGCAAGGCGCGATGTCGTGGCCGCGTTCCGCGCTTGGCTGATCGATGAATGCCGGCGCGCCGTGGACTCCCCGGCGCTGCGCTGACCCAGGAGGGCGATGGCTAGAGGTGCCCGCTCAAGGCCACCACCATGTCCTTGTTGGTCGCCACGGGCACGATCTCGAACTCGACCAGATCAGCCCATTCGATGACCCATCGCTGCAGGAGCGTGACATCATCGGCCTCCACCAGCAGGAAACAGCGGCTCATATCGGCCGCGATCCAGCTATGATGCACGACAAGCTCCTCCGGCTTCAGGCGGCCCCGGTCGCGGAACCGGCGATAGATTTCCTTGCGGTCGCAGCCGGTGAAATCCTCGATGACGATGAACAGCATCTCTTCCCTCGGTTGATTACCGCCCCGGCCTGTCCAGCCGCTCCAGGAACCACTGCGTCAACCGCACCCAGACTTCGTCCTTCTCGCCGGAATCCTCCCAGCCATGGTCGAGGTTGGGGTTGTCGTTGACCTCGATGACGAAGACGCCGTCCTTGGTCTCCTTGAGGTCGACACCGTAGAGGCCGTCGCCGATGCAGCGCGCCGCCTTCACCGCCGTCTCGACGACATGAGACGGCGTCTCCTTCAGCGTGAAGGTCTTGATGCCGCCCTGGTCGGGCTTGCCATTGGCCTTGTGGTTGACGATCTGCCAATGCTTCTTGGCCATCAGATAGTGCACGGCAAACAGCGGCTGGCCGCCGAGCACGCCGACGCGCCAGTCATATTCGGTCGGGATGAATTTCTGCGCGATCAAAAGATCGGAATCCTCGAGCCATTCTGTGGCAAGCGTCTTCAGTTCCTCGAAATTGGCGCATTTCTTGACACCGCGCGAGAACGACGAATCCGGGATCTTCAACACCAGGGGAAAACCCAGCGTCTGCGCCGCGAGTTCGAGATCAGAGGCGCCGGCGATCATCACCGTGGGCGGCACCGGCACTTTGTTGTAGGCCATCAGTTCGTTGAGATAGACCTTGTTGGTGCAGCGGATCATCGACAGCGGGTCGTCGATGACAGGCATGCCTTCCTGCTGGGCGCGGCGGGCGAAACGATAGGTGTGATTGGAAATCGAGGTGGTCTCGCGGATGAACAGCGCGTCGTAATTCGCGAGCTTGGCGAGATCCTTCCTGGTGATGGGCTCGATTTCGACCCCCATCTTTTCGGCGATCTTGGCCCAGTAGCGCAGCGAGGAGATTTCCGACGGCGGCAATTCCTCATGCGGATCGACCAGCGTGGCGAAGGTGTAGCGCGCCGGCGTCCGGCCCTTGGTGTCGCGCCACTCTCGGTTGGTGTAGGTCTCCAGGCACTGGATGAAGCTTTTTTCCTCGTCCTCGGTCATCCGCGCCAGCGGGTGGAAGCCGATCTTGCGGATCGAGGCCCATTCGGCGCTGTCCTTGATGTGGACTTCGAGCGCCGGCGCCCGGAACCAGTCGAACAACAGTTTGGCAAAACGGTCCCAGACCTTGGACGGGCCGATGCCGAAGAAGATGCAGACCTTCGCCGGAAATACGCCGCCAAGGTCCTTGCGGCATTTGTTGAGCGCCAGTTCCAGTTCCGGCAAGGCGTGCTCGTAGAGCTTGCGCTCCGACAGGTCGATCATCGTCTCGACGGTCGGGATGACCTTGTGGCCGCGCGAACTCGCCAGCAGCGACGCGTAATAGCCGCGGCTCTGGTAGCCGTAATTGTTCGACAGGTTGATGACCTTCGGCCGCTGGCCGCGGAACAGCGAGGGATGCGCGAGATAGTCGCGATTGGTGATGATCTTGTGCGGTGTCGCCACCTGGTCGAGATCGCTTTGCCTGCCGGTAAGAATGACCCAGGTCATTATCTCTTTCCCAAAGTGATGGCGGCACGCAGTCCGTCGCGGCCGAACTGCGCCATGTTCATGAAGATGCCGTAAGGCACGGGAATGTTGGCGGCATCAAGGATGGTTTCCTGCCTTTCATCCTCGACCCACGGATCGTGGATCAGAATATGGTCGCCATCATCGCCGATGGCCAGCACCCAGTGCGGCACCTTCTTGCCGAACATCAGGAAGCCGCTGATCAGCACCAGCACCAGTTTGCCCCCGGCGAGAGCCGCCCTGATATCATCGATGGTGAACGGACGGTAATTCACCGGGATACCGTAAAGTTCCGCTCGACGGCGAAAGTCGACCTGGGCCAATTCCATGATCCGGCGCTTGTCCTCGCTGCGCACCGATTGCAGGAACAACGCGCCGTAGAAGGAAACAAAGATTTCCGCCGCGAGCCCGCTTTCATACCCCGAGACAGCCAGACCGAATGGTTCGCAGCCGCCCGGCCCGGACATCATGAAGACGGTCGTCGCCTCGCGCCAGAGTCGGATTTCCATCACCGGGTCGGGTACGAAGCCACGATCGAAATTGGCCATGGCCATCATCAGGCAGCATGGGCCGCAGGTGAACTCGCAGGTCTGCTGATAGAATGGCACCCTGGTGGCGACCGGAAGGTCGCCGCGCAGGGTCTTTTCATAGCGCAGCGCCGTCGCGCCGTCCTCGTAGTAACCCGGCTCCCGGCCAATCTTGCGGTATCCGCCCTGCTCGTAGATGCGGATGGCACGGCCATTGTCTTCGCGCACTTCGAGACGCAGCATCATGCGGCCGTGTTCGAAGGCTGCCTCTTCGGCCGCGGACAGCAATTGGCGGCCTATGCCGAGCCCGCCGAAAAACGGTCCGACGGCTATGGAATAGAGCCGTGCCACGCCGCTGCCCTTGCGAAAAAGCACGATCGCGTAACCGCCGACGCGGCCATCGATTTCGGCGACCAGCGTCTCGGCGGTCTCACGCTCGATGAACTGGCGGAAGGAGCGGCGGGAAATGCGGTCGCTCGAGAACACAGCTTTCTCGATGGCGGCGAGGTCATCGACGTCAGACGCGCGGGCCGTGCGGATCTCGGCAGGCATGCGGCTTGAGAAAACCTCGATTGCGTTGCGGAAACGGCCCCAGTCAAAGCGTCGCAAACACCGGCCGAAGCGCCGGTATTCATCAAGCGCTATCGCTCCTTGATTAGGGCCGAATTGTGACAGTTTCCGCGGCGGCAGGGAAGCTGACAAGCTTTGAACGGAATCGCTGTTTCAAGCCGAGATCGCCGCCGGCTCAACTGGCGAGACCGGCCAGAAGCTGCCCATACGCACTCTTGGCCACGGCCGCCAATTGCTCGCGCGGCAGCGAACCGACGACGGCACAGCCATAGCCCTTGTCCAGCCAATAGACGGCCTGCGGACCCTCCTGAGCCGAAGCGTAGGTACCCTTGGCATTCTCCGTCGATTCCGCCGTCACGAAGAGGGATATGCGCTCGCCCTTGTCGTCTTCGTAGAGCAGCATTGCCGCCTTGCTTTCACCGGCCGGCAGCAACCGGCCACCAACCAATTGGAACCCGTTCGCGCTCAGATCCGGCGCCACCAGCTTCAGGCCGACCCGGTTGGACAGCCAGGTCTGCAAATGATCCTTGTCGCTGGCCGGCACTTCCACCGCATGCAGCTTCTCGGCGGCATAGATGACATGGGCGGCGATCGCCTGTTCGGCGAGCCGATCCTCCGCCGGATCCTCCTGCCCGAGTCCGCCGATGCCGGCAAAGTAGCCGCCAAATCCGCCCGTGGTCAGAAACACCGCCGCGGCGGCGGCAAGCCACCAGCGCGAGCGTGGCACCGCTGCCTTAACAGGCGCTTCGCCGAGCACCACCTTGCGCAAGCGCGCGGGAACAGGCTCATCCAGCACGCCGGCAAAGGCGGCACGCAATGCCTCGCGGTCGGCGGTGAAGCGGACGCTCCTCGCCTTCATCTCCGGATTGGCATCGAGCCAGGCATCATAGGCGGCACGCTCATCGGCCGGCAGTTCGCCGTCGAGCGCCATGTGAATGTCCCGTTCGGAAAAATCGCGGCGGATCATTTCTCGACGATCCTTATGGCGCGGCGGCGCGCTGTGTCGTCCAGCAACCCGCGCAGTTCCTCACGCCCACGCGCGATGCGCGACATCAGCGTGCCCGCGGGCACACCCAGAATGTTGGCGGCTTCGGCATAGGAAAATCCCTCGATGGCGACCATGACCAGGGCCGCGCGGCGATCGGGGCTGATCGCCTGCAATGCGTTGATGATCTCGCGCGAAGCAATGCCCTCCAACTGTTCGGGCGGCTGGGCAACCGCCTCGCCCGCTTCGAGCGGCAGCATCGCCGCTTCGCCGCGGCGGTTCACCTTGCGCATCTGGTCGATGAACAAATGATGCATGATCGTAAACAGCCACCTCCTGGGGCTTTCTCCTGTCTGCCAGTTGTCGAGCCGCAACAGTGCGCGCTCGAGGCAGTCCTGAACGAGGTCGTCGGCAGAATCACGGTCGCGCAGAAGCGAGCGTGCGTAGCGGCGCAGGCGCGGTATTTCGCCAAGGATTGCTGCCTTCTTTTCGTCCATGACCGCTGGTTCTGAGGTCGCCCTTGTTGATTCCGATTGAACGCGCCTTCCCGGCACGGCGCAAGCGGCCAGCGCGAAGCGGTCCGCCGCTCCGGTCACCCAAGCAACGAGATAACGCTGGCTGCTGCCGGTTTATTCCCGACCGGCAAGAAAACCCAATGATTCGGGGGCGATTAGCCTTTTTCCTTCGCCGCCCGCGTCAAAAGCCGCTGATAGAACAGGCCGATGCCGATCAGCACCGCGCCAAGGCCGATGAAGGATAGCGCCCTGAGCACACCTTCCAGTTCGGACATGTCGAACAGAAAGACCTTCAGCACGGCAACCGCGATCAGCCCGGCCGAAGCAATGCGCAGCACCTGCGATTTCAGCCAGACGCCAGCCGTGAGCAGCGCCACGCCGATCACCAGCCAGAGTGCCGAATAGGTATAGGTCTCCAACTGGCCAAGGCCGCTCCACAAACCAATGAACTCGCCCTTGAACAGGTGCCTCACCGAGAGCGTGGCATAGGCGAAGGCAAGCAGCGCCGCCACCAGCGCCAGCATGGCCGAATACCATTTCGGCCGCTTGCCCCTGCTATAGAGCGCCAGGCCGCCAGCGGCGACGGCCGGCAGGAGATAGGCCAGGAACAAAAGATTGAAAACCGGGATCCGACCGGTCGATTCGTCGGTGAACAACGGATTGAGCACCAGGAAATGCTGGATGACGACGAAGGCGACTGAGACCACGCCCACCGCCATCGAACCATAGCGCAGCACCGAGCTTGGCGAGCGCCGGTCGATGGCGATCAGGATGGCACCAGCGCCGATGGCGATCAGCGTGTAGATCGCCTGTTCGGCAAGCGTCGGCGCATCGCTGTTGATGACGCCGCCATGCATGGCGTGGCGCACCAGCATGGCGAGCGTTAGCAGCGCAAACAGTGCCGCCGCGGCCTCCATGGCGAGGCGCGGTCGGCCATTGGTGGTGTGGGCGAGTTGCCAGGCCGCGAAGCCGAAGGCGAGCGCCGGCACGCCATAGCCCGGAAGCAACCAGTTGAAGACCGGTGTCGTTGACAAGAACCCGGCGCCGACAATCGTCGGGTCGAAGGCGACGCGGCCAAGCACCGCGATGACGGCGGCGACTGAAATCCAGCCGAGCACAGGATAAGAGCGCCGGCGCGTGGCGAGCGCCGGCATGATCGCCGCGGCGCCGAGCAGGATGGTGGTCCAGCCGGAACCAAAAGCCATATGCAGCATCAGGAGGCCGGCGACTGCTGCGCCACCCAAGGCAAACGACACTGCGGCACCGCCCTTGAACGGTGGTTCCTCGGCCCGCGCGATCCATTCGCCGCCGGCGGCGAGGATCACGACCAGCAGGGCCGCGACCGCGGCGTATGCAAAATCACGGTCGAGATTGCCGAAGGTGAGCCAGAGCGCCAGCAGGATGACCAGAGGCGCGATGACGCCCCATGCTGCCCACGAGGCTGCCCGGATCCACACCGAGGCGGCAAAGCGGCGGGCGGTCCACAAGCCGGCGGCAAGGAAGACAAGGCCGAGGCCAATACCGATACGCAGCGTCAAGGCATTTCCGGCCGCCACCGGCAAGCCGTCAAAGCCCAGATTGCCCTGGGAGAAATCGGAGCCAATGGTGGTGGGCGGAATGATGCCGAGATGGATCATCACCGTGACCAGCCCGGCTGCGTGCAGCAGCGGCACCGCGCGCGGCCGGAAGAATGCGGTGGCGACAAGGGCGACGAGAACCAAGGCGCCTGGCAAGGCATAGCCTGCCGCGACAAATGTCGCGTCGACCGACAGGCCGAGCGCCGAAAACGCGATGAAAGCCCCCGGCACGATCGATGGCCAGTCGAAGCCGCTTTCCGCTTCGCTGCCCCGACCGCTCAGCCAGACAAGAGCCAGCACGGCCAGCGTGACGGCGTCGATGAACAGGATGGCGGAGAGGTCCGCGCCCGGCGCGTCGGTCATGTAGAGGATGGTCCAGATGCCGGTGCCGAAAAAGGCGGCCGCCATCAGCGCTTGCCAGTCGCGCATGCGGGCGATGACGCCGGTGGCCGCGAGCACGATGGCGAGATAGCCGAACAATGCCCAGGGATTGGGCGCCTGCGAAGCGATCAGCACCGGGGTCACCATAGCGCCGACAAGACCGATGCCAGCCAGCGCCTGGCCATGGACGAGCGCGGCGGCGATGGTCGCAATACCGATCGCACCGAGCAGCGTGAAGGCAAGAGCCGGGCCGATGAAGCCGTAAACGCCATGGGCGGCATAGACGGTGCCGAACAGGATGAAGGCACCGGCCGCCGTCAGAATCGCCGGAATATAGGCGCCGGCAACACCTTGCACCGGCACCTTGAAGCCGGTGCGGCGAATGAACTCGCCGCCGGCGACCAGCACCAACCCGAGCACGGCCGCCATGGTGAGCCGCACGCCGGGTCCGAAAATGCCGGCCTCGATGGTGTAGCGGATCAGGAACAAGCCGCCGAGAGCAAGCGCGATGCCGCCGACCCAGACCGCCCAACGCGTGCCGAGCGCGGTTTCGACATCGGACTGCCGGGCGGCCTGGGCGACCGCGGCCGGCACGACCTCCGGCGTTTCCGGTGCTGCCTCGGGCGCGCTCCAGGGACCGGGCACACTCTCGCCGGCCGGGATTTCCACCTCCATGGCCTGTACCATCGCGGGTGCCGGATCGCTGATTGCTGCCGGGGCGATGTCGGCCGCGGGCGCGGCCACCGATGACGTGTGCGCCTTGCCCTCGGCCGCCTCCTGGTCCGACAGCCTGACCACGGGCGGCACGACGCCCGAAAGCACGAGACTGCGCAGCGCGCCAAGCTCGCGCTCGATCAGACCGATCCGGCTCTGCTGGCGCGAAATGATGACGAACAAGGCGATGATGGCGACAAGGCCGATCAGGCTTTCAAACATGGCGGTTCCCCCAAACCAGGCCAGTTTTCACTGACATTTCGTCTCACTGACATTCAAATGCGGCGGCCAAACGGCTGAAAACTCAACGTGCCGCCAGATTGGCTGCCGGAAATATCGAACATGTCTCGGTACCGAAAGCCAGCAGCTTGCCGCCGGCGTCCTTCAGCGTCGCCTCGGAAACGGCAAGCGTGCGGCCCTTGTGAACCACCTTGCCTTCACAAACCACCTCGCCGGTCCTGGGCGTGATCGGCCGCGTCAGGTTCACCTTGAACTCGGCCGTCGTGTAGGCCTCACCCTTTTCGAGCAGCGTCTGAACGGCGCAGCCCAACGCCGAATCGAGCAGCGTCGCCGCCCAACCGCCATGCACGCTGCCCAGCGGGTTGAGATGGCGTTCGTTCGGCACGCCGCGAAATACGGCGCGGCCTTCCGACACTTCGGTCAAGGCGAAGCTGAGCTGGAAGGAGATCGGCGGTGCCGGATATTTGCCGTCGATGATTCGCTGAAGCAATTCCAGGCCGGTGTATTTCAGGATGTCGGCATGAGGAATGGTGCCGAGGCCGAGTGGCGAGACCCGGCCCGGATAGAGTTCGACTTCGCTCATCTGATGATTTCCCCGGCCGCGTTCTCTCCGGCGATGGGCTTGTGCGTCGCGTGGTGCTTGCGCAGCGCTGCAAGAAAGCCGGCGCGCGCGTCAGGCTGATCGATGCCGCGCGGCTCGTAAACATGGCGGGTGAAGAAGAAACCGGTCAAGCGGAAGGCGTCCGCGATCGCCGCATGGTTCGCGCGCATGCCGGAGCCGCGCTGCAGAAATGCAGGCAGCACCAGCATCTTGTCGTGCCACGGCGCGCCGGCTTCACGCGACACCGCGCGTCCCGACTTCGGCGAGACATAGGCAAGATCCTGCCTTGTACCGGTGGCAGCGCATTGGCTGAGATCGAGGCCGAAGCCGAGTTCATCAAGGATCAGAAGTTCGAAACGCGCCACCAGCTCGCCGGCGGCATCGGCATCGTCCAGGTGGACGATCATCACCGAAAGCGCCTCGTAGAGGCCGCCATGGGCGTCACGCTCGGGCAGCAGGCGCAGATGCGCCGCCATGGTCTGAAGGCCGTAGACGGCGATGGCACTGTCCATCAGCCGGGCGGCATTCATTTCGATCGCTTCGGCCTGGAAGGTGCCCAGATGCTCGTCGAGGCGCGCGCGCCACAAGAGATCGACGCGATTGCCGGGCTGGAGAACGGGCTGCTGCTTGCGTGAGCGGCCGCCGCGCACGAGGCCGAGATGGCGGCCATGCGCACGCGTCATCACCTCGAGAATGGCGCTGGTTTCGCCATGCTTGCGGGTGCCGAGAATGATTCCCTCGTCGCGCCATTCCATGCCCGAGCTTTTCACCCGTTGGATGGCGAAATCAAGATGAGGCGCTGGTGCTCAGACGGGCTGGCTCCGGGACAGCGCGCAAAAAACCGCCCACAGCGATACGCTGCGGGCGGTCTGGTAAGGTCAGTCGATCCGTTAGAACGAGCGCTGGAAGCGGAGAATGCCGCCGACGCTGCTCTTCTTGTTGGCCTTGGTCCAGTTGTTGAAGTCGACGTCGTCGAATTTTCCTGCATTGAGGTAATCGACTTCAGCCGTGACCGTAAAGCCGGGCACAACGGTATAGGCAACGTTCGCGGCGATGCCGAGATTCTTCCAGTCGTCATAGGAGATCTGGGCGTTGAACGAGGTCTTGTCGTTGAACTTGTAGGTGCCGCCACCCCAGATTGCCCAGTTGCCGCCCCACTGTTTGTAGAAGCCGCGACCGTGTGCATCGATGGCGTTGTTCGCATCGTCGGTGAGATTGTCGTCGGTGCCGTAGCCAGCCATGATGAACAGCGACAATTCGTTGGTTGCCTTGACGTCAAGGCGAACCTTGCCAGCGACTTCTTCGTAGTTGCTGTCATAGGCCACGACGCCGGTGATCGCACCCCAGTCGCCCTTGTACTTCAAGCCGCCGACGACATGCGGAACATAGCTGTCGATGGTGCCCACGACGCCGGCGCCTTCTTCGAGGGAGACCATGCCCGAGAAACCGTTGCCTGCGTCGAAGTAGTATTGGACGACGTTGCTCTCCTGCCCGCCGTAGGGCACCAGCGTATCCTGGATGACGTTGCCGGCATAGCCGATGAACGTGTCGAAAGCCGTATCGTCCTTACCGACGCGCAGACCACCGAGTTGGATCCAGGCGAAACGCAGCGAGAGCGACTTGTTACGGCCCGTCCAATCGGTGCTGGCCGAATCTTCATAGTCGCCCGAGGAGTTGCCGTAGTTGAAGCGGGTCTCGGTGTAGGTCTTCAGGGTACCGAGCTCGGTTTCCTGACCGGTCCAGGTCTTCAGCGTGAAGCGGGTGTTCTTGTAGTAGGTCGAGTGATCGTCGTTGGCGTTCTGATGGTCCTGGACATGGTTGACGCCATCGAACGAGCCGGAATCGCCGACGCCGATATCATAGCGGACATAGCCGCCGATGCGCAGGCAGGTCTCGGTGCCCGGGATATAGAAGTAACCGGCGCCGTAGACGTCACAGATCTTGACGTATTCGGCCGGTTCCGGTTCGGCGACGACGACCGCGTCCGCGGCGCGCGCGCCGGAAACCGCGATCAGTGCCGCGGCTGAGCCGAGAAGGAGGCTCTTGATGTTCATTTTCTGACCTCTCCAGTCAAGTTAATAAGATGGCTTCTGAATTGTGGCTGGCGGATATGTTGTCCCGCTTCACCCGACAATGAAAAAGGGCTCGCACCGCGTCCCCTTTTCGCGGCGAACATACCCACCAATCTTCCGCCTTCAATGACAATTCCACAAATATGCCGGATTCAGACCACAGATTAAATCTGTGTTGC
This sequence comes from Mesorhizobium sp. M8A.F.Ca.ET.181.01.1.1, assembly GCF_004792025.1. Taxonomy (NCBI): domain Bacteria; kingdom Pseudomonadati; phylum Pseudomonadota; class Alphaproteobacteria; order Hyphomicrobiales; family Phyllobacteriaceae; genus Mesorhizobium; species Mesorhizobium sp. M8A.F.Ca.ET.181.01.1.1. Next base: position 158,120 of record NZ_SRTV01000002.1, on the reverse strand, counting down.
ACAAATAACACTAACCCACTAGGACCAATTTTCAAATCGGCACAAATGGTACATTGTCATTTTTATGTAATAATTGGGTATTTTTTTGATTTATTCATCTGATGCTGTAATTTATTCTATTATTTTCATGTAATTAAATACGATTTCTAACAAAAACATTGGATAACTTATTTTTCGACGTCAGATCCCTGAATCGAATCTGACCAATCCCTCGGACTCCGCCGACGCCAGAAGGGCCGTGTGAAGTTGCCCGCCGCAGTGACTTTTTTTGATCCATCGGAAACTCAACGCCGTCCGATGTCGGCGCGTCACGCGCTTCCCCTCACGCCTGACACTCGCGATTGATCAGCACCGCGTCGATCACCTGCCAAGATTCTTCGATCTCGGCCCGGGCGACGTCTATGTGGCCGGCGGCGATGATCAGCGCCTTCCACAGCGCCCAGCCACGCCCGCGCGCCCAGGTCGCCTCATCTGCCGCGAGGCAGGCGCGAAAAGTGTCCCGGCTCTCGCCTTCGAAAAGCGTCCAGGCAATTGCCAGATCGCAGGAGGGATCACCGACACCGCAGGTGCCAAAATCGATCACCGCGCCTAGCCTGCCCTTTTCGACCAGGAGGTTGCCCCGGCTGACGTCGCCATGGAACCACACGGAAGGACCTTCCCAGGCCGCGGCAAGGGCTATCTCCCAGACAGCGGTGGCGGCGCCGGTATCGATGCGGTTGCCGAGCGCCGAGATCGCTTGCCTTGTCTCGCCGTCATAGACGGTCAGCGGTCCGCCGCGAAAGAAATTGTGCTGCCCAGGCGCTGGCCCATCGGTCGCGTCCACGTATCTCAACGCAACCAGGAACCGAGCCAGGTCCGCCGCGAATTCCGACAGATCCGCGATACGTTCCCGTTTCGCGGTCTCGCCCTCGATCCAGCCATAGACGGACCAGTGCCAGGGATAGCCCTCGGCCGGAGCGCCCATCGCCAGCGGTACGGGGATGGACAGTGGTAACAGCGGCGCCAACCTCGGCAGCCAGCGATGTTCCTTTTCCACTTGCAGGGAATAAGCGGCGGCGCTCGGCAACCGCACGGTCATCTCGTCGCCGAGATGAAAGGTCCTGTTGTCCCAGCCGCCAAAATCAACCGGCCTGACCGCAAGATTCTTCCAATGCGGGAATTGCGCGGCAATCAGCCGGCGCACCAAGGCGACATCGATCGTGACCTCAAGCATGATCTTTCCCGAAAACAGACCCTTTTGTTCGGGATCATGCCCTAATGAGGAAACTCCAACCCCATCTCGCGATAGCGCTCGGGATCATCGCCCCAGTTCTCGCGCACCTTTACGAACAGGAACAGGTGCACCTTCTGCTCCAATATGCCTGATATTTCCATCCGCGCGGCCTGCCCGATGGCGCGGATGGTCTCGCCCTTGTGGCCGAGCACGATCTTCTTCTGGCTGTCGCGCTCGACAAAGATGGTCTGGTCGATACGCACCGAGCCGTCTTTCTTCTCTTCCCATTTCTCGGTCTCGATGTGCGAGGAATAGGGCAGTTCCTGATGCAGCCTGAGATAGAGCTTTTCGCGGGTGATCTCGGCCGCGAGTTGGCGCATCGGCAGGTCGGAAATCTGGTCTTCCGGATAGTACCACGGGCCGGCCGGCAGCGCCTGGGCCAGATAGTCGAGCAGGTCCTTGCAGCCGGAGCCGGTCAACGCCGAGACCATGAAGGTGCGCTGGAACGGCACTTTCTCGTTCGCTGCCGCTGAGAGGGCCAGAAGCGCCTCCGGCTTGACGCGGTCGACCTTGTTGAGGATCAGCGCCATCGGCTGGCGCACGTCCTTCAGCCGTTCGAGGATGGCATCGGCGTCGCCCCTGATGCCGCGTTCCGCATCGATCAGCAGCAACACGATATCGGCGTCCTTGGCGCCGCCCCAGGCGGTGGTCACCATTGCCGTATCCAGCCGCCGCTTGGGCTTGAAGATGCCCGGTGTGTCGACAAAGACGATCTGCGCGTTGTCGTGCGTGGCGATACCGCGCACGATGGCGCGTGTCGTCTGCACCTTATGGGTGACGATCGAGACCTTGGCGCCGACAAGTTGGTTGACCAGCGTCGACTTGCCGGCATTGGGCGCGCCGATCAGCGCGACGAAGCCGGAATGCGTAACAGGAGCGGCTGCAGTGTCTTCGGCGGTCATGCCGCACTCCCTTCATGAACCCAGACGCCTTCGCGAACCAGAAGGGCGGTGGCGGCGGCCTGTTCGGCCTCGCGCTTGGAGCGGCCGCTGCCGGTTGCCGGCTGAAACGCGCCGACCTTGACGCTGACGGTAAACAGCGGATCATGATCGGGGCCTTCCCGGCCGTCGACCTGATAGGCGGGAACAGCACCCGCCGCCTGATGCGCCCATTCCTGCAATTCGGTCTTGGCGTCGCGGCGTGCCGCGCCCGAGGCTTGCGAACGCGGCTGCCAGTATTTGTGAATGAACACGCGGGCCGCTTCCAGACCACCGTCGAGATAGAGCACGGCGATCAGTGATTCCAACGCGTCGGCGCGCAGGTTGACGCGCTTGCGTCCCTCGAGCCCGCGCACGTCCGACCCGGCACGGATCAGGTCCGGCAGCCCGATATGCTCTGCGATATCAGACAGCGCCTCGGCATTGACCAACGCATTGAGGCGCAGCGACAACTCCCCTTCCGCGGCATCGGGAAAGGCAGCCAACAGCATATCGGCGACTACAAGGCCAAGAACCCGGTCGCCGAGAAATTCGAACCGTTCATAATCGGCGCCCGCATTGGCACCGCGCGCACTGGCATGGGTAAGCGCACGCTGCAGGCGCTGGCGGTCGGCGAAGGCATGGCCCGTGCGTTCCGCAAGCGCTTCGGCGAGCGCATCGGCGGTCAACCGTTTTGGCGCCGCCATGGCCCTAGTTGACGAAATGGAACAGGCGCGAAGCGCGCATCAGCGACGGCCATTTCCAGATTTCGAGCGGGCTTGCCTTGCCGGCGATCGAGAAGAAGACAAGGTTGGCGCGGCCGACCAGGTTCTCGGCCGGAACATAACCGACGGTGAAGCGGCTGTCGGCGGAATTGTCCCTGTTGTCGCCCATCATGAAATAGTGCCCCGGCGGCACGTCGAATTCGCGGGTGTTGTCGCCGATCGAGTTCGGCGACAGGTCCAGCGTGTCGTAGCTGACGCCATCGGGCAGCGTCTCGCGATAGACGTCGATGGGATAATCCTTTTCCGTGATGTCGGGATTGTCGATCTGGCCGGTCTTGACGCGCGGCACGCCGACGCCGTTGATGAACACTTGGCCATCCTTCATCTGGATCTTGTCGCCGGGCAGGCCAATGACGCGCTTGATGTAGTCGACGGACGGATCCGGCGGGAACTTGAATACCACCACGTCGCCACGCTTGGGCTCTGAGCCCCAGATGCGGCCCGAGAAGATATCAGGGCCGAAAGGCAGCGAATAGCGGGAGTAGCCGTAGGACCACTTGGTGACGAACAGATAGTCGCCTTCCAGAAGCGTCGGCCGCATCGAGCCCGACGGGATCGAGAACGGCTGGAACAGCAGCGTGCGAATGACCAGGGCGAGCAAAAGCGCCTGGACGATGACGCTGACGGTTTCGCCAAGCCCGCCGGATTTCTTCTGGGATTTTTCAGCCACGCTCATGTCGTCCTCGATTGTGCGTTGGATGGTATAGAGTCTCGGCGCGCGCTGGGCAACGTCAATGCCGGTCGTCAGATGCAATCAATGTGGCGCTTCTTCGACGGGCACCGCCTCGATGATCACAAAGGCTTGAGCGAGCGGAAAATCATCCGTGATGGTGAGGTGGATGGCAGCCTGATGGCCTTGGGGCAGGATCTTTTCCAGCCGCGCCAGCGCCCCGCCGGTGAGCGCGATGGTCGGCGCACCGCTGGGCAGGTTGACGACCCCCATGTCACGCCAGAAGACCCCTTGTGCCAGACCGGTGCCCAGTGCCTTGGCGCAAGCCTCCTTGGCGGCAAAGCGCTTGGCGTAGGACGCCGCGCGGGCGCGCCGGTTCTCCGAACGCGCCTGCTCCACCTCGGTGTAGATCCTCTGGATGAAGCGCTGGCCGTGACGCTCAAGCGACTTCTCGATGCGTCTGATGTCGATCAGGTCGCTGCCGATGCCGATGATCATTGGGCAGCGGAACCGACGCTTCCGCCGGGATGATGCGAATGCTCACGGCGTCTTGCGCGCTCGGCCAGCCGCTTGCGCCTCTGTTCGCGGAAGACATTCATGCCCCAGCGCGTGATGCCGTAGAACACCAGGCCGAACACCAGCCCGAGCGGCACCGCCCCGATCAGCATCGGCTCCAGGACGGGATGCCATAGTTTGGCGAACGAAAGCGTGTGCATCATCTCGCCCAGATGCGCCGGCGGGCCATGCGCCGGCAGGCGATCGTGCAGGATGAGCTTGCCGGTTTCCCAGGATGCGCCCCACAAGAGCGGAAAGGTCAGCGGATTGCCGAAGAAAACAGCTCCGAGAGCAGCTGCCACCAGATTGCCGGCGATCACCCAACACAGAACGGCGGCAATGATGAAGTGGAAACCGACGGGGAAGAACGAAGCAAAGACACCTGCGGCGACGCCCGCCGCCACCGCGTGCGGGGTGGCCTTCAGCCGCAGAATGCGCTTGGAGAAATATTGAAGCGAGCGCGAAAACGAACGGCGCGGCCACAAATAGGTGCGCACCCGCTCGAAAAGGCCATCAGGCTTGCGGCGACGAAAAAGCACTGTCTTCCTATTCCCGACAATTCACAGCCTACACGCCGGCTGTTCCAGCCGGGCTTCGACCACCATATCTTGCGCTTTACGGTCGCCAGAAGGCAATCGCGACTTTGATATAGCCATCCGCAACCCCGACAACAACCGGAGGCCGTCCGCGCGGTGGCCGCACCGCCAGATTTTGGTAAGGTCCGTCTCCTCCAACATCGGACAATCGCGGCGAATTTGAGAAGCGGTTTTCGGCTAATTGTCGCAGCCAAATGATCGATACGCTACCGCAGATACTGGCTGACTTCGACCAGGTTGCCATCCGGGTCGCGGAAATAGACCGACATCATCGGGCCCCGCGCGCCGAGGCGTTCCACCGGCCCGAGCTCCACCGTCACGAGATTGGCTTCGAGACCGGCAAGGAATTCATCGAGCGGCCGCTCGGTGATCAGGCAGAAGTCCCCGGATCCTGGCGTCGGCGACTGGGCTTTCGGCTCGAAGGTGCGGCTGACCTCGTGGACATTGATCTTCTGGTTGCCGAAGGCAAGTGCTGTCGGCCGGCCCGGCGTATCGACGCGTTCGAAGCCCAGCACGCGTTGATAAAAGGCGCAGGTTGCGTCGAGCGACGCCACCGTCAGCACGAAATGATCGATGCCAACGATCAATGCGACCTCCTCCTCAGATGTTGCGGCTGCCGGGCTTGATGGCCGGGATGGCGGCAAGCTCCGGCGGCAACCTGTCCGGCGGATAGGCTGGAACCTCGTATTCGGCAAGCGCAATCAGCGGCACGCCGACATGGGTCTTGCCGGCCGAACGATCGATGATGCAGGCAGCCGCGACCACCTCTGCGCCGAGTTGGCGCAAGCAATCGATGGTTTCGCGGATCGACAATCCGGTGGTGACGATGTCCTCGACGATGACGACGCGGGCGCCTTGGTCAATCTCGAAGCGCCGCAGGCGAAACTCGCCCCCTTCCCGCTCCACCCAGATCGCCGGCACGCCAAGGTGGCGCGAGGTTTCGTAAGCCGGGATCAGCCCGCCGATCGCCGGCCCGACGACATAGTCGATCTTGCCCGGCACCGCGGCGCGGATCTTCTCGGCCAGCGCCTTGCACAGCCGCTCGGTCTTGTCGGCATGCATGAACACCCGTGCCTTCTGCAGGAAGACCGGACTGCGCAGACCCGACGTCAGGATGAAATGACCCTCCAGAACAGCGCCAGCCTCGCGGAATATGCCCAGCACTTCGTCGGTATTCATCTCGTCCCCCATGGATCGGCTATCGCTAGCCATTGACGCGCCGCGCATCGCTGACGCTCGAATTGTCCTTGAGCTGCGAGAGCAGCCGGTTGAGATGCTTGAGGTCCCAGACTTCGAGATCGATCAGCATTTCGGTGAAATCGGGCGCGGTGCGCACCATCGACAGCGTATGGATGTTGGCGTCGTTTGAGGCAACGACCTGGGCGATGTCGGCGAGCGAGCCCGGCGCGTTGATGGCGGTGACCGAGACGCGCGCGGGAAACCGTTCCTTGGTGCGTTCGTCGATGTCCCAACGCACGTCGATCCAGCGCTCCGGCTGGTCGTCGAAAGCCTGCAGCGCCGGCGACTGGATCGGGTAGATGGTGATGCCGGTGCCCGGCTGGACGATGCCGACGATACGGTCGCCAGGGACCGCGCCTTCCGGCGCGAAGCGCACCGGCAGGTCGCCGCGCACGCCGCGGATCGGCACGGCGCCGGCGCCTGGCTGGTCCTTGTCCTTGCGCGCGGCCCGGCCAGGTATCTGGAACAGCATGCCGGCGGCGTTGCGGATCTTCGACCAGCCCTCCTCGCGCTGCTTGGGAGCCGCAGGGGTGACGCGCTCGTCCTTGTAGTCAGGGAAGACCGCCTTCATGACATCGGTGGAAGCCAGTTCTCCGCGACCGACGGACGCCAGCACATCCTCGATGTCCTTGCGAGCCAACCGGTGCAGGACGGGCTTCAGGCTTTCCTTGGTGAAGGTCTTGCCGGCTCGTTCGAAGGCACGCTCAAGGATACGCGCGCCGAGACCCGAATACTGCTTGCGGATGGCATTCTTGGTGGCGCGGCGGATGGCGGCGCGCGCCTTGCCGGTGACGACGACCGATTCCCACGCGGCTGGCGGCACCTGCGCCTTGGAGCGGATGATCTCGACCTCGTCGCCATTCTTCAGTTCCGTCATCAGCGGCATGATGCGGCCATTGACCTTGGCGCCGACGCAGGTGTCGCCGACATCGGTGTGGACGGCATAGGCGAAATCGATCGGCGTGGCGCCGCGCGGCAAGGCAATCAGCATGCCCTTCGGCGTGAAGCAGAACACCTGGTCCTGGAACAGCTCCAGCTTGGTGTTTTCGAGAAAATCTTCCGGATTGTCGCCTTCGGCCAGTTGCTCGATGGTGCGCCGCAGCCAGGCATAGGCATTGGTCTCCTTCGAGATCGCATGGCCGGCGCCGTTCGTCTTGCCACCGGTGTCCTTATAGATGGAATGAGCGGCGACGCCGTATTCGGCGATCTTGTTCATCTCGCGGGTGCGGATTTGCAGTTCGACGCGCTGGCGCGAAGGGCCGACGATGGTGGTGTGGATCGAACGGTAGTCGTTCTGCTTCGGCGTCGAGATGTAGTCCTTGAAACGGCCGGGTACCATCGACCAGGTGGTGTGGATGGCGCCCAGCGCGCGATAGCAGTCCTCGACGGTGTCGACGACGACGCGGAAGCCGAAAATGTCGGACAGTTGCTCGAAGGACAGAGCCTTGGCCTCCATCTTGCGGAACACCGACCACGGCTTCTTCTGCCGGCTCTTCACGCCGGCGTTGATGGCATGCTTCTCAAACAGTGCCGACAGCGCCTTTTCAATGTCGGTCAGTACGCCCTTGTTGCGCTCGAAGATCTCGGCGAGGCGGGCGGTGACGGCACGGTAGGCTTCCGGATTGATGAAGCGGAAGGCGATCTCTTCCAACTCCTCGCGCATGCCTTGCATGCCCATGCGCCCGGCCAGCGGCGCGTAGATGTCCATCGTCTCCTCGGCAATGCGCAGGCGCTTGGCCTCGGGCATGTGATCAAGGGTGCGCATGTTGTGCAAACGGTCGGCGAGCTTGACCAGCAGCACGCGCACATCTTCCGAGATCGCCAGCAGAAGCTTGCGCAGGTTCTCCGCCTGCTCGGCCTTCTTGGAGACGAGATCGAGCTTCTTAAGCTTGGTCAGGCCCTCGACCAGCTTGCCCATTTCGGGGCCGAACAGATCGTCGATCTCGGCTCGCGTCGCCGTTGTGTCCTCGATGGTGTCGTGCAGCAGGGCGACGGCGATGGTCGCCTCGTCCATGTGCATCTCGGTGAGGATGGCCGCGACCTCGAGCGGGTGCGAGAAATAGGGATCGCCGGAAGCGCGCTTCTGGTGGCCATGCTTCTGCATGGCGTAGACATAGGCCTTGTTGAGCAACGCCTCGTTGACGTCAGGCTTGTAGCGCTGGACGCGCTCGACAAGCTCATACTGACGCATCATGGGCTAAATCTCTCGGCGATGAAATGAATCATGCGCCGCACTGTCGTACGGCGCATGTCCGGTACCAACTGTCGCAAATACCAGATTCATACATTATGCCAAGTGCGGCCAAAACTGCATCTGGTATTTGCGACAGTTGGTACTCGATAGCCACGAAAACTGCCGGGACGGAAGGGCCGGAAGATTGTTCCAGGCGCTTCCGGAGAGCTGTCTCAGTAGTCGTCGCTCTTTTCCGGCGGGACCAGACCTTCGATGCCGGCCAGCAGGTCTTCCTCGGTCATGCGATCGAAGGTGACGTTGTCCTCGGCGTCGTCGGTGTCGGCGGCGGCGACGGCACCGCCAGTCTGGTCGGCGATCACTTCGCCATCGGCTTCGGGCTCGTCGACCTCGACATGCTTCTGCAGCGAATGGATCAGATCTTCCTTGAGATCGTCGGGCGACAGCGTCTCGTCGGCAATCTCGCGCAGCGCAATGACCGGGTTTTTGTCGTTGTCGCGCGGGACGGTGATCTGCGCGCCCTGGCTGATCTGACGGGCGCGGTGGCCGGCCAGAAGCACCAGCTCGAAGCGGTTGTCGACCTTGTCGATGCAATCTTCAACGGTTACGCGGGCCATGGATTGCCCCTTTCATGCCTGGATGTGACGGAAAACAGGCGCGGTCCATAACCCGAACGGCGCCAAAATACAAGCATCATGGCGATGCAGGCCCACGGGGCACTCAATCCCTCCATCAAACTCCGGATTTGGCAAAACCGGCCGCGTCCACGGTTCGGTTCTACGATCACAATTGCTTGCAGTGCGCCAGACGCCCTTGGATTGCCACCAAACTGGCGTTATCTCGGTTGGTCCAAGGTCGGCCGGTTTTTATGAGCCTGACCAATAGTCGATACCGCATTTCGTTTAGACGGCGCTTATTTCGAAAAGGATTATTTCCATGTTCGACCCTCGTGAAAAAATCGCCCTGTTCATCGACGGCGCCAATCTCTACGCCACCTCGCGCGCACTCGGGTTCGACATCGACTATCGCAAGCTTTTGGCGAGCTTCCACAAGCGTGGTTACCTGTTGCGCGCCTATTATTATACGGCGCTGGTGGAGGACCAGGAGTATTCCTCGATCCGGCCGCTGATCGACTGGCTCGACTATAACGGCTTCAAGGTGGTGACCAAGCCGGCCAAGGAATTCACCGACTCGACCGGCCGCCGCAAGATCAAGGGCAACATGGACATCGAGCTCACTGTCGATGCGCTGGAACTCGCCGACGTCGTCGACCACTATGTCATATTCTCCGGAGATGGCGATTTCCGCACGCTGGTCGAGGCGCTGCAACGGCGTGGCCGCAAGGTGTCGATCGTCTCGACCATGGCCTCGCAGCCGCCGATGATCTCGGATGACCTGCGCCGCCAGGCCGACCATTTCATCGACCTGGCGACGCTGAAGAACGAAGTCGGCCGCGATCCCTCCGAGCGGCCCGTAAGGCGGCCCGAACCGGCCGAAGTCGAGGAGGACGACTACTGAGGCCGGTCGACTTGACCGTCCTCTCCGCTTCCGAACCCAGCCGCGACTGCCCACTTTGCCCGCGGTTGCATGACTTCATCGCCGAATGGCGGCAGCGCGAGCCGTCCTGGTTCAATGCGCCAGTGCCGACCTTCCTGCCACCGGGCGGCGAAGACACCGTCCGGCTTCTGATCGTCGGTCTGGCGCCTGGCTTGCGCGGCGCCAACCGCACCGGGCGCCCGTTCACCGGTGACTATGCCGGTGACCTGCTCTATTCGACACTGATTGCCCACGGTTTTGCACGCGGCGAGTTCAAGGCGCGGCTCGATGACGGGCTGGAACTCGTCGGCACGGCCATCACCAACGCGGTGCGCTGCGTGCCGCCGGAGAACAAGCCGGTGGGCGCCGAGATCACCACCTGCCGGACATTTTTGGTGCCGACGATCGCTCGCTTTCCAAACTTGCGCGCCGTGCTGGCCCTGGGATCGATCGCGCACCAGTCGACCGTGCGGGCACTGGGCGGGCGCGTCGCCGCCTATCCGTTCAAACATGGCGGGCAATTGCCCGCCGGCGGCATTACGCTGTTTTCGAGCTATCATTGCTCGCGCTACAACACCAATACCGGGGTGTTGACCGAAGACATGTTCGTCAGGGTGTTTGGCGACATCGCGGCATTCCTGGAGACCTGAAGTATCGGACGTCGTACGGTCTTCGGTGCCTGCCTACACCGGCAACAGGGCATCCGGTTTCACGTCGCCGATCGAGGCATAGGTATGTGTTTCCTTCACGCCCGGCAGCGGCAGGATGACGCGTTTGAGAAAGTCCTGATAGTCGGCCATCTCGGCAATGCGCGCCTTCACAAGATAGTCGAAGCCACCGACGACCATATGGCATTCCAGAACCTCGGGCGCCTTTGCGACCGCCTCGGCGAAACGATCAAAAATATGCGGGGCCGTGTGATCGAGCCGCACCTCGATGAAGACAAGCATGCCTCGGCCAATCTTTACCGGATTGAGCACCGCCCTGACGGCGGTGATGAACCCGTCGCGAAACAGGCGCTTCACGCGCTGGCTGGTGCCGGTCGGCGACAGGCCGACGCGCGCTGCCAGATCAAGCGTGGTGCGGCGTCCATCTTCCTGCAGCAGCCGCAAAAGACTGCGATCGACGGCGTCGAGGTCGCCCGATTCAGGATTCACGTTCAAGCCACCTCATTTGCGTGAACTACACGTCAATTTTCGAAAAACAGCGTATTTAGTCGCGGCCATTTCGACAATAGGCTGCGCTTCATCGCAAGGTCGGGGCTGTCTCCTCCTGGCGGCATGAATATGGTGGCAGAACATGGCGGACGTCCGAGACACGGGAAACACAAGGCTTGCGGTGATCGCCGGCCTCGCCATGATCGCCATCTATGCCGCGCAGTTCGTGGCCGCCCGCTTCAGCCTCAGGGAGCATCTGACGGCCACCGACATGGCCGGCTTGCGCTTTGCCGGTGCCGGCGCGGTGTTCCTGCCGATCGTCTGGAGGCGCGGCCTGGCGACCATGACGGCGCTGGGCTGGCGGCGTGGATTGACGTTGGCGGCGCTGGCCGGATTGCCCTATCCGCTGATCATCAACTGGGGCCTCACTCATGCGCCCGCCGCCCATGCCGCGGCGCTCTGCCCCGCCTCGATCGTCTTCTTCTCGTTCCTATTGTCGCTGTTCAGGGAAAGCGCGTCGCGCCGGCGGATCGTTGGCGTCGCCACGATTATCGCCGGCTTGTTGCTGTTCATAGCGCCGGCGCGCACCGGCGCCGGTGATGTCTTGTTCGGGGATCTGCTGTTTGTCGGATCGGGCGCGATGTTTTCCACATATGCCGTTCTTGTGCAGCGGTGGCGTGTCGAGCCGGTGACGGCGACCGCGAGCGTCGTGCTTTTGTCCTGCCTGCCGCTGCCACTTCTCTATGTCTTTGCGCCAAGCGGCCTCCATGCCGCCGCAGGCGCCGAAATCGCCAGCCAGATCGTCATTCAAGGTCTTCTCGCCGGCGCTGTCGCAATGTTCCTTTACACTTACATTGTCGACCAATTGGGCTCGCAGGCTGCATCGCTGTTCCTGCCGGGTGTGCCGATCGCCACCGTGATGGTCGGCATGGTCGTGCTTGGCGAGACCCCGCTGGCGATCCAATGCGTGGCCATCGCCATCATGGCCGCCGGGATGGGTTATTCGGCGATGGGTCGACGCAGCACCAGGGAAAATCTGGCTGTTCCGGCACCAGCTGGATCGTAAATGGTTTCAGTGGCATCAAGGTATGGGGGCAAGCAGCGCCGCCAACTTCTGCGGCCCGCCCTGCAAAACGTTCAGGTCGACGTCCCCCTCAATGCCGTCCACGCGTCCCCGGTTGTGGTACTGCCAGTAGATCCAGTCACGGCGGTCCGGCTCCATGAGCAGAGAGCGCAGCCAGAGTGGGCGAGCGCTGATTTGCCCGGCATAGGCAGCTTCGGCTTCATCCGTCAGATAGACGATCGCTGGCTTGCCGAAGGCCGCCTCGACGGGTCCAAGGAAAGCCTGCAGTTCGGCGTTCAGTTGCTCGGGCGACGGGCGCTGCGGACAGTTGCCGCCGAACTCGATGTCGACGACCGGCGGCAGCAACGGCTGATCGCGCGGCACCACCGAGATAAAATTCCTGGCCTGGTCGGCGCCCGGACGGCAGAAGGTGAAGAAATGATAGGCGCCGACGGCGAGCCCGGCGGCGCGGGCCTCGCGCAGGTTGCCGGCGAAGGCTTCGTCGACATGGTCGCCGCCCTCAGTCGCCTTGATGACGGCGAAAGCCACATCATCGGCGGCAACGCGCCGCCAGTCGATCTTGCCCTGATGATGGGAGACGTCGATGCCCCTGACCGGATATCTGCCGCGGTCGGGAGAATAGGTGTGGAAATAGACCAAGGCCCCCGCCGCAACGATAGATGCCAGGGCAAGACTGGCGAGGCCCCAGAGAACAGTCCGCTTCTTCAAGACCATCCCCTGTTGGGCTTGCCGATTGTTAGACCTTGAAGCCCCGGCTGTTGGCTTTTTTCAGGCTGTCACCTGATCACCCGCGTTCCTTGAGCAGCCGGCCCTTTTCGCGCGACCAGTCGCGTTGCTTCTCGGTCTCGCGCTTGTCATGCAGCTTCTTGCCGCGGCCAACGGCAAGCAGCAGCTTGGCGCGCCCCTGATCGTTGAAATAGATTTTTAGCGGCACCAGCGTCATCCCTTCACGGTCGACGCTCTGCGACAGTTTTGCCATCTCGCGCTTGTTGAGCAGCAGCTTGCGGCGCCGGCGCGGTTCGTGGTTGAAGCGGTTGGCCTGCAGGTATTCAGGCAGATAGGAATTGATCAGCCAGATCTCGCCGCCTTCTACCGAGGCATAACTGTCCTGGATGTTGGCCTGGCCCTGGCGCAGCGATTTGACCTCGGTGCCAGTCAGCACCAAGCCGGTCTCGATCGTGTCGAGCACCTCATAGGAAAACCGCGCCTTGCGGTTTTCCGCAACGGTCTTGTTGTTGGGATCGGCTTTTCTGACTTGATTCATGATGTGGAGAGGTGGCGCCTCATCCTCAATTAATCAAGCCGGCGTGCTTCATGGCCGCATCGATCTTTTCGGCCGTCGACTGCTCGATGGTGACCAGCGGCGAACGCAGCACGTTCTCGACCTTGCCCAGCTTCGACAGCGCGTATTTGGCGCCGGAGACGCCGGGCTCTATGAAGATCGCCTTGTGCAGGGGCAAGAGACGGTCCTGCAGCTCGAGCGCCTTGGCGCTGTCGCCGGACAACGTTGCCTCCTGGAATTCGGCGCACAGCCTCGGTGCGACATTCGAGGTCACCGAAATACAGCCGACGCCGCCATGCGCATTGAAGCCGAGTGCCGAGGCATCCTCGCCGGAAAGCTGGATGAAATCCTTGCCGCAGGTCATGCGCTGCTCGGACACCCGCTCGACCTTGCCGGTCGCGTCCTTGACGCCGACGATGTTGTTGAAGTCGTGCACCAGCCGGCCCATCGTCTCCGGCGTCATGTCGATCACCGAGCGCGGCGGGATGTTGTAGATGATGATCGGCAGCTTGGTCGCCCGGGCGACGGCGGCGAAATGCTCGTAGAGACCGCGCTGTGTCGGCTTGTTGTAGTAGGGCGTGACGACCAGGGCCGCATCGGCACCCGCCTTTTCGGCATACTGCACAAGCCCAACAGCTTCCTCGGTGTTGTTGGAACCGGCGCCGGCGACGACAGGCGCCCTGCCCCTGGCCACCTCGATGCAGACCTTGACGACGTGGCGGTGCTCGTCATGCGACAGCGTCGGCGACTCGCCGGTGGTGCCTACCGGGACGAGGCCCGTGGTGCCTTCGCCCAGCTGCCATTCGACGAACGCGCGAAAGGCTTTCTCGTCGAAACGCCCGCTCTTTTCGAACGGTGTCACGAGCGCAGTAAGCGAGCCTCTCAGCATGTCGTCCAACTCCTTGGGACTTCCAGGTTCATGCATGTCGTCGTCCCAAAAGCGGTTGCCGGTTTTGGGCGACATGCATCGGTGTTTTGTCGTGCGCGCCTTCTAACCGAAAGCGAAGCCGCGCACCATAGTCTCGACACTGTTGCGCGGCAAGCATTGCCATGGTGCCAGCAAGCGTTATTCGAACGGCCTCGATAACCCTTTGTTTACGAGCCCTTCACGACCTAAGTCTAGGCTTCGAGGCTTCTTCGCCTGCTGGTAAAATGCTGGACTAAGGAAAGACACGAAGGATCATGCCGACCGGTCGGCCCCGCCTGTTCGCGCTTCTTGGCGCCATCGCCGCGCTGATGCCCGGCGTGGCGATCTGTGGCAGCGCCGATGTGCGGGTCACTTCGGCCATTCCGATGCCTGGCGTACAGGACAAGGCGCAACAGGCCCCCACCCCCGGCGTCACGCTCTTGAAAAGCGGCCTGGATGCGCTGGCAGCTGGCGATATTCCCGGCGCGCGCGGTGTGCGCGATGCCCTCCCCGCACAATCGCTCGACCAGCACATATTGGCCTGGGCGATCGCGCTCTACGGGGGCGACAAGGTTCCGAGTGGCGATATCGCGGCGGCCGCGAAGATGCTGCCCAATTGGCCAGGCACCGTTGCGTTGCGCAAGAACAGCGAGCGCGCGCTCTATCGCGAGAACCCAGCGGCGGACATCGTCATCAAGGCTTTCGACGGCAGCCAGCCGCAGACATTCGAAGGCGTGATGGTTCTCGCGCGCGCCTATGTGTCGTCCGGCAACGCCAAAGCGGCGCGATCGGTGTTGTCGCCGTTCTGGCGCACCGCGATCCTGGACGCCAAGGACGAGGCGGCTCTGATCAAGGAGTTCGGCGCCCTTGTTCCCGCCGCCGATCACCGTTTTCGCATGGAACGCATGTTCTATGCCGACCGGGTGAATTCCGCCTTGCGTGTCGCCGGCCTCGCCGGCGCCCAGCAGCTTGCCGACGCCTGGGTGGCGGCCGACAGAGGCGACAAGAATGCGGCCAAACTGCTGAAGGCGGTGCCGGTGGCGCAGCGTTCGGCCGGCTATTTCTTCGCGCAGGCCGAATATCTGCGCAAGCAGGAGGATTTTGCGGGCGCAGCGGCGGTTGTCATGAAAGCGCCGGCAGACCGTGAATCCCTGGTCGATCCGGACGCCTGGTGGGTCGAACGCCGGGTGCTGTCGCGCGAACTGGTCGACCAGGGCGACATGAAGACCGCATACAAGATAGTCGCCATGCATGCAGCCGAAAGCGCGGCCAATGCAGCGGAAGCCGAGTTCCATGCCGGCTGGTATGCGCTGCGCGGCCTGAGCGATCCCAAGCTCGCGGCGACGCACTTCGCGCGCATCGCCGAGCTAGCTCAGGGGCCGGTGACCCTGTCGCGCGCCTATTACTGGCTCGGCCGCTCGGCGGAAGTCGGCGGCCCCGGCAATGCCAAGGATTATTTTGGACGTGCGGCGACCTACGGAACGACGTTCTACGGCCAGCTAGCCGCCGAACGCGTCGGCCGGCAGGCGCTCAACATCGTCTATCCCCAGCCAAGTGCCGCCGACCGGCAGAACTTTGCCGGCCGCGAGGCCGTCTCCGCCATCAAGCGCCTGCAGGAGGCAGGCTACGACCGTTATGCCGAAACGCTCTATCGCGACCTTGCCGGGCAGTTGACCAGCCCGGGTGAACTGGCGCTGCTCGCTGTCCTTGCGGAAAAGCAGGACAACCATTTCATGGCGCTGAAAGTTGGCAAGATCGCCGGGGCGCGCGGCATCGATGTCGGTGCGTTGTCGCATCCGCTCGGCGTCATCCCCGATTCGGCCAATATTTCCGGTTCGGGCAAGGCGCTGGCCTATGCGATCGCCCGCCAGGAAAGCGAATTCAACGTCGGTGCCGTATCCAGTGCCGGCGCGCGCGGCCTGCTGCAGCTGATGCCGGGAACCGCCAAGCAATTGGCGAAGAAGGCCGGATTGCAGTTTTCGCAGACCAGGCTGACAAGCGACGCCGGCTACAATGCAACGCTTGGTTCGGCGTTCCTTGGCGAACAGCTCGATCGCTTCAACGGCTCGTACGTATTGACCTTCGCGGGCTACAATGCGGGCCCCGCCCGGGCCAGCCAGTGGGTGGCGAAATACGGCGACCCGCGCGGCAAGGACATCGATGCGGTGGTGGACTGGGTCGAGCGGATTCCCTACACGGAAACAAGAAGTTACGTGCAGCGCGTGATGGAGAATTACGAGGTCTACAAGATGCGTATTTCCGGCAAGTACGACATTGTGGGCGATCTCGTGAATGGGCGCAGCTGAGGCTCTTGCTCTCCCCGTGCGAGGAGAAGGAGGAGCCTTTCCCGTTTGACCCTCCAGCGCTCCGTCTATAGCAGTCGTGGACGATCTCGCGGCTAAGGCGTCCGTTCCATGTCGAGCAATCCAGATTTCTCCGACTTCTTCTATGCCGCGCCAGATGGGCTGAGGCTTCACGCGCGTGTCTATGGCGAAGCGAGTTCCGCCCATTGGCCGGTCGTCTGTCTGCCTGGCCTGACGCGCAACGCGCGGGATTTTCACGAGCTTGCGCTCTATCTCTCAACGCGATCCGCCCTTGCGCGCAAGGTTGTCGCTTTCGACTACCGCGGACGCGGGCAGTCGGCCTACGATCCCGATGTCAGTCACTACAATGTCGGCATCGAAGCCGGCGACGTTCTTGCCGGGCTGGCCGCACTCGGTATCGGACAGGCGGCCTTCATCGGCACCTCGCGCGGCGGGCTGGTGATCCATGTCCTTGGCGCGATGCAGCCGGCGGTACTGAAAGCCATCGTGCTCAACGACATAGGGCCAGTGATCGAAGCCGCCGGCCTCGCTCACATCCAGTCCTATCTCGAACGCACGCCAAAGCCGAAAACCTTCACCGAGGCGGTGGATGCCCAGCGCAATGTTCATAGCCAGGACTTTCCAGCGCTTGCTGAGGGCGACTGGGAGCGAATGGTGCGCGCGCTCTATCGCGAGACGAATCAAGGGCTGCTGCCCGATTTCGATTCGAAGCTGGTCGACACGGTTGCCAATCTCGACCCGTCACAGCCATTGCCGCCTCTTTGGCAGCAATTCGATGCGTTGGCGGCCATTCCGCTGCTCGTCATACGCGGCGCCAATTCAAGGCTATTGTCCCAGGAAACGCTGGAGGAGATGCGAAAGCGTCATCCCGGCACCAGGACAATCACCGTACCGGATCAGGGCCACGCACCCTTCCTGGAGACCGGTAACCTGCCCAATGAGATCGCGCTCTTTCTGGATCAAGCAGAGGCGCAGAAAAATCCGGGGTAAGCCCCGAGAGCAACCAAGGTCTTGGGGTCATGGCGGAGAGGATGGGATTCGAACCCACGAGAAGCTTTTGACCTCTACTCCCTTAGCAGGGGAGCGCCTTCGACCACTCGGCCACCTCTCCGTTGTGCCGGTGGATAAAGAAAAGCGGCGGCACAATCAACAAGCCCGCGTCATTAATATGGAAAAATAAGAGCGTACCGGACCGCGGCTTTGCGCGATGCGGGGATTCTGCGGCAATTCCTGGCTGGTAGAACTGGCCGCGGGTTGCGCTTTGGTGCAGATCGAGCGTTGAATTGCCTGGACTAGATGGGGGGCAATCGCGTGTTCATCCTGCCTCGCTGGCAAATACCGCCGGCAGAATCCAGTAAGGCCACCGGATCGGTCGATCCTGACCTTGCACCGTCCCAAGCGGCACGTTAGCAAGAAGGCTCCCTTCCAAGCGAGCTTTCGACATGCCTCAGCGCCCTGCCCTCTCACCACTCATCGCCGCGCTTCCGTCGACCGTGCCGTTTGTCGGCCCCGAAGCGCAGGAGCGTGAACGCGGGCGCGCTTTCCGTGCCCGCATCGGCGCCAATGAGAGCAGCTTTGGCCCCTCGCCGCGCGTGATCGCCCGCATGGAGAGTGTCGCGCGCGACCAGTGGATGTATTGCGACCCGGACAATTACGACCTTAAAGTTGCGGCGGCCGCGCATCACAATGTGGCTGTCGAGAACGTCGTTGTCGGCGAAGGCATCGACGGCCTGCTCAGCCTGGTGGCGCGCATGTATGTGGCGCCTGGCGATGCGGTGGTCACCTCGCTCGGCGCCTATCCTACCTTCAACTTCCACATTGCCGGTGTCGGCGGCCGGCTGGTGAGCGTCCCATACGAGAACGATCGCGAAAGCCTGGACGGTCTGCTCGCGGCGGTCGTCAGGGAAAAGGCGCCGCTGGTCTATCTGTCCAACCCGGACAATCCGATGGGCAGTTGGTGGGAGGCCGACGAGATCATCGGCTTCATACAAGCCCTGCCGGAAACCACCATGCTGGTGCTCGACGAGGCCTATGGCGAGCTGGGACCGGCCTCGGCCCTGCCGCCGATCGATATTTCGCGGCCAAACGTCATCCGCATGCGAACCTTTTCGAAGGCCTACGGACTTGCCGGCATACGGTGCGGCTATGCGTTGGCCGAGAGGCTGGTGATCAGCGACTTCGAGAAGATCCGCAACCACTATGGCGTCAGCCGCATGGCGCAGATCGCCGGCGTCGAGGCGCTCGCCGACCAGGCCTATCTCGAGACGGTGGTGGCCCGGGTGGCCGCCGGACGGCGGCGCATCGCTGATGTCGCCGAACAGAACGGGTTGAAGCCGCTCGCCTCGGCGACCAATTTCGTCACCATCGACTGCGGCCATGACGGTGCTTTCGCCCTGAAAGTGCTGCAGGGACTGTTGTCGCGCGACGTCTTCATCCGCAAGCCGGTGGCGCCAGGACTAGACCGCTGCATCCGCGTCAGTGTCGGTCTCGACCACGAATTGGATATCTTCGCCGAGGAATTGCCGGGTGCATTGGCGGCGGCGCGGGGAAACTAGGGCACTTCCGGGCGCTCAGGAGCCATCGCTACGCCGAGCAGATGCCTGGCACGCGTCAGCACATCCGACAGTTCCGCGGCTTCCTTGTCATTCAGGCTCGCGGTCAGGCGGGCGAGATCACGATCCGTAGCCGCATGAAGTGCGGCAAGCGCGGCCTGGCCGCGCGCGGAAAGCGAAAGAACGCGCGATCGTAGCGGCGCGGGACCGGTGCACATTTCAGTCAGGCCGGCGGCAGAGAATTTGCGAAGGATTCTAGTGACATAGGCAGGATCCACCTGAAGGCCCCGAGCGATTGCGGAGGCCACCGGTGCGAGATCGAGCCGAAGCGCTCGGGCCAGAAAGCCTGTCTTGCCGCCAGGATTGGTGGGGCAATCGCGGGGGCGACAGCCGAGCTCGAACAGCACCCGCGCCTCGGTCAGCGTATAGGCGCTGTGCATCAACGTCTCGTCGAGCAACCCGATCAGCCCGGTATAGAACCGGTTGAAGCGGCGGATATCGCCGACCAAGGCATTGCGATCGCTCATGCCAGAAGCCTCCGGGAAATTTCCAGACCGCAGGGATGATGGCCAGAAAATTGACCCAGTCAACCATTTACTGGATCAAGTCACTTATTTCCGCAAAAACTCCCGGTCTTCGATTGGATAGTACCTCAAGCCAGTTGCCTTCGTTCGGTGCCGCGCCAGACTCTATGCAAGGGAGTGAGCCATGAAAGACCGGAAGAGGGCGGTTCAGGCGCGCATATACGGCAAGGTTCAAGGTGTCGGCTACAGGATCTGGGCGCGAGGCGAAGCGACAAGGTTCGGGCTGCTGGGCTGGGTGCGCAACGAGAGAGACGGCTCGGTGACGGCATGGCTTACCGGCGCCGACGCGGCGGTTGCGGACATGATCGAGCGGCTACGGCAAGGCCCGCTGGGAGCGGCGGTCTCGCGGATCGATGTGGAAGAGCTGGAGAGTTGGACCACGCCTGGAGATTTCAGGATCATTGCGTAGGAGCTCGCTCTCTTGAATTAATTGAACGTTCGTTTTATTACTACCGCCGTCAGCGAGGCGATGATGGCACGCACCACAGGATCAGACGGCGGGCGAACCGAGGCGGCAATCCGCGAAGCGGCGGTCAGCCTGATAGCGCGCCACGGCTATCAAGCGATGTCGATGCGCCAGTTGGCCGCCGAGGTCGGCGTCCAGGCAGCCGCGCTCTATCGCTATTTCCCGACCAAGGAAGAGCTGCTGTTCACACTGATGCGCGAGCATATGCAAGGACTTCGCGAAGCCTGGGAGCACTCCAGGCCGGCCGGCGCGGATCCGGCGCGGCAGCTTGCCGCCTATGTGCGCAACCACATCGCCTTTCATATCGAACGCCGCCACGCCACGCATGTGTCGAACATGGAATTGCGCAGCCTGTCGCCCGGCAGGCTGACGCAGATCCTGCGCATGCGCACGGCCTACGAAAAGGAACTGCGTTCGATCCTGCGCGATGGCGCCGAGGCGGGTATTTTCAGCGTCGAGGACACCGGCCTGACGGCCATGGCGCTGATCCAGATGATGACCGGCGTCATTGTCTGGTTCCGGCCGGGCGAGCGATTGTCGATCGCTGAAGTCACGGCAACATATCTTTCGATGACAATGCGCCTGGTCGCCGCGAAGATCGATGGGGTCATGCGGCAGGAGGAACGGCATGTACACGAACACGCTCAGCTTCGGGCATGACGAGGACATCGAGGCGCTGCGCGACCTGGTCCGGCGCTTCGCGCAGGACAGGATCGCTCCGCTCGCAGCCGACATCGACCGGGAGAACGAATTCCCCGCCCATCTGTGGCACGAACTCGGCGCGCTCGGCCTGCTCGGCATAACCGCCGATCCCGATTTCGGCGGCAGCGGCATGGGCTATCTCGCCCACGTGATCGCGGTCGAGGAGATTTCGCGCGCCTCGGCATCGGTCGGCCTCTCCTATGGCGCCCACTCCAATCTCTGCGTCAACCAGATCAACCGTTGGGCAACACAGGCACAGAAGGAAAAATACCTGCCGCCGCTGTGTTCGGGCGAGCATGTCGGTGCGCTCGCCATGTCGGAGCCCGGCGCCGGCTCCGACGTGGTGTCGCTCAAGCTGCGCGCCGATAAGCGCAATGACCGTTATGTGCTCAACGGCACCAAGATGTGGATCACCAACGGTCCGGACGCCGAAACGCTGGTCGTCTACGCCAAGACCGACCCGGAACGGCAATCGCGCGGCATCACTGCCTTCATCGTCGAAAAGGCGATGCCGGGGTTTTCGGTGGCGCAGAAGCTCGACAAGCTCGGCATGCGAGGCTCCAACACCGGCGAACTGGTCTTTTCGGATGTCGAGGTACCGTTCGACAATGTGCTGCACGAGGAAGGACGCGGCGTCGAGGTGCTGATGTCTGGGCTCGACTATGAGCGCACCGTGCTTGCCGGCGGGCCGATCGGCCTGATGGCGGCGTGCCTCGACGTGGCGATCCCCTATGTTCACGAGCGCAAGCAGTTCGGCCAGCCGATCGGGGAATTCCAGCTCGTGCAAGGCAAGCTTGCCGACATGTATACG
The DNA here is from genome assembly GCF_004792025.1 of Mesorhizobium sp. M8A.F.Ca.ET.181.01.1.1. Lineage (NCBI taxonomy): Bacteria > Pseudomonadati > Pseudomonadota > Alphaproteobacteria > Hyphomicrobiales > Phyllobacteriaceae > Mesorhizobium > Mesorhizobium sp. M8A.F.Ca.ET.181.01.1.1. Next base: position 136,489 of record NZ_SRTV01000002.1, on the reverse strand, counting down.
GCGATGAACGCAGCGCGCGCCTACGTCTACGCCGTCGCCGCCGCCTGCGACCGCGGCCAGACCAGCCGTAAGGATGCCGCCGGCTGCGTGCTGTTTGCCGCCGAGAAAGCGACGCAGATGGCGCTCGACGCCATCCAGCTGCTTGGCGGCAACGGCTATATCAACGACTATCCGACCGGCCGGCTGCTGCGCGACGCCAAGCTCTACGAGATCGGGGCCGGCACCAGCGAAATCCGCCGCTGGCTGATCGGCCGCGAAATCATGGCGGAGGGAGCGTAGCATGGCCACGCTGCAAACCCAGATTTCTCCTTCCTCCGAGACCTTCCGTGCCAATGCCGAGCGCATGAGGGCTCTGGTTGCCGACATCGCCGAAAAGGCCACGGCCGTCGAGCGGGGCGGCTCGGACGAGGCACGCGAGCGCCATGTCGGCCGTGGCAAGCTGTTGCCGCGCGAACGCCTGGCGCAATTGCTGGACACCGGTTCGCCTTTCCTCGAGATCGGCCAGTTCGCGGCCTGGTCGATGTATGGCGAGGAGATTTCGTCGGCCGGCCTGATCGCCGGCATCGGCCGTGTCGAGGGCACCGAGGTGATGGTCGTCGTCAACGACGCCACCGTGAAGGGCGGCACCTATTATCCGCTGACGGTGAAGAAGCATCTGCGGGCGCAGGAGATCGCACTGCAAAACAACCTGCCTTGCGTCTATCTGGTCGACAGCGGCGGCGCCAATCTGCCCAACCAGGACGAGGTGTTTCCCGACCGCGAGCATTTCGGCCGCATCTTCTACAACCAGGCCAACATGTCGGCGGCCGGCATCCCGCAGATCGCCTGCGTCATGGGTTCCTGCACGGCTGGCGGCGCCTATGTGCCGGCGATGTCGGACGAGACGATCATGGTGCGCAACCAGGCGACCATCTTCCTCGGCGGACCGCCGCTGGTGAAGGCGGCCACCGGCGAGGATGTCAGCGCCGAGGATCTGGGCGGCGCTGATGTGCACACCCGGCTTTCCGGTGTCGCCGATCACTATGCACTGGACGACGAACACGCGCTCGCCATTTGCCGGCGCATCATCAAGAACCTGAATCGGAACAAAGCTGTAAGCCTGAAGTTACAGAAAGCGATTCCGCCGCTTCATCCGGCGGATGAGCTTTACGGCATCGTCCCGACCGATCTGCGCCAGCCCTATGACGTGCGCGAGGTGATCGCGCGCGTCGTCGACGGCTCCGAATTCGATGAGTTCAAGCAGAACTACGGCACGACGCTGATCACCGGCTTTGCCCATCTCCACGGCATGCCGGTCGGCATCATCGCCAACAATGGCGTGCTGTTTTCCGAGAGCGCGCTGAAGGGCGCGCACTTCATCGAATTGTGCTGCCAGCGCAAGATCCCGCTGGTTTTCCTGCAGAACATCACCGGCTTCATGGTCGGCAGGAAATACGAGGCGGGCGGCATCGCCAAGGACGGCGCCAAGCTGGTGATGGCGGTTGCGACCGCCAGGGTGCCCAAGGTGACCGTCATCGTCGGCGGTTCGTTCGGGGCCGGCAATTACGGCATGTGCGGCCGCGCCTACTCACCTCGCTTCCTGTGGATGTGGCCCAACGCCCGCATCTCGGTGATGGGCGGCGAGCAGGCGGCGACGGTGCTAGCCATGGTCAAGCGCGAAGGCATCGAGCGCAAGGGCGGGGAATGGACCGCCGAGGAGGAGGCGAAATTCAAGAAGCCGATCCTGATGAAGTACGAGCATGAAGGCCACCCGCTCTATTCCTCGGCAAGGCTCTGGGATGACGGTATCATCGATCCGGCCCGGACACGCGAGGTGCTGGCGCTCAGCCTGTCGGCCGCGCTCAACGCCGAGATCGAGGAGACACGCTTCGGTGTGTTCAGGATGTGATGATGAGCGCCACGGGCGACCGGATCAGCGTTCACACCGGCGACATCACCAAGCTGGCGGTCGATGCCATCGTCAACGCCGCCAACTCCTCGCTGCTCGGTGGCGGCGGGGTCGACGGAGCCATTCACCGCGCCGCCGGGCCGGAACTCGAATTCGAATGTCGCATGCTCAATGGCTGCAAGACGGGCGATGCAAAGCTGACCAAGGGTTATCGGCTGCCGGCCCGCCATATCATCCATACGGTCGGGCCGGTTTGGCAGGGTGGCGGCAAGGGTGAGGCAGAACTGCTCGCCTCCTGCTACCAGCGCTCGCTCGAAATCGCTTTTGCCAATGACTGCCGGACAATTGCCTTTCCAGCAATCTCGACTGGTGTCTACCGGTATCCGAAGGCTGAAGCGACTGCGATCGCGGTCCGAACGGTCGGCAGCTTCCTTGCACGGAACACATCGCCGGAAACCGTTACTTTCTGCTGCTTCGATGAGCCGACTTCAGAACTATACCGAAGAGCCATTGCTGCTCTGGGGGAAAGTTGAACTGTATGGACCAATCGATTCATCATCATAGCCAAATGAAAATTTCTACCGGCGAACTGGCGGCGGCACCGAATGTTCGCTATTGCTCACACTGGGTTGGGCAATTGGGCTGGGGTGAAAATGGTTCGGAAATATTGTCGCAAGTCGGCAGCGTCGATACTTGCAGGATTACTAATGTTCTCGGCGACTGGCATGAGCAGGGCCAAATCGCTTGCAGGCAGGAAAGACCACGTTCGTTTCCCGGTGCTGACCGGACTGCTTGTCGTAACGACAGTCGCCGCCGCGACGGCGGGTTCACTGGCGGGAAGCAAGGGAGACGTGCATTTTCCACCGACCATGGGCTCGGATCCGAAGAGCGAATGCAACGTGGCGTACAAAGCCTATATCGCGGCGGGCGGTCATTCGGCCTACGCCACGACCTTTTATTCGCGCGTTGTCGACCTCTACATCATCTGCGGGACGAAGCTCAACGCGCCGTCCCAGAAGGCCGCGGAAGAAATGGCGCTGCGCAACTGCCAGGCCGGCTTGACACGGTGGAAGCTCAAGACCGCGAGCGGCGGCTGCGCCATCTCGGCGTCGAAGTAGGCAGGGCCGAACGCCAGCTGGAGCACTCCCTTGGTAAGGGAGAGGTCGAGGGAACGTCTGCCAGCATAGGTCGGCAGGACAGCGTGCCTCTCGTGGGGGATATGTCCACTGAGGCGAGCGCGAAGCAAGGCCTGCGTCGCTCGAAGCAAATTCGCCGCTGGAGGCTCCATGTTTAGCAAGATCCTGATCGCCAATCGGGGCGAGATCGCTTGCCGCGTCATCCGCACCGCCCGCAAGCTCGGCGTGCACACCGTCGCCGTCTATTCGGATGCCGACGCGAGATCCCTGCATGTCGAAATGGCCGACGAGGCGGTCCATATCGGCCCCTCGCCTGTCGGCGAGAGCTATCTGCGCGGCGACAGGATCGTCGCGGCAGCACTTGCGACGGGTGCCGAAGCGATCCATCCGGGCTATGGCTTCCTCTCGGAAAACCCTGACTTCGTCGATCAGGTCACAGCCGCAGGGCTCACCTTCATTGGCCCATCGGCCGCTTCGATCCGCGCCATGGGGCTCAAGGACGCCGCCAAGCGGCTGATGGAGAAAGCCGGCGTTCCGGTCGTGCCGGGCTATCATGGCGAGGCGCAGGAGATCGTGCTGCTTGCCTCGAAAGCCCGCGAGATCGGATATCCCGTGCTGATCAAGGCGCGTGCCGGCGGCGGCGGCAAGGGCATGCGGCGCGTCGAGCATCCCGATGATTTTTCCGAGGCGCTGTCCAGCGCCCGGCGCGAAGCCAAGGCCGCCTTCGGCGACGACCGCGTGCTGGTCGAAAAATACGTCGACAAGCCACGGCATATCGAAGTGCAGGTGTTCGGCGACAATTTCGGCAATGCCGTGCATCTCTACGAACGCGACTGCTCGGCGCAACGCCGCCACCAGAAGGTGATCGAGGAGACCCCCGCCCCCGGCATGACGCCGGCCTTGCGCAAGGCGATGACGGAGGCGGCGGTGAAGGCCGCCAAGGCGATCAACTATTCCGGCGCCGGCACCATCGAGCTCATCGTCGACGCCTCGCAAGGCCTCAAGGCCGACCGCTTCTGGTTCATGGAAATGAACACCCGCCTGCAGGTCGAGCATCCGGTCACCGAGATGGTCACCGGCACCGATCTCGTCGAGTGGCAGTTGCGCGTCGCCAGCGGCGAAAAACTACCGAAGACACAAAGCGAGATCGCGCTTTGCGGCCATGCCTTCGAGGCGCGCATCTATGCAGAGGACGCGGCCAAGGGGTTTCTGCCGGCGACGGGCACGCTGCACCACCTGAAATTTCCGGGCGTTGCCCCCGAGGGTGCCGCGATGCGCATCGAGACCGGCGTGCGGGCTGGCGATGCCATCTCGCCCTATTACGACCCCATGATCGCGAAGCTGGTCGTCCATTCCGGGGACAGGCAGGCGGCGCTGGAGGCGCTCCGCACCGCGCTCGCGCAAATCGAGATTGCCGGCTCCACCGTCAACGCCGCTTTTCTTGCCGCTCTTGCCGCCGATCCGGATTTTGCGGCGGGCGACGTCGATACCGGCCTGATCGGCAGACACCAGGAGATGCTGACGGCGGTCGCGCCGCCGACCGGCGAAGTCATCTCGGCTGCCGCGTTGGCCGCCTCGGGTGCCGGAGCATTGCCGTCGTCGGACGACCCCTGGTCGTCGCTTGCCGGCTATGCGCATTTCCACGGGGTTGCGCGGCGCATGCGGCTGAAGTTCGGCGACGAGGCCATCCTGGCCAAGGTTTCAATGCGGCCGGACGGACGCTTTCAGGTGGCGCTCGATGCGCCGTATGACAGCACCAATTCGCATGACCTTCGGGCCGTTCCCCGCCTCGCCCGCTGGCCTGGCCACATCACCGTGTTCGAAGGCGCTGTCGCCTATACTTTCACCGTGCCGGATCCCCTGGCCAGGAGCGATGAAGCCGCTGCCGCCTCCGGCAGCCTGCGCGCGCCGATGCCGGGTCTCGTCAAGCTTGTGCGCGTGGCGAAAGGCGACGCCGTGATCAAGGGACAAATTCTGCTGATCCTCGAAGCGATGAAGATGGAGCACACCATCGCCGCCCCGCATGACGGGGTGATCGCCGAGATCGCCGGGGAAGGGTCACAGGTCACCGACGGGGCGGTGCTGGTGGGGTTCATCGAGGACCAGAACGCGTCGACCGCCGCCACCGGCCGATAGCCGGAGCGCATCGCGGACCGCAAACAGAAATGGCCGGGAAGAACCCGGCCATTTCCTTGGACTAGAGCGGTTCAGAGTTTGATAGAATCTCTGACCCGCTCTAACTTCTTGTTTTTACGCAATTCTGGACGGAAAACCGCTACACACTTTTCCTAGAATTGCTCTAGCCGATCGTCGGAGCGATTACTGCGCGATCGGCGCGTACTTGCCGTCATGCCACTGGTTGATGTCATAGCTGGCATTTTTGAGGTCGCCCTTCTCGTCGAAGGTGACGTCGCCGACAACGGTGCTGATCGGCGTGCCGTTCTTCAACGCTTCGGCAACCTTGGCCGGATCGTCGCTGCCGGCACGCTTGATGCCTTCGGCGAAAGCCTGGACTACGGCGTAGGAGAACAGCGTGAAGCCTTCCGGCACGAAGCCGCCGGCCTTGATCTTCTCGACGGCCGCCTTGGCTTCCGGCTTTGCCTGCGGATCCGACGGGAACACGAACATGGTGCCCTCGCCGGCCGGGCCGGCAACCTGCCAGAACTCCGGCGAGGCGATCGAGTCCGGCATGATCAGCTGGAACTTCAGGTTCTGTTCGGCCGACTGACGCAGGATCAGGCCAGCCTCAGGATGGTAGCCACCGAAATAGACGACATCGGCCTTGAGATCCTTCAGCTTGGTGACAAGCGCCGAATAGTCCTTCTCGCCGGGGTTGATGGCGTCATAGTAGACTTCCTTGAGGCCACCGGTATTCATGGTTGCCCTGACGGCGTCAGCCACGCCCTGACCGTAGGCGCTCTTGTCGTGCAGGATGACCACATTCTTGCCGGCATACTTCTTGGCGATCCATGGGCCGATGAAGGCGCCCTGTGCGTCGTCACGCGTATAAAGACGCATGATCGTCGGCCAGCCGGACTTGGCCGCGGCGTCGGTCAGCACCGGGTTCGAAGAGGCCGGGCTCATCATCAGCGCACCGGCTTCGGCATAGACGGCCGAGGCCGGAATGCTCGAACCCGAGCAGGCATGACCGTCGATGAACTTGACGCCGTTGGCGATGATGCGGTTGGCGACCGAAACGGCCTGCTTGGGGTCGCACTGGTCGTCCTCGATGTCGAGCTTGATCATCGAGCCGTTGACGCCGCCCGCGGCGTTGATGGCATCGGCCGCGGCCTGTGCGCCCTGCTTGAACTGATCGCCGATGGTCGCGAGTTGTCCGGTCATCGGGCCGACCACCGATACGGTGATGTCGTCGGCGAATGCGACAGGCGCGCTCATCATCAGGCCGAAAATGGCCGCGCTCAAAATACTCATTTTTTTCATGACAATAGAACTCCTCCACTAACGCGCGGCCGCCCCGGCCGCGCTTCTTCCAGAGAGGCGGGACAATTTCATCCTTCACCGGGCCTGTCTAGGCGCATTGGCGCCGCTCGATTGGGCCTGCGCGGTCTCATCCACGCAAAAAGCCACGCCAGCCTTGTTCCGGCTGGTCGTGGCTTTTTGCCTGTCAGGCTGTTTCCCCGGCGCCCCCCGCGCTGTGAACCCAACCCACCTTCCCTGTCTTCCTGTTGGCCATGATCTTGCCGAAGCCCCGATTCCACTTTCGGGATCATGGTCCGTCGCGCGGCTTGGACCTGTCGGCCTGCCGCATTCTTTTTGTTGTTGGCCCGTGGCCTGGCTGTCTGCGCAGCCTTGTCCCTGTTGGCCCGACCGTCTTTTAGCGGTCTTGGCCGGAGCGTCCCCGTCTGGCGGGACTCAGTGCATCGTCATCCATTCGCGGGCTTCGCGCAGCGCCTTGGCGATCTCGACCTTCGACATGGCCGCCGAGAGTTCCGAGCGCAGTTCCGCGGCGCGGGCCGAACCCTTGATGGCGGCGATGTTGAACCATTTGTGGGCGGCAACGACATCGGTCTCGCAATCGCGACCGGTCGCATACATCATGCCCAGTTCGAAAAGAATGTCGGCCTGGGCAGTTGCCCCCATGGCGCCGAAGCCTGCTTCAAGCATTTCAAAACGTGCCATTTTAGTCCCCTGTCTGGCTCCCGAGAGCTGCCTCCGTTTGTCTTGTCCGGGGCGCTCTTTCGATGCTTTCGAGAATGCCGCGCAGGCTTGAATCCGTCGTTAAATGGCGTGCTTAATTTGAGGAAAACAAAGCTAAAACAAGAGGTAAACACGGAAATTCGTTAAGGATACGAAACCAGCAATTCGGCTGGTTTTCGCCAAATTTGACGAAAATTTTCGGGACCCCGATCAACACTCCGCTAACCACGGGAAACAAACACGACGCGGCGATCGTTTCCGTTTCCGTCCCGACAGAGCGAATTCAGCCGCTTTCAAAACGCCAAAGTCTTCCGTTGCGGCACCGCTTTTGTTTTGACGGAAGCTGGACTAGCTTACGTTTGCGTAAGCGGCAGACCGGCGAGGCGGGGCATCCGGCCGGCTATCCAAACGGAGGAAGACATGTTTCGAAAAGTGAGCCTGGCCCTGGCGGCCACTTTGATGCTGAGCGGCGCGGCATGGGCCGATCCGATCGAGGGCAACTGGAAAACGCAGGCAGGCGACACCGCGGCCATTTCAGGCGGCGATTCATTTTCCATTACGCTCAAGTCCGGTAAATATGCCGGCAAGACCATCGGATCGCTCAAGGCGGCCGGCGACAACAAATATACCGGCAACATCACCGATCCGGCAAACGACAAGACCTATTCCGGCAAGGCGACATTGGCTGGCACCTCGCTCAAGATGAGCGGTTGCGTGCTAGGCGGGCTGATCTGCAAGAGCCAGACCTGGCACAAGCTCTGATCGTCCATCTCCTTGCGATCTCAAAACGGGGCCCGGCGGGCCTCGTTTTCGTTTTATCGACGCGCTGACCGTGACCCTCGATGTCCGTTCGGGCCGACGGCAACCCAGCCAATGTCCCGTCAATCAATTTGAACCGCAGATGAACGCCGGCATCAGAGCCGGTTCAGAGGCGTCAGGGCATTCTCCTGCTTGTTGAAGGAGACACGGACCCAATGCTTGCTCGCCGCTTCACCATCGTCTGCCTGCTGATGAGCCTGTTTGGGATGTTCTTCGCCATCCTCGTCGCCGAAGCGGCCCGGTCCCCCCGCTCCTGGGACGAAGCCGCCAGAATGTGCCACCTCGGGTGCCCGACCAACCTTCGCCACTGAAACAGAGAACCAGACCTCGAAAAGAAAAGCACAGACATCATGAACCGCATCGCCGCCAACCTCGCCAAGACCCTCCGGCTCCTGCCGAGGGCGGCGCTTATCCTGGTGCTCCTGGCCGCTCCGGTCCTGGCGGTGCCGATGATGCGCGCCGATGCCGGCTCGACGATCGAGGCGCCGGCGCTCAGAAAGTCCGGCGTCGGGTTCGTGCTGCTGGTCAGCCTGCAGCGGGGTTGAAGAAAAATGGCGCTTTGAGCGCCTTCGGCGGCGAGCCCCCTCCCAACCGCCTCCCCAAGTCTCTATATTGAGTCATGGAAAAGCGAATCTACCCCCAAGCCATCGAATCAGTCGTCATGCCCGAGCCTTTTGGCCGGCAAAGCTTCGACAATGCCGAAAAGGCCGTTACCGCGCTGAAGGTGCTTTACAACCGCAACACCAAGTTCCTTCGCGATTCCTTCGCAGCCCTTGCCGCCGGCGGCGACAGCAGCAAGCGCTGCCGGGCCTTCTACCCCGAGATCGGCGTCACCACGAGTTCGTTCACCCAGGTCGACTCGCGCCAGGCCTATGGCCACATGCCGACGCCCGGCCATTTCGCCACCACGGTGACCCAGCCGGACCTGTTCGAGACCTACCTCATCGAGCAGCTTCGGCTGATCATGCGCAATCACGGCGTGTCGGTGACCGTCTCGGAATCGACCACGCCGATTCCCCTGCATTTCGCTTTCCTGGAAGGCACCTATGTGGACGGCGCCGCTGCCGAGCGCATCAAGCGGCCGATCCGCGACCTGTTCGACGTGCCGGATCTCGACGGTACCGACGATCAGATCGCCAACGGCACGTTCGAGGTCGCCTTCGGCGAGCCCCGGCCGCTGGCGCCGTTCACGGCGCAGCGCATCGACTATTCACTGCACCGCATGACGCACTACACCGCAACCAGCCCGCAGCATTTCCAGAACTTCGTGCTGTTCACCAACTATCAGTTCTACATCGACGAGTTCGTCGCCCGCGCCCGCGACCTGATGGAAAAGGGGGGCGACGGCTACACAGAATTTGTCGAACCCGGCAACGTCATCACCCGGGCCGGGCAGAGTGCGCCCAGCGAAGGCGTAGCACCACAGCGCCTGCCGCAGATGCCGGCCTACCATCTGAAGAAGCCCAACCATGGCGGCATCACCATGGTCAATATCGGCGTGGGTCCTTCCAACGCCAAGACCATCACCGACCATATCGCGGTGCTTCGGCCACATGCCTGGGTGATGCTTGGTCACTGCGCCGGGCTGCGCAACACTCAGGCGCTGGGTGATTATGTGCTGGCGCATGCCTATGTGCGCGAGGATCACGTGCTGGACGACGATCTGCCGGTCTGGGTGCCGATCCCGCCATTGGCAGAGATCCAGGTTGCGCTGCAGGAGGCAGTCGCCGAGGTCACCGGCCTGTCGGGCTATGATCTGAAGCGCATCATGCGCACCGGCACCGTGGCCACCATCGACAACCGCAACTGGGAACTGCGCGACCAGCGCGGACCGGTGCAGCGCCTGTCACAGTCGCGCGCGATCGCGCTCGATATGGAATCGGCCACGATCGCCGCCAATGGTTTCCGCTTCCGGGTGCCCTATGGCACGCTGCTGTGCGTTTCCGACAAGCCGCTGCATGGCGAGTTGAAATTGCCTGGGATGGCGACCGAGTTCTACAAACGCCAGGTGGCGCAGCACCTGACCATCGGCATCAGGGCGATGGAGAAGCTGGCCGAGATGCCGATGGAGCGGCTGCATTCGCGCAAGCTCAGGAGCTTTTCGGAGACAGCGTTCCAGTAGGCGGTCGTGCGAAGCCTCGGCGAGGCAATTGGTCGTCTTGCTCAGGCCGTAATTTGGCGGACAAGCAAAATCGAACGGATCGGCAGGCGGCATTCGGCAGACACGACCTCAATGACAACAGGCGCGCGCTTGAACATGACGGCTGGGCTGGTATTCCTGGCGATAACGGTATTGTCGGCCGCTTTGTTGGCCGGGTTTTTCGGCGCGCTGCACCCCGCTTTCGATTCCTTCTCGCATTTCCGCATTCACTTCAGTGTGCTGATGGCGCTTCTGGCGCTGCCGCTGCTTGCGAGTTCCTACCGGCTGCAGGCGGCCGCGGCACTGCTCTTCGCCATCGCCTGCCTGGCCACGACGGCAAACGCACTGCCCAGGTTGTGGCCGCAGCCAGCAGTTGCCAAGCCCGCCGACCAGATCGTCTACAGCCTGCTGCAGATGAACCTGCGCTTCAACAACCCGACGCCGAAGAAAGTGCTCTCACTGATCGGCCGCACCAATCCTGATGTGATCACCCTCGACGAAGTGTCGGCGATGTGGACGACCGAGCTTGGCTACATCGCCAGCGCCTACCCGTACCGTATCCTCTGCCCCTACCCGAACGGCATGTTCGGCGTGGCGCTGCTGTCGCGCCGGCCGTTTGCCGCCGACACCGCGCCGCGTTGCGAGCCGCGCGGCGCGATGGCGACCGCCACCATCGACTTTGGCGGGAGCGATGTCGATGTCGCCGCGATCCATTTGAGCTGGCCCTGGCCGAAGGAGCAATACTGGCAGATCGGTGAACTGGCGCAGCCACTGGCCGCGCTCGGCGAGACCGCGATCCTGGCCGGCGACTGCAACGCCGTGCCCTGGAGTGCGGCGGTGCGGCGGGTCGCGGCGCTCGGCGGGCTGACACTGATGCCTTCAGCCGGCCCGACCTGGATCCACCGCACACTGCCCGACTTCCTGCGCCGCTATGCGGGCCTGCCGATCGACCAGGTGTTCAGCAAGGGCGGGCTGAAGATCCTGTCATCGACGCGGCTGGAGGATACCGGCTCCGACCATCTGCCGGTGCTGGTCGAATTTACGGTTCGATCGGATCAGAAGCAGCCCGAGGATGGGCACGCCACGGCGCTCGCGGCGAGCGGCTTGTCAGCCAAGCCGCAGGGCTGACTTACACGCGCCGCGCAGCGCAGAAGCGTCGAGATGGCGAATGGATTGCGCGTTCAAGGTTTCCCGATCAAGGCAGCGATCAGATGTTCGACATGGCCGCCATCGCTATGCTCGCGCCGGTCGAAAGCGTTTTGCCTGGCCTCATATTCCGCATAGACGGTCTTGATGCGAAGCCGAGCCTCGCGGCGCATCTTGTCGCATGATGGGTCGTTGGCAACCCGCAGGCCGGCTATCGACCGTTCCGTAGCGCGCATCATCTTCCTGGCGATGCGCCCATGCGTTTCCTCATGGGCGCGAACACCGGCGAAAAATCTGTTCCACCGCCTTTTCAGCGCCGGCGTCATGGGCGAACCAACGCGAGGGAAGGTGTAGAACAGATTGAGCGTGCCGTTGACCCGCCGCAGCCGGCAGAAGCCGTTGTCCTGCCCCCCGCCGAGATCCCAGTCGACGGTATAGGCAGTTGTGGCGATGGCATGCGTCATGAAGCCATGCTTGGGACCCTTGCTGTCCATCGCCTCGATGAAGGCCGTACCCGAGCTTCCCTTGATGTCGTAGGTCCGAGTCTGGACGATTGCCCTGGTGCCAGCCCAGGCCTCCGGCGCACACAGTGTTCCGATGACGATGAGGCATGTCAGAACTGTCCGGCGCATCGGCCTTCTCCTTGTCCCTGGAGAAGGGAACCACAAGCCGGTGATCGTTTCAACGGTTCTGCTGTGCTGCATGCCCGCGCAGCCAGCACTCCGCGGCGTTTTTTCTGCCGCCGCGCCCTGGACAGCCCGGCGGCTCAGGGGTCACATGCCCTGGTAGACCGGTCCTTCACCGCCTTGCGGCGGCACCCAGTTGATGTTCTGGTTCGGGTCCTTGATGTCGCAGGTCTTGCAGTGGACGCAGTTCTGCGCGTTGATGACGAAGCGCACGTCCTTGGCCTGCGGATCGGCGGCGGCATTGCCATCCTTGTCCACCCACTCATAGACGCCCGCTGGGCAATAACGCGTGGAAGGCCCGGCGAAGACATCGTGCTCCGACCGCTGCTGCAGCGCCATGTCGCCGACGATGAGGTGCACCGGCTCGTTTTCCTCGTGATTGGTGTTGGATAGAAACACCGAGGACAGGCGATCGAAGGTGAGTACGCCATCCGGCTTCGGATAGGCGATCTTCTTGTGCTGGGCGGCAGGCTCGAGCGTCGCATAGTCGGCCTTGCCATGCTTTAGCGTGCCGAAGGGCGAGACGCCGAACAGCGTGTTCAGCCACATGTCGAGGCCGCCGAGGCCGACGCCGATGATGGTGCCGAAACGCGACCAGAGCGGCTTGACGTTGCGCACCTTCTTCAGGTCCTTGCCGATGTCGGTCGCCCGCCAGGCTTCCTCGTAGGCGGAAAGCTCGTCATTGGCACGGCCGGCGCCGATCGCCTCGGCGACATGATCGGCCGCCAGCATCCCAGACAGCACCGCATTGTGGGAGCCCTTGATGCGCGGCACGTTGACGAAGCCGGCCGCACATCCCATCAGCGCACCGCCCGGGAAAGACAATTTCGGCACCGACTGCCAGCCGCCCTCTGTTATGGCGCGCGCGCCGTAGCCCAGGCGCTTGGCGCCCTCAAACGTGCCTGCGATCGCCGGATGGGTCTTGAAGCGCTGGAATTCCTCGAAGGGCGACAGATAGGGGTTCTTGTAATTGAGGTGGAGGACGAAGCCGACGGCCACCTGGTTGTCCTCCAGATGATACAGGAACGAACCGCCGCCGGTCTTCATGTCGAGCGGCCAGCCGAAGGAATGCTGAACCAGACCCGGCCGATGGTTCTCCGGCTTGACCTGCCAGAGTTCCTTGAGGCCGATGCCGTATTTGCCCGGTTCGCGGCCATCGGAGAGGTTATATTTAGCGATCAGCTGCTTGGAGAGCGAACCGCGCGCGCCCTCGCCGATCAGCACATATTTGCCCATCAGCGCCATGCCCGGCGCGAAGCCCGGACCGTGCGTGCCGTCCTTCTCGACGCCCATGTCGCCGGTAACGACGCCAGTGACGGCGCCTTCTTCATTGTAGAGCAGGCCGGCGGCGGCAAAGCCTGGATAGATTTCGACGCCAAGCGCCTCGGCCTTGCCAGCCAGCCAGCGGCAGACGTTACCCAGCGAGACGATGTAGTTGCCGTGGTTGTTCATCAGCGGCGGCATCAGGATGTTGGGCAGGCGGAACGAACCGGCGGGGCCGAGCACCAGGAAATGGTCCGCCGTGACCGGCGTCTTGAAGGGATGACCATCCTCCTCGCGCCAGCCGGGCAGAAGCCGGTCGATGCCGATCGGATCGACCACGGCGCCCGACAGGATATGGGCGCCGACCTCGCCGCCTTTTTCCAGCACGACGACGGAAAGCTCGGGATTGACCTGCTTGAGGCGGATGGCCGCGGCAAGGCCGGCCGGTCCGGCACCGACGATGACCACGTCGAATTCCATGCTTTCGCGTTCGATATCGCTCATCAACCCCTCCGCACTGGCTTGCCGCCGTTGGCGTATCTTGCTGGCTCCTGCGCTGCATAGCGCATCAATTGGCGACAGGAAACCGGCGCATACGTGACAATGCGGATTTGGCCAAAAAGTCGCGCATTCCGCGGCAGCCAAGCCGTTTCGGCGCGGCACGGCCCCTCAAGCTTGCGTTTTCTATTGTTCGACGGCTTGCTTATCGGCCATACTTCCCGCCATGCGCATTCCCGGGCCAGGCGGCTTCTCTTCGACGCGCTTTCCATCAACGCCCGGCCGGGCCTGCCGGGCGGTTATTTTGGTCCTTCTGGCGTTGGCGCCGGGCCATGCCGTCGCAGATGAAGTGAAGGTCTGGGCTACAGGCGCGTACTCATTCTCCGACGAGCTTGGCGGTTTCCGCATCACCGGAGCCTCCGGCATCGGAACCAAGGACGATCCGCTTGTCATCACCGAAGAGCTGAATTCGGCGACACCCGTGACGCTGACCATCCGCACTACAAAGCCGATCCAGACATTCGGCAAGGCTGGAGAGTTTGCCAACGGCATCATGTATATGCGCCTTGAGGTGCTCAACAACAGCGGCCAGGCCTGGATCGAGTTCCAGTTCGAGCTGCAGGAAATACTGGATCAGCCAAGCGTGTTCGGGGACGGGCTTTCGTTCGACCAGCGCAACAAGACGCCGGACAATATCTGGTCGAGCAATTTCGCCGATTTCGACCGCGACTTCGAACCCTATGACCGGCTGCTGTTCAAAAACGGCAAGGTGGACCCGTTGAAGACCGCCAGCTTCGAGTTCCTGATGACCGACTACACGCCGCGATGGACCTTCTATCTCGTGCAGGATCCACGCATACCCACAGGCTAGACCGTCGCGAACCGCCTTCGCCGAGGTTGCAAATTGACGCCGCCCGGACGATGGTGCGGCCATGACTGCCGCCTCTCCCAACAATCCGGTCGATTTCGCCGATCTGCTCGCCTTCTATGCCAGCGTGGGTGTGGACGAGGCTCTGGAGGATGCGCCGGTAAACCGGTTCTCGGAGGCCGCGCCGAAGCCGGCGGAGCGCATGCCGACCACGACGCCACGCGAAAGCAGCGCACCGGAGCCGCCCGTGGCTCCGCCGCGCCTCGATGGGCGCGCCGTGCCGGATGCTCCGGCCCCGCGCCCGCCGACCTCGGCCGTGCCAGACGAGGCGCAGGCGGCGCTGGCGCGCCAACTGGCGACCGCGGCAGTGTCCCTGGACGAACTGCGCCAGCACATGGCCGCTTTCGAGGGCTGCAATCTCAAGGCGACCGCCAAGAACCTCGTATTCGCCGACGGCAACCCGCAAGCCGCTGTCATGCTGGTCGGTGAAGCCCCCGGCCGTGACGAGGACATTGAAGGCCTGCCCTTCGTCGGCCGCTCGGGCCGCCTGCTCGACCGCATGCTGGCCGCGATCGGCCTTGACCGCAACTCAGCCTACATCGCCAATGTCATTCCCTGGCGGCCACCCGGCAACCGCACGCCGACGCCGCACGAGACGGAAATCTGCCGGCCGTTCATCGAGCGTCAGATCGAACTGGTCAATCCCAAGGTGCTGATCAATCTCGGCGGTCCATCGGCCAAGACCTTGCTCAACACCTCGGAAGGTATCCTGCGGCTGCGCGGCAACTGGCGCGTCCACACCACGGCGTCCGGCATTGCCATTCCGGCCATGCCGACATTGCATCCGGCCTATCTCTTGCGGACGCCCGCGCACAAGAAGCTGGCATGGCGGGACTTTCTCGAGGTGAAGGCGAAGCTGCGGGCGCTCGGCTAGCGATGACCTCGCAGGTAATTGAAATGCCTTCAGCGTCGGCCTAGTCATGCGGCCATGACAAGCTCGCAGACCTCCGCCGGCAGTCTCATCCGCGAATGGCGCACGCGCCGCCGCATGAGCCAGCTCGACCTCGCCGTGGAGGCCGAAATTTCGCAGCGGCATCTCTCCTTCGTCGAAAGCGGACGCGCCGCACCCTCGCGCGACATGGTGCTGCATCTGGCCGAGCAACTGGCGATCCCGCTGCGGCAACGCAACCAGTTGCTGCTGGCCGCGGGCTTTGCGCCCAGCTTCGGCGAACGGCCGCTCACCGATACGACGCTGGCGCCGGCGATGGCGGCGGTCGAGACCGTACTCAAGGGGCATGAGCCATTTCCGGCGCTGGCGGTGGACCGGCACTGGAACCTGGTTTTGGCGAATGCCGCGATCGCCCCTTTCCTTGCCGATGTCGGCGAGGCTTCGCTGCTGACACCACCGGTCAACGTGCTTCGCCTCAGCCTGCACCCCGGCGGCATCGCGCCACGCATCGTCAACCTGCAGGAATGGCGCACGCACCTGATCGAGCGTCTCAAGCACCAGAACGATGCCACCGGCGATCCGGTGCTGGTCGAACTGGAGCGCGAACTGCGCGGCTATCCTTCAGGCCTCAAGGGCAGTCGGCCGGCGCCGGTCGAGCCGAATGCGATCGTCCATCCGCTGAGGCTTGCCCATGGCGATCAGGTGCTGTCGTTCATCAGCACCATCACGGTCTTCGGCACACCGCTGGATGTGACCTTGTCGGAACTGGCGATCGAATCCTTTTTCCCGGCCGATGAGCAGACACGGGCGGCGCTGGTACGCCTGGCAAAGGAGCGGTCGGAACGGTCCTGATCACCCCTGCGGCAGGGCCGCCTTGCGGGTGCGGGTGCGTTCCAGACCCAGTTGCCGTTCGCGCCAGATGATGAAGATGCCGGCGGCCACCACGATCGCACCACCGACCAGCGTGCCGGACGAGGTCACGTCACCGAAAACGAGATAGCCAACCACGATCCCAAGGATCATGGAGGTGTATTCGAAAGGCGCCACGACCGAGGCTTCGGCATGGCGATAGGCCGCGGTCATCAAGATCTGGCCGAGGCCGCCACAACAGCCTGCCATGATGAGCAGCGCGGCTTGCGTTGGCGTCAGCGATTGCCAGCCGAAGGGCAGCGTCAGCAGCGAGAGCACACTTGCCGTCGACGAGAACCACAGCACGATGGTGGCGGTCTTCTCCGTCTGCACGAGATTGCGCACGAGCAGCATGGCGACAGCCGAGATTGCCGCGGCCATCAGCGCGGCCATGACGCCCAGCACCTCCTGGTCGTCGAGCCCTTCATCCGAATTGAGCAGCGTCAGCTCCGGCCAGGAAATGATGAGCACGCCAATGAGGCCGATCGCGACGGCGCTCCAGCGATAGACGCGGATCGTCTCGCCAAGGAAGACCGAGGAGAACACCACGACCAGCAGCGGTTGTGCATAGTTCAGGGTGATCGCCTCAGGCAACGGCAGCCTGGTAAGCGCGAAAAAGCCGAGCCCCATGGCACCGACGCCGACGACGCCACGCGCGATGTGGTTGAAGGGACGCTTCGTGGCGAAAGCGGTGGCCAGATGCCCTTTCAATGCCAGGAAGGCGATGATCGGGAAGATGGCGAAGAAGGAACGGAAGAAGACGATCTGGCCGGCTGGCACGTCGCCTGCCGCCTTGATGCAGGTTTGCATGCCGACAAAGACCGTCACGGAGACGATCTTCAGCACGATGCCTCTCAGCGTGCCGTGGCCGCCCGTCGTCTCTGGTTGCGCCCCGGCCCCTGATGTCACTTCGGCAATGCATCTCTGCCCGCCGTCGAGGGCACGTTGCGGGTCTCGAAATGGCAGAACGGGAGATCGTCGGCGCGCCGAACGGAAGCGCCCATCCCGAATTTCGGTGTGACGGCGGTCATGACTGCCTCGCGACGACGAAAGGAAGGCCTGAATTAGGCTCTGCCGCAGTTTTGTCGAGGGTGTGTTTCGTGTAAAGAGCGCGGACTTTGAATTTTTTGGACCAGTCAAACCATGTCCGGTCCCCGGAAAAGACAGGAAAAGCCAGGGAATGCGCACTGACACAGGCCAGGTCTTCAAACTCGAGGACTATCGCCCCAGCGACTACCTCATTCCGGAAACCAACCTTGACTTCCGTCTTTCGCCGCAGGCCACGGTCGTCACCGCGATACTGACCGTCGAGCGCCGCGAGGGCATATCGGAATCGGCTCCGCTGGTGCTCGACGGCGATGGATTGACGCTGAAGCGCGTCGAGATCGACGGCAAGACGGTGAAAGCGGCGGATCTGCTGGCGAGCCCCGACCAGCTGACGCTGCTCAAGCCGCCGGCCGCACGTCGTTTCCAGCTGCTGATCGAAACCGAACTGGCGCCTGCCGGCAATGAAGCTCTTATGGGCCTTTACCGTTCGAACAACGTTTACTGCACGCAGTGCGAGGCGGAGGGTTTTCGCCGCATCACCTACTTCCTCGACCGCCCCGATATCCTGTCCGTCTACACGGTGCGGATCGAGGCGCGGCGCGACGAGGCGCCGCTGCTCCTGTCCAACGGCAATCCGGTCGAGAGCGGCGATCTCGCCGATGGCCGGCACTATGCCAGCTGGCACGACCCCTTCCCCAAGCCGTCCTACCTGTTCGCGCTGGTGGCCGGCAATCTCGGCCAGGTCGCCGACAGTTTCGTGACCTTGTCCGGCCGCAAGGTCGAGCTCGGCATCTATGTCGAGCCCGGCAAGGAGGCGCTCGCCGGCTATGCGATGGACGCGCTGAAGCGGTCGATGCAATGGGACGAGGAGGCGTTTGGCCGCGAGTACGACCTCGACGTCTTCAACATCGTCGCCGTGTCGGACTTCAACATGGGCGCGATGGAGAACAAGGGCCTCAACATCTTCAACGACAAATACGTCCTGGCCGACCAGGAGACGGCGACGGACGCCGATTTCGCCAATATCGAGGCGATCATCGCGCATGAGTACTTCCACAATTGGACAGGCAACAGAATCACTTGCCGCGACTGGTTCCAGCTTTGCCTGAAGGAAGGGCTGACGGTCTTCCGCGATCATGAGTTCTCCGCCGACCAGCGCTCGCGCGCGGTCAAGCGCATCGCCGAAGTGCGCACGCTGCGCGCCCACCAGTTTCCCGAGGACCAGGGACCGCTGGCGCATCCGGTGCGGCCGCGCCGCTACCGCGAGATCAACAATTTCTATACGGCGACGGTCTACGAAAAGGGGTCCGAAGTGGTGCGCATGATCCGCACCATTCTCGGGGCCGAGGCCTTTCGCGCGGGAATGGACCTCTATTTCGAACGCCACGACGGTGAAGCCGCGACCATCGAGGACTTCATCAAGGTGTTCGAGGAGGCGTCCGGCCGCGATCTTTCACAATTTGCGCTCTGGTATCACCAGGCGGGCACGCCCAACCTGACCGTGAGTTCGACGCACAATCCTGCCGCGCGGGAATTCACGCTCGAGATCGAGCAGTCGGTGCCGCCGACACCGTCGGAAAGCCGCAAGCGGCTGATGCATATACCACTCGCCTTTGGGCTGATCGGCGCCGGCGGCAAACCTGTCTGTTATAGCGGCGTCGAGGGCGCGAGCGTCGAGGACGGTGTCATCCATGTCCGCAAGCGCCGTCACATGGTGCGCTTTTCCGGCGTTGCCGAACGACCGGCGGTGTCACTCAACCGCGGCTTTTCGGCACCAGTGACGCTGTCGGTCGAGCAGAAGGCGGCTGACCAGTTCTTCCTCGCTCGCCATGACAACGACGCCTTCTCGCGCTGGCAGGCCTTCAACACCCTGCTCACCGATGCACTGATCGCGGCCTTCCGCCAGACCCTCGGCGGCAAACAGCCGGACTTCGCCTCACAGCTGACCGAGCTTGCCGGCAACATCGCCAGCGACGAGACGCTGGAGCCAGCCTATCGGGCCCTTGCCCTGGCGCTGCCCGGCGACGCCGACATCGCGCGTGACATCGGCAAGAACATCGATCCGGACGCCATCCATTCAGCTCGCCAGGCGCTAGCGCTGGCGATCGCCACGGCTAACGGCGAGATATTTTCCGGCCTCTATGACAGCCTTGCCGACAAGACCGCTTTCAGCCCCGACGCGGCGAGCGCGGGACGACGCGCCTTGCGCAACATTCTGCTGGATTATCTCTCGCTGCTGCCCGGTGGATCGGCATTGGCGGCCGGGCATTTCCAGTCCGCGACCAACATGACCGACCGCGCGGCCGGATTGGCAGTGCTCGCGCATCGTCACCACGGATCGCCGGAGGCGAAAATAGCGCTGGCGGCTTTCGAAAAGACATATGCGTCCGACCCGCTGGTCATGGACAAATGGTTCCAGATCCAGGCCGGCGTGCCGGGGCCGCAGGCTGTCGACACGGTCCGCTCCCTGACCGCTCATCCGGGCTTCTCGATGGGCAATCCGAACCGGGTGCGCTCGCTGATCGGCACATTCTCCAGCGCCAACCAGACCGGCTTTCACCGCGCCGACGGGGAAGGCTACCGTTTCTTCACGCAGACGGTGCTCGAGGTCGAAAAACGCAACCCGCAAGTGGCGGCAAGGCTGGCGACGGCGCTCAGGTCCTGGCGTTCGCTCGAACCGGGCCGGCAGGCCAAGGCCAGGGAAGCGCTGGTTTCGATCGCCAATGCCGAAAACCTCTCGGCGGATCTGCGCGATATCGTCGAGCGCACGTTGGCGTGAATGCAGACTCCGCTGCCTATGGGAGAGTTCTCCTGTGCCCGGCGCCTATCAAACCGACTGATGGGGCTGTGCCTTTGCGGTCAACTCGATTCCAAGGGCCTTCATCACTGCAATCGTGGTTTTTAGTGTCGGATTGCCGTTCTCACTGAACGAGCGATAAAGCTGTTCACGCGAAAGTCCCGTCTGGCTCGCTATTTGGGCCATGCCCTTAGCGCGCGCAACGACACCCAGCGCATGCGCGATATAGCCAGGATCTTCGGAAGCAAACGCTTCCGCCATGAATGCCGCAATCACCTCATCGGAGGTCAGGCCTTCAGCCGGATCAAAGGTCGTCAGTTTCTCAGCCATCTCATTCGCTCCATTCTTGTGCCAGACGTTTCGCCGTCTTGATGTCCTTCTTCTGGGTGCCTTTGTCACCGCCGCACAGGAGGACGATGATCGTGTTGCCCCGCTTCTGAAAATAGACGCGGTAAGCCGGGGCCATGGTGGATACGCAACTCGCTTATCCCCTCTCCCACAGGCTCAACGTCTCCCGGATGCCCATAAGCAAGACGGTCAAGCCGGGCAAAGATCGCGCCACGAGCGCGCTCATCCTTTAGCCGCATCCACCATTTTCGGAACGTTTCGGTCTGCTTTAGATCGATCATAGGGATTTGTAGTTTATAAACTACATCCCGTCAAGGAAAGCTCAAGGATCGGTCCGCTCTTATCCGACTCGCCTTCTGTCACATAGCCCTCGCCATAGGGTCGCGCTCAAAAAGGGCATTGGGTCGATTCAGCATTATTTAAGTCGATTTTTAATCTTTTTTCGCCGGACCACTGGACAAGGCGAATCACCTTTGATTCTTTAATGG
The DNA here is from genome assembly GCF_004792025.1 of Mesorhizobium sp. M8A.F.Ca.ET.181.01.1.1. Lineage (NCBI taxonomy): Bacteria > Pseudomonadati > Pseudomonadota > Alphaproteobacteria > Hyphomicrobiales > Phyllobacteriaceae > Mesorhizobium > Mesorhizobium sp. M8A.F.Ca.ET.181.01.1.1. Next base: position 115,349 of record NZ_SRTV01000002.1, on the reverse strand, counting down.
CGATTCGGAAGTGCGGTGTTGCCGGGTCACCAGCACATAGAAATGCGGCATACTGGAAATCGGGGAGTGCCATTTATGGCGAAGGCGGACGCGTGGGGCGCGCCCGGTGGGATGGCTTTTGCGCGTCGCGAGACGCGCAGCGACGGCCTTGCCGGGAATACGCGGCTCATCGCCGAACCGGCCTACAAGCGGCTTCTTGCGGCTGAACCGCTGCTGCGCCGGTCGATACCGGCCCTCATCGTCATCTTCCTGCTCGTCATCGCGGCGCTGCGTGTGCTCTCGCTGATGAACGAGCGCGACGATGTCGAGCGCGATGCCAAGGCGATCCTGACGCTGGCCGCCGCGCAGCTCGCCAGTTCGCTCGCCACCACGTCGGACACGCTGCCGGGCGCCACCCAGGACCTGCTGGAGACCACCAGCCGCCAGGGCGCGATGGGCCGCAGCCACGTGTTGGTCGTCACCGACAGTGCCTTCAGGATCACCGCGGTGACGCCGCGTTCGGTGCCCTGGCAAGGCCATTCGCTCGACGGCCTCGTCCAGGGCGGCCAGCCTTTGTTCATGTTCGGCGATCGCGCCGGTGTCATGGAGGTCAACATCGGCGGTCAGGACTGGTACGCGGCGGTCAGCCTGTCCAAGGACAGGAAGGGAGCCGCCGCGGCGCTTGTGCCGCAAGAGGCGGTCTTCGACACTTGGCGCAAGACAGTCTCGCTCAACGTCACCCTGTTCGTGCTGACGGCCGGCGTGCTGATCATCATCCTCTATGCCTATTTCGGACAGGCGGCGCGCGCGCAGGCAGCCGACCGCATCTATCTCGAGGCACATCAGCGTATCGACATGGCGCTGGTGCGCGGCCGCTGCGGCCTTTGGGACTGGGACATGGTGCGTGGCAAGATGTACTGGTCACGCTCGATGTACGACATGCTCGGCTACGAGCCCTGCGAGACGATGCTGTCCTTCGGCGAGGTCGACGAGATCATCCATCCCGAGGACGGCGACCTGTTCGAACTCGCCAACAAGATCGTCGCGCGCGAGATCGATCACATCGACCAGGTGTTCCGGATGCGGCATGCCGATGGCCAATGGGTGTGGATGCGCGCCCGGGCACAGGTCATGGATCCGGAAGCGCCGGAGATCCAACTGATCGGCATCGCGGTCGACGTCACCGAGCAACGGCATCTGGCGCTGCGCTCCGAAGCGGCCGATCTTCGCCTCAGGACCGCGATCGAGAACATCAATGAATCCTTCGTGCTTTGGGATTCGGCTCAGCACCTGATCATGTGCAATTCCAAATACCAGCAGGACAACGGGCTCTCGGATCGCGACGTAATGCCAGGTGTGACGCGCGCGTCCCTGGAAGAGCGGATGCTGGCCTTTGCTTCGGAACGCCGGCTTGCCAATACCAATGGTCCGCAGGGCGGCGCCACGTTCGAGCGGCAGCTGTCCGACGGCCGCTGGCTTCAGGTCAACGAACTCCGGACCAGGGACGGCGGCATCGTCTCGGTCGGGTCCGACATCACCCAGATCAAGCTGCACCAGGAAAAGCTGGTCGACAGCGAGCGCCGGCTGATGGCGACCATCCATGATCTCAGCCTCGCCCGCCGGGCAGAAGAGGAACGGGCGCGCGAGTTGGTCGACCTCAACCGCAAATACATGAAGGAAACCGAGCGCGCCGAAGCGGCGAACCGGGCCAAATCCGAATTCCTGGCCAACATGTCGCATGAACTGCGCACACCGCTCAATGCCATCATCGGCTTCTCCGAACTGATGGAACAGGGGCTGTTCGGCCCGCTGGGCTCGGAGCGTTACGAAGAGTACGCCACCGATATCAACAGCAGCGGCAAATACCTGCTTGGCGTCATCAACGACATTCTCGACATGTCCAAGATCGAGGCGGGCCAGTTCTCGCTGGACCAGGAGCAGATCGATCTCGGTCCGCTGATCAGCGAGACGGTGCGTGTCGTGTCGCTACAGGCGGCGCAGAAGGCGATCACCGTGGAAACGCGTATCGCCGACGCGCTGACGTTGTTCGCCGATCGCCGGGCGATCAAGCAGATCGTCATCAACCTCCTGTCCAATGCGGTGAAGTTCACCGGCCAGGGCGGCCACATATCGGTCAGGGCCCGCAACACGTCAGGCGCGCTGGTGCTGACGATCGAGGACAATGGCTGCGGTATCCCGAAGGAAGCGCTCGGCAAGCTCGGGCGCCCGTTCGAGCAGGTCCAGAACCAGTTTTCCAAGAACCATGCCGGCTCCGGTCTTGGCCTCGCGATTTCACGCTCACTGGCCGAGTTGCAGGGCGGTGCACTGAAGATCCGTTCCACCGAGAGTGTCGGCACGATCGTGTCGGTGCGCATTCCCGTGAAGAAGGCGCCAACGGCGGTCAAGGCCGCGGCCTGAGCGACAGGCTGCGGCCGACGATGTCGGAGCCCGCATCAACCAATCCTACTGCAGGCCGCCGTCGTTGCCTTCGTGATCCCATTGGCGGTCATGGCCAAAGCGGCCGCGCTTCGGCAGTTCGCCCTTCTCGATCTTGCCGTCATTGTTCTTGTCGAGCACGGCGAAAAGCTTCCTCTCGCGGCCGCTGATGTCATCAGCGGTCAGCGTGCCGTCGCCCTTGCTGTCGTAACGGGCGATGATGCGCCTGGCCATGCGTTCGAAGCGTGCCTTCTCCAGCGCGTCGGCGAGTTGAGCGACAGTCAGTTTGCCGCCATTGTCGGCGACAAGCTTCTTGAGCCGCGCGTCCATGACATTGGAGAACTGATCGAAGGTGATGGTGCCGTCATTGTCCTTCATCGCCTTGTCGAGCCGCATCATGGTGCGCTGACGCATATTTGCGCTGCCGACATTCTCGGCATAGGCGGCGCCGCCGACGGCTCCGGCCAGGGCGATGAAGGCAAGTGCGAGCTTGGTCGTCTTTCTCATGATTTTCTCCTGTTGCATCGTCACCCCCGATGCGGCCGGACGGTCGTTGGTCACGAACCCCCGGCACGAAGCAAAAGGTCGAAATCCTTCCTGACCTTTTGCGACGTCTCCTTGAGATGTGCCTCCAGCACACCGAAATCCGGCAGGTCGGTGACCGCCAGAAGCAGATCCGAAAGCCCCGGCGGAACGTCGTCACGTTCGAAGGGTCCGGTAAGGCACAGCCGCGTCATCTGGGTCAGCGCCAGATAAAGGGCGTAAGCATCGCCAAGGTCCTGCCTGATCGCGGCATTGGCGAAACGGGGCGTCAGGCGAGACAGGATCTCGGCCGTACCGGTGGCGCGCGGTCCGGCCTCGACCTGCCCGCTGATGACAGCCACCTGGGCGATGAATTCGAGATCGATCAGACCGCCCGGGATCAGCTTGATGTCCCACGGGTCGCGGGGCGGCTTTTCCTGCTCGATCATGGCACGCATTTCCGAGGCCTCGGCCCTCACCTTTGCCGCATCGCGCGACTGGCCAAGCACCGCCGCAACTTCCGCCTCGACCTCACCGCACAAGCCATCATCACCGGCGATGGCACGCGCCCGCGACAGGGCCATGTGTTCCCAGGTCCAGGCTTCCTGGCGCTGGTATTTTTTGAAGGCATCGATATGGGTGGCGACCGGTCCCTTGTTGCCGGACGGCCGCAAACGCAGGTCGAGTTCGTAAAGCACCCCTTCCGCCGTCGGCGCCGATACCGCCGATATCAGCCGCTGCGTCATGCGGGAGTAGTAATGCGACGGCGCCAGCGGTTTGTCGCCATCGGAATCCTCGGCGTCCGCATCGTGATCGTAGAGCAGGATGAGATCGACATCCGACCCGGCGGTCAACTCGCGGCTGCCAAGCTTGCCCATGCCGAGCAGCGAGACCACACCGCCGGCGATCGTGCCGTGGCGCACCGCGAATTCGGCGGTCACCGCTTCCAATGCCGCCGCGATTGTCAGGTCCGCCAGATCGGAGAAAGCGCGGCCGGCGCGGGCCGGATCGATGGAGCCCGCGAGCAGCCGCACACCGATCAGGAATTTCTGCTCGGAAGCAAATATGCGCAGCCGGTCGAGCACGTCCTCATAAGCCCTGTCGCCTTCGAGGAAGGCGGAAAGCCGCGCCGAGAGATAGGCACGGTCGGGGAGCTCGGTCAGCAATGCCGGGTCGAGCAAGCCGTCGAAGACATGCGGCCGGCGGGTGATGATCGCCGCCAGCCGGGGCGCCGCGCCCATGATCGTCGCCATCAGCTTGAGCAGTGCGGGGTTCGACTGCAACAGCGAGAACAGCTGGATGCCGGCCGGCAAGCCGGCAAGGAATTCGTCGAAACGGACCAGCGCCTCGTCGGCCCGGCGTGTCTGGCCGAAGGCCTTGAGCAGTGCCGGCGTCAGTTCCGTCAGCCGCTCGCGCGCCTCCGCCGACTGGGTGACGCGATAGCGCCCGAAATGCCAGCCGCGGATGACCCGGCAAATGTCGCTTGGCCGCTGAAAGCCGAGACCGTGCAGGGTCTGCAGTGTGTTCGGGTCGTCGACGTCACCGGTGAAGACAAGATTGCCGATGCCGGCCGAAAGCTCGGGCGCCGTTTCGAACAGCGCCGCATAATGGCGCTCGACCTGCTGCAGCGAGGCACGGAACGCCCCGGCAAAAGCGGCCGCGTCGGCAAAGCCCAGCATGCGGGCGATGCGCTCCAGCCCTTCATCGTCTTCCGGCAGCGTGTGCGTCTGCTCGTCGGCCACCATCTGGATGGCGTGTTCGACCCGGCGCAGGAACCAGTACTGGCGGGCGAGCGCGTCACGCGCATCCGATGTGATCCAGCCCCGAGCCGCGAGCTGACCGAGCATGGGCACGGTTTCGCGGCCGCGCAGCTCCGGGAAGCGGCCGCCGGCGATGAGCTGCTGGGTCTGGACGAAGAACTCGATCTCGCGGATGCCGCCGCGCCCAAGCTTGACGTTGTGCCCCTTCACGGCGATCTCGCCGTGACCCTTATGGGCATGAATCTGGCGTTTGATCGAATGGACGTCGGCAATCGCGGCGTAGTCCATGTATTTGCGCCAGATATAGGGCTGGAGTTCCTTGAGAAAGGCATCGCCGGCCGCCAGATCGCCTGCCACCGGGCGCGCCTTGATCATCGCGGCACGCTCCCAGTTCTGGCCGCGCGCCTCGTAGTAGCGCAGCGCGGCTTCAACCGGAATCGCCAGCGGGGTCGAGCCGGGATCGGGACGCAATCTCAGATCGGTGCGGAAGACATAGCCGTGCTCGGTGCGATCCTGCAGGATGCGCACCAGCCGGCGCGTCAGGCGCGAGAACAAATCGGTGGCGTCGAGGGGATCGACCACGGCGGGCGCTTCCGGATCGAAGAACATGACGAGGTCGATATCGGACGAGAAATTCAGCTCATGCGCGCCGAGCTTGCCCATTCCAAGCAGGATCCAGCCCGATTGATGCGACGGGCTGTCGAGGTCTGGCAGTCTGAGCTTGCCCTGGCCATGCGCGTCACGCAGCAGGAAATCGACGGCCGCGCGGGTGCAGGCGTCGGCGAGATCGCTCAAGCGCCTTACTGTCAGCGACGTCTCGGCCTCGCCCGAGAGATCGGCTAGCGCGATCAGGAAATGCGCCTCGGCCTTATGCTGACGCAGCTCCATCATCAGGCCGGATTCCGAGACCGTTTCGGCCAGCGGCGCCTGGTCGATCGCGGCGGTGATCGCTTTCAGGCGGGCCTCGATCGGCAGGTCGAAGAGGCCGTCGAGGATTTGCGGCCGGCGGCGCGCCGTATCGCGCAGGAACGGCGAAAGGTCGAAGACGGCGGCCAGGAAATCCTGCGCCGTCCCCTTGCCGGCCAGGAATTTGGCCGCCCGTGTCAGCCCTTCTTCGCGCGCTGCGTCCGCGATTTCGGCCAGTTCCTGCCGCGCCCGCCCCTCGTCGAGCGGGACAAGCGGGGTTTCCAGGCTCAGCAACCAGTCTGTCTTGCTCCGCTTGGCAACGGCCGCCATCAGTGGCCCTCGCGTGTGGGGAAACTCATGACCACGGATAGTCCCGGATTGCCGGGCAACAGGTCAAGCCGGCCGTAGTGGAATGTCATGACCGCCTTGGCGAGACTGAGGCCAAGGCCGGAACCAGGCTGCGAACGGCTTTTCTCCAGCCGCACGAAGCGCTCCGTCGCCCGGGCGCGATCGGCATCGTCGGGAATGCCCTGGCCGTTGTCGGCGACGGAAAGCCTGATCTCGCCATGCGTGCGTTCGAGCGCCACGCGGACCGCCGGCTTGGACGTGGCATCGGTCGAGTACTTGATCGCATTGTCGACGATGTTGGAGAGCGCCTGGCCGATCAGTTCGCGGTTGCCGTCAACGGCAAAAGCACCGTTCACCTCGGCGTCCAGCGAAACGCCAGCCTCCTCGGCCACCGGCTCGTAGAGCTCGACCACATCGCGCACGGCAGCCGCCAGATCGACGCGGTTGGTGTGCTCGGAAGAATATCCAGCCTCCAGCCGGGAGATCATCAGGATGGCGTTGAAGGTCTTTATCAGCTGGTCGGACTCGGCGATGGTACCCTCCAGCGCCTGCCGATAGTCCGACGTCTTCTGCTTGCCGGAAAGCGTCGCCTCGGCCCGGTTGCGCAGCCGCGTCAGCGGCGTCTTCAAATCATGCGCGATGTTGTCGGAAACCTGTTTCAAGCCTTCATTGAGCGTGGCGATCCTGGCCAGCATGGAATTGAGGTTTTCGGACAACCGATCGAATTCGTCGCCGGTGCCCGTAACCGGCAATCGGCCACTGAGATCGCCGCCCATGATGCGACGGCTGGCCTCCGACACGCTGTCGATGCGCTTCAGCGCGGCGCGGCCGACAAAGAACCAGATTAGCAGTCCGCCGAGCCCCATCATGCCGAGCGCCAGCATCAGCGAGCGGCGGATAACGGCGCGAAAACGCTCCGGTTCGCCGAGATCGCGGCCAACCAGCAGGATCATCTGATTGGGCAGCCGCAGCACCAGCGCGATGGCATTGTGGCCCTTCTCGCCTTCAGCCTGCACCGCGTTGTCGCCAGTTGAAGGAGACGTCGTCTGGTCGGACGCTCCGCTGCGCAAACGATCAAGCTCACCTTCGCCGAAGCGCTTGTAGGAGAACGGCTCGGTCGTCCAGCCCTCGGTATCGATCACACCCGGCTCCAGGGCCTGCACATTGCCGGTCAGGATCTGGCCATTGGTGTCGGCGATCAGATAGAGGTTGGCGCCAGGCTGGCGGGAGCGGTTTTCGACCACACGCACCAGCAATGGCAAGCCGCCCTTTTTGTAGGCGCTGGCCAAGCCTATTATCTCATCATTGATTGTGTCCTGCGTCTGCCCGGTCAGCATGCTCGCTGACAGCGACGTCATGTAGAAGACCAGCAGCACGGCGCACAGCGCGAAAAGCAGGAAATAAAGCGCCGAAAGCCGCGCTGCCGTCGTCTTCATGATGGCGGGCACGGAAAGAGCCATGCTGTCGCCTAGCCGCCCTTCAGCATGTAGCCGGCGCCTCGAACCGTGTGCAGGATCGGCTTGTCGAAGCCCTTTTCGATCTTGCCGCGCAGCCGCGAGACGTGGACATCGATGACATTGGTCTGCGGATCGAAATGATAATCCCAGACATTTTCGAGCAGCATGGTGCGCGTCACCACCTGGCCGGCATGGCGCATGAGATATTCGAGCAGGCGGAATTCGCGCGGCTGCAGCGTGATCTCACGCGCGGCCCGGCGGACAGAATGCGACAGCCTGTCGAGTTCAAGGTCGCCAACCCGGTAGACGGTCTCGGCCTCCTTGGCGCTGGCGCGTCGGTTCAGCACCTCGACACGCGCCAGAAGTTCGGAAAAGGCATAGGGCTTGGTCAGATAGTCGTCGCCGCCGGCACGCAGGCCGGTGACCCGGTCATCGACCTCGCCCAGCGCCGACAGGATGAGCACTGGTGTCGTGTTGCCCCTGGAGCGGAGAGCGGCAATGACCGACAGGCCATCGCGGCGCGGCATCATCCGGTCGATGACCATCACGTCGTAATCACCCGCATCGGCAAGCGCGAAGCCGGTCTCGCCGTCACCGGCGACATGTGCCGTATGACCGGCTTCCGTGAAGGCTTTCTGCAGATAATCCGCAGCCTCGCGATCGTCTTCTATGACGAGAATCTTCATAGGGCCGTTATACGCGATTTCGCTGGAAGATTGAGTAGCCGGCATCTGCATTCTAGCCTTTGCCAAAGCGCATCGCGATCAAGATGATCGAGAGCGTGCGCGATGAAATCCTTGTTCCGTGGCGTCGTTGCGCCGGACATGCCAGTTCCCGGTCATGTCGTTTCCCCCCGCGACTACCGAACCGACCGGCTTCGGGCACGAGAGCGTGATGTGGGCACCCATATGCGGCGCGCGGCAGCGGGCGATGGGAAGCCCGCTGCCACTGAAGAAGAGCGCGATGACTGACTAACGGGCTCTCCTTCTTGCTTTCCCATGCGGCGACTCGGGGGTGTTGAAACCGCCGCATTGGAAAAGTCGTCTCAGCCCTTGGCCACCGGCAGCGCGACGAAGCGGTTGTTGTCGTCGCGGGTGATCTGCATCAGCACGGCCTTGCGTCCGGATTTGACCGCATCGGCCATGGCCTTGGTGACGTCGTCGGTGCCGTTGACCTCCGCGGAGTTGACCGCGGTGATGACGTCGCCCGGCTGGATGCCGCGATCGGCGGCAGCGCTGTCGGGGTCGACGTCGGTCACCACCAGACCCTTGCCGTTTTCGGACTTGGTGACAGTCAGGCCGAGATCGGCGAGCGTGTCCGGCTTTGCCGGAGCGGCGGGTTGCTGCTGCTGGTCGCTCGATGCCTGCTTGTCGCTGATGGGCAGTTTGCCGAGATCGACCTTGACCGCCTGGCTCTTGCCGTCACGCCACACGGTGACGTCAACCGATTTGCCCGGCGAATAGGCGCCGATCAGGCGGGCGAGTTCCTTCGGCGAGGCAACGTCCTTGCCATCAACCTGGGTGATGACATCACCCGCGGTGATGCCGGCCTTCTTGCCGGGACCGTCGTCCTGGGCGCTCGAAACCAGGGCGCCGTTGTTGGACTTCAGACCGAGCGATTCGGCGATGTCGGAGGTGACCGGCTGGATTTCGACGCCGAGCCAGCCGCGCTGGACCGCGCCGTTCTTCATCAGATCTCCGACGACCTGCTTGGCGGTCGAGGCCGGAATGTCGAAGGCAATGCCGACGCTGCCGCCCGAAGGCGAGAAGATGGCGGTGTTGATGCCGACCACCTGGCCGTTGAGGTTGAAGGTCGGGCCACCCGAATTGCCGCGGTTGACCGAGGCGTCGATCTGGAGGAAATCGTCATAGGGGCCGGCGCCGATATCGCGGCCGCGCGCCGAGACGATGCCGGCGGTGACGGTGCCGCCGAGGCCAAACGGGTTGCCGACAGCCACGACCCAGTCGCCGACGCGAACCTTGGAATCGTCGGCGAAGTCGACATAGGTGAACTTGCCGCCACCATCGACCTTGAGCACGGCGAGATCGGTGCGCGGATCGGTGCCGACCAGCTTGGCGTCGAGTTCCTTGCCGTCATTGGTCACCACGGTGAAGGCGGTGCCTTCTTCGACGACATGGTTATTGGTGACGAGATAACCGTCTTCGGAGATGAAGAAGCCTGAGCCCTGCGCCACCGGACGCGGCTGGTCGTTGTTGCGATCGCGATGACCGAAGCGGCGCTGACCTTCATCGTTCTGGCCATTCTGGTCACCAAAGCCGCGGAATTCCTTGAAGAAGCGGCGCAACTGCGGATTGTTGGGAAGATTGTCGAAACCGCCCTGATCGTCGGAACCGTCATCGGCGGTCGGTTGCAGCTTGGCCTTGACCTTGACGCTGACCACGGCTGGCGAAACGCGCTCGACGACATCGGCGAAGCTCGGAACCTGGGGAGCCTCCACACGGACGGCGTCAGCCAGAACGGGGCTGGTTCCACTGGTCAGCGCGCCAACGCCGATCGCGCCGGCGACAGCGATGGACGCGGCGGCAGCCAGAAGACGCTTGCGGGTGCGGGAATATGAATTGGGGGCAATATTCATGGTTCTCTTATCCTCTTTCAACGGACGCGCCTTGATCGGCATCCTCAAGAACGAGAATTAGAGCGGCGCACATTACGACGCCATTTCCGGCACATGAAACTTTGGTAATGTTGGCGCGGCCGTCAGTCGCGGTCCAGGATCGTGTCCAATGCCGCCTGTTCATCGGCTGACAGGGATTTCGTCGCCAGCGTCCGGCGCGACCGCGCGGTCAACACAATGAATCCGCCTCCCACCAGCAGCAACAGCACGGGCGTGCCCCACAGCAACGCGTTGCGCAGGTCGAAACGCGGCTTCAGCAGAACGAACTCGCCGTAGCGGGACACCACATAGTCCATCACCTGCTGGTCGGTATCACCGGCGACAAGGCGTTGTCGCACCAGGATACGCAGGTCGCGAGCAAGGTCGGCGTCGGATTCGTCGATCGACTGGTTCTGGCAGACCATGCAGCGCAAGCCTTCCGACAGCGCCCGCGCCCGTGCCTCCAGAGCGGGGTCGGCCAGCATCTCGTCAGGCTTCACCGCCATTGCCGTGCCGGCGAAGAGCAATGCAAGTAACAGGACAATCGAGGTCAGCGAAAACCTTGCACTCATGGCAGAACCACCGGCGCAACCGCCTGCTTGCGGCGGCGCGAAGGCGCGCCGACCCGCAGGCGCCTGTCCATCAGCGACATGGCGGCACCCGCCATCATCACCAGGCCGCCGCCCCAGATCAGCGTCACCAGCGGCTTCCACCACAAACGCACCACGACCGAGCCGTCCTTGCCCTCGTCGCCGAGCGAAATGTAGAGCTGGGAGAGGCCGATGGTCTTGATGCCGGACTCCGTCGTCGTCATCTGCCGCACCGGATAGAAACGCTTGGCCGAGCTGATTTCGCCGACGGGGCTGCCGCTGGCGCCGATCAGCTCGAAACGGCCGCGATCCTCGCTGTAGTTCGACCCCTGGGCCGGATAGAGGCCGACGAAACGCACCGTGCGGCCGGAGATTTCGACGGTTTCACCAGCACGCATGGACAGGATCTTCTCCGTGCCGAAGCAGAGCGTGCCGACAATGCCGAGCACCGTCAGGCCAAGGCCGAGATGCGCCAAAGCGGTCCCGAAGACGGAGCGTGGCAAACCAACCAGGCGCCTGACCATGACCGGCGCGGCGACATTGCCTAAGCCTGCCTTGACGGCGAGGTCAGTCAGCGCGCCAAGGATCAGCCAGACCGCGAGGCCAACGCCAAGCGCGGCAAGCACCGAAGCGCCGTCGATGAACAAGGCAGTGACCAGCGTCGCCAGAAGGGCGGCCGCAAACGCGAGCATCAGACGCTGCGCGACGCCTAGGACATCGCCGCGCTTCCAGGCCAGCAGCGGCCCAAAGGGAACCATCACCAGCAGCGGCACCACGAGCGGGGCGAAAGTGAGGTTGAAGAACGGCGCGCCGACCGAAATCTTGCCGGCCGAAAAAGCCTCGACCGCCAGCGGATAGAGCGTGCCGACCAGCACGGTGGCGGTCGCCGTGGTCAGGAACAGATTGTTGAGGACGAGCGCGCCTTCGCGCGAAATCGGATGGAACAGGCCGCCTGCCGTCAGCCTCGAGGCGCGCAGCGCAAACAGCGCCAGCGAGCCGCCGATGAACAGCGTCAGGATGCACAGGATGAAGACGCCGCGCGTCGGATCGGTGGCAAAGGCGTGGACGGAAGTCAGGACGCCCGAACGCACCAGGAAGGTGCCGAGCAGCGACAGCGAGAAGGTCAAAATGGCGAGCAGCAGCGTCCAGATCTTCAACGCCGAGCGCTTTTCCATCACGATGGCAGAATGCAGCAGCGCGGTGCCCGCCAGCCAAGGCATGAAGGAAGCGTTCTCGACCGGATCCCAGAACCAGAAACCGCCCCAGCCGAGCTCGTAATAGGCCCAATACGATCCCATGGCGATGCCGCCGGTCAGAAACATCCAGGCGACCAGCGTCCATGGCCGCACCCAGCGCGCCCAGGAAGCATCGATGCGGCCCTCGATAAGGGCCGCGACCGAGAAGGAAAAGCAGATCGAGAAGCCGACATAGCCGAGATAGAGCAGCGGCGGATGAATGGCGAGGCCAAGGTCCTGCAGGATCGGGTTGAGATCGCGGCCTTCGATCGGCGCCGGATTGAGTCTGACGAAGGGATTGGACGTCACCAGGATGAACAGGAAGAAGGTTGCGCCAATGGCGCCCTGCACGGCAAGCACGTTGGCGCGCAGCGTCGCCGGCAGGTTGGAGCCGAAAGCGGCGACAAGCGCGCCGAAGAAGGTCAGGATCAGCACCCAGAGCAGCATCGAGCCTTCGTGATTGCCCCAGGTTCCGGTGATCTTGTAGATCAGCGGCTGCAGCGAATGCGAGTTCTCCCAGACGTTCGCCAGCGAAAAATCGGAACTTGCATAGGCGCTCGCTAGCGCCGCGAAGGACAGCGCCGTCAAGGCAAAACCGGTCACCGCGACCGGACCGCCGACCGCCATCAGGCGCTGGTTGTTCAGCCGCGCGCCAAACAGCGGCACGATGGTCTGCACCAGCGAAAGCGCGAACGCCAGAACCAGGGCGAAATGTCCGGTCTCAACCATTCCCGCCTGCTCTCCCGCCAGAATTACTCACTCTTGGTCTCCTGCCAGACACCCTTGGCCTTCAGACCGTCGGCAACTTCCTTGGGCATGTAACGCTCGTCGTGCTTGGCCAGCACGCTGTCGGCGACAAAGACGCCGTCGGGGCCAAAGGTGCCCTCGGTGATGACGCCCTGCTCTTCGCGGAAAAGGTCGGGCAGGATGCCGGTATAGGTAACCTTGACCGATTTGTGGGTGTCGGTGACCGAAAAGGCAACCGTCGCGCCCTGGCCGCGCTGGATGGTGCCTTTTTCGACCAAACCGCCGAGCCTGATGCGCTGGCCGGGCTGCACACTGGCAGTGGTCAGATCGGCCGGCATGTAGAAATACGACGCTTTCTGGCCAAGCGCGTAGAACGTCAGGCCGGTGGCGGCTGCGAGGAAAGCCAAGCCGCCCACAATCACCGACAATCGTTTCTGCTTGCGCGTCATGTCCAATTCTACTCCGTCACCGTCAGACCGAGCGAGGCGCCAAAGGCGGTGAATTTCTTGGCCTCGTCACTGTCGGCGCCAAAGACCGCAATGGCGCGGCCCAGCGCATCGCGCGCCTGGTCGGTCTTGCCCAGCACGACATAGGAACGAACAAGCCGCATCCATCCTTCCGGGTCGCGCGGATTTTGACGAAGTTTGTCGTCGAGGCCGGCGACCATGGTGTTGATCATGGCTTCCCTGTCCTGCGGCGACATGGAGGATGCCGCGTCGACATCGCCAGTATCGGGGCCTTTCGCGGCCGCGCCTGAAGCGACTTCAGAGCCGGATTTGGCCAGTGCCTGTTCGACAGCGCCGCGCCATGGCGAATCCGGCGGCAGTTTACCGAGCATCACCTGCCAGGCCGCGGCCGCTTCCTTGCCGCGGCCCTCCTGCGCCAATGCCATCGCCAGATAGAAGCTGGCTTTCGCATTGGCCGGGTCAAGCCTCAAGGCCGCCTCGAAGGCATCCTGGGCATCGGCCGAAACAATACCGCCCGCGGCACCGGCGATCGCCTCACCGAGTCCGGCCTGGCGTACGGCGCTGTCGCCGTCGAGGCGTATGGCGTTGCGGTAGGCCGCCGCGGCGTCGGCAAAGCGCTGCATGCGCAGATAAACCGGCGCCAGCACATCCCAGCCCCGCCCATCGGAAGGGTTGGCCGCGAGGTGGGCTTCGGCGCGCGCCACCAGCTCATCGACCGAACTGTCGGCCGGGTTCTTGGCCAGCCGCTCGCTGAGCGGCTGCGACGGCAGGTCAGGCGAGCCGATCTGGCTGTAGAACCCCCAACTGACCAACGGGACCGCCAGCACGGCCACGGTCGCGACAAGCCGTGCCGTGACCGACGCCGCCCTGCCGGACGTCTTGCCGGTTATGTCAGCGTTACCCAGGCGAAGGATGCGGCGGGCGATCTCGGCGCGCGCCTCGGCTGCCTCAGCGGGCCGGATCAAGCCGCGCGCGGCATCGCGGTCGAGTTCGGCTAATTGATCGCGATAGACTTCCAGGTCGTGGTCGCCGCTCGATGACGCGCCCTTGGAAGCCCCAGCCAGCGGCAAAAGCACCGCCAGGCTGGCGCCCAGCGTGAGAATTGCGGCTATGACCCAGAACAGCATGGTTCTTCCAATAAAGGCAGAGCCCTGCCCTGCCAACACAGGCATCCTGCGACGCTTTGACGGCAGGCGCACCGAATGTCCTTGATCGACATCAACTGGCCGGGTCGCAACCGGACCCGGCGTGCTAGGTCAATGGTGTCCAGCCGCCGTCGGAATTGCGGCAGGCTGTTCCGTGCGCCGTGACACTGGCGCTGCCGGTGAACACCGTCTGCGTATACTGGCGGCAATCCTGCGAACCAACGCGGTAAGGTTGGGCTGGCACGACCTCGCCATGGCGCGAGGCCTGATCGCCCTTCCACGCCACCTTCTGCCCGCTCGTCGTGTATTCAAGCGCCTTGTATTCAGCCTCGAGCGCGCTGCGCTTTTCCGTGTCGCTCAGGCCATTGCCGACAGACCCGCCAATGAGGCCGCCGCCCATGGCGGAAATGATCGACTTGGTGACGACCTTGCCGCCGGCCGGGGGCGTCGAGGCCGGGGTCGCGGCCACGGTGGGGCCCTTGCCGCTTAAGGTGGTGCAGCCCGACACGGCCAGCAATGCGGAAACAAGCGCGACGCGAATCTTCATGCCAACAACCGGTATTCCTGAGTTGGAGCTTGCCATGGATGCGCCTGGCATCATCTGAGAAGTGGGCATGGCCATACTATTGATATTTGTCGGAAATTTGGCCGCCGCCGGCCAGTATGAGGTCAATCGATATGCCGCCATAGCATGTGCCACCCGTTGGTGTCGATTGGTCTGGGCAAACGTCACTGAAGGCTCCGCAATCGCACCGCTGCCTTCAGACCACCCATGCCGGAACGCCCCAGATCCAGGCCACCTCCGTACTCGTTGACGAGGTCGGCGACGATGGCGAGGCCCAGGCCCGTTCCCGGCTTTGTCTCGTCCAGGCGCCGTCCGCGTTTCATGGCTTCGCGCGCCTTGTCCTCGGGAATGCCAGGGCCGTCATCCTCGATGCTGATCTCGAACAGGCTCTCATCCTTGCTGACCAAGGGCACGACCGAGACCGCGACAGCACTCCTTGCCCATTTCATCGCATTCTCGAGAAGATTGCCGAGCAGTTCCTCGAGGTCCTCGCGTTCGCCGGCAAAGACGATCTCGGTGGCCGGCAGCGACAGCGACAGGCTGGTCCGCGGGTTGAGCTTCTGCAAAACACGCACCATGCGCTGTACCAGCGGCGCCACGGGCGTGCGGTAGACGACGCTGTCGCGCTGCGCCGCGACGCGGGCGCGCTGCAAATAGTGATCGATCTGCTTTTGCATGGAGGCGGCCTGCTCGGCGATCAACTGCCCCTTGGCGCCGCCAAGCGCCCGGCCCTCGTTGAGCAGCACGGCGAGCGGCGTCTTCAGCGAATGGGCGAGGTTGCCGACCTGGGTCCGCGAACGCTCGACAATGCGTTTGTTGTTTTCGATCAAAGCGTTGGTTTCGTTGGCCAACGGTTCGATCTCGGCCGGGAAGCGGCCGTCGAGCTTCTGCGCGGTGCCCTCGCGCACCATGGCGAGTGCGTTCCTGACCCTGCGCAGCGGCTGCAGCCCGAGCAGGATGGCGATGGCGTTGATGGCGATCATGCCGATGCCGAACAGGCTGAGATAGGTCAACAGGCGACGCTGGAAGGTCCCTATTTCCTGCTCCAGCTCGGTCTTGTTTCCCATGACGCGGAAGCGCGCGGCGCGGTTCTTGGCATCGAGAACGAATTCGCTCTCGAACACGACCAGTTCTTCGCCGTTGATGCCTTGCGCGGCATAGCTACGCTGGAAATTGGCGTTGAAAGGAACATCCGCCACATCGGGCGACGGGATGGTCCGGGTCATGGACGACGAATGGAGATCGCCGTGCACGCCTTCCGAGGCGGGCTCGACGGACCAGTACCAGCCCGAATTCGGCTCCGAGAAACGGAGGTCGCCAAGATCGGGCGAGCCGGTCAGCGCGCCGCTGTCGGAAATGCCAATGGAGCCGATCAGGTTGAACAGATGCGCCGACAGCAAACTGTCGAAGCCCCGCTCGCTGGCTTGGCGGTAGAGCGTGGTGATCAGGGTGAAGATGACGACCAGGGTCAGGATCGCCCATACCGTGGAGAAGGCGATAACGCGGAACGTCAGCGAGCGCGGCCAAGCGCGTAGCGAAAGCCGTCTGCCCACGGTTGGGTTGGTAGGAAGCGGTTCCGCCTTACGCCTCCGGCTCACGCATACGGTAGCCCATGCCGCGCACGGTTTCGATCATGTCGATGCCCATCTTCTTGCGCAGCCGCCCGACAAAGACCTCGATCGTGTTGGAATCGCGGTCGAAATCCTGGTCGTAGAGATGCTCGACCAGTTCGGTGCGCGAAACGACCTCGCCCATGTGGTGCATCAGATAGGCAAGCAGCCGGAATTCGTGCGAGGTCAATTTCAGCGGCACGCCATTGACATCGGCCTTCGAAGCCTTGGTGTCGAGACGCAGCGGCCCACAGGTCAGTTCCGACGAGGCGTGGCCGGCAGCGCGGCGGATCAGGGCCCTGACCCGTGCTAGTACCTCCTCGATGTGGAACGGCTTGGTGACGTAGTCGTCGGCGCCGGCGTCGATGCCCGAGACCTTGTCGCTCCAGCGGTCACGCGCGGTCAGGATCAGCACCGGCATCTTGCGGCCGCCGCGACGCCAACGCTCGACCACGCTGATGCCGTCCATCTGCGGCAGGCCGATGTCGAGCACGACGGCATCGTAAGGCTCCGTGTCGCCGAGGAAATGACCCTCCTCGCCATCGAAGGCACGGTCGACGACATAGCCGGCATCGACCAGCGCATCGGAAATCTGCCGGTTGAGATCCTTGTCATCCTCGACGACGAGTACGCGCATGCGGGGACCAATGCCTGTTGACTGAGGTTTCAGATATAGGCCGATTCCGGCGGCCTGGGAAACGGAGCCCTGTAGGACGAGAAGACTGCGTCAGTTCTGCGGAACGACGATTTCGGAGCGGCGCGGACGCTGCCCGTCCTTGCCCGGCACGAGGACGACGATAACGCAGACCGGCTGGCCGCCACGCGTCGACGCCGAGGCCTTGGCGAGTGTTCCACCATTCTGCTGGGCCACCTGCTGACCGATCGCATAGCAGTCGGATGCGGCCAGGACGATCGGGGTGGGCTGATCGGGCGCGATCGCCGGTATCGCCATTGCCTGCGACGCAAACATCCCGGCGGCACTAAGCGCCAGGGTCGCGGTTCGGAAATGGGAGCGAAGCGTTTTCATGACCGGCGTTGTAACGCATCGGTGCTGAACGTGAAATGAACAGTGAACGGCCCTGAACCCATGCTCGCCACACCCCTGCAACGCGAGATAGACAATCTGGATTCACCGCCCCACCAGTGAACCCCGCGAAAGCCCAGTCTAGACTCCGTTTCGATGATATTGAAAGCGCGTCAGGCGTTTTCCTGCGTCAGCGCTCGGAATCGCAGCAGACCATGATGGACAAGCAGTTCCTCATCATAACGCGCCTCGGTGAATTCAAGCGACAGCCGCGTCTGTCCACGCGGGCCGATCACCAGCACCGCGTCGGCAAGGCGCGCCTTGATGGCGGCCATGATGGCAAGCGTTTCGGCTTCACCATGGGCCTTCGACCAGACATGCAGCGTGATCAGCTGGTCGTCGTTATTCTCGGCGCCGGTATCCCAGTCAAAAGCCGAGGTCTGGCCTGAAGTCACATAGGGAAAGGCGGCGGTGTCGGTTGCCCGCTCGAGCAGCCCGGCGCCGCCGAGCAGCGTCGACAGCGACGCATCGCTTTTCAACCTGAGGAACAGGGCCTGCTGCAAATCACCGGGCGCGGTCATCGTTCTTTCCCTCGCCTGTTGCGCCACCGACCCTTGCCTGCCAGAAGCTCTTCCGCGTTCTAGACGCTTTGCCATATATAACCATTTCCCGCACGGACAGGTTTGCCGATTCGTGGTCTCGATGATGAATGCCGATGATCTCGAAAATACGACTTGCCAACAATCTCCTCAGCGGACGCGGCATAGCGATACCGGTTGCGCACCGCAAGCACCATCAACGCCCGGCAGCGGGCCATTTTCCCAGATTCGGGAGCTGACCATGCTCGATCCACAAAAGGCCAAAGCCGCGTCGCGTCTGCTCGTAAGCCATTGGGACCATGGCACCCATCTCGACGCCATACCTGAGGAGCTTCGCCCGAAGACACGGACCGAAGGCTATGCCATCCAGGCCCATGTCATGGATCGTTCGGCGGTCCCGCTTTTCGGCTGGAAGATCGCGGCAACCAGTCTTGCCGGTCAAAGGCATATCAATGTCGACGGCCCGATGGCCGGGCGCCTGCTGGCAGAGAAAGCGGTCGCGGTTGGCGGGACCGTCTCGCTCGCGACGAGCAAGATGCGGGTCGCCGAGATCGAATTCGCTTTCCGTTTTGGCCGGCAGATCCCGCCGCGCCCGGCGCCTTATGAAATCGCCGAGGTGATAGATGCCGTGGCAACCTTGCATCCGGCGATAGAAATACCGGACTCGCGCTACGACGATTTCCGCGCCGTCGGTGCGCCACAGCTGATAGCGGACAATGCCTGTGCCAATCTGTTCGTCATCGGCCAGCCCACGCAAGACGAATGGCGTGACGTGAACCTCGCGGAACACCCGGTGACCGGTCTTGTTTCGGGCAAGTCGCGGCACGACGGAACCGGCGCGGCGGTGTTAGGCGACCCGCGTATTGCGCTCACATGGATCGTCAACGAACTGTCGGGCCTCGGCATAGCGCTCCAGCCGGGACAGGTGGTGATCACAGGCACTTGCGTGACGCCGATACGCGTCGAGGCTGGTGATGAAGTGATCGGCGATTTGGGCAAATTTGGCCGCGTCTCGGTACGGTTTGTCTAGACCGGCTTGCTCTCCCGGTTCAGCCTGACCACGAAGCTCCTCACCGCCAGAACCAGCACGGTGATGATGATCAATATCACGGAAAGCGCCGCGATCGCCGGGTCGATGTTGTCGCGCAGGCCCATCCACATCAGGCGCGGCAGCGTGATGGCGTTGACCGAGGTGATGAACAGGGTGACGCCGATCTCTTCCCAGGAGAGTACGAATGAGAGCAGTGCCGCGGTGACGATGCCAAACTTGATGTTGGGCATAATGACGCGCGTGGCGCGTTCCCACACGCTTGCACCGAGACCGCGCGCGGCAAGGTCGATGCGCCGATCGAGCTGGCTGAGCGAGACCAGGATCAGCACGGTCGCGAATGGCACCGTCATCACCGAATGCGCCATGGCAACGCCGAGCCAGGTGTCGTAGCCGAAGAAGGAACTGACGCCTGAGATCGAGGTGAGCAGGAAGTAGAGCGTCACCGCCGAGACCACCGGCGGCACAACCATCGGCAGCAGCACGAAACCGACCAGGGCTGCCGTAAAGCGCGGCTGGAACATCCAGACGCCGAGGCTGAAACTAAGCGCCAGTACGGTTGAAATAGCGCTGCTGACGATGCCGACCCGGATCGAAAGCAGGATCGACTGGAGCCAGCGCGGGTCCTCGATCAACGAGCGATAGTGGCGCAGCGACAATTCACCCGTCGGCATTGCCAGCATGCGGCTCGGCGTCAGCGAGACCGGAATGACGGCCAGCAGCGGCAACAGCAGGAACAGCGCCACCAGCACGGCGAGGATCAGCGAGACGGGTCCGGGGCGATAGGTCGGCATCACGCTACACCAGTTGCTTCGGTTTGACGTATCGGAAGAGCAGCGCCATCAGGGCGCCGACGAAGACCACCAGCACGACGCTGATCGCGGCCCCCAGTCCCCAGTCCGGGCTCTGGAATATCCGGAGATAGATCAATTCGGCGATCATCACGCTGCGGCCGCCGCCGAGAATCGCCGGCGTGACGAAGAAGCCGAGCGAGAAGACGAAGACGATCATCGCCGAGCCGATGATGCCGGAGCGCGTCATCGGCACGAACACCGTCCAGAAGGTGCGCATGCGGCTGGAACCCAGCCCGCGCGCCGCGAGCAGCACGCGCTCGTCCAGGCTGCGCATTGCTGACGCCAACGGAAAGACGGCGAAAGGAATGAGGAAATGCGTCATGCCGACGATGACGCCGAATTCGTTGCGCACCAAAGTCAGCGGTTCGGAGATGAAACCGATGGACTGCAGCCAGGTGTTGATGAGGCCGCGGTTGGACAAAAGCGCCACCCAGCCGAAGGCGCGCGTCAGCACCGAGATCCAGAACGGCACCAGGATGCAGAATTCGGCGATGAGGCGCTGCGCTGGGCTGCCGCGCACCCAGACGACCGTGATGGCGTAGGCGGCGGCGACCGACACGATGGTGACGATGGCCGCGATGCGCAGCGTGCGGATGAACACCGACTGCACCAGATCGTCGGTGAGCAACGCCTGGTACTGGCCAAGCCCGGGCGTCGGCAAGGTGAAGCTCCACTTCACCACGCCGAGAAACGGCCAGGCATAGGCCAGGACGAGGAACAGGAGCAGCGGCGCCATCAACAGCGCCGCGCCCATCCTGTCGGAGAGAACACCTCTCATGTCAGCTCAGCAACGCCAGTGATCAGGCGGAGATGATCTTGGTGTATTCGTCGAGGGCCGCGCCGTAGTTCTTGGCGTACCAGTCCATGTCGAGCGGGATCTGCTTCTTCATGTTCTCCGGATCGACGGGGTTGATGCGCTTCTTGTCGGCGGGGATCAGCGCATCGGCCGCCGGATTGGCCGGCCCCTGGCCGAGCTTGTCGAACATGACGAGCTGCTTTTCCGGATCCTGGGCGCTGGCGATGAACTTCATCGCCGCATCCTTGCCGCCTGGGTTGTTCTTGAGCACGGCCAGCGCACCGGGCGAGATCAGACCCTGGTCCCAGATGAACTTGATCTTGCCGCCGGAATCCTGCTCGATCAGCGAGGCCCGTGTCGACCACACGATCGCCATCGACGCTTCGCCATTGAGCAGCACGCTCTGGCTCTCGGCGCCGCCGCCCCAATAGGCGACGACGTTTTCCTTGAAGGCTGATATCTTGTCATGCGCACGCTTCAAGTCGAGCGGGTAGAGCGACGCCGGCGCAATGCCGTCGGCCAGAAGGGCCGCTTCCCAGCTCGACACGCCCCATTTGTAAAGGGAACGCTTGCCGGGGAATTTCTTCACATCGAAGAAATCGGCCATGCCGGTCGGTGCATCCTTGCCGTATTTCTCGGAATCGTAGGCGATGACATAGGAGAAGAAATAGGTCGAGGCGGCATAGTCCCAGCCGAAACCGGGACGCATCTTCTTCTTGTCGACGATATTGTAGTCGATCGGCTCGAGCATGCCTTGCGCGCCGAGCGTGATGGCCGAGAACGGATCGACGTCGACAAGGTCCCAGGTCGGGGCGCCGCTCTTGGACTGCGCGGCGATCGCGCCTTCGGTCGGGCCCGAGCCGTCCATCTTGACGGTGATGCCGGTGTCCTTGGTGAAAGCCTGGCCATAGGCGGCGTCGTAAGCCGTGATCGCGTCGCCGCCCCAATTCACCAGCACCAGTTCCTTCGCCGCCGCGAAGGCTCCGGTCGAGCGCAGCAGCATCGGCGAGCCTGCAAGCACGAGTGCCGCGAGTTGCGTGAACTGGCGGCGCGAGATCTCGCCGCGTCTCGTCCTCTCGGACAGCGTTTCGATGGCCTGTTTCTTGGTGTCGTTCATGTCAGTTCCCCTTTGTTTTCGTTGATTTCAATCCGGAAACCGGTGCGGCGGATCAGGCCGCACCGGCGCTCATTGTCCTCCATCCGGAAGGAGGAAGCCCTTTTCCGCCGGCCATGTCAGCCAGACGGAATTGCCCTTGCTGAGAGCAGCCGCCGCGACCTCGTTGGGCACCGAGACGGTTACCTTGGCACCATGGCGCGTGGTGAGGTCGAGCTTGGTCGCCGCCCCCAGATAGGTCGAGGCGATCGCGGTCGCGGCGATGCCGTTCTCTCCAGCTGCCGCCTCGGGCGCGATCGACATGTGTTCGGGCCGGATCGCCAGGATGGCGTCACCGCGGACTTTCTCGGCCTTGCAGTGCATGCTGACCGCGCGGTCCTCGCAAAGGCCGGTCGAGCCGTGGTCGGCGGGCTTGACCCCCTTCAGCGGCAGCATGTTGATCTCGCCGAGGAACTCGGCGACGAAGCGATTGTCCGGCCGGTCGTAGACCTCGTCCGGCGCCCCGACCTGCAGCAGTTTGCCGTGGTTGAAAATGGCGACGCGCGACGACAGCGCCAGCGCCTCGCTCTGGTCGTGGGTGACGAAGACGAAGGTGGTGCCGGTCTCCTGATGCAGGCGCTTCATCTCGGCCTGCATCTGGCCGCGCAGGCTCTTGTCCAACGCCGAAAACGGCTCGTCGAGGAGGAGCACGCCCGGCTCGAACACCAGCGCGCGGGCAAGGGCGACGCGCTGCTGCTGGCCGCCGGACAGCTGCGACGGCAGTTTCTTCTCGTGGCCGACCAGACCGACGCGCTCGATCATCTCGCCGACGCGCTTCCTGATCTCGGCGGCCGATTTCTTGCGGACCTTGAGCGGGAAAGCGATGTTGGCTTCGACGCTCATATGCGGAAACAGCGCATAACCCTGGAACACCATGCCGGCGGCACGCTGCTCGGCCGGGCGGTCGGTGATGTCGGCGCCGTCGCTGAAAAGCCTGCCCTCGCTCGGCTGCACGAAGCCGGCCAGGATCATCAGGAAGGTGGTCTTGCCGGAGCCGGAGGGGCCAAGCAGGGTCAGGAACTCGCCGCGCCCGATGTCAAGCGTCAGATTGTCCAGTGCACGGAACGAGCCGAAGCTCTTGCCGATCCCGATTGCCTTGATCTCTGCGGCCCGGCCGGGTTGTAGCATCCTGCCTCTATCCTTACCGTTGAGCCAAATCGTAGGCAGGGCCGAAGCTCACCGCAACCGAATAGTTTTCGCCTGATCGGCAAATTTGATTCACGGGTGGATGGAAGATGGCGTGGCTGGAACCGCCAATCTCCCCCTCGTGGGGGATCTGCTAGTCTTAATTCGCCTAGAGCCTGTTCTCCGATAGCTTTGCCCTCAACCAATCGCTGAAGGCATTGAGTACCGGATGTCCCGCCTTGGCATGCTCGAAGACCAGGAAATATGAGCGTGGCGAGGGGACCGACGCCTCGAACGGCTTGACCAGGCGGCCTTCGCTCAGCGCCCGGCGGCCTGTCAGTTCGTCGCCCATGGCAATCCCCTGCCCGGCGACCGCCGCCGAAAAGACGAGGTTCATGTCGGAAAAGAAGATGCCGCCCTCGGTGTCGGGATTTTCCACCTTCGACAGTGCCAGCCAGCGGGCCCAGTCCTCGGTGTCGCCGAGATGGAGCAAATTGGCGCGCAGCACGTCGGCGGGCTTGGAAAACCCACCGACCTTGTTGAGCAGCGTCGGGCTGCAGAGCGGCGTGAACGAGACCTCGCAGAGCAGTTCCACCGCGCGGTTCGGCCAGTTGCCGACGCCAAAGGCGATGAAAGCGTCGGCCTCCGCATTGCTGACGTCATCGAGGCGACGAGGCGTCAAGATCGAGAGTGCCACGTCCCGATACATTTGCTGGAACTCGCCGATATGGGAGCAAAGGAACATCGAGGCGAAGCCCGGAGGGCAGGAAATGGCAAACGAACCGCCGACGCCCGCACCGCTGTTTTGCGCTCCCGCGTCGCCGAGCACGGTTAGCGCCTTCCTGACATCGGCCGCATAGCGCTGGCCGCGCGGCGTCAGCGCCACGCCCTTGCCGATGCGTTGCAGGAGATCGAAGCCAAGGTCACGCTCGAGCAACCGCAGCTGATGCGAGACGGCGCTGCGGGTCAGGTGCAGTTCGTCGGCGGCACGCCAGACGCTGCCATGCCTGGCGAAACTGTCGAGGGCGCGTAGCGCCTGTGTCGAAGGAATTCTCAAGAGGTGAACCGAATTTGCACGAACCGGGAAAACATATCACTTTTTGGCGAGCCGCTTCACTGCTTTCTTCTAGAGCATGGACAAACCGGTGACGACATCGGCGCAAGAGACCGCGCTTGCCTGCCTCGACGGCATCCAGCCGCTGCTGTCGGCCTGGACACGCAGCATCTTCGATTTCGGCGAGACCGCATGGCGCGAGTACCAATCGGCCGCCTGGTATGTCGATCGGCTCAAACGCGAGGGATTTTCCGTCGAGGAAGGCTCGGGCGGCATGCCGACCGCCTTCTGCGCCCACTGGACGAACGGCGCCGGACCGACAATCGGCATGTATGCCGAATATGATGCCGTGCCCGGCAATTGCCAGGACGCCGTGACGGTGAGGCAGCCGCGACCTGGCCTTGGTGTCGAGGCCGGCGGCCATACCGACCCGCATTCGGGGCTCGGCATAGCAAGCCTCGGCGGGCTGCTAGCGACCAAGGCCGCCATGCAGCGCCACGACATTCAGGGCACGCTGCGCTTTACCGGCGAGCCGGCCGAAAAGGTGCGCGGTTCGAAGCCGATCCATGCGGCAAAAGGCTATTATGACGGCCTTGCCGGCATGATTTCCTTCCATCCATTTTACATGCTGCCGCTCTGCAACACCGCTCGCTGGGATACGCATTGCGGCGCGGCCTATGCGATGATCTATCGTTTCGTCTGCGACGAACCCGAAAACTGGATTCGCGCAGGCGACGGCGTGCCGATCCCGCAGGCGCATTCGGCGGTCAGGGCACCGGGCGCCAACGATGCGCTGATGACCATGTACATGGCCTCCAAGGCGTTGCGCGATTCCATGCTGCCGCATCAGGGCGGCTGGTCGATCAGCGAGGCGATCCTGACCGCTGGCCAGGCCACGGCCGACAATCTGCCGGCGGGCCTGGCCGAGATCCAGTACATGATCCGCGTGCCGACCATCGGCATGGCCGAGCAGGTGACGGCGGTGCTCGACCGCAACGCCGCGGCCGCGGCCGCGATCAGCGGCTGCCGCTACGAGCGGCACTGGGTGTCGAAGTCGCGGCCGGGGCTGGCCAACCACGCCATGGCAGGGATTACCTACGAAGCCCTGTCGACGGTCGGGCCGCCACGCTGGGACGAGGCCGCCAGGACGATCGCGCGGGAAATCCAGGTCAATGCCGGCGGCACCGCGACCGAAAACCCCTTCATCGATGAGCTGGAGCGGCTGATTTCGCCACAGGAGGCCGAGGCGATCTTGCGCCGCGACCTGCCGCCCTCCCAGGTGAATTCGACCTCCGACGACTACACCGACATGAGCTGGCACGCGCCGACCGCGCGCTTCTATGTCGCCCGCCCAGCGCTGCGCTCGGCAAACGGCCACGCTTTTCCGGCATGGGTGATGAATGCTCTGGGCGGCATTCCCGCGACGATCGATCCGATGGTCATCTGCGCGGCCAAAACGGTCGCGCTGGCGGCGCTGCACCTGCTCGAGGACAAGACCGCCCGCGACGAGGCGATGAACGAGTTCACCACCCGCACCGGCGGCGGCATCGGCGGCTCCAACTGGATCGCGCCGCTCTGCGACTACGAGCCGCCGATCAACTTCCGCTGGCCGGAATATGTCACCACGCCGCGCGGGCGCGACTGGTGGATACCAAACAATGCGCGACCGACCAATTCTTGAGAACAATCCACGAGGAGAACCGCATGACCGTTCATGACCGCATCGTCGCCGAACCGTTTTCGCTGCAACGCCGCAACCCGGTCGGCGGCACCAAGCCACTGACATCATGGGGCTTCGCCAACGAGACCGACGTCTTGACCGACGTGCTGCTCGGATCGCCGAACTTCCTGCGTCACCTCTCGACCAGCTCGCTCTCGCGAAAACATCTGCGCGAGGCGCCCTGCAATGTCCAGATCGCGCAGGCCCAGCACAAGGATCTGGTCGCGGCCTACGAGCATTTCGGCGTCAATATCCATTGGCACGAGCCGACGCCGGAGCTGCCGATGCAGGTCTATTCCCGTGATTCCAGCGTCATGACGCCTTATGGCGCCATCATCACCGCCATGGCCAACTGGTGGCGGCGCGGCGAGAACTATGCCGCCATCCGCACCTATGAAAAGCTCGGCATCCCGATCTACGACATGGTGACGGCCGGCACCTTCGAGGGCGGCGACTTCAACGTCATCGAGGACGGCGTGGTGCTGATCGGCTGCGGCGGCGCCCGCACGCAGGAGGAAGGCGCCCGCCAGGTGCAGGCCTGGTTCGAGAAGGAAGGTTGGGAGACGCGCATCGCCTTCATCGACGAATATTACGTCCACATCGACCTGATGGTTGTGCCGATCGCCGAAAAGCTCACCGCCGTCTGCCTCGCCTGCACCGAACCCGGCATCGTCGACTGGCTGAAGGGCAAGGGTCACGAGATCATCGACGTGCCCTTCCAGGACACGATGGCGCTCGGCTGCAACTTCATGTCGCTCGGCAAGGACCGGGTGATCGCGCCGACCTCCAGCCAGACGCTGATCGGCCAACTCAAGGCGCGCGGCTTCGAGGTCGCGGCGGTCGACATGAGCGAAATCTCCAAGACCGGCGGCGGCATTCATTGCATGGCGCAGGCACTGAAGCGCGAGGCGGCCTGATAGCCCGGGAAAAGGCAAATCCCGCTCGCTCGCCCGATCAAGAATCTGGCGGGCGAGGAGCCGGGCCGCCGGCTACCCGGCTCTTCCATCGACAAACCTTGCAGCTGTGTCCCCGACGCCCTTGTGAGTGTCGGCAAAATGGATGAATAGTCGGAACAGGGCACCGCCCTGAAATTGCCCGCTTGCGGTTTTCAGGTCGCGCCAGAGCCGAGCCGGGTTTTAGAATGGTCAACCCTGAACCGCGTAAGAGAAGAGGTCCGATCGCCTCCCGCCTTCTGGCGCTGGACGCGTGGCTCGATTCCTCGCTCTATGAGATCGGGTTCAAGGCGCGCGAGTTCTGGGAGACCGCGACGATCTTCTCGCGGCGCTTCCGTCTCAAGGGCTGGCGCCGTGGCTTCATCGAACTGTTGAGCGAAGGTTTTACACTCGGCGCCGGCGGCATGGTGGTGATGCTGGCGCTGGCGATACCCGCTTTCCAGGACACCACGGGGGACTGGCGTGCCCAAGGCGACTTCGCGGTCACCTTCCTGGACCGCTACGGCAACGAGATCGGCCAGCGCGGCATCATCCAGCGCGATTCAGTACCGGTCGACGAGATGCCCGACCACGTCATCAAGGCGGTGCTCGCCACCGAGGATCGACGCTTTTTCGACCATTACGGCATCGACGTGCTCGGCCTTTCCAGGGCGATCTTCGAGAATGTGCGGGCGAACTCGGTCGTCCAGGGCGGCTCCAGCATCACCCAGCAGCTGGCCAAGAACCTGTTCCTGACCAATGAGCGCACGTTCGAGCGCAAGATCAAGGAAGCCTTCCTGTCGCTCTGGCTGGAGGCCAATCTGTCGAAGAAGGAAATCCTGCAGCTCTATCTCGACCGCGCCTATATGGGCGGCGGTACGTTCGGCATCGAGGCGGCGGCGGATTTCTATTTCGGCAAGAGCGTCAAAGACCTGAACCTTGCCGAAGCGGCGATGCTCGCCGGCCTGTTCAAGGCGCCGACCAAATACGCGCCGCACATCAACCTGCCGGCGGCACGCGCGCGCGCCAATGTGGTGCTGTCCAACCTCGTCGATTCCGGCTTCATGACCGAAGGCCAGGTGCTGCAGGCCAGGCTGCATCCGGCCGACGTCGTCGACCGCGGCGAACAGAAGAGTCCCGACTACTACCTCGACTGGGCCTTCGACGAGGTCAAGAAGATCGCCAAGCCCGGTCAGCACTCGCTGGTCGCCCATACCACCTTCGACGCCAACATCCAGAAGGCGGCGGAGGAGTCCGTCGAGTTCCACCTGCGCCAGTTCGGCAAGGAATACAACGTCACCGAAGGCGCGGTGGTGGTCATCGAGACCAATGGCGCGGTGCGGGCGATCGTTGGCGGCCGCGATTACGGCGCCAGCCAGTTCAACCGTGCCACCAAGGCACTGCGGCAGACCGGCTCGTCTTTCAAGCCCTATGTCTACGCCACGGCGATGGAACACGGCTTCACGCCGAACTCCATCATCTCGGGTGGGCCGATCAGCTGGGGCAACTGGTCACCGCACAATTACAGCGGCGAGTCGGCGGGTAACATCACGCTGATCATGGCGATGGCCAAGTCGATCAACACCGTGCCGGTGCGACTGGCCAAGGACCATCTCGGAATCGCGCCGATCAAGGCATTGGCGGAATCGTTTGGCGTGGAATCGCCGCTCGAAGGGCACAAGACGATGGTGCTCGGCACCTCGGGCATGACCGTGATGGACCAGGCGACGGGTTACAGCGTCTTTGCCCAGAACGGTTTCGTCGGCTCCAGGCACGGCATCACCCAGCTCGTCACCCGCACCGGCGACGTGGTCTATGACTGGACCAAGGACGCGCCGCCGCCGCATCGCGTGCTGTCCGAGCAGGCGCTGAAATCCATGAACACCATGCTGGCGGCCGTGCCGGTGATGGGCACGGCGCGGCGGGCGCAAATTCCCAACATCGTCGTCGCCGGCAAGACCGGCACGACACAATCCTACCGCGATGCCTGGTTCGTCGGCTTCACCGGCAACTACACGGCGGCCGTGTGGCTGGGCAATGACGATTTCACCCCCACCAAGAACATGACCGGCGGCTCGCTGCCGGCGATGGTGTGGCAGCGGCTGATGGTCTACGCGCACCAGAACATCGACCTGAAGCCGATCCCCGGTATCGACAAACCCTTCGTTGACGAGGAGATCGCGGCCAAGGCCGCCGACGCGCAGAAGAAGAGCGAGGAGCAGGCAGCGGCCGACGCCGCCGCCGAGCGGCCGCCGGTGCTGTCCAGCCGAACCACGCAGACGCTGCGGGACATGAGCCAGCTGTTCCAGACGGCGCCCAAACTCGAAGCCCCCACTCCACCCGAGACGCTTTCGGCCCTGTGACATCCGCCCGGTAAGACAAGACCGGCAGGCAAAACCATCACGCCGGCTTGCCACAGGGCCCTGCGCCGCGATATCCCCGAACGGCAATCCTTCGCGCACCCGGCCCTTAATGCTCAAGAATGCTTTCCTGATGCTGATTTCGCTTGCCATAGCCGTTGGCGGGGGCGGTGCCAGCGTCTGGTATGCGCTGAAGATCCAGGACGGCGTCGGCGCGATCAGGATCGGCCAGTGGACCGCCTTCCCCGACATCGGCACACCGGCCGCGGATCCCTATTCCAAGGCGCGCGTGGCGCGCGAGGGCGTGCTGGCGCTCGGCCGCGCCGAAGGCCTGTCCTTCGTGGCGGAAAATGATGCCGCCGGCGACCAGCTCAAGCGGGAATGCACCTACAGGATCGAGGGTGGATTTCCAACGGCCCGGTTCTGGACGCTTTATGCCGCCGATCAATCGCTCGGCGTCGTCGAGACCGGCAAATCGCGGCTTGCGGCACTTCAGTCCTACGAGGTGCTGCGCCAACCGGACAATTCGGTGATCATTTCCGTCGGCCATCACCCGATGCCGGGCAACTGGCTTCTGACCGACGGTTCGGGAAGGATGTACTTCGTCCTGACCTTCTATGACACGCCAATCGCCAGCAGCACCGGCCTGTCGGACGTTTCGCTGCCCAGGATCGTCAAGGCAGGCTGCGATGCGTAGTTTGCGTGCCGCATTGCGCAGGCTTCTGCATGCCATCCTGCTCGGCCTCGTCGGCGCCGGCATCGTCCACATTATCGTCCTGCTTCTGGTGCCGGAATTTTCGGAACGTGACGCCTGGTCGCGTCTCTCCCTGGCGTCGGATCTCTACAGGATGAATCGGCTCGACGCCGAAGCGGGCGGTGCGCCGGTGGTGAAGTCGGTCGACCCGCTGTTTTATGCCACGGCCTGCCGCTTCGACCTCGAGGAGGGAATGGTGCGGATCAAGGCACCAGGAAACGTCCCCTTCTGGTCGGTGTCGGTCTATGACCGCAGCGGTCACAATGTCTATTCCTTCAACGACCATACGGCGACGGGCGGCAAGCTGGATGCAGTCGTGCTGACGCCGGCGCAGATGATCGACGTGCGCAAGGACCTGCCCGAAGACCTGCAGGGAGCGATTTTTGTCGAGGCGCCCATCGACGAAGGCATCTTCGTCATCCGCAGCTTCGTGCCCGACGAGAGCTGGAAGCCGATCGTGTCGCGCTTTCTCGATCAAAGTTCCTGCGAGCTGCAGGATTTCTAGGCCGCCGACCAGAGGTCCAGAGCTGAAGGGCTGGCGGACCAGGCCACAGCCTTAAGGCTTAGTGATGCGGCACTGGCGTCCGTGGCGATCCCGGCTTGTCCGGGCCTGCGGGCCGCGCTTCGCCGGTGCTGGGCCGCTCATAACGGATGCCGGGAAATATGATCACGGCCGCCGGTATCTCGGTGGTTTGCTTGGCTCGATTGGTCGGTGCCGCACGCGGCACGAAAGACAGTACCATGCCCATGGTTCGCGCATTCCTCTCGGTTTCCCCGGAGCACAACGCAACGCCTCCAAATATCATTAAGGCCGGCAGAGGGTTAACGGACCGCTAACGGATCGTCGCTAACTTGATCTTTGTCTAGAGGTCAGAGCGTTCTGACCGAGGCAATCGCGAAGCCGGCACAGTTCCGGTGGCGCGAGGCCAAGTGTGTATCCGGTGTCAGGCGTATCCCTCGTGTCATCTTCGGACTTCAGGCAAATCGCGATCAGGACGGAATCGGGAAAAGCCGAAAGGTTGTTCCGCGCCGCCGTGTCGGCGTTCTGCTCACTGACGCGCCCGTCGCGCCGCGAGATCGGCCAGCTCGAGGACTTGACCCTGCCGCTGTTCGACGACGTGTCCGTCGAATCGCGACGCTACGTGGCAGCCGCCCTTTCCGAATGCGAATATGCACCCGCGGCCCTGGTGCGGCGCCTCTGCGAGGAACCGGTCGACATCGCCGCTCCGCTGCTCATCCGCTCACGCGCCGTCAGCGATATCGACCTGATCGCGCTGATTGGCCGGCATGGGCTGCCGCATGCGCGCGCCATAGCGCGGCGCAAGGAGCTGAACCCGACCATCGCCGATCTGATCAGGGCGCTTGAAAGACCGACCTTGGTGCGGGTGCGGGATCCGGAAGCAGCCCCGGCGCAAGGCCTTGCCGTAAAGACGCAAGCGACGGCGGACCGTGCGGAAACCCAGCAGACGCCCGGCGTTGCCGCCGAGAACGCGCGGCGCAGGCTGCGCTCCATGATGCACACCGGCGACGAAGCCTTGGCCGCGAAGATCGATGCGTTCCCAGGTGCGGATACCTATGTCAAACTGCGCGAGACGGCACTGACGGGAAACGCCGCCTTCTTCCAGACCGCGCTAGCGGACGCCCTCGACATTGATTTCTCGATCGCGCAATCGCTGATCGCCAACCAGAACTATGCGCCGCTGCTTGCGGCGCTGCGTTCGCTCGACTTCAGCGAGGACCGGGCATTCCTGATCACGGTTGCCGTCTATCCCGGCCTGTTCCCGCATCCGCAGGCCATCCGCACCTATCTCGACCGTTACCGCCTGCTGCATCGCGATGCGGCCCTGGAGACGGTGCGGGGATGGAAAGCCGAAACCCTGTCGAAGGCGGCTCGCAACGTTTCGCCGACGAACGGCGACAGCCGCAAGGACTCCAACGGCGACGAAGCCGACGCCCCCGGCCTCAGGGCGTCTTCACGGAAATAAGCTCCTCGACGGGAACGCTCCCGGCCTCGATCTCGACCACCCAGATGTCGGGATCGAATTTTTTCTCGCGCTCAAGTCTCGCATCCAGCACGGCGGCATCATCGCCGGTGGCGAGAAGGCTGAAAAAACGGTCCTCGGGCTTGGCCGAATCGTAGCTTGTCTGCGGTGCCGGCCCGTAAAGAGCCGTTTCACCCATCCTGCCCCGCGCCAGGATGAACACAGCCCCGGCCTCGGTCGCACCGCGATTGACCACGGCGGCAAATCCGCCAGCGCCGAAAACCCGGCGCAACAGGGCCGACACCCACAGATCAGCGGTCACACGCATGGAAGACTCCCGACGACATGCGGGCTCTCTATCGAAATTTCCCATGCAGGGCGAGCCGTCGTTTCGGCCGTCAGTTGGTCAGGCCGATCTCGCGCATCTTGACGTAGACGATCTCGTCGGGCTCGCCGGTCTGCGGCAGTCCGAACAGCGACTGGAATTCCTTGATCGCCGCCTTGGTGCGCGCACCGACGACGCCATCCAGTTGCATGTCGTCATTGCCGAAGGCCTTGAGCCCGGCCTGGATCTTGACGATGCGGGGATCGGGTCCTTCGGTGGAGGCCGAGGCGGAACTCGCCTGCCCGGAATTCGTCTGCCCAGAATTCGTCTGCCCAGAATTCGTCTGCAACGACACGGGAACGGCGGCCGACGGCATGGCGGGACGAGGCTGCGGCTTGGGCACGGCGGCGGTCTTCGGCGTTGCCCCCAACTGGTCCAGCAGCAGCGCGTCGATCTCGCCCGAGGCGTTCAGCCCGACCTTCTGCTGATAGGCCTGTATGGCCTTGCGCGTGTTGGGGCCGGAAATGCCGTCGACGGTGCCAGAGTAGAAATCGAGATCCTTCAATATGCCCTGCACCTGCTCGACCACCGGATCGCCCTTGATCGGGGCGGGCGCAGCGTTGGGCCGCACGATGTTGATCGTCGTCTCCGGCTCGTTGGCTGCGTGCGGGAAGCCCTGGAAATTGCGTGTGGCGAAAAATGCCCCGGCGTGCGGGAAAGGCTGATACCACAGTGCATTCGCCGAGACGTAGAACAGCGTCACCAGGAATGCGGTCGATCCTCCCACAAGGACGGGATTGCGCGAAATCATGCCGCCAACGGCGATGGCGCCGTCCTGAAAGGCATTGCTGCGGCGTTTGACCGCCTTAGGCTGTTTTGCGGAGCGAGCCATTTCCGTCCCCTTTCGCCCTCGTCACCGGCATCGTCAGCACTCCGGTTTGGTTGGCGGGGCGTCCCTTCGGCCCGCTGACCGGCAGGCTGATGGTCACCGTGGTGCCCTCGCCCGGCATGCTTTCGATCGACATGGTCCCTTCATGCAAGGCGACCAGCCCCTTCACCAGGGAAAGGCCAAGACCCGTCCCCTCGAAACGGCGGGTATAATCGTTCTGGATCTGCATGAAGGGCTTGCCGAGATTGGCGAAATCCTCCTCGGCGATGCCGATGCCGGTGTCCCTGACCCAGAAATGCAGACGTGAGCCGATCCGCTTGGCGCCGACGACGACGTCGCCGCCGTCGGGGGTGAACTTGATCGCGTTGGAAACGAGGTTGATGAGCATCTGCTGTACGGCGCGGCGATCGGCATTGATATCGCCTGCGTCAGGGGCGATCTGCGTCCGCAGGTCGATATTCTTGGCCTGTGCCTGCAGCCGCATCATAGACTGGCACATGTCCACGGCTTCCACGAACCGGAACGGCTCCGGTTCGGTGGCGTAGACGCCCGATTCGATCCTCGATACGTCGAGTATGGATGTCACGACTGCCAGCAAATGCTGGCCCGAATCCCGCACGAGGCCGACATATTCCTTCTGGCGCGGGTCCTTGAAGGCGCCGAACATCTCATGCAGCAGCATGTCGGAGAAGCCGATGATGGCGTTCAACGGCGTGCGCAGTTCATGGCTCACCACCGCCAGGAACCTGCCCTTGGCCACTTCGGCGGCGGCCGCCGTCTCATTGGCTTGCGCCAGTTCTTCGCGCAGCCGCGCTGTCTCGTCATTCTCGCGCAGGACAAGCGTGAAAACGTCGCTTTGTTCCTCGCCGCGCACCAGTTCCAGCGCGAATGGCTGATAGTTGTCGGCCACAAACCCATTTCCGTTCTGGGTGCCGTTGCCACTCTGGGGCAGCCTGATGCGCAATTCGAGACGACGCGACAGTGCGCCGTCTCGCATGTCGGCCAGGGCGCTGAGATAGGCGACACGGTCCGACAGGTGGACGCGGTCGAAGAGGCCCGTTCCGGACAACAGCTCAGGCGGCAATTTCAGAAGCGTACGCGCCTTGGCGGACGCATCCACGACTTCGCCGTGGCGGGCGATCCGCAAGACCACCGCGTCGATGATGTCTTCCAATCGGTCCCCTGCATCGACCGTATCGGCCGCGCCGGCGGTACCGCGAAAAGCCGATATGCGCGGGATGAGGGTCAGCGCCCAGGCCAATGGCACCAACCAGTGCCAGGCGGCGATGTGCGCGTCCACGAAGGGGAGGAAGGCGGCCGACAGGGACTGAATGGCGATGGCGATGGCGGCCGAGGCGCCCCCCCACAATGCCGCACGCCGCGACGCGCCGATCCACCAGGCTTCGAATGGCAGCGCCAGGGCAAGCATGGCGACAGGTGAACTCAATCCGCCTGCGGCACCGATGAGACCGCCAAGGGCAATCGCCGCCATCGCCAGCGCGATCGGTCCCGCGGCGGCCATCTTGCCGGTCGCGGCCACCAGGAGGGCGACGAACCAGCACAGACCGAAGGCGGCGAAAATGGCGGCCATGGTCACGGCGGCCCCCATGCCCGATGTAACCAGCGTGACCGCGGCACCCGCTGCAAAGAACGGCGCGGCCAGCATCACGCCTATGAAACGGCGCTGGCGCTCGCGGTCGCTGCGCCCGAGAACGCTGGGATGAACCATGCGTTCACAACCGGCCGCCATTGCGCCAGGCAATTCAGCGTATCTGGCCTCGATCGGCATCAACTCAACGCACTCGCACTCGTCGGGAACAGCTCTGCTTTTGCAGATTGTCTTGATTGGCTTTGAAACTCGCATCCAGCGTTTAAGGAATGGATAAGGCAGGGCCGACCAAGGCCGGCCCTGCGGGAAATATCGGGATGACGGCCGCCGAAAACCCGGGCAAATGCAGCCATAGTAAACGGAGGGTTATTCGCGAACGCCCGCCATCAGCGGCCAAGCGGCAGGAACGGGATCGCCTTGATTTGCGAAAAATGTCATATAAACAAATAGATAAATGGTTATCGGATGGTAACGAGAATCGTCCCGATATGAAACAAATCGACAGCAAAAACGCTTCGTTTCGAATTTGCCTAAAATTTGAGGAAAATTCTCGGCGATCATGCAAGCCGTCTTTCGTCCCTGTGTGCCAATATCCTGCCCATAAAAGAGGTCATGCCATATGATGCATGATCCGGTCACGACGAGAGGCAAGGCATGTTCTTCCTGATAAGAATGGCTTTCTGGTTTTCACTTGTGCTGCTGGCGCTGCCGCTGGGCGTCGGGTCCGATGAAACGGGCCAGGAAAGCGTCGGGCCGATCCAGGCCCTGTTCGCGGCGCGCGACGCCGTCGGCGACATCGCCGGAATCTGCGAACGCAAGCCCGATGTCTGCGAAACCGGCAAGTCGGCGATGCACACCATCACCGCACGCGCCAAGGAGACCGCCAAGATCGCGGCCGCCATGCTGGACGACAAGTCCGCCGGCCCCGACACCTCGACAATGACGGGCAGCGTGCCGGACGAAATCGTCCTGCCCCAGACGGTCAACTTGCCGATAAAGAATTAAGCCGTCTCGACGGCGCACCGCGGATCGTTTGCCCTCTCGACGCCTGCGGTGTCCTTGTTTTTTCCGTGACGCGGCGCCGCCGCGTGACTATATCCGGGTCATGACGACCACGATCCAGACGATCCGCGACGACTTCTCGTTCCTCGAGGAATGGGAGGACCGCTATCGTTACGTCATCGAGCTCGGCGAAGCGCTGCCTCCCTTCCCCGATGCGGAGCGCAACGCCGCCAACAAGGTGCCGGGTTGCGTCAGCCAGGTCTGGCTGACCACCGAACGGGGTTCGGGCGCCGATCCCGTCATCACCTTCACGGGCGATTCGGACGCCCATATCGTGCGCGGACTGGTCGCGATCATGTTGGCGCTGTTTTCCGGAAAGACAGCCAGCGAAATCCAGAAAACCGACGCTGAAGCAACGCTGAAGGCACTCGGCCTCGACGAGCACCTGTCCCCCCAGCGCGCCAACGGCCTTCGCTCGATGGTCAAGCGCATCAAGCGCGACGCCGAGATGGCGCTCGCGCAGACTGCCTGACAGGCTTCTTCACACCTTTCCTGGAATTGCTCTGGCCCTCAAAATCAAACGGCGCCCGAAGGCGCCGTCCGATTTCAGGTCCAATCCGGCAGTATCGGCTACCGCGCCTTGCGCTTGCGGCCGAGGCCCATCTTCTTGGCAAGCTGCGAGCGGGCCGCCGCGTAGTTCGGGGCAACCATCGGATAGCTTGGGTCCAGGTTCCACTTTTCGCGATACTGATCGGGCGTCAGATCGTAGTGGGTCATCAGGTGACGCTTGAGCGACTTGAACTTCTTGCCGTCTTCAAGACAGACAATGTAGTCGTCGTGAACCGAGCGCTTCGGGTTGACAGCCGGCTTCTGCTTGTCCGCAGGCGGCTGTTCGACGGTACCGCCCACACGCCCAAGAGCGGCGTGGACATCGGATATCAGGTTCGGCAGTTCGCCGACCGGCACGGGATTGTTGCTGACATAGGCAGCCACCACATCGGCGGTGAGCTCGATCAGCGCATCATTGTTTCTGGAAGGTGTTTCGACAATATCCATGGTCTTCAGGCCCCAACAAGAGTTACGTCGGTCTGCGCCCTTTTTTACAAGCAGGGCATTGCACGAATTTTTTGCAGATAGAGCATCCGCGATTCGTGTCACGGGGACATCAATGCGACCACACGTCAAGTAAGTCAATTCGCTCTTTGCATTATATTTAGGAATGTTGATCAACTATTCCGGGATCAGCTTCAATCTTTCGTGCACCATGTAATTTTTCGATATTTCGGTCGCCAAACGGACAAAGGCTGACGTTGGGTCAGCTAATCGTTACATTCGCGATAACTCACAAAACAAGCTTCAATGCTCCGGTTTGCTTGACGAGCACACCGGCAAGCTTG
The DNA here is from genome assembly GCF_004792025.1 of Mesorhizobium sp. M8A.F.Ca.ET.181.01.1.1. NCBI lineage: Bacteria > Pseudomonadati > Pseudomonadota > Alphaproteobacteria > Hyphomicrobiales > Phyllobacteriaceae > Mesorhizobium > Mesorhizobium sp. M8A.F.Ca.ET.181.01.1.1. Next base: position 78,345 of record NZ_SRTV01000002.1, on the reverse strand, counting down.
GTTGTTCACACCTGTCCACAAAACCACAGGTTGCCAAACCATTCCCCGGTCAAGCAGGCCACTCCGGGGTCAAAACGGCACGATGTATCCGCCATAGGCCCAGCCGGTGACGAAGACGCCGTTCCTGGCGGGGTCATGCCAGACTTCGCACCAGCGATAGCGAACCGTCTGCTGCTGTTTCCATGCCTCCTGGCCGGCAATATCGAGCAGATCCATGCCGCCGGTGCATCGTCCGGTCATCTGCAGGACGGTCCCGTTCTGGTATGCGGCCTGCTTCTGGGAGATGCCCGACGGATATTTGCGCACATTGAGCGTGTCGCCGAACGGCACATTGGCTACTTGCCAAGCTGCGAATACGGTCGCATGAGACTGGCCGGCAAAGACCAGAGTCAACGAAGCGACGGCGAAGACCGCAGCAATACGAGACCGAACAGTCATCTTCTCTCCTCCCGACCATCTCAGGGCCCGACACCACCTCTACGCAACAGCTCTTGAACCCGCGCTGATCTGCGCGTTCATACATCGTTCAAGATATTTCCAGAGCGAGACGCAATGACCAGGACTTCCCGATTTCCGACCGTCAACCCGCCTGCCCCCGAAAAAAGGCCGGTCTCGGATACGCATCACGGCATCACGCGAACCGATGACTATGCCTGGCTGCGGGCGGATAACTGGCAGGAGATGTTCAGGGACCCTTCCTTGCTCGATCCTGGGATCCGCGCCGAACTCGAAGCCGAGAATGCCTACCATTCGGCGCTGATGGCCGACACGTCGGATCTGCAAAAGCAGCTTTTCAAGGAAATGAAGGGCCGCATCAAGGAAGACGATTCTTCCGTTCCCATGAAGGACGGTCCTTACGCCTATGGGTCTTCCTTCAAGCTTGGCGGCGAGCAGCCGCGCTATTTCCGCATGCCGCGCGACGGCGGACTCGAGCAGATCCTGCTCGACGGCGACGCCGAGGCCGAGGGCAAGGCCTATTTCCGGCTTGGCGGCGTCGATCATTCGGCCGATCATCGCAAGCTGCTGTGGGCCTTCGACGACAAGGGTTCCGAATTCTACACGCTGCGTGTGCGCGACCTTGCCGATGGCAGGGAACTGGCGGACCAGATTCCCGCCACCGGCGGTTCGGGCGTCTGGGACGCAGGCAATGACGGGTTCTTCTATACGCGTCTCGATCCGAACCACCGGCCGTCCAAAGTGCTGTTCCACGCCTTGGGCCAAGATCCTGAAAACGACCGCCTGATCTATGAGGAAACCGACCCCGGCTTCTTCATGAACGTCGACGGGACCCGCAACAATCAATGGATCATGATCGGCATCAACGATCACGAGACTTCGGAATATCGCCTGTTGAGCGCCAGCGATCCGTTTGCCGAGCCGAAGCTGGTGTCGGCGCGCGAGACCGGCCTTCAGTATGAGCTGGAGGAAGGCGGCGACATATTCTTCATCCTGACCAATGCGGACGGTGCCAAGGACTTCAAGATCATGACGGCGCCGGCGAGCGATCCTGTCCGCGCCAACTGGCAGGAACTGGTGCCGCATGAACCGGGCCGGCTGATCCTGTCGGTGATCGGCTTCAAGGACCACATGGTCCGGCTCGAGCGCAAGGAAGGCCTGCCGCGCATCGTCGTGCGTGACCGCGCCAGCGGCGAAGAGCATCTGATCTTCTTCGATGAGGAAGCCTTCTCGCTCGGCCTTTCGGGGTCCCTGGAATACGACACCGAGATGATGCGCTTTTCCTACTCGTCGATGACGACGCCGTCGCAGATGTTCGACTACAACATGCGCACCCGTGAGCGTGTGCTGCTCAAGACCCAGGAAGTGCCGTCCGGCCACGACCCGCATCAATACGTCACGAGGCGGCTGATGGCGCCCGCGGCCGATGGCGAACTGGTGCCGATCTCGCTTCTGCACCACCGCGACACGCCGCTGGACGGCTCCGCGCCCTGCCTGCTCTACGGTTATGGCTCCTATGGCATTGCCGTGCCGGCCGCCTTCAATACCAACTGGTTCTCACTCGTCGACCGCGGCCTAGTCTTTGCCATTGCCCATGTCCGCGGCGGCAAGGACAAGGGTTATGGCTGGTACGATGACGGCAAGCGGGCACAGAAGATGAACACCTTCACCGATTTCATCGCCTGCGCCCGTCACCTCGTTGCCGAGCGCTATACCGCGCATGACCGCATCGTCGCGCAGGGCGGCTCGGCCGGCGGCATGCTGATGGGCGCCATCGCCAACATGGCGCCGGATTGCTTCGGAGGCATCGTGGCCGAGGTTCCGTTCGTCGACGTGCTTACCACCATGCTCGACGCGACGCTGCCGCTGACCCCGCCGGAATGGCCGGAATGGGGCAATCCGATTGCATCGGCCGACGACTACCGGACGATCGCCGCCTATTCGCCCTACGACAATGTTGCCGCGCTCGACTACCCGGCGATCCTGGCGCTCGCCGGTCTTACCGATCCGCGCGTCACCTATTGGGAGCCGGCCAAGTGGGTGGCGCGGCTGCGTGACCGCAAGAGCGGCGATAATCCGGTGCTGTTCAAGATCAACATGGATTCCGGCCATGCCGGCGCGTCCGGCCGGTTTTCACGCCTGGAGGAGATCGCCTATACCTATGCCTTCACCCTGAAGGTGACGGACAAGGCATAGCTAACGGAGGAACGCCGCGGTGATCGATCTGTCCACATTGATAGCCTATATCGCGGTTGTGTTCGGCTTTGTCTTCATTCCGGGTCCGGCCACATTGTTGACGATCGCGCGCGCGACGAGTTCGGGAACCAGGGTCGGGATCGCCACCGGCGCCGGGATCGCGGCCGGCGATGTGTTTCATACCGTCATGGCGATGGTCGGCATCTCGGCGATCATCGCCACATCGGCGACGCTGTTCAGCATCGTGAAGTATATCGGCGCGGCCTATCTCGTTTACCTCGGCATTCGCGCCATCATCGAGAAAGCGCCGACCGATCCGACCGCCGGCGCGCTTGCAATCTCCGCCGGCAAGGCGTTTCGACTGGCTGTCCTGACCGAGGTGCTCAACCCCAAGACCGCGCTTTTCTTCCTCGCTTTCCTGCCTCAGTTCGTGCGGCCCGAAAACGGATCGGCGATGGTTCAGTTGGCCGTATTGGGGATCATCTTCGTCGTGCTGGGCCTATTCAGCACGGTTGTGTTCGCGGTGAGCGCGGGGCGGCTCGGCAGTTTCCTGCACCGAAATCCGACAGTGCTGAAATGGCAGGGCAAGGTTGTCGGCGGCATCTATTGTGCGCTCGGTGTACGCCTGGCCTTGCAACAGCGCTGAGGTCAGGCAGCCACGCGTCTGTCGGCAGGCATGATGATCATGACTTTTTGAATTCCGCGCGGCTCATTTCCGCTCGCAATTGCGACGCTCGCGCGTTACCCAAAGCACGACTTTTCCCGGCCACGAAGCCCACACTCGCACAAGGGTCCATCATGCTGCTCGTCGACGTCTATCTCGACAAATCGCCGATCCAGGGCATCGGTGTGTTTGCCAAGCACCACATTGCCAAGGGCACGCTGGTCTGGAAGCTCGACCCCCGGTTCGACCGGATCATCGACGTCGAGACCTATGAGGGCGAGACCGGGCCGGTGAAGAACTATCTCGACCGCTATTCCTACCCCGACCGGCGCGATCCGGCCTATATCGTCTTCGAAGCCGACGACGCCCGCTACATGAACCATGACGACGAGCCGAATTGCGATGTCTCGTCGCCCGAGGAAACCTACGCCTTGCGCGACATCGCGCCCGGCGAGGAGATGACCTGCAACTACAACCATTTCTTCGAAACGGGCTTCGATTTCCTCGGCGATCGACACCTGCAGTCCGAAGACTAGTTCGTGCTTTTCTTGCGCGGCGGATAGCCGTTGGGATGCGGCGGTACCGCCTTGAGATAGGCGGCAATCGCCGCACGGTCGTCCGCCGTCAGCTCGGCCATGTTGCGCTGCACATCGACCATCGCGCCGCCAGCGGAATCGAAATCCGGCGTGAACCCGGTTTCGAGGTAGTTGGCAATGTCGGCTTCCGACCAGTTGGTGATGCCACTCCCACCCGAAGTGATGTTCGGCACGACGCCCGAGCCCTCGGCTGCCACAGCACCGGCCAGCCATTCGCTTTTCCTGATGCCGCCAGCCAAGTCGCGGGGCGTATGGCATTCGCCGCAATGACCTGGCCCTTCGACCAGATAGCGGCCTGCCATCACGGGTTCCGGCGTGCCGCCAGGCAGCGGAATGACAGGCTGGTCGCTGAGATAGAGGCGCTTCCATAGGCCAATGCCGCGCCGGATGTTGAACGGGAACGCCAGCGAATTGCCCGGCGTCTTGCCGGCGACGGCGGGAAGCGTCTTCAGGAAGGCATAGAGATCGGCAATGTCGGAAGGTTTCATGCGCGCGTAGGACGCGTAGGGAAACGCCGGATACAAATGATGACCCGAGGGCGATACGCCTTTCAACATGGCGTTGGCGAGATCCTCGGCCGACCATGCGCCGATGCCGTCCTTGGGGTCTTGCGAAATATTGGGCGGAACGAAGGTGCCGAACGGCGTCTTGAGTTCAAGGCCACCCACGAGCTGAAGCCGTGCATCGCCCTGCGACCCAGGTTTCGCATGGCAGGAGGTGCAGCCGCCTGCATAAAAAATCCGCTTGCCCCGAACAGCATCGCCGGGGCCGAGTTGCGCCAACGCCGCCGCATCAAGCTTGACCGGCGCCGACAGCAGCCAACCGGCTGCCGCGCCGACGACGCCCAGAACGAGGGCCGCGCCGACGAGCTTCTTCAGCCATGCCATATCAGGCAATCAGCCCTTCTTGACCCTGTAGCTCTGATGGCAGGCGCCGCAATTCGACCCAAGAACGCCGACTTGCGCTTTGAGCGCATCGACATCGCCAGGAGCTGCCGCGACCGCGGCCTTGACGTCGGAGAGATACTTGTCCTCGGCCGCCTTGAAGCCGGCCATGTCTTCCCAGATCTTTGGTGCCGCCGTGGTGTCGCCGGCATCGCTGCCCTTCGGGAACAAGGCCTCTACGTCGAATTTCTCGGCATTTTCCTGCACGGCCTGCAGCTGCGTCAGCACCGCGGCGGCATCAAAGGGTTCCTCGCCCTTGACCACTTTCGCCAGGCCGCCGACGATCTTTCCGCGTTCCTTCATCAGAGCCTGCCGGTCGAGGATCGGATCGGCAAAGGCCGCCGACGCGGCGAGTGCGAGCATGGAGATGGCGATGACAAGCTTTCTCATTCATTTGGCTCCGTGATGAAGGCATTCAGGACAGGACGTTAACGGACGTGGCGGGAGGAATATTCCCTTCTCGCGGCATGAATTTTGTATGACCTTTGCTTGTGCGGCACTTCGGTACAAAAAAGAAAAGCCCCGTCTTGCGGGGCTTTTCTGGAGGCCTGTCAGGCTTTTTCGTAGAGTTCGAGAACGTGATCCCAGTTGATCAGGCTGTCGACGAAGGCCTCGAGATATTTCGGCCGGGCGTTGCGGTAGTCGATGTAATAGGAGTGTTCCCAGACGTCGACGCCGAGGATCGGCGATGCGCCATGAACGAGCGGGTTTTCACCGTTTGGCGTCTTCGAGATCGCCAGCTTGCCGTCCTTGACCGAAACCCATGCCCAGCCCGAACCGAACTGCGTCGTGCCGGCGGCGATGAAGTCGGCCTTGAACTTGTCATAGCCGCCAAGATCGCTGTCGAAAGCCTTCTGCAGCGCGCCAGGGAGCTTGTTGCCGCCACCGCCCTTCTTCATCCACTTCCAAAAATGGATGTGGTTGTAATGCTGTGCGGCATTGTTGAAGAGACCGGCATTCTTGCCGAACGACTGCTTGACCACCTCTTCGACGGAAAGATCGCCAAGGCCGGCTTCGGCGGCGAGCTTGTTGCCGTTGTCAACATAGGCTTTGTGATGCTTGTCGTGGTGATACTCCAGCGTCTCTTTCGACATATAGGGCTGCAGGGCCTCATAGTCGTAGGGCAGAGCGGGCAATTCGAAAGCCATGGGTAGTACTCCCTCGTGGAAAAATCCGGTGTGGATACCGGAGTAAGATAGGTCGCGATTGAGCTGGAACAACTCCGGAAGTGAAGCGTCGGTTCTCTTTCTAAGCGGGTTCCCGAGAACTGTCACACGCTTTTCCTGCGGCCAACCGCGCAGCGACAAAAAGCTCAAACCGGCATCTCAGCCAACCGAGGCCGAATGCGCCCAATCCCAATAGAGTTCGCGTGCCTTCTTGGCCACCGGGCCGGGTTGCAGGTCGCGGCCCTCGATGCGGGTGATCGGCACCACCTTGGAGTGGTTGCCGGTCGAGAAGATTTCGTCGGCTTCGAGGAAATCCCGCACCGAAAGCGTCTTTTCGGTCGTCCTGAACCCATAGTCGCCGAGCAGCGTCATCGTGCGCGAGCGGGTAATGCCGGACAGGAAGGTTCCGTTGGGCGCCGGCGTCAGCACATGGCCGTCCTTGACCAGAAAGATGTTCGAGCTTCCGGTCTCCGCGACATTGCCCAGCATGTCGAGCACAAGTGCATTGTCGAAGCCGCGCGCCTTGGCCTCGAGGATGGCGCGGCCGTTGTTGGGATAGAGGCAGCCGGCCTTGGCATTGGTCGGCATGGTTTCGATGGTCGGCCGCCGGAACGGCGATACGGTCACGGAAAAACCGGTCGGCGAGATCATCGGCGATTCATAGAGACACAGGCAGAAACGGGTCGAGGCGGGATCGGCCGGCACGCCCATGTAGCCGCCATGCTCGGCCCAGTACATCGGCCTGATGTAGACCGCCGTCTTGCCGTCGAATTTCTTCAATCCGTCCCAGGTCAGCCCGACGATCTGCTCCGGCGTCATGTTCGGCGCGAGGCCGAGCGCGATCGCCGAGGCATTGACGCGTGCGGCATGAAGTTCGAGGTCCGGCGCCACGCCCTCGAACCAGCGAGCCCCGTCGAACACGCTGGTGCCGAGCCACATGGCGTGGCTGCGCGGCCCCAGAATGGCGACATTGCCTTCGTACCAATCGCCATCGATGAAAGTCCATGTCGCGGATTGCGCCGCTGCCGCCAGTGTCATCGCGTTTTCCCGTTCCGGTCAATCTTATGTGACAGCCATTGGAAGATGCTTTGACAGGCCTCGTCAACCATCATCAGGGAGATTTGTTGAGGCCAGCGACGGGTGCGGTGCAATCAAGGCTTGCACCTTGTCCCGCCTCGCCTCAAAACTGTTGCCATGCAATACGCCGCCTATGTTTTCGACGCCTACGGCACACTGTTCGACGTGCACGCCGCCGTGCGCCGCCATGCAGACGCGATCGGCCCGGACGGCCAGCTCCTGTCCGAAATCTGGCGCGCCAAGCAACTCGAATATTCCTGGGTGCGCACGCTGATGGGCGCCTATTGCGATTTCTGGCAGTTGACGGAACAGGCGCTGGACTTCGCCTTGCGCAAGGTCCCTTCGGCCGATCCTGGTCTCAAGGCAAAGTTGCTGGAGGCCTATTGGAGGCTGGACTGTTACCCCGAAGTGCCAGCCGTGCTGAAGGCGCTCAAGGCTTCCGGCGCCAGACTGGCTATCCTCTCCAATGGCTCGCCCGAAATGCTTGAAGCGGCAGTAAAGTCCGCGGCACTCGACCAGGTCCTGGACGACGTCTATTCGGTCGATGCGGTGCGGCGCTTCAAGACCGACCCAGCGGTCTACGACATGGTCGCCACCGGCTGGCGCCTCTATCCAGGCGCGGTCTCCTTCCAGTCTTCCAATCGCTGGGACATTGCGGGCGCCACCAAATTCGGTTTCCGCACGGTTTGGATCAACCGCTCCAACCAGCCGGAGGAATACCGGGACTTGCCGCCGGCCCTGATCCTGCCATCGCTGGAGGCCCTCGTATCCGGCAGCTGACAGACCTGTGGCCCCAACGCCACAGTGGCGGCGCAGTCACAGCTTCGCCTTTGTTTGTCCACGTTCGGGCCAGAATCGGAACCGCCTATCGCCTCAGGTGTTGTTAGGCACCCGCGGCGGACGTCGGCGTGTTGACGCTTTGTTGCGATTTGAGTCTTAAAGAAGGCAGCCATGTCCATAACCGAAATCGAATCCTATCGCCTGAGCCGTCGCTGCTTTCTCAACGCCGCAGCCCTGGGCGCCGCCTCGATCGCGGTTTCGGCATGCGCAACCACCGGACCGGGGCCGGCCGAGCCGCCGCCACCTACCTATGTCGAGCCGCCGCTCGCCGACTATGCGTCTATGTACGCGGCGGTCAACGATGGCGGCTTCGATCTGCCGGCCATCCCGGTCGACAGGATCGACCCGCAGTTCCTGCGCCAGATCGTGCCCGACCCGACCGGACAGAAGCCGGGAACCATCGTCGTCGATACGACAGGCCACTTCCTCTATCTGGTTCGCCCGGGCGGCCAGGCCATTCGCTATGGTGTCGGGCTCGGCCGCGCCGGCTTCGAATGGTCGGGCGACGCCGTCGTCCAGTGGAAGCAGAAATGGCCGAAATGGACGCCTCCGGATGAGATGATCGCGCGCCAGCCGGAATTGAAGCAGTACAGCGCCGACAATGGCGGCATGCCCGGCGGCCTGAAGAACCCGCTCGGGGCGCGCGCGCTCTATCTCTTCCAGGGCAATGTGGACACGCTCTATCGCCTGCACGGCTCGCCGGAATGGCGCTCGATAGGCAAATCGGTGTCATCGGGCTGCGTGCGCCTGATGAACCAGGACATCATCGATCTCTATGACCGCGTGCCGTCGAAGAGCCCGGTCATCGTGACCAGCAACGCCAGCCAGCCCATGGTGGCGACGGCGAACCACAAGGCCATCCCGATCGACGCCGGCGTGCCGGATGGATCGGTGCTGCTCGGCCCGGTCAAGGCGGTCACGGACGCGATCTTCTGAGCTCACAGGGCAGCGGCAACGCCGCTGCCCGATCCTACCGCCCCCGCGACAAACTCCCCAGAATCCCGCGCACGATCGCACGTCCGACCGACGAGCCGACCGATCGCACCACCGACTTGATTGCGGCTTCCGCCACCGTCTGGCGATTGGACGGCCGCGGCGCCGGCGCGCGCCTGCCACCGGACTGCGGCGCTGGATCGTCATTGCCGAAGCCTGGAATGGTCCAGCGCGAGCCGCCGGTGTCTGCCTGCTGCGCCTCGGCGTCCTGCGCCTCCTTGGCCTTCTTCTGCAGCATCTCGAACGCCGATTCGCGGTCGATGACCTGGTCGTACTGGCCGGTGACCGGGCTTTCCCCGATCAGCTTCAGCCGCTCGGCGGGGGTAATGGGTCCAAGCCGCGACGACGGCGGACGGATGAGCGTGCGCTGGACCATCGACGGAATGCCCTTGGCCTCCAGCGTCGAGACCAGCGCTTCGCCGGTGGCGAGCTGGGTGATGGCGGTGGCGCAGTCGAAATCGGGATTGGGCCGGAAGGTCTCGGCCGCCGTCCTCACCGCCTGCTGCTCGCGCGGCGTGTAGGCGCGCAGCGCATGCTGCACGCGGTTGCCGAGCTGGGCGAGGACCTTTTCGGGAATATCCAAAGGGTTCTGCGTGACGAAATAGACGCCGACGCCCTTGGAGCGAATCAAGCGGACCACTTGCTCGACCCGGTCGATCAGCACCTTCGGCGCCTCGTCGAACAAGAGGTGCGCCTCGTCGAAGAAGAACACCAGCTTCGGCTTGTCGGGGTCGCCGACTTCGGGCAATTCCTCGAACAGCTCCGACATCAGCCAGAGAAGGAACGTCGCGTAGAGGCGCGGATTCATCATCAGCTTGTCGGCGGCCAGCACGCTGATGGCGCCGCGACCATCGCGGGTCGTGCGCATGATGTCGGCGATGCGCAATGCCGGCTCGCCAAAGAAGTTCGCCGCGCCCTGCTGCTCCAGCACCAGCAACGTGCGCTGAATGGCCCCCACCGATGGCTTGGTGACGTTGCCGTAACGGGCGCTGATCTCTTCCGCACGCTCGGCAATGTTGGCGAGCAGCGCCTGCAGATCTTTCATGTCGAGCAGCAGCAACCCTTCCTCATCGGCTATGCGGAAGGCAATGTTCATGATGCCTTCCTGTGCGTCGGTCAGGTTCATCAGCCGCGACAGCAGCAGCGGTCCCATTTCCGAAATGGTCGCGCGGATAGGGTGGCCCTGCTCGCCGAACAGATCCCAGAAGATGACCGGGAATTCCTGGAAGTCGTAAGGGTCGAGCTTCACCTGTTCCGCCCGCTTGACCAGGAAATCCTGCGCGGTGCCCATCATGGCGATGCCGGAAAGGTCGCCCTTGATGTCGGCGCAGAAGACCGGCACGCCGGCGTTGGAAAATCCCTCCGCCAGGATCTGCAAGCTGACGGTCTTGCCGGTACCGGTGGCGCCGGTCACCAGGCCATGGCGATTGCCGTATTGCAGCAGCAGATTTTCAGCTCGCTGATAGCTGTCGTCGGGCTTGCGGCTGGCGCCGATGAAAATACTGGTGTCGTCAGCCATATGTCGGGTCTCCGCAAACTGATGTGCCCAAAGCCAGCCTTTGCCCGAAGGTATAGTGAGGCTGTTGCACAGCGACAATGACAATTGTCCAACGCGGGCCGATCATCCAATCCAGGGCCAATCGTCCAAATCGGACCAATCGCCAGGATCGGATTTGGAACTTGCGAATTTCGATGGTGTTTGGCAATCGTCCATGGTCCGCCCACCCAAGCCGACCTATATCAGGTGGATCGAATATCAGGTGAGTGGGATTCGGACCTTGCACGTGCATTGCGGTAACCGACCGGGGACCGTAGACTGGGCTGGCCGGGCTGGTGCGGCCACACAGAACGAGGACGACGAATGGGCGCCGGAGCCTTGACCAGGGATGTTGAGCCAATGGATGCGGAGCGTCAGCGATGGCTGGCCTTGGCGGAAAAGGCGTTGGCCGGCGCATCCTTCGAGGAAAAGCTGATCTCGCATACCGACGACAACATCCGCGTCGAGCCGCTCTATGACCGCGCGACCGGAGCCGAACCGATCGTGCGCGCCAATCCTCAATCGCCCTGGATCGTCAGCCAGCGCGTCGACGACCCCGATGTCGATCGCGCCAAGAGCCAGGCCCTGGAAGACATTGCGCAAGGCGCGACGGGACTGTCGCTCGTCTTCGAAGGTGCCCCGAACGCGTTCGGCTACGGCCTGCCGAGGACGGCGCAGGCACTGGAGACGGTGCTGGAGGGCGTGCCCCTCAACAGGGTCCAGATCCGCATCGACACCCACCCCTGGAGCCGCCCCATGGCCGACTGGCTGGTGGCGTTCCTGAGCAAGCGGCGCTCCGATCCGGCAAAGCTCAACCTTTCCTTCGGCATCGATCCGGCGGCCGTCCTCGCCGGCACCGGCCGACTGCGCATGTCGATCGAGGCACTGCAGGAATCGATGCCGCAATCGCTGGCGCATTTCTTCTCGATGGGCGTTCCGGGTGTGCTCCTGGAGGCGGACGGTCGCGTTTTTCACAATGCCGGCGCCACGGAAGCGCAGGAACTCGGCATCATGCTGGCCTCGGCGGTCTCGTATCTGAGAATGTTCGAGAAGGCGCGGCAGCCGCTCGTCTATGCCGCGCCTCATATCGGTTTCGCGCTCAGCGTCGACCAGGACCAGTTCCTGTCAATGGCCAAGGTGCGGGCCTTGCGCAGGCTGTGGGCACGGGTGCAGGAGGCCTGCTCGATCCCCAATTCCACGGCCAACATCCATGCCGAGACATCATTTCGCATGATGACGGCACTGGACCCCGAAACCAACATCCTGCGCACGACGATCGGCTGCTTCGCCGCGGCGGCGGGAGGCGCCGATTCGATCTCAATCCTGCCGCATACGATCGCGCATGGCCTGCCGGCGGCTTTTGCCCGCCGCGTCGCGCGCAACGCGCAGTTGATCATGGCCAATGAAAGCCATGTCGACCATGTCGCCGATCCCGCCCATGGCTCCGGCGCCGTCGAAGCGCTGACGTCGGATCTTTGCGAAGCAGCGTGGGCGGAATTGCAGGCGATCGAGGCAGAGGGTGGCGTGCTCTCCAGCCTTCGGGACGGACATATCCAGCAACGCGTCCGCGCTGCTGCCGTCCAGCGCGGCATTGCCTTCAAGTCAGGCGAGCGGGCCATGATCGGCGCCACGCTTTATCCGTTGAAAGGCGAGCGTCCGGTCGAGACGCTGGACGCTGAGCGGCGACCTGCCTTCACCGAGGGCGTCGTCCTGTGCGAGCCGCTGCCTCCAGTCCGCATCGATCAATCCATCGGGGCCGCTTCTTGATTCCGGATTTCAGTCAGATCGGCTGGGTGCCACCGCGCCGCGCGCCTGTCGAGGTCAAGGGGCAGCGGACGACGCCGGAAGGCCTCGTCGTCAAGCATCTCTACAATCAGGGCGACCTCAAGGGCCTGCCGCATCTCGACACCTATCCCGGCCTGCCGCCCTTCGTGCGTGGCCCCTACCCAACCATGTATGTCCAGCAGCCCTGGACGATCCGGCAATATGCAGGCTTTTCGACCGCCGAAGAGTCCAACGCCTTTTACCGGCGCAACCTTGCCGCCGGCCAGAAAGGTCTTTCGGTTGCCTTCGATCTTGCCACCCATCGCGGCTATGACTCAGACCATCCGCGTGTCGCCGGCGATGTCGGCATGGCGGGCGTGGCCATCGATTCCATCCTCGACATGCGTCAGTTGTTCGACGGCATACCGCTCGGCGACATGACCGTGTCGATGACGATGAACGGAGCCGTGCTGCCGATCATGGCGCTCTACATCGTGGCGGCGGAAGAGCAAGGCGTCGCACAGGAAGATCTGGCGGGAACCATTCAGAACGACATTCTGAAGGAGTTCATGGTCCGCAACACCTACATCTATCCGCCGAAGCCCTCGATGCGGATCGTCTCGGACATCTTCTCCTACACCTCGAAGAACATGCCGAAGTTCAACTCGATATCGATCTCCGGCTACCATATGCAAGAGGCCGGCGCGACCGCCGACCTGGAGCTCGCCTATACGATCGCCGACGGTATCGAATATGCCCGCGCCGGCGTCGCGGCAGGGCTCGGCATCGACAGTTTCGCGCCGCGCCTGTCCTTCTTCTGGGCGATCGGCATGAACTTCTTCATGGAAGTGGCCAAGCTCAGGGCCGCGCGCCTGTTGTGGGCGACGCTGATGAAAAAGAATTTCGCGCCGAAGGACGAGCGATCGCTGTCGCTGCGTACCCATTGCCAGACTTCCGGCTGGTCGCTGACGGCGCAGGATCCCTACAACAACATCATCCGCACCATGATCGAGGCGATGGCGGCGACCCAAGGGCATACCCAGTCGCTGCACACCAATTCCTTCGACGAGGCAATGGCGCTACCGACCGACCATTCGGCGCGCATCGCCCGCAACACGCAACTTGTCCTGCAGAAGGAGTCCGGCACCACGCGCATCATCGATCCGTGGGGCGGTTCGGCCTATCTCGAGCGGCTGACACACGATCTGGCGGCGCGTGCGCTTGCTCATATCGAGGAGGTCGAGGCTCTCGGCGGCATGGCGGCGGCGATCGAAAAGGGCATACCCAAGCTGCGCATCGAGGAAGCGGCGGCCCGCACGCAGGCGCGCATCGATTCCGGCGAGCAGATGCTGGTCGGCGTCAATGCGCATCGCCCGGAGAACGACATCGAGGTCGATGTGCTGAAGATCGACAATGCCGAGGTCAGGGCCCGGCAACTCTCGAAGCTGCAACGGCTGAAAGGCACGCGCGACGTGGCCGCCGTCGAAAGCGCGCTCGATGCGCTGACACGTGCCGCACAAGGCGAGGACAATCTCCTTGAATTCGCCATCCGCGCCGCGCGCGCCAACGCCACTGTCGGCGAAATCTCGTTCGCCTTGGAACGAGCCTATGGCCGCCATGTGGCCACGGTGCAGACCATTTCCGGCGTCTACCGCAAGGCGCTCGGCGACAATCCGGTGGTCGACCGGCTGCGGGACAAGCTTGATGCCTTCGAAAAGAAAAATGGCGGCAAGCCGCGCATTCTCGTGGCCAAGATGGGACAGGACGGCCACGACCGCGGACAGAAGGTGATCGCCACGGCTTTCGCCGATCTCGGCTTCGACGTCACCGTCGGCGCCATGTTCCAGACACCGGAAGAGATCGCGAAACTGGCCGTCGGGCACGATGTCCACATCATCGGCGCCTCGTCGCTGGCGGCGGGACACCTGACGCTGATCCCCGAATTGCGCGACGCGCTGAAAAAGCTCGGCCGCGGCGACATGCTGATCGTGGCCGGCGGCGTCATCCCGCCGCAGGACCATGAGGCTGTGCTGAAGGCGGGGGCTGCGGAAATTTTCCCGCCGGGCACGGTTATTCCGGAGGCGGCCGAGAGGCTGCTGCATCGGCTGCTGGCGCGTTGAGCGAAACATTGTAGCGCCGGAAAGGTTGTGTCACAATGACGAACGCAACCAAGGGTAACGGCCCGTGAAGACTATTGTCCGCAAGCTCGACGACGGATCAGGTGTCGTGATCTTGCCGCAGGAAATGCTGGACAACCTGAACATGCGAGTAGGCGATCAATTCCAGATCATCGAAACCGATGACGGCGTCATTCTAAGACCGATGAGAAGTGACGACGTCGAACGGCAGATGCGCGCTGCTCGTGATGTCATGGACCAGTATGAGGCCGTATTGCAAAGGATGGCCAAGTAGACGGGCCTTGCGTCAACTCTCTGAGAGCTTGACGATCTCCCACTCCTTGCCATTGACGCTGGCGACGTCGCCGACCTTCTTGCCGAACAGCGCCACCGCCATCGGCGAGACATGCGAGATGCTGCCCTTGGCGGGATCGGCTTCGTCCTCGCCGACGATCTTCCAGTGCACCTTCTTGCCGTCATCACTTTCCAGCGTGACACCCATGCCGAAGCGGACGACGTCGCTGCCGGGCTCCGGTACGGACAGTTCGGCGTTCTCCCGCCGCGCGGTCCAGTAGCGCAGGTCACGCGACACGACCGCGATGCGCTCGCGATCGGCCTTTCTCTCGGCTTTCGCCAGCACGTCGCGCAAATCGGCCAGATTGTCCTCGATCTGCGCCAGGCCGCGCTCGGTCACCAGGTTGCGGTGCGTGCTGATCGGCCTCTCGCCAACGCCGGCGATGGCATTCTCGCTGTCTTCCTCGCGGGTAAAAGCTCTGCTCATCTCCTGAACTTAGGCGCCGACTGGCCGCTCGACAAGCCATGCCCCCCGAGAACGGCTGCCCAGCGTCTGGCATGATTCCTGCGGTGTCAGGACTGGACACTGGGGTGTCGGACTGAACACTTGGATTGTGTGCCGATGTTGAACAGACGAATGCTGCTGACTCAGACCGCCGGCTTTGCCGTGATGGGCCTCGCGCTCGGCAAGGCGGCGGCCGCCAGCCTGACCGGCATCGAGAAGGCCTCGATGCGCGGTTCCATCAATGCCACGGAACTTGGCGTGCAGCCCGGCACGTTTGACGACCAGAGCAAGGCCTTCGCCAAGCTGCTGCGCGATGCCAACGGCCGCGACATGCCAGTCTTCCTGCCGCCCGGCACCTATGTGGTGTCCAATCTCTCGCTGCCTGGCCGCGTGCGTCTGTCCGGAGTACCGGGTGCGACGCGGATCGTCTATGGCGGCGACGGCCATCTGTTCATGGCGGAACAGGCCGACCATATCGAACTCAGCGGGCTGGTCTTCGACGGTTCGAACCGCTCGATGGGCGACTATGCACAAGGGCTGCTCGATCTGCGCCGGGTCGCTCACCTGGTGGTGGATAACTGCCAGATCACCGGAAGCGGCAAGAACGGGCTGGCGCTGGAACACGCGGCGGGCAGGATCGAGCGTTCGGACATATCAGGAGCGGCGGACGCCGGCATCTATTCCGTCGAAGCCGCAGGACTGGCAGTCACCGGCAACACCGTCTCCGATTGCGCCAATGGCGGCATCCTCGTGCACCGCTGGCAAGCCGCGGAAGACGGCACCATGGTCACCGGCAACCGCGTCGAACGCATTGGCGCGCGCAGCGGCGGGACCGGCCAGAACGGCAACGGCATCAATGCCTTCCGCGCCGGAAATGTCGTCATCTCGGGCAATGTGGTTTCGGACTGCGCCTTCTCCGCGATCCGCGCCAACAGTTCCAGCAATCTGCAGATATCGGGCAACACCTGCTTACGCTCGGGCGAGACCGCGGTCTACTCCGAGTTCTCGTTCGAGGGCGCCGTCATCTCCAACAACATCGTCGACGGTGCGGCCAACGGTATCTCGATCGTCAACTTCAACGAAGGCGGCCGCATGGGTGTCTGCTCCGGCAACATCGTGCGCAATTTGTCGACATCAGGCCCCTACACCGCCGACCCGCCCGGTTTCGGCGTCGGTATCGCCGTCGAAGCCGACACCATTGCTTCCAGCAACGTCATCGAGAATGCACCGCTCTACGGCATGTCGATCGGCTGGGGGCCGTATCTGCGTAATGTCGTGGCCACGGGAAACATCATCCGCAAGGCAGGCACCGGTATCGTCGTCAGCGTGGTCGAGGGCGCCGGCACCGCCGTCATCTCCGACAATGTCATCGACGGTGCGTCGAACGGGGCGGTTGTCGGCCAGCGCTGGGCCGAGCCGGTGACCTCAGACCTCACCCAGACCAGCAGCAGCGGCTTTGCGCATCTGACCGTCGAGCGCAACCGCGTCAGCTGATTGCCACTTCAATTCAAGACCGGCGTCGGCCTCAGCGCCCCGACCTTGGCGCCAATGCGGCTTTCGATCGGCGCGTTCGCCAGTTCGAGCAGCTTCGCCGACAAGGCTTCGTCCGCCCGCAGCAGCCTGGCGAGGACGGCGGCAGCGATTGCGTCGCCGGCGCGACCGGCACCGTCATCGCATTTGACCGCGATGCCAAGGCCGAGTTCCGGAAGCGCGGCACAATGGACGCCCTCGGCCCCGCCTTTGGCAAAAATCCGCCCGGGAGCGGCTTCCATCAGCAGCAGGTCGGCACGGCCGGTGCCCGCGACGAAGAACGGCTCCGCCATGCAGGCCGAAAGCAGTCGCTTCGCAGCTTTCGCCCGCTCGGGGCCAAAGCCCTGTCCCGTCACCATGCGGGCAAAGCCGAGCGCGAAACTCCTCAGCGGCACCGCATAGGTCGGGATCGAGCAGCCATCGGTCGCGCGTTCGTCGGCGCCGTGGACAGCGCCGGTGACCGACTGCATGGCGTCGCGCACCATTTCCTGCAAAGCGTGCCCCGGCTTGACGTAGCCGCGATGCTCCATGCCGGAATGCACGCAGGTGCAAAGGAAGCCGGAATGCTTGCCGGAACAGTTGTTGTGAAGCGCATTTGGTGAACCGCCGGCACGTGCGAGCGCAATCTCGGCGTCATGGTCCGAGGGCCAGTGGGTGCCGCATTCGAGCGCCGACCTATCCAGCCCGGCCCCGGCCAGCATGGACCGCGCCAGGTCGACATGTGCCGGCTCGCCGGAATGGGAGGCACACGCTAGCGCCAGTTCGCGGTTGCCGAAGCCGTAGGCATCGGCGGCACCCGTTTCGACAAGCGGCAGGGCCTGGATCGCCTTGACGGCGGAGCGGGGAAAGACCGGCTTCGATGTGTCGCCGATCTCCAGGACCGGCTTGCCGCCGGCATCGAAGACGGCGACGGCGCCGCGATGGGCGCTCTCGACAATGGCGCCGCGCAAGACTTCGATCAGAACCGGATTGGCCATGTCACCTCCCGTGAATGCCGGGGCGGTTTACCTGATCCGATCAAGAATGGAAACGTAGTTGGCGACAGCCGCGCCGCCCATGTTGAAAATGCCGCCGAGTTTTGCGCCCGGCACCTGGATGCCACCGGCTTCGCCAACAAGCTGCATGGCGGTCAAGACATGCATGGAGACGCCGGTGGCGCCGATCGGATGGCCCTTGGCCTTCAGGCCTCCTGAGGGATTGACCGGCAGGCGGCCGTCTTTTGCCGTTGTGCCATCCAGCGCCAGCTTGGCGCCCTCACCGGGCTTGGCCAGTCCCATCGCCTCATACTCGATCAGTTCGGCGATGGTAAAACAGTCATGCGTCTCGACGAAGGAGAGATCGTCGAGCGTCACGCCGGCATTCTTCAAAGCGCGGGTCCAGGCCTGCTCGCAGCCTTCGAAGGCCAAGATGTCGCGCTTCGACATCGGCAGGAAATCCTGCACGTGTTCGTTGGCGCGGAAGGCTACGGCGCGGCGCATCTTCAGCGCCGTCGCCGTGTCGGCAAGGACAAGGGCGGCGGCGCCGTCGGAGACAAGCGAGCAGTCGGTGCGCTTCAAGGGTCCCGCGACGAACGGGTTTTTCTCACTCTCCTGCCGGCAGAAATCATAGCCGAAATCCTTGCGCATCTGCGCATAGGGATTGTCGACGCCGTTCTTGTGGTTCTTGGCGGCGATCATGGCGAGCGCATCCGACTGATCGCCATAGCGTTGGAAATAGCCCTGCGCGATCTTGCCGAAGACGCCGGCAAAGCCGGCCGGCGTGTCACCGTCCTCGGGCAGATAGGACGCCTTGAGCAGGTTCTTGCCGATCTCGGGCCCGGGCGTTGTCGTCATCTGCTCGGCGCCGACCACCAGAACGACCCGGGCAGCGTTTGCATCGATCGCGCGGATGCCTTGCCGGACCGCGGCCGAACCGGTTGCGCAAGCATTCTCGACGCGCGTGGCCGGCTTGAAGCGCAGCCGGTCATCGGCCTGGAGAACCAGGCTTGCGGTGAAATCCTGCGCCGAAAAGCCGGCGTTGAAATGGCCAAGCACGATCTCGTCGACCTCGTCCGGGCCGATGCCGGCATGATCGAGCGCGTCCGTCGCGACCTTGACGATCAGGTTTTCGAGCGTCTCGCCCTCGAGCTTGCCGAAGCGCGAATGTGCCCAGCCAACGATACATGCGGTCATGCCGGTCTCCATCCTTGGCGCCAGCCTAGCATGTGGGCTCATGGCGCACTTCGTCTTTATTGTTCAAATATAAACATTCCTGCTCGAACCGTGAAGAGCCGCCGCGCAACAATCGCTTGGTGCAGGTCGCGTCAGCATCGATTTTTTGTTGATTGACGCGTCAATAAAAAATAATCTCCCGAAAAGATCGGGAACAGCATGCCAAAGGTCGGAATGGAGCCATTGCGCCGCAAGGCGCTCATCGACGCGACGATCTCGGCGATCGGCGAGCGCGGCTCGCTTGACGTGACCATGTCCGAGATTGCCGGACGCGCCGGTGTGTCTTCGGCCCTTGCCCATCACTATTTCGGCGCCAAGGACGAGCTGCTGTTCGCGACGATGCGGCACATCCTGGCCGAACTGACCATCGACATGCGCCGCGCGCTTCAATCCACCACCTCCCCGCGCGAGCGCGTGTCGGCCGTGGTCGCCGTCAATTTTTCCGACATCCAGTTCCAGGCGGAGACCATCGCCGCATGGCTCGCCTTCTATGTCGAGGCGCAGCAATCGTCCTCGCTGCGCCGGTTGCTCAGAGTCTACGCAAGGCGGCTGCATTCGAACCTGATGAGCGGTTTGATCGGTATCCTGCCCAGGACCGAAGCCGACCGCGCCGCGGAAGCGACGGCGGCAATGATCGACGGGCTCTACATCAGGCGCGCGCTGAAGGATGGCGTGCCCGACGCCGCGACCGCGATCGCGCTGGTCGAGGACTATCTCGAAACCAAACTTGGCGGACAGCACAAACAGTGACAGCGAAGCGACCCAATTTCCTGATCGTCATGGTCGACCAGCTCAACGGGACCTTTTTCCCGGATGGGCCAGCGGAATTTCTACACACGCCGCATCTGAAAGCGCTGGCGGCGCGTTCGGCGCGCTTTGCCAACAACTACACCGCCTCGCCGCTTTGCGCACCGGGCCGCGCCTCGTTCATGAGCGGCCAGTTGCCGTCGCGCACCGGTGTCTACGACAATGCCGCTGAATTTACCTCGTCGATCCCGACCTTCGCCCATCATTTGCGTGCCGCCGGCTACTACACCTGCCTGTCGGGCAAGATGCATTTCGTCGGACCGGATCAGTTGCACGGTTTCGAGGAGCGGCTGACCACCGACATCTATCCGGCGGATTTCGGCTGGACGCCGGACTACCGCAAACCCGGCGAGCGCATCGAGTGGTGGTATCACAATCTGGGTTCGGTAACCGGCGCCGGCATCGCCGAGACCACCAACCAGATGGAGTATGACGACGAGGTCGTGTTCCTCGCGTCTCAGAAGCTCTATCAGCTTTCACGCGAACAGGACGATGCAAGCCATCGGCCATGGTGCCTCACCGTCTCGCTGTCGCACCCGCACGATCCCTATGTCGCGCGCAAGCAGTATTGGGATCTCTATGAGCATTGCCAGGCGCTGGACCCGGAAACCGGCTTCATCGCGCATGACGAGCAGGATACGCATTCCCAGCGGCTGTACCACGCCAGCGACTATCCCTCTTTCGAGATCACACCGGAGCAGGTGCGTCGTTCGCGGCGCGGCTATTTCGCCAACATCTCCTATGTCGACGACAAGCTCGGCGAGCTCCTCGACGTTCTCACCCGAACGCGCATGCTCGACGACACGATCATCCTGTTCTGCTCCGATCACGGCGACATGCTGGGCGAGCGAGGCCTGTGGTTCAAGATGAGCTTCTTCGAAGGCTCGGCGCGGGTGCCGCTGATGATCGCCGGCAAGGGCGTGCCGGCCGGGCTGATCGACGCGCCGGTCTCCAATCTCGACGTGGCGCCAACGCTTTGCGACCTCGCCGGCATCGACATCGGGTCGATCGCGCCGTGGACCGACGGCCAGTCGCTGCTGCCGCTCACCAAGGGTGGGCAGCGCACGGCACCGGTGTTGATCGAGTACGCCGCGGAAGGCTCCTATGCGCCCTTGGTGGCAATCCGCGAGGGCCGCTACAAATTCGTCCATTGCGAACTCGATCCGCCGCAATTGTTCGATCTCGAAGCCGATCCGCTGGAGCGGGACAATCTTGCCGATGATCCCGCCAATGTGGCGTTGGTGGCCGAGTTCATGGACAAGGTCAGGGCGCGTTGGGACATGGCCGGCTTCGACGCCGCCGTGCGCGAGAGCCAGGCGCGCCGCTGGGTGGTCTATCCTGCGCTGCGCAATGGCGCCTATTACCCCTGGGATTTCCAGCCACTGCAGAAGGCGTCAGAGCGGTACATGCGCAATCACATGAACCTCGACAATCTCGAAGAGAGCAAAAGGTATCCGCGAGGCGAATGATGACAGATCTTCTCGTTCCCACCCTCGATCATCTCATGCAGGCCTATGCCGTCACCTCCCAGGCGACACAGGTCACGCCGCTGCTGGAATCGACGGCACTCGCCAAGGAAACCGGTGCGGCCCGGGTCTTCATCAAGCCGGAATCGCTGCAATGGGCCGGATCCTTCAAGGTTCGCGGCGCCTATTGGCGGCTGAAGCGGCTTTCGCCCGACGAAGCAAGGAAGGGCGTCGTCGCCTATTCCTCCGGCAATTTCGCGCAAGGGCTGGCGGCCGCCGGACAGGCGCTCGGCATCCCGGTCACCATCGTCATGCCGATCGACGCCCCGGCCGCCAAGCGTGATGCGACATCAGGCTATGGCGCCCGCGTCGTGCTGACCGATCATGGCGATCGGGCGCGTGAAGAGGTCGCGGCCGCAAAGGCGCGCGAGATCGCGGAGACCGAAGGTCTGGCCCTGCTGCATCCCTTCGACGATCCGGAGATTGTCGCCGGCCAGGCGGGCGCCGGCCTCGAGGCACTCGACCAGTTGTCGGCCAAGGACGCCAGCGCTGATCTCTTGTTCTGCTCGGTCGGCGGCGGTGGGCTGATCGGCGGCGTTTCGCTCGCCTTCCACTATCTGTCGCCGGCGACCGAGATCATCGGCGTCGAGCCCGAAGGGTTCAACGGCATGGGCTCGTCACTGGCGCATGGCTCGATCGAGACCATGCCGATTGGCCCGAAGTCGATCTGCGACGGGCTGATGTCGCGCCGGCCCGGCGACGCCCCCTTCGCAGCAGTCAAGGCAGCGGGTGTTCGCGGCATCACCGTCGACGACCAGTCGGTGCGGCGGGCAATGAAGATCGCCTTCGAGCGGATGAAGCTGGTGCTGGAGCCTTCGGGCGCGGCGTCGGTGGCGGCACTGCTCGGTGGCAAGGTGGATGTGGCGGGAAAGACCGTCCTCGTGGTTGCAACCGGCGGCAATGTCTCGCTCGCCGATTTTATGGTGCATATGAACCATGCTTGAAGCGGATTTCGTCATCATCGGCTCCGGCTCCGCCGGCTCGGCCATGGCCTATCGCCTGTCCGAGGACGGCAAGCATTCGGTCATCGTCATCGAATTCGGCGGCACCGATCTCGGACCTCTGATCCAGATGCCGTCGGCGCTGTCGATCCCGCTCAACATGAACCTCTACGACTGGGGGTTCGCCAGTGAGCCGGAGCCGCATCTGGGCGGCCGCGTGCTGGCGACGCCGCGCGGCAAGGTGATCGGCGGCTCGTCCTCGATCAACGGCATGGTCTATGTGCGCGGCCACGCCCGTGACTTCGACCATTGGGCCGAACAGGGAGCGGCCGGCTGGGGTTTTGCTGACGTGCTCCCCTATTTCAAGCGCATGGAAGATTCCGACGGTGGCGAGGATGGCTGGCGCGGGCACGGCGGCCCGCTGCATGTGCAGCGCGGCTCGCGGCGCAATCCGCTCTATGGCGCCTTCGTCGAAGCGGGCCGCCAGGCAGGGTTCGAACTGACCGACGACTACAATGGCGCCAAGCAGGAAGGCTTCGGGCCGATGGAGCAGACCATTCTGGGCGGCCGCCGCTGGTCGGCGGCATCAGCCTATCTGAAGCCGGCGCTCAGGCGCAAAAACGTGAGTCTGGTCAAAGGCTTTGCGCGCCGGGTGATTATCGAGAATCAACGCGCCATCGGCGTCGAGATCGAAGCTCACAAACAGATTCAGGTCGTTAAGGCGCGACGCGAAGTGATCGTCGCGGCGTCGTCGATCAACTCGCCAAAAATCCTGATGCTGTCCGGTATCGGCCCGGCCGGGCATTTGCGCGAAAACGGCATTGCCGTCGTGGCCGACCGGCCCGGTGTGGGCGGCAACCTGCAGGACCATCTGGAGCTCTACATCCAGCAGGAATCGACCAAGCCGATCACCCTGAATTCGGTGCTGAACCCGTTCTCCAAGGCGATGATCGGGGCGCAGTGGCTGTTCTTCAAATCGGGCCTGGGCGCCACCAATCATTTCGAGGCCGCCGCCTTCGTTCGCTCGCAGGCAGGCGTCGACTATCCCGACATCCAGTACCACTTCATCCCGGCGGCGGTGCGTTATGACGGCAAGGCGGCGGCGAAATCGCATGGCTTCCAGGCGCATGTCGGGCCGATGCGCTCGAAGTCGCGCGGCTCGGTGACGTTGCGCTCGCCGGATCCGAAAGCGAAGCCGGTCATCCGCTTCAACTACATGTCGCATCCGGACGATTGGGCGGAGTTCCGCCATTGCATCCGCCTGACCCGCGAAATCTTCGGCCAGTCGGCCTTCGATGCCTACCGCGGACAGGAACTCTCGCCGGGCAGCCATGTGCAGTCGGATGACGATCTCGATATGTTCATTCGCGACCATGCCGAAAGCGCCTACCACCCTTGCGGCACCTGTCGAATGGGCCGGGTCGATGATCAATCGAGCGTCGTCGATCCGGAATGCCGGGTCATCGGCGTCGACGGATTACGGGTCGCCGACTCCTCGATCTTCCCGCGCGTGACCAACGGCAACCTCAACGCACCATCGATCATGACCGGCGAGAAGGCGTCCGATCACATCCTTGGCCGTACACCGCTCGCGCCGTCCAACCAGGAGCCATGGATCAATCCTCGCTGGCAGGCGTCTGACAGATAGGCCATGATCCGGGCAACCGATCGAGCCGCCTCGATAGATTGAGCCGCCCACTTGGGCGCAGACGATTTGGAGATCCCCATGCGCGCCCAGCCCACGGCTTCGCACTATGTCAACGGACGCTATATCGAGGACGAAGGCGGCGCGCCGCTGCCGGTGATCTATCCTGCCACGGGCGAGACCATCGCCATGCTGCGTTCGGCGACGCCGAACGTGCTGGAACTCGCTATCGAGGCCGCACGCGCCGCACAGCCGGCCTGGGCGCGGCTCAAGCCGGTCGAGCGCGGCCGCATTCTGCGCCGTGCCGCCGACATTTTGCGCGCCCGCAACGCCGACCTTGCCCGCATCGAGACGCTGGACACCGGCAAGGCGATCCAGGAGACGCTGGTGGCGGACGCGCCTTCAGCAGCCGATTGCCTTGAATATTTCGCCGGCGCGGTCGCCGTCTTCAATGGCGAAGCGGTCGACCTCGGCGGACCCTTCGCCTACACGCGCCGCGAGGCGCTTGGCGTCTGCGTCGGCATCGGCGCATGGAACTATCCGATCCAGATCGCCGGCTGGAAATCGGCGCCGGCGCTCGCCATGGGCAACGCCATGGTGTTCAAGCCATCGGAAAACACGCCGCTTTCGGCGCTGGCGCTGGCCGAGATCTACTCGGAAGCTGGTCTACCCGACGGGCTGTTCAACGTCGTGCAAGGCTATGGCGATGTCGGCGCCGGGCTGGTCGGCCATGATGTCGTCGCCAAGGTTTCGGTGACCGGCTCGGTGCCGACCGGGCGCAAGGTCCTGTCGCTGGCCGGCTCAGGGATGAAGCACGCGACGATGGAACTCGGCGGCAAGTCGCCGCTGATCGTCTTCGACGATGCCGATGTCGAAAACGCCATTGGCGGCGCCATGCTCGGCAATTTCTATTCGAGCGGCCAGATCTGTTCCAACGGCACGCGCGTCTTCGTGCAGAGCGGCATTCACGACCGCTTTGTCGAGCGGCTGGTCGAGCGAACCAAGAAAATCCGCATCGGCGATCCGCTCGATCCGGATACGCAGATGGGTCCGTTGGTCAACAAGGCGCAGCAAGACAAGGTCGTCGGCTATATCGCGGCTGGCAAGCAGGATGGCGCCACGCTCGCTTGCGGCGGCAACGTGCCGTCGCTGCAGGGCTTCCAGGGCGGCTTCTTCGTCGAGCCTACGGTCTTCACCGGCGTCACCGACACCATGCGCATCGCCCGCGAGGAGATTTTCGGCCCGGTCATGAGCGTGCTGAAATTCGACGGTGAGGACGAGGTTATAGACCGCGCCAACGACACCGAGTTCGGCCTTGCCGCGGGCGTGTTCACACGCGACCTGCCGCGTGCCCACCGCGTCATTGCCGAGTTGCAGGCCGGAACCTGCTGGATCAACGCCTACAATCTGACCCCTGTGGAAATCCCCTTCGGCGGGGTCAAGCAATCGGGCATCGGCCGCGAGAATTCGCTGGCGGCACTGGCGCTCTATTCGCAGCTGAAGTCGATCTATGTCGAGACCGGGGACGTGGCAAGCCCGTACTGATCCCGCCTACTTGTCCACAGTCCCATCCAGATACTGGGTCAGCGCACAGACCAGATGGTAGAAGATACTGGCCGGCACGTCTGACGCCAGCGAGCGGCCGCGTTCGTCGATGCGGTCGATCCAGAGGCCCAGCGGCGCCGGGTCGATGTGCCAGCGGAACAGCCGGCCGACGCGCGCCTCGATCTCCGGCTTGAGATCAGGGCCGCCCGAGCCATCCAGCGCGATCGCCGCCTTGAGCGCTTCGGCCTGCGGCCAACTGCGCGATATCAGGTCGAGCGGCAGGCCCTGCCGCGAGACTGCCCCATAGGCAAGGCCGGTGGCGCGGTTAAGGCCGTTGGCGATCGCCGAGGCATAGAGTTTTCGGGCATAGACGCTCAGCTCGGCCTGGCCGCTTCGATCGGCAAAATCGACCAGCAGCGATGCCCATTCGAAGTGATGGCCGGGTTCGGTCCAGGTTCCCTTCTCTCCCAAGACCGGTTTCCATTCGGCATCGAAATACTCGCCGAGCGTCCAGCTCTCGGGGTCGAAGAAATGGCTGCGGAAGAGGTCGATGATGCGGGCCGCGCGTCGCAGATGCGCGCGCTCTCCGGTCGCCTGGTGCCAGGCCAGGAAAGCTTCGAGCAGATGCATGTGCGGATTGGAGCGCCGCTCGCCGGCCCCATCCGATGTCTCGAGGAACCCCGTCATGCGGCTGTCCTCCAGATGCGCATCGAGGAAGGCGAAGGTCTCCTCGCCGAGCCGCAAGGCATCGGGATTGCCCGACATATGCGCGTGCGCCAGTGCCAGCAGAATGCAGGAATGATCGTAGGCGTCCTCGACCGGGTCGGCGACGGAGCCATCGACATTCAGCGTGCGCACCCAACCGCCCCGTTCGGTGCGGCCCTGCCCTGCCATGAAATCGATGCCATGCGCGATCAGCCGGTCGGCCGGGCCGGTCCAGCCACGTTCCTTGGCAACGGCGAAAGCATAGACCTGCCTGGCCTGGGTGCGCATGCGCTTGGGCTTGACGAGCGGCCTGGTGTCGAAACCCAACGCCTCGTGGAAGCCGCCATGGCGCTCGTCGACGCCTGATGTCGACCATAGCGGCAAGGTCTCCTGGAACAGCCAGTGATGCACGCGCCGCCGCCAGGCGCCGCTTTCGATGACGCGGTCGTGCGCTGGCGTGAATCTGGTTTCCAGCCGTCCCGATTTTTCGAGTTGTTCGACGATCTTCTTGACGTGCTGGCTGTGGCTCACCGGGGCAACGAAAGTGGCATCCGCCGTCGAGACGATGGCAACGTCCTTCATGCCGATCGCCGACAGCAGGCGGCCGTCGCTACGGATATAGGAATTCTCACAATCGATGGCGACGACATCACCGACGACGACGTTGCCTCGCTCGTCAGCGGGACCGACGTCGAGGAGCGATTGCCAGGAGCCGAGATCGTTCCAGCGGAAACCGGCCGGCACCATGGCGATGTCTTTTGCCCGCTCCATGATGGCATAGTCGATCGAGTTCGACGGGATGGCCGCGTAGAGCTCCAGCGGCATATAGAGGCCGGACAGGTCCGATGTCGCCGCCTTGTAGGCCGCTTCGGTAGTGCGCCAGATATCGGGCTGGAATGCCTCGAAGGCGTCGCGCATGGCACCCGCCCGAAACAGGAAGATGCCGGTGTTCCAGTAGAAATTTCCCGCCTTGAGATAATCATTGGCCGTCGCGAGGTCGGGCTTCTCGACGAAGCGCGAAACGTCGAACACCCCGCCCTTCTCGGCCGATACCTCGATATAGCCGTAACCGGTTTCCGGCTGGGTCGGCTTGATGCCGAACACCACCAGGCGGCCGGCGCGCGCCGCCTGCGATCCCGCTTCGATACTTTGCCAGAATTGCCCCGCCGTCGCTATTTCATGGTCGGAAGGCACCACCAGCACCAGGCTGTCGCCGAATTCCGACAGAGTGCGCAGCGTCGCCAGTGCGACGGCGGCGGCGGTGTTGCGTCCCGCGGGCTCGAACAGCGGGCCGCCGCCGGCAAGATCGAGACCGGCCAAGTCGGCATGGACACGATCGGCGTGACGTTCCGAGGCGATCAGGAAGATCGGCGTCTCGCCAGCCGGTCTCGCCGTCAGGCGGCGCAAGGTCTTGGCCAGCATGGAGCCATCGCCCGACAGATCGTGGAACTGCTTGGGATTGTCCTCGCGTGACAGCGGCCATAGCCGAGAGCCAACGCCGCCGCTCATGACAAAACTGACGATCCGCTCGGTCATTCAGGTCTCGCGCTCGGGAATTGGAGGTCGATTGGGTAGCACAGACGCCCTTTAAGCGGTATTTGCCCGATTGGAAATCCGCTCGGCCGCCAGTTCGATAAAGGCCTTCACCAGGGGCGAAAGGTGGCGGCTGCTCGGATAGAGCACATGCAGTCCGCCGGCCGGTGTCGTGTAATCCTCGAGGACGCGCTGCAGGCGCCCCTGATCGATCAGCCCTTCGGCCATCGCCTGGGGCAATTGGGCGACACCGAAGCCGGCGAGCGCGGCAGCAAGCACCGCCTGCATTTCATTGGCGGCGAAGCGCCCGGTGACCACGACCGTCTCCTGGCCTTGTGGTCCATCCAGCACCCAATGGGCGCCCGAGGCCGATGGGCCCGCGATGACGCATCGATGGCGCGCGAGATCCGCCGGGCCTTCCGGCATTCCATATCGTGCGAGATAGTCGGGGCTGGCGCAGAGCAACCTGCGCGCGGCACCGAGCTTGCGGGCGATCAGCGTCGAATCCTGGAGGGTGCCGGTGCGGAAGGCGAGGTCGATACCGTCCTCGACCAGGTTGAGCTTGTCGTCGGTGAGCCGAAGCTCGACATTGGTCTTCGGATACAGCGCCAGAAAGTCGACCACGGCGCGGATGAGGAAATAGCCGCCAAAACCTACCGGGGCCGAAATGCGGATGGTGCCCGACGGTTCCGCCCTCGCCTCCGCCAGACGCAGATTCGCCTCCTCGATCGTGCGCAGCCCCTGGCTGCTTTGCTCATAATACAGACGCCCGGCATCCGTCAGGTTGAGGCTGCGTGTCGTGCGCTGCAACAGGCGCACGCCGACCTCGCGTTCGAGCGCGGCGACACGGCGGCTGACCGACGTCTTGGGCATGGCAAGCAGACGCGCGGCGGCGGTGAAGCTGCCGGCCTCGACGACGCGAGCAAACACGATGACATCGTTGAGATCGATCATTGTACTCACCAGTGAGACAAAGTTTTCCAACTATAGGCAGTTATGCATCAATCCGACAGAGCCTAATTTTGCTCCAGGCAAACAAGCCGGACAGAGAAAAAGGAGCAGACGAAATGACCAGCAAACGAAACATTCTTGTGACCGGCGCCACGGGCCAGCAAGGCGGCGCGGTAGCGCGTGCGCTGTTGTCCAGGGGCCATCACGTCAAGGGACTGACGCGCAAGCCGGGCAGCGAGGGCGCGCGGCAACTGGCGTCGGCGGGCGCCGAGGTGGTGGCCGGCGATCTCGCCGAAGCGGGCTCGGTCGTGAGCGCCGCAAAAGGCGTCGACACCATGTTCCTGATGGGCAACAGCTATGAGGCCGGTCTCGAGGAAGAGACCCGTCTGGGCATCCTAGCCGCCGATGCGGCGAAGACCGCCGGCGTCGGACACTTGATCTATTCCTCCGTTGCCGACGCCGACAAGAAGACCGGCATCCCGCATTTCGAAAGCAAATATCTGGTCGAGAGGCATATCGAGCAGCTCGGCATTCCCTATTCGATCAGCGCGCCGGTGGCCTTCATGGAGAATGCCGTTGCGCCGTGGTCGATCGGTGCGCTCAACCAAGGCATCCATGCCTTCGCCATGCCACCCAAGCGCGTCCTCCAGCTCGTCTCGCTGGTAGATATCGGCGCCTTCGTGGCCGCTCTGGTCGAGCGGCGGGAAGAAGTGTTCGGCAAGCGCTTCGATTTCGCCGGCGACGAATTGTCAGGCGAAGAGCAGGCTAAAATCCTGTCCGGCGCCATCGGCCACCCGATCCGCTACCAGGAAATCCCGATCGCAGTTGCCCGCCAGCAGAGCGAGGACGCGGCGCTGATGTTCGAATGGTTCGACCGCGTCGGCTACGACGTCGATATCGCCGCCTTGCACAGGGAATTTGCGGAGGTGCGCTGGCACGGCTTTGCCGACTGGGCGCGCGATTTTGACTGGGGCGTGCTGACGGCCGCAGCGCCTGCAGCAGGGCGCTGACCTAGAAAGTCTGGTTATAAGCGCCGACTTCCGGACTGCGGCGCAGCACGGCGTCGACGGCATCGAACATCTGCCGGCGACGCTCGGACGAGACCGGGCTTTCGACGACCACGACCAGTTCCGGCTTGTTCGACGAGGCGCGCACCAGACCCCAGGTGCCGTCCTCGGCGACGACGCGGACGCCATTGACGGTGACGAGGTCCATGATCTTCTGGCCCGCGAAACTGGTACCGTCCCGCTGCATCGCCTGAAAATCGGAGACCACCCGTTCGACGACGCCGTATTTCACATCGTCCGCGCAGTGCGGCGACATGGTCGGGGTTCCGAAGGTCAGCGGCAGCGCACGGTAGAGATCGGCCATCGAGCTGGCCGGGTTGCGGTCCAGCATCTGACAGATGGCGATTGCCGTCACCAACCCGTCGTCATAGCCGCGCCCGATCGGCGGGTTGAAGAAGAAATGGCCCGACTTTTCGAAGCCGGCGACAGCGCCGAGTTCGGCAACGCGGCGTTTAATGTAGGAATGGCCGGTCTTCCAGTAGTCGGTAACGGCGCCATTGGCGCGCAGCACCGCGTCGGTGTTGAACAGTCCGGTCGACTTGACGTCGACGACGAAGGTCGAACCCGGATGGAGCCGCGAAATATCCCGCGCGAGCATGACGCCGACCTTGTCGGCGAAGATTTCGTTGCCTTCATTGTCGACGACACCGCAGCGGTCGCCGTCGCCATCGAAGCCCAGACCGACATCGGCCCCTGTCTCCAGCACCTTGTCCCTGATGGCATGCAGCATCCGCATGTCCTCCGGGTTGGGATTGTAGCGCGGGAAGGTATGGTCGAGTTCGGCATCGAGCGGAATCACCTCGCAACCGATGCGCCGCAAGGCTTCCGGGGCAAAGGCGCCGGCAGTGCCATTGCCGCAAGCAGCGACCACTTTGAGCTTGCGTGTGATGCGCTTGTCCCCGACCAGGTCGTCGAGATAGGTGGCGCGAAAATCGCGGACGAAATCATAGGAGCCGCCGCCTGTAAGGTCGAAATCGCCGGCGAGCACCATCGCCTTCAGCGCGGTCATCTCCTCAGGCCCGAAGGTCAGCGGCCGCGCGGCTCCCATCTTGACGCCGGTCCAGCCGTTCTCGTTGTGCGAGGCGGTGACCATGGCGACGGACTGCGTCTCCAGTGCGAACTGCGCGAAATAGGCCATAGGCGACAGCGCCAGGCCGATGTCCTTCACCCTTGCGCCGGCCGCCATCAGCCCGGAAACCAGCGCTAGCTTGATGCCAAGCGAATAGGACCGGAAATCATGCCCGGTGACGATGTCGGGTCCGGCGCCGAGACGGCGAATCAGCGTGCCGAGCCCCATGCCAAGCGCCTGGACGCCGATCAGATTGAGTTCCGGCGGCACCGTCGAACCGGGATGACCGAACCACCAGCGCGCATCATATTCACGAAACCCGGATGCCTTGATCAGCGCCGCGGTTTCGAATTTGAAGCTGTTGGGCCAGGCTTCGCCAACGATTTTTGGGGGCAAGACAGCAGGGCTCCAGGAGACAGAAACACGATCTATCGAGGCAGCGGCGTAGCACACAAGGCTTTAAGCCGCGTTTATCCCGGATGGAAATCCGAGCTTTCCGGCAAGCCCCGACGAAAGCGCACGAAATGCGACAGAAGTGCTGCCATTGCCGCTTGCAGGAACGAAGTGTGGCGGCTATAAGCCCGCGGTCTGGTCACGGAGTGTAGCGCAGCCTGGTAGCGCACCTCGTTCGGGACGAGGGGGTCGCAGGTTCAAATCCTGCCACTCCGACCAGAATAATCAAATACTTAGCATTTCCCGAAAATCGCTACCTACCTGATACCCTACCTGAAACGCGAAGGAGGCGTCGTTCTGCGAAATGCGCAGCCGACCGACTTGATCGTCGTCGGGTCTACCGATACCGTTTATGAGAGCGAGGTCTGGTTTTGGATTTTACGCCCTACGAGTAGGCAGCCATAAAGCTATTCGTCCATCAAATACCTGAGGAACACCTGGTGCTCATTTATCCGCTCCAAACCTACAAATCTAACGCGAAGCTGGCGGACTTCTATAAGCGGCAGTCCACGTCGCTTAATATAGCGCACAGGCGAGGGTCCGTAAAAATTGCGGCCATCGACGACGAGCCCTTCAGTCCGCAAACTAGTTTAAAAGCATTTGGCTACAATATTGACCACATCGGCGACATCAAAAGTGTTTCTGAAATAAAAGACTATCCAATCGTCTTATGTGATCTAATGGGAGTTGGAATTCATTTTGATAAATCTTCTCAAGGCGCGACCATAATTCGTGAAATTAAAAAAAACTACCCTGCAATTATTGTAGTTGCTTATACCGGATCTAGTCTGGGCTCACTTCAGGCACGGGCAGCGAAAGATTATGCAGACGCCGTCATAAAGAAGGACGCTGACAATTCGGAGTGGAGTTCCGCGCTTGATGGGTTGCTCGACCAAGCTTTGGACCCTCATGCCGTTTGGAAAAGAATTCGGGCGAGCCTTGTAGCGGCCGACGTGGACACGATCGACCTTGTGGTTCTTGAGGACGCTTACGTCCATGCAATTTTGTCACGAGATAGTTCGTTCGCTCGCCTTTCGGCCGCTGTGAAGGACCGCGGCCTTTCCGGTGATGCCCGCTCGATCGTCCAAGGCATAATAAGTTCGGCGATTTTCAAATTGATCGTCGGCTGATGTTCCCCATCTTTACCGTCATACGGACCGCAGACGAACGCATCGAAACCCACGAAGGAACTCTAATCCGAGTACCGGTCGAACTTCGAGATCAGGCGCGAATTCGGCGCTACGCTTTGATACGCTCCCCAGGGTGGTCAAGGTCGGAATTTGGATACAGTGCTTACGCGCGAGCCAACGAAAAAGGAGACTTCTACGTCTTCCCTGGGCTGATTGTCGCAAATGAGCGGAAGCCTGATCGGAATTTTGGCAACTATCGTACGGAGTTCCAAAAGACAGAAATTGAGAGCTACGTCGACGGCCTTTTCCGATTGATTTCAGAACGCGATGAACGAGTTGAGGAGAATTTGAACCTTCTCATTCACGATCTCCGGAGACTTTCAGGCGCGATTTACCACGCAGCCGAGGAAGCTAAGGGTTTTCTGGCTGCACGGGATTGGGACCAACTTGGCGTCCGCCTAAACAACGTCACGGCGGCTCAGGCGATGCTCGCCATCCGGACGGATATCGTCGATTTTCAGAAAGATACAACGCTCGCCTTTAACGAGACGGAGATACCGGTCTACCGCAGGGTGGATAAAGTTGTTCGATGCTTCACGCCGCTGGCCAATAAGAGTAATATCCGAATTTCCATCCAAGGCAGCTCATTCTCTTCGGTCGTTGGTCCAAACTTATTTGAGATCATACCCTATATATTGATAGATAACGCCGTTAAGTATTCTCCGCAAAATGCGGAAGTTAAAGTTCTTATTGAAGACAAGTCCGGAGAAACACGCTTTTCCGTAAATTCTATTGGCCCCGTGATCGAGGAGGCCGAGCGAGAACACATTTTTGACAAGAGTTTTCGTGGCAAGAATGCGATTAATTCGGGAAGGCCGGGTTCGGGCATTGGTCTTTTTCTCGCTCGGGCGTTGGTTGCACGTTTCGGTGGGACAATAACCTTGCAACAAAGCGACCGTCGCCAAGTGGTCGGCGAGACAACGATGACTAATGTGACTTTCACAATTGCCATACCCAATACGACGGTGTCGACCTAGACGGTCGGACGTCACCATTTTCACGCTCGCGGTCGTGTTCGACGGACGCCAGCTTTTAAATCATCCGTCTTACCTTTATATGCTCTTGGTACGATGCGATTACGCGATGAAAATCGGATGCGTTTGCTACGCGAGATGGAGCACGACATCCGCAATAGCCAGTTTTGGCGCCGGAAACCGAAGGGCGCTGACGCGGCGATCCGGAGGCTCTATTTGACTGGCGCCGGCGACTGCGGCGGCTCTCACTGGCCGTCCGATGCGCCGCAGGAGGTGGTTGACGCCCGCATCGCTTCTGAACGCAAGTTGGAGCGGGATTTCGAGGCGCTTTGGAAACGTGATGCCGAGTTGGCGCGGTCAATTGATTGGGACGCCTCCCGGACCGAGTGATCCGCGCGAGTGCCGATTTTGAGCAATCCTCTTCGCTTGCTTTACAGCGCCCCACGGGACGGCCTACTTTCCCCGCGACTGATTTGGGGGAAGCACAGTGGCGGCAGTAAACGGCAACAATTCCGATCTTAATTTCACGGCCGATCTTTTCCGGGCGGCTGACAAGCTGCGCGGAAACCTGGAGCCCTCGGAATACAAGCACGTTGCACTCGGCCTGATATTCCTGAAATACATCTCCGACGCCTTCGAGGGTCAGCACGCGAAGCTCGCGGCGGAGGCGCATGCCGACGCGGAAGACCCGGAAGAGTACCTGGCGGAAAACGTGTTCTGGGTGCCGAAGGAGGCGCGCTGGCCCTTCCTGCAAGCCAACGCCAAGCGTCCCGAAATCGGCAAGCTGATCGACGAGGCGATGGAGGCCATCGAAAAGACGCCTTCGAACGAAGGGCTGAAAGGCGTCCTGCCGAAGAACTACGCTCGTCCGACGCTCAACAAGACGATGCTGGGCGAGTTGATCGACCTGTTCTCCAACATCGGCATGCACGACAGCACCGATAAGGCGAAAGACTTGCTTGGCCGGGTCTACGAGTATTTCCTGTCGGGCTTCGCTGGTTCGGAGGGCAAGCGCGGCGGCGAGTTCTTCACACCGCGCTCGGTGGTGCGCACGCTGGTCGAGTTGCTCGAACCTTACAAGGGCCGTGTCTATGACCCATGCTGCGGGTCCGGCGGGATGTTCGTACAGTCGGAAAAGTTCATCGAGGAGCACGGCGGGCGGCGCGATGCCATCGCCATTTACGGCCAGGAGATCAACCACACGACTTGGCGTCTGGCGAAGATGAACCTCGCCGTCCAGGGCATTGACGCCGATATCCGCTGGAACAACGAGGGCAGCTTCCATCGCGACGAACTACCGGACCTGAAGGCCGACTTCATCCTCGCCAATCCGCCGTTCAACGTGTCGGATTGGGGTGGCGAACGGCTGGCCGATGACCAGCGTTGGAAATACGGCACGCCGCCGAAGGGCAACGCCAATTTCGGCTGGCTCCAACACATCCTGCATCACCTCGCGCCGCGCGGCACGGCGGGCGTAGTGCTCGCCAACGGCTCAATGTCGTCGCAGCAATCCGGCGAAGACGACATCCGCAAGGCGATGGTCGAGGCGGATGTCGTGGACTGCATGGTCGCGTTGCCGGGACAGCTGTTCTTCTCGACGCCAATCCCGGCGTGCCTGTGGATACTGGCGCGGGACAAGAGTGCCAACGGCCACCGGGACCGGCGGGGCGAAATCCTGTTCATCGACGCCCGCAAGCTCGGGTTCATGGTGGACCGCGTGCGTCGCGAGTTCAGCGCGGAAGATATCAACAAGATCGCAGGGAGCTACCATCGCTGGCGAGCCAAGCCTGAGACGCGCGCGGCAAACAATTGGGCCGAATACGCCGACCAACCTGGCTTCTGCAAATCGGCAGCGCTCGCCGAGGTTCGCGAGCACGGACACATTCTGACGCCCGGACGATATGTGGGCGCGGGTGACATCGAAGACGACGGCATATTGTTCGCCGAGAAGTTCGAGGAACTGTGGGAGCGATTGCAAAAACAGTTTGTCGAAGGGCGAGCGTTGGAAGAGCGGATTGAGCGGGCCTTGGGTATGTTATCGTGAGCTACTCACAAAAGCTCATTGGTGATTTTTGCCGTGAAGGCATTGTCGAGTTACAAACCGGCCCGTTTGGCTCGCAACTGCATTCATACGACTATGTAGAAGACGGTGTGCCCGTTATTCCGACGGAAGCTATTAAAGAGCGCCGGATCGTGTTGGATGGCTTGCCGAGAGTGGCTCGTGAGACAGCAGATCGCCTTTCGAAGCACCAGCTCTTACTAGATGACATCCTTTTCGCGAGACGTGGAGCCCAAGCTACCGGCCAGACGGCCATCGTTCGTGACCAGGATGTGGGCGCTATATGCGGGACTGGAGCCATACGGCTTCGGGTCCGACGAAAACAATCCTCGCTCCTTCCCGCCTTCCTCTCTCACTTTCTTTCGTCGCCAGAAGCAGTTGCATGGATACGGGCGCAGGCCATCGGCGCAACAATGCCGAACCTGAATGAGGGCATCATCAAACGGATCGCCGTTCCTGTGCCGCCGTTTGATCTCCAAACTCGAATGGCGACCACGCTCAACGACCTTGACGACAAAATCGAACTGAACCGGCGTACGAACGAGACGCTGGAGGCGGTAGCGCAAGCGATCTTCCGCGACTGGTTCATCGATTTCGGCCCAACCCGCCGGAAGATCGAGGGTGCTACCAATCCCCTCGAAATTATGGGGGGCCTAGTCATCGATCCCGAGCGAGTGCGGCAGTTGGCCGATCTTTTTCCGGCGACCTTGGGCGATGATGGACTGCCGGATGGCTTTGACGAATTTCAGCTGGAGGACATCGCCAGTCAGCATACCTCTACGTTAACTCCGCTCGCATTTTCTCACGAAACCTTCGCCCACCACAGCCT
Organism: Mesorhizobium sp. M8A.F.Ca.ET.181.01.1.1; assembly: GCF_004792025.1. Taxonomy (NCBI): domain Bacteria; kingdom Pseudomonadati; phylum Pseudomonadota; class Alphaproteobacteria; order Hyphomicrobiales; family Phyllobacteriaceae; genus Mesorhizobium; species Mesorhizobium sp. M8A.F.Ca.ET.181.01.1.1. The sequence goes on along the minus strand of NZ_SRTV01000002.1, from coordinate 42,162 downwards.
TCCGGCATTCGATAAAGATCGAAACCCTATCATCGAGACGGGGGCGGCCATCCTCAGCAACAAGACTATCGTCCCACCCTCATCCGTTTTGTTGTCAAAACTCAACCCAGAAATCTCAAGAGTTTGGCTACCGGCGGATCATGCTGATCATCGGGCGGTTTGCTCCACGGAGTTCCTCGCCTTTACGGCTAAAAAAGGGTTCGGACGAGCTTTAGTGTATTCTCTTTTCTCCAGCACACCGTTCCGTTCGCTATTAACTGGAATGGTGACAGGAACGTCCAAGAGCCATCAACGCATTTCACCGAAGGCTCTTGTCAGCCAGGTGGTACTTGCAACGTCTATGGGTGTTGGAGACGCGTTTGAAGCACTCGTCGCGCCGTTTCTTCAGCGAATACAGCACAATCGAGCAGAAAACCGTACCCTCGCCGGTACTCGCGACCTCCTCCTCCCCAAGCTGATGTCGGGCGAAATCCGTCTCTCCGAAGCCGAACAACTTGCTGGAGCCGCAGCATGAGCGTGCCGGAAATGCAGTTCAAAAAGGCGGTCGTCGCGCTACTCGACAAGGAGGGGCGCGAGCACAGGGAGAAGCATCAGGCGAATAAGGCCAATCGCTACACGATTTCGGCGGTCGGCGGATACTCGCTCGAAGTCATGTTCGAAAAGGGCCCGAAAGGGCCCCGCACCTTTGGTGCCCCCTCAAAGTCGCGGCACTTGTCGCCGACGTGCCCTGGGAACCATACCCTGCCGAAGCACTGTGGACGACGAAGAACAAGCAGGGCGAGCCGGAATACGGCCGCCACAGCGCCTTGCAAAACATGAGCCAGTTGGCGAAGGCCGACCTGGCGCGGTTCACGCCGGGGACTTTGAGCCAGGTTCGCGCAATCGTTAACGCCATCAAGAAGCTATCAGCGGGAAATGGCGCGCGATGAAGGTCCGAAGACGCGTTCCGCCAGCGGACGTAGTCTGGCAGCGCCCGCGACGGATTGGTGTGTTGGGGGACAGCTAGGCATGACGATCGGCGAAAACATGCTCTACGAACATCCAGCGGCGGACTATTCGCGCTCGGGCTTCCGCGAGGACATCGTCGAGGACGCGGCCATCGGCATTTTCAAAGACCTTGGCTACATCTACGCCCCAGCGGCCTGGATCGCGCCGGACGGCTCCGCGCCGGAGCGTGAGGCCTATTCCGACACCATCCTGACATCGAGGCTGGTGGATGCGGTCGCGCAGCTGAACCCGTCCATCCCGGCGGAGGCGCGGGCAGCCGCGATCAAGCAGCTTTTCGTGACGGTGACGCCATCGCTGGCCGAGGAAAACCGGCGCATCCATCGCCTTCTCACCGAGGGTATCGATGTTGAGTTCGTCGTCGCCGATGGCGAGATTAAGGGTGACAAGGTCTGGCTGGTCGACTTCGACAATCCCGACAAAAACAACTGGCTGGTGACCAACCAGTTTACCGTCGTCGAGGGCCGCCACAAGCGTCGCCCCGACATCGTCGTTTTCGTCAACGGCTTGCCGCTCGCCATCATCGAGTTGAAGAACGCCGGGGCGGAAGCCGCCGACATCAGCGCCGCGTTCAACCAGTTGCAGACCTACAAGGCACAGGTGCCGTCGCTGTTTCGCACCAATGCCGTGCTGGTGGCTTCCGACGGCGTCCTGGCGCGCATCGGCTCGCTGACCGCCGACGAGGAACGCTTCATGCCCTGGCGCACTGTCACGGGCGCTGACGGCGATTTTACGCCGCATGGCCCGCGTGAGATGGCGACGCTGTTGCGCGGCTTGTTCGACCGCGACCGCTTCCTCGCGTTGTTGCGCGATTTCATCGTCTTCGGCGACAAGGGCGAAGGACCATTCAAAATCATTGCCGGTTATCATCAGTTCCACGGCGCACGGAAGGCGCTCGCCAGCGCGATCGAGGCGGCGCGCCCCGACGGCGACCGGAAGATCGGCGTGATTTGGCACACACAGGGCTCGGGCAAGAGCCTGCTGATGGCGTTTTTCGGCGGGCTCGTGGTTCGGTCGCGGGAACTGGCGAACCCGACGCTGGTTGTTCTGACGGACCGCAATGACTTGGACGACCAGTTGTTTTCGACGTTCAGCCTGTGCCGCGACTTGATCCGCCAGACGCCGGAACAGGCCGACAGCCGCGACGAACTTCGCCGGCTGCTCAACCGCGCATCGGGCGGCGTGATCTTCACGACGGTGCAGAAATTCTCGCCCGAGGCCGGCGAGGAAAGCTTCCCGATGCTGACGGAGCGGCGCAACGTCATCGTCATCGCCGACGAAGCGCACCGCAGCCAATACGGCTTCGACGCCAAGCTCGACAAGGCAACCGGCAGGCGCCGCTATGGCTATGCGCACTATATCCGGCAAGCCTTGCCGAACGCATCGTTCATTGGCTTCACCGGTACACCGATCGAGGCCGACGATGTGAATACGCCGGCGATCTTCGGCGAGTATATCGACGTTTACGACATTAGCCGCGCGGTGGAGGACGGGGCGACTGTTCCAATCTTCTACGAGAGCCGCCTCGCCCGGATAGAGCTGGACGAGGACGAGAAACCGCGCATCGACGCCGAGATCGAGGCCATCCTTGAAGACGACGAGTTGTCGGAGCAGGAAAAGCTGAAGGCGAAGTGGACAACGGTCGAGCGGCTGGTCGGCTCGGAAAAGCGCCTGGCGCAAATCGCCGCCGACCTGGTCGAGCACCTCGAAGCGCGCCTTGCCGGCATGAACGGCAAGGCGATGGCGGTCTGCATGAGCCGTCGCATCTGCGTCGATTTCTACAAGCAGATCATTAAGCTGCGGCCCGAATGGCATTCCGACGATGACGACAAGGGCGCGGTCAAGATCGTCATGACCGGTTCGGCGTCCGACCCGCTCGATTGGCAGCCGCATATTGGCAACAAGAAGCGCCGCGACGAACTTGCCAAGCGGGCGCGCGACCCCGACGATCCGCTTAAACTGGTGATCGTGCGCGACATGTGGCTGACCGGCTTTGATGCGCCATGCATGCATACCATGTACATCGACAAGCCGATGCGCGGCCACGGCCTCATGCAGGCGATTGCCCGCGTCAACCGGGTGTTTAAGGACAAGCCCGGCGGCCTGATCGTGGATTACATCGGCATCGCCCAGAACCTCAAGAACGCGCTCGGGCAATATACCAAGTCGGATCAGGAAAAGACTGGCATCGACGAGGAAGAAGCCGTCGCGGTGCTGATGGAGAAGTTTGAGGTCGTGCGCGGGATGTTCCATGGTCACGATTACAGCCTCGGCATCGTCGGCCGGCCTCATCAGCGGCTCGCTGCGCTTGCAGACGCCATCGACTGGATTTTGAAATGGCAGGAGAATGAAGCCGCCAAGGTCGGCGGCACGGACGAGAAGAAAAAGGCCCATCGCCGCTTTCAAGACGCGGTGCTGGAACTCAGCAAGGCCAATGCGCTCGCCTCGGCTAGTGACGAGGCCCGCGCTATCCGCGACGAAATCGGCTTCTTCCAAGCGGTACGGGCGGCGCTGGTCAAAACGACTGGCACCGGCAAGATGTCGGACCGCGCCAAGAGCTTCGCGGTCGAGCAGCTTCTCGACCAAGCGGTCGCCAATGCGGAGATCGTGGACATATTGAAGGCGGCGGGCATCCAGTCGCCGGACCTGTCCATCCTATCTGACGAGTTCCTGGCGGAAATCCAGCAGATGGAGAAGAAGAACCTGGCACTGGAGGCATTGAAAAAACTTCTCAACGGCGAGATCAGGAGCCGGTCGCGGTCGAACCTGGTTGAGACGAAATCCTTTTCCCGGCGGCTGGAGGAGGCTGTCGCCCGCTATCATGCCAACGCGATTTCTACAGTGGAGATGATCCAAGAGTTGATCGCGCTGGCGAAGGACATCAAGGCTTCTGCCGCGCGTGGCGAGGAGCACGGCCTATCGCCGGAAGAGCTCGCGTTCTACGACGCGCTTGCCGAGAATGAGAGCGCGGTCGAGGCGATGGGCAGCGATCAGCTTCGCGTCATCGCTCATGAGCTTGTCGAACAGATGCGCGGGTCGGCGACCGTTGACTGGCAGCACAAAGCTAGCGCCCGCGCCCGCATGCGTATTCTCGTTAGGCGCATCCTGAAAAAATACGGCTACCCGCCCGATCTTGAGCAGGAAGCCGTCCAGACGGTGTTGGCGCAGGCGGAGGTAATGTTGCGGGAAGTGGCGCCGTCGGCGTAGCCGTCAAGGCGGCTATGTTCGCTTCGCGAGGCGGCTGAGCGTCGACCGCGAGCAGCCGGTGGCTGAAATTATGCTATTCCAGCTTTGGCCGTCCTTGAGCATCCCTACTATGGCGGCATTGCGCTTCGCATCTTCGGGGCGCCCTCGATACAAACCGCTGACTTTCGCCTTCTCAATGCCTTGCGCTTGGCGCCGACGACGATCCTCGTAGTCTTTGCGGGCGATGGCCGCGAGCATGTCGAGCATCATGCCGTTGATCGCGCCGAACATGCGGCCGGTGAACTCGTCGGCCGTCGTGGTCATCATCATATGGGAGGTCGGCAAGTCCAAGGCGACAACCCGCACCTTCCGGTCATCGATCTCGCGCTTGAGGCGGTCCCAATCCGTCGCGTTCAGGCGACTTAGGCGGTCTACTTGCTCGATCAGCAGAATGTCGCCGGGTTGGCAATCAGCGAGCAACCGAAAAAGCTCTGGACGCTGGAGCGACGCCCCACTCTCATTTTCGACGTAGGTTGCGGCGATTGCCAATCCCTTCTCCTTCGCAAACGCCTGAAGATCGGCCTTTGCCCGTTTTGCGTCCTGCTCTTTCGTCGATGCGCGTAAATAGGCCCGAATGAACATTAAAAACCCTCATAGTTCCATTTGGATGGTTCGCTATTATGCAGTTCGATTTGAGTTGTCAAATTGAATTAAAGAACCTGGATCGCGGGTGGTGCGTGAACAGTACACCCTAAGCGAACCATTGGTGGGTATCGCGTTGAGCTTCGATATCTCGGCGGACGCCAACCATTTTTAATTGTGTGAAATTTGTGCAAGCGGACTTGCACCGACGTCTGATGCAAAGTAGGGCTTAATGCAGGGCGTCGAACTGCGTCGGTCCGCCCCTAGAGAGCCGCCCCAAGCCGGGCGGCTTTTTTGTTCCCACCTTCGCGAGCCTTGATCTCTAGCGTTGTCACGCTGGAGCGCTTTCGCGTGCCCTGAGAGCTTTCCCCATGATTACGAAACTTGAAAACACTGTCACCGTTGCCGAGAGTGCGCGCCTTGCCGCCGTGCCACACCAAACAGTTTCTGGTTGGATCGAGCGCTGGCCCTCGATCGTAGCTTCCAAGAGCCGACCGCGCCGCCTTTACACCCAAAAGGTTCTCGAAATCATCCGCGCTCGCGAACTGGTTTTCGGGCGTGAGCCCACCTGACCCATAAGGACATCGACGGTGCAAAGCCCGGCCTCGCGCCGGGCTTTTTGTTGCCTGAAAGGCCCCGCACGGCCGTGAGCAAGTATCCACGTTTTTCCGACTGAGAACACCGGAGAAAATCCAGCGAGAACAGTATTTTAAACAGGGATAATGCGTCGCCAGAGACGGTCGCGCATTAGTAGTTATTCAGCGTGGTTGGAAAGTCCTTAAAAATACAGACAGGTGGATGGCCATCGACGGCATTGTTGACGCGCACAGAGATGCGCACGATCAACGACTTCGCGCACGCGGCCGAATGCAATGTCGTGGTCACTATAATGCCCTCCGTCTCCGGCGACGCCGAAAGCCTTCAGTATTGTGCAAAGGCTCGTTCCGACTTGAACGACATGCTCAAGCGGCGCGAAGCCCCCCTGCTCGCTCTAACGGTCTTTGAAAAGACGCCGACCGGCGACCTCCACGGTCACATGCTTGCACGCATCGACCGAGAGAACTTCGATACTCTTGAAAAATGGGCATGCCGCTATCCCAGGCGGGTCATTGATGTTCGGCGCATCTATGACCGTGCCGGTCTTGTCGCTTACCTCCAGAAGCAACGACAATGGCTCGGGCCGGAGATTGAGAGGGAACTTGTGAGGGTGCGGGGAAAGCGGCACCCGAAATACCAGAGAGGCGAACCGTTTCGAGGCAAGCGCGTGTCGCAGACGAAAGCGGCGGCGGCTCTACTGGCCGAAATCGAGGCGAACCGAGAGAATGTGTCAACTCTCCTTGCCCGAAGGCTGGCCTACTTGACGGCTCGCAGCGTGTCGATCGCGTCTTTGCCAAAGCTGATCCCGCCGGACCCGCCTCCCAAAAGAAAACCGCCTCCGAAGCGGAAGCCTCGAAAGCGGCAGCAAAGATAAACGGTTCCCAAACCGCTGCCGACAACACTACCAGCCAAAGGCCGCAAAACCAAGGTTTATAAGGCCGAAATCACCAGCCGATGCCGGGTTCCAACGCCCATAGCTGACAAAAGGCATCAGTCTCACAACCCCTCCATCGCCGCCAAATTTGACCGCCCGCGACTTCGCCCGGCGGCCCGCATTCGCGCGCGCATCAATGCCGACCGGCCGCCCTGAGCGGAGCGCCCTTCGGCTCTAATCGAAGGAAAAAACAATGCCTATGAACCATGGTCTTAAGCCTATTCGTCGCCGTCCTGCGCCTCGCGGCGCGTCGATGCGCTTCCTCTTGGAAGTCGCCCTGCTGCACGATACCAACGAATGCCTAATTTGGCCGCATGGTCGGAATGCCGACGGCTACGGTCGCATACGCATCGGGAAAAACCACGAATACGCGCACCGGTTCGTATGCAAGCGCGCTCACGGTGCTCCGACGACATCCAAGCATCAGGCTGCGCATACATGCGGTCGCGGACATGATGGCTGCGTCGCACCGGCTCATCTGGAGTGGAAGACGCCGAAAGAGAACGCGGCGGATCGGATCGCTCACGGCACAAGCATCTTCCGCAAGCAGACCCCTCGCAGGGTTGAAGCGATCCGCAATCTCCGAGGCGTGATGCAACATCGCACGTTAGGCAAACTCTTTCGGTTGAGCGGCGGTGCCGTGAGCAGGATCGTCCGGCGGCGCACTCACCGCGCCTAGAAGCCCGTTGATCCTCTCTATCGCGCCCCACGGCGCTCCCTGACCCATTCCTGTTCAATCTGACCACGCCGAACCTGTGTGCCCGCTCGCGGTCCGCACGGACGGGCTTGGCTTTGCCTGATGGTGCCACATGACAAAAACCGAACACGTTACAACAATGCCTCTTTGCAATTACCACAAAGATAGGCCGATCCGGCTTGACACGGCCGCAAGGATCGCGTTCCCCGATGGATCAATGGGAACGAAAGGCTTGCGCAGGGAACGCGACGCCGGTCGCCTCGAAACCGCTATTATTGCCGGCCGGGAGTACGTGACCTTGGCCGCGATCGAAAGGATGGTCCAGGCATGCCGCGTCCCTCCAAAGGTGCCCGCCTCGTCTGGCGAGACGAATACCGGAAGAAAAACGGCTCACTCATGCACGCCGCCGGCTGGTATATCCAAGACGGAGATCGTCGAATTGGCACAGGCTGCGGCCGAAGCGAGCTTGGCGAGGCTGAGAAACGCCTCCAAAAGCACCTCGCGGAAAAGCACGCCCCGGCGCGCGACCGTAACCGTGACCCCGATCAGGTAAAAATCAACGACGTTATCAACGTCTACTCGACTGACGTTGCCCCCGACCATGCGAGGCCGGCCGAAACCGCCGCCCGCCTCACCGCCGTCCTGAAGTTCTTCGGCCGCATGAACGTAAGCGAGATCAACGGCAAGGTCTGCCGCGACTACATGCGGCAGGCGGCAACCGCACCCGCCGGCCGTCGCCAGCTTGAAGACCTCCGCGCCGCCCTCAAGCACTACTACAGAGAAGGCTATGTCACCTCGATCCCGGCGATCGTGCTGCCGGACAAACCAGAAGGTCGCCAGCGCTGGCTTACGAGGGCCGAGGCCGCGCGTCTTATTCGCGCCGCGTGGCGGATGCGCCAGACGTGGAAAGGTCAAGCCAGCGACCGCTACACCGGCCGCCACGTCGCTCGCTTCATCTTGACCGCGCTCTACACCGGCACGCGGTCGGGCGCGATCTGTGACGCTGCAATCCGCCCTACTGAAGGCCGGGCCTATGTCGACCTCGATCGAGGCGTGTTCTTCCGCCGGGCGGACGGCGAGCGCGAGACGAAGAAGCGTCAGCCGCCGGTGCGGCTCCCCGACCGCCTGGTCGCGCATATGCGGCGCTGGTCACGGACGCCGATCTTCCTGAAATATGAGAAGCGACGGAAGAGCCTAAATTTAGGCCGCATGATCTCGCATGATTTCGTTGTCGAGTGGGAAGGCCAGCCGATCGGCTCTGTCCGCAAGGCGTTCAAGTCGGCGTGCGAGGCGGCCGGGCTTGGGTGGCATGACGAAGAGGGCAACTTCGAAACCGACGTAACGCCGCACGTCCTTCGCCATACCGCTGCAACGTGGCTTATGCAGAACGGCACCGATGTATCGCTCGCTGCCGACTATCTTGGCATGACGGAGGCGGTTCTCCGTTCGACCTATTACCACCATCATCCCGACTTCCAAGCCGAAGCGGCGGAGCGGATCACGGCGAAGGCTCCAGCCCTCAAGGTTAAGAGCAATGTCGTTCGGATGCGATAGAACGGGCCTAGAACACATGCCCGATACCTACCGGAAACCTACCGGAAACCCCGGAAATAAAGGGGAACAAACGGCCGGAACGGCAACAAAGGAGCCCGGAAATCCAGGCTTTCGGTCGCAAAACGCTTCGTTCGGGACGAGGGGGTCGCAGGTTCAAATCCTGCCACTCCGACCAGAAAGAACAATGTATTAGCGCATCCCGACTTTGGCGCAATCGGCGATTCACCTGATAGGCCTGCGTCCAGGCTGATGCCTTTTCCCTCAGCGCGGGGAACGGACACGAAATCCCTTTCCTCGCATGACGCATGAGCACCGAGGTTCCTGCATCGTGCCGGTCAATCTGCGGGGAGTGTTCGCGGCGTCGCTGCCACGGATCACACTCCGACAGGGCATGGCGCGCGGCGCCTAACGGAGGCCGAAGAAGCTCAATATCGCAATGACGATGACCACCGCTCCAACGAGCCAAATGATATTGTTCATAGTCTCTCTCCTGTTGCCTGGTGAGCCCGCGCCTCTGGCGGAGGACACGGGCCGATCAGCCTTTGCCGACTGATCTTCAGCAGACCTCAATTGTGATGCCTGCCGCGGAGATAGAACAGTTAGACCCTCCTAATGTTCCGCAGCCTGAGTGAAACCGTAGAGAACGCGATGCCGCGACTAGCCGTGGCATGAGGATGGCTAGGGGGCGGTGGCTAAATGTTGCGGTTTTTGCATCCTTGGCTAGCGACGCCATAGCCGCCCTTCGACCTGCCGCACGTCCCCGCCTGTCCCGGGAAACCCGGAACCAAAGGGGTCAGCGGCAGTTGTATCCAAGGAAGGGCTAACAAGGCAATGGAGAAATTGCAGTGAAAACAATGATCATGTGCGCTTTGGCGCTTTCGATGGGATTGCCCGCTTTGGCTTCGGCCGCTGAGGCGGACGTTGTCGTCACGACCCATCATCGACATCACAACCAGGTCAGGATCATCAACGAGGAAGGTCAGCGGCTTCATCACCGTCACCACGGAACGATTGCGTTCTACGACCATGGTCGCCGGCATCATTATCGGCAGGATCGGGATGCCGTTGTCGTCACCGGCTCCATCTCCACCCACCGTCACCACCACCCGGTGGTGATCGAAAACGGCGGTTACTGATTACCGACTGGTGGCCCGGCTCTCGATCAAGCCTGGCCACCAGATGACTTTCCCTGGCACGCTATGCGCGGCTGAAAATCCAGGCGCAGTGGACCGTGCCAGTCCTGAATACCCCATCACCGCTGGTAAGTTATGGAAGCTCGGCTCGGGTCAGGCAATTTTCCCGACGCTGGCCAGTCCAGCCAGGGTTTGTGCCAAATCCAGGGTTCGCTCGCCACTTGGAAGAGCGAGCGAACCCTGTCAGCGCAGGAAGGGACTGGATTGCGCCGATGTGCGAGGAGGTTAGCCGAGGACTATTGCGGCCACCATGAAAGTGATGGCCGTCGCGAAGATCGGTGCGAGCAACCAACGCGCCTGGTCAACACTCTTCTCCATCGGCTTCCTCCCACAATCTGCTAGCGGACAAACGGCGGCAATCAGCGGCCGTTCCGGGTTCCGCGCCCGGCAAGACCATTGCGTCCTGGTGCAAGACTTAAGTCCCGCGCCTTACCAGACCGAAGCCCTAACCGGGAACGTTTGCCCGCGCTCCAAGTTCGGTTGATTGGGCGCGAGGACCATCAAAAAACGAGACGGAATAAATGACCAGCACAATCTCGAATCGTGAAGACGCAAGATCCGATATCTTGCAGCTGCGCGTGGCAGACCTCCGGAGCAGGATGCGCAGCGCGCGGATCACCGAGGGCGAAATCAAGACCTTCCAAAAGGTCGCGGCGGTAATGGAGGACGGTCAAGGCCGGATCGATGGCGACGACTTGATCGCCGCATCCTTCGTTACCGACGCGCTGACGGACACGACACGTCCTGAATGACCATGCCAACAATCAGCAGGCTTTTTGAATCCCATCCCGAAGCGACCCGGATCGCCGGCAACCTTTTGGCGGCCGGGGTTCCGCGCGTACAGATCGCCATTATCGGGCCCTACCACGACGAAATCGGTGTCCTGAAATCTCCGGCAGTCATGCTTGGCGCTGCCGCCGGGCTGTTGGCGTGCCTGGGCGCTTTTGCTGCTTACGGCATCAATCCTTTCGCAACCGGCCTGTCGGCGATGGCCCTGACAGGCACGTTCTGCGGCTGCGCCCTCGGCGGCTTGCTCGGACCCTTGGTCGCGACCGCCAGAAGGCCGGAGCGCCGCAGTGTCGGCGAAGGGATCGTGCTGGTGACAGCCCATGTCGATGACAACGCGGCCGACATTGCCCAAATGGTGCTCGGCGGCGGTTGTGTCCCCATGACCGGATTGGCCGCCGAAGCAGCGTAAGAATTTTCGACGACAGTGAGACGGGCCGGTAACCAGCGCAGAGCCGGCCGGCCGGTCAAACTTTGACGAAAAGGGCATCCGCGCTAGTTTGACCGACGAATATGAGGGGGCCGGCACACGGCGAACCGGACGCGAATATGAATTTGATCTCAACAACAGGGTCAGCACCGGTTCTTCTGGCTGCCATGCTCCTGGTTGGCGGATGCGGGACGATCGGCGGAAGGGCCGATCCGGCCAAATACGAGAGCATGAGCTGCACCGAGCTTAACAGCGCCGTGGGAAGCAGCGCGAGCGACATCTCGCAAACCGCGATCACCCGCGGCAAGGTCGCCAACACCAGCGTGCCGCGCTGGCTGCTTGGCGGATCGCGCGTGAAGACGGCGGTCGCCAATCGTGAAACGGCCAGGATCGACCGGTTGAAGCAACAGCAGGATGCCGCTGTCGCCATGCGCGCACACAAGTGCGCGAGTTCGGCGGGCTGAGCGAACGGGCCTTACCTGCAGCGGCTCATCACGCGCTCAACCGGAACCGCGTGACGTCGATCGCGGCGTTCATCAGCGTCTGCGTATAAGGCGCTTGCGGGTTGCTGAAGATGGCCTCGGTCGGCCCCTCCTCGACGATCTTGCCCTGCTTCATGACGATGATGTAGTCGGCCATGGCGCGCACCACCGCGAGATCGTGGCTGATGAACAGGTAGGACAGTTCGTGGTCGGCCTGGAGTTTGCGCAGCAATTCCACGATCTGTTTCTGCACCGAGCGGTCGAGCGCCGAGGTCGGCTCGTCCAGCACGACCATCTTGGGCTTCAGGATCATGGCGCGGGCAATGGCGATGCGTTGCCGTTGTCCGCCGGAAAATTCGTGCGGGTAGCGGTTGCGGGCATTGGGGTCGAGGCCGACTTCGCGCAGCGCCTCGACCGCGCGCTGGTCGCGCTGCTTTCCCGAAAGGTTCGGTTCATGCACCAGCAGCCCTTCGGTGATGACCTGGCCGACGGTCATGCGTGGCGACAGCGAGCCGAAGGGATCCTGGAAGACGAGCTGCATCTGGCGCCGCAGCGGCCGCATCTGCTGCCGGTCGGCCGTGGAAATGTCGCGATCGCCGAACCGGATGAGCCCATCGCTCGGCAACAGCCGCAGCAAGGCTCGGCCGAGCGTCGATTTGCCCGATCCGGATTCGCCGACGATGCCGATGGTCTGGTTGCGTTGCAACCGGATCGAGATGTGATCGACAGCCCGCAGCATCAGGGGTTCGCCGGCCAGGAACCCGCCGCCGATCCTGAATGTGACTTCGACGTTCCTGCCTTCGAGCACCACGGGCGCGTTGGCGGGCGGAGGTGCCTTGGTTCCCGTCGGCTCGGCCGCCAGCAGCATCTTGGTGTAGGCATGCTGCGGGTTGGCGAAGATCGCTTCCGCCGCGCCTTCCTCGACGACCTCTCCCTGGCGCATGACATAGACCCGGTCGGCGAAGCGCCGCACGATGCCGAGGTCGTGGGTGATGAAGACGATCGCCATGCCGAGCTTGCGCTGCAGCTCGGCCAGAAGCATCAGGATCTGTGCCTGGATGGTCACGTCGAGTGCCGTCGTCGGTTCGTCGGCGATCAGGATGTCGGGGTCGTTGGCGAGCGCCATGGCGATCATCACGCGCTGGCGCTGGCCGCCGGACATCTCGTGCGGATAGGATTTCATCCGCCGTTCCGGATCGGGAATATGGACGAGCCGCAGCAGCTTGAGCGCCTCTTCACGCGCTTCGGCGGCGCTAAGGCCGCGATGCCTGCGGATCGGCTCCATCAGCTGGTTGCCGATCGAATAAAGCGGATCGAGCGAGGTCATTGGTTCCTGGAAGATCATGCTGATCTTGCGGCCGCGGACCTTGTTCAGCTCGGACTTGCTCAATGTGAGCAAATTGCGGCCGCGATAATCGACATGGCCCGACGCTTCGCCGTTGGAGGCCAGCAGGCTCATCGCCGCCATCATCGTCTGGCTCTTGCCGGAGCCGGATTCGCCCACGACTGCGACGGTTTCGCCGGCATTGACATGGATGTTGATGCCCTTGACCGCTTCGACGGCACCGTCGAGCGTGCGGAAGCGCACGCGCAGGTCCTTGACGCTGAGGATCGTTTCGGGAGTGGCCATGTCAGCGATCCCCATTTCTATCTAACCCCATTTTTACCGATCCCAATCTTTATCGATCTCTTGGGTCGAGCGCGTCGCGCAGGCCGTCGCCGACGAAGTTCAGGGCGAACAGCGTCGAGACGAGGAAGAAGGCGGGAAACAGGAGCAGCCAGTTGGCGGTGCCGATGTTCTTGGCGCCGACGGAGATCAGCACGCCCCAGCTGGTCATCGGCTCCTGGATGCCGAGGCCGAGGAACGACAGGAAGCTCTCCAGGATGATGACCTGCGGCACCAGCAGGGTCATGTAGATCACCACGGGGCCAAGCAGGTTGGGGATGACATGGCGCACCAGGATGCCGCGCTGGCCGATGCCCATGGCTTCCGCCGCCTGGACATATTCCTGCCGGCGGATCGACAGCGCCTGCCCGCGCACGATGCGCGCCATGTCGAGCCACAGCACGGCACCGACCGCCAGGAACATCAGCACGAAGTTGCGGCCGAAGAACACCACCAGCATGATGACGAAGAAGATGAACGGCAAGGAATAGAGCACGTCGACGATGCGCATCATCACCTCGTCGACCTTGCCGCCGGAAAAGCCGGCGGCGGCGCCATAGATCACACCGATCACCACGGCAACGATGCCGGCGAGCAGGCCGATGGCAAGCGAGATGCGCCCGGCCATCAGCGTGCGCGACAACAGATCACGGCCAGTGTTGTCGGTTCCGAACAGGAAATACTGCTGCTTGACCGATGCGCTCATCGTCACTTCGAGGCCGTCGGGGGACTTGCTCTCTATCTTGGTGTCGTCGAAGGCATCGGAACGGTCGAGGTAGCGGATGTTACGGTCGTCGATCGGCTTGGTCGACTTGACCGTGACGAAGACCTGGCTCCCCTCCTGGTGCCACTCCTTGATGTCGACCCGCATGCGTTTGATCGCTTCGGCAAGCGCCGTCTCGATCATATCGGGTTTCGGGTAGGCCGACAGGCTTGGCGGCATGCGCACATAGTCGGCGTAGATGGTCGTGTATTGATGCGGCACGAACCAGGGGCCAAAGACGCTGACGACACCGATCAGAATGAGGTAGTAGAGGCTGAACATGGCGGCGCGATTGGCCTTGAGGCGCGCCCAGGCATCGCCCCAAAGCGAGCGACCAACGATGGCGGGAGCCGTGGCCGTGATGTCAGTCATAGCGCACCCTCGGGTCGACGACCGCGTACATGACGTCGACGATCAGGTTGAAGACGATGGTGAAAATGGCGATCACCACCACCGTTCCCATCACCAGTGTGTAATCGCGGTTGAGCGCGGCATCGACGAAATAGCGGCCGACTCCGGGAATGGAGAAGATCGTCTCGACGATGACCGAGCCGGTCAGCAGTGCCGCCGCAGCCGGGCCGGTGAAGGAGACGATCGGCAGGATGGCGCCGCGCAGCGCGTGCTTGACCACCACCGACCAGTCGGAGAGGCCGAGCGCGCGCGCCGTTCGGATATGATGGGATCGCAGCGATTCGATCATCGAGCCGCGCATCAGGCGTGCAACGATGGCGATCTGCGGCAAGGCAAGTGTCAGCACCGGGCCGACCTTGTTGATGAAGGCGCCGTCGCCCCAGCCACCGATCGGCAACAGCCTCCAGGTCAGCCCGAAAAGGAGCTGGATCACCGGCGCGATGACGAAGGTGGGGATGGTGCTGCCGGCGGTCGCCAGGGCGATCACCGTATAGTCGCCAAGCTTGTTCTGGTTGAGCGCGGCAATGGTGCCGAGCACGCTGCCGAGCAACAGCGCCAGGATCAGCGCCGAGGCACCGAGCTGGACGGAAATGGGCAGGCCCTTGGCAAACAGTTCGGTGACGGTGAAATCCGGCATGTTGTAGCTCGGGCCGAAATTGCCGCGCAGCAGATTGCCGAGATAATGGACATATTGCAGCCAGAGCGGATCGTTGAGGCCGAACTGGGCTTCAAGATTGGCCTTGATCTCGGGGCTCAGACCCCGCTCCTGGTTGAATGGACCGCCTGGCGCGACGCGCATCAGGAAGAACGCCATCGTCACGATGACGAACAGCGTCGGGATGGCGGTCAAAAGCCGCCGGAATACGTATCGCAGCATCGGTGCCCCGCTTGATCCAGAGCAGGCCCGTCCACTCGGACGATTGCGCTCCAGCCTTCAAATCTTCGCACCGAACTTTCCGAAAATCGATTCCGCTTCCCGAGCCGATGCGATGGCAAACCAGCGCCGCCGCGCATTCGGTTGCGCGGCGGCTTGGCCAGGGATCAGTCCTTGCTGACGAAGCGCGACGGATGCACGTCCATCACATTGTCGACGAAGCCATGCAGCTTCGAGGAAACGATATCGTGGTAGCTGTAGTACAGAAGCGGGATCTGGCCGACATCGTCGATGAGGATGCGCTCGGCCGCGGAGAGATCCTTCATGCGCTCTTCGGGCTTGCCGCCGGCGGCCGCGGCCTTGTCCATTGCCGCTTCGTATTGCGGGCTGTTGTAGTTCGAATAGTTGTTGCCGCTGGCCTTGCGCGTGATGCCGAGGAAGGTTTCCGGATCCTTGTAGTCGGCGATCCAGGCGGCGCGCGCCACGTCATAGTCGCCCTTCTGCTCGAGGAAGGAGTAGTGGGTCTTGGTGTCGGTGTTGAGCAGCGTGACGTCGACGCCAAGCGGCTTCAACTGTTCCTGGATCGCCACAGCGGTGTTCTTGTGGTTTTCCGAGGTGTTGTAGCGGATTTCCATCTTCAGCGGATGCTCGGGCGTGTAGCCAAGCTTCTCGAGGATCTTCTTGGCGGCGTCCTCGCGGTCGATCTGCGGCATGTCGGCGTATTTGGCCATTGCGGGCGCATAACCCTCGATGCCGGGAGGCACCATCGAATAGCCGGGCAGCATCGAGTTCTGCCAGACCTTTTCAGCGATGAAGTCACGGTCGATCGCCATCGAGATGGCGTTGCGCAGCTCCGGATTGTTCCACGGCGCCTTGTCGGTCTTGATCGCATAGTAGTAGGTGCCGAGATACGGTCCGACATGGATCTGGTCGCCGAACTTGGTCTTGAGGTCGGCCAGCTGTTCGGTCGGCAGATCGTCATAGCTGTCGAGTTCGCCGGCCTCGAAGCGCTTCATCGCCGACGAACGATCTTCGGTCGGGATGTAGTTGACGACGTCGAACTTGACGGTCGCGGCGTCCCAGAATTTCGGATTCTTGACCAGTTTCATGTGGTCGTTGGGAACCCATTCGGCGAGCGTATAGGCGCCGTTCGAAACCAGTTTGCCGGGCTTGATCCAGTCGGCGCCGAGCTTTTCAATCGAGGCCTTGCTGACCGGATAGGTCGCCTGATGGGTCAGCATCTCCAGGAAGTACGGCGTCGGCGCCTTCAAGGACACTTCCAGGGTGTTGGCGTCGATCGCCTTGACGCCCATGTCTTCCGGCTTGCCCTTCTTGGTGTTGACGTCCTCCGCGCCCTTCACCGGATACAGCATCGAGGCGTATTCCGCGCCGGTCGCCGGATCCTCCAGCCGGTGGAAGGCATAGACGAAGTCGTCCGCCGTCACCGGGCTGCCATCCGACCACATGCCGTCCTTGCGCAGCTTGAAGGTATAGACCGTGCCGTCATCCGATACCGTCCAGCTTTCGGCGGCGCCCGGAATGAGGTTGGCCTTCTCATCCTGCATGACCAGTCCCTGGAACAGGTCACGCAGCACGTTGGCTTCATAGACCGTCGAGGTCTTGTGTGGGTCGACCGACTCCGATTCAGCGGCGGTGCCCCTGTTATAGACGGTCTCGGCGAAGGCTGGCGTCAAGAAAGTGCCGGCAGCCAAGGTCATGGTCGTGGCGAACACCGTCGCCTTCAGCATGTTTTTCAGCATGAAGTTCTCCCTGTCGGCGCTGCCATGGGCGCGCCTTAACGTGTTGACGCCCCGGAACCGATGTCTGATTCCTTTGAGCGCGCCGCCGGTTCCCTCCGGCGGCTGGTGGCAGGAGACTAGACAGGAGGTCAGCTCTTTTCAACCGAGTACTGATTGACCTTAAGTCAAGCCTCATGATTGCAGAAGCAATGACTAAATTAGAGAGTCTTTTTCAATCGAGCACATCCTTTGGTTGCGTCCAGAGTTTTCGCTTTCTGCATGCGAACTTGGGCATGCTGCAGCCATGGTTGACAACCTCATTTGCAAGGTCCGAAGGCGCCAGTTCCGAACAGACAATTCGGGCACTTCAGCGGTCGAGTTCGCCCTGCTGTCGCCGCTCTTCATGCTTCTCTTGCTCGGGATGGTTGGGTACGGCATCTATTTTGGCGCCGCCAATTCGATACAGCAAATTGCAGCCGACGCCGCCCGGACGGCTATCGCCGGGGTGAACCAGACCGAGCGCCAGACGCTCGTGGCCAGCTACCTCGCCAACAACGCCGGCGGTTACCCCTTCGTGGACGCCAGCAAACTGACCTACCAGGCCAATGACAGCGTTGCCGACGGAAGCCAGTTCGTGGTGTCCATCTCGTACGATGCCCGCAACCTGCCGATCTGGAATCTGTTCCCGGGCATAGCCATGCCAGGGACGACCATCAGGCGTCAGTCAACGATCAGGGTCGGGGGTATCTGAATGCTGCAGCGGGCGGGCAAGGGCATCGGCCGGCTTGCACGGTCGATGATGGGGGACAGGAAGGCGAACTTCGCCGTCATGACCGCATTGAGCGCGCCGGTCGCGCTGGCCCTGGCCGCGGTGGCGATAGACGAGGCCTCCATCTACACCGAGCGCCGGGAAGCCCAGGCGATGGTCGACCTGGCAGCGATCACCGCTGCCTCGAACATCAACAACGTCAACACAGCCGTCGTCACCACGCTCACCGACAACGGCATGCCGGGTGTCGTTGTTCAAGCTTCGGGCCAGACCATCCCGGCGGCCGCCGGGAAGACGGTGGTGACGGTTACGCAAGGCCGATATGCCTCATCGACCGCTAATGTCAGCCAGCGCTTCCAGGCGGGCGTGACGCCTTACAATGCCGTCCGGGTGACTTTGGCGAAGATCCCCAAGCGCTACTTCGCAAGCTCGCTGATCCCCACTCCCGTCATCGGCACCCAAGCCACCGCCAGCATGACGCCGCAGGCGACATTCTCGGTCGGGTCGAGATTGCTCAGCGTCAATGGCGGCATCCTCAACGCACTTTTGAGCGGACTTCTCGGCGGCAACATCTCGCTCAGCGTCATGGATTACAACGGACTGATCTCGGCCGATGTAAGCGTGCTTTCCTTCGTCAGTGCGCTCGGCACACAACTGAACATCACGGCCGGCACCTATTCCAACGTTTTGGCCTCGAAGGCGACCGTCGGCCAGATCGCTACTGCCATGGCCAATGTTCCCGGTCTCGGCAATACCGCCAAGGTCGCCTTGCAGACCATCGCCTCCAAGTCGACCAGCACCGTCAAGATCCCACTCAGCAGTCTTGTCAACCTTGGTTCCATCGGCAGCCTGGGCCTCGGGCAACAGCCGTCCGGCCTTGGCGTAGACGCAAGCGCAATGGGGATGCTGACGGCGGCGGCCGTACTCGCCAACGGCACCAACCAGGCCGCGGTCGATCTCGGCGCGACCATCCCGGGGCTGCTCTCCACCAAGCTCAGCATCGCCATTGGGGAGCCGATGCAATCCTCGCCCTGGCTGGCCATCGATGGCATCGGCACCGTCGTGCGGACCGCCCAGACGCGCATCAAGCTGACGGCCTCCGTCGGTGTCGGCACGCCGAGCCTGGCCGGCGGCATCAGCCTGCTTGCCGTCAATCTGCCGCTCAATGTGGAAGTCGCCTATGCCGAGGCCAAGCTGACCGACATAAGCTGTCCGACAGGGCCGTCCAGCATCAATGTCTCCATCGCCGCGCACCCCGGCATTGCGCGTTTGAACCTGGCCAACAGCAACAACCCGTCCGGCTTCGCCGATTTCAGCCAGCCGCAGACCTTCACCGACGCCGAGATCGCCGATGTGAGTCTGAAGCTCCTGCTGATCAACATCCCGCTGATTCAGGTGATGGGTTCGGCCGCGACCGCGATCACCAACAACAGCCCGCAGACCTTGACCTTCAACGCAACCGACATCGCCAACAAGACGATCAAGACCGTTTCGACGCGAAACATCTCGCAGTCGCTCACCACGTCTCTGGTCAACAACCTGTCGCTTTCGGTCAATGCGCTTGGTTTGGGCATCGATCTGACCGCCCTGCTTGGAACGGTCAAACCGGCAGTGGTGGCCCTGCTCAACACCGTAACGGCGCCCGTCGACGACTTGCTCTACAATGTGCTTTCAGCCCTGGGCGTCGGTGTCGGCCAGGCCGACGTGCGCGTCACCGGTGCGACCTGCGGACGGGCAGTGCTCGTTCAGTAGGACCGCTTGGCCGCAACCGAAGCGCCGATCAGCCGAGCCGACCGAGGAAGCAACCGAGAGCCGGCAGCGAAAGCGCGTTTTCCTCGACAGCCGCGGTACCGCCCAGGACAGCCGCGACGGTTCCGATATCAGGCAGCAAGGGCCACGTCGCCGGCTCCCCGGCGAAATTGAAGACACAGAGCAGCCTCTCCCCGTCTCCTTCGCGGATGAAGGCGAGCATGTCTCCCTCGGCGTCGAGAAAACGGATCGAACCACCGACCAGTGCCGGGTGCTGTCTGCGCAAGGCAAGCGTGGAGCGGTAGACCGACAGCACCGATTGCTCCTCGCCGTTCTGCGCATCCGCCGCACGGGCGCGATGGCTTGCCGGCACAGGCAGCCATGGTTTTGTGGTGGAAAAGCCCGCATTGTCGGCCCCGACCTCCCAGGCCATCGGCGTGCGGCAGCCGTCCCTGCCCTTCACGCCCGGCCAGAAACGGATGCCGACGGGATCGCGCAAATCTTCATAGGCAAGCTCCGCTTCCTCAAGGCCGAGTTCTTCGCCCTGATAGAGGCAGATCGAGCCGCGCAGGCAGGCGAGCAGCATGATCGAGAATTTGGCCACCAGATCGGGATCGCCATCCGGCCGCGTCCAGCGGCTGACATGGCGCACGACGTCATGGTTGGAGAAGGCCCAGCAGACCCAGCCGTCGGCAACCGCATTCTCAAACGCCTCGACGCAACCACGCACATGCGCCGCCGAAAATTGCGAGCCGAGCAAATCGAACGTGTAGCTCATCTGAAGCTTGTCGCCGCCGGAGGTGTAGGCTGCGAGCGTCTGCAGCGAGCGGCCTTCATCGCCGATCTCGCCGACGGCGGCGCGGTCGCCAAATTCGTCGAGCAACGCGCGGAAACGCCTGAGGAACGCCAGGTTCTCCGGCTGCGTCTTGTCGAACAGATGCTCCTGATAGAGGTAGGTGTTGGTTTCCGTGTTGGTGCCGGCAACGCTCGAAGCCAAGGGCGGATTGCTGCGCAGCCAGCGGTCGTGGACATAGTAATTGACCGTGTCGAGCCGGAAGCCGTCGACACCGCGCTCCAGCCAGAACCGCACCGTGTCCAGCAACGCGTCCTGGACTTCCGGATTGTGGAAATTGAGATCCGGCTGCGAGGCGAGGAAATTGTGCATGTAATATTGGCGACGGGTCGCGTCCCACTCCCAGGATGGCCCCCCGAAGACCGACAGCCAATTGTTGGGCGCGCCGCCGTCGGGCCTGGCGTCGGCCCAGACGTACCAGTCGGCCTTGGCGGTGTCGCGGCTGGCGCGACTTTCGATGAACCATTCATGCTTGTCGGATGAATGCGACAGCACCTGGTCGATGATGATTTTCAGGCCGAGCCGATGCGCTTCGGCGACCAGCGCGTCGAAATCCGCCAACGTGCCGAACATCGGGTCGACGTCGCAGTAGTCCGATACGTCATAGCCCATGTCGGCCATGGGCGACTTGAAGAAGGGCGACAGCCAGACAGCGTCGACGCCGAGGGAGGCGATATGGGCGAGCCTTGCCGTAATACCTTTGAGATCGCCGCTGCCATCGCCGGTCGTGTCCTGGAAAGAGCGCGGATAGATCTGATAGATGACGCAGCCTCGCCACCACTCGGCTCCCTGCCTGGCATTGTCGTCGGCCATTACGAACCCTTCCCGGCGCCACCGTTTCCGGTCCGGCCCTCGATCATGAAATTGACGCTGCGGCCCGGCAGCGGGCGCAGGAGGTCGATCGCCTGTGTCTCGATTGCCGGGCGCCACTGGAAGCCATCGCGCGCCGGCAAGGTGAAGACGCATTGGCGGCGGTCACCATTGATCATGACGGCAAGCCTGCCATCCTCGCCGCCAAGCAGCATGACAAGGCGATGCCGGCTGGAGTCGTTCCAGTCGGTCTCTGCGAGCGGCTCACCCGTCTCGGTCAGCCAGGCGACGTCGGGAACGCCTGAAGCCTCGACCGGTTCTCCGGCCAGGAAACGTGTGTCCGACAGTGCCGGCACCGCCTGGCGAAGCGCTGCAAGCGCCGATGCGTAACGCTCCAGCGCCTGATCGCGGCCTGTCCAGTCAAGCCAGGTAATGGCGTTGTCCTGCGCATAGGCGTTGTTGTTGCCTTGCTGCGTTCTGCCGAATTCGTCGCCTGCCGTCAGCATGATGGTGCCGCGCGAGGCGAACAGCGTGGCGAGCAGTGCGCGTTGGTCGTCGAAGCGCGCCTTGATGATCGCTGCCTCGTTCGTGTCTCCCTCGACGCCATTGTTCCAGGACAGGTTGTCGTTATGGCCGTCGCGGTTCTGCTCGCCATTGTCGGCGTTGTGTTTGCGCTCGTAGGCGACGATGTCGGCCAGCGTCATGCCGTCATGGGCGGCGATGAAGTTCACGCTGCGGCTTGCCGGCTCCCCTGCCCTGTTGAACACGTCGGACGAACCGGCAAGGCGCGTGGCGAGAGTGCCGACCATGCCGGCATCGCCGCGCCAGAAGCGTCTGACATCGTCGCGGTAGCGATCGTTCCACTCGAGGAACGGTGGCCGAAAATTGCCCAGTTGATATCCGTTTGCCCCGATATCCCAAGGCTCGGCGATCAGCACGCGGTCGCAAAGTACCGGATCATCGGCAATGGCCCGGAGCAGTGGTGCTTCCGGATCGAACAGACCATCGACCCGGCCCAGCACCGGAGCCAGATCGAACCGGAAGCCGTCGACGCCAGCCCGGCGCACGAAATGACGGAGCGTGTCGAGCACCATTTCGCGCACCACCGGATGGTCGCAAGCGATGGTGTTGCCGGTGCCGGTGTCATTGACCAGCCCGCCATCCGGCCGATGCCGATAGTAGGCCTGGTTGTCGAGGCCGCGCAGCGAGAGCGTTGGCCCCAGCCTGTCGCTTTCGCCGGTATGGTTGAAGACGAGGTCGAGAATGGTGCCGATGCCAACCCGGCGCAGCGCTGCGACCGTGTCCTGTAATTCCGTCAGGCCGCCGGGTGCGAGGCGAGGGTCGAGCGCCATGAAGGTGACGGGATTGTAGCCCCAGGCGTTGCTCAAGCCCAGCGGCGGCAGATGCCGCTCGTCGATCGACGCCGTCACCGGCATCAATTCGACGGCGGAGACGCCGAGCCTTTGCAGATGCTCGATGATGGCCGGATGGGCAAGTGCGGCGATCGTACCACGCTGTTCTTGCGGCACATCCGGGTGGAGCTTGGTGAAGGCGCGGACATTCAGTTCGTAGATCAGGCCGCCCGGACGAAACAGCGGCGGCAGGATCGGTGGGGCCGCGGGCAAGGCCTTGGCCACGGTCTTGGGCATCAGCGACGCGGTGTCGGCACCCTCATTGCGCCGCGCGGCGAGCCGCCAGTGATAGGCATAGGGCCGGTCGATTTCGGCGGCATAAGGATCGGTCAGCAGCTTGTCGGGGTCGAACCACAGCCCACGCTCGGGTGCATAGTCGCCATCGGCACGAAAGCCGTAGCGGGTGCCGGCGGCGAGACCCGCGACGAACAGGGCGTAAAAACCCTCGCCTTCGGGCTGGAGTTCAAGCCGCTCGATTTCGTGGTCGCCGGTTTCATCGAAGATCGACACCCAGAGCCGCCGCGCCGACGACGACCAGGCGGCGAAGCGGATGCCTTCGCTGGTGATGGCGGCGCCGAGATTGTTCACGTGAGCGCCTTCCCTTCTCCCCTTGTGGGAGAAGGTGGATCGGCGCGCACCGCCGAGACGGATGAGGGGTGTTGGAAGGAATGAGGCATCGGTGTCCCGGGCGCCGGTTTGCGCCAAGCTGGAGCACCCCTCATCCGTCGCCTTCGGCGACACCTTCTCCCACAAGGGGAGAAGGGGGAGTCGCGCCTCCCCACCCTCAAGTAATCACGCTCGGTTTGTCGCGGCCGGTGTGGCTCTTGATCCCGGCAATGTCGTCGGCGGCGGCGATGAGATCGGCGAGCGCCTCCTGCGTGTCGAGATCGTGCCTCGACTTGTCCGGCTCGTAGCGCTCGATGTAGACGCGGAGGGTCGCGCCCGAGGTGCCGGTGCCGGAGAGGCGGAAGACGACGCGTGAGCCGCCTTCGAACAGCACCCTTATGCCCTGGTGCTCGCTGGTCGAGCCGTCGACCGGGTCGTGATAGGCAAAATCGTCGGCATTGGCGATCTTCAAGCCGCGCACGCTGGTGCCGGGCAGCGAGCCGAGCTTGGCCCTGAGTTCGTCGACCAGCGCATTGGCGCGGTCGCTCTCCACCTCTTCATAGTCATGCCGCGAATAGTAATTGCGCCCATAGGCCGCCCAGTGCTCGGTGACGATCTGCTGGCAGCTTTCGCCGCGCGCGGCGAGGATGTTGAGCCACAGGAGCACCGCCCACAGACCGTCCTTTTCGCGGACATGGTTGGAGCCGGTGCCGGCACTTTCCTCACCGCAGATCGTCGCCATGCCGGCGTCGAGCAGATTGCCGAAGAACTTCCAGCCGGTCGGCGTCTCGTAAATGCCGATGCCGAGCTTGTGAGCGACGCGGTCGGCGGCACCGCTGGTCGGCATCGAGCGGGCGATGCCCTTCAGCCCGTCCTTGTAGCCGGGCGCCAGGCGGGCATTGGCGGCAAGCATGGCGACCGAATCCGACGGGGTGACGAAAATGCCCTTGCCGATGATCAAATTGCGGTCGCCGTCGCCGTCGGAGGCGGCGCCGAAATCCGGCGCGTCCGGCCCCATCATCTCGTCATAGAGGTGCTTGGCATGGACAAGGTTGGGATCGGGGTGATGGCCGCCGAAATCGGGCAGCGGCTTGAAATTGCGGCAGGTGCCGTTCGGTGCGCCGAGCCGGTGTTCGAGGATTTCCTTGGCGTAGGGTCCGGTCACCGCGTGCATGGCGTCGAAGCGCATGCGAAAGCCCGACTTGAACAGTTTGCGCAACGCGTCGAAATCGAACAGGCTCTCCATCAGTTCGGCATAGTCGGTGACCGGATCGATGATCTCGACGGTCATGCCGCCGGCCTTGACGGTGCCGACCGTATCGATGTCGATTGGATCGATGTCGGCGATCTTGAAGCTCGAAATCGCCTTGGTCCTGGCAAAGATGGCGTCGGTCAGCTTTTCCGGCGCCGGGCCGCCATTGCCGGCATTGTACTTGATGCCAAAATCCTCATGCGGGCCGCCGGGATTATGGCTGGCCGACAGGATGATGCCGCCGAAGGTCTTGTATTTGCGGATGACATGCGAGGCCGCCGGCGTCGACAATATGCCGCCCTGCCCTACCATCACCTTGCCGAAGCCGTTGCCGGCGGCCATGGCAATGGCCTTCTGGATGACCTCGCGGTTGTAGAAGCGGCCATCGCCGCCGATGACCAGGGTCTTGCCGGCAAATCCGTCGAGCGCGTCGAAGATCGACTGGATGAAGTTCTCGGCATAGTGCTCCTGCTGGAACACTGGCACCTTCTTGCGCAGTCCCGACGTGCCGGGCTTCTGGTCGGAATAGGGCTTGGTGGGGACGGTGCGTATCATGCTTCAGGCAACCCTTTTCGAAAGCAGCAGGCGATAGAGTTCGACGTATTTTTCGGCGCTTCGATCCCACGACACATCGGTCTTCATGCCCTGGCGCTGGATGGTCTCGAAGGTTGCGGAACTGGCGTGGGCGTCGGCCAGGCGGCGGATGGCGTGCAGCAGCGCGCCGCCATTGTTGGGGGCAAACTGGAAGCCGGTCGCCACGCCGGCTGCAATCGCCGCTTCGTTGGCGTCGATGATGGTGTCGGCGAGGCCGCCGGTGCGCGCGACGACCGGCACGCAGCCATAGCGCAGGCCGTAAAGCTGCGTCAGCCCGCAAGGTTCGAAGCGCGAAGGGATGACGATGGCGTCGCAGCCGCCCTGCATGATGTGCGACAGCCCCTCGTCATAGCCGACGACCACACCGATGCGGCCACGGTGGCGTGCGGCGGCCGCCAGCAGCGCGCCTTCGAGGCCGGCGTCGCCCGAGCCGAGGATAGCCAGCCTGGCGCCTGTCGCAACGATGCCGTCGATCACCGTCGCCAATATGTCCATGCCCTTCTGCCAGGTCAGCCGGCTGACGACACAGACAATCGGGCTGCCGTCGCGGTCGAGACCGAAACGGTCCTCGACGGCCGCCCTGTTGGGCGCGCGGGCCTTCAACGTTTCGGCCGTATAGGTCGACACCAGATGTCTATCGGTTGCTGGATCCCAGATGGCGGTGTCGATGCCGTTGACGATGCCATGGAGATCGCTTGAACGCATGTTGATGAGACCATCGAGGCCCATGCCGAATTCCGGTGAACGGATCTCCTGCGCATAGGTCGGGCTCACCGTGGTGATTGCCCAGGCCGCCTGCAGACCCGCCTTGAGGAAGCCGACGCCGCCATAATATTCGACGCCGTCAAGCGCCATCGCCGCGGCCGGCAGACCGAGTTCGCCGAAGATGCCGGCGCCGAACTGACCCTGGAAGGCGAGATTGTGGACGGTCATCATTGATGGCGTGCCAACCGCCTTGCCGTAACGCATATAAGCCAGCGTCATCGCCGACTGCCAGTCATGGGCATGCACGATGTCAGGCAGGTAGCCCGAAATGGCGCCGCCGGCGATATCGGCGCCGGCCTGGCTCAGCGCCGCGAAGCGCCGCCAATTGTCCGGCCAATCCGCGCCCGAGGCGTTGCCATAGGGGCCGCCGGGGCGGTCGAACAGATGCGGCGCGTCGAGCACGAACAAATCGAGCCCGGCGACCTCGACGGCATGGATCGCGGCCTTGCCGCCTTGCAACAAGGGGTATTGGTAGACGGCCTTCTTTTTCTTGAAGGCGCCCATCACCACCGGAAAACCCGGAATGAGCGTGCGCATGGTCACGCCCTTGGCCGCGAGCGCGATCGGCAGCGCCCCGGTTACGTCGGCAAGCCCGCCGGTCTTGATCAGCGGGAAGATTTCGGGCGTGACCGACAGAACATGCATGCGCCTACAATCCGATCCGGCCTAAAGCTTCAGCTTGTCGATCATGTCCTGGGTGACCAGGCAGATGCCCTTTTCCGAAACCCGAAAACGCTTGGCGTCGAGCGCGGGATCCTCGCCGACCACCAGCCCTTCCGGTATCCTTACACCGTGGTCGATCACGACGCGCTTCAACTTTGCGTTCCGGCCGACATGAACGTCGGGCAGCATGACGACTTCTTCGAGTGCCGAATAGGAATTGATGCGCGCGCCGGTGAAGATCAGGCTCTTCTTCAGCGAAGCGCCCGAGACGATGCAATCGCCCGACACCAGTGACGACACGGCAGAACCGCGCCTGCCATCCTCGTCGTGGACGAATTTTGCCGGCGGCTTCAGCTCGGCATAAGTCCAGATCGGCCAGTCGCGGTCGTAGAGGTCGAGTTCCGGCGTCACGTCGGTCAAGTCGATGTTGGCTTCCCAATAGGCATCGACCGTGCCGACATCGCGCCAGTAGGCCTCGTTCTCGGCGGTCGAACGCACGCAGGACTTGGTGAAGCGGTGCGCGATCGCCTTACCGTGCGTGACGATATAGGGGATGATGTCCTTGCCGAAGTCGCGGCTGGAGCCCGGCTCGGCGGCATCGCGGCGCAGCTGTTCCATCAGGAACTTGGTCTTGAAGACGTAGATGCCCATCGAGGCCAAGGCGAATTCCGGGTTACCCGGAATGCCGGGCGGATCAACGGGCTTTTCGACGAAGGCGATGATGTTGTCCTTGGCATCGACATGCATGACGCCGAAGCCTGTCGCTTCCATGCGCGGCACTTCGAGGCAGCCGACCGTGACATCGGCGCCGGCATCGACATGCTGGCGCAGCATCAGCTCGTAATCCATCTTGTAGATGTGGTCGCCGGCCAGGATCACCATGTATTCCGGGCCATAAGCCTCGATGATGTCGATGTTCTGGTAGACGGCGTCAGCCGTGCCTTCATACCATTGCGTTTCCGACACGCGCTGGCTCGCCGGCAGGATGTCGAAGCTCTCGTTTCGTTCGGGCCGCAGGAAGTTCCAGCCGCGTTGCAGGTGGCGGATCAGCGAATGCGCCTTGTACTGGGTGGCGACGCCGAGGCGGCGGATGCCAGAGTTCAGTGCATTGGAGAGCGCGAAATCGATGATGCGCGTCTTGCCGCCGAAATAGACCGCCGGCTTGGCGCGCCGATCGGTCAGCTCCTTGAGGCGGCTGCCGCGTCCGCCGGCCAGCACATAGGCCATGGCGTCGCGGGCCAGCGGCTGGGTTCTTTTCAAGTCTGCCATTTATACCCTCCCAAGTTACTCGTCTTTATGCGTTGACCAGCCTTAACGAGTTCAGTCGTCGGCGAGTTCAAGCATGATCGTCGACAGCGGCGGCAGAAGCATCGTTGCCGAGATGCTCTTGCCCTCCGCCCTCGCCTCGACCACGCCGCCATTGCCCATGCCGGAGCCGCCATATTCGGAAGCATCGGTGTTGATGATCTCGCGCCACTTGCCGGCCTTCGGCAGAGGTACACGATAATTGTCGCGCGGCACCGGCGTGAAATTGGAGATGACGGCGACCGGATTGCCGCCAGGAGCGTTGCGCACCCAGGCGAAAACCGAATTCTGGCTGTCGTCGACGATCAGCCAGGAAAACCCTTCGGGCTCGCAGTCGCGGCCATGCAGGGCCGGACGTGAACGGTAGAGATAGTTGAGATCGCGCACCGTCTGCCAGACGCCGCGATGCGGCCGGAAATCGAGCAGGTTCCAATCAAGCGCGCGCGCCTCGCTCCATTCGCGGCGCTGCGCGAATTCCTGGCCCATGAACAGCAGCTTCTTGCCGGGATAACCCCACATGAAGCCGTAATAGGCACGCAAGGTCGCGAATTTCTGCCAGTCGTCACCGGCCATCTTGCCCAGCAGCGTGCCTTTGCCGTGCACGACCTCGTCATGCGAGAGCGGCAGCACGAAATTCTCCGAGAAGGCGTAGGTCAGACCGAAGGTCAGCTCGTTGTGATGGTGCTTGCGGAAAATCGGCTCCTTGGAAAAATACTCCAGCGTGTCGTGCATGAAGCCCATGTTCCACTTGAAGCCGAAGCCCAGCCCGCCTTCATGAACGGGCGCCGAGACCTTTGGCCATGAAGTCGATTCCTCGGCGATAGTCATGACACCGGGATGGTGCCCGTAGAGCTCCTTGTTCATCTTCTGCAGGAAGCTGACCGCCTCGAGGTTTTCGCGCCCACCCTTTTCGTTGGGAATCCATTCGCCCTGCTTGCGCGAATAGTCGAGGTAGAGCATCGAGGCCACCGCGTCGACGCGAAGACCGTCGACATGGTATTTTTCGGCCCAGAACAAGGCGTTGTTGACGAGGAACGACACCACCTCGCGGCGGCCGAAATTGTAGATCGCGGTGTTCCAGTCCGGGTGGAAGCCCTTGCGCGGGTCGGCATGCTCGTAGAGCGCGGTGCCGTCGAAATGGACCAGACCGTGCTCGTCGACAGGAAAATGCGCCGGCACCCAGTCTAGGATTACGCCGATGCCGGCACGATGGGCGCCATCGACAAAGCGAGCAAAGCCGTCCGGATCGCCGAAGCGGGCCGATGGCGCGTAGAGGCCGGTGGTCTGATAACCCCAGGACGGGTCATAGGGATGCTCGGAGATCGGCAGGAATTCGATGTGGGTGAACCCGGCCTCGACCACATAAGGGATCAGCCGGTCGGCCAGCTCATCCCAGGACAGGAAGGTGCCGTCGTCGCGAAGCTGCCAGGAACCGGCATGGACTTCGTAGATCGAGATGGCTTCGCGCCGGGGGTCGGCGTTGCGCCAGAAATTGCGATGCGCCTCGTCGCCCCATGGATGCGCCGGGGGCACCGCGGTCACCGAGGCCGTTGCCGGGCGCAGCTCCGACTTGAAGGCGAATGGATCGGCTTTCAGCGGCAATCTCACGCCGTCGGGACCTATGATTTCATATTTATAGGGCCGGCCGGCGCCGATATCGGGAATGAACAGCTCCCAGATGCCGGTGTCGCGACGGTCGCGCATCGTATGCCGGCGCCCGTCCCAGTCATTGAAATCGCCGACCACCGAGACGCGCCTGGCATTTGGGGCCCATACCGCGAAATGCACGCCGGTGGCGCCTTCGTGCTCAATGACATGGGCGCCGAGCTTGTCGAACAACCTGAGATGCGAGCCCTCGGCGATATAGTAATCGTCCATCGGTCCGAGCACCGGACCGAACGAATAGGGATCGGTCAGCCACCAGTCGCCGCCGGCATTGCGCGCGTGGTAGCGGAGCGGCTGGCGCTTCCTGATCGACAGCTTGCCCTCGAAGAAACCGGCTTCGTCGCGCCTGGTCAATTCGCCTGCCTCGATGCCGGTCAGCGTGTAGGCGGTGACGGACTGCGCATGCGGAACGAAGCAGCGCGCGAACAGGCTCTTGCCGGCCTCCTGAACACCGAGAACCGCAAAAGGATCACCGTGCGTACCGGCGACAATCGCCTCGACATCGCTGGCTGACGCCAGTCCGTCCGGCCCGCTTGTCGCAGCGGTCGCGCGCGGCTTCCTCATCAGGCGGTCGCCCTCCCCGGGCACCAAATGTTTGTTTTTGCGGCCATCGTTCGTGGCCTCATGCAATCATATCAGACGGGCACGTTCCAGATTTCTTTGGCGTATTGGCGGATCGTGCGATCGGAAGAGAACCAGCCGACGCGCGCGACGTTGCGGATGGCGCGGGCGTACCAGTCCGGGCTGTTGCGCCAGACGGCATCGACGTCGCGCTGGCAGGCGGCATAGGCGTCGAAATCCGCCGCGACCATGAACCAGTCGCTGTCGTAGAGGCCGTTGATCAGATCGCGGTAGCGATTGGGATCATCGGGGGAGAAGACGCCCGAAGAAACGGCCGCGACCGCCTGCGCCAGTTCGGGGGACGCCTCGATGACGCCGCGGGGATTGTAGCCATTGTTGCGCCGCTCGGCGACTTCTTCGGTGGTGAGGCCAAAGATGAAGATGTTGTCGTCGCCGACATGCTCCTTGATCTCGACATTGGCGCCGTCGAGCGTGCCGATGGTCAGTGCGCCGTTCAGCGCGAACTTCATGTTGCCGGTTCCCGACGCTTCCATGCCGGCGGTCGAGATCTGCTCCGAGAGATCGGCGGCCGGCATCAGCACCTCGGCCAGGCTGACATTGTAGTTCGGTACGAACACGACCTTGAGCAGGCCGCGCACCGAAGGGTCACTGTTGATCACCCTGGCGACGTCGTTGGCCAGTTTGATGATCAGCTTGGCGTTGTGGTAGCTGGGCGCGGCCTTGCCGCCGAAGAATTTCACGCGTGGCATCCAGTCGCGCTCGGGATGCGAGCGGATCTGGTCATAGAGCGCGATCGCTTCGAGGATGTTGAGGAGCTGACGCTTGTATTCGTGGATACGCTTGACCTGAATGTCGAAGAGCGCCGAAGGGTCGAGCTTGATGCCGAGGCGGTCGGCGACCAAGTTGGCTAGCCTCACCTTGTTCTGGCGCTTCACGGCGGCGAATTTTTCGCGGAAGGCGGTGTCGTCGGCGAGCGGATCGAGCCCCTTGATCGCCTCGATGTCATCCATGAAGCGATCGCCGATCGCCTCGCGGGCGAGCGCGGTAAGGCCCGGATTGCACTGGATGAGCCAGCGCCGCGGCGTGATGCCATTGGTCTTGTTGTTGATGCGGTCGGGATAGAGCCGGTGCAGGTCGGCGAACACCGTCTCCTTCATCAGTTCGGTATGCAGCGCCGACACGCCGTTGATCGAATGCGAACCGACAAAGGCCAGATTGCCCATGCGCACCCGGCGGTCGCCATTCTCCTGGATCAGCGAGATACGGCTGATCTGCTCATCGGAGAATTGATCAGTGGCGCGCGCCTCCAGCAGCACCTGCGCGTTGATGGCGTAGACGATCTGCATATGACGCGGCAAAAGCCGCTCGAACAGCGGCACCGGCCAGCTTTCCAGCGCCTCGGGCAGCAGCGTGTGGTTGGTGTAGCCGAAGGTACGCTTGGTGATATCCCAGGCGAGATCGAAATCCATGCCGTGGACGTCCATCAGAAGCCGCATCAACTCCGGCACGGCGATCGCCGGATGGGTGTCGTTGAGGTGGATCGCCGCCTTGTCGGGAAGCGACTTCAGGTCGCCATATTGGCTCAGATGCCGCTGGACGATGTCCTGCAGCGAGGCGGTGGAGAAGAAATATTCCTGCCTGAGCCTGAGTTCCTGTCCGGCCATGTGGGAATCGGCGGGATAGAGCACGCGCGACAGCGCATCGGCCTTGTTGCTTTCGGCCAGCGCCCCGATGTGGTCGCCGGCGTTGAACTTGTCGAGCAGGATCGGATCGATCGGCATGCCTGACCAAAGGCGCAACGTGTTGACGCGCTTGGCGCGCCAGCCGGCCACGGGCGTGTCATAGGCAACCGCCAGAACATGCTCCCTCGGTTTCCAGACATGGCGTTCGAGCCGGCCGTCCCTGGAGGTGATCGATTCGACCGAACCGCCGAAGCCGACTTCGAAGGAGCGCTCGCGCCGCTCGAACTCCCAGGGGTTGCCGTGGTCCAGCCAGGTCTCGGGCAGTTCGACCTGCCAACCGTCATGGATTTCCTGGCGGAACATGCCGTTGGCATAGCGGATGCCGTAGCCATGCGCGGGAATGTCGACGGTCGCCATGCTTTCCATGAAGCACGCGGCGAGCCGGCCAAGGCCGCCATTGCCAAGGGCAGCGTCCGGCTCGAGCGCGGCGATCAGGTCGAGATCGACGCCGAGCGAGGACAGCGCCTCACGCATGTTCTCCATCAGGCCGAGATTGGAAAAGGCGTCGCGCATCAGACGCCCGATCAGGAACTCGAGCGACAGGTAATAGACGCGCTTTTCCTGCTGGTCGTAGGCTTCCTTGGTCGCCTGCATCCAGTGGTCGACGACGCGGTCGCGCACGACCTTGATCGAGGCGGTCAGCCAGTCGTACTGGGTCGCGACGGTGGTGTCCTTGCCGACCCGGTATTTGAGCGACATCAAGACTTCTTCGGCGAGCGTCTTGGGATCGGGATTGTCGAGAGCGGGGGCTTCGATCGTCATGGCGGATGTCATATCGCCTCTCGTTCGGTTTGGCCTGATCATACCGGCTTTCACCGTTTCTCCCAGCCCATCCTAGTGCATTGCAGCATGTTTTCAATCGATTTAGAGAACACCCCCGCCTCCTTACCCAGCGGCAATCAGGCAGTTCAGGCCGCCAATGCCGTCTCCGGGGGTGCTTTTGCACCGGTCATGAAGGCAACGGCATCAGACATCGTATATTGCTTGGGGTCGATGACGCACAGGCGACGGCCAAGACGGTGGATGTGGATGCGGTCGGCCACTTCGAAGACGTGCGGCATGTTGTGCGAGATGAGCACGATCGGCAGGCCGCGCTTCTTCACGTCGAGGATCAACTCGAGCACGCGGCGGCTCTCCTTGACGCCGAGCGCCGCCGTCGGCTCGTCCATGATGACCATCTTCGAGCCGAAGGCGGCGGCGCGGGCCACCGCCACGCCCTGGCGTTGGCCGCCCGACAGCGTCTCCACCGCCTGGCTGATGTTCTGGATGGTCATCAGGCCGAGTTCGGTAAGCTTGTCGCGGGCGCGCTTTTCCATTGCCGGACGGTCCAGCATGCGAAGCCACTGGCCGACGAAGCCGGGTTTGCGGATCTCGCGGCCGAGGAACATGTTGTCGGCGATCGACAGCGCCGGCGACAGCGCGAGGTTCTGGTAGACGGTTTCGATGCCGGCTTCGCGCGCTTCCATCGGCGACTTGAAGGAGACGGGTTTGCCTTCAAGCCGGATTTCGCCCTCGTCCGGCACGGCCGCGCCGGAAATCGCCTTGATGAGCGACGACTTGCCGGCGCCGTTGTCGCCGATGACGGCAAGGATTTCGCCGGGGTATAGGTCGAAATCGGCATTGTCGAGAGCGGTGACGCGGCCATAGCGCTTGACCAGGCCGCGCGCGGTGAGGATGGGTTCCTGGGTCATGCCGAAACCTTTCTGATCCATTGGTCGATGGCGACGGCGCCGATGATCAGCACGCCGGTGAGGAGCACTTTCCATTGCGGATCGGCGCCCAGCATGTTGAGGCCCATCGAGACGACGCCGACGATCATCGCGCCGAACAAGGTGCCGAGGATGGAGCCGCGGCCGCCGAAGAGAGAAATACCACCGATCACCGTCGCGGTGATGGCCTGCAGATTGTAGTCGGTGACGGCGGCTGATGGCGAGATCGAGCCGTTGCGGCCGATGGAGACCCAGGCCGCGAAAGCGGCGATCAGCCCGGCAAGGGTGTAGACCGTCACCAGCACCTTCTTGGTCTGGATGCCAGACAGCTTCGCCGCCTCCTGGTCGTCGCCGACGGCGTAGACATGACGGCCCCATGCGGTGTGGTTGAGCACGTACCAAAGAACCATCACGAGCACGACGGTGGCAATGACACCGAGCGTCAGCACCGCCGTGCCGACCTTGAAGCTCAGGGCGAACAGATGCAACATCGGCGCTTGAGTGTCGACGTCGGTGTCGCGGATCGTCTCATTGGCCGAATAGATGAAGTTCGTGGCCATGACGATGTTCCAGGTGCCAAGCGTCACGATGAAGGGCGGCAACTTCATATAGGCGACCAGCAGTCCGTTCAGCAGCCCGCAAGCCGCACCGGCGGCAAGCCCGATCGCCACGGCGAGCACGCTCGGCATGCCGTAGCTGACCGCGCAATTGCCCATGATCACGGCCGAAATCACCATGATCACCCCGATCGACAGGTCGATGCCGGCGGTTAGGATGACCAGAGTCTGCGCGGCCCCGAGAATGCCGACGATGGCGATCTGCTGCAGGATCAGCGTCAGCGTGTAGGACGAGAAGAACCGCCCGCCGATCGCGATGCCGAAGATGATGATCGACAGAAGCAGCACGATCAGCGGCACCGCCGCAGGCGTCGAATGCAGAAAATGCTGGATGCGCTTGACGGCTGATTTGTGCTCGTCGAAAGCGGCCACGCTTGTGTCGCTGGCCGAGAGAACCTTCTCGAATTCCTGAGCTTGAGCCATGTTTCCTCCCCGTAGGGCTTCAGCCACGCGCTGACGCCGTCCACGCCTTCCGGTCTGTCGCCGGGATTGTTCGCGTTTACAGTGATGTATCGTCCACCCGATGCGGCCGGGGATCAAGTCCCCCCGGCCGATCGGTTCTGTTACCGGTCAGGCCAGCATCAGCCCCAGCACTTGGCGAGGCCTTCCTTGGTGTCGATGGACTTGACGCCCTTGGCCGGCTTGTCGGTGACGAGGTTGACGCCGGTGTCGAAGAAGTTCTTGCCCTCGGTCGGCTTCGGCTTGGTACCATCCTTGGCGAAAGCGGCGATCGCCTCGATGCCGAGCGCGGCCATCTGCAGCGGATATTGCTGCGAGGTGGCGCCGATGACGCCTTCGGTGACCGACTTCACGCCGGGGCAGCCGCCGTCGACCGAGACGATCAGCACCTGGCTTTCGAGGCCGACGGCCTTGAGCGCCTGGTAGGCGCCGACCGCGGCCGGCTCGTTGATGGTGTGAATGACGGTGATGGTGTTGTCCTTCTGCAGAAGGTTTTCCATCGCCTTGCGGCCGCCCTCTTCATTGCCGTTCGTCACATCGTGGCCGACGATACGCGGATCGGTCTCATCGCCGATCTTGTTGGGATCCTTCACGTCGATGCCGTAGCCCATCATGAAGCCCTGATCGCGCAGAACGTCCACGGTCGGCTGCGAGGGGGTCAGGTCGAGGAAGCCGATCTTGGCGTCCTTGGCCTTGTCGCCCAGCGTCGCGGCGGCCCAGGCGCCGATCAGCTTGCCGGCCTCCAGATTGTCGGTGGCGAAGGTCGCGTCGGCGGCGTCGATCGGATCGAGCGGCGTGTCGAGCGCAATCACCAGCAGGCCCGCATCGCGCGCCTTCTTCACCGTCGGCACGATGCCCTTGGTGTCGGACGCGGTGATCAAAATGCCCTTGGCGCCGTCGGCGATGCAGCTTTCGATCGCCGCCACCTGGCTCTCGCTGTCACCGTCGATCTTGCCCGCATAGGTCTTGAGATCGACGCCGAGTTCCTTGGCCTTGGCGGTAGCGCCCTCCTTCATCTTGACGAAGAACGGATTGGTGTCGGTCTTGGTGATCAGGCAGGCGCCGACGCCGGCGGCGGATGCGGACGAAGCGAACGCCATCAGACCCAGCGCGGCCGCCGCAAAAACGGTGGACTTCAACAATTTTGTATTGGTCACGATTTTCCTCCCAGTGGAACATTTTCGAATGCCGGCCAACCGGCACCCGCACGGCATCCAGGCGACTTCTCCCAGCGCGGATGCCAGATCAAAAAACACCAGACCAAGGCATCTGTCAATAATTAAATCACTCTTATTTATTATTGACAGCCTTGCGTCCTTCACTCATTCTGACCCAAAAGCATTGCCGGGGAAACGACGGGAGGAACAGGGTGGAGACCGCCACTGCGAGGCATGGTTCGCCCGAAGCGAATGAGAGCCTTATTCACCGCGGCACCAACCAGAGCGGCATGCGCGATCACAATGAGCGCCTGGTGCTTTCGCTGGTGCGTCAGCACGGCAGTCTGGCGAAGTCCGACATCGCCCGCATGACCGGACTTTCCGCGCAGACGGTCTCGGTCATCATGCGCGAACTGGAGGAAGAAAGCCTGCTCGTGCGTCAGGCGCCGTTGCGCGGCAAGATCGGCCAGCCCTCGATCCCCATGGCGCTCAACCCCGAAGGCGCCTTCTTCATCGGCCTCAAGATCGGCCGCCGCAGCGCCGAACTCGTGCTGATCGATTTCCTCGGCAACGTGCGCGCAATGCTGCAGCACTCCTACCGCTACCCTGCCCCACGCGAAACGGTCGAGTTCGTCACGTCAGGCATGAAGACGATGCGCGGCGCGCTGACACCGGCGCAGGACAAACGCATTGCCGGACTCGGCATCGCCATGCCGTTCGAGCTGTGGAACTGGGCCGACACCGCCGGCGCGCCGCGCGAGGTCATGGACGAATGGCGCCATCGCGATATCAGGACCGACATCCAGACGCAGTGCGATTTTCCGGTCTATCTGCAGAACGACGCCACCTCGGCCTGCGGCGCCGAACTGGTCTTTGGCCAGACGGGCGCGGCGCGGGACTTCGTCTATTTCTACATCGGCGCCTTTGCCGGTGGCGGCATCGTGCTCAACGGCCGGCTGTTCGGCGGACCGACCGGCAATGCCGGCGCGCTCGGCTCCATGCCCGTGCCCGGGCCGGGTGGAAAACCGACCCAGCTGATCGACGTGGCCTCGATCGCCATGCTCGAAAAAACACTCAATGCGCGTGGCGTCGAGGCCTCGTATCTGTGGACCTCACCCGAGGATTGGGGGGAGATCGGCGCCGAACTCGACGAGTGGATCGCCAGCGCCTCGCAGGCACTCGCTTACGCCATCGTCGCAGCGTCCTCGGTCATCGATTTCGAGGCCGCGGTGATCGACGGGTGGATGCCGAAGGCCGTGCGCCAGAAGCTGGTCGAGGCGGTCGTGACGGCAATCGGCGCCATCGACGGCGAAGGGCTGAAACTTCCGGCGGTCCGCGAGGGAAGCGTGGGCATCCATGCACGGGCGCTCGGCGGCGCCAGCCTGCCGCTTTCCGAACGCTTCCTGATCGGTTCGACGACGATCGCCAGGAGCGCCTGAATGCTGATCGGGATTCCGGCGCTGCTTGGTCCGGAGCTTCTGGCAACGTTGCGCGCCATGGGGCATGGTGACGAGATTGCCCTGGTCGACGGGAACTATCCGGCGCTGGAGCAGGCAAGACGCCTCATCCGGACCGACGGCCATGCCCTCATTCCCGTGCTCGACGCGATACTGACGCTGCTTCCGGTCGACGATGCGGTTCCGGAGGCGCTGTTTCGAGCCTCGGTGAAAGGCGATCCGTCGCTTGCCGACCCTGTCCATCGTGAAATGGAGGCGATCTGCGCCAAGCGCGCACCAGGCCGCAAGGTGGTTGCGCTGGCCGGCGCCGACTTCTATGCACGGGTCAAATCGGCGCATGCCATCGTCGCGACGAGCGAGCCGCGGCTTTACGCCAACATCATCATCCGCAAGGGCGTGATCTATCCGCCGGAGACCAGGAAGCCATGATCCTCTGCTGTGGCGAAGCCCTCATCGACATGCTGCCGCGCACCACCACGCAGGGTGAGCCGGCCTTCGCTCCCTATGTCGGCGGCGCTGTTTTCAACACGGCGATCGCACTCGGCCGGCTCGGCGCGCCGGCCGGCTTCTTCTCCGGCCTGTCGTCGGACCTGTTTGGCGGGCAATTCAGGGAGGCGCTCGGAGCGAGCAAGGTCAGTTCGACCTACGCGCACACATCGCCCCGGCCGACGACACTGGCCTTCGTGCGGCTGAACAACGGCCAGGCGACCTACACCTTCTATGACGAGAACACGGCCGGGCGCATGCTGACCATCGAGGACCTGCCGCAACTCGGCGGCGAGATCGAGGCGATGCTGTTCGGCGCCATCAGCCTGATCTCGGAGCCGGCTGGCTCGGCCTATGAGGAATTCATGCGGCGCGAGCACGAGGCCCGCGTGATGATGCTCGATCCCAACATCCGGCCGAACTTCATCCCCGACAAGGCCAAGCACCTCAGGCGCATCCGGGAGATGAT
This sequence comes from Mesorhizobium sp. M8A.F.Ca.ET.181.01.1.1, assembly GCF_004792025.1. Lineage (NCBI taxonomy): Bacteria > Pseudomonadati > Pseudomonadota > Alphaproteobacteria > Hyphomicrobiales > Phyllobacteriaceae > Mesorhizobium > Mesorhizobium sp. M8A.F.Ca.ET.181.01.1.1. The sequence continues at coordinate 4,082 of NZ_SRTV01000002.1, read as the reverse complement.
GGCGATGGCCGACATCGTCAAACTTTCGGACGAAGACCTCAACTGGTTCGGTGAAGCCGGTTCGCACGAGGATGTCGTGCGCAATTGGCTCGACCGCGGCCCGAAACTGATCGTCGTCACGCATGGCAGCGAAGGCGCCGTTGGCTATAGCAAGCAGCACCGTGTCACCGTCATGCCGGAGACAGTGAAGGTGGTGGACACCGTCGGCGCCGGAGACACGTTCAATGCCGGCATCCTTGCCTCCCTGCATGAGCAAGGCCTGCTGACGAAGGCGGCGATTTCCAGCCTGTCGCAAGACGCTATCGGCAAAGCATTGGCGCTCGGCGCCAAGGCGGCGGCGGTGACGGTATCACGGGCCGGCGCCAATTCCCCATGGCGGCACGAGATCGGCTGATCGGCCCTCCAGCGCGATCACTTTATGTTTCCATGCGCCGGAAAACCGCGATAGACATGGCCTGAATTGCGCCGCCAAGGCCGGATTCCCGGCTTTTTAGGCCAATGCGCCGGCAAAACACGGTAACGGGCTGCGACACTTGCGCCATATGCCCGGCCCGCAGCCGGCTTTTTCAGCCGCGCCAAGTCTGGTACCAGCGGGCCGGTTAGTGGCAGGTATTGAGGCCGACATGCAGTTCATCGATCTTGGCGCGCAGCGCGAACGAATCCGCGACCGGCTGAAAGCCGCGGTCGACCACGTCGTCGAAGATGGCCGCTACATCCTAGGCCCCCAGGTCGCCGAATTCGAGAAGAAGCTCGCCGCCTATGTCGGCGTCAAGCATGTGGTTGCCTGCGCCAACGGCACCGACGCATTGCTTTTGCCGCTGTTCGCCGCCGGCATCGGCCCAGGTGACGCGGTGTTCGTGCCGAGCTTTACCTTCGCCGCCACGGCGGAAGTGGTGGCGCTGGCCAAGGCCGAGCCGGTTTTCGTCGATGTCGATCCGAAGACCTACAACATCGACATCGCCAGCCTCGAGGCGGCGATCGCGGCCATCAAGAAGGAAGGCCGACTGAAGCCGAAGGCGATCATCCCCGTCGACCTGTTCGGTCTTGCCGCCGACTATGAGGCGATCATGGCCATCGCCAATCGCGAAGGCCTATTGGTGATCGAGGATGCCGCCCAGTCCATGGGTGGCTCGCTCGAAGGCAGGATGTGCGGCGGGTTCGGCCATGTCGGCTCGACCAGCTTCTATCCGGCCAAGCCGCTCGGCTGCTATGGCGACGGCGGCGCGATGTTCACCAATGACGACGCTCTGGCCGACGCGCTGCGTTCCTTCGCCTTCCACGGCAAGGGCGAGACGCAGTACGACAACGTCCGCGTCGGCATCAATTCACGGCTCGATACGCTTCAGGCGGCGATCCTGATCGAGAAGCTCGCCATCCTCGAGGAAGAAATGGTGGCGCGGCAAGTGGTCGCCCAGCGTTACGCGGAAGGCCTCGGCGACATCGTCACCGCCGCCCGCAACCTGGATGGCAGCCGCTCGGCGTGGGCGCAATACGCGATCGAGACGCCGAAACGCGATGGCCTTAAGGGGCATCTGAGCGAAAAGGGCATCCCGTCCGTCATCTACTATGTCAAGCCGCTGCATGAGCAGATCGCCTATCGCGACTACCCGCGCACGCCGACCGGTCTCGCGGTTTCGGAGGACCTGCCGAAACGCATCCTGTGCCTGCCGATGCACCCCTATCTCAGCGAGGCTGACCAGAACCGGATCATCGAAACGATCCGCAACTATATCGGCTCGAACTCGGCGCAGGCCGCGGCCGAATAAGGCGCCGGATACCAGAGGCGACACCTCGCCGGCATAGGCGGTCGTGCGCTTCGCGCCGCTATTTTGAGAAGGTCGCCGCGCGTCTTGTGATCCGGTCATCCGTTCCCGGCCGGGCCACGGAACGGCACTGCAATATGCAGATGCCCGCTGTGAAGACCAAAGTGCCCAGCACCCATGACAACCAGATCCGATGGTCGACCGACAGTTCGACAACAGCTATGATCAGATAGCTGCTGGCTATGAAATGGCAGGGGCCGCTCAAACGGCCGATCATTCTTATGATCGTGCCCAGGAGCACCCCGTACACAATGATGCCCAGCGCTCCCAACTCGTACCACAAATCGAATACGATATTGTGCGCGCTCGGAAGATCCGCCTGCGCGTAATATGTGGGATTCACCACGACCCCGACCGCGTTTCTCATCGTATTGGCGCCATGGCCGAGAACCGGCTGCTCCGCAATGTGGGGCGAGATCATCTGCCAAAGATCAAGCCGCGCGGCGAACGTTCCCGGATAGAAAGCCAGCCAGCCCGTTGTTTTGAGGTAGGCAAACAGCGGCGAGACGACGAAAGGGGCAATCAGGGCAAGAGACAAATAGGCGGCGAAGAATCCGACCAAGGCGTGCTGGCGGTATTTGGCGGGCATGACAAACATCGCCGCCACGAAGACAATCGCCAGATTGACGCCGGTCGATTGGCCGTAGAGCAATGTCATCACGGCAAAGAGAGCCGCAAGCCCCTTCCAGACCAGCCTCGGCTGCGCAAGAAATATGACGGCAAAAAAAGCTCCGTAGACCGTGATCTTGTGGAGGGTGAAAACATTTTCCACAAATCTTGGATCTTCGGTCAAAAACGCAAAATACAGTTCCCAACCCATCACCGACACCAGGCCAATCAACATGCCGAATAACGAGACCCGTGCCAGCCGGTCGCGTTGAGCGTCCGGAAGCGCCAGAATGCACTCAAACAGCAAGATGGCGGCGACCGAGTAGCCAAACACGTCCTTCGCCGCCATGAGAGAGCGGCTCGCGTCGATCGACCACAGGGCGCTCGACAGGACAAAGCCGGACAAGAGAGCCAGAGTGACGGCCAGGCCTATCGTTGCCCTGCCAAAGCGTGCCCCCTTGGTAAAAAGTGTAAGAGCACCCATGAGTGCCGCGACAAATGCCAGGGCAGTGGGAGACATTTCGACGAAGACGAAAAGGGCGGGAGAGAGGGCGTAGAGGCCCAGCAACATCCTGAGGCCTAGTTCATCGCGACTGCTGGTCCATACCGGAAATCCGCCCAAAGTGACGGCATGGCATTTCTGAAAAAAGGACATTCAACTACCGACTCAGGGAACGTCCATACAGGATAGGCCATCTACGGGAGGTTTCCACCTCAACGTTCGATGCGCCTTCCGGTTGCAGCGCTGCCGCTGGCAATGAAATGCGGATTGGCAAAGTCCTCGTCATCGGCCTGGTTGCGCTTGCCATAGGCCAAGGGCTTGCCGTCCAGCGTGCGCGTCGTGCCGCCGGCGGCGCGCAGCACCGCGTCACCCGCCGCGGTGTCCCATTCCATGGTGCGACCGAAGCGCGGATAGACATCCGCCTCGCCATTGGCGAGGAGGCAGAATTTCAGCGACGAACCGACCGAGACGATCTCGGCGGCGCCAAGGTCGCGAATATAGGCTTCGGTTTCCGGCGTGTTGTGCGAGCGGCTGGCGACCACTGCCAGCGGCGACGCGGCCGTTCTCACCGAAATTGGCCGACGGGCGATAATCTGGTAATCGCCGTCGATGTCGAGGACTTCCGCCCTGCCCGGCAGACCGGAAAAGAAGCGGCCACCGCAAGGGGCGAAGACGACGCCAACTTCCGGCACGCCATGGCGGACAAGCGCGATATTGACGGTGAAGTCGGTGCGCCGGTTGACGAATTCCTTGGTGCCGTCAAGCGGATCAACAAGGAAGAAAGCCTCGCCAAGTTCGCCCGGCATGACACCGGCAGCCGCTTCTTCCTCGGCCACGCAGGGAATGTCGGGGAATTCCGTACGCAGGCCGGCAAGAATGATCTTCTCGCTCTCGCGGTCCGCCTCGGTCACTGGCGAGGAGTCCGATTTGCGGTCGACCGCGCAGCCGGCATGGAACACGCGCATGACCTCGCGCCCGGCCGCCAGCGCCAGCCGCTCGAAGATTTCGAGCATCGGCCTGTCGTCAGATGCCGCCGCCATTGTCATATTGCTCTTCGGCAATGTCACGCTCGTCCAGCCAGTGTTCCAGGGTATCTACCATCTCTTCGGCCGACTTGCCGAGCGTCTTGAGATGGATCTCCGGTTTCT
>NZ_SRTV01000029.1:0-3378 GCF_004792025.1 Mesorhizobium sp. M8A.F.Ca.ET.181.01.1.1 | reverse complement strand
TAAACGCAATGGAAATTCCACCTGCCGCAAGCCGCGCACTTTTGCGGCATCGACGTTATTGCTGCGAAGTGCGCCTGGGCGGGCGGATTTGCCGGTGTTCAATTCCAATTGTCATGCCCTTCGCGATTCTTGCTCAGGAAGTGACTGCGTTTTGAGTTTCGGGTGCCTTCTTTTGCGGAGCCACACAAAGATCCGCGTGACAGGCAGGCTCACCCGTGTAGTTGGCCAGTGCTTCGAGCAATGGGGTAAGATAGTACTGTTTGGTGTGGTCCGGAATTGGCCCCAGCCGGTCCACCGATTTCAGTGCCACCTCGATCAACTCGATTGCGCGATCTTTGTTGCCGCTCTCGTAATAATACTGAGCTACCGGGAGGTACCGGAGGTATTTAAACGGGCCATCGCCGTTCGGGGGATTGAGTGCCAGTATCTGTTCCGAGAGCTCGTTGCCCATCGCAAAGCGCTCCGCGCGCGGAAGATGGGAATTGTCCATCGTGGGATCGAAGAGTTGGTTGAGGGCCAAGGCCATCCACGACACCGCGTCGGACGTTTTGTCGATCGCGTCCTCGACCAATTCTCGCATGACCGGCATGCCGGTCTTGATGTCGCGCAGCTTGTGAAGCAGAAGATCCGCATGAATCTGCCGGAACTCACAAGAGTCTGGCATCAAGGCGAGGCCTTCTTCGATGGCCAAGAGCGCCGCCGTCCAATTCTCGGCCTGCATCGCCGGCTCAAGTTTGGCGTATATCGGCCCGGTAAGCGACATTTCGCGCGCTGCAAGTTGGTTATGCGCGATGCGCTTTGCATCGGCGGCTTTCGCTTCATAGCTGCTGCGCCAGCTGCCGTTAAGGACTTTCGGCAAAACGTCATCGAGTTCCGCCGGGTGGCCGATAAAAGCGATGTGGCCGTCGCGGTCGACCACGAACGAGGTGGGAATCCCAATCGAAGAGCTGGGATCCATCCAGAGCTTGTTCATTTCGCCAATGTAATCGAACCCGATACGATAATTCAGATTCGGGAACTTCTCGGTCAGCCAGGCATCCACGTTGGTCCGCGCCTCGTCTGCGGTAGGACCCTGTTCGCAGGCGGCAACTCCGACCGCCTCAAATCCGCTGCCTTCATATTTCTCCTGCAGTTCGATCAAATGGGGCATGGCGTCGACACATGGTCCGCACCAAGTCGCCCAAAACTCAACGAGGTAGACCTTGCCGGGCCGAAAGTTCGTGAGGGGCTCGCCACGCAGCCAGTTCTCCACTTTGATCGCAGGAGCCGGGGACCCCATACGCAGTTCCATCTTGGTGTCCAAAGTCATTCCACACCTTTCGTCTCTTTTGTCGCGGAATATTTTCCCGTCAAAATCGGACACGGTCTCGAGGGCATCGCTCCCTCTGGCTTGCTTCAGCGAAGCTCTCACCGTGTTGCCGCACATCAAGCTGCAACGGAGGTGCCAATTCCCTCAGCTCCGGTAAGCGGCGGGAAATGCTTTGAAATTCTCCACGAGGCTAAATGCGGCCGATTGTCGTGAACCCGACATGTCTTCTGCCGCTGTCGGGTTTCGCCCTATCTCTTGAGAGCTTGGACGGCTCGCCTGTGATTAGACTGGCCTCGGTCCTCGAGCAGTGGCAGTTTGGCGCCAGTTCGAAAGCGCGAACTCGCCGGCTTGGTCCTCGTGCCGCCACCGCCGCGTGTGGATTCTTGCCCCGGAGTCAAAATTCGCCTCGCGGTTGCCAACGGCGGCATGCGCTCAATGCGCGTGGCGTTGAGCCCCGACAGCACGTAATGGTACCAATTAGTGGATGCCCGTCGCTGCCTCCACTTCTCCAGCCAAGCGCTCGAACGACGCTACCTACCCACGTTCGAGCGCGACCGCGGAATCGCAGACTGCCGAACGTCAGCCGTTGCGAAAGGTGTAGCCGTACCCGTTGATCGCCGGCGCGCCGCCTAGATGTGCGTAGAGGACCCTCGATCCCTGTGGAAAGAAGCCCCTCTGGACGAGGTCGATCATCCCTTGCATCGATTTGCCCTCGTAAACGGGGTCCGTAATCATGCCCTCGAGCCGCGCGCACAAACGGATTGCCTCTTTGGTTTCCTCCGATGGAACGCCATAACCCGGGTACGCGTAGTCCATGAACAACACCACGTCTGCCTCGACAATTTCCGCTCCGAGGTGGACGAGCTTCGCTGTATTTTGGGCGATGCCGAGCACCTGCGCCTTGGTCTTGGCGGGCATGGCGGAGGCATCGATACCGATCACGTTGCGCTGTCGACCATCCTTGGCGAACCCGACGAGCATGCCGCCGTGGGTTGAACCAGTCACCGTACAGACGACGATATAGTCGAAGGCAAACCCAAGCTGCTCTTCCTGGGCACGCACCTCCTCAGCGAACCCCACATAGCCCAGGCCGCCGTATTTGTGGACAGAGGCGCCGGCAGGTATCGCATATGGCCTGCCGCCCCTTGCCTTGACTTCATAAAGTGCCTTTTCCCAGCTGCGGCGGATGCCGATGTCAAAGCCCTCGTCAACCAGGCGCACCTCTGCCCCCATGATGCGGCTCAAGAGGATATTGCCGACCCGGTCGTAGACAGCATCATCATGTGGGACCCAGCTCTCCTGGACCAGGAGGCATTTCATGCCGATCTTGGCGGCGACCGCAGCGACCATGCGCGTATGGTTGGACTGCACGCCACCGATTGTGACGAGCGTATCGGCATCTGACGCGATCGCGTCGGGCACAATGTATTCGAGCTTGCGCAGCTTGTTTCCGCCGAACGCGAGACCGGAGTTGCAGTCCTCGCGTTTGACGTAGATTTCCACCTTGTCGCCCAGATGCTTGCCGAGGCGGTCGAGCCTCTCGATCGGCGTGGGTCCAAAGGTGAGCGGATAACGTTCGAATTTTTCCAGCATGCTATCTCCAGCAAAAAAGTACCTGAACCGGCTACGCACCGGTCAGCCCAGGGGTATGGTCGCGTGTTAGCCGAACACAGATTCCCTATACGATCAGCTCAGTCATCAGAGGGTGACCAAAATTGGTGTGGGTCTGAGCACTGATCCTGTCATCCGCGCATCAAAGCAGCAGCACATGCTGGGCATTCGACCAAGCCGGGACACAGCTGAAAATTGCATTCCGCAGTTGATCAGAGTCAGACGACTGGTACCCGAGCTTTCCTGTAACCATCGGCATGCTGGCCCCTGTGGCGAGTTCCACGAGCGCGGCTAGAGGACTGCCAGATCAGAAAGAGCACGCGGCCGAAGGAGCCGGCCTGAAGCAGCAGCGAACAGGCCAGCGTCGTGACGACTGCCACACGGAGCGAATCCAAAGCGAAGTAAACCATCGACGCATTGCTGCACAGGACCAGCCCCACGAGCCGACAAAAAGATGA
>NZ_SRTV01000298.1:0-288 GCF_004792025.1 Mesorhizobium sp. M8A.F.Ca.ET.181.01.1.1 | reverse complement strand
GCGGATCGCCGGCAGGTGGTCTTGGACGGCCCGTCGGCGTCGAGTTTGCTTTTTTGCTTAGAGAATCTGCGAAAATCGGCCCGGCCGTTAAGGTTAACAAGCGGTAAATCAGCAATATCGAATTTTCAGCTTGTGTCCCATTTCAACTCGAATAGCCTTAGTTGCAGGCGGAATTCGAGGAATGACAATGGATGCTGCGAGGAAGAGTGCTTCGGCTGGCGCCGGCGCGAGGATGGACTCCGCGCTTAACCAATCGATGATGCAATTACTGGACCATGTCGAGTATCG
>NZ_SRTV01000297.1:0-288 GCF_004792025.1 Mesorhizobium sp. M8A.F.Ca.ET.181.01.1.1 | reverse complement strand
CGGCCGGCATCTCGCCGACGCGAGTGTCGATGCCATCGCCGCGTCATATCCGAACACGGGCTACATCGGCTTTCCGCTCGGCATGATCGCGTTCGGTCAGGCGAGCCTCACGCCCACCACCATCGCGACCATTCTGGTGGCGTGCGTGCTGTTCGCGGGCGCCATCGTGTTGATCGAAATGGGTTTGCAGACAGAACGCACACCGCACAAACTCGGCCTGAAAGTGCTCGGCTCTCTGGCGCGCAATCCGCTGATCGTGTCGCCTGTCGCAGGGGCGCTGTTCGCCAG
>NZ_SRTV01000296.1:0-289 GCF_004792025.1 Mesorhizobium sp. M8A.F.Ca.ET.181.01.1.1 | reverse complement strand
GGCAACCCTCGGCGCCGCGCCGGGTGGCGTCGCCGACGGGAGCTTCGCGATTTGCCTGACGACAAGCTCCAGGTCCTCAACAGATGTCGCGAGTACGCCCGCATGGTCCAGCGACCAACAATAGGGGATGACGCCGTCGAGACTGATCAGGCCATAGCTCGGCTTGTACCCGGCGATGCCGCAGAGCGCGGCCGGGATACGAACCGAGCCGCCCGTATCGGTGCCAAGCGCGAACGGCACGATGCCCGCCGCCACGGCTGCCGCGGAGCCGCTGCTCGAGCCACCAGCG
>NZ_SRTV01000295.1:0-289 GCF_004792025.1 Mesorhizobium sp. M8A.F.Ca.ET.181.01.1.1 | reverse complement strand
GCGACGTGGCGAGGGTGTAGACGATCCCGTCGTGCAGATCACCCTTCCGGAAGCTGACCGAGAGGAGGCCGTCGTTCAGATCGTCGACAACGTGCCGGGAATGACGTCCGGGAACCTCGACAAAGCCGTGAAGGCGGGTTGGTCGGGCAACAACCCAACCGACAATCTCGGTCTTTTCGGAATGGGGTTCAACATTGCAACCGCACGATTAGGTCTGACCACTGAAGTGTGTACGACCCAGGCCGGCGATGCGGAGTGGCATGGTCTCGAGATCGACTTCGATCGCCTG
>NZ_SRTV01000294.1:0-289 GCF_004792025.1 Mesorhizobium sp. M8A.F.Ca.ET.181.01.1.1 | reverse complement strand
GCGACATCTATCGATGGGAGTTCTCACGCGGCCGACGTTCGCTGGAGATAGCCCTCAAAGGCAATCTTATCGTCAACGACACGGAATTCATGATCCGGGGCAGGCGTGGCTTATATGATCGATTACCAGGTCCAGCCCTGGATAGAAAAGGGCAGGCTCGTCCGCTTTCTCGAAGCCTGGTCCCCCCGTTTTCCAGGCTTCTATCTATATCACCCAAGCCGACGGCATGTTCCGCCGGCGCTACGCGCGTTCATAGATTTTTTTGGGAGAGGGGAAGGGCGTTGTGGGG
>NZ_SRTV01000293.1:0-289 GCF_004792025.1 Mesorhizobium sp. M8A.F.Ca.ET.181.01.1.1 | reverse complement strand
CCCGTCGTGAGGAAATGATGACCAGGACCGGTCGTCGCACGGTGCCGCAGGTGTTCATCGGCGAGAAGCATGTTGGCGGTTATGACGATCTGTCCGCGCTCGACCGCGCGGGCGGTCTGACGCCTCTGCTCGAAACCGCCTGAACGCACGCGCCTTTGCGCGCGTGTACGGGCGGGTGAAACACAAGCCGGCGCAACGCCGCTCTTCAACCGGGCGGGCGGCGCGCCGCAACGATCCGGCGGCCACGGTAACGCGTGGGCTGCCGCTACGCACATCTATCAGGGAACCA
>NZ_SRTV01000292.1:0-289 GCF_004792025.1 Mesorhizobium sp. M8A.F.Ca.ET.181.01.1.1 | reverse complement strand
GTGAACTGCGCCTGCCAAATGCCACAACCATCGTAAGCGTCCGATCGCGCACTGGACTGAAGGACAAAAGGCAAAGCGCACGCACCCTACGAATTCGGGGTGAGGGTGTCCGTGGCTACGACGCTGAAGCGTTCAAAGTGCGGTCAGTTCGCCCTGCACGCAAAGGCACTTCCCGGGAACCCCTACGACGGCACACGCTCAAAAAAATCATTCCTGCGATGGAAGACACTATCGGTGCCGAGATCGAGCGCATCCTCGCCGATGCCGGCTGCCGCGGCCACAACGCGCC
>NZ_SRTV01000291.1:0-289 GCF_004792025.1 Mesorhizobium sp. M8A.F.Ca.ET.181.01.1.1 | reverse complement strand
TCATCCGCCCATCAGCGGATCCCACGAAATCACACGCGGACCCTTTTCAGCTACCGTTCCCCCTGTTCCTTCTGCTTATCTTGACCCAGTCACGAAATAAGACAGCCCGGGCGCTGAAGCGCCCGGGCTGGTATTCACCTGTATAAAGCCAACCCTTAGAACGAGCGATGGAAGCGGAGCATGCCGCCGATGCTGCTCTTCTTGTCGGCATTGGTCCAGTTGGAGAAGTCGGCGTCGTCGAACTTGCCTGCATTGAGGTAGTCGACTTCGGCCGTGACCGTGAAGCCGG
>NZ_SRTV01000290.1:0-289 GCF_004792025.1 Mesorhizobium sp. M8A.F.Ca.ET.181.01.1.1 | reverse complement strand
CCGAAGACCTCGGCGCGCTCGACAACGACCTCACGCGCAACGCCGTGCGTAACGGCGAGCCGCTTGGCGAACGCATCATCGTGACGGGCCGCGTGCTCGACGAAGGCGGCCGCCCGGTGCGCAACACGCTCGTCGAAATCTGGCAGGCCAATGCCGCCGGCCGTTACGTGCACAAGGTCGATCAGCACGACGCGCCGCTCGATCCGAACTTCCTCGGCGCCGGCCGCTGCCTGACGGATAACGAAGGCCGCTACCGTTTCCTGACCATCAAGCCGGGCGCGTACCCGTG
>NZ_SRTV01000289.1:0-289 GCF_004792025.1 Mesorhizobium sp. M8A.F.Ca.ET.181.01.1.1 | reverse complement strand
GTTTCAACCGGCCGAGGAAACCGGCAATGGCGCGGCCGGCGTCGTTGCCGATCCGCGCTTTGCCGAGATCGCGCCGGACTTCGCGTTTTCGCTGCACAATCTGCCGGGCGTCCCGTTCGGCGAGGCGCGGCTCAAGGCCGGCACCGTCAACTGCGCCTCGCGCGGCATGCGCATCGTGCTCGAAGGCAAGACGGCGCATTCCTCGATGCCCGAGACCGGCATCTCGCCGATGCCGGCGGTGAGCGAGCTGATGCCGGCGCTGCCCGCGCTCGGGCGCGGCACTTTCGCC
>NZ_SRTV01000028.1:0-5937 GCF_004792025.1 Mesorhizobium sp. M8A.F.Ca.ET.181.01.1.1 | reverse complement strand
AAGCTCGTCCGCCGCAGCGCCGCGCCAACCAAACCGCTTGGCGCTGCGGCGGATGCATAGGGGGAGAACTGTTACCTATGTATCCGGTTCAATCTGTTACCCATCTATCGGCTGGACACCGGCAGGCAGGTGAGGGGCAGCGCAAACGCCCCGCAAGGTACCAATTCAAACCCAACGCCTTTGCCCCGGCCGTAAAACCCCACACAAACCCGCATTTTCGGGGTTACATCGGGCAAAACTCTTCCCTATAAGGCCCTCCTAGCCTGATACCAGAATCGCGAGCACAACCGGCCGGGTCTTCCCGTCCCGGTTTTTTGTGCAAGCCCGCTGCCGAACGGAATTCACAGACATGCCCAGACGCACCGACATCAAGTCGATCCTGATCATCGGGGCCGGCCCCATCGTCATCGGCCAGGCCTGCGAGTTCGATTATTCCGGCACCCAGGCCTGCAAGGCGCTGAAGGAAGAAGGCTTCCGCGTCATCCTGGTCAATTCCAATCCGGCCACCATCATGACCGACCCGGAACTGGCCGACGCCACCTATATCGAGCCGATCACCCCCGAGGTCGTGGCCAAGATCATCGCCAAGGAACGGCCCGACGCGCTGCTGCCGACCATGGGCGGCCAGACCGCGCTCAACACCGCGCTGTCGCTGCGCCGCATGGGCGTGCTCGAGCGCTACAATGTCGAGATGATCGGCGCCGACGCCCATGCCATCGACAAGGCCGAGGACCGCGCTCTGTTTCGCGAGGCGATGAAGACGATCGGGCTCGAAACGCCGAAGTCGATGCTGGCCAACGCCACCGACGTCAAGAACGCCGACCGCAAGACGCACGAAGCCGAGCGCGCCGCGCTGAAGGCCGAAAAGCCCGACAATCTCGACGCCGCGCTCGATGCGCTGGAAACCCGCTGGAACCTCGGCGAAGGCGACCGCAAGCAGCGCTACATCAGCCATGGCATGGCGATCGCCGCCCAGGCGCTCGACCATGTCGGCCTTCCCGCCATCATCCGCCCCTCCTTCACCATGGGCGGCACCGGCGGCGGCATCGCCTACAACAGGGCCGAATTCTACGACATCGTCCAGTCCGGCCTCGATGCCTCGCCGACCACCGAAGTGCTGATCGAGGAAAGCGTGCTCGGCTGGAAGGAGTATGAGATGGAGGTCGTCCGCGACAGAGCGGACAATTGCATCATCGTCTGCTCGATCGAGAACATCGACCCGATGGGCGTGCATACGGGCGATTCCATCACCGTCGCCCCTGCCCTCACGCTCACTGACAAAGAATACCAGATGATGCGCAACGCCTCGATCGCGGTGCTGCGCGAGATCGGCGTCGAGACCGGCGGCTCCAACGTGCAGTTCGCCGTCAACCCGGCCGATGGCCGCCTCGTCGTCATCGAGATGAACCCGCGCGTCTCGCGCTCGTCCGCGCTTGCCTCCAAGGCGACCGGTTTCCCGATCGCCAAGATCGCCGCCAAGCTCGCCGTCGGCTACACGCTGGACGAGTTGGAGAACGACATCACCGGCGGCGCGACGCCGGCTTCGTTCGAGCCGTCGATCGATTATGTCGTGACGAAGATCCCGCGCTTTGCCTTCGAAAAGTTCCCCGGCGCAGAGCCGGTGCTGACCACCGCCATGAAGTCGGTCGGCGAAGTCATGGCCATCGGCCGCACTTTCCAGGAATCGCTGCAGAAGGCGCTGCGCGGACTGGAAACCGGCCTCACCGGCCTCGACGAGATCGAGATCCCCGGCCTCGGCCACGGCGCCGTGGCGGCCAACCACGCCGACGACCGCAACGCCATCCGCGCCGCATTGGGCACCCCGACGCCGGACCGGCTGCGCATGGTGGCGCAGGCGATCCGCATGGGCACCTCGCTGGAAGACGTGCACGCCATGTGCAAGATCGACCCGTGGTTCCTCGAACAGATCGCCGGCATTCTCGCCATGGAGGCCCGCATCCGCGAGCACGGCATTCCTGAGGACGCCGTCAATCTGCGCATGCTGAAAGCCATGGGCTTCTCCGACGCCCGCCTCGCGTCGCTGACGAAGACCGACGCCGAAGTCGTTCAGAAGATTCGTGAAAAGCTCGACGTTCATCCGGTTTATAAGCGCATCGACACTTGCGCCGCCGAGTTCGCCTCGCCGACCGCCTACATGTATTCGACCTATGAAGTGCCTTTCGCCGGCGCGCTCGCCAACGAGGCGCAGGTCTCTGCGCGCAAGAAGGTCGTCATCCTCGGCGGCGGGCCGAACCGCATCGGCCAGGGCATCGAGTTCGACTATTGCTGCTGCCACGCGGCCTTCGCGCTGCGCGACGCCGGCTATGAAGCGATCATGATCAACTGCAACCCCGAAACCGTCTCGACCGACTACGACACTTCGGACCGGCTCTATTTCGAGCCGCTCACGGCGGAGGACGTGCTGGAGATCCTGCGCGCCGAGCAGGCCTCGGGCGAACTGATCGGCGTCATCGTCCAGTTCGGCGGCCAGACGCCGCTGAAGCTGGCGGATGCGCTGGAGAAGGCGGGCATCCCGATCCTCGGCACCTCGCCCGACATGATCGATCTGGCCGAAGACCGGGACCGTTTCCAGAAACTCCTGCACAAGCTCAACCTCAGTCAGCCGAAGAACGGCATCGCCTATTCGGTCGAGCAGGCCCGCACCGTCGCCGGCGAGCTCGGCTTCCCCCTGGTGGTGCGCCCCTCCTATGTGCTTGGCGGCCGCGCCATGCAGATCATCTACAACGAAGGCATGCTGCAGACCTATCTGCTCGACACCGTGCCCGGCCTGGTGCCGGAGGATATCAAGCAGAAATACCCCAACGACAAGACCGGCCAGATCAACACGCTGCTCGGCAAGAACCCGCTGCTGTTCGACACCTATCTCTCGGGTGCCATCGAGGTCGACGTCGACTGTCTCTGCGACGGCAAGGCGACCTTCGTGTCGGGCATTCTCGAACACATCGAGGAAGCCGGCATCCATTCCGGCGACTCGGCGTGCTCGCTCCCCGTTCACTCGCTGCCTTCGGAATTGGTTGACGAGCTGGAGCGCCAGACGGCGGCGCTCGCCCGCGCGCTCAATGTCGGCGGGCTGATGAACGTGCAGTACGCGATCAAGGACGGCACGGTCTATGTGCTGGAGGTCAACCCGCGGGCATCGCGCACCGTGCCCTTCGTCGCCAAGACCATCGGCCGGCCCATCGCCAAGATCGCCGCCCGCATCATGGCCGGCGAGACGCTGGAAGACGCCTTCTCCCATTACGGCGCCATGCCCGACCCCAGGAATCCCGGCCACATCGCGGTCAAGGAAGCCGTCTTCCCCTTCGCCCGCTTCCCCGGCGTCGACATATTGCTCGGCCCGGAAATGCGCTCGACCGGCGAGGTCATGGGCCTCGACCGCGACTTCGCGCTCGCCTTCGCCAAGAGCCAGCTCGGCGCCGGCGTCGACCTGCCGCGCTCCGGCACGCTGTTCGTCTCGGTGCGCGACGAGGACAAGAAAGGCATATTGCCGGCGGTCAAGCGCCTGGCCGGCCTCGGCTTCAAGGTGCTGGCCACCTCGGGCACCGCCCGCTTCCTCGCCGAAAACGGCGTGGTCGCCGAAAAGATCAACAAGGTGCTCGAAGGCCGCCCCCACATCGAGGACGCCATCCGCAACCGCCAGGTCCAGATCGTCTTCAACACCACGGACGGCCAGAAGGCGGTGTCGGACTCGAAGTCGCTACGCAGGGCAACGCTGATGCAGAAGGTGCCGTATTACACGACGCTGTCGGGCGCAGCGGCCGTGGCGGAGGCGATCGCGGCGTTGAAGGCTGGGAGCCTGGAGGTCAGGCCGCTGCAGGAGTATTTTGCTTAGGCGATTAGCTCTCTTCTCCCCGTTCACGGGGAGAAGGTGCCGGCAGGCGGATGAGGGGCAGCGCTCACATCTCAAGTTGGGACTGCCAAGCGGCCCTATTTCATCGGCTCCAACGACAGGCCACCGTTCGCCTGTTTCGTCCAGACATACATCGCCACATCAGGCTGGCGCCGATCGCCTTTCGCGTCGAACGTCAGATCGCCCAATACGGTCGAAATCGGCTTGCCTGATTTTATGGCGGCGGCGACGAGCCTCGGCGCTTGGACTCCTGCCATCTCGATACCTCCGGCGATGACCTGGACGGCGGCATAGGACTTCAACGTATAAGCCTCGGGCTCGAACCCCTGAGAGCGAAAACGCGCAACCACATCCTTTGCAGCTGGATTGGACCGGTCCTCGGGGGAAAACACGATCAGGGTCCCCTGAACAGCCGGCCCGGCCAAGCCAGTCAGACCCTTGACCATGGCTCCGTCACCGGAGATGAATTGCAGGTGCATATCAGCCTCGTCACTTTGACGAATAAGCCGACCCAACTGGTCCCCCAACCCGGCAAAGAACGCAACGTCGATCTTCGCGGCTTTCATTTTGCCGATCAGGTCTCCAAAATTGGTCTGATCATATCTAACCTTGATAGCCAGCTTTTCAGGATGCCCCTTTGCTCGCAGCGCCTTCCGGGCCTTGTTCGCCAAGCCGTCTCCATAGGGCGTACCATCACTTACGATGGCCAGATTCCGAGCTGCGAAATGATCCGCCATGTATTCGCCGGCAAACGTCCCTTGAACATCGTCACGCCCCGCTGTGCGAACAACATTCCAGAGCTTGAATTCGGTAAGCCCGGGATTTGTGGATGCTGGACTGACCATCAAAGTATTGTTCTTGGCGTAAATTTGCGAAGCTGGAATTGAAGACCCTGAATTGTAGTGGCCAACAACAAAGCGAACTCTGTCCCTAGCAAATGCCTTGGCAATGCCGATGGCGGTATCCGGGGTGCCCTGATCATCAAGGACGACAAGCGCTATCTTGCATCCCCCAATCCCACCTTTGGCATTGATGTCGTCTGCTGCGAGTTGAGCGCCACGGCGCATTTCCTCGCCGTAAACGGCCCAATCTCCCGTCATGGGGCCGGCCACGGCCATGGGAATATCAGGGCAAGCCGCGGCCGCTGATTGAGGAGCCGTTGACGCCGCCAACAGGCCCAAGGCCAATATTGTAAAAAGCCGAGGAAGCCCAAGCCAAAAACTACGCATTTCCGCCCCAGAAAGGTATTTAGAAAGTAGCCTTCCAAAAGAGAAAGATAACATGCGCTTTCAGCAAATTGAAGGTCTCCGCCGCAGCGAACGGAATCTTGTAGTGCGCCCCTCACCCCACCGCCACGCACTCAATCTCGATATCGAACTCCATCGGCCATGACGCCACCGGCACGAAACTCCGTGCCGGCGGGTTCTCGCTGAAATACCGGGCATACACCCTGTTTATCACGTTGTAGAAGCCGGAATTGACGGCGTAGATGCGCACCATCACGACATTCTCCAGCGAGGTGCCGGCCGCTTCCAGGCAGTGTTTCAGCGCTTTCAGCGACGCCTCGGTCTGGACCTCGATGTCGCCGCGCACCATCTCGCCGGTCACCATGTCGACCGGCGGCGTCGCCGAGATGAACACGAAGCCGTTGGCCTTCACCGCTGTCGAACAAGGCAGGCCGAGCGCCCGCACCTTGTCCGACATGACGGCGACTTCGATGACTTGTTTTTTCATGGGTGTGCTCCCTGGGTTTCGCGGGGAGCTTAGCGTGGCGGCGACGGAACGCCAGCGCCGTTCTTCCTTCTCCCCTTGTAGGAGAAGGTGGATCGGCGCGAAGCGCCGAGACGGATGAGGGGTGCGTGAAGGAACGAGACGTTGCTGGTTTCGTCCGTTTTCACCCTGAGGTGCTGCCCGGCATGAACGCGGCGCCAAGCTGGAACACCCCTTGTGTGTTTGGAATCGTGCATTGTTGAGGGTGCCACGGACCAGGTGCTTGCCTGATCCGTGGCGGCGGTCGAGAGCCCGTCACCCCTCAGGTGGCTTAAACCGTGGATGAGCTGGGGCCC
>NZ_SRTV01000288.1:0-289 GCF_004792025.1 Mesorhizobium sp. M8A.F.Ca.ET.181.01.1.1 | reverse complement strand
ATGAGATAGACTTCGTGGCTGTCGACTTCGGCGGCCGGGTGAACGGCAATCTCGGCCGGCGGCAATGCGAAGATCAACCAGCCTTCGCCAGCATCGACTGCTGGAAAACGTAGGACATTGCGAAAAAATGCGTGGTCTGCCTCGGCATCCGTGCTGTAGATGATCACGTGTGCGCCGGAAATCATGGCTCCTTATCTCCCTGAAAGTGATGCGAACAAACTATTGCCGTTGCAAACGACGTTTCGGCGCTACCGCCCGTCGACACCGCCGCTCGATATCGGCAAGCTTC
>NZ_SRTV01000287.1:0-290 GCF_004792025.1 Mesorhizobium sp. M8A.F.Ca.ET.181.01.1.1 | reverse complement strand
GTCGAGAACTGGAAGGGCACGGACAAGATCCGCCGGGTCCAGCGCGAATACATGGCGATGGGTGACCGCGGCATGGCCGATATGGGCGAGATGGAAATGCCGCTTCCCGACAACACGATCCCGATGATGACCGGCTGGGGCCAATTCGGCGCCATCGAAATGGGCGGCATGTTCTCGGTCGTCAAGGTACGCGAGGGGCTCGCCTCGAACGATTACGCCGATCCGGGATGGTACCAGCATCCGGAGGGAACCGTGGCTTACGAGTGGAAGGGGGATGTCCCCGCTCCGAC
>NZ_SRTV01000286.1:0-290 GCF_004792025.1 Mesorhizobium sp. M8A.F.Ca.ET.181.01.1.1 | reverse complement strand
CCTGCTTGCACCTTCTTCGCCTAGATCGTTCTGACAGAGAGGGCACTGCGCTCCCCCGGGGAGCGCGGAAATTTCGTGACCAGCGTGGGCGATCGCTGCGAATTCGCGAGCTGCCTCGAACAGCGTCTTCCACTCCTCTCCACCAGTGCCCGGCAGCTGACCCGGCTCGCTTCGGAACGCTTCAGCGGCGGCTTCTGCGGCCTTCTTTGCGACGTTGGATGTGTCGACGAGCTCCTGTAGATTTTGGAGCTTTTCGACAGACACAATTCCGAGCTTTGTCTCAATCTGCG
>NZ_SRTV01000285.1:0-290 GCF_004792025.1 Mesorhizobium sp. M8A.F.Ca.ET.181.01.1.1 | reverse complement strand
GTTTATCCGCTCGGCGGCATTCGTGTGCGCGCGTTGCGCTGCGAACACTATTGCATTGCCGATGGACGCGCCGACGCCGCCTTCCTGCACGCGAACCTGAAGATCGCCACCGGACGCTCTGAAGTCGTGAAAAAAGCTACCGGCCACGCGATATTCATGCTCATCAAGGAGCACTTTGCCGATGCATTCGAACAGAGTGGGCTCGCTTTGTCGCTGGAACTGAACGAGTTCAGCGAGGCCGGCACCTGGAAACACAACAACCTCCACGCGCGGCTTAACGCGCATTAGAG
>NZ_SRTV01000284.1:0-291 GCF_004792025.1 Mesorhizobium sp. M8A.F.Ca.ET.181.01.1.1 | reverse complement strand
TTCCGGCCCGGTCAGCACGATGCGTACCATGGACCGGCTGAGTTTTTCGGTCCGCGCCACGTCCAGCGCGCGCAGCTTCACGGCGTGGCGGTTGCGTTTGGGAGTGCGGTCCGGAAGGGCGGAATCCATGGTTTCTGGCATGCTCATGCTGCTGTCTTTCCTGGGATGACGCCGACGGGTTCGGCGGTCTCGCTGTCCCGGGTCGGCGTGCCGGATGATCGCGCGTTGGGGTTCTCATCCGGCGCGATATTCCGGCGTCGTTGCGTCAAGATGCGCGGACCATAACAGGCG
>NZ_SRTV01000283.1:0-291 GCF_004792025.1 Mesorhizobium sp. M8A.F.Ca.ET.181.01.1.1 | reverse complement strand
CGTTTCGCCTGCGCCACAGCCTGAATCAATTCGGCAGCCCGCGCCGCCATCTCCTTGCTTGCCTGGGATATTTCACAAGTCGAGGCGCCGACCCTTCACTCCGCCTCGTCCACCCAGATCAGCCGCAGCAGCCGCAGCAGCGTCGCCCGTTCCTTGCTGCTGAGACGCTGCAGGAATCGGTTTTCGTGCCGGCGCACCTTGAGCCGCCACGCGGGCATTGCCGCTTTGGCCGCCTCGGTCAGGCTGAGTTTTCGCACGCGCCTGTCTTCTGCATGATCATCGCGCTCGATC
>NZ_SRTV01000282.1:0-291 GCF_004792025.1 Mesorhizobium sp. M8A.F.Ca.ET.181.01.1.1 | reverse complement strand
CTTCGATAATGCCGGTGATGTCTGCGATTTTCCGCGCGTTCGATTCGATGCGCGCCATCGTGTCGCTCACGCGCCCGATCGCGCCGTTGCCGTCGTTCGCCGCAGCAGACGCCTCGCCGGCAATGGTATGCGCCTGCTGCGCGCGGGTCGCGTTCTGCCGTACTGTGCCGGTCAGTTCGGTCATGCTTGCAGCGGTTTGTTCGAGCGAGGCGGCCTGCTCCTCCGTGCGCGACGACAGATCTAGTGTGCCCGCTGCGATTTCCGCGGTCGCAGCGCTAATCAATTGGCTGC
>NZ_SRTV01000281.1:0-291 GCF_004792025.1 Mesorhizobium sp. M8A.F.Ca.ET.181.01.1.1 | reverse complement strand
CTTGAACGTGCCAATGGCCAGATGTGGAGCGCCGAACAGGTGACCGGCCAGTTCATCGGCCCGCCGCTGGCCGGCCTGTTGATCGCGGCGGGCATTGCCATTCCCTTCGGCCTTGATGCCGGCTTTTACGCGGTCTCGGCGGTATTGATCTGGCTCATCGTGCTGCCGCCGCGCAAACCCTCCGGTCCGGCTTCATTCTGGCCGGCATTGCAGGAAGGCCTTGGCTGGATGTGGCGCAACCCCATGGTCCTGCGGCTCGCTATCATGCTGGGCGCAATCAACGCCGTATTT
>NZ_SRTV01000280.1:0-292 GCF_004792025.1 Mesorhizobium sp. M8A.F.Ca.ET.181.01.1.1 | reverse complement strand
CAGATATGGACTGCCGGGAAAGGGACAGCAACTGCCGGCATCGGAGCCGCCCAGCCAGAAGGCAAAGCGCATGCCGTCGCCGAAGGCGGCGTCGATCTTGCCGGACTTGAGGTCGCCATAGAGCGCTTCCGGCGCGTCGAAGGGCACGACCTGAACGGTGCCGAAATACTCGCGCAGCATTTTCTCATGCGCCGAGCCGGCGATGACGCCGACCCGCTTGCTGCGCAACTTGTCGAGGATCGGCTCCGCGAAGGCTTTCGCCTTCGGCATGATGAAGCGCGCCGGGAACTGC
>NZ_SRTV01000027.1:0-9530 GCF_004792025.1 Mesorhizobium sp. M8A.F.Ca.ET.181.01.1.1 | reverse complement strand
AACGGTAAGCAACCAAAGGTCGCCATCGTCGCCGTGGCCCGAAAGATTATGACCATCCTCAGCGCCATGCTTCGACACAACCAACCCTGGTATCCAGACAAAGCCTGAAAACACAGTTGCTCATCCGTCTCGGCGCTGACGCGCCGATCCACTTTGTCCCACAAGGGGAGAAGGGAAGGCGCTACCCATTCACCGCCCGGCTGTCCGCCGGCGCCTCGTCCCTCTCGGCCAGCCCGTAGTCCCGCACCACATGGGCGATCCGCAATCTATAGCCGGCAAAGATACCGCCGCGCCCGGCCTGCTGCGCCTGCCGGTGTTCTTCCGTATTGCGCCAGGCCTTGACCGCCTCCTCGTCGCGCCAGAATGACAGCGACAGCACCCGGTTCTGGTCGGCCAGGCTCTGGAAGCGCTCGACGGAAATGAATCCATCGATGCCGTCGAGCAGCGGACGCAACTCGGCGGCGATGCCGAGATAAGCCTCGCGCCGGCCTTCCGCGGGCTGCACCTCGAAGATGACGGCGATCATACCTTCACCAGCGGCGCGTGCGGGCCGGACGCCAGTTTCAGGAACATGCGGTCCTCCTTGAGGATGAACCGTTCGCGGCGGGCGAACTCGTAGTTTGCCTTGCCGGCGGGGTCGGCGGCAAGCCGGGCGCGATAGGCTTCGTAGGCCGCCAGGTTTTCGATGTTGTAGGCGGCATAGGCCGTCGTGGCCGAGCCCTCGTGCGGCGCGAAATAGCCGATCAGATCGGCGCCGCAGCGCGGAATGGCCTGGCCCCAATTGCGGGCATACTCCTCGAAGGCGGCCTTGCCGAACGGGTCGATCTCATAGCGGATGAAGCAGGTGATGGTCATCTCGGTCTCCTTGGGGTTTTGCAACGACGGTTCGAGGGCGGTCGAAACGTCACGCGCATCTCTGTGCTAGTCAGTCTGGTGTCAGGAGCCATCATGCCGGCTCCTTGAGCTGGACCGAGAATACTGGTTATCTTACAAGAATGCTTCGATGAGGATCAAACCATGCGCGAAGGACCCGATATTGCCCGCATCGCCAGCCTGGTCGGCGATCCGGCCCGCGCCAACATGCTGAACGCCCTGATGGGTGGCACGGCATTGACCGCGAGCGAACTGGCGCTGGAGGCCGGCGTGTCGCTGCCGACCGCGTCCTCGCATCTGTCCAAACTGATGGAGGGCGGACTGCTGACCGTGGCCAGTCAGGGCCGGCATCGCTATTACGGGCTGGCCGGCCCGCAAGTGGCCGGCATGATCGAAGCCATCACCGGCGTGGCCGAAGCCGTAGGCCCAAAGCGCGTGCGGCCGGGCCCCCGCGACGGCGCGATGCGCATCGCGCGCGTCTGCTACGATCACCTTGCCGGCGAACAGGCCGTTGCGATGCTGGATCGTCTTGTCGACAAGAACATATTGGTCCGCGACGGCCAGGAGATCAGGCTCGGCCCCTCGGCGGCCTCGCACTTCGCGGCGATCGGCATCGATGTCTACACCAAGCCTAGGCGGCCGGTGTGCCGCGCCTGCCTCGACTGGAGCGTGCGGCGCTCGCACCTCGCCGGCACGCTGGGCGCCGCCATCCTCGACAAGATCCTTGCCGAGAAATGGGCACGCCGCGAGAAGGACAGCCGCGCGGTGGTATTTTCGCCGCCGGGCAAGCAGGCGTTCGAAAGGGTGTTTTTGGGGTGAACCTGCTTCGTCATCCACGGGCGAAGCAAGGAGCGCAGCGACGCAGCGCAGACCCGAGGATCCATGCCGGGAACTTCCCAACGATAATACGGTCCAGAACTCCGCTCTGCCCCGATCTGCGGCCGAAGTCACGGCATGGATCCTAGGGTTCTGCGCGACGCTTTGCGTCGCTCCGCCCTAGGATGACGAAATCATGGGGTCCGCTTCAAAGCCTTCCCCTGCCTGAAAAAGTCCTTCCAGGGATCGGCTTCCGCCAGCTTCGCCAACGTCGTCTTGTCGCCGATCGGGAAGGCGTTCGGCGCCAGGCCGGCCTCGATCTCGGCCCAGGTCACCGGCATGGACACCGTCGCGCCCTTCTTGGCCCGTGAGGAGTAAGGTGCGACGGTGGTCGCGCCGCTGCCATTGCGCAGATAGTCGACGAAGATTTTTCCCGTACGCGCCTTCTTCGACAGCGTCGCCGTGTAGCGGTCGCGGGCACCCTGCTCCAGCGCCCTGGCGAAATCATGGGCGAAGTCTTTGACTTCGGCCCAATCCGCCGATGGTTTCAGCGGCACGACGACATGAAAGCCCTTGCCGCCCGATGTCTTGACGAAATTGGGCAGCGAGAGCTCGTCGAGCTTGCCCCTGATGTCGAGCGCCGCCTCGCGCACCGCCTTCACATCGACGCCCTCATCGGGGTCGAGGTCGAAGACGATCTGGTCCGGCTGTTCGAGCTTGTCGATCGTGCAGCCCCAGATGTGGATCTCGACCACACCATACTGGACGAGCGCCGCGACCCCGTCGAAATCCCGGATGAACAGGATTTCCTCGCCATCCCCGGGGTCCCTCATCCGGGCGATCTTGTCGCTCATTCCGGGGGAGGCGTGTTTCTGGAAGAAGCGCTGCCCGCCAACGCCGTCCGGCGCGCGCACCAGGCTTAGCGGCCGGTTGACGACGAACTGTTCCATGCGCGGCCAGACCAGCGCGTAATGGTCGAGCAGGTCCTGCTTCGATATCTTCTCGTCGGGCCACAAAAGCTTGTCGGGATGGGAGAGCTTTACGGAGGTCGTCATCCCGCCGGCAGGCCTACCGGCGCTGCTTGCCGCCGGCTTGGCCTTTGCCGGGCCCTTGCCTGTCGCTGGCTGGCCTGTCGCTGGCTTGCCTGTCGCCGCCTTCGGCTTTTCCTGCACGACTTCCTCCGCCGGCTTGTCCTCGCGCAGCCCCTGGAACGAAGCATGGCGTATTATACGGTCCGAGGTCCAGCTGCGAAATTCCACTTCGCCGACCAGTTCCGGTTTGACCCAGACAAGGCCCTTGCCCTTCGGCACCGCCGCATCGAAGGGCGAGGCGTCTGCCTTCAGCGCATCGAGCCTCTTCTTCAGGTCGTTGGCGCCCTTGGTGGAGAAGCCGGTGCCGACCCGGCCGGCATAGTGCAGGCTGCCGTCTTCGTAATAGCCGACCAGCAGCGAACGCAGGCCGCGTCCCGTCTTGTCAGACGGCAGATAGCCGCCGATGACGAATTCCTGCCGCGCCGTGCATTTCGATTTGACCCATGCCGGACCGCGCCCGCCGCGGTAGGGCGCATCGGCGCGTTTTGAGACCACGCCTTCCAGCCCCATGCGGCAGGCATGTTCGAGCATGATCTTGCCGGGTTCGGCAAAATGGTCGGAGAAACGCACCGCCGCATTGGCGGCCGGCTCGCCGAGCAGGTCCTGCAAGGCCTGCTTGCGCTCGACCAGCGGTTCCCGCCGCAAATCCTTGCCGTCGAGCCGCATCAGGTCGAACACATAGTAGATGAACCGGTTCGTCCGCTTCGCCGACAGATCCTGCTGCAGCAGCGCGAAGGACGACACGCCGCTGTCGGCCAGCACGACGATCTCCCCGTCGATGATGGCATCGCTGCATTTCAGCCCGGCGAGTTCGGCCGCGATCTCGCCGCCGAATTTTTCCGTCCAGTCGAGGCCGGTTCGGGTCAAGAGCCGCACGTCGGTGCCGGCGATCTGCGCCTGCATGCGATAGCCGTCGAACTTCACCTCATGCAGCCAGTCCTGGCCCGACGGTGCGTCCCGCTCCAGCGTGGCGAGCTGCGGTTCGATGAAGTCGAGTTTCCTGGCCCCGGCCTTCGCCTTGCCGGTGGCCGGCTTGTTCGAGTGCCAGACCTTGGGTTTCTCGCCCTTGGCCGCCTTGCCTTCGCCGATCTCCTCGATCGTCAGGCCCGATTTCACCGACTTCGGCTCGTCCGCCAGAATATCCTCGCCGGGGCGCGCGGCGTCGTCGTCGGACTTGATCAGCAGCCAGTTGTCTCGTTTTTCGCCCGGGCGCGGCCGCAGCCGCACCAGATGCCATTTGCCACGCAGCTTGTGGCCTTCCAGCTCGAAGTTGATGTGCCCCTTCTTCATCATCTTCGCGGGATCGTCCTCGGGCGTCCAGGTTCCTTCGTCCCAGACGAGCACCGAGCCGCCGCCATATTCGCCCTTGGGGATGGTGCCTTCAAAGCCGGCATAGTCGATGGGATGATCCTCGACATGCACGGCCAGCCGCTTTTCGTGCGGGTCGAGGCTAGGACCGCGCGTCACCGCCCAGCTCCACAGCACGCCGTCATGCTCGAGGCGAAAATCGTAATGCAGCCTTGTCGCGGCATGCTTCTGGATCACGAAGATGCCGCCGCCCTTCTGCCCGCGCGTAACCTTGCCGGCCGGCTCCGCGGTCTTCTTGAAGTCGCGCTTCGAATGATACTGTTCGAGGCTTGCCATCTCGTATCCTCAGGCCGATTTGCGCTTCGGCGCAACGCTTTTCGCCTTGGCGCTTTTGGTCGCCGGCTTGGCTTTCGCCTGGGATGATGGTTTCGACGGGCCGGAGTCCGACGAGAGGCTCTTCTTCAGCGCGTCGAACAGATTGACGACGTTGGAGGGCTTGGGAGCGGCCTTGGCCTTCGGCGCCTTGTGCCCCGCCTTCTTGGCGCGGATCAGTTCGAGCAGGGCGTCCTCATATTTGTCCTCGAATTTCGACGGATCGAACTTCGCCTTCTTCTTGTCGATGATGAGTTCGGCGAGATCGGTCATCTCCTGGTCGGTCTTCACCGCCTTGATGTCGCCGAAGACGCTTTCCGGCTGGCGCACCGTGTTGTCGTAGCGCAGCGTCGTCAGCACCATGCCCTTGCCGAGCGGCTCGATGACCACGGGCCGTTCGCGGCTGTACAGAACGATGCGGGCAAGCCCCGCCATCTTCTTGCCCGCCATGGCATCCCGGATGACGGCGAAGGCCTCTTCCGAAACCGTGTCGGCCGGCGCGACATAGTAAGGCGTGTCGAGATAGATCTGCTCGATCGAGGCCTTGTCGACGAAGCCGTCGAGGCTCATCGTGTGCGAGGATTCGATCTGCACCGCCTCGATCTCGTCCTCCTCTATACGGACGAAATCGCCCTTGTCGATCTCGTAGCCCTTGATCTCGTCGCCGTCCTCGATCGGCTTGCCGGTCTCGGCATCGACGTAGATCCGCTTCACCGTATTGCCGGTCTTGCGGTTGAGGATGCGGAACGAGACCTTCTCGGCATGGGTGACGACATTGGTCAGTTCGATGGCACACGTGACCAGCGAGAGCTTCAGATAGCCTTTCCAGGCCGGGCGCGGCGCCATGATGATTTCCCCTTGGAAAGATCAGCTGGAACGGACGACCACCCCACTCGGTTCCAACGCGATCCGGCCGTGGCCGGCGCGGTTGCCGCCGGCCACGGCTGTCAGCCCCTATTCGGCGGCTTGCAGGTTGATCTTGCTTTCCGCCATCTCGGTCAGCTTGCGATCCGTCGCCTGCTCTTCCCTGAGGTTCTTGGCCAGCACATTGGCGCAGTCGCTGCGGCCGAGCTGTTTGGCCCAGGCGATCAAGGTGCCGTAGCGGGTCATCTCATAGTGCTCGACGGCCTGGGCGGAAGCGATCAGCGCGGCGTCGAGAACATCCTTGTCATCGACATCGCTGCTGACGTCGTCGGCCTCCTCGAGAATGCCGTCAATGGCCGGGCAATTCACCGGCTTGGCCTTCACGCCGTGCAGCTCGAACACCTCCTCGACGCGTTCGATATGGCCCTTGGTCTGTTCGAGATGTTTTTCGAAGCCGGCCTTCAATTGCGGATCGGTTGCCTTGTCGATCATCTTCGGCAACGCCTTCTCGATCTGCTTCTCGGCATAATAGATGTCGCGCAGCGTGTGCACGAAGAGATCGTCCAGTGTTTTGATGTCCTTCGAAAAGAAGCCCATGATTTCAGCCTTTCCATTGCTCTTGCTTGTGGCGGGATTCCGGCCTGCCGACAGGCAGCACCTGTGAGCCGGCAATGCCGTGATCCCAACGTCCGTTGCCCGGGCCGGTTCCGACCCCACCGGCCATCCGGCAAGGAAATTCCAGCGACGGTTCGAAAGTTGAAACAAAAGCGCGCCAAGGCGACATTCAAACGAAACATATGTGATGCAAAAGTCACACCAGCCGAAATGACGACAAGGGGCACCGAAACACCCCGAATCAGCCGCATTCCGGCCACGAAGCGACGGGTTTTCGACCAAAAATTAACATCGCGTTCACTGAGTATTCACGCCTTGATGCTATCGTTCTCGCAATTCGGAAGGGACATCCGAAAATCGGGACAGGGACCGGGTAAAATGAACTTCCTCACGCACCTCATCGGCTATGCCGCCGCCATCCGCGAATTCGTCGCGCCGACCTATCGGCCCGAGCGCTACTACATGCGCGGCCCCGGTCCGGCCTGCGCCCGTCGCGGCACCTCGCTGGGCGCGCACTGACCATGACTTTCGAGAGCCGCCACAACAGCCGCATCTGCAGGCCGGGTGCCTCGTCCCGCGCCACGACCTATCGCGCCGAACGTCCGGCCTTCGCCGGCAGACAGCGTGCGCCATCGCCGCGTCTTTGAGACCGCCATCGGCTGGCTTAGTGTCACAGGACATAAGCAGCCGAGGCCAGTGTGACCGACCGTCCCAAGCCGCCTTCCCCATCCTTTGATGCAAGCCATCCGTGTACAGCTTCCAGCCATTGCCGGTGGCGCCGGAGGGCGAGCATGACGCGACGCCGCGCGCCCATTCTGGGCGCATAAATCCACCAGCCATCTCACCGCACCTTCCGGCGGCTCCATGCCGGCCCCCGAGCCCTTGAATCGCATGCCCGCTTGCACAAGGCGCGGCCGGAGACGAAAGTTTTTTCCGCAACCTGTCGAAATCGGCCACCGCCGCGCGACATACGTCTGGCCCCGCAAGGACGCGGCCCTCGAAACCACGGGAGAAGACCCATGCGATACATGCTTTTGATCAACAACGACGAAGCCGCGCTGGCGAACACGCCGATCGAGAAAGCCCAGCAGATGAGCGCGGCCTATGCCGCCTATACCGAGGCGTTGAAGAAGTCCGGGGCGTGGCTGGCCGGCGAAAGGCTGCGTCCGACCCAGGCGACCACCTCGGTGCGGATCGCCGACGGCAAGACCAACGTGATCGACGGCCCCTATGCCGACACCAAGGAGCAGCTTGCCGGTTTCTACATGATCGAGGCGGCCGACATCGATACCGCCATCGACTGGGCGGCACGCTGTCCGGCGGCCAGCACCGGCACGGTCGAGCTGCGGCCGATCTGGGAAATGGCCGACTATATGCCCAAGAAGTGACGGCGTGATGGACAGTCGCCCGGAGATCGCCCGGGCGGTCGCCGAGGCCGCCGCCCGGCAGAGCTATGGCAAGCTGGTCGCCTGGCTCGCCGCGCGCACGCGCGACGTGGCCGCCGCCGAGGATGCGCTGGCCGACGCCTTTGCCGCGGCGCTCGAACGCTGGCCGCGCTCCGGCGTGCCTGAAAAGCCGGAAGCCTGGTTGCTCGCCGTGGCCAGGCGGCGGCGTGTCGATGCGGTGCGGCGGCGGCTGACCAGCGAAGCCGGCCGTGACCATCTCAAGCTGATTGCCGAGGAGACGGAGGCGCGCATGACCGACGAGGACCTGCCCGACGAACGATTGCGGCTGATGTTCGCCTGCGCCCATCCGGCGATCGAACCCGGCGTGCGGGCGCCGCTGATCCTGCAGACCATCCTCGGCTTCGATGCCGCCACGATCGCTTCCGCCTTCCTGCTCTCGCCGGCCACGATGGGCCAGCGCCTGGTGCGCGCCAAGAGCCGCATCCGCGAGACCGGCATTCCGTTCCGCGTGCCGGAGCGGGCCGAACTCGGTGAAAGGCTGGATGCGGTGCTGGAGGCGATCTACGCCGCTTTCGCCGAGGGCTGGTCAGATCCGACCGGTACCGAGACGCGGCACCGCAACCTCGCCACCGAAGGCATCTGGCTCGGCCGGCTGGTGGCCTCGCTGCTGCCGGACGAGCCGGAGGCGCTGGGCCTGCTGTCGCTGATGCTGTTCGCCGAGGCGCGCCGCGCGGCGCGTCGCGACACGGCCGGGGACTATGTGCCGCTCGCCGAGCAGGACCATGCATTGTGGGATCATGCCCTGGTCGACGAGGCCGAAGCATGTCTTCGCGGCGCCGCCGCCAAGGGCGTCATCGGCCGCTACCAGCTGGAGGCGGCCGTGCAGTCCGTCCATGCGGCGCGGCGGCTCACCGGCCGCACCGACTGGATCGCGATTCGCGAACTCTACGACGCGCTGTTTTCGATCGCGGGATCGC
The DNA here is from genome assembly GCF_004792025.1 of Mesorhizobium sp. M8A.F.Ca.ET.181.01.1.1. NCBI lineage: Bacteria > Pseudomonadati > Pseudomonadota > Alphaproteobacteria > Hyphomicrobiales > Phyllobacteriaceae > Mesorhizobium > Mesorhizobium sp. M8A.F.Ca.ET.181.01.1.1. Next base: position 1,208 of record NZ_SRTV01000027.1, on the reverse strand, counting down.
CGGTCGTGGCGATCAACCGCGCGGTGGCGATCGCCGAGACCGAGGGCGCGGTGGCGGGGTTGGCCGCCCTTTACGTGCTGGGCGACGACAAGCGGCTCAACGGCTATCAGCCCTACTGGGCCGCGCGTGCGGGTCTCCTGGCCAGGCTCGGCCAGGGACCGCAGGCGGTCGAGGCCTATGATCGCGCGATCGGCCTCGAGCGCGATCCGGCGGTGCGCCGCTTCCTGCAGGCAAAACGCACCGCGCTCATACAGTGAGGTCCAGGAGCGCGGGCGGCTTTCGGCCGATCAGGCCGGCCACATCTCGTGCGACGTGTTGAGCGTCTTCATGAGCGGGTGCTGGCGCAACCGCGCCCACAGGCGTTCGATATCAGGCCAGGCCGCCCGCGCCCTGTCGATGTCGGGATGCCAGGCCACCAGCATGACGAGATAGATGTCGGCCAGCGACATCTTATCGCCGACGAGCCAGTCGCGGCCGCGCAAGGCGGCATCGACGACTGCAAAACCACGGTCCATCTCGGCGACCGCCGCCTGTTTCACCGCCTTCGTACCCTCGGCATCCGCCGTGTAGCGATGGGCATAGTAGAGCCGCAGCACCGCCGGGTAGAGCACCGAGGACATGAACGCCATCCAGCGCAGGAACTCCGCGCGCGCCGGTTCCTCGGCCGCCGGCGCCAGGCCGGCCTGTGGGTGGCGTTCGGCGAGCAGGATGCAGATCGCCGCCGATTCGGTGACCGAGCGCCCGTCCGGCAAGGTCAGCACCGGCACCTGGTTCAACGGGCTGATGGCGAGAAAGGCCGGATCGGGCGCCTCGTTCTTCGGCACGTCGATCTGTTCGAAAGGCGCATCGATCAGCGCCAGTGCAGCCTCGACGACGAAACCGCCGCTGCCGGGGCGCGTGTAGAGCTTGTACATGAAATCCTCCCCCGGCCCGAACCAGGGCCGCTGGAGGTTTGCACCGGAGCAGCGGTCTGCTCAAGTCGGGTACGGCGCGCCACGGCAGGTTTTTCTGCGGGCCAGGCTCACGGGGCCTTTCCTTCTCCCCTTGTGGGAGAAGGTGGATCGGCGCGCCAGCGCCGAGACGGATGAGCAACTGTGTTTTCAGGCTTTGTCTGGATACCAGGGTTGGTTGTGTCGAAGCATGGCGCTGAGGATGGTCATAATCTTTCGGGCCACGGCGACGATGGCGACCTTTGGTTGCTTACCGTT
>NZ_SRTV01000279.1:0-292 GCF_004792025.1 Mesorhizobium sp. M8A.F.Ca.ET.181.01.1.1 | reverse complement strand
CGGTACATGGCTTTACGCATCGGCGCCATTTGGGCTCCTCGCGCACGATACGCAAACCGATCCTGTCTTCATCTACGGCATCTCGCGAGCGCAAGCGATTTTCGAATACGACTGGAACGAGATCACGGCTCTGCGCTCGCGCCTGTCGGCGCAATCGCCTGAACGCGCGGCGCGCCAGGCGTTCCTCGATCAGGTGACGCGCGACGGGTTTGTCACCGGGTACCGCGGCATTCGCATCGCGAAGGGCGGGCAGCGCTTCTGGATCGAAAACGCAACGGTCTGGCAGTTGTTC
>NZ_SRTV01000278.1:0-292 GCF_004792025.1 Mesorhizobium sp. M8A.F.Ca.ET.181.01.1.1 | reverse complement strand
TTAGATACATATTGTAGCGGCAGCAGCTACTAGCGGCGCGACTCCGGCAAGGTTGTGGGAAGTGGCGAGCCTGGTTACACCGTGCGCCGGCTGCTTAACGTCCCTGCTACTGCCTGATTCTCCCCCAGCGCCAGAAACCAGCCTACGTCTGCATTCTCCACTCGACGGATTGAGCGACGATCGATGGCCCCGCTTCTCGCAGAAGCGAAGCCTTGACGCGTTGCTATCTCAACCTCAGTGCGCAATCATCACATGCCGTACACAACTGTAGTCCTCTAGCGCATACACCGAA
>NZ_SRTV01000277.1:0-292 GCF_004792025.1 Mesorhizobium sp. M8A.F.Ca.ET.181.01.1.1 | reverse complement strand
ATCGAGGTGGATGTTGAATCAGCACAAGACGCAGCTGTCACATCACAATCAATTCATCGATCACAGGACGTGCTCTAGCCTCCTCACTACCTTCGTTTCTCTAGAAAACCGACGTGGTGCCCTATGCTTGGGCAGAGCCTGTTTCGGTCGGTGCACTCGCGCAGAGCGCAGGCGTCATTCCTGCCAGCTCTCATGCCGCAACTTATTGCATCCGGTGGCATTACACGCCTGCCCGCGAATCGATGGTCCTTGGAGTTATTCAGGTGCGAGGACTTCATCAATGTTCCTCGCG
>NZ_SRTV01000276.1:0-292 GCF_004792025.1 Mesorhizobium sp. M8A.F.Ca.ET.181.01.1.1 | reverse complement strand
CAGCGTGCTGCCGGCATCAGGTTCCACTTGCGCAGGATCGCCGCGATCTGCTGAGCGTACTTGTCGCGCAACGCGGGCGTTTCCGAGTGATACGCGCCGACGGCTTGCCACGTATTGCCGTATTTGTTCATCTGCCGGCGCAAATGCCAGGCCGCGATGTACACGTTCTTGCACGGCTCCATCAGCGTGCCCTGCGAGATGCCGTATTGAGCCAGCGTGGGCAGGTGAATGGAGTTGATCTGCATGACGCCGTAGTCCGTCGAGCCGTTGGCGTTCTTGTGCTGCGCGTCCG
>NZ_SRTV01000275.1:0-292 GCF_004792025.1 Mesorhizobium sp. M8A.F.Ca.ET.181.01.1.1 | reverse complement strand
GTCGTTGCCCCAGAACCCGTCACGCCGCTCACCGCGGCGCCGTCGGCACCCTTGGTGTCGGCGCCGGCCGCATTGCCGTCGCTGCCGACGCCGGTAATCACGTTGCCGCTCGCCGTGCCGCCTTCCGTGACACTGTCCGTGTCGGCAACCGCCGTCGGCACGTCATCTGTAACATTGACCTGAACCGTCGCGCTCGCCTGGTCTCCGTCCGAATCGGTAGCGACCACATTGATGCCGGTCAGGTTGATGACATTCTGTCCACCCGCGTCGGGATGCGGGAAATTGTCGAGCA
>NZ_SRTV01000274.1:0-273 GCF_004792025.1 Mesorhizobium sp. M8A.F.Ca.ET.181.01.1.1 | reverse complement strand
GTTACCTCGGGCATCGCATCGGCAAACACATGGTCGGCGTCGACCAGGATGTCGGTGCGTTCGGCGAAGGGGCATTTCCGCTCTCAGGCGCGGGCATGGCCAGCACGCTCGCGGTGCCCGTGGGCAGTGCGGTGTACCGGATCGGCGATATGTGTCACGGCCGTGTGCGAGCAGCGCTCTCCTGAAGCGAAGTCAAACGCATTCATCAGGAAGCCGAGTTATAGAAAGGAGCCGCGATGATCGAGTTGAACAGGCACGCTCGCGCAGGACGGG
>NZ_SRTV01000273.1:0-293 GCF_004792025.1 Mesorhizobium sp. M8A.F.Ca.ET.181.01.1.1 | reverse complement strand
CGGCCCCCAGCCGACGGCCTTCCGGTTGCCGCGGCTCAGATTGTCGTAGACCACCGGCAGGTAGCCTGCAGCCGACAAAAGCTTGCAGGTATGGCTGCCGATAAAGCCGGCGCCACCCGTCACCAGAACGGGCCGGCGGGTCGTCATGCCGTTGCCTCCCTGGCGGAAGATGCCTCGACGTCGCGCGGGACGACAGGCCGGCGGCCGCCCAGAAGGGCGTCGAAATAGGACGTGGTATGGGCGAGCCCCTCGCTCAGCGCAACCTTCGGCTCCCAGCCGAGATGCTGCCTGGC
>NZ_SRTV01000272.1:0-293 GCF_004792025.1 Mesorhizobium sp. M8A.F.Ca.ET.181.01.1.1 | reverse complement strand
CGACGCTCTTCCGATCTGCGCGATGCACAGGTCTTCGCGGTCAATCCACCCGCCATTCAGGAGCTGGGCACGCAAAGCGGTCTCGACTTCGAACTGGAAGACCGCTCAGGCCAGGGGCACGACAAGCTGATGGCCGCACGCCAGCAGTTGATGGCGCTCGCAGCGAAAGACCCTGCAATAGCCGGCATGCGGCCAGGCGGGCTTGAAGACACGCCGCAATTCCACGTCGATATCGACCGGGAAAAGGCAAGCGCACTCGGGCTTTCCATCTCCGATGTGAACGATACGCTGCA
>NZ_SRTV01000271.1:0-294 GCF_004792025.1 Mesorhizobium sp. M8A.F.Ca.ET.181.01.1.1 | reverse complement strand
TGGCCGCATGTCGAAGCAGGCGTCGAGGCTATCGTGATGAACGCGTCGGGCTGCGGCGCAACCGTCAAGGAATACGCGCACCTGCTGCGGCACGATCCGGCGTATGCGGAGAAAGCGCACCGCATCGTCGAACTGACACGCGACATCGCCGAAATCCTGCCGGAATTCGAGGAAGAACTTGTCGCGCTCACGCGCCGCCGCGCGATCCATACCGTCGCGTTTCATCCGCCTTGCACGCTGCAGCATGGGCAGCAGGTGCGCGGCAGGGTCGAGCATCTGTTGACGAAGCTCGGC
>NZ_SRTV01000270.1:0-294 GCF_004792025.1 Mesorhizobium sp. M8A.F.Ca.ET.181.01.1.1 | reverse complement strand
GCCGGCGAAGCGCTCGAGCCTGTGATGCAGGCGACCATGGCCGGCCTCGCGCGCGAGAGCGCGGCCTTGCAGGCGAACGTTTCGCAGGCGGTGCAGCGGCAACTGGACGGTTTGTCGAGCGGCTTCGAGTCGGCTACGGCCAAGGTCGCCGGCATCTGGAACGAGGCGCTCGCCGGCCAGCAGCGTTCGAACGAGGAGATGACGCGGCAACTGCGCGCGTCGCTGGAGAGCTTCGCGCAGACTTTCGACGAGCGTTCGGGCGCACTGGTGAGCGGCGTGTCCGCGCGCCTCGAC
>NZ_SRTV01000026.1:0-10782 GCF_004792025.1 Mesorhizobium sp. M8A.F.Ca.ET.181.01.1.1 | reverse complement strand
GGGCCCCAGCTCATCCACGGTTTAAGCCACCTGAGGGGTGACGGGCTCTCGACCGCCGCCACGGATCAGGCAAGCACCTGGTCCGTGGCACCCTCAACAATGCACGATTCCAAACACACAAGGGGTGCTCCAGGGACCACCAACGTCTCACTCCGCTGGAACACCCCTAATCCGTCTCGGCGCTAACGCGCCGATCCACCTTCTCCCACAAGGGAAGAAGGAAAGACGGGAGTTCGAAACCCTAAGCCCCAAGCCCCTCGAACAGGATCGTCGACAAATAGCGCTCGGCGAAATCGGGGATGACCACGACCAGGGTCTTGCCCTTGTTCTCCGGCCGCGAACCGACGACGATCGCTGCCTGCAGCGCCGCGCCCGACGAGATGCCGACCGGCACGCCCTCGAGGCGGGCGATGAGGCGCGCATTGGCGACGGAATCCTCGTTCGAGACCTTGACGATCTCGTCATAGACCGTGGTGTCGAGGATCTTGGGCGCGAAGCCGGCGCCGATGCCCTGGATCTTGTGCGGGCCGGGCTGGCCGCCCGACAGCACCGGCGAGGCATCCGGTTCGACGGCGACTACATGCAGCGCGGGCTTGCGCTTCTTCAACACCTGGCCGACGCCGGTGATGGTGCCGCCTGTGCCGATGCCGGCGACGAAGATGTCGATCTCGCCCTGCGTGTCGTTCCAGATTTCCTCCGCTGTCGTCTTGCGATGGATTTCCGGATTGGCCGGGTTTTCGAACTGCTGCGGAATGATGGCGTTGGGGATCGTCGCGGCCAGTTCGTCGGCCTTGGCGATGGCGCCCTTCATGCCTTTCGGGCCTTCGGTCAGCACCAGTTCGGCGCCGAGCAGCGCCAGCATCTTGCGGCGCTCGACCGACATCGTCTCCGGCATGGTCAGGATCAGCTTGTAGCCCTTGGCGGCGGCGGCGAAGGCCAGCGCGATGCCGGTGTTGCCCGATGTCGGTTCGATCAGTGTGGTCTTGCCGGGCGCAATCTTGCCCGCTGCCTCCAGCGCTTCGATCATCGCCACGCCGATACGGTCCTTGACCGAGGCGATCGGATTGAAGAATTCGAGCTTGGCGACCAGATTGGCGACGATGCCCTTTTCCTTGGCGAACTTGTCTAGCCGTACCAATGGCGTATCGCCGATCGTGTCGGTGATGGAATTGTAGATGCGGCCGCGGCCGGGCACGCGGGCGGAAGTGACGGGCTTGTTCATTGGTTTCGCTCCCTGGATTTCAGGCAATTGGCAGTAGCCGACAGAATAGGGCTTTCAACCGCGCAAGATAGGCTGCGGCTCGAAAATATCCGAGGGGGGCGTGTGCTGAAAACGCCTGGCCCTCGGAAAGGCATTTCTCGAAACAGCCGGGCCACGGAATGGTTTGGCCGAAACGACCTACTGACGAGCAGCGATCGCCGCCGCCGCGCCAACCATGAACGCGCCGGCGGTGCGGTTCAGCACCTTGAGCGCGCGCGGCGACTTCAGGAACCAGCGTGCCTTGGCGGCGAGCGCCAGGTAGGGCACCAGCACGACGAACAGGACGACGACCGTCAGCGCGACGAGAATGCCGTAATCGGCAAGCGTGATCGTCTTCAGGTCGACGATGGTCGGCGTGATGGCGAGGTAGAAGATCATGGTCTTTGGATTGCCGAGCGTCACGGTGAGGCCGGCGGCGAAGCTCGACGGCAATCCGCCCTTGCCCTTCCTGGCTTCGATGGTTTCGGGTGTGATACCGGCGGTCCAGAAGCGCCAGCCGAGGAAAGCGAGATAGGCGACGCCGGCCCATTTGATCGCCAGGAAAACCATGCCGAACTCCTGCGCCACGAAGGCGAGGCCGAGCACCACGGCGGTCAGATAGATGAGGTCGCCGAGCATCAGGCCGAAGGACATGGCGAGCGAAGAGCGAAAGCCCGAGCCGAGCGCACGCGCGACCAGGGCGGTGATGCCGGGGCCGGGAATGGCGGCGGCGATGCCGAGAGCGGCGCTGTAGGCAAGGAACCCGGTGAGGGTCATGGTGTCGGCGTCCAAGGGCGAGTATGCCCTTGTCGCACGAGGCGGGCTCCGGGAGAACGCCCTGCGCGCGGGATTCGCTTACACCAGACGGCAATGGTCCGGCCGCAAGGACGGGTCAGGATCGGCCGCCGCTATAAGTCACGCGCCAGATCGTGCCGTTGCCGTCTTCGCTCACGATCAACGATCCGTCGCCGGCCACCGCCACGCCCACGGGCCGGCCCCAGACCTCGCCATTGGAGGCGACGAAGCCGGTCATGAAATCCTCATATTCCCCGGTCGGCTTGCCGTCCTTGAACAGGAGGCGGACGATCTTGTAGCCGGTCCTGTTGCCGCGGTTCCAGGAGCCGTGCAGGGTCACGAAGGCATCGCCTCGATACTCCGGCGGAAAGCTTTTGCCATCATAGAACGCGATGTTGAGCGGCGCCGAATGCGCCTGCATCAGCACGTCGGGAATATCAGCCTTGCCGGCGAGGTCGGGGCGCTCGCCCTTGTGGCGCGGGTCCTCATTGTTGCCGATGTAATACCAGGGCCAGCCATAGAAGGCGCCTTCCCTGACCGATGTCGCGTATTCGGCCGGCACATTGTCGCCGAGTGCGTCGCGTTCGTTGACGACGCACCACGGCGCGCCGGTTGCCGGCTGCACGGTCATGCCCGAACAGTTACGCAGCCCGGTGGCGACGACGCGGCCGTTCTTGCCGTCGGGGTCGAAGGCTCGCACCTCGGCCCGGCCCGCTTCGGAACCCCAACTGGCGCCGAGCGGCTTCGACTTGACCCAGGCATCGAGCCCGCCTCTGGGTCTTTTGCCCATATCCTCGGCGACATTCGAGCCGGAGCCGACGGAGAGGTAAAGTGTCTTGCCGTCGGGCGAGAAGGCGATGTCGCGCGTCCAGTGGTGATTCGCCGGAATGTTGTCGACGATGGTTTGCGGGTCACCCGAGGCCTTCAGGTCGCCATTGCGATAGGCAAAGCGCACGATGCTGTCGCTGTTGGCGACATAGACCCATTGCGGGTCGTTGCCCAAGGGATAGAAGGCAATGCCATAGGGCTGGTTGAGGCCGCCGGCGAAGATGCCGTTTTCGGCGGGTTTCGCGCTGTCCTTCGTCAGGCGATAGACGCGGATCTGGTTGGCTTCGCTGTCGGCGACGAACAGGTCGCCGTTCGGCGCGACGCGCACGACGCGCGGATTGTCGATCCCCGAGGCGATCAGCTCGGCCGAAAACCCGGACGGCAGGCGTGGCTTCGCATTCGCCGGCATGTCGACAATGCCTGCGCCGTTCGAGGCGGATTTGGTGGCATAGGGTTTAGGCAGGTCTTCCGGCTTGATCAGCCGGCGTACACCGGGCCTGTCCGCCCGCCAGTCGCCGAAAGCCGCCGCGCCTTTGAGCGCAGGCTGATCGGCCTGCTGGGCGAGAGCCGCGGTCGTGAGAAACAGTGCGGACATCGCCAGTCCGGCCAATCGCATCATTTCCTCCACTCGATCGTGAAGGAAATTAACGATCGGTCTGTCCCTGGGTTCCGTCACGCACGATGGTTCGAAGCAAACGTCAGGAATCAGGTCCCGGCAGCGTAAAAATCGTCATCCAGGCGTTTTTCCAGGGCAACGAGATCGGCGGGCAACGGCAGGCCCATGGCGCGCATTTCGCGCAGTTTTTCGCGCAGCTGTTCCTGAATTTCGTGCTGGTCCTCCGGCTGGTTGACCATCTCTTCGAGCAGCAGACTGATCTGGGCCTTGAATGATTCCAGCGCCATTCTTTTTCTCCTTTGCGGCCTGTCTCGATTTTAGGACCTTAGCGCAGCATGCGGGAAATCAGCTGCGCCGTGTAATCCACCATCGGCACGATGCGGGCATAGTTGAGCCGGGTCGGGCCGATGACGCCGAGGGCGCCGACGACGCGCGCGTCCTTGTCGCGATAGGGCGCCACCACCAGCGATGAGCCCGACAGCGAAAACAGCTTGTTTTCCGAACCGATGAAGATGCGCACGCCCGATCCCTCCTCGGCGAGGTCGAGCAGCTGGATCAGCCCGTCCTGCGTCTCCATGTCCTCGAACAGGTGGCGCAGCAATTCGATGTCGGCCTGGGCGGTGACGTTTTCGAGCAGATTGGCGCGGCCGCGCACGATGAGCCGCGCCGGCAGGCCGCTTTCGGCGCCCGCCCACACCGCCAGTCCCTTCTCGACGAGGTCCTGCGACAGCGTGTCGAGCGCCGCCCTCGTCTCTTCCTTGATGCGGGCGATCTCGGTGCGCGCCTCGGCCAAAGTGCGGCCGCGAATATGCGCATTGAGGAAATTCGAGGCCTCGTGCAGTTGCGAGACCGTGATGCCGGCCGGCAGGTCGACGACGCGGTTTTCGACATCGCCGTTCTGCGACACCAGCACGGCCAGCGCCTTGGTCGGCTCCAGCTGGATGAATTCGATATGCTTCAGCGCCACCTCGTTCTTGGCGGCCAGCACCAGGCCGGCGCCGCGCGACATGCCCGACAGCATCTGGCTGGCCTCGGTCAGCATGTGCTCCAGCGTCGCGCCCGAGCCGGAGGCCCGCACCTGCGCCTCGATGGTGCGGCGCTCCTCGTCGGAGAGGTCGCCGAGCTCCATGAACGCGTCGACGAAGAAGCGCAGGCCGGCCTGCGTCGGCAGACGCCCGGCCGAAATGTGCGGCGCGTAGATCAGCCCGAGATGCTCGAGGTCGCTCATCACGTTGCGGATGGTGGCCGGCGACAGCGAGGACGGCAGGATGCGCGACAGGCTGCGCGAGCCCACGGGTTCGCCATCCCTGAGGTAGGAATCGACGATGCGCCGGAAGATGTCGCGCGAGCGCATGTCGAGCGATTGAAGCGCGGGCGACCGCGACGCGGGATCGACTGCCTTGGTCATTGCGGCCAAAAAACCTCCGGCTCAAGGATATAGACTTCCGTTACCCGCGCGCAACCCGGTGTCTGTGTCAGATCACCCGGTGTCTGTGCCAGATCACCCGGTGCCGGATCGCTCGGCCATTTTCCTTTGCGCCATGGGCTTGGTGGGGCTACAAGCCGGCCACGATTCCGAAAAATGACTGGAAAGAAGCCTGAATGCGCCCCTCCAAACGCCAATTCGACGAAATGCGCGCCATCTCCTTCGAGCGCGGCGTCTCCAAGCATGCCGAAGGCTCGTGCCTGGTGAAATTCGGCGACACGCATGTCCTGTGCACCGCGAGCCTCGAGGAAAAGGTGCCGGGCTGGATGCGCAATTCCGGCAAGGGCTGGGTCACGGCCGAATACGGCATGCTGCCGCGCTCGACCGGCGAGCGCATGCGTCGCGAGGCTTCCGCCGGCAAGCAAGGCGGCCGCACGCTGGAAATTCAGCGCCTCATCGGCCGTTCCCTGCGCGCCGTGGTCGACCTGCAGGCGCTGGGCGAACAGCAGATCACCGTCGACTGCGACGTCATCCAGGCCGATGGCGGCACCCGCACCGCTTCGATCACCGGCGGCTGGGTGGCGCTCCATGACTGCCTGCGCTGGATGGAAGCGCGGCAGATGGCCAGCGTTTCGAAGGTGCTGAAGGATCATGTCGCCGCGATTTCCTGCGGCATCCATGACGGCCAGCCGGTCATCGATCTCGACTATATCGAGGATTCCTCGGCCGGCACCGACGCCAATTTCGTCATGACGGGCAAGGGCGGCATCGTCGAGATCCAGGGCACCGCCGAGGGCGAGCCCTTTTCCGAAGCGCAGTTCGCGGACTTGATGGGATTGGCCAAGAAGGGCATTTCCCGGTTGGTCAGCCTGCAGCAGATGGCGGTGGCGTAGGATTTTGATGCCGAGCCTGGGCGCCCCCCTCTGTCCTGCCGGCCATCTCCCCCACGAGGGGGGAGATTGGCAGTTTGGCTGGCCGTGCCTGCCCTTCAACGTTGAAAAGTGGCGAAAGCGACTGATACAGCCAATCTCCCCCCTCGTGGGGGAGATGCCCGGCAGGGCAGAGGGGGGCGCCTCGTGACACCTTCCGCAATCCTGGAATCGGCCCTCTACGTCACCGACCTGCCTGCCGCCGAGCGCTTCTACACCGACATCCTCGGCCTCATCCTCCTCGGCAAGGTCGAAGGCCGCCACCTCTTCTTCCGCTGCGGCCCGTGCGTTCTGCTCATCTTCAACGCTGAGGCGACCAAAATTCCGCCCGCACCGGACGCGAAGCTGAAAGTACCGCCGCACGGCGCGGTTGGCGAAGGCCATCTGTGCTTTGCCGCAACCGCCGCTGAAATCGACGGCTGGAAAGCCCAACTTCAAGCGAAGAAAATCGCCATCGAAAGCGAATTCGAATGGCCGCAAGGTGGCCGTTCGATCTATATACGCGACCCCTCGGGCAATTCGATCGAATTCGCCGAGCCGAGAATCTGGGGCCTTTGATGCATTCACTCCATGGCAAGAAGATCGTCGTCGCCAGCCACAATGAAGGCAAGCTGCGCGAATTCGCCGACCTGATGGGTCCGTTCGGCTTCGAGGCGAAGTCGGCCAAGGAGTATGGCCTGCCCGAACCGGACGAGACCGGCACCACCTTCGAGGAAAACGCCTACATCAAGGCCTTCGCGGCCGCGAAGGCGACCGGCCTGCCGGCGCTGTCGGACGATTCCGGCCTCTGCGTCGACGCGCTCGATGGCGCGCCAGGCGTCTACACCGCCAACTGGGCCGAGACGCCGGAAGGATCGCGCGATTTCGCCATGGCCATGCAGCGCACCGAAGTGGCGCTGCAGGAAGTCGGCGCGGCCACGCCCGAACGGCGCACCGGCCGCTTCGTCGCCGTCATCTGCCTCGCTTTTCCCGACGGCGAGGCCGAATATTATCGCGGCGAGGCCGAGGGCGCTCTGGTCTGGCCGCCGCGCGGCGAACTCGGCTTCGGCTACGATCCGGTATTCCTGCCCAATGGCTTCGACAAAACCTTCGGCGAGATGAATGCGGAGGAAAAGCACGGCTGGAAGCCAGGCCAGGCGACGGCGCTGTCGCATCGCGCCCGCGCCTTCCAGAAATTCGCGCGCGCTCGGCTTGGTTCGGAATGATCGGGTCCAGCACCACCATGGCGCTCGACCGCAGTCCCGGCTTCGGCGTCTACGTGCATTGGCCGTTCTGCGCGGCCAAGTGCCCCTATTGCGACTTCAACAGCCATGTCCGCCACCAGCCGGTCGACCAGGAGCGCTTTGCCGCCGCATTCGAGGCCGAGCTTGCGACGATGCGCCAGCGCACCGGACCGCGCGAAGTGACCAGCATCTTCCTCGGCGGCGGCACGCCGTCGCTGATGAAGCCGGAAACGGTGGCCAGGGTTCTGGACGCGGTGGCCAAGAACTGGACGGTGCCTGACGGTATCGAGGTGACGCTCGAGGCCAACCCGTCCTCGGTCGAGGCGGAGCGGTTTCGTGGTTACCGGATCGCGGGGGTCAACCGCGTCTCGCTCGGCGTGCAGGCCCTGAACGACAAGGATCTGCGCTTCCTCGGCCGGCTGCACAATGTCGAGGAAGCCCTGCACGCCATCGGGCTCGCGCGCGAAATCTTTCCGCGCCTGTCCTTCGACCTGATCTATGCGCGCCCGGGACAGACGCCCGAGGATTGGCAGGCGGAACTCGAACAGGCGATCGGCCATGCCGCCGACCATCTGTCGCTCTACCAGCTGACCATCGAGGAAGGCACGCCCTTCCATGCGCTGCACGCGGCGAAGAAATTCGCCATTCCCGATAACGACCACGCCGCCGACCTCTATGCGCTGACGCAGGAGATCACGTCGGCGCATGGTTTGCCGGCTTATGAGATTTCCAACCACGCGCGGCCAGGCGCCGAGAGCCGGCACAATCTGACCTACTGGCGCTACGGCGAATATGTCGGCGTCGGCCCCGGCGCGCATGGCCGCTTCGTCGAGAACGGCCATCGGGTGGTGACGATTGCTGAGAGAATGCCGGAAACCTGGGCCAACCTGGTCGAGGCCAAGGGCCATGGCATAACCGGCGGCGAGCTCCTGACTCGCTCCGAAGAGGCCGACGAATTCCTGCTGATGGGGCTCAGGCTCGCCGAAGGCATCGACCTCACCCGCTACGAAGCGTTTTCCGGGCGCGGCCTGTCGAGCGCGCGGCTGTCGGTGCTGCAAGGCGAGGGGCTGGTGGCGCCGATCGGCAACACGCGGCTGCGCGCCACGCCCGCCGGCATGATCGTGCTCGACGCCGTGGTGGCGGACCTGGCGCGCTAATCCTTTGAAAAAACTCCTCTTCGTCTGCAGCCAGAACCGGCTGCGCAGCCCGACCGCCGAGCAGGTGTTTTCCACCCGCCGCGACATCGAGGTCGAATCGGCCGGCACCAATCACGATGCCGACAATCCGCTGACGCACGAACTGGTCGCCTGGGCTGACATCATTTTTGTCATGGAGAAAACCCACCGCACCAAACTGCAGAAGAAATTCAAGGCCAGTCTGAAGGCGGCCAAGGTGATCTGCCTCGACATCCCGGACGACTACGAATTCATGGACCCGGAGCTGATAGCGCTTCTGAAGGGACGCGTTTCACGATATCTGGACTAAGCGCCTGGCCCAGCGTTCGCCACCTTGGGCGGCCGACTCGCCGATCTGAATCAGATCAGGCGTCGTGTTTGTGGCGGTGCTTTCCGCGCTCTTTCTCGGCGTGCGCCTCGCCGTTCCGGACTGGCTTTGCGTTGTCCTTGTCGCGGCGGCCACGGTGCTGGTCGCCCAAAGAGGGCAGGGGTACGCCGTTGCGGGCGTTTTTCGTTTCAAGACGGGTGATGAAGATATCGAAGCGATTGGGCATCGTCCGGTCAGTGCTCCGTCGTGGTGTCGGGTTTGTTGTCGGAAAGCCTGACATTGGTCGGCAAGGCACTCGCGGCCTGCTTGGTCAGGCTGGTGTCGTTCCGGGCTGGCAGCCGCTTGTCCTGGCGTGCGGCAATCCGGCTGCGACCGGCATAGTAGGGCGCGAAAGCGTCCTGAATCGTCAGGCTGTCCATTCCTGTCCTCCCCAAGGGAATCAGGGGCTAAATCTGCCAAAACCGGTTTCGTTCCCTACTGTGGCGAAGGAATGGCGGCCACCTTACATCGGCGTGAGTTTTGCAAGCCGGCGCCAGCCATGCCAAACAAGTTTTGGCAGGCCAAACAAGTTTTGGCAGGCCAAACAGGATTTGGCAGGCCAAACAGGCTTGAACGGAGACGGCATCGGTGACTGGCGAGACGGGCAAGCGCAGCTATGTGGTCGGGCAGACCGAAATCGCGGCCCGCCCGCTCGATCCGGCGCTTTATCTGGTGGCGACGCCGATCGGCAATCTGGCCGACATCACGCTGCGCGCGCTGGAGACGCTGGCCGCCGCCGACATCGTCGCCTGCGAGGACACGCGCGTGTCGCGGGTGCTGCTCGACCGCTACGGCATCCGCCGACGCACCACGGCCTATCACGAGCACAATGCCGGCGAGGCGGGGCCGAAGTTGATCGCGGCACTTGCGGCAGGACAGAGCGTGGCGCTGATTTCCGATGCCGGCACGCCGCTGGTTTCCGATCCCGGCTACCGGCTGGTCGGCGAGGCGCTCGACCAGGGCATTCGCGTCGTACCGATTCCCGGCCCGTCGGCGCCGCTTGCCGCGCTGACGGCGTCGGGCCTGCCGTCCGACGCCTTCCTGTTCGCCGGCTTTTTGCCGGTCAAGGTTGGTCAGAGGCTGTCGCGGCTGGAGGCGCTGAGGGCGGTACCGGCGACGCTGATATTCTTCGAATCACCGCGCCGGCTGGCCGAATCGCTCGGCGCCATGGTCGAGGCGCTGGGCGGCGAGCGCAAAGCCGCCATCGGCCGGGAACTGACCAAGACATTCGAGGAAATCCGCACCGGCACGCTGCGGGCGCTTGCCGATCATTACGCGGCGGCGGACACGCCGAAGGGCGAGATCGTCGTCTGCATCGGTCCCGCCGAGGCCAAGGCCGACGAACCGGAAGACATCGACCGCCTGCTTTTGTCGCTGGCGGCGGAGATGCCGGCCTCCAAGGCGGCGGCGGAAGCGGCGAAAATGACCGGCGGCCAGAAGCAGGCGCTCTACCGGCGGCTGCTTGAACTTAGAGAAGGCCGCGATGGCTGAACGCCCGAGCGCCAGCCGTCAAAAGGCCTACCGGCGCGGCCATCGCGGCGAATGGCTGGCGGCTGTAGCGCTGATGCTGAAAGGCTACCGGATCCTGGCGCGCCGCCATCGCACCCGCTTCGGCGAGATCGACCTGATCGCCCGGCGCGGCGATCTGGTGCTGTTCGTCGAGGTCAAGGCGCGCCGCACGCTGATCGAGGCCATGGAGGCGATCGGCCACGAATCGGAGCGCCGCATCGAGGGCGCGGCCGACATCTGGCTGTCGCACCAGCCGGACTATGGCAGGCTGTCGATGCGCTTCGACATGGTCGCCGTGCTGCCCTGGCGTTGGCCCGTGCATGTCCCGAATGCGTTTTATGGGAGGAGCTAGGCTCGTTGCCGGAGGCAATCCATTCGTTGAAGTTAGTGCTGCCCCTCATCGCCCTGCCGGGCACTTCTCCCCCGTATAGGGACGGGGAGAAGGGAGATGGCCGCAGCGACGGCGACCTTCTTGCAATCGTTGTCGTTGGCGAAATCGCCGATGACAGCGCCCTCTCCCCGTCACTATACGGGGAGAGGATGCCGGTGTCCGAACCGGATAGATAGGTAACAGAATGGACCGATAGCATGGGTGACAGTTTTCTTGTCCGCCGGGAGGACCGGCGATGGTTTGGCGAGAAACTGGGATCATGGACGAGCGGCTACGGTTTGTT
>NZ_SRTV01000269.1:0-294 GCF_004792025.1 Mesorhizobium sp. M8A.F.Ca.ET.181.01.1.1 | reverse complement strand
GATTGCCCAGTACCGGCACCGCACGCTCGCCGAGCGCGATGATGTCGCGCAGCGTGGCAAGCGATTCGGTGCCGCGGTTGATCAGGTCGCCCGCGAACCACAGCGGCGCGTCGGCCGGCGGCGCGGCCTTCGCCAAGAGGCGCTGGAACGGCGTGCGGCAACCTTGCAGATCGCCGAAAGCGAGCGGCGCGGGGCGCTGCTGCACAGTGGATGAAGCGAAGGAAGGCGCGTTGGACGGTGTCATCGACAGAATGTTGGCGGTTCGATACACGCGGCGGCGCACGGCGCGTGCCG
>NZ_SRTV01000268.1:0-294 GCF_004792025.1 Mesorhizobium sp. M8A.F.Ca.ET.181.01.1.1 | reverse complement strand
CCGCACGGTGGACAGTCGTTGCGGCATCATCACCGATACCTTCGCCACGCCGGCCAACATGCATGACTCGATCGTCTATCTTGGCCGGCTCGACCGCCAGGTGGAGCGCTTCGGCTTCGTTGTGGCGGCGGCGGGGCTGGATGCCGGCTATGCCACGCCAGGCATCGCCAAGGGGCTGGAGGACAGGAACATCCGGGGCGTCATCGGCTATCGCAACCCGAGCCCGCCAAGGCCCGGCAAGATGAGGAAGAGCGCCTTCGTCCATGAACCGGATCGGGACGGCTATCGGTGTCC
>NZ_SRTV01000267.1:0-295 GCF_004792025.1 Mesorhizobium sp. M8A.F.Ca.ET.181.01.1.1 | reverse complement strand
GCGCGATCCGGATCGCGTGCCGCATCGAGTCATCGAAGATCGGATCGCCGGTGAGGTTGTCGACATCGCCAAGCACCACCCAGTCACGTTCGGCGAAGGCAATGGCCGGCTCCGACCGCAGCAGCAGCCAGCCGCCGAGCACGGCCGCGGCCAGGATCAGGATGCTGGCGTTGATGAACAATGCCAGGGTCAGCGCAATCGTGCTGTCGGTCACCGCCCAGCGCAGCGCGCTGCGGCGACCTTCATCCGTACGCGGGTAGGCGCGGGTCTGCACGATGGACGAATGCAGGTACAG
>NZ_SRTV01000266.1:0-295 GCF_004792025.1 Mesorhizobium sp. M8A.F.Ca.ET.181.01.1.1 | reverse complement strand
GCAGATGCAGATCGGCGGCGTCGGTTTCTATCCGACATCGGGATCTCCTTTCGTGCATATGGATGTCGGCGGCGTTCGTGCCTGGCCGCGCATGAGCCGCCAGGAACTCGTCCGCATCTTCCCGAATGGCAATACGCTGCATCTTCCTTCCGATGGCAAGCCGCTTCCCGGTTATGAGCAGGCGCCTGCCGATTACAAGAAGCGCGTCAGTTCCTCTTCCATTCAAGTTGCTTCCAGTGCCGGTGCCGGTCCGGCCTCTTCGGGCGGCGGCAAGCGCAAGACACTTTTGCAGGCC
>NZ_SRTV01000265.1:0-295 GCF_004792025.1 Mesorhizobium sp. M8A.F.Ca.ET.181.01.1.1 | reverse complement strand
CGATCTAGCGGATAGTGGCTTTTGACGAACGGCGACTTGATGATCACGTAGCTGAAGTACTTCTCAATGCCAATGTCGCGTTCCAGCAAGCCTTCAATAATGCTCTGGTAGTGACTCACGCTGCGCGTGACGAACTTCAGCAGGTAGTCGTAGCCGCCGCTCGCAAGGTGACACTCGACGATTTCGTCCACGTCGCGAATCGCATTCACGAACTTGATGAAGTCTTCCCGCCGATGATCGGCCAGCGTGACTTCAGTAAAAACGATCTGCACGTCACCGAGCTTTTCGAGCTGGA
>NZ_SRTV01000264.1:0-295 GCF_004792025.1 Mesorhizobium sp. M8A.F.Ca.ET.181.01.1.1 | reverse complement strand
CTGCTGCATCGGGGAAGCGCGCGAAGCCTTCATCGATCGCGGCAAGCCACCCCGGGTGGGGGATAAGCCGGTCCGACACCAGCACGACAAATTCACCGCTCAAGCGGTCAATGCTGTTGCGCAATGCTGCAAGCGAATCAGGCGTGCCGGCATCTCCGAGAAAGCCAACTCCAAATTGCGTGGCAAGCGCCGGATTGCCCCTGCCCACGACCGACACCGAATAAGGAATGTCCGTGGTATGGGCGCTCAGCGCGGCGAGGCACTTCGGCAATGCACCTTCACTGCCTGACTCGAT
>NZ_SRTV01000263.1:0-296 GCF_004792025.1 Mesorhizobium sp. M8A.F.Ca.ET.181.01.1.1 | reverse complement strand
ACCGCATGCGCTTTTGCATGGATGTCTTGAAGGCGATCCGGTCACGGGTCGGCGAGGACTTCATCCTGGGCGTGCGATATACCGCGGATGAATGTCTCCCCGGCGGCACTGGTAAGTTGGAGGGCCTTGAAATCTCCAGACGTCTCACGGAAAGCGGACTTATCGACTACCTCAACGTGATCCGCGGCCACATCGACACTGACCCGGGTCTCACCGATGTGATCCCGATTCAGGGTATGGCCAACTCGCCTCATCTCGACTTCGCTGGCGAGATCCGCGCAGCAACCAAGTTTCCG
>NZ_SRTV01000262.1:0-296 GCF_004792025.1 Mesorhizobium sp. M8A.F.Ca.ET.181.01.1.1 | reverse complement strand
GCGGAATGCCGTGATACATGGCCACCGAGCCGCCGACTGCCAGCATCAATGGGAACAGTAAATCGTGATTCGCGTGCGTGAACTCGACGATCAGCACCACCGCGGTGAGCGGCATCTGCATCGAAGCAGCCAGGAACGCTCCGGCACCGATGATTGCAGCCGCGCCCGCCGGCACGCCGGGCAGCAGATGATTCCACGCGCCCGCCAGCACGACCGCGAGTAGCGCGCCATTGGTAAGCCCGGGCGTGAGCAGGCCGCCTTCCGCGCCGGCACGCAGGCTCGATGCTTCGATGCTG
>NZ_SRTV01000261.1:0-297 GCF_004792025.1 Mesorhizobium sp. M8A.F.Ca.ET.181.01.1.1 | reverse complement strand
GGCGGTTGGCCTTGTCGTCTATAAGGTACAGGAGGACGGCTCGCTGCACGGCCTGTGGACGATCGCCGGCAAGGAAGGCAATTGCACCGAAACGCTGACGCCGAACTAAGTTCTGCTGTCCTGGCACACCAGACATCGCTAAGCCACGCGAAAGGCTGTGGCCCAGCCTTTTGACGTTGCTGTCTTATGACCGGCTGCTACAGGCTTGATGCAAAAGCACAACCCGGTAACGCCTTTGCGTCTTTCTCCAAATCTTCGCGGCGCGCTGTTCATGGTGGTGGCCATGATTGGTTTCAC
>NZ_SRTV01000260.1:0-297 GCF_004792025.1 Mesorhizobium sp. M8A.F.Ca.ET.181.01.1.1 | reverse complement strand
AAGCTCAATACGATGGCCGCCGGCACCCGTTATGCCGATATGGAGCTCGATCGCATCGTCGTCGAAGCCGCCCGGTCGAAGGAGGCTGCGGACGTCAAGATCTTCAACAATGCGGCCCAGGCCTGGAACCACGTTGCCTATTGGGATCAGTTCGTTCCGGGCGGCCCCAACCGGCCGCAGGGCGATCTCGCCGCCTCAATCGACAAGGCCTTTGGCGGTTATGACGGCTTCGTCAAACGCGCCGTCGATGTCTCGGACACCGTGTTCGGCACCGGCTGGGTGTGGCTGACGCGTGAC
>NZ_SRTV01000025.1:0-12942 GCF_004792025.1 Mesorhizobium sp. M8A.F.Ca.ET.181.01.1.1 | reverse complement strand
CGCGCGGGCTCAGGATCGTTGGATTTAAGTGTAAGCTCTGAAATCGTCATGTGTCGAAGCCCTCAAAGGCTCCGAACATCGTTCCTCACGACCACGAGCGAAAGGTGCCACCGGAACAGCGCTTACGCTTGAGCGACTATCAACGACCAAGTTTCAAACTCTCTGGAGTGGGCTCGGGTTGGCGATAGTTTCGGTGGCACTATGTGACACTCTCGCTACGCTAACCGTTTGAGCTGCCGCCATTCCGGCAACACTGTTGGCCCTGCGTTAGCTGCCGGTCGACACCGCGTTGTCCCTTGGCATGTGGCATCCGGCAGGTTCCAAGAAGGCCTCGGACGCGACATACACGCGACCGCGAGGACCGCCGATTCAAGCGACGAGGACCGGAAGTGAGGTTGATTTTCCAATGCAAGTCGAAAGGATTGCCCGGGAGATGTTCGTCCTCCCGTCGGGTTGGCCAGAGCCAAGCCCACCTTGTCAACTGCGTCGGACAGACTTTCGGTAATCCCATTCACAACTATCCAGAATATAAGATGTTTCACCATTTTGAAGTTGCGCAATATAAAGATCAATATAATTTTACGTTCCGATAATTCACCGAGGGGAAACTCCGTGCTAAAGCTTTAATGCCGACCTGCCAAGGACGGCGCGCCGAGCCTTAGCCGCAGCTTTGTGCGCCGCTCGCAATATTCGGTGCAAACGGTTGCGGAGAAGGGATTATGGAACGCCCCCAACTCGAAGAAGTGCCCGTCCTTTCCGCAAGGGAAATAGAGTGCATACTCTGGGCAGCCAGAGGGAAATCGTCGTGGGAGATAGGACGAATACTTAACAGGTCCGAAAACACTGTGAATTTTCACATAAAAAACGTAATGCGGAAATTGGACACGGGCAGCAGAACGGTCGCTGCTATGAAGGCGGTAAGCCTCGGGATCATCGAACTAGAGGAAGCGGTGAGCGCCGCCGAAGTGTCGTCAGGCGACGATTAGAGTCTCGGTCTTTTCTGTAATGTAAGGCCGCTGAGCCCGGATTGCGCCAATAATCCCGTTATGGCTGCCGGGTCTCATAGTCGACCCACGAATGCGGCCTCGCAGTGTGAACAACACGATGACACAACGCCCACGGACCTGCGGAACGCGAGTTTTCGTCCATCGCATCCTCGGGCCGGGGTTGTGTTCACATTCATGAGGTGATCGAGAAGGCTGACCGGGAGGTTTTCCGCTGCGGGCGCGGTCTGAATCGCGTGGCGCAACTACGCCAGTACTTTGGGGTCTTGGTGACTTGCTGCAGGACGGAACGGCCGAATAGTTCGGGGCACAGCACCAGGGCCGACCACGCGCCATCGGAGGGGTTCATGCTGCGCCAGCGCACACCATATCAGTTCGATCTCAAACCGTACGATGCGAAGACCGCGCAGATGCCACCATGGCAGGCGCTGGCCGAAGAGACGCTCCTGATGCGGCAAAGCTGAGAGTGCGCCGGAACCTCGGCGAGGTTGGCGTAGACGAGCGTTATGTCGTGGAGTCCTCGGCCCATCGGCGGCTGCAAAATCTGAGAGCAGCCTCGCGCACCGGTCAACAGGAGGTGGCGCGCGTGATGGACGAGAAGATTCCGGCTCAACCATCTGGAGCGCCCTGCAGTCTGCGATGCGGCGTCGCCTGGTGAGTTGTGTGCGTCAAGTTCTGCTAAAATGGCGTGGCATTCAGTGGTGACGTTGAGTGTCCGCCGCGCAGCCGCCGTCTAGCGGAGCGGCGGACACACGGGCGGTGCTCAGGCGGCCAATGCCCTCAGGCTCTCCTTCGTGAGCTCGCGCAGACGGATCGCTTCAAGCCGGTTCTCTTGGATGCCCACCGCCAGCGCCCGCACCAGCCGCAGCTGGCGCAATTCGTCGAGATGTGCCTCGTCGACCATGCTGATCAAGGTCTACGGTGCGACGTCCAACTTCAGGTCCACCAGAGAACAAGGTCAGGCCGGGCAAATCCGAAAAAGCAATTCAGCACCAGGCGACGCTTTCCGTCGCCTGATTGACCGGTAACCCCGTGAACGAAGCCGCCATCGATTAGGGCGATATCCCCAGTTTTGAGCTCGAACTCGCGGTAAGGGACGGCCTCCAGATAGGCTGCCGAATAGGGATATCCAGTGGTCTCCACACCTTGCGATATCCGGTCCGCAACCGTCGGCTTGTGGCTCCAGAGCTTCAGATTGCCGCCTTGCTCAGGCATGCTGGGATAGAGGTTGAGCGCTGCGACCGTATTGTGCGCCACCGCAGAAAGCTCGTAATCATCGCCAGCACGTAAGACTTGAGCGACGTCGTCGTGGGGATCCAAGGAAAAGGTGCCTGTGCCCGACCAACTGAGGCCGCGACAAACATTGGCCTGGCCGTGTTCGGAACGGGCTAGCCGCAATTCGATTCCCTGGTTGTGAAGCTCTCGCTTCAACGCCCCGAATACTGCTCGAACCGGGTCAACCAAATTCTTAAAAAGGGCATCGACGTACGGCCGCGCGTTTTCGGCGTCTGCGAAATAGGTGGCTGCATCCTTTCTGTAGTGAGATGCGCCGACATATTGTCCGGGCACACCATCTTTACGCTCTCTGAGACCGGAGCTTCCAATAAAGTTCGTAGTGATCTCCTCGGCTACTTCGGTGCTGAAAGCTTGCTTGATGTGCAGAGCGGTGAGCTCACCTTTCAGGACCGAGATGATCTCCGACGTGTTGATCGATCCGGTCCGTTCTTTGATCGAAACCGGCGAGATGGCTGGCACTTGAGATATCTGACTAGACATTGTCTTGCTCCTGTAGTGCGTGTTCAAGTATGGTGATGCCACGATCGAGTTCGGCATCGGTGATGGTTATCGGTGGGAGGACTTTGATAACGTCGCGATTTGGCCCCGAGGATTCGATAAGAAGGCCATTTTCGAATGCGACATCGTGCACGCGGCCGACAACTGCCGGTGAACGGCATTTCAGGCCGGCCATCAGACCGCGGCCGCGCTTCTGTTCGATGTATCTTGGAAGTTTCGCAACCAGGCGATCGAGGTGCGTTTGCAGCCTGACGGCTGTCCGCTCGACACCTGCAGTAAATTTCCTATCCGACCACATCTTGCACATGGCTCCTGCCGTCACGAAGGCGAAATTGTTGCCTCTGAAGGTCCCGCTATGTTCTCCGGGCTTCCATATGTCCAAGTCGGGTCGAATCAGAACGATGGACAGCGGACTACCTGAACCGCTTAGTGACTTGGAAAGACACACAATATCCGGTTCGATTTTCGCGGACTCGAATGAGAAGAAATCGCCAGTTCGGCCCGCACCCGCCTGAATATCGTCGACGATAAAAACAATGCCGTGAGTACGGCAAATGCGCTGAATTTCCGTGAGCCAAGCTGCGGATGCGGCGTTCATGCCGCCTTCTGCCTGGATGGTCTCCAGAATGATTGCGGCAGGCTTTTCTATGCCGCTCCCCGGGTCGCTCAAAACGCTGTCGATGTAACTGGCGGAATCGAATGCTTGGTTCGGATAACCGTCATAGGGAACACGGATCACATCGTGGCGAGCAACGCCTCCCAGTTCCCTGGTTGAGGCCGAGCCCGACACCGCTAGAGAGCCGAGCGACATGCCGTGGAACGCATTCGTAAAGGCCATGACGCTCGAGCGGCCCGTGTATTTTCGCGCCAGCGCGAGCGCCGCTTCGTTGGCGTTCGTGCCGGTCGGCCCAGGAAACTGAATCTTGTACGAAAGGCCTCTGGGTTTCAGGATCCAATCGACGAACCCTTCAATGAAGTCGCGCTTTGCCGCCGTATGCATATCAAGCGACAGAAGAATGTTCTCCCCGACGAGATATTCAATCGCTGGCGCCATAATATCCGGATTGTTGTGCCCGTAGTTGAGTGCGCCGGAACCCACCAGGAAATCGATAAAGGGCTTACCCGTCTCGTCCCAGATCGTCGCCCCAAGGGCCTTCGTAAAGACGGTGGGGAACGCCCGGCAATAACGACGAACGTTAGATTCATGAGCCGTGAAAGTGTCGGTGTCCATATTAAGTCCTCTGCACATAGACGTTCAAAAAAGAGAGCTGTTTAATGGCTAGTGGTTTGCGGCAGATGTTCGTCGCTTAACATTGAAGCGGAATGCCGGAGGCAGATTTGTTGCTGGGATCCTCATCGACTATTATTAGGTTGCGTTGCCCTCCATTCAGGCGCCTTCGGAGAATGTGCTGCAATAAGATGGCTTCTAAAGCTTCCGCGAAAGCATGGATACTATGGCATCAGGTAGTTGACGTACCCACCCATCGCTACCCATAGCGCCTCCGGACAATGGATGAGTCCCAGGAGATCAGCGGGGTCGCGTCGCCAGAGGTTGTGTAGCTCGGCGGTAGCGAGAAGCCGCTCGCGAGCGCGCTCCTCAATAGCGCCGTAGCGAGCCAGCGGCTTCGCGGCGGTCATCAATATTCGCCGTTCAACCTCGGGCTGCGGACACCAACCTGATTCAAGAAACTATTTGATGACCGATGACACAGCGAAAGCCGCGCTCTCTTGGAGAAGACTGCGGATTCCGATCTCTTTCGCGAGATGATTGGCCCCCGAGCCGCCGGGTCAAGAGGGCGGGCCGCCGCGGGCGCCCTTGACGGAAAGCCCGTTCGTAAGCCAGGCGGAAGCAACCGGGAGACGCGCTGGCGAAGGGCCGCATCGGTTTCGAGAACGTCCACTACCGCGTGTCAAGCGAAGTGAGGATTTGACCCGCTGGGCGAACTGAAGATTTGACCCCCTCATTGTTTTGCGGTTTCGTTGGTACCGAGCGTCGTTCCGGCCTTCTGCAATAGGCCGGAACGACGCTTTTCGCGAAGCCGGTAGCTGTCGCCACGGATCGTTATCACTGTCGAATGATGAAGCAGGCGATCAAGGATCGCCGTTGCCACCACGGGATCGCCAAACACGCTGCCCCATTCGCCCACCGAGCGGTTGGAGGTGATCAGGATCGATCCCCGCTCATAACGCTGCGACACCAGCTGGAAGAACAGATGTGCGGCATTGGCTTCGAACGGGAGATAGCCGAGCTCGTCGATGATCAGCAGTTTCGGCCGCGACAGGGTCGTCAGTTGCTTTTCGAGTGAACCGTCGTCATTGGCCTTGGCCAGCATCGCCACGGCGTGGCCGCCGTGACGAACTGGACGCTATGGTTCTGCCGGATCGCCTCGCGCCCGAGAGCCACCGCCAGATGTGTTTTGCCCGTACCCGGAGGTCCAAGGAACAGGACCGTGTCGCCATGGGCAATCCAGCGGCAGGTCGCCAGCTCCCGGATTTGGCGCTGATCCAGCGACGGCTGCGCGTCGAAGTCGAAGCCATCGAGTTCGCGCACAAACGGGAACCGCGCGATCTTGCCTTCCATAGAGATGCGCCGCTCGTCGCGCCGCGCGATCTCGTGGGTCACCAGGAAGGCCAAAGCCTCGCGCAAGATCATCTGCGAACGCGCCGCTTCGTCCAGCAGCGTATCGAGCTGGTCCCGGATCGCGGTCAGCTTCAGCCGGTCGAGCTGAGCCAACCAGCATCTCGTGATCGACCGTCGTCATCACCAGCTGCCTCCCACCAGTGCCTCATATTCCGCCAGCGGCCGCAACAGAGCGGAAGGCGCAACGATATCCACCGGCGCCGATCGCACCGGCGCAGCAGCGCCGACCACGCCGGCAAGATGCGCGCGCTCGACAATCCGTTGGCGACGTCCGCGGCACAACGCATGATCCGCCACCACCTCGCCCGCATGACGCACGATAACGCGGCCGCCCAGCACCACGACCTGGACGCTCTCCCCGATCAGCCGCCAGGGAACCGAGTAACTGTTCGTGTCCAGGTCGATTGCGCAGTCTGCCTGGACCTTGCGCACGAGATCCCGCAGTTGCCCGAACGGCGCCCGTCCGCCCAGAGGGCGAAGCGCCATGGCTTCTTCGGCAAAGCGCTCCGCAGGAGCCACCCCGGTCGTGCCATGCACACGCTGATCGGCAATCTCGCGCGTCCACCGTTCCAGATGCGCCTCGAACGCCGCCCAGTTCTCGAACCGGCGGCCGACAATCGCATTGTGCTTGACGTAGCCGACCCCGCGTTCGTCCTTTCCCTTCGTACGCGCCCGGTAGGGCGCACAAGCCCGTGGCGTAAATCCCCAGTAGCGGGCAAAGGCGTGCAGCCGCACATTGAAGCGCACCTCCCGCGTCGCCGCATCGTGATGTTCGACCAGCGCCTTCGGATTATCGAACAGCACTTCCGTTGGAACCCCGCCGAAGCGAAGGAAGGCTCCTTCCATCCCCTCCAACCAGTCCGCCTGGCGCTCCCGAAGCGAGGGACGGATATGCAGCCGACGCGAGTAACCCAGCGTTGCCACAAACAGGTGCACCCGAACACGCTCGCCGCCGATCCACGCCCGCGTGTCGCCAAAGTCGATCTGCATCTGATGTCCCGGCGCCGTCTCAAACCGAACCGTTGCGCGCTTCTGCACCCTCAACTCCCGACGCCAACCCTGCACCCGAAGCTCCACCGACCGAAGCCCTATGACGATCCCATGTTCGCTCTCCAGTTCCTGGCGCACCACATCGGCGTTGCCACCATGGCGGAAGAAGCGCTCCCGCAGCCAATCGTCTAGCCCGTCAAACGCGCTCCGCCGCACAGGCTTGCGAAACGGAACAGTCCCGCCTTCGCGCAGATACCGACGCACCGTGTTGCGCGCGCACCCGAATTCCTTCGCCAGCCGCTTCGCTCCCCAGCCAAGCTCATGCAGCCGCAGCATCGCTGCCACCTCTTCAGGCTGAAGCATCTCCTCTCCCTGCATCGTTCTCGACAATGCAGGAATCGCCGAAATCCCAATCGTCATTCATGCCTCCTCTCATAACCGAGGGGGTCAGTTCTTCATTTCGTCAGGGGGTCAGTTTCTCAATTCGCCCGACACCGCGACGGCAACCATCCCCGGCCGCAGCTGGGGCTGCTGCCTTCAGGCGAGTCGAAAAGGAGATAGTCTGGGAGGGTAAAGGCGTTGACGAGGTGGGCCGTGAGTAAGCAACCAAGCGCTGATCGGGATCGACGAACGCTATTTCCGTCCGACCGAGGTTGACCTGTGATCGGCGTTACCCCAAGCCAGGCAGGCCGACAAGCTCGGTTGGAAGGCGAAGACCTTTCGATGAGCTCGTCTCCGAAATGCCTCGGGGTCCACTGCCGCGCCTACGGAATCATGCTGGCGTCACGCGAAATGCGATGGCGTCGCGGGCAGGTGCATGTGTCGTGGGGCCATCCGCACTGCCGGCACGCCCTCTCGGCCGGCATCCACTCAGGTCCGGTCGTTTGGGTCGGCGAATTCACACATCCTGCAAAGCAGAAAACCATCCGCTCCATTCATGCGGTCGACGATTTCGCGAAAAACTGGTTTTTCAAACAGAGCGGAGTAACCCTCATATAGAAGGTTGCCCAATACGTGACGCCGTTCAAAATCCATAGAGCACAGGGTAACGTCGCCGTTTGGAAGAAGAACATTCCGATACTGTCGTGCGTCCACGCAGGTTAGGGCTCCGACCACTGGCTGACGTGGTGCAACGATCTTAGGGTCGACGCTTCCACCCCTACTGCTCACCGGCCGCGCTTTTATCAGGGCTTCGGTAGGAATAATGTCGGCTATATCTGGGTGGGGCTCGCCCAAGGCCACGAATCGGATCAAGGGGATGTCCGCGTCGACGAGTTGACGAACCAGATCGCGATACTTGTCTCCGACCAGGCGGCTGTTCATGTAGGTGCCGTCATCGAAAACATGGACCACGAATACGCCCAAGCGCAAGGCTTGCAATCGCTGCAGGTCCTGCCCGTTCATTCCCACCAGCGTCGTAAAAATCCTGATGCCATGGCCTTTGGCGAAGGCGTGCTCCACCATTTCGGTACAGTCCGGATTGAGCCAAGGTTCGGAGTATCCCGCAAAACCAATGTCGACGGAAGTCGGTACGCGGGCCAGACACCGCTTGAAATCTTCAAGATCCAGATGACTCGCATGAGACACTTTTCTTTGCCGGACCGCGAACTTGTCCTGGGGACAATATGAACATCCTACGACGCATCCCGTGGTCGTCGTTATCTCCAAAACCCTGCCGGCTGTGTTTGCTGAGCGAAGTTCCGGTAAAATCACTGGTGATTACTCCCATCTACTTCCTGCGAAGCGCCACGATGGTGTGCGTGTGCCTTTGGCTTTCTGATACCGCCTGCTGATCTACCGAGGCAACGCAGCCATCTACCCTTTTTGGCAGCCTAAGCCGCCCGGTTCACCGATTTGCCGGGCCGACCCTTCACAAACTTCCGGCGCGTCGGACCAGAGACAGCATTGCATCTTTCGAGGCATCACTCGCTCCGGAGATGTAGCCTCAACCGTTGGTCGCTGGCCCGTCGCCGAGATGCGCGCGCAGCACCCTCGAACCCGCCGGAGAGAAGCTTTCTGGATGCCGTCGATCATCCTTCATCGAGCGAGTTCCGTGTTCTCATGCGGGTCAGCCCTCACACTATATTGCCGCACATCGACCAGCAAAGGCCGAGCTAGTGCGCCTGGCGCGCAGTTACTGCGAGATAGGCTTCGAAAAGCCCGACAGGGCTAAGACGCTCCGCTGTATTGAACCCGACATGTTTTCTGACGGCTGTCAGATTTTGGACACACATCACTCATCGTCAGTCGCTTAATACGGATGGTAGTTTCTTCCAGGAATCGGTGACATTGAACACCACCCTGTCATGACCGCCCAATCTCAGCGAAGCGAACTCAGCATCGCCACCAGGACCAAGCCTGAAGATAAATCCGCCATAGCAGCGTCAACGACATTTTGCTTTCGAACCCGGATGGATTGCACGAGGTGATTCGCGCCGTGATGCAGGAGGTGCTCGAGGCCGAGATGGACGAGGCGCTGGATGCTTCGAAGAGCGAGCGCACGCCGGAGCGTCTCGGCTATCACGCGCGCTACTACGGGCGGAGAACTAGCTGCGCACCTACGGCGGTTCGATAATCCCAAGTTTCAAAGCTTTTACAACAGCTACCGTTCTGCTGGTCGCATCCAACTTCCGCATTACATTTTTTAAATGGAAATCTATCGTATTTCGTGATCTGCCTAAAATAGTTCCTATTTCCCATGACGATTTTCCTTTCGACACCCAATCAATGCACTGTATTTCTCTCGGAGAGAGGTTATGAATTTGTTCCGACGCAGTCGTAGTGTTGAACCTCGTAACCATCAGATGAAACCGCAGCGCGGCCATTTGCAGGTAGGTGATCGTTCTATTCTGCAATTCGCAGTCCGAGGATTGAGCAAAAACTCACAAACCTAAAGCTGTCACCAGGGCCATGTAATGGGACGGTAACGCCTGACCTCAAGCCGAATGTTGCTGCTTCGTCCAAGACGCGGCGTCCATCTTCAGTTATGCTTTCATCGGTATACACCTCGCTCCATCGAAAGGGCCCCGCCTCCTTTCGACCTTTCTTGATGAGTGGGTCTATTTTGGCATAGCCCATTCTCGAGTAGCGCTCCTGCCATTCAGCAGGATAATTCCACATCACCACAGAACCCTCTCGGTTCGGCTTGAAAACCCCCTGTTTTGATGCGAGCGGGCCATAGGCAATCCACGGGCAATCGAACTTCAGCGCAAACGCAGACATCCGTTCGAACAACTGTTCGGATTGAGCGATATCATCAGTCATCTCGAGGAATAGGTCTAACTCGACCGCAATCCGCGGGAGTTCCATGATGCCTCCTTCATTGCGTTCTCATTGGTGCAAAGTTTGCTCCAGCCCAGCCTCGCAACATGCGAAGTCAACGGGACCGAGCCGGAGTTCCTTCCGCCACCTGGAGTACCTTCAAGAGTCGTGCCAGCTTGCGAGCGAAGCTTCTTCTTCAGGTTGTCAATCGACTGGGGAGGTACCCAGGAGGCGAACCGAACAGCACTGTGTCGGGGAGCGCACAATCCGACAGTCGAGCATTCGATTGACGGAATATGGGCAGGAAAGTATTCGCGGCGCGCTTTTGAAATCAGCACCTAAGTCTCGGGCCTGAGAGAGCTGCATTGCCTGTACTTATTTGATCGAGGCAGGAACAATTTAGAATTCAATCGATACATCGACCCTCTTTTCCAATCTCCCGAGTTGGGCAGCCGAAGCAATAGTATTCGACTGGATCGCGGCTGACTTTCTCCAGGCTCGGTAACCTGCTGAATTTGCCCTTCGGCTGTTCCCGCTCGGTTGGCACGACTTTTGAACCTCACCATCGTGAGGCGGCAGGAGCTGCCCGCCAAAATTGATGCTGTTATGGGGGAGGTCGAGATTCCAGTTTTGTCTTTTAACGTCTTTGGGACGGAGCGTGTTGATGCGCCCGCTTGGAAACTATGAAACGTTTCCCCGTCCATGGGCGCGGCGCCACTTGTCGCGAAGTTTTCGCCTTCACTGTTCGCCTCTGGAACAGGCAGCCGGCCCGGCTCGCGATCATAATGACCGCGATGCTCGCCTCCACGCTGGCTGACGTGTTGATGCCGCTCTATTCTGGCCGACTCATCGACGCTGTTTCTCGTGCTGCTAATGCGGCAGCACCAGCTTCGGATTCAGCTGTTGCAGCATTCTCTGTACCGATTGCATTGGCACTCGGTGGCATTGCCATGCGCCACGTCGCCTTCATTGGCCTGAGCGACCTGGTGTTGAAAATGATTTCCGACGTCGCGACCGAAGCGTTCCATCATGTGCAGCGCTTTTCGACAGACTGGCATGCAAACAGCTTCGCCGGCTCGACAGTGCGCAAGATAACGCGCGGCATGTGGGCGCTCGACCTCCTCAACAGCACGATACTCGTCACGCTGCTCCCGTCGTTTGTCATCTTGATCGGCTCGACGGTGCTGCTCGGCTGGCACTGGCCGGTCATGGGCGTGATCTTTGCTTGCGGCTCTCTCGTCTACCTTGCGTTTTCGATTTCGCTGTCGCTCGGCTATGTCGCGCCAGCGGCGAGCCTTGCCAACCGATGGGACACAAGGCTCAGCGGCGCGCTTGCGGACGCGGTCAGTTGCAACGCTGTGGTCAAGGGCTTCGGCGCAGAGGTTCGCGAAGACGAGCGGCTTGCAAATATCATGACGAAATGGCGGCACCGCGCGCGCCGGAGCTGGGTGCGCGGAACGATCATCGGCTCAACCCAAGGCGTAACTTTGGTTGCGCTCAGGGTGGCGGTGGTCGGATATGCCCTGCTTCTGTGGTCGCATGGACAGGCAACGCCGGGCGAGATAGCATATGTTCTCACGTCCTTCATCGTCCTGCAGGGCTATCTGCGTGATGCCGGCATGCATGTCCGCAACGTGCAGCACTCGGTTAATGATATGGAAGAACTGGTGGCCATCCACAATCAGCACGTGGATGTTGCCGATCGTCCAGAGGCCAAGCCGATCCGGATCACGAAGGGCCGTATCGATTTCGAGAACGTCCACTTCCGCTACGCCAACCATCCCCTGCCGCTCTATAGCGAATGTTCGCTGTCGATTGAAGCTGGCGAAAGGGTTGGGTTGGTTGGACCCTCCGGTTCCGGCAAGACAACATTCGTGAAGCTGATCCAGAGACTCTACGACCTGAGCGGCGGCCGGATCCTGATAGACGGTCAGGACGTCTCCGAGGTGACCCAAGAGTCCCTTCGTTCGCAGATCGCGATCGTGCAGCAGGAGCCGATCCTGTTTCACAGGTCGCTTGCCGAGAACATCGCCTATGGACGGCCTGGCGCGAGCCAGGCCGAGATCGAGCAAGCGGCACGACTGGCAAGTGCCCACGAATTCATCGCGCCCCTGCCGAAGGGCTATGGGACATTGGTCGGCGAAAGGGGTTTGAAGCTCTCCGGCGGCGAGCGCCAGCGCGTGGCGATCGCGCGCGCCTTCCTCGCGAACGCGCCGATCCTTATTCTGGACGAGGCCACATCGAGCCTCGATTCGGAATCCGAGGTGCTCATTCAACAAGCGGTGGATCGGTTGATGGTGGGCCGAACCACACTCGTCATCGCACACCGGCTGTCGACGGTCCGCTCGCTCGATCGGCTGCTCGTCTTCGACCGTGGCCGCATCATGGAGGACGGCGATCATGCCGCCCTGATCAATCTCGATGGTGGCATTTACCGCCGCCTCTTCGAACGGCAGGCGTTGGAACTCGCGAAGGGCCTGGCCTGATCGCTAAATCGGCTTGCGCGATGCGCCGAGCCGTTGCCGGAGAGGGGTGTGGCAGTGACGAGCGGCGGGCGTTAGGCGGCAAAACCAGCACGGCCGGAACTGTCCGCCAAACGGGCGAGCGGGAATGCCACGTCTAAGCTTCGGCGAATGCGCGCAGTTACACGCGGGCACCGAATTGTCGCGCCTAACGGCGCACGCACCAAAAGGGCGGGAATGTCGACGGCCCGGGAAGAGTGCGGCCCTCGCCGTTACCCACATTTCGCCAAAGGAAGCGAAGTCAACGCACATTGAGAGGGCGGTGCTTCCCGGCCGGCTGGGATCCCTGTCGCTGGCCCAACCTACCGCACGCCGGCCACGTCAACGGTTCAAAGTCCCTTCGGTTCGCAAAGTCGTCCCCTTGGAGACCCGGAAGCGCAGGAGCTCCGACCGCAGTCTTCGCTCAACTCTGGCCATCTGCTCCGGGATTGGATTCCGTTCCCTTGCTAGCACAGTGGCAGCTGAGCACGAACTCGCCGGCCCCGTGTCTTTCGATTACGGCCAACGGGCTTAGGAAGAGATTGGATTCGCCGGCCCTCTGCGGAGCGAATGAACAGTTCTACAGATCATCGACGTCCGCGAAAAAGAGCACGCAGCCGAAGTAGCCGGCCTGAAGCAGCAGCGAACAGGCCAGCGTCGTGACGACTGCCACACGGAGCGAATCCAAAGCGAAGTAAACCATCGACGCATTGCTGCACAGGACCAGCCCCACGAGCCGACAAAAAGATGA
>NZ_SRTV01000259.1:0-298 GCF_004792025.1 Mesorhizobium sp. M8A.F.Ca.ET.181.01.1.1 | reverse complement strand
CGGGCGAGCGCTACGCTAGCAAGGGATGTAATCGGTTACATGACTCACTGCAGCGGCGCTGGCCGCTGTCGCTGCCATCACGGGAGGGCTGACGGATGTGGCTCTGGAAGTGTAGCGCGGATTGGCTGGGGTCACATCGAGCGTCTTTTAAGAGAGTTGTCATTTGACAACCTGTGTGAGCCGTGTGGAGACTGCGGAGAAGAAGGAATGTCTCGAGCGCGTCATCCAGACAAGGACATCGAAGTGGCGTTGCAGTTCGCGGAGGATCGTGGGTGGAGGCTCCGTATGGCGGGCGGCC
>NZ_SRTV01000258.1:0-298 GCF_004792025.1 Mesorhizobium sp. M8A.F.Ca.ET.181.01.1.1 | reverse complement strand
GTTCCTGGACGCAGGCTTCGGTGGCGTGGAACTCGAAAAACAGCGTGGGCGCCTCGCGCAGCGTGAGGTTCGAATGCCGGTTGATGGAGCGGATTGCGAGCGCATCGACGAATTCGACGCGGGCAATCGGCACGCCGATCTGAATCGTTTCGATGACGGCGCGCACCGCATCGCCCATCGACGGAAACGCGCAGACCGCGGCGGATACCGCTTCCGGCTGCGAATACAGACGCACGGTGATTTCCGTGATGACGCCGAGCGTGCCTTCAAAAAAAAAAAAAAGCCGCGTGTTCAGCAG
>NZ_SRTV01000257.1:0-298 GCF_004792025.1 Mesorhizobium sp. M8A.F.Ca.ET.181.01.1.1 | reverse complement strand
GACGCTCTTCCGATCTGGAAGTGCGCGTGGGCGTCGCGATGCAGCGCTCGGCAGCGCTGGTTGCATCGCTGCTTGGCGTGCTGCGCGCGGGCGCGGCGTACGTGCCGCTCGATCCGTCATATCCGGCCGAGCGTCTTGCGCATATCGTCGACGATTCGCAGTTGCGCCTGATCGTCACCGATGCGGAAAGTCTCGCATCGTATGCAGCACTGTTCGGTGCGCGGCTGACGCTCGATGCGGCCGCGCTGCGCGACATCGCATTGAGCGCGCACGCGCACGACGTCATTGTGGACGACGC
>NZ_SRTV01000256.1:0-298 GCF_004792025.1 Mesorhizobium sp. M8A.F.Ca.ET.181.01.1.1 | reverse complement strand
CGCACCGGCGCGCTGCCCTCGCGTCGGGCTGTGATGCTGAGCCGCTGGGAAACTTTGCGGCCGGTGGTAGACCGGGTGCTCGGCCGCGGCAAACGCGTATTGCCTCGCCCAGTCTGTATAACCCTCGACCAGAAAACCCCCGGAGCGCTGGATGTACTGCTCGCGAGACGCGTGATAAATCGCGGGCAACGCGAACCATGGCACGTGCGGCAGGTCGTGGTGAACCAGATGAAAGTTGTTGTTCAGATAGAGCAGGCGCCAGAACAGACCTGCTTCGTTGATAACCGTACGATGCGCG
>NZ_SRTV01000255.1:0-298 GCF_004792025.1 Mesorhizobium sp. M8A.F.Ca.ET.181.01.1.1 | reverse complement strand
GTCGCATACGGGGCGCAGGGCGCGCCGTTGTCGGCGGCGCAACTGCGCGCGGGGCTGGCGCGGCGGTTGCCGGAGTACATGGTGCCGTCGGTATTCGTGGGTCTGGCGACGCTGCCGCTGAATGCGAGCGGGAAGGTTGACCGGCGTGCGCTGCCGGCGCCGGATGAGGACAGTGGCGGGTCGGAGGCGGTATACGAGGCGCCCCGCGACGAGCGCGAGCGCGAGCTGGCGAAGATTTGGCGCACGCTGCTGGGCCGGGATCGGATCGGGGTGCACGAGCCCTTCTTCGAGATCGGGG
>NZ_SRTV01000254.1:0-299 GCF_004792025.1 Mesorhizobium sp. M8A.F.Ca.ET.181.01.1.1 | reverse complement strand
CTGCGGATCAGTTGCAACAGGTTCATGACCAACCAGCTTGCCACGATGGAGGCCAAGTATCGCTTGGGACTGAACCCATCGGTTCGGCTGCATCGGCGATCATCCCGCCGCTGGGCAGGATGCTGCCCTACACTGTGCCGATGCGCCCCGATTCCATCCTCACCCTGTCCTGCCCCGACCGTACCGGCCTCGTCTATCGCGTGTCCGGCCTGCTGTTCGACCACGGCTGCAACATCCTCGACGCCCAGCAGTTCGGCGACGAGGAAAGCGGCCGCTTCTTCCTGCTCGTGCATTTCGAC
>NZ_SRTV01000253.1:0-299 GCF_004792025.1 Mesorhizobium sp. M8A.F.Ca.ET.181.01.1.1 | reverse complement strand
CAGACAGAGGGCAGCGCGAGCGCGATCAGGAAGGCGGGGATCGCCCCCGCCGCCGCCGCCCAGACCGCTCGGCCGCTCGGATAGATCAACGTGGCGCTTCCGTATGGTCGACGAGGTCGGAGACGATCTGCTCGACCAGGCGCCCGTCGATCTGCGCCGCCGGCGAAAGCACGACGCGGTGGCGCAGCGCCGGAACGGCCAATGCCTTGACGTCGTCCGGAATGACATAGTTGCGGCCGTCGAGCGCCGCCCTGGCGCGCGCGGCCCGCGCCAGCATGGCGCCCGCGCGCGGACTTGCG
>NZ_SRTV01000252.1:0-299 GCF_004792025.1 Mesorhizobium sp. M8A.F.Ca.ET.181.01.1.1 | reverse complement strand
TCGAATTCGTCGGCACGATCGGCGTCGCGCTCGTCGGGCTCAGAAGCCGGCGCAATCTCGCGGCGCTCGCCATCGCCGTCGCCGGCACCTTGCTGCTCATCGATGTCAAATGGTCGAGCGACCCGATCGGCCTGTTCTGGGCCTTTCTCAACGGCGCGCTGTTCGTCGGCTACATCGTGCTGGGCCACCGCATGGCCCAGACCCGAATAGGCATTGCCGGCCTCGGCACGGCCATGGCGATCGCCTTCCTGGTCGTGTTGCCCATCGGCTTCAGTGAGGCGTTGCCGGCCTTTTCGGCC
>NZ_SRTV01000251.1:0-299 GCF_004792025.1 Mesorhizobium sp. M8A.F.Ca.ET.181.01.1.1 | reverse complement strand
CCAAAACGAACGAGCGCGCGGACCAGCACGATCAGCACATTGAAAAGCCCGTCGCTTGCTTGGTTGAGGAGACTCACAGACGCGCTCCGAGGTTGAATTGATCGACCGCTAGCACATTGGAACCCGCGTCGGCAATGCGGCGCGCGAAGTTCCATGGGTCCGGCGTCGAGGCGGTTGCTATGATGACATGCAGCGGTCGCTTCATAATGAAAAGATCTTTCGGCAGCGTCCCGCCAGTCGCGTCCGTCCAGAGCGTCACCCGGGGAAGTTCGTAGGACGAGGGACGAAGCATTTCTTCT
>NZ_SRTV01000250.1:0-300 GCF_004792025.1 Mesorhizobium sp. M8A.F.Ca.ET.181.01.1.1 | reverse complement strand
GACCACAAGCGGTTTGACGGTGCCGATCTGGGGTTCGTACCGCAGGTGCTCGACTTCGCCGACCATCAGGCTTGAGTCGGGCGTCAGTGTTCGGTCAGGCAGGGATAGCGTTCCCGTCGCCGGATAGCTCGCCAGCTTCAGGCTGACTGCGGGGTCCTTGGTCGGGAAATCCAGCTTCAGCGGAACAGGACCGACGCCGACCGGAACGCTGATGTCGCGCGTTTCGATCGCCGCGGCTGCGCCGGCGATGTGGAGCCCGCGCTCCAGCACCTGTTGCTTCTGCTCGGCCTCGAGCGAGGC
>NZ_SRTV01000024.1:409-16441 GCF_004792025.1 Mesorhizobium sp. M8A.F.Ca.ET.181.01.1.1 | reverse complement strand
CGACGATGAACTTGCGCTTCGGCGTGGCGAAGAAGCGGTAGGCGACGTCGATTGTGATGCCTTGCTCGCGCTCGGCCTCGAGGCCGTCGACCAGCAGCGCGAAGTCGATGTCGTCGCCCGTCGTGCCATGCTTTCGCGAATCACGTTCGAGCGCGGCGAGTTGGTCCTCGAAAATCTGCTTGGTGTCGGACAACAGCCGACCGATCAACGTCGACTTACCATCATCGACCGAACCGCAGGTCAGGAAGCGCAGCAGCGACTTCTTCTCTTGCGCCGCCAGATAGTCGCGGACGCTTCTCGCGGTGGAAAAGGACAAGTCAGGGATTGGCGTCCGGCGATCCTCATCCACGGCAGTCGGCCGCGATGCAATCCGAAAGGCGGGCCTGTGCTAGGCCGAGCGATCCGATCTGGTTCCTGATGGACATGGTCGTCTCCAACCCTATCACTGGCTCTTCATAACCTCCTCCTCGCCGCTGTCTTCCCACGATCTGCGCTTCCGGAAGATCAGACAAGAAGACTGCTGGATCATCATACCGCATTGGGGCACCTCCATGGAATGGTCCAATCAATGGGTTCGCCTGACACTGCGCCAGGATCATCATGATCAAAGCCCATCCGCTCGGCCAAATGTGACCCGTTACGGGTCAGTACGCCTGGCACCGCAATTGCATTGATAGAGTGTGGGCTGGGACGAGGTCCGTCGCCTCGCAAATGGGGCGGCGGGCCTTTAGCAACGAGGGGCTTTGACGGAGCGGCCCGGCACCCCTTTGTTGGGATGGGGCTAGGACACCGGGCCTAACCGACGGGCTGTTTGTGAGAAACGGCGCCGGGGCTGAGGGACTATATGCGCTCATGCTGAATACGCGCAAAGCATACGAACGAAGTACGAGAGCGACAATTCGGGGGGCAGCCGATGGCCGATAAGCCGGTGACGACCGACGTCGAACCCGCGCTGGTGCTGATTATGACCCAGCGGGAGGAGGAGTAGCGGCGGCGACAGCGCACCTTCGGTTCGATATAGCTAACGCTTGTCGTTTCGCGGCTTGCACTACGCTTTAGCGGAACCAAAAAAGAGGACACGGGCGTGCTTCGTCGGTCGGCTCCGGTCTGGCTGTTCGCGGCATATCTGCGCGTCCAGTATGCACTGCAACAGCAACCCGCTTTGAACGGGATGCTTTGCAGATGGCACGACAGGTCTCGCTGGTGATCGAGGCAGAACTTGTCAATCTGCAGACCATTCTTGACGGTCTCTCAAAATCGGCCACTCTCGCCAATGGCAATCTAAAAGCGCACGATATCTTACACGGAGCGGCGCCGATCTTGGCGATCTGATTCCATTGCCGTCATGGGGCCAAGGCATCCAAAGGATCGCACAAAGCCACTGTGCCTGGAATGGGCTGCATACTCGTCTTATTAGTGCGGGGAAATTATGTGCAATTACAGGTTGTCATACCTTTGAATATATTAGTCACCTAAGATATAATTACCAAATTGTTAACCAGGATTAATGCGCCTTTTCCACAGCATCGTACTATGCACTCCAGGTTGGGTTACCTCCATAGGGCGCGGAAGCCATACGTCGGTGTGTTGGGACGGCGTATGTCCTACTCCTTGAATCCAATCTTCGGTCAACATCTAGTCAGCCTGACAGACGATGAGCGTATTAGTTCACGCCTTTGACATGCTTTGCTAGGGAGCCAAACCAAAGAGGAGAAAAGCAAGTCAGCGCGATGGAGAGGAGTAGGTAAAGCGATGGCACACCCCCAAATTTCCGATTTTTGGAACGATGCAACAAAACCGTTACACAATGGACATCTGCCGGACGCGAATGGTCTTGGCAGGTCCGATCTCGACGAAGGACGTCCGAGCGAAGGCTTGGTTATGATTGTCGACAAGCGAGCGCTTGAGCGTGAATGCCTTGCGCGCGGCCTTATCGAACACAATCCCACCTTGCGCGTTAGCGCGGTAGGATCGCTTGACGAAATCCAGCACATTGGCGGGGACGAGGAGCCGTCCGCGATCCTCGTAATTCTTGGCGCCAGGAAGGTCACGGACCAGAGTGTTCGGGCGGAACTTGCGCACTTAATTTCCGAGTTTGGCACCGTACCCGTAATCGTCGTGGTGGATTCCGATGAGCCAGGGGAGGTTCTCGCGGCTCTCGAATGCGGCGCCCGAGGCTATATTCCCACAAGCGTGACGGTGAAGGTCGCTGCCGAGGCCATTGGTCTTGCTCGTGCCGGAGGGATCTTTGTACCCGCCAGCTGCGTGCTGGCGCTGCGAGAGATCATCCACTCGACCGCAAACGGTGTCCGTCCGCTCTCCGGCATGTTCACCACACGCGAAGCTGCGGTTGTGGAGGCGCTCAGGACAGGCAAGGCGAACAAGATAATTGCCTACGAGCTCAACCTGTGCGAGAGCACCGTCAAAGTCCACATCCGAAATATCATGAAAAAGCTCAAGGCTACCAACCGCACCGAGGTAGCGTACAAGCTTAGACAAATGTTGCTTTGAAGGCTGCCTCGGATCGGTCTTTGCCTGGCCGGCTCTGGCAATAACAGGTGCGTTAAGGGCGGGACCAGGGGTTCGGCGTTCTGATCTAAGGTCGATGGCCTCGTCCGAGCGGTTTCGCGAAACGGGCTGGCTCGGCGTGTGTCGAGGCACGTTCTTAGCCAACCGTCGCGGACGCCGCTGTTACGAGAAATCCAACGCTGTCCCCTGCTAGCTCCGCGCCACGATACGCGGCTTCGGCGGCCTTCAGCCCACCCGTCAGTCTGCGGACCATTGGAGCCGGTCCGAGTGCGTCAAGGGGAAGGCCTAGCTGACCACGGGTGGGTCGCTTCGGTGGCCAGATGCTGAGGCCGAAATAGCTGGCGGCGGAGCGATCGACCCCGCCGCTGAACTGCACCAGTAGCGCTTGGTGAGAGTTCCGGGCAATACGGCCCAGGCAGTTGATGTCCATTGGTGGTTTGTCAGTTGGCCTCATCGCGACCACGATCACATCCCATGCATCGTCGGTCAGGAGCATGGGGTGCGAAAAAACACTTACTCTCGCCCCACCCTCGCTTAGCGTACGCTCGAGGGACGGGGCACAGGGCGTGTCACAGACGATGGCGAGCCTCGCGGCACGGTGATCGACACCGGCATCGCCGAGCAAGATGCAGCACAACCGCGCGAATTCCGGCAGCAGGTTTATGGCTGGGTGGCTCAGATTGGGAGCCGCGACCTTGATGCCGGCCTCGTCACAGGCGTTGAAGTCCACAACGCCCGGACGAAGCTCCCATGGTTCAGCCATTAGCGAAACAACCGCATGCGAGGGTAAGAGTTCGATGAGCGATCTCGAAATCGGGGCGACCTGCAGACAGTTTGTGACGAGGTCGACATCCTGCCATTTGCGGCTGTCGATCCGGTTCGTCACTTCAACGCGTTTGGAGACCCTAGCGTGTTTGGCAAATGCCAACGTCGCATCTGCGATGGCCGCCAGGCTTGGATGTCTGGAAGATGTGCGCGTGAGCGCAACGACACGGCTGGCATTAGCGAGCGCCGCCGCTGTGGCAGTCACAGCTTGATATCCCGTCGTGGCGCCAACGACCACGGTGAGGCCGGAGAGATCGAGATCAAGCAAGCCTATTTGCTTGCGCACGATAGCAAGCATTTCGGCAGGGTCGATCTCGAGAACATCACGAGCAAACGACGTTCCGGCAAAATCATGTGGTAAAGGCATCAAGCTGGGCACTAGGTTGCGCGCTCCACTATCAAATAAGCCTGCAATGTCCCTTGAGCGGATCAACCGCCCTGCCGGATCTTGTCCAGGCACGATGCACGTGCATTTCCTGCATTGTTTTTTGACGGATGCCTTTGCGGCCTCGCGCATTTGGCAAACGTGGTTCCTGTATGACTGCCTGGATCTGGTTGGCACTCCGATCTCTTGGCGGCTGAGCCAGGTCCAATGCAGGCTCTGGCAATACAGCCGAACCTGCCCGAACTGCTACCGCAGCAAACGGATGCTAGGTGATACGCCGTTTGATCAGAAGGCTTAAAGACACTACACCAGCGACGCGTGGATCAGGCTTAGGAGTAACGGGCGCCGGGTACGCCGCTACCTCCTTTGCTTCTCTTGCGAAGAATGACAAGCCGCTGTGAAGTTGGGCAGCAACACCAACAGCGTTTCTTGGTGAAATCCCATGACAATCAGCGCATTCGACATAAAGCGCCGCAGAGCTGGTATCCACATCGGCCAAAACCTCCGTCCGCTTGGAGGCCGGCGCAAAAGAATGGTGGACATCACTGTCGCATTGATCGCGCTTGTCCTTGCTGCTCCGGTCATGCTGGCGGTTGCCCTTTTGATATTGGTGACCGACGGCGGACCGGCGGTGTTCTCACACACCCGGATCGGATTCAACGGCAGGCGCTTCGCCTGTTACAAATTCAGGACCATGGTGGCCAACTCGGAGCGGGTTCTGGCAGACTATCTCGCGAGCAATCCCGAAGCCGCCAAGGAGTGGGAGCAGAATTGGAAATTCAAGAATGACCCGCGGATCACATTCCTGGGGCACATTCTCAGGAAGTCGAGCCTGGATGAGTTGCCTCAACTCATCAACGTGCTGCGCGGCGAGATGAGTTGCGTCGGCCCTCGTCCGGTCGTTCCCGACGAACTTCAACGTTACGGCTCCTCTGCGATCGATTATCTAAAAACCCGGCCTGGGTTAACTGGCCTTTGGCAGGTGGCTGGCAGAGACGCAATGGATTATCCCAGTCGTGTCTCTATCGACAGCCAATATGTGCGGGAATGGTCCCTATGGGCCGATGTTGTCATTCTCGTCCGGACTGTGGGCGCCGTGATGAAATTCGATCGTGCGTCTTGATTAATGCGCATCGCAAATTCTTGCCCGATGCATTGCTCTGCCTAAAAACCGCAGCGTGCTGCCGCGACCGCAATGGCGAAAGGTGCGGCGCCGGTCGGCCGCGGCGAAATGGCAGCCGCAGACCATTACTGCTCACGTGACATGCCTTGGCGCCAGACTACGCCCAGGAAGAGGCCGAGCAAGTAGGCCCCCTGTAGAACAACAACGAGAAGCAGGATTGAGATGAGGTGGTGCCAGTCAAATACACTGCCGATGCCGCCTGCAACGACGCCGCCCACGACTGTCACCGCGGTCATGATGATGAGCGCGGCAGCTCGAAAACGAAATCCCAGAAAAATGCCGATAACACCGACGACGACAAGGCCCCAAAGCACGGCGATCTCCTATGGGTGGAAGACTCAGTGTGCCATCTCCAAGTCTCCCACATCTGCGAATCGGTACCAACACTCAATCCGGCTGCACCGCCTCGCCGACGAGCGGTCGAGGGGCGGAAATCGCCGTACACTCCCCCGCGCTACACAAAAGGCGTAGAGCACCCTGTCCGAATGCCCCCTTTTCGCTCATTTCCTTGTCCACCCGCCAAGCCTACGCTGCTTGGAAATAGGTATGCGGAAATTCACCCGCCGTGCGGCAGCATGCAATGATTTATGATCCGGACGCCAAGCCTGTGTTTATCAGTGCGGCTATTCAGGACAACAAGGCTCTGGACGTTGCTCATCGACGCGAGCCTGCGTCGGCGCGCAGTCCCCGCATAATGCCTCTAGTGTGACATTCTACTTATGCTTCAGGTATCTGTCCTTTTGCTGATCCTGTCCATCTGGTTCCCTGGCGCCACGCGGATTGCCGGAACGGATGGCTCGCTTTCCTTCTTGCTGGCACTGTTCTGCGCTTTGCTAAGTGTCGGTACCTACGCGGAAACAGCAAGACGCCTCCATCGGATTGAGGCCGCCCTGACGACTGCGGTGCTGACGATATCTGCTGTCATCATCGTTCTCTCTCTACTGTCGATGCTCTACGCAGACAATCCGATGAGGACGATGCGCGCGGTTTTCTCACAAGTGTTTGGTTTCGCGATCATTCCAGCGGTCGCGGCAATCTCCATGAGACCGAAGGGTCTCGTGGCAATCGACAGGGTTGTGACGACCATAGTCATCATGACTGTCGTAACATCCTGTCTTGTCGCAATCGGGCTGGGCGATGCCAGATTCGCCGATCGGGCTGAAGGCTATTTCAAGCACTCGAACCAACTCGGGATCGCGTTGTCGGCTGGTCTGCCGCTTGTCGCGGCGAAGCTGGTCACATCCCGCCGGTACCGACTTCTCCTTATCGGCTGCCTCGCTGCGGTGCTCCTGGGTTTGGTGAAATCGGGTTCGAAGACAAACTTCGTCCTCGGCGTGGTGGGCCTTGGTCTTTTCTTTGCGCTATACAGTATATATTTAATCAGAAGAAAGAAGAATCCGTTAAAAGTAATCGTGGGAACCATTGCCGCTCCGATATTGTTCGAAGCGAGCCTGCTGACATTGCAGTTCCTAAATCCACGGGCTTACGGCCTGCTGGCCATTCAACTTTCCGGAGGCGAGGCGCATTCGGTGGTATCGCGGCAGCGACTGTGGTCCATATCGATCGATCTCGGCCTGTCGCACCCGTTCACGGGTGTGGGGGCAGGGCAATGGGTGGAAGATATCGCGCCCCACAGCCATAATCTGTTCATTGACTTCTTTAGAACACTGGGAGTGCCCGGCTTGGCGTTGGTGTCGATGCTGGTTCTCGTGGTCATGGCATATCTTTTCAGGGTCGTGTTCTGCACATTGTTCGGCAATGACAGGGGGGGCGACCATGCGGCGGAAGTGAATGTGATGGTGCTTGGAACGTCGGTTTCCCTGTGGAACTACATCATCGCAAACCAGATGAGCGACTCCTTCGGTCCATCGACAGCGCCATTCTTCTGGCTGCCGTTGGCTTTGCTCATCTTCTACCGCGGCATCCAACGATCACTGCAGACCGGCCCTGAGCGTCCGAAATTGTACGCGGTTCCAGGGTCCCAGCTATTTCAATATTGAACTGTTTTTTCAATCTTCGGAAAACCAACTTTTATCCCCTGATCCCCATGGCTTCGTACACAGTCCGTGACCTGACGGCAGGGTTGCCGCCAAGCGTCGAACCACGCCCACTTCAAACAGACATTCGATTCGTGGAATTTTTTGGTCTCCCTGGGATCGGAAAAACCACGGCCTCCACCCTGTTGGCGAACGACTTGCGACGGTGCGGCCCGCTGGCAGGCGATGTGCAATTAGCGTGGGGGACAAGAGCGTTCATCGACCGCCAAATCCACAGGATCGGTATTGTTACCCCAAGGCTCAAGGACCGTCAGTTTCGCTCGCTGCTCGCCCGAATTGCACGTTTTGTCATCGAAAGCGGGCAATCATCGGTTGTCGATGTAATCAGGGTTATCTGGAACCTTTCGGTTTTGGTTGCCTATATTCAGACCGAGAGGCAAGGAAAGAATACCATCATCATAATGGATCAGGGGCTTCTGCAGGGGTTCCTGTCCGTATTGCTCAAGAGTAAGCACCGGGAAACTTCGGAGAAGTGGTTTGACATCCTGCTCGCCATTGGCGTGCATGACATGGTTTTTGTCCATCTGCGCGGTGAGATTCGCCTAGCACGAAGTCGACTTCTGAAAAGGGGCGATAGGTCCTCGCGGATACAAAGGGCATCTCCTGACTGCGACCGTCATCTTTGGTCGGCGGCGGATTGTGCTTGCCGCCAGATTTTGGCCGACCTTGAGCGAAGAATGGAAACGGAGGATCACGTCGGCG
The DNA here is from genome assembly GCF_004792025.1 of Mesorhizobium sp. M8A.F.Ca.ET.181.01.1.1. Taxonomy (NCBI): domain Bacteria; kingdom Pseudomonadati; phylum Pseudomonadota; class Alphaproteobacteria; order Hyphomicrobiales; family Phyllobacteriaceae; genus Mesorhizobium; species Mesorhizobium sp. M8A.F.Ca.ET.181.01.1.1. The sequence continues at coordinate 8,760 of NZ_SRTV01000024.1, read as the reverse complement.
TGCTGGCGGCGGTCGACGTGGAAAGGTTGGCATCGCCCGAAGATGTCGCCGAAAGGGTTCTTGAGGTGGTGCTTCCGGCCTGCCTCGAACGACATCGGCTGAGCGGTTCGGCACGCCAATGAGCACCACAATGAACCGCCGTTCATTCATGGGCGTCGCCGGCTTGTATCCTCTAATCGCTCTGTTGCCGGGCTCGTGCCAAGCGCAAGGCGGACAAACGCCGGCAGGCAAGGAGTTCGTTCTGGCAGGTGACTATGGCTTCGAACAGCAATCGATACGGAACCTGCAGCCGGGAGCAACAATCAACGCTCGAAATGCTTCCTTCACAGTTGCCAACAGCAGAAACCGCGATCCCAACGCGGCGATGGGCTGCGACGAGGGGCCGTTGCCGGTCAATCGCTATCCCGTCGTCATCCGCAACTGTCCAGGGGTTCGCTTTGTCGGCGGCCGCTTCGACGGCCAGGTACCGCTAACGTCTGATTGGCGGGACACCTACTGCAACAGCGCGGCTTTGCTTGTCAGGGACGGAACCACCGATGCGACAATTGAGGGGGTGCGTGCCCGTCGCTGCTGGGATGGCATTCGCCTCGCCGAGCACGCCGACGGTTTTCGGCTAAAAGGGTGCTGGCTCAGCGAAATCAGGGATGATGCGGTGGAGAACGACTATCTCCTCAGCGGCATCATTGAAGATTGCCTGTTCGACGGATGTTTCTCGGGGATCAGCCTGGACCCTGCGTCAAACGAACGGGACGGAACGGGGCAAACGGTGCGGGTCGACAAATCCCTCATTCGCATGCATGCCTTTCTGTCCAAGGGCGAAATCACACATCAGGCGCCGATCAAGGCTGTCGATCAGTCGCCCAGGTTGAGGATCACGGAATCGGTTTTCGCATTGGCCGCGGCCAACATGCGTGGATTCCATCGCCTGGAAAGAACATGGCGGCTGACGATTGAAAGCCGCGACAATGTGCTGCTGTGGCTGCCCGACGAGCCGATCCCTTCCGCATTGCCACTGCCACCGTCTGGTTTCAGATTGCTGACGGGCGCCGACGCCCGCGGCTATTGGAACAAGGTCCGTTCCCAATGGGTCGCGGCGCATCAGGACGTGGTCCGGTTCTCTGACGAAGTGCTGTGAGAAGTCGCAGCGCTCGGCACGATTACTCCAACTGCGAAGGCATTTGGCGCTCGCCCATTGAATGCACCGCTGGCAACAACAGCTTGGACCGTCACGGCGATGAATCAGCACGACGCGATTGACAGAACTGTGGTGGCATCAGGCCAGGCCGATTGGAATTCTGCGACGTTTGTGATCCTAGGTCGGTTGGTGCGTGTCAGGGGACAAAATATCCTGTTCAGCCCTTCCCAGAACGCCATTTTCGCCGTCAACGATACTGCTGCCGACATCTGGCGCTCTCTGGAAGAAGGCATGCCACCGCACGCCATTTCGGTCGAGATGGCGCGCAGTGGCGTTGATAGACTTGAGGCAGACAGGCATGTCGAGGCTGCACTCGAGGATTGGCAGCGGCTGAACCTGATACGGCCTTGCGCGCCGTTGTCTACTTCGTCAGCTCAAAAGCCTGTGAGCCAGGTGGTCGCAGTCGCGGGCCTCAACATACGCATCGTCTATCCGGCAGCCTGCGCCTTTCCCGCGATTTCCGTATTTCGCCACCTTGAGGTCAAAGGAGATACTGCCGACGTACTGCTCGAGGTGGTTGGGCAGGGAGGGAGAGTCCATCTGCTGCGGGATGGCAAGTGGATTTTGTCCTGCTCCCTCGACGAATTACCCGTCATGCTGAAGGGGCAATTGCTGACCGAGGTTCTGGATTACGGCGCCTATGAACTTGCCCTCCACGCGGCTGCGCTTCTCAGAAATGAACGCATCGTCCTTCTTTGTGGCAATCCGGGCGCGGGCAAGACGACGCTGACCTTGGCACTGGTCCATGCAGGATTTGGCTTTGTCGCCGATGATGTGACGCTGCTGGACTCTAGGGGGCATGGCGTTGGCCTTCCGTTTGCCCCGGCGGTCAAGGCGGGAGCATGGCCGTTGCTGGCCAAATACTGCCCCGGCCTTGATGCCGTTCCGATCTGTCGCCGCCCTGACCGCAAGCGTGTACGATTTGCCGTGCCCAAGGCGTTCGTGCCCTTGCCTCCCGCTCCCCTGCCCATTGGCTGTGTGGTCCTGCTCCGTCGAGGTCGTGACTCGAAAGCCAGCCTGGAGCCGATCGATCCAGCTCACGCATTGCGCGGCCTTCTCAATGGCGCGCTTGCGCCCGGCGGAGAGCTGGGTGTCACCGCGTTCGAAGCGCTGACCCAACTCATCGGATCGACGGAAACCTATTGCCTGACCTATTCGGGGCTTGATGATGCGGTACGCCTTATCTCGGAAGCGTGTCGATGATAAGCAGGGGCAACAGGGGCAACGCACTTGAGGCGTTGGTCGCCGGACTTCGCGGCACTCCGACGGACAGGGCTGACTGGCAGGCCGTGATTGCTCTGGCAAATCGCACTCTGCTTACACCCGATTTGTTCTCGTCCCTGGCGCGCGCCGGACAAATCCACCAGCTGCCAGAGGACGTGCGCGAGTACCTTCGGTTCGTTCACGACTGCAATCGGGAACGAAATCTGCGGTTGCGTACCCAACTGGGTGAAGCCGTTGCCGCCCTCAACCGCAGCGATATCTCTCCGCTCCTGCTCAAGGGGGCCGTTCCCCTGTTCCTTTCGCCGGCCGGCCTGGTCCCCAGCAGGATGACGAGTGACCTCGATCTAGCCGTGAATCCACGCCAAGAGAAGGTCGCCAGAGACTGTCTTGAAGAGCTTGGCTACGTCGATGTGGCAGGGGGTCGAGGCATGGCCCGCCAGCAGGACGCCGGAATGCTGGAGCTCCGGTCTACCCGAGCGGACTGCTATCACTCCCCCAAGCTCATCCAGCGAGACGGCCTTCGGGTGAAAATTCCTCCCGTTCAGTCTCGCGCCATGCACTGGATGGTACACGACCTTCTCAAGGAGGGAGATTATTGGCGCGGAAGGATAGATCTCAGGCACCTCCATGACTTGGCTCGATTGGCGGAAAACGAGGACGTGGACTGGATGTCACTGCAGGGTTCCATGTCGGACCGGAGCGCCCGCAATGCGCTCGAAACCCAGCTCCTGGCCATGCACCATTTCTTTGGAACCCGAATCCCGGCAAAATGTGCAAAACGCCCGATCGTCCGTTTCCAGCACTGGAGGCGCGTCTTCACGGCGACACACCCCGTCATTGGCGCCCCTCTGCGACTGGCCGGTAATTTGACGTGGGGCATATGGCGGTTTTCACGCGCCTACGGTTTGGCGCGACGTGGACCGCCGTACCTCTTGCGGCGCATCGCTCGTACGCTCTTCGACCCTCGCACGAAAATCTAAGCCTTTTGGAGAACTAGTGTACTGGATCAGAAGGCATAAGATGAATCCGTGAATTTGAGAAAGTTTGTGGGAGGTTTGACATGTCACCGGAAGGCACAAAACGCTCGGAACGGACCCAGGAGACCCTGGTCTCGGAGGCTCAAGCGCGCCGCGACTTTCTCAAGAAGGCGGGGCGTTTTGCGGCGGTTACTCCGCCGGCTGTGACGCTCTTGCTTGGCACAAGCTTGAACTCCAGGGCGATTGCCAAATCGGGTGGATCAAAACCGGGCAATGGCTGGGGGGACAAGAACCATATTCACGTCGGCCCTCCCGGCCAGGGGTAAGCCCTTCGACCATCATGGTCGCTGAAAACAGCGTTTTGAGGACATAGGGCTCCAGCCTGTCATTTGAAAGCCCGGACCGCTCGCGGCACGCAAAAGTGCCGCGAGCGGTCCGGGCTTTTCTTTGCAGGGGCGACCATCATCCGAACTGCAAATCAGCGCAAAATGGATCGCCGCACTGATCTTCGGAACCGCGCGACGCGGACCTTTGAGCATGCAGGAAGGCGGGCCCTACGCAAGCAGCAGACTGCTCAGGAAGTTGTCGTCGTGGAACTGGGCCACTTGAACGCCGGTCAGCGTGATCTGATCCCCGCCGCCCAGCGACGCCACGACATTCGAGCCCTGGTTTGTCGCCGCCTGCAGGAACTGGCTGGTGTTGTAGATGCCAAAGGCTCTGAGATCGAGGACGTCGCCGGTGCCGGCGCCGGGCAGGAAATTCATGACGGTGTCCTGACCGTCGCCGTGGGCGAACACGAACAGATTGTGCTGGTTGCCGGCAACCAATGTGTCGTTTCCGCGTCCCCCGATTAGCGTGTCATTCCCGCCCAGACCCCATAGATAGTCCGCGCCGGTCGTGCCGTTCAGGACGTAGCCGCCGTTGACGATTGTCGGCGTGCGCCCTACAGGCGTCGGGACAAAGTAGGAATCCGTGAGCATGCTGGTTGCAGTCGTCCCGTTGAAGCTGCTCACCTTGTAGAACTCGATCAGCATGCCCGCGTCCGTGATCGTCACCAGATTGGCGCCGACATTGGGAACGGTCTTGCCAGCTCCGCCAAGGCCGGTGGTCGTGTACGGAAGAAAGACGCCGTCGCCGTTGTCGTCCCGGTTCTCCCGGTAGTAGTTGTGCTGATGGCCGGCAAAGACCGCGTTTACACCCCACTGCTCGAAGGGCCACCGCATGGTGGCAGTGGAGCCGCTCGGGTTGAATGGCGTGTGGTGGAAGTAGGCGACGTCGAAACTCGCGTCGGAATTCGCGAGAAGGTCTTGCATCCAATGGCCCTGCACGGATGTGGAACTGCGGCCATCCGGCTCCTGCTTGTTGCTGCTGAGAGCGAAGAAATGCACCGGCCCGATCTGGTAGTCATAGTACCTCTCATTGTCGGGCAGCGTGAAGTAATTCAGGTAGTTGGTAACGTTGCCTTCTTCGTATTCGTGATTGCCTAGCGTGGGGAAGAAGCGGTTGATGGCGCTGCCGCTGCCGTATGAGCCCTGATAGTTGCCTATGTAGTCATGATACTGCTGGCCGACGGCGGCATCCAAGGTCTGCGGAGCATACACGTTGTCGCCGATTGTGAGGATGAAATCGGGGTTCCAGGCATGGACCATCGCCGACACCGCCTTCTCGCCGGAGAGATCGGTGTCGCCGTAGTCACCAAAGACCGCGTACCGGTACAAGACCTGCGGCGGCGTCGTCGGGACGACGCTGACCGTATAGTCCTGCGCGGCGGTGCTCCCGTCGGACGAGGTTGCGGTGACGTGGAGGTTGATCGACTGCTCGGTCTGGGCATTGAGCGTTCCCGTGCCAGAGCGCGTGATGACGCCGGTGCTGGAATTGATGGCGAAGCGCGGGTCGTTGAGGCTGTAGGTGACCGTATCGGTGACGTCCGGATCCTTGGCCGAGGCTGTGATGTGGACCAAAGTGCCCGCGGGGGCAAGGTCGGGGATCTGGTTGGCCGCAGGGTCGGCATCCTGTGGATGCTTGAAGGCGACCGGGCCGGTCGTCGGCACATAGTACTCGACGTGCAGGAGCGGTGCGCCGGTGGCGCTGCCATCGAAGGAATTGGCCCTGCGCGCGCCGCTGCTGCCGCTGACGACGAATGCCATGTCATTGAGTTGCAAATAGCCCGGCTGGTTGATGATCTCCTGCACGATTGCCGAGAGGTTCGGGGTGCGTTCGGCAAGGGCGGCTTCATTGTTCACGGTCCAGTCGGGTGGCGTCCACGTCACCGAAGTAGTCGTCATCAGGCGCGAGGTGACATCGCTTTTCTCACTCTCGAAGGGGACGGCTTCGTCACTTTCGCCCCGGATCAGGAGCGAGACGGCGCCGGTGCTCGTATTCTGGGCCTGGAACTGGATGTAGGCACTGGTGATGACGGCGTCGTAGGGAATGTCGACGCCGGTGAAGCGCATTCCGACCGTCTGGACTTTGGTGCCGTCAACCACCATGTCGAGATCGGTGCTGGTGAGGTCCATCCCGCCGCTGGGACCTTGCTCGACGTCGTCGGTGCTGGTTGCGATCCTTTTCTCGAAAATCGGCGCTGTGGTCACGCTGACGACATAGTCTTGGCCCGCGGCGCTCCCATCGGACGAGGTCGCGGTGACGTGGAGGTTGACCGACGGCTCGGTTGCCGCATTGAGCGTGCCGGTGCCTGAGCGCGTGACAACGCCTGTGCTGGAATTGATGGCGAAGCGCGAGTCGTTGACGCTGTAGGTGACCGTCGAGCCGGCATCGGGATCCCTGGCCGAGGCCGTGATGCCGATGGCCGTGCCGGCGGCGGCGGTCTGAGCAATCTGGTTGGCGGCAGTGTTGGCATCCGGCGGGTTGTTGAAGGCGACCGGCTCCGGGCTGTTGAGGACGGCGAGGGTGAAGGCCTGGTTGGCGGTGCTGCCGTCGGTGGAGGTTGCCGTCACCGTCAGGTTGATCGATGTCTGGGTCTCGAAGTCGAGCGAGCCGGTGGCCGAGCGGGTGATGACGCCGCTGCTGGCGTTGATGGCGAAGCGCGTGTCGTTGAGGCTGTAGGCGACGGTCGAGCCGGCGTCGGGATCGGTGGCCGAGGCTGTGATGCCGACGGCCGTGCCAGCCGCCGCAAGCTCGGCGATCTGGTTGGCGGTGGTGTTGGCGTCGGGCGGCGTGTTGAAAGCCACCGGACTGCCGGCCGGACCGGGCAGGGTATACTCGATGTGCAGCAGCGGTGCGCTGGCCGGATTGTATTCGTAGGAATCGGCCGTGCGCGTGCCAGTGCCGCTGACCAAAAATGCCATGTCGTTGAGCGCGGCCCAGCCCGAGCGGTTGACGATCTCCTGCACGATCGCCGAGAGGTCAGGCGTGCGCTCGGCAGCGCCATGCTCGCCCACAATGGTCCACGGGTCCGGCGTCCAGGCCGTGGATGCGGCCGTCCTGGGAAGCGAGGACACGTTGAAGTTGGCGGTGGTGAAAGGACTGGCGTCGTCGACCTTATCGCCCTGGATGAGCAGCGAAGTCGCGCCGGTCTTCACCTCGTTGGCCTGGAACTGGATGTAGGCGTTGGTGACGATGGCGCCCTGCGGGATGTTGATGCCGGTGAAGCGCATGCCGACCGTCTGGCGGGTGGAGCCGTCATAGCCCAGCTCCAGGTCGGTGACGTTGGTCGAGATCGCCCCGGAGCCCTTCTCCTCGACATCGTCGCCGGCGGTCGCCACCCTTGTCTCGATGACTACAGGCGTGGTGTTGCCCGTCCCGGAGACAGCAACGCTGAAGGCATGGGTATCGGTGCTGCCGTCGGATGAGGCTGCGGTCACGTTGAAGTTGACTGAAGGCTCCGACGTCGCATTGAGCGTGCCGGTGCCCGAGCGTGTGATGACGCCGGTGCTGGCGTTGATGGCAAAGCGCGGGTCGTCGATGCTGTAGGTGATCGTCGATCCGGCATCGGGATCCGTCGCCAATGCTGTAATGCCGATCGCCGTGCCGGCGGCGGCGTTCTGGGCAACCTGGTTGGCGGCGGTGTTGGCATCCGGGGGGTTGTTGAACGCGACCGGCTCCGGGCTGTTGAGGACGGCGAGGGTGAAGGCCTGGTTGGCGGTGCTGCCGTCGGACGAGGTTGCCGTCACCGTCAGATTGATCGACGACTGGGTCTCGAAGTCGAGCGTGCCGGTGGCCGAGCGCGTGATGACGCCGCTGCTGGCGTCGATGGCGAAGCGCGTGTCATTGATGCTGTAGGTGACGGTCGAGCCCGCGTCGGGATCGGTGGCCGATGCTGTGATCCCGGTGGCTGCCCCCGCCGCGGCGAGTTCGGCGATCTGGTTGGTGGTGGGATCAGCGTCGGGCGGTGCGTTGAAGGCAACCGGCAACTGGCTGGCCGTGACGCCGATTGTAAAGGCGTGGGTATCGATGCTGCCGTCGGACGAGGTTGCCGTCACGTTGAAGTTGACTGAAGGCTCCGAGGACGCGTTAAGCGTGCCCGTGCCGGAGCGCGTGATGACGCCGGTGCTGGCGTTGATGGCAAAGCGCGAGTCGTCGATGCTGTAGGTGATCGTCGAGCCGGCATCGGGATCCGTCGCCGAGGCGGTGATCCCGACCGCCGTGCCGGCGGCGGCGCTCTGGGCGATCTGGTTGGCGGCGGCGTTAGCGTCGGCCGGGGTGTTGAAAGCGACCGGCTCCGGGCTGTTGAGCACGGCGAGGCTGAAGGCCTGGTTGGCGGTGCTGCCGTCGGAGGAGGTTGCCGTCACTGTCAGATTGATCGACGACTGGGTCTCGAAGTCGAGCGTGCCGGTGGCTGAGCGCGTGATGACGCCGCTGCTGGAATTGATGGCGAAGCGCGTGTCATTGATGCTGTAGGTGACGGTCGAGCCCGCGTCGGGATCGGTGGCCGATGCTGTGATCCCGGTGGCTGCCCCCGCCGCGGCGAGTTCGGCGATCTGGTTGGTGGTGGGATC
>NZ_SRTV01000024.1:0-309 GCF_004792025.1 Mesorhizobium sp. M8A.F.Ca.ET.181.01.1.1 | reverse complement strand
TGGCGAAGCGCGTGTCATTGATGCTGTAGGTGACGGTCGAGCCCGCGTCGGGATCGGTGGCCGATGCTGTGATCCCGGTGGCTGCCCCCGCCGCGGCGAGTTCGGCGATCTGGTTGGTGGTGGGATCGGCGTCGGGCGGTGCGTTGAAGGCTACCGGATTGCCGGATCCTGGCAGCAGATATTCGATGTGCAGCAGCGGTGCGCTGGCCGGATTGTATTCGTAGGAATCGGCCGTGCGCGTGCCAGTGCCGCTGACCAAAAATGCCATGTCGTTGAGCGCGGCCCAGCCCGAGCGGTTGACGATCTCCT
>NZ_SRTV01000249.1:0-300 GCF_004792025.1 Mesorhizobium sp. M8A.F.Ca.ET.181.01.1.1 | reverse complement strand
GCGAGGCCATGATGATGGCAAGGAGAGAATCATCACATGGCTATCGAGAAGGAAATTCTGAAGCAACTGCGTGCCGGCCGCGATCCGAATGAGGTGTTTGCCAAGGACGGATTGCTCGACGACCTGAAGAAGGCGCTTTCAGAGCGGATTCTGAACGCTGAACTCGACGAGCATCTCGAGGGCGAGCCACTGACGGCAGCGCCAATCGCCGCAACGGCCATTCGAGGAAGTCGGTTCTAACGGGCACGTCGAAGATGACGCTGTCGATCCCGCGCGACCGGGCCGGGATCTTCGATCCGA
>NZ_SRTV01000248.1:0-300 GCF_004792025.1 Mesorhizobium sp. M8A.F.Ca.ET.181.01.1.1 | reverse complement strand
ACCACGCAAGCTTCTCCGCCCACGTTTCTCTTTATTCTCATATTCAATTGTAAAAAAACTGACCACCAAAAGCAGTCAAAAAATCAAATCCCCGAAACCATCAGGCCTCGAAACCAAACAAGCAACCAGCTCATTCCTTGATTTATTTAGAACGAAAGACTTCGTCGCCAGCAGCGCCGCCGCCCTCGTTCAGTGAGCGGACTTATAAGAGAACCCCACCGAACAAGTCAACAGGCGAAAATGCGAATTCTAAAAAAATCAGTCAAGCTATTGATAATAAAAGGTAGTTTCCAATTTATC
>NZ_SRTV01000247.1:0-300 GCF_004792025.1 Mesorhizobium sp. M8A.F.Ca.ET.181.01.1.1 | reverse complement strand
GTCGGATGCGCGCACGACTTGCCTTCCGCGCTCGCGGCGATGCGCGGCGGCAAGACCCGGTTCAAAGCACAGAAAGCCGGCCGGGCGGACACGCTGGACGCACAGCCGTCGCCATGTCCGCTCATCGTCTTTCACGGCGATGCGGATGCAACCGTGCATCCTGCCAACGCCAACGCACTGGTACACGGATTCGCGGCGAGTGAGGCGACAGCCACTCGTGCGCCGGGTGCGAGCGGCGGCTCGCGCCAGCATACGGTTCGACACATGACATCGGCAGCCGGCGTAGAGGCCGAACTGTGG
>NZ_SRTV01000246.1:0-300 GCF_004792025.1 Mesorhizobium sp. M8A.F.Ca.ET.181.01.1.1 | reverse complement strand
GTGCCAAACACCGCCGTCGATATGAACTCTTGGGCGGTATCAGCCTGTTATCCCCAGAGTACCTTTTATCCGTTGAGCGATGGCCCTTCCATACAGAACCACCGGATCACTATGACCTGCTTTCGCACCTGCTCGACTTGTCGGTCTCGCAGTTAAGCACGCTTATGCCATTGCACTATCAGCACGATTTCCGACCGTACCTAGCGTACCTTCGTACTCCTCCGTTACACTTTGGGAGGAGACCGCCCCAGTCAAACTGCCTACCATGCACTGTCCCCGATCCGGATTCACGGACCAGGG
>NZ_SRTV01000245.1:0-281 GCF_004792025.1 Mesorhizobium sp. M8A.F.Ca.ET.181.01.1.1 | reverse complement strand
CGACAGAACCTGCATGCGTTCCACATTCCGATCTTAACGTGACAGGTCAAAGTGACAATCTGTTGATCAAGCCGCCAGCTTGCTGATCGACCCGACGAGGTCGACAGCTTGCCGATCAACCCTAGCGGGTTGACGGCTTGATCAACCCTATCAGGTCGACAACTAGTTGATCGACCTTATCAGGTCGACAACTTATTGATCATGTCCTGCGTGATCAGGCAGATGCCCTTTTCCGATACGCGAAAACGCTTGGCGTCGAGCGCCGCGTCCTCGCCGACGAC
>NZ_SRTV01000244.1:0-301 GCF_004792025.1 Mesorhizobium sp. M8A.F.Ca.ET.181.01.1.1 | reverse complement strand
CGCGATCGGCTGGCTGCCGTGGAAGCGGCCGGGGTTCGAGCTCGGCCTATGGCTGGAGAAATTCTGCCTGGAAAATCCGGACGCCAAGGGTGTCGTGCTTGAAAGCCATGGCCTGTTCACCTGGGGCGACACCCCGAAGGAATGCTACGAAACGACGATCTCAGTCATCAACCAGGCAATCGAGTCGTTCGAGCGCCGGTCGGAAGGCGTGGCTATTTTCGGCGGCGAGGCGGTGAAGTCGCTCGATGCTTCGGCACGCCGCGCCATTGCCGCAAAGCTGATGCCGCGCATTCGCGGCCTG
>NZ_SRTV01000243.1:0-301 GCF_004792025.1 Mesorhizobium sp. M8A.F.Ca.ET.181.01.1.1 | reverse complement strand
CGCCCTGCCGGCTGTCTTTGAGCCGCGGCGACAGGGCGTAGAACAGGTTGATCGACCAGTAGGGCACGATCGTCCAGGCAAGGAACGGAACGTGGTGCTCCCAGGAGAAGACGATGCTGCCGACTTGATTGCGTGTCGAGGCCAGCCAGTTGGCGAAGCCGTAGGTCGAGTAGAAGAACGGCGCCAGGAAGGCGAGCCACAGCGCTGCCCGGATGACGACACGTCCATAGGATTCGGCGGCTGGGCTGGCTGAACGTGACGGGGGCTCGGCACTGGTCGGCATGCGTGGGCGGTTCCTAAA
>NZ_SRTV01000242.1:0-301 GCF_004792025.1 Mesorhizobium sp. M8A.F.Ca.ET.181.01.1.1 | reverse complement strand
TGAAAATGCATGCAGCCCTTCGGCTCGCCTGTCGTGCCGCTTGTGAACGCGATCAGACAGACGTCGTCGGCGGCGGTATCGCAGGCAGTGAAGTCAGCGGGCTTGTTGATGGCGAGCGTATCGAGCGATCCGGCCGCGTCGTCATGAAACAGCAGCGTCTGCGTCAACTCGGCGCAGTAGAACTCGTCTTGCGAATCGGTGCAGCGCGCGAGCTCTTCTGTCAAACGCGCATCACAAAGCGCGGCGCGCACTTGCGCCTTCACAATGATCTGCTTCAACTCCTTCGCGCGCAGAAACGGCA
>NZ_SRTV01000241.1:0-302 GCF_004792025.1 Mesorhizobium sp. M8A.F.Ca.ET.181.01.1.1 | reverse complement strand
TCTGCTCGACCTGCGGCAATGTCGATACCTCCGATCCTTGCATGATCTGCACCGATCCGCGCCGCGATGCCGGCACGCTGATCGTCGTCGAGGACGTCTCGGACCTGTGGGCGCTGGAGCGGGCGGCAGCCATGAACACGCGCTACCATGTGCTCGGCGGCACACTGTCGCCGCTCGACGGCATTGGCCCGGACCAGCTCAACATCCGCTCGCTGGTCGACCGCGTTGCCGGCGGCGAGGTGAAGGAAGTGATCCTTGCCGTCAACGCGACCGTCGAGGGGCAGACCACGGCGCACTATCTC
>NZ_SRTV01000240.1:0-302 GCF_004792025.1 Mesorhizobium sp. M8A.F.Ca.ET.181.01.1.1 | reverse complement strand
TAAATCATGGCGAAGGAAATCAGCGCAAAACCGACTTCCATCGAATAAAGGGCATTCCAGCCATCGATCGCCAGCAGCGAGGGTGACACCATGCGCGCAAGCGGCGCCGACAACAGCGTACCTGTCAGTGCAATGCTGAATCCCAGCGAGAATTTTCGTGCGGGCGGAAAGGCCTCAAGAATATAGAGAAAGCCGAGCGATGAAATCGGCGCGGCCGCCATGCCGCTGACGAACCGGATGACGATGGCCGAATGCAGGTCCGTCACGAAGAGGTTGAGGCAGGAAGCAACCACGAAGGCGAT
>NZ_SRTV01000023.1:0-22778 GCF_004792025.1 Mesorhizobium sp. M8A.F.Ca.ET.181.01.1.1 | reverse complement strand
CACAGTTCACGCTTGGCCCGTGACTGCTCCGGCCCTTCGGGCTCCAGAAAATATGCGTTCGAGGAACTCGTGGCAGAGATCAACGCTGCCTTCTGCTGCGCAGCCTTGGGGATCGTGCCCACGGTACCTCGGGAACACGCTATGTCAGGTACATATTATACCAGCATACCAAATAGGCAAGTGCTTTGCTGCCCGCTCGGGTTGCTGGCTGAGCAAGCGTGGGCCCACCAATTCCGTTGAATTGGCATGTCGTCTGGTCCGATAGTTCCGGATCCCGAGGGTCAGGCGGGACTTCCAAGCCCCCCATGCGAAACGTCCGCTATCGCCATCCCGAAGTCGCGAACTGTCATTCGGCTTTCGGCGCCGTTCATGCCATTGCTGATGATCAGGGAACTGCGGAATGGGCAGGCTTGTTGACGTCAAAACACAGAACGCCCTCTCAACGTTCGCCATTCGTGTTTCGAAGGTCGCATAAAAGGGCAGTCTGGAACGTATCCGAGGCCGACGAGCCCAAGACAATAAGCTTCAAAGGACCGTTATCTTCGAGTAGCGGACCACAATTTTATCCTGCCGGAAGCGGCGCTCTAGATCGCTGCGTCGACGCTGCCATTCCAAAGCGTCCACCTTCGGCGTCATCACCTCGAAGACGACGATATCGTCCCGGTCTGTTTCTCCGCCGTCCTTCCAAAGACCCTCCGCAGGCGCCTGGAGATAGGCGGTCACCCCATCGAAGCGGGCGGCCAATTCTTCTTTCACGCGGTCGAAATCCGTTCGGGGGAAGGGTTCACCCTGGTTGTCTGAGCGGGGCAACAGTATTTGGACAAGATACATAGCAAGCACGCTACGCTGCGGATCTCAGCGGACCACTTCCGAGGAACATGCTCGGCAGCTAGCTCCATGAGGCAAAAGGAAACGAGCGACGCTCGCCCGTTTTTTCACGGTTGGCGATCTCAGGTCCAAAATACCGTCGGTCACGTGCTTGGACCTTTTCCGACCGCTGCCTCTTTCAGTTTCCTGAGGCGTCTCTTACTCACTTGCGTGAGTTAGGATGCGGAATACTGGCCAATGCGCCATGGCGTCGCGCAATTTGCTGAAAGCCTTGCCTTCCTTGTCGATGGCAGATCGGACTTGAACTGCGGCCCATCCGGCTTTCATCGTCCCGCCGACATGGCAATGGCAAACTATAGCGTGCAACTGCCAATCCGCTAGGTCGAAGAAGCGCTTCGCTTCGCCATACGTATCGTTCTTCAATCCTTGCGCGCACAACATTGGATCGGCGAAAGCGATGCTGATCGCGGAGCCGAGGGACTGGGCTTTCTCGCGCACACCCAAGGTCATGTATTCCGTCCCGGGGAAGGCGGCGAGACACCGCTCGGGATTTCGTTCGAGCAGCATGGCCCAATGTTCCAAACGCTCACGCCGCGTCATGGCCGGGAAGGATTCTTCGACTTCCGCGACCCCATGCAGTTCTTCAAGTGTCTGATGTTTCATGGACGTCTCCTGTTGGCGAGGCGCTTGCCTGCAAATTGCACAGGCCGGAATGGGCCTCAGTCGTCCCTATACCGGCGAACCCGCAATCCGTCGGGAAGTTCCATCGCCGAGAAAATTTGACCGTGCGCCTGCCTTGATTTCCACCGTCTCGCTGGCCTTGGAAGTGACCTTGCGCGGCCATCTCGCCTAGGCCGCCTTTTTGGGGACGGCCAAGAGACTGGGTCATTGGCTACGCCAGCGCCGCCGGCCACCGCGTCGTTGCAAGCGCCACATGAGAGGCTCCCGCAGCCTTCTCGGTCTGCTTAGGTTTCTACTGCCTGGGGTAGATGATCGCTTGGCTCCCCAAATGGTGCACAAGCCCTTCCTCGCCATCGATGATTACGCAGAGTTATCCGGGGGCACCGTACGCCTACCGGACAGCAACGACCGGCCGACTGATGGGCAATGCCGCTATTCGACGGTCGCGACCATTCTTCTCATGGGACAAAAGCGGCGCAGGGGTTGTTCACCGAGTGGCCGAGGAAGTCGTGCAGGGAGGTTGACTACTGCTTTGTGGAATGCGTAGGTGACGGGCTCGCAACCCCGCGTCCAGGGTGCGCTTTCCACCGATAGAGGCAAAATAATGGGCGACAAATATCCGAACGTCGAAAGGCTGGCCGGTGTTGTCGGCGCGGGCGAGAAGGATCCGATTACAAAGCTACCGCGTTCCTTAGTTCAGAGCCTCTACTGCGCTTAGCCGTGCTTACGGAACCTTAAGGGTTTGCGCTCTCCTACCGCATCAGGCCCGCGGCACGCAGAGCGTCCTCGATGACCTTCCTCACCGCTCGACCCTTCGATAACCCCACATCTATGCGATCTGGTTCTGCAAGCCTGGCCTTAGCCGGCTCCACGGCCGCTGGCCGAAGATCAAATGCTGATGGCTTTCTCTCGACCCTCGGCTCAGCAGGCCTCGGCGCGGACCTAGCCCTCGCTGACCCTCTCGCGTCAACGGCATCGCCGAGAGCCCAGAACCGCGCCAACTCCTCGGTTGATGAAATTCCTACATCGAGCATGTAAGGCCCGGCCGTGCCAACGCCGTTGCCGATGGGGGTACCGTGGCCCATACCTGCAATCATATTGATCTCGATCTTCGCCTCGCCTGCTTCGTCAGCCCAGACCCGCCGGCTTCGTGCGCGCTCGCTTGTCGAATGCGTGGGCGCCGTGTCGAGTTTGTGCACGTCGCGCCACTGGGCCGCGATGGATTCCGCGTTGGTAGAGGCCACAATATGATCGCCGGAGCCGTGCCAGATCGAAATCTTGGGCCACTGCCCATTGTGCTTGGAAGCTTTTCGCAAGAGCCGCTGCAACTCCTTATCAGAAGGGATGCCGTGGCCACGCATCCGATCGAACGCTGCCGGAATGGTTGTCGCGCAGCTGAAGGGCATCCCGGCAATGATGCCGCCGCCGGCGAACACCTCAGGATAAGTAGCGAGCATCGCGGCGGCCATTGCGCCGCCGGCTGAAAGACCGGTGACGAATATTTGCTTTCGGTCCAGGCCGTGGGCAACGACCACTGTCTCGATCATCTGCCGGATCGAGAAGACCTCGCCACGATCGCGCGTAATGTCTGCCGGCAGGAACCAGTTGAAGCAGAGCTTCGGATTGTTGGCGCGTTGCTGCTCGGGGTAGAGAAGCGCGAAACCGGCCTCGTCAGCGAGTTGCGACCACCCCGACTGATGGTCGTAACTGGCTGCATTCTGGGTGCAACCGTGCAGCACAACGACCAGCGGCGCCCCATCCGGGAGGTCAGCGGGCATATAATATTGTGCCTGCAAGACACCAGGATTGGAGCCGAAATTTACTAGGGGGGAGAGGCGATCGGCGGATGTGAAAGAGGTGGGATGTGTGCCTTGTAGCCCGCGCAGTGCTGCAAGGCGCGCGATCTTATCGGAGACTTTTCGCAATTGAGCCGTCCTTGTTTTTGACGCCCGGGATTGGACGGCGTGTGTGCAACGCACTCGCAGCAATATCGTTGCTGCACTGCACAATAACAATGGAGACAGACTTGAATGGGACAATGGCCGGCCCTACGGACCGGCCGATCTGCAAATCAGTGTCGAGAGGTTTATGTGCGCTGCCGTTCACCGAGTCGTGAAGAGCATGCTCAACAAGCGCCCAGCGAACCAAAAGTTCCGAAACGTTCAACATGAGGGCCGACCCCCGAACCGACCATTTCCGCCCGCAACGCGCCCAGTTTTCCTAGTCGGTGGTCGCAAGATAGCGGTGCATGGCGACGGCGGCGATCGCCGCGTGCCCAAAGGCCACCGCGATCTGGTTGATTTCGTCGACGACGTCGCCTGCTGCATAGAGGCCCGCTATGCCGGTGCGCTGGTGTGAGTCCACGACCAGATTGCCGGCCTCGTCGAATGCCGCGCCGAGATCGATGGCGAGCTTTGAGCGCATGGTGCAACCCATGGCGGGATAGATCGTGTCGAAGGAAAGCGTCCTCCCGTCTAGAAGACTTACACGAACCTTTTGGTCCTCTGCGCGTATCGAATCCGGGAGGCATTCTTGCACCGTGACGTCAGCCCCGTGGAGCAGTTCACACGCGGCGGGGTTAAGGTCAGATATCGGATCAGTCACGAGCAAAGTGACGTCTCTGGAATAAGTCCGCAGGAAGACGGCCTCCTTTGCAGCCCGGTCTGCAGGGCCGATTACGGCGACGCGTTTATCGACAACCTCGTAGGCGTCGCAAATCGGGCATAGCCGCAGCGCGCCACTTGCGATCATGTTGGCCACATCCGGAATGGGAGGAAGCGTATCGACTATGCCGGTGGCGATGAGCACCGCGCGCGCCCGAATAGGAAAGGATGCCGCGGCGACGAAATCATCTCCTTCGCGCAGCAGCGCCGTCACTGTATCGTTGATGAGGTCAACGTTACACATCAGCGCCTGCTGCCGCAGGCGTTCAAGCAGGTCGACGCCGACGATGCCGTCGGGATAACCAGGACAATTGTAACTGACGGGAATCCATTTCGCGCGGCTTTCCCCGGCGTCGACGACGATGACCCGACGGCGAAACCGCCCGAGGTATGTCGCCGCCGCCAACCCGGCCGGGCCGCCGCCGACTATGAGACAGTCGCACCTCATGTTGTAGTTCGAATCCTCGTTGTCTCGGGGACACGCAAGAGTCGGCGGATTGGGCTCACGCACTAGTCGTCAGCCGAACCGGGCTCGGCCATCTTCCGATGCTGCTCGGCAAGCAGGCGCGCTGGCGTACCGTTGGCGACTGCGGACTGGATTTTGTTTCAGGCCGCTGACAGTGTCGCCATCGCCCCGCATCATCGCGTCCCAACCTGCTTTCGACATCGGCGGGATCGACTTTCTCCTGCTGACCGACGTTGGTATCGAGCATATCGGCCCTTTCGAAGAAGCGAGAGCCCGGCATGAAACCGGCAACCGAGCCGGTGAGAAGTATTTTGCCCCGGTTTGGTTCGCGCATGTCACATCCGACCTTTTGCGTTAGGTAGATCGCGACGATGTTGATGTCGACAACGCGCTTGGCCTCGTCAATATCCTGGTCGAGAAAGGCGTGGCCGAGGCCACATCCGGCGTTTGCGATCAGGATTTCGACCGGACGCCCTAGGTCGCGCGGGGCATCATAGCGTTGGTCGACACCCTCGGTGGTGGAAGCCTGAACGGCTTGAACCTTGGCTCCCTGGGCCTTGAGCGTCCTGGCGGCCTCGTGGATATCGCGTTCGTCGGCAGCGATGGTAAGATCATATCCCTGTTCAATCGCGAGTTTCGCAAGTTCGAGGCCAATGCCGCTAAAGGCGCCGGTGACGATGGCGAGGGGTCGTGAGGGATCAGACATGTGCTACCTCCGTCGTCAGGGCTTGAGAACGACTTTGATGCAGCCGTCCTTCTTGTCGTTGAACATCTTGTAGAGGTCAGGGCCCTCCTCGAGGCTCGCCGTGTGGGTGATCACGAAGGATGGGTCGATGTCGCCGTTCTCGATATGAACAAGAAGTTTCGACAAATAGCCCTGTACCGGCGTCTGGGCCATGCGCATCGTCAGACCCCGGTTGATGGCGGATCCAAATGGGATCTTGTCGAGAAATCCGCCGTAGACGCCGACAATGGAGACCGTGCCAAAGTTGCGCGTGCAGTGGATTGCCTGACGCAGGACATGCGGCCGGTCCGTGCCCATGAAGGTCGCGACCTTCACCCGGTCGACCATCGCGTAGAAGCTGGAATTGGCCAGCGGCTCGGTACCGACCGCATCGATACTGGCGTCTGCTCCGCGCCCTTTGGTCAACTCCTGGATGCGGTCGTAGACATCTTCATCCAGGAAATCGACTGTGATGGCGCCGGCGGCGCGCGCCAGTTCCAATCGCTCCGGAACCGTATCAATGGCGATAACGCGCTCTGCCCCAAGCAGAAACGCGCTCCTGATCGCCATCTGTCCCACCGGGCCGCAGCCCCAAATGGCGATCGTGTCACCCTGTTGGATGTCGCAGAAGTCCGCCGCCATGTAGCCAGTTGGAAAAATGTCGGAGAGGAATAGCACCTGTTCGTCGCTCAGGCCTGCCGGCACCTTGATCGGCCCGACATCGGCGTAGGGTACGCGAAGATACTCCGCCTGGCCGCCAGGGAAACCACCGAGGAGGTGCGAGTAGCCAAAAAGGCCAGCTGGCGAATGACCCCACAATGTCTGAGCCTTTTCCTTGCTTTTCTGCGGATTGGACCGCTCGCAGCCGGAGAAGGCGCCGCGCTTGCAGAAGAAGCACTCGCCACAGGCGATGACGAACGGCACCACGACGCGGTCGCCAACCTTTAGGTTGGAGACGCTGGATCCGACTTCGACAACCTCGCCCATGTTCTCGTGGCCGAGCACATCGCCGCTGTGCATGTCGGGAATAACGCCATTGTAGAGGTGGAGATCGGAGCCGCAGATGGCGCAGGAGGTGACCTTGATAATCGCGTCCGTAGGCGCTTCGATCGTGGGGTCGGGCACGCTCTCGCAACGAATGTCATGTTTGCCGTGCCAGGTGAGTGCGCGCATCGTAACCTCTCGCTGAATTCAAAGCCTAAGCTCTGGCGCGCCTCGTTGTTCCGAAATCCTAGTACAGAAGTGACATTCGCCGCTGCGAGAATTGCATCGGTCGCCCATTGCCGGGGGCGTCCGTCGTCCACTTCTTGGGGCAAAGGTGTGCGGGTTCGCGGTAAATGCCGGCTTTGATCAGGCAGAAGAGGGCAGGCGGATAAGCGCGACCGGAAGCGCGCGCTTGTGTGAGTTGCCCGAAGCATGTGAAGTATCCGACTGTAGTCGGCGTCGTCGACCTCTCGGCCTTCCAGGCGCTGATCCGGGCGCGCCGGCCAGCGCGAATTGGGCAATCATGCGCTGACGCGCTTTGATGTTGCCGAGCACGAAATCCTAACGGCCGGCATCCTAAGATGAGCGCCGGCGAACCTTATAGACGGCAACATCGCGTCGGTAGCCGGCCGGATGTCGATGCGGAGGACCTCGTCCGCCTGTATCGTGTCCGCTGTGTGTGGCTCTCGTCAGCCTGGGTTCCATAAGGAAGCCGAACGGCCAGAAACTCTGCCTCGTTTCCGGCCAGCCGTGATCATCGACGGCGCGTTGCGCCAGGAACGCAGCCAACGAATCAACTCCGCCGCTGATCCCGAGCACATAAGTGCCGAGACCCGATGCCCGCAGATAGGAAGCGAGGAAGTCGATGCGCTGCCGGCCTTCCTGTGCGAAATCGAAACGGGACGATACTCCTAGCGTCTCGATGATGCACTGCTGCTTTCTCATGCGCGCTCACTCCTGCTCAAAGCATTCCATCGATTCCCGCCGCCACGAGATCGGCAGGGGTGACCGTCTCCACTTGCATCCCAAAGCGGCTCTCGTAGATGGCCAGCATGGCGTCGTGCAGTCCGCTCCGGAGCAGATCGCGTCTGCAACAATGACGCGGTTGCCCGAAATCGCAAAAGCTTCATGGGACGCTTCGTGACAAGCCGCCAGCAGACAGGCGCTCGACCGCGCCAACAAATTGCGCGATCTCGTCGAACAGGATTGGTTGACGCCCGAACGATAGATTCCACGCAGGCAAGTGAACGGGGATGCAATCAGCCGCTGACCCGCACCGACGCTTCCTCGATCGCCGGCTTGAGCTCGTGAGCTTCATATAGCTTCTGGAGGGTGAGTTCGTCCTCGAACTCACCCTCCAGGCCGTCGGAACCGTAGGACCGAGGTCCGAGTGCCGACCCTTGTCGACCAGCTGCCCGACGGCGAGAACTGGCTGCACGAGGTGAAGTTCGACGGCTATCGCTCGCAGCTCGTCATCGACGAGGATGGCACTCGTATTACACGTGCAACGGTCTCGACTGGACCTCAAAATATCGCACCCTGGTCGAGGATTTTCGCACAGGGCGGCTCACGAAATTCTCGCTTTCAGGAAACTTTTTCATGGTTGTGAGATTGAACGCCTATGGCGCTCTATTTCTTCGACTTTTTGGATAATGGCGTAGCTCAGCCCGACGAGGTGGGGACAGACTTATCCAGTTTCGATGCGGTCAAGCGTGAGGCCGCCAGGTGATAAAGGAAGTGTTGCCGGATGGCCCCCATCGGGAGCTGCCATTCAAGGTCCGGGACGAGAGGGGCCGCCAGCTTCTGCAAGTGGCTATGACTTTTCATATTCAGATTGATTCTTAGGCCGTGACACACAAATGTTGTGTCCGGGATTTCCCAGATAGCGTAGGATCCTTAAGTCGCCCGCAACTGCACGGCAAACGGTCGCTTGGAAGCCAACTCCGGTGCTTTCGCCCAATCTTGGGAGGAAGCATGGCTTCAGAAATACCCCTCGATTCCGTCGAAATAACCGAGAACCTCGGCGAGTGGTTCGTTCGCGTTGTGCGGAATGGCAACGCGACAATCAAGTCGTTCGAGATCGAATCGTATGCGCGGGCCTTCGCAGAGGGCCAACGGATCGGCCTCGGCCTGCATAAACTCTCAGTGGAGGGTGAGGGTCCGCGAAGACGCCTGGACCGAAGGCCACGGCAATAACGTTTGACATTGGACGGCTGAATTTCGTGTTGAACCTTTTCAGACTCATTTCTTTCTTGGCTTGTCCTGCCAAAGGAGGCTGTCATGACGCAACGCAAGGTCGATCGCGAAAGGATCGAAAGAGCCGACCGGGAAAGCAAGCTTGTGCTGGATGCGGAGCGGAAGGCAAGGGCCGATAAGACCGCTCGATTGAGAGAGCAGCGGCTTAAAGCCGCGCAATTGTCCTCGCAGGAACCAAAGCCGGCGACGAAGCTTAAGCGTCAATGAGCGCGCGCGGCAGCAACTTCCTGGACCAGTGGATCGCCAACACTGTTCCCGAAACTGCCCATGCGGAGGTGGACGAGCTCGCCCACAAGCTCATTGCCAACGCCAAGGCGATCGGAATTAAGCGGGCCGAAATAGACGAAGAGGTCGACAGTCTCTACCGCACGATCCTCGACGCGATCATACATTTCGAACCGGGGCTCCCTGAGTGAATCAGCAGGTTGCGCCAACCTTCGTAATTTACCCACCACCCATCAAGGGCCTGCCTTTTTTGGCAGTCCAGATGATGCCGGACGGATCGATAACGGCGCGGCAGTTTCCCTCGCTGGAGGAAGCGGTTGCGTTCAACAACGAGCAGTCTGAGGCTTGGCTGCGAAGGCAATCGTCGCCTTGACTCGTTCCCATTTTGGTCTTCCCTGACGGCAACGATTGAGCATGACGTAATCTGTGTGGACGCGTTTTCGTAAAGACGACAATCCCCGACATGGTTCGTCGGTTCGAATTCGCCCATCCGGGCGATGTCGAACGACTGAGCAACAGCTTCCCGCTGTGAAACAGCGCGCCGAGCCTGACCTATCCGATCATCATGCGTGAGGAGTTGTCGACCAGCATGGGCGGCCTTGTCTCGGCGCGCTGGGGCCTGGTTCCCGGTTGGGCTCGGGAAGGCGGTGGTCGACCGCCGCCCGTCAACGCGCGGTGCAGCGATCGTCAGGGGGCTCGCGCATGGGGGCTGCGGAGCGCTATTGACCTCGCTTCGCTGTTGGCGATACGCGGACGACACGAGGCCGCCCAAGCACTCCTTCGGCCAATTTTCGCCCGATTCTGGGAGAGGGTTTGGAGACAGCTGACCTGCAGCTAGCCACACGTTTGCTGGTTACGCCGAATTAGCGTGGCTTTGACAGCGTCGCGGGCAGGCAGCATCGCGATCCCGGCTGCTGCTCCCGATGTGACCGTTCGCGATTTGAACCTAAGGAGATAGCCATCCCTGGACCGCTTGATACCGTGAAAATAGCCTTGCAGGCTAAAAGCCCGCTCACTGTATGGGTCGGCTACCCGCCTGTTTGTGCATATTGTTCTCTTCTGTTTTAGATGATTTCCCCGGCATTGTTCCAACCCGAGTCACGTAGAGCGTTCCCGCCGCTATTTCGTGATGATCCAGTCGGCTGAAGGGTAGGTTGCTGAGAACCTTGAAGCGCTCACGGGTTACGGCCGCTGTGGCGCTGGAGCTCGACCACTCGATCGGAACCCTGTGCGCCCGATCGGCTGTCCATTGCACAGGACCTCAGTGTCGACCCGGTCCCGAAAGAAAACAGACAGGAGGCAACCCGGACGCGTGTCTTGCCGTTAGGTGTCAGTTGCTGAATTTCAGCCGGCGGCAAACGCCCGCGACTCTTTCCGGGAGCACAGTCCATGCCTCCACTGGTGCTTTTTGTGATCAAAAACCTTGCTGCAGGCGCGATCATCGGATTGACGGTGGCGGGCTGGCTCGTGGCCTTTGGCGCTATCGGCAGCCATATACCGGCAGGCAGCGGCGCTTATCTGGCTGTTGGGATGATCGCCTATTCGATGGCCTCTTGCTTCGGAATGGGATTTCTGGCCACAGCCCTGATGTTTCTGGAATAAGGGCGATCCTGCCCTAATCAAAGCCGAAGCGGACATACCGTCCTCTTGAAGAGTTTCGGCATCGACAGGGGTGGAAAGTCCAAAGAAATCCGCGGGCCGCAGGCGAAACGGGGTTTGCCGCTTTCGCTTGTAACCGGAGTGGCATTGACGTCCTAGAGGCGCAGAAGGACAGCACAATCGTCTATGAATCGTCGGCAGTTGGCCAATTGCTACGCACGACGGTCAGGTTCGCACCGGACGGATCCATGCGACGGTCGTCACGATCGTCGATTCGAGTTTCGAGCTGGATGAGGAAGGCGTGAAAGTGGTGCCCGGACTTGCGGTGCCGGTGGAGATAGACCGGGATTGCATAGCATTTGCTCACGGGACGCGCTGGCTGACGCTATCCGCTAGATCCGGGAAGATACCGCCCTTTGGCCTGTCAGTAATGACGTCTGCGTATGGCGTGGTCGTCTTTGTTGGTTGCGACGGTGAGGCAGTCGATCCAGAGATCCTTCATGCTTGCTACGTCGATATCTTATTGGCGTAGTCGCGCGCAAGCGCATCGACCGCTTTGGAATTGGCTCGATCGCAAAAGTTCTCCGGCACTGCCAAAGCGTGATCATAGTCGGGCAGATCGAAAAACATCGGGTGACGCACGCAATCAGCGCCGCGATCTAGTTCGGCGGCTGGTTTCGACTACCTGAGGCAGTGCAAGGCGTAGTAATGCTGCAAGACCCGCCGCCCTTCCGACGAATGCTACAAATTTCTGACAAAGAGTGGCGAAGTTAGCAGCCCGCAGCAACGAACGCCGTCTGAATCGCTGGCGGGATCGCCTCGACTCGGGCTACTCAAGCTCTATCCACGCCGGCGCATGATCGCTCGGCTTCTCCCAGGCCCGGGTCTCTACATCCACCCCGGCATCGCCAAGCCGAGGCGACAGCGAGGGACTGACCAGCAGATGGTCCATTCGCAGGCCCGAACTCCTGTCGTAGCCGCCGCCATAGGTGTGATTCCAATAAGTATAGACACCCCTTTGCGGATGGATGCGCCGGACCGCATCGACCCAGCCATCCTCAAGCATCCCGGCATAGGCTTGCCGACTCTCGGGAAAGTACACTGCATCGCCAAGCCATCGTCGCGGCACCACTGCATCAATCGGGGTTGGGACGACATTGTAGTCGCCACACATCACGGTCGGTGCGCCCTCTTTGAGGAGACCCCGGCCGTAGCTGATCAGGCGGTCGAACCAACGCAGCTTGTAATCAAACTTGGGACCAGGGGCGGGATTTCCGTTTGGCAAGTACAGGCAGCCGACAACGAGCCCACTAACCTCCGCCTCGATATAGCGGCTATGGCTGTCGTCAGGGTCGCCGGGAAGCCCGCGCCGGCGCTCAACGGGGTCTGCTCCGCGAGCCAGGATAGCAACACCATTATAGGATTTCTGGCCGTGCCAGATCGCGCCGTATCCCGTCTCGCGGATCGCCTCAACCGGAAAATTCTCGTCGGATGTTTTCAGTTCTTGAAGACAGACGACGTCATAACGCGTGGCCCTGAGCCACGCGAGGAGGACCGGCAGCCGACCGTTAACACCGTTTACATTGAAGGTGGCGATACGGATCATCGCTTGCGCACCCAGCTATTTCTTGAGCTTGTCCTCAACCTTCTTGCGGCTGTTACCAACCGATTTCACGGCCGACTTCACCTCGGGCTTGCTTGCTCCGGTCTTGCCCGCCTCATACTTGACTTCATGATCCTGCCCACCAGCGACCTTCGCGCGATCCTGGCTGCGGCCGCGAGTTGTTTGAGTAGTTGCCATTTTCTTGCTCCAAGGTTGCGTTCCAGTTCTGAACAACGCAGCCGGACTCTTCCGGTTCAATTCAACGACGCGCGTGTGGAACAAAATCCCAGGGCGAGGATTGAATCGCACCATGTATTCGAGTTCGGCATGTCGGCCGTAGAGGCCGCCCTCGGCAAAAAGCGTACACGGCGCAGAGACTCAGACTCTACCCCGCGATACCCACTCCCCACGTTTCGGCCATTTCAGCTCTGCACGCTGACCGACGACATTCCGGTGGGCGCCGATTGGCTCTTCGAGATGAAGTTCGACGGCTATCGAGCCCAGGTCGCTGTCTCCGGATCGGAAGTCGTCGTCTACACCCGCAACGGTCACGACTGGACCCGCCAGTTCAAGGTGGTCCTCCCACCGCTGCGGAAACTCACCAAAGGCTCGGCGCTGATCGACGGTGAAATCGTCGCAATCGACAGCCAGGGCCGCACGAATTTCTCCATGCTCAAAACTGGCATTGCTGCCGGCATGCCGCTCAAGTTCTACGCCTTCGACCTGCTCGAACTTAACGGCGGCGATATCTCGAACCAACCGCTCCTCGAGCGCAAGGAGCGGCTTGCGGAGCTTTTGGGCGAACCCGACCCGGATGAAGCTCTGCAGTTTTCCAGCCATATTGCCGATCATGGAGAGAAAATCCTCGAGACCATGTGCGCCGGGGGCCACGAGGGAGTGATCGCCAAGCGCGCGGACAGCCGCTATGTCGGCGACCGAACTGCCACCTGGCTCAAGATCAAGTGCACGAAACGACAGGAATTCGTGGTCGGCGGCTACCGCCCGAGCGACACTGGCCGCGGCATGGCATCGCTGATCCTGGGCACATACGAGAATGGCAAGCTGGTGTACCGGGGACGTGTTGGCACCGGCTTCACCGAGGCGATGCGCAACAAGATCCTTGCCCAGCTTGAACGACGGCGAATGGAAAAACCGGCTTTTTCCTCTGTGCCGCTCGACATCGCGCGTCGCGCCCGCTGGGTGAAGCCCGAACTCGTTGCCGAGGTAACCTATTCAGAGGTGACACCAGATGGCAGTCTGCGGCATCCCAGTTTCGAGGGGATGCGTGAAGACAAGCGAGCCGATCAGGTCGTCATGGAAGTGGCGAAGACGTCTGGTTCCGCCGACCTCGATCCGGCAATCGGCAAGGAGATCGCCGCTGCGGTTGGAGTCAAACTCACGCATCCGGACAAGCTCATGTACCCCGGAACCAAGGCGACAAAGGCGACGCTCGTCGCGTACTACGCAGCGGTTGCCGAGAGGATGCTACCGCACATCCAGGATCGGCCCCTTTCGCTGGTGCGCGACACCGACGGCGACCTGCAGCAGAGCTTCTTTCAGAAGCACAAGTTGCCTGGCATGCCGAAGGCCATCCATGACGGGCAGCTGGAGAAGATGTCCGGCAAGGAAAGCCGCATCCTCTGGGTCGACGACCTGGCCGGGCTGATCGCCGGCGTACAGATGAACGTGCTCGAATTCCATGTCTGGGGCAGCCTGCGGCAGCAGCCGAGCCTGCCACATCGCATGATCTTCGACATAGATCCGGACGAGGGCCTGAACTTCCGTGACGTCAAGCAGGCAGCGCTTGATATCCGAAGCATTCTGGAAGCGCTCGGCCTGCAGTCGTGGCCGTTGCTATCCGGCGGCAAGGGCGTTCACGTCGTCGTTCCGATTATTCCCGAAGCAAACTGGGAGAAGGTCAAAAGCTTCTGCCAGGACTTCGCTGAACTGCTGGCTCGCACCGACCCTTCGCGTTTCGTGGCCAACATGAGCAAGGCGAAGCGCAAGGGCCGCATGTTTCTTGACTACCTACGCAACGACAAGGCGCAACGGCAATCTGCCCCTGGTCGACCCGTGCGCGGCCCGGTGCCTCCTGCGCCGTGCCGGTCACCTGGGACGAGTTGCCGACTTTCAAAAGCGCTACCACGTTCGACGTCCTTGCCGCTGCCGCGCGGGCTCAAGAGCCCGACGCCTGGCAGGGTTACTTCGATGTTGAGCAAACGCTGACTGACCGCATTCGCAAAGCAATTCGATAACGATGCTGCTTCCTAGGACGTAGACTCATTACCGCGTAGCCAGATGCGAATTGAGACGAGTTTGAGTGCGGCTAGGTAGTTCTCGGCCAGCTTGTCGTATCGAGTTGCGATGCAGCGGAACTGCTTGGCTTTGTTGAAGAAGCGCTCGACGAGGTTACGCGCCTTGTAGAGGAACGGGCTGAAGCAGATCGGGTCTTGGCGATTGGCCTTTGGCGGGATATTTGGCCCAAGCATTTTGTTCGGTGATGGCAGCGCGCAAAGCGTCGGCATCATAGCCTTTGTCGGCGAGCAGCATGGCCCCTTCAGGCAAATTCTTGATCAAGTCCGCTGCGGATGCGATGTCGCTCTTCTGGCCTGCCGTCAGTAACAGCTTGATCGGCCTGCCTTGCGCGTCAACAAGAGCATGGATTTTAGTTGTAAGCCCGCCTCGGGAACGACCGAGACAATGATCTCGGCCCCCTTTTTTGCCGTCGCACCCTGCTGGTGGACGCGAACAATAGAAGTGTCGATCTTCCGAACTTCGCCGTCATAGGTCTTGGTGACGGCCCTCATCGGGCGGTCCCAGACCCCAGCTTTGCGCCAGCGGTTGAACCGATTGTAGATTGTCGCAGGCGGCCCATAGCGGGCGGGAAGATCGGCCCAGCGAGCGCCTGAGCGCAACACCCAGAAAATACCGTTCATCACACGGCGGTCGTCCACGCGCGGGACGCCCCGCAACTTGTTGGGCAGATGTGGCTGGATCGCTTACCACTCGAACTCAGTCAGGTCATATCGGCTCATGCCGAGCGTGAATCAGATTTCACCGCAACATGAAAGCCGCCAGTCGATAGACGACCCATTCGGACATTCAACAACGAAGGCAGAAAGACTAAATTTCGCCCATGAGCGAGAACTCTTACACCTACTTTCGTGGACGCTGGCCGGATGACATTGTGCCGGAAGGTGAACCGCTCTGGCTACTGTATGAGGTAGATGAGGCGGCTGACAATGTTTTGCGGTCTGTGGAGATCTTTCCCAACGGGCAGGTCACTCGCAACAGTGTTGGACTTGAGCAGCGCAACGGAGACCACTGTCCGTCGCTGATTGATGTCAGCTGGCGCGAAGGCATGGCTGAGGCAAAGCTCGAGAAGATCAGTGCAGATATGTTTGAAGAGCTATATCAAATTGGAGCAGATACACCCTTTTGGTTTGTCCGTTAGCCACCCATCCCGGCCATCTCGTATTTATGAGTTTACGGCCTAGATAGTCAGGGAGATTTGCCGACCTGGCCCGGATCAGGTGTCGCCCAAATTCGGTTAGCGTCACTCCGAGCAAACGGATTCCGGACAGGGAACACCCGATCGGGGGGAGTGCCGCCAGCGGGGGATTGCTGATGCACGCGATCGTGCGGCTGCGCGGGTTTGCTGCAAGTCGGCGTTTTTCACCGTCAGAGCCACCCGTACGGCTCCTCGATGCTTGGCACTCCATCGCGCAAGCCTCCAAACGCTTTACTACCTGAATCGGATCGGGCTTTTCAGCTGAGGGCCGTGGCTAGTGGCCGGGAGGTCCAGGTGATCAGTGATGACATGGCGGCACTGCCGGGAGTCTATCTTGGGTGGGACAGCTAGGAAAAGCTCCTCAATCTTAGGATGGGCGGTGGCGTTGCGAAACGCTCAACCAAGTCAGTCAGGGCGGGCGGCCATGAATCTTCCCACCTTTCTCACTGAATTACTGGCTGGCCAGCGCTGGCGTATACGGTGCCACCGCGATTCCGCGATATCGCTACCGCCCGGCGTCGGTGAGTATTCAACCCTCTACTTGCTGATGGCCGATGACGGTCGCCAGGACGGAGATCACAATATTCGGCAGCGCGATCCCGATGCCCAAGAAGGTGAGAATTTGAAGCCAAACCCAGCGCGACGAGGGACGAAGTCACCATTGTCTGCAACGGTCGACCGCAACCGCCGGCTATTGTTCGGCTTGGCGCAATTGCCCTTGGATTTGGTACTCAAGAAAATCGAGTTGGCCGAAAGTTTGCAAGGAGCGGATGTTCTTTTCCGGTGGCGATCTCGCCGGCAAGCAGTTCGCCGGCAATCAGCCCAAGCGTCGCGCCGCTGTGGCTGAAGGCGACGTAATATCCCTGGATGTCCTTCAGCTGGCCGAAGACCGGCTCGCCGTCGCCGGGGATCGGCTTGGGGCCGACGCCGTAGCTTTCCAGTTCCAGTTTCGGATGACCCTCAAGAACCTTCGAGGCTTCATCGAGAAGGCCCTGTACGGTCGAATCCTTCACACCATAGGTGCCGTCGGAATCGACGGCCACCTCTTCTTCCGACCAGGCGGAATCGAGCGCGAGAGCTCCGTCCGGCGTCGGGCGGATGGCGACGCGCGGTGTGTTGAGCACGGCCCGGAGGGGCAAATCGACCGATTTGGTCCTGACCAGCAGAGCGATCGGCGATCCGTCGTCGATATGCTCCCCGGTGACCGCGACCATTCGCGGCACGTCGCCGCCGGTCGCCAGCAGGACCGCATCGGCAGCGAAGCTGGCGCCGTTTGTCGTGGTCACGCCGGTGGCGCGGCCGTCAATGACGGTGACCGCGGCGCTTCCGGCGTCGGTGACCAGTTGCCCGCCACGCTGCAGGAATTCCGCGATCAATATCTCGATCAGCGACGGCAGGTCGACCCACCCCTCGCCAGGGTTGAAGATCGCACCTTGAGGCGTGACAGCGCTTGCGGCGATGCCGGGGGTAGCTGAAGCGATGGCACCCGCGGACAGATGTTGCGCGTCATAGCCGAGGCCCTTTTCATGGGCGAAGATATCCGCGATCTCGTTGGAGGCGTCATCGGCATCCCATGTCAGGCCGCCGTCAAAGCGCAGCCAGGCAACATCCGGATATCTTGCCGAGAGCGTGCGGTAGCGGTCGATACCGATCATGCGCAGGCGATGATACTCCGCTGATCGCCTGCGCGCGGAATTCAACCAGGCGAGCGAGCGGCCGGAAGCTCCATTGGCGAGCGGTCCATCATTGACCAGAACGGTTTCGATCCCGAGCCTCGCAAGATGAACCGCCGAGGAGACACCGAAAATGCCGCCCCCGACAACAACGACCTTTGAGACCGAACGTGAGGTAGCCATGGGATATTCTTTCGATTGGTGGAGGTTGGTGGGGCGACCGTTTCAGGGGGCCGCGATCGTGGGATCAAAGCACTTCGGCTAGGAAGTGCTTCAGGCGTGCGCTTTTCGGTGTATCGAAGATCGCAGCGGGCGTGCCGGCCTCGATGACGCGGCCCTCATCCATGAAGACGACCTGATCGGCCACCTTGCGAGCAAAGCCCATTTCATGGGTGACGACAACCATCGTCATGCCGCGCCGGCCGAGATCCGCCATCAGATTTAGGACGCCCTTCACCAGTTCGGGATCGAGAGCGCTCGTAACCTCGTCGAACAGGATGACCTCCGGGTCCATTGCCAGCGCGCGGGCGATTGCCACCCGCTGCTGCTGACCACCGGATAGGCTGCCGGGACGATGGTTCTTGCGGGCAGCCAGCCCGACATCGGCAAGGCGCGCCTCGGCGATGCGCTCGGCCTCCGGCACCGGGAGGCCTTTTACCTTCGTCAGCGACAGCATGACGTTTTCCAGGGCCGTGTGGTCGGGAAACAGATTGAACTGCTGGAACACCATGCCGACACGCCGGCGCAGCTTTTCAGTCTTCATCGCCAGGATGCTCGCGCCATCGAGCAACACGTCGCCGCCCTTGGGCTCGACCAGGCGGTTGAGGCAGCGCAGCAAGGTCGACTTGCCCGAACCTGATGGACCAATGACGCATGTGACCGTGCCAGGCTTGACCGTCAGGCTGACGCCTTTGAGAACATTGAGATCGCCGTAGGCCATGTCGAGATCGGTGACGGCAAGACTGCCGCCCTTGAACCGGGGCAGCGCCGAGCGGTCTTCAGGGCTGGTCTCCGAAGGCGGGCCGCCGATGGCGCTTTCCAGTTCGCTGACTTCGGCAAGGCCGCTGGTGACGAGGCCAGGCCTTTGCTTGCCGACCCGCAGCGAGTTGTCGATGTAGTTGACCACATGGGTCAACGGCACGGTGATGACGAGATAGAAGACACCAGCCAGAAGCAATGGCGAGAGGTTTCCGGTGACCACCGCCTGGTCCTGCCCGACCCGGAAGATCTCACGCTCCGACGCGAGCAGGCCGAGGAAGTAGACAAGGCTCGAATCCTTGACGTTGCCGATGAACTGGTTGACCAGGGCCGGCAAGACGCGGCGGATGCCTTGCGGTATCACGATCAGGCGCATGCCCTGGCCGTAGCTCATGCTGAGCGCCCTGCAGGCCTCCATCTGCCCACGCTCGACGCTCTGGATGCCGGAGCGGAAGATTTCGCCGATATAGGCGCCGGCGATCAGGCTGAGGGCGAGGATGCCGAGCGGAAAGGGCGACGGCCCGAAGATCTCACGGCCGACGCGGGCAAAGCCCTGGCCGATGAGCAGAATCGTGACAATCGCCGGAAGGCCACGGAAAATATCGGTGTAGACGCGAGCCGGAATGCGCAACCAGCGCGATTGCGAGATGCCCATGACCGCAAGGATCATGCCCAGGATCATGCCGAGCACCGTGGATGCGGCGGCGAGGATCAAGGTGTTCTTCAATCCGATGGTGATCATGCTTGGCAGCACGTCCGCCATGGCTTGCCAGTCGAGGAAACTGCGCCGTAAGTTTTCAAGCCAGTCCATTCGGTCCCCTTTCCGTTGCGCTGTTGGCACCGGCAGACATCAAGCGCGGCAGGTAAGGTCCGGCCGCCGGCACCCAGACCGACGGCCGGGCGCGGCTACTTCTTGGGGAGATATTGGTCAGGCATCGGCGAACCGGGGAACCATTTTTCGTAGAGCGTCTTCCAGGTACCGTCCTGCATCGCAGCGTGAAGCGCGGTGTTCAATGCATCGCGGAACTTGTCGTTGCCCTTGCGTATCACGAAGCCGGCGGGAGCGTCGAAGGACGGAATGTTGATTGCGATCTTCAGCCCGGGATACCGCTCGCCATACTGCTTGGCGGCCTCGTAGTCGAGGAAATGAGCGTCCACCGTGCCATTATTGAGCGCCGAGACGGCCGAATTGTTGTCAGGAAATTTGACGAGATCGGTTCCGACAAAATTCTTCGCGGCGTAGATTTCCTGCAGCGTACCCTGGACGACGCCAAGACGCTTGCTCTTGAGCCCATCCGCCGACGTGATGGCCTTGTCGGCGGTCAGCACGGAGAGATAGCCTGCAAGATACCCGTCAGAAAAGTCGACCGTCTGCTTGCGCGCATCCGTCGTGCCGATCGCGGCGACAGCGACATCGAATCGCCCGTTGGCAACCGAGGGCATAAGCGCCGAGAATTCCTGGCCGGTGAAGATCACCTGGTCGGGTTTGAATCCAAGGCGACCAGCGACGTTGCGAAACAGTTCAAGGTCGAACCCTGTGAATGTGCCATCCGCCTGGGTGAAAGCGTATGGCTTGGCGTCTCCCATGGTGCCGACGCTGATGACCTTCGCATCAATGAGGCCAAAGGGATTGTCATCCGCCGCGGAAGCCCGCGAAACCAGACCCGCTCCGATGCATACAACCATAAGAGCCATTGCGCCGGCCCGGACCGGCGAGATCAACGGCTTGAGAATTCCAATCCTGCTCATGTCTTCTCTCCACTCTGAAAGTTGTTCTTCTGGTTTTGTCTGTTCCGGAAAATTTCACGCGGCACATCGTTCGTCGGCGCACCGCACGCTAGCTGTCACTCCGTGTCAGGAATCACCTTTCGTTAGAGACCGGTCTCTTATTGCGTGAGACCGGTCTCTTTGGTAAGGGTTACCGTCAGATTGACCTTCCGTCAATAACTCTTGTAAGTCCTCATTCGATGAAAACAACCGCGCCGAAACGGTCGATAACAGTCAGCGATGTCGCCCGCGCGGCAAACGTGTCGAAGGCGACAGCCGCGCGCGTGCTGGGTGGATACGGCGTGGTCAGCGAAGCGATCCGCGCTGAGGTTATGGCTGCGGCCAAGACACTGGATTACCGCCCTAACGAGCTGGCCCGTAGCATGACGACCGGCAGGTCCGGCATCATCGGAGTGGTGGTTGGCGATATTGAGAACCCCTTCTTCAGCCTGGCAGTGCGCGGTATCAGCGATGCGGCAAGGGCGGCTGGCTTCAATGTCATTCTGGCCAACTCCGGCGAGAAGATCGAAGTTGAAAAGGCAGCCGTGCGGCTTTTGATCGGCAAGCGCGTCGACGGGCTGATCGTCACACCGTCGGAATCGCGCGACATCTCGCACCTGCGCGACATCCATCGTTCTGGCCGGCCGCTTGCCCTGCTCGACAGGGCGCTGCCCGATCTGGATGTCGATACAGTCACGGTCGACGATCGCGGCATCGCCATGCGGGCGACCCGCGTTCTTGTGGATGCCGGACACCGCGACATCGCCTATGTGACCGCGGTCGCCTCCGAGGGGCGTGAGTACCGCGATCTCGGGCAAATCTACACCTCGTCGGTTCGCGAGCGTATCGACGGGTTCCTCGCCGTGTGCCGAGATGCCGGAATTGACCGGCCGGAACGTTTTGTTCGCCTTGGGGCGACTAGCCATGTCGAAACGCGCAGGGTTGCCGACGAAATGTTGTCAGGGCCGGATCGGCCGACGGCGATCCTTGCTTCCGACAGCGTCATAGCACTGGAGATATTCAGGGTGATCCGCCAGCGTGGCCTGCAGGTCCCCGAGGATATCTCCCTGATCACCTTCCATGATGCGGATTGGACGAGCGTGACAACCCCGCCAGTTACCGTCATCGATCAGCCCGTTTATGCGCTCGGCAACAGTGTCGCGGAACTGCTCATCCGGCGGTTAAAGGGCGAAATACGATCGCCCGAAAGGCTCATCCTGCCGACCACGATCATCGAACGCGGATCCGTTGGGCCGCCGTCGAGCTGAGGATCCTAGACGCCTAGCGCCAAGCGCAGGTACCGCAGCGGCGATCGGCCGATTGGTCCAGCCATGGCAGCGTCGAGCCGCGCCTGACCTCGACATTGCCCGGCAGCTTGGTCACCAGCGGAAGGTCGGCACGGCCGATGTCGATATAGACCAGCTGGACCTCGCCGAGCTGCTCGACATAGTCGACCGTCCTCTCGAACAGATAGTCCGTATCACTGGCGATCGCGAGATCTTCCGGCCGCACGCCGAAGCTGACCCCACTCCCTTTGCCGAAGCAGGCGTCGCGATCGGCACTGTCGCCTTGCGGCCATGGGCGTGCCGACCTGCCCGATGTGGCTCCGTGTCGCCTTTGTCACCAACCGGATACCCTCCAGCCCAGCCTGGTCGACCAGGTGAAAGATCGCTTTGGCATCGCCCGGCAACGGCTCGCTGAAATGGATACGGCGGCCAGGCTCGATCATACCGGCCAGGATTTCACGACGTTCCTCCAGCGCCATGTCGCGCAGATCATGACCATTGAGGTGCAACAGGTCGAACGCGACGAAATAGAGGTCGTGCTGCCGGCGGGTTATCGCTTTGCATCGTTCAGAACGATGATCTCGCCGTCGATAATGGCGCTTTCGGCGCCGAGCTGCGCGGCTTCCTCGACCAGGGTGCGATATTTTGAGGTCCAGTCGAGACCGTTGCGCGTGTAAACGCGGGTGCCATCCTCATCGATGACGAGCTGCGACCGATAGCCGTCGAACTTCACCTCGTGCAGCCAGTTCTCGCCGTCGGGCGGTTGGTCGACAAGGGGCGGCATCAAAGGCGCGACGAATTTCAAACGCATACTAACGGACTCGCAAACCGGCGATTCAATCAGCATTTGCTAAAATAGTTCCCAAATTGGCAGTGCCGGCCGAAACAAACTGGCGCACAGCACGTTGCGCTCGATCTCAGACGGGAGTGAAAACGATGACTGACGACAAGAACAAGCTTGGCTATCAGGATCGCGGCCGCGTGAGCGGAGATGAGGAATATGAGGTCGGCTACTTCGCCAGCAAATTCGGCCTGTCTATCCCGCAGGTCCGTGAATTGATCAAAAGGCACGGCAACGATCGCGACACCCTTGAGCGGGAGGCGAAAGCTCTCAATGCACGATCAAATGGAGCAACGTCTTGAAGCTTGAAAACGAAGTCCGCCACAAATCTGAGGAGGTGGATGATAGGGTCTTAGCGGACGCTGTCACGGCGCTTCAGAGGCGAGTTACGGTTAGTCACGACTTCGACATCCCCTACATTGCTGGCTATAGCGAAGATGCGAAAACCGTCTACATCGATCGGCATCTACCGCGCACGATCGCATGGAAGGGCGTCGACATGCGACTTACGCCCTTCCTGGTCACGCACGAGATTGTAGAGAAGGCACTCCTCGACGAGTTGAGGTGTAAGCGGTGTCCTCAGGCCACAGCCCTGAGCGCGGGAGCCCGGATGTAGGCCCACGGCAGGAGATCGTCGATCTGGCTGTTGGGGTGGCCGTTGACGATCCTGGTGAGGACGTCGGCGAGGTAGCC
>NZ_SRTV01000239.1:0-302 GCF_004792025.1 Mesorhizobium sp. M8A.F.Ca.ET.181.01.1.1 | reverse complement strand
GCCAGCGATTACCTTCTCGACGATGGCGCGCACTTCCGAGGGCTGCGTGCCGCCATTGGTGTCGCACAACACCACCCAGCGCGCGCCGGCATCGTAGGCGGTCCTGGCGCAGGCCAGAGCGTAGTCCGGATTGGCCTTGAAACCGTCGAAGAAATGCTCGCAGTCGACCATGGCCTCCTTGCCGGCCGCGACCGCCGTCTCGACCGAGACCTTGATCGATTCCAGGTTCTCCTCGTTGGTGCAGCCGAGCGCGACGCGGACATGATAGTCCCAGCTCTTGGCGACGAAACAGATGGCATCCG
>NZ_SRTV01000238.1:0-303 GCF_004792025.1 Mesorhizobium sp. M8A.F.Ca.ET.181.01.1.1 | reverse complement strand
GCCGCACGGTATCGCGGAAGCGGTCATTCCATTCGCCAAAACCCGGTGGATGATTGCCAAGCTGATAGCCGCCCGGACCAATGTCCCACGGCTCGGAAATCAGCTTGCGTTGCGACAGGATCGGGTCCTGGCGCAGCGCGTCGAAAAACCCGGAGCCCGGGTCGAAGCCATGCGGCTCGCGCCCGAGCGTCACGCCAAGGTCGAAACGAAAGCCGTCTATGTTGAACGCGGTCGACCAGTAGCGCAGCGAATCCATGACCATTTGCAGCACGCGAGGATGCAGCACGTTCACCGTATTGCCGC
>NZ_SRTV01000237.1:0-303 GCF_004792025.1 Mesorhizobium sp. M8A.F.Ca.ET.181.01.1.1 | reverse complement strand
CGCCGTTCTCAAGATCGCAATATTGCTTGATAGGCCCTACTTGATCGCTTTGTCCGTGATCGCCGTCGTGTAGGCGCCGGAAGGCTCCTTGGCGATGATCTTCTGGTCGAGCAGCGCCTTGGCGGTGCGCTCATAGGTCGCCGGATCGAGCTTGCCGTCGGCATTGTCGATCAGCTTGGCCACTTCGCCCATCATGCGCTTCTGGTGGTTCTCGTCCTGGCCGCCATTGTCCATGACGAGGCCGGCCGCCTCATCCGAATTGTCGACGGCGTATTTCCAGCCCTTCATCGAGGCGCGCACGAA
>NZ_SRTV01000236.1:0-303 GCF_004792025.1 Mesorhizobium sp. M8A.F.Ca.ET.181.01.1.1 | reverse complement strand
GCCACTCTCCGTAGCGTTGCAGCGCCGGCTGATCGAGACCGAACTGATGCCGCAGCGCGGCGACGGCCTCCGCCGTGGCCGCCTGGCCGAGCGCCTGCTGCGCGGCATCGCCGGGCAGCAATCCCGTCACGGCAAACACGATGGCCGAAACCAGCAGCAGCGTGAGCAGCGCGAGACCGAGGCGCGCGGCGATGAGTCGTTGCGCGTGTGCTTTCATTGAAAGTCGCCTCCTTTTCGAAGCATGCGCGCCGCCTGTAAAAACGACGCACCAGACATGTAGTGCATGTATTGCGGCGACTTCTC
>NZ_SRTV01000235.1:0-303 GCF_004792025.1 Mesorhizobium sp. M8A.F.Ca.ET.181.01.1.1 | reverse complement strand
GCGAGGCGACTGTCGATTGCACCAGACCGTCCACCAGATGCGGGTTCGCCTGGTAAAGGATCGGGATCGAAGCCGAGGTTCCGGCAAAGATGCCAAGGATGAGAAGCTTGCGCAGCATGGATGCCCCTGGAGCGTGTCACCGTTTCAAGGAAACGTTGAACCGCTCTATCCCTTTGTTTTGGAGCAATTCCGAACGGAAAACCGCTTCACACTTTTTCTGGAATTGCTCCCGAAGGGCGCATCCTTAGATCGACATGGTGTTTTCCGCTTTAACGCGTGCCGGAAGCGTGCCGTTGCGTAAAC
>NZ_SRTV01000234.1:0-303 GCF_004792025.1 Mesorhizobium sp. M8A.F.Ca.ET.181.01.1.1 | reverse complement strand
CTCGGGCGGACACAAGCGACAGGCCCTTCACCGATTTCCGTTTGGTTATCACGTATCGACGAATTCCGAAGCAGCATAGGCCAATTTTATTCAACCGCCGTGACTTTGCCCCCGGCCAGCGCTCCTTCCGGAGTATCTAGCCCTGGAGCGACAAGCGACTATTGGCCTATGCCTACCAGTCAGAATTTCGTATCCGGGAATAGTAGCGCGGCACGCTTAAGAAACGCTTCTCTCCCAGAGTTTTTCACTGCCTCCGTTAGTCAGGCTCAGGTTGGCGCGTTAGTTCCAGCAGGCGTTGTTTTG
>NZ_SRTV01000233.1:0-304 GCF_004792025.1 Mesorhizobium sp. M8A.F.Ca.ET.181.01.1.1 | reverse complement strand
AGCGGCCAAGATAAAACGATCCGGCGAAAATGAGCAGGCTGAAGGCCGTCGTATTCAGCATTTGCATCGGCGTCAGCGTCACGGCGAAGCCGCCATCAGCCCAGAAACGTATCGGCTCCGACAAAAGCGGCGGGAGCCATAATTGCCGTGTATCGGCGGCCAGCCTTGCACTTTCCGTCATCGCTATCAACACCCCGATGGAAGCGACCGTCACCGCGTTGGGAGAGGCTTTCGCTAACGGCCGCATCACCACCCTGCCGATGAAACCCGCCGCCCACAGCCCGCCGAACAGGCCCGCCCCCGC
>NZ_SRTV01000232.1:0-304 GCF_004792025.1 Mesorhizobium sp. M8A.F.Ca.ET.181.01.1.1 | reverse complement strand
TAGCGCGCGTTTTATCACGCCGATGGCCGCCGTCGCAGGCAGCGTCGCCGACGAATTGATCAGCGCCTTCGCACGCGAAGGAATCACCCGCGCCTACATCAACAACGGCGGCGACATTGCGTTTCACCTGACCGAAGGCCAGCAGTATCGCGTGGGCGTGTTTGCCGATCTGTCTGAATCGCTTGCGAACATGCAGCGCGCGGACGGTCTCGGGCTGGACGCCAGTTTCACGCTGGATGCAGGCATGCCGATTGGCGGCATTGCGACTAGCGGCTGGCGCGGACGCAGTTTCAGCATTGGGATT
>NZ_SRTV01000231.1:0-304 GCF_004792025.1 Mesorhizobium sp. M8A.F.Ca.ET.181.01.1.1 | reverse complement strand
GGGAAGCCTTGGAATGGGATTGGCGTCGATGGGCGCGGCAACATCTACGTCAATGGCGGTGGGCCGGCCCCGGCTCCTGGCCAGCATTTCGGCCCCGGCGCCATCGTGCTGATTGCGCCGGACGGATCGGTGCGGCAGGGGGCGGACAAGATCGCATTTGCCAATGGGATGGCGGTGACGCCTGACAACAAAACATTGATCGTCGCTGAATCGCACGCCAACAGGCTGACCGCGTTCGACCTCGCCGCGGATGGCAGCCTTGCCAACCGGCGGCGATGGGCCGACCTCGGCAACGGCTTTCCCG
>NZ_SRTV01000230.1:0-304 GCF_004792025.1 Mesorhizobium sp. M8A.F.Ca.ET.181.01.1.1 | reverse complement strand
AAGCGGGTCATGATCTGCTTGTCCTGATAACCGATCAGGCCATCCGGACCGAAAAGCCACGCGCGATTGCGGAATTTGCCGTCCGGGTCCTTCACAGGCGCGCTGCCGGGCTGGAACAGAATTTGATGTTGCCGCGCCAGCTCCTCGCATAGCTCTACCCAGGAGGGGATCATCGGCTGTATCTCTTCGATGGAACGGTGCAGATCAGAACGGATGTCGGGTGGCAACTGACCGGTCAGCGTCATAGCCGAATATTCCGGCAGCAGCAGCAGTTCTGCGCCCTCGCTCTTGGCCTCGCGGACAA
>NZ_SRTV01000022.1:0-24288 GCF_004792025.1 Mesorhizobium sp. M8A.F.Ca.ET.181.01.1.1 | reverse complement strand
AGAAACGCACCGTCGAGGAAACTTGGCGTCACATCGGCCACCTCGTCGAAACCATCGAGGCAGCCGAATGCAAGAACTACTTCGAAAACGCCGGATACGCTTCCGTCAAAACATGAAACGCTCTAGGGTCTCCGCAACGTCGCTTCGCTCCCGCTCCGCCCTAGGATGACGAAGGCGCAGGATTCAGGTCAGGCCGAGTCGAAAATGGTGGCGTCCGAGAACCGGAGCGGAGCGTACTTAAGGGACGTGAGCACCGGAAGCGCAGGACGCCGCCATTTGCAGGCCGGCCTCACCTGAATCTAAACCGCGATCCTTGGCCTGCCCGAGGCCACCGCCACCACATGCGCTTCGATGAACATGCGCTGCGCTTCGACGGTCGAGACACGGAACTCCGTCGCGACCTCGATCTCGGCGCTGTCGGTGCCGGCATCGCGGGCGCGTTGGGCGACAATCGCCCGCACGTCGGCCTCGGCGGCCGCGATCGCCGCCGCTTCGTCGAGAAAGTCGCGCACCGTTTCGCCCGAGGCAAGCCGGAACAGGCCTTCCTTGGGCTGGCTGACGCGGGCCTCGGCCGAAACCCTGACCTGGCCGACGACGGCGCCGAGCGCGTTGGCGACATCGGTATCCCGGGGCACCACGCAGTCATTGCCGACCAAGGGCGCCAGACCGGCGTAATGCAGAGGGGCCGAAGCGCCCAGCCCAATGACGGGACGGTCGAGCGCGACGCTGAGGCGAGCGATGCCTGGATGCGCATCGACGGCGCGCTGCACCAGCGCGTGCGCCACGGTGGCCGCACCATCGAGCCCGTCCTCGGCAAAGGCGGTTTCCAGGATGTATTCGGCCGACCAGCGCGTCAGCGTCACCAGCACGCGTTCCGAAATCACCTCCGGTGATGCGGCGATCGGCTGGCCACGGCCATCGCGCCTGCGGGCGAACAGTTCGGCGCCAAGGCGGGCGGCGGCGACATCCCAGTTCGCCTGCTTGCCGAGCACATGAGCGGCGTCCGATGGCGTGAAGCCTGAGATATGCACCAGCCCGCGCGAGACCAGCCGGTTCAGGGTGGCATTCTGGGCGTTCGAGGTCAGCAGCCTGTCGAGGGCAAGCGGCGTCGCGCCGATCGCCTCGTAGAGCTTCGCCTCCGGGACGGTCAGCCCCGCCGCGAGCCGGTCCGGCACGCCGGTGCGGACCGCGAAGCGGCCATCCATGCGGCCGGTGTTGGGGGCGCGCAACTGGCGTTCGAGCTCCGCCGTCACCGCCTCGCCATGCGCCATGCCGGCCAGCGCCAGCGGCACCAGGCGGCGCGGCCCGAGCAGGATTTTCGGGTTGAGCGCGCCATCCTCCAGCGTCACCTCGGAATCGCCGCCGAGGCCGAAAGTGCGCATGGCGACCGCCTCGACCATGGTGCGGAAGCCACCGACGGTGGCGCCTTCCGGATCGAGCCGCGGCCGGCCGCCATCGAGCACGGCGACGTCGGTGGTGGTACCGCCAATGTCGGACACCACCGCATTGTCGAGCCCGGTCATGTGGCGGGCGCCGACGAGGCTGGCGGCGGGACCCGAGAGGATCGTCTCGATCGGCCGCTGGCGGGCAAACGCCGCCGAAACCAGCGCGCCATCGCCACGCACCACCATCAGGGGCGCGGCGATGTCGCGCGCCGCGAGAAAGCCCTCGGTCGCCGCCACCAGCCGGTCGATCATCGAGATCAGCCTGGCGTTGAGCAGCGTGGTGAGCGCCCGGCGCGGACCGCCGAGCTTGGCCGACAATTCATGGCTTGCCGTGACCGGCAGGCCGGTCCTGTCGCGGATCAGCTCGCGGGCGGCGATCTCGTGCGCGGGATTGCGGGTGGCGAAATAGGCGCAGACGGCAAAGCCGGACACCGAGGCGCCGAGTTCCGGCAGCATCGCCTCCAGTCCGGACAGATCGAGCTTTGCCGCATTGCCATGCACATCATGGCCGCCCGGACAAAACACCACCGGGTCGGTGCCAAGTGCGGTCTTCAAGCCATCGCGGGCAAGATCGGCCTCGGAAAAGCCGATCATGACCAGCGCCACCCGGCCGCCCTGACCCTCGACCAGTGCGTTGGTGGCGAGCGTCGTCGACATCGAGACCAGCTTGATGTCAGCCGGATCGGTGCCCGCTTTCTCCAGCACCGCATCGACGGCGCCAGAAATGCCGACGGCCAGATCATGCCGCGTGGTCAGCGCCTTGGCCTTGGCCAGCACCTTGCCCTTGTTCGCTCCCTGCTGGGGACCTTCGGTCTCGGACCACAGCACGGCATCCGTGTAGGTGCCGCCGGTGTCGATGCCGAGAAAGAGAGGTTTTGGCTTGGTCATTTTGGGGCGGGGTCCGGGCAGATTGTTTGGTTGCCTGCCCTTAGCGGATACGGGCTTGCGGATAAAGCCGGGAGAGATGGGCCACAAGCGATCTCCCCCCTCGTTGGGGAGATGTCCGGCAGGACAGAGGGGGGCGCTGTCCCGCCGACCTTGCCGCGGTTATGGCAGCATCAGCCAAGCCCGGCCGCCATAACAATATGCTGGCACACATTATCGATGTCGCGAATGACGTCGTCGTTCCAGAAGCGCAGAACGATTCAGCCGTCTTGCTCCAGGCGCGATGTCCTGGCTTGGTCGCCGGTGATTGGGTCCGCATGCTGGGAGCCATCGACTTCGACGACAAGTTTCTTCTCCGGACAAGCAAAGTCGACAATGTAGCCGGCGATTGGAAATTGCCGGCGGAAGCCAAGCCCCATCAAACAGTGCGCGAAGCTCGTTCCACAGCTTCAATTCAGCTGGTGTCGTGACCTTGCGCATCGATCTGGCGTTTGCGCGATGTCTTGGAGGCAAAGGCGTATGAGGCATTGCACTATTCGCTGCGTGTTGGAGGCAGCGCTCTACGGCGCCCCCCTCTGTCCTGCCGGACATCTCCCCCACGAGGGGGGAGATTGGCTACTCACCTATCCCACAAACCCCACCTTCTTATGACTGCCATCGCAGAACGGTTTATTCGCGGAATGGCCGCAGCGGCAAAGGAAGACCTTGGTGGTGCGGTCGACCGTGTGACCGGTGCCGGTGACGATCTCGACATTGCCTTCGAGCTTGAGCGGACCGTTGGGGGTCGGCGTCGCCTTCAGCGGCCCGTCACGGGTCTCCAGCGCGGGCGTGTCCTTCAGCGCCGGTTCGCCGGTGGCGGCAAAGCCCGCCTTGATGTGGCTGTTGTCGCAGAACGGCTTGTTCTGCGAGGCGCCGCAGCGGCAGAGCGTGGCGCGATAAAAAGTCTCGTCACCAAGCACGATCTCGGCATGCACCGCCAGCGGACCATTTTCTCGTAGCCGCACGGTGTTGACCACTGGTGGCTTTTCCTGCGGCCCGCCATCCTTGCGCACATAGGTGATGGCGCCCGAGGGGCAGTTCTCGGCCAGCGCGACGATCTTTTCGACGCTGGCCGCCTCGGGATGGATCCATTGGCCCGGCGCATTGGGCACGAAGACATGCGGGTCGCCCAGCACGCAATTGCGCGAATGGATGCAGCGCTTGCCGGAAAATCCGACGTCGATCTTGTCGCTTTCGACCGTGCCGGCCACTGGCGTGCTCCCTGTTTGCCTGGAGCACGCCGCGCCTGAATACGCGGCGTGCCTTGGGTATTTGGACAGGCTATGGCTCCCAGCAGGAAAACCGTCAAGCTGGCAAACCGGTCAGGGGACCAGATCGATCTCCTCGGTCTCGCCGCCGCTGCAGGTATAGCAGCAATCCTCGCATTTTTCCTTGTTGCCGGGGCCGACGCCCCAATAGGTGCCTTCGTCGCCGTCGACCCAGGCGCCATAGCAGATCGATTCGCCTTCATTGCAGGAAATCGGCAGCTGCTTGGTCTCGCCGTCGTCGAGATAGAAATCCTTGCCATCGCCCGGCCAGACATAGTCGCGGTCCTGGCTGTAGAGCTCGAGGCGCATGGCATTGGGGTGGCTGTTCTTGACGGCGAAGGTGACGTCGCCGGCATGGGCGGCTGGGACAAGCAGGACGGCAAGCGAAAACGCGGCGGCAAGCCGGCGCGCGGATGTGAAAGACATGGAAACCCCCGATGTAGAATCGGCCCCCACGGCCGATGGGGGATCATGGCATGACGCGGGCCGGCGCTAAAGGGATGATGCCGGCAATCCCTGCCAAATCATCGCGGCATTTCGCCTTATCGCTGCCAAAAGGGCAGCTTGGTCGCCTTATCGCTGCCAGAAGGGCAGCTTGGCGATCTCTTCCTCGACCTGCCGTGTCGTCAAGCCGATGTCGTCGATCAGATGCGGATTGGCTTGCGCCATCTGCTTCAGCTGCCAGCGAAAGTGTGCCTGCTCGCGCCAGGCAGCGATGGTGTTTCGCAAGCTCGCCAGGCTGTAGCGCCGACGCGGCGCGTGCGTGGAACTTGCGGGCATTCCCGGCCGCAGTGCCTGCGGGACCGAAGCGAGGATATGGTTCATGACAACCTCCGTGGGGCCGGACTTGAGGGCCCTCGAGCTGAAAGAGGTTGAATTCTGCCGGATACGAACGCTGCCGTAATTAAACCCTCCCAAATAGTTCTCAAAAGTTCCAAACCGGCGTCTAACGCTTTGTTTTCACGCAATTCCCTGGCAAAGCGCTACACGCTTCTCCGCTTCGCGTTTTGCCTCGAATTGCTCTATAGATGCGCCGATGCAGGGAGAGCGCTTTGCCTTTGGCCCGTTCGTGCTCGATTCCGGTGCGGGAACGCTGCTCCGGAACGATGTCCCCGTGGCCATCGGCCACCGCGGGCTGAAGCTGCTCGCGGCGCTGGTCGCAAGATCCGGCGAAATCCTCGAGAAGGCCGAATTGATGGACGCGGCATGGCCCGGCACGGCCGTCGAGGAAGGCAACCTCACCGTCCAGATCGCGCAACTGCGCAAGCTGCTTGGCCCGCCCGGCATTGCGGGTGAGGGGAGCGGTGAATGGATCGCCACCGTTCCACGCGTCGGCTACCGTTTCACGGCGGCCGTCGAACACCTCAATGGCACGAAGCGAAAGCCGTTGCCGCTGCCTGACAAGCCATCGATAGCGGTGCTGCCCTTCGTCAATTTCGGCAACGATGCCGGGCAGGACGCCTTCTGCGACGGCTTGACCGAAGACCTGATCACCGACCTGTCGAGGATCTCCGGCCTGTTCGTCATCGCGCGCAATTCGACCTTTGCCTACAAGGGAAAGGCGATGGACGTGCGCGAGATCGCCAGGGAACTCGGCGTCCGCTATCTGCTGGAGGGCAGCGCGCGGCGCGATGCGGGGCGCGTGCGCATCAACGCGCAGCTGGTCGACGCGGCGAGCGGCGATCATCTGTGGGCGGAACGCTTCGACCGCGGCCTGGACGATATCTTTGCCGTCCAGGACGAGGTGACCGCCAAGATCGTGGAGGCGCTGCTCGGCCGGCTGCGCGCGCCGCCGCCACGCAACCGGCCCCGCAATCTCGACGCCTACGATCTGTGCGTGCGGGCGCGCAAGCTGATCGACGATTCGCCGCAGACGGCGCGGGAAGCGCATCTGATGCTGACGCGCGCGGTCGCGCTCGATCCCGGCTACGCCGAGGCCTATCGCTGGCTCGCCATGAACCACTGGATGGGATGGGTGCATTGGGGCGCGCCGGTCGACCCCAACCGCCGCATTGCCCTGGATCTGGCGCGCAAGGCGGTCGCGATCGATGCCAACGATGCCGGCTGCCACTGGGTGCTCGGCAATCTGCTTGCCTATGAGCATGATTTCACCGAGGCGGATGCCGAATTCGCCAGAACCTTCGAACTCGACCCCAACGAGGCCGACGCCTGGGCGACATTGTCCGATATAACGACGCTCGCCGGGCGGGTCGAGCAAGGCCTTGAGCACATTCGCAAGGCGTTCCGGTTGAACCCGTTTCCGGCGAGCTGGTACTATCTGACGCTCGGCCAGGCGCAATATGCGGCGCGTGACTATGAAGCAGCCATCGAGACGCTGCGCCGGGACGAGACCTACCGCACCAGTTCACGCCGCTTCCTGGCGGCGAGCCTTGCGCAACTTGGCCGGCTCGACGAGGCGCGCGCCGAGGTCGAGCTGTTCCTCGTCGGCAACCCGCATTTCACCACCAGCCATTGGGTCTGGACCGAGCCCTTCCGCGACGACGCGACGCGCGCGCATTTCATCGAGGGCTTCCACAAGGCCGGCCTTCCAGACTGACGCGTCGGAATAACCGCCTGCACGAGATCCCTGATCACGGCACCAGGTCGATCGTCTCTGTCGTGTGTTCCACGCAAATGAAGCAGCAGGTATCGCAAGGCTGGTCGTTGTCCGGCCCGACGCCGGCGGAAATCTTGTCATTGCCCTCGACCCAGGCGCCATAGCAGATGCGTTCGCCCTGATTGCAGGAGATCGGCACTGATTTCTGCGAGCCCGGATCGACGAGAAACACCTTGTCGTTGCCCGGCCAGACGGTCTCGCGGTCGCGGCTGAACAGCTCGACCGCGACCCCTTCCTTGCGCAGGTTCTTGATGAAGAAGGCCATGTCGGCGGCCTCGGCCGAATTGGCCAGGACCAGTGCCGCCAGCGCAACCATGCGAAACAGCGTCACCGCCGACCTCCCCCGAATCATCGCGGGCAGGTTCGCACGGCCGCCCGGAACTAGGAAGACACCGGGCCCTGCGTA
Source organism: Mesorhizobium sp. M8A.F.Ca.ET.181.01.1.1 (assembly GCF_004792025.1). Lineage (NCBI taxonomy): Bacteria > Pseudomonadati > Pseudomonadota > Alphaproteobacteria > Hyphomicrobiales > Phyllobacteriaceae > Mesorhizobium > Mesorhizobium sp. M8A.F.Ca.ET.181.01.1.1. The sequence continues at coordinate 17,628 of NZ_SRTV01000022.1, read as the reverse complement.
GTGATCTCACGCCCGAGCCTCACCACTTCACGCACCAGCAGATCGAGATCGTCACGTCGGGTGCGATGGTTGGTGATCGCCACGCGCAGCCAGTGCCCACCATGCACGGTGGTGTCGGAGAGTGCCGCGATGCCTTGCTCCTGCAGCCGCAGCATGATCTCGGTGTTGAGCGCCTTCAGCGCTTCGCTCGCCAAACCGGGCTGGTAGCGGAAGCAGACGATGTTGATGGTCGGGGCCGCCGCCAGCTCCAGCGAAGGCTCGGCCTCGATCAGCCCGGCCAGATAGGAGACCTGCGCGATGTTCTGGTCGATCAGGCGGCCGAATTTTTCGACGCCATGCTCTTTCAACGCCATCCACACTTTCAGGGCGCGAAAGCCGCGCGAGGTCTGCAGGCCATAGTCGTGCAGCCATTCGCCGGAGGCCAGGCCGCGCGGCGTCGATTCCAGATATTCGGGCGTCACCGCGAAGGTCCGGCGGTGCGCGGCGGCATCCCTGACCAGCGCACAGCCGACCTCGAAGGGCGCGTGCAGCCATTTGTGCGGATCGAGCGCGATCGAATCGGCCCATTCGACGCCGGCGACGCGATGCTTGTTATCAGGCGCGATGGCGATCAGCGCGCCGATGCAACCGTCGACATGGAACCACAGGCCCTCCTCATGCGCGAGTTTGGCTAGCGCCTTGAGGTCGTCGATCGCCCCGGTGTTGACCGTGCCGGCATTGCCGATGACGCAGGCCGGCTTGAACCCGGCTGCCCGGTCCTCCGATATCGCGCTGCGCAGGGCCGATATGTCGATGCGCAGCCCGGTGTCGGTCGCAATCCGGCGCAGCGCCCGGTTGCCCAGGCCGAGCGCTTCCATGGCCTTGCGGTGGCAGGAATGGATCTGGTCCGAGCCGTAGAAGCGCAGCGGTCTTTCGATCGCGGCGACGCCGTGCTCACGCACGTCGATGCCCGCCTTGGTATTGCGCGCCACCGTCAGGCCGATGATGTTGGCCATCGAGCCGCCACTGACCAGCGTGCCCGAGGCCGATGCCGGAAAGCCGAGCATCTCCTTGCACCAGTTCACCACCTGGCTGTCCATCAGCCCGGCGGCATGGTTGCCGCCGCCGAGATTGGAGCCCTGGATCGCCGCCAGGAAATCGCCGAGCGCGCCGGTGAAGTTGCTCGATCCCATGTACCAGGACCAGAAGCGCGGGTGGGTGTTGCCCATGGGATAGGACATCACGGTGCGGGAGACGTCCTCGTAGACAGCGGCAAGCGGCGCCGGCGACCGCGGCAACGGGGCGGTGAAAAAGTCCCGCACCTGGCCGGGCATCTCCCGCCATACGGGGCGGTCGCGCAGCTCGCGCAGATAGTCGACGGCATCATCGACGACCCGATGCGACAGGGCCTGCACATCGGCCCAGTCGGCGGGGTCGAGCGTTTCCTCGACCACCATGTCGAGTTGTTCGTGCGCGACGTCCATGACACCCCCCCGTCAAGCCGCCGGGAACTGGCAGCCGGGCGTCGAGCGCGACAGCGCCATCTCGCCGGCGTCCATTTCGGCCTCGATGCCGTCGAACAACGGTGTCGACATGTAGCGCTCGCCAGTGTCGGGCAGCATGCACAGGATCACCGATCCGGCCGGCGCCTTCTCGGCGACCTGGCGCGCAACGGCGAAGGTGGCGCCGCCGGAAATGCCGGTAAAGATGCCTTCCTTCTGGGCCAGCGCCCGTGCCCATTTGATGCCCTCCGGCCCAGCGATCGGCATGACCTCGTCATAGAGGCTGGCGTCGATCGCTTCCTGCAGGACATTGGGGATGAAGTCCGGCGTCCAGCCCTGGACGGGATGCGGCTCGAAGGCCGGATGGCTGGAGGCGGGAGCGCCATCGGCACCGCGCGGCTGCGCCTTGCCGCTGCCGATCAGTTGCGCATTGGCCGGCTCGGAGAGCACGATGCGGGTATCGGGCCGTTCGCGGCGCAAGACGCGCGCCACGCCGACGACGGTGCCGCCGGTGCCATAGCCGGTGACGAAGCAGTCGAGCCGCGAGCCGGCGAAATCGTTGATGATCTCGCGCGCGGTCGTCGCTTCGTGGATCGCGGCATTGGCGGCCGTCTCGAACTGGCGGGCAAGGAACCAGCCATTGGCTTCGGCCAGTTCGACCGCCTTCTTGTACATGCCAAAGCCCTTTTCGGCGCGGGGCGTCAGCACCACCTTGGCGCCGAGCATGCGCATCAGCTTGCGGCGCTCGACGGAAAAGCTGTCGGCCATGGTGACGACCAGCGGATAGCCTTTTTGCGCACAGACCATGGCGAGGCCAATCCCGGTGTTGCCGCTGGTCGCCTCGACCACGGTCTGGCCGGGCTTCAGCGCGCCGCTGCGTTCGCCTTCCTCGATGATGTTGAGCGCCAGCCGGTCTTTCACCGAGGCTGCCGGGTTAAAAAACTCGGCCTTGACATAGATGGTCGCATGGGCCGGCGCGAGATTGTTGATGCGCACCGCCGGCGTGTCGCCGACCGTGTCGAGAATGCTGTCGAACAGGCGGCCGCGCCCGGAGGTGGTCCTGATTTTCTGTTTGTTCAACATCGTTGACTCCTCGATCGTGTTCATCTTCACGGGCCGGTTACAAACCGGCGCGTTGGGCGGCGAGGTTTCGAGACGTTGCCGCGCTAGGACTGACCTGCCGGCGATGCGGCAATGAGCGCGGCTGGCGCGAAATTCGCCACCGGATGCGCCATGTCGTGTTTGGTGATAGAGCAAAGGCCGACAGGCCAGCGTGGGAGCAGGCGTGGAAACGGACGTGGAATCCGCACCATCGAGACAGGACGGCGGCATGCCGTGCCTGTCGGTGCGGCTGCTCGGACCGCTGACGATCACGCATAACGGCGTGCCGATGGCACTGCCGGCGTCGCGCAAGCTGCGGGCGCTGCTTGCCTATCTGGTGCTGGCGCCACATCCGGTAGGGCGCGGCCGCCTGTGCGAGCTTCTGTGGGATGTGCCCAACGATCCGCGCGGCGAGTTGCGCTGGTGCCTCAGCAAGTTGCGCGGCGCTCTCGACACGCCGGAGCGGCGCCGTGTCCGCTCGCAAGACGATACTGTCTCGCTCGATCTCAGCGGCTGCCTCGTCGATGTACTGGAGATCGGCCACGCCGCCACGCAGGGGATCGACGCGCTCGATGCGGAGCGGTTGCGAGCGCTGGCAAAACTCTTCGCCGGCGATTTCCTCGAAGGCCTGGAGCTCGAACGCAGCCCGCACTTCAACAGCTGGCTGATCGGCCAGCGCCGCCGCTTCCGGTCCATCCACGCGGCGGTGCTGGAACAGCTCGTGGCGAGCCTGCCAGCGGACTGCGACGAGGCGATCGCGCATCTCGACAGATGGGTGGAACTCGCGCCTTTCGACGGGCGCGCGCATGCGACGCTGCTGGCGAGCCTCGCCAGGCGCGGCGAGATCGCCGCGGCCGAAAAGCACTTGGCGGCGGCGGCACGATTGTTCCAATCGGAAGACCTGGATTTCGCGCCGCTCCGGTCAGCCTGGCGGACGATCCGTGACGAGCAGCCGCCGCGGGTCCAGCCGGCCTGCCGGTCCACGGCGGCGCAATTGGCGCCCCCGAGCGACCCTGGCCCGGTCGAGCCGAGCCATGCATCGCTGGCAGTGATGCCGTTCGTCGAGGAATCCGGCCCGCGCGGTGGGCTGGCCGACGGCCTCACCCACGACATCATCACCCGTCTCGCCAAGCTGCGGGATTTCTTCGTCATCGCGCGCGGATCGGTGTTCGCGCTGGCCGACAGGGGTATCGCGCCCGAGGAGGCAGGCCGCCGGCTGAAGGTCGACTATGTCGCCACCGGCACGGTGCGCAGCCCCTCGGGCCGTCTTATCGTCAGCGTCGAACTCATCGAGGTGCGCACGGCAAGGATCGTCTGGGCCGAGACCTTCGAGCGCCGGCCGGACGACATCTTCGCCGTGCTCGACGATATCGGCGACAGCATCGTGTCGTCGATCTCGGCCGAGATCGAAACGGTCGAGCGCAACCGCGCCCTGCTGAAGGCGCCCAACTCGCTCAATGCCTGGGAGGCCTATCACCGCGGCCTCTGGCACATGTACCGTTTCACCCAAGCCGAGAACGAAACGGCGCGGCATTTCTTTGCCACGGCCTTGCAGCTCGATCCGACCTTCGCCCGCGCCTATGCCGGCCTGTCCTTCACCCACTGGCAGAACGCCTTCCAGCGCTGGGGCGACCGCGACCGCGAAAGCGCGCTGGCCTTCGAGAGCGCCGGCCAGAGCCTGCTGGTCGACGACCACAATCCGGCCGCGGGCGATGGGGCGGGCGCTGTGGCTGCGCGGCGAACAGGACGGGTCGCTCTCCGAATTGGGGCGGGCCGTGGATCTCAGCCCGAATTTCGCGCTCGGCCATTACGCGCTGTCCTTCGTCCACTCGCAATCGGGCGACCCGCGGGCGGCGATAAGCTCGTCGGACCATTCGCGGCATCTCAGCCCCTTCGACCCGCTGCTGTTCGGCATGCTGGGGTCGCGCGCCATGTCGCATGTCCGGCTCGGCCAGTTCGAGGAGGCGGCCGAATGGGCGCTGAAGGCGGCGGCGCGACCCAATGCCCATACCATCATCCTGGCGATCGCCGCGCACTGCCTGGCGCTTGCCGGCCGGCTCGACGAGGCACGCGGCTTCGCCGCCGCCATCCGCAAGACGTTGCCGGACTACCGCGCCGACGACTTCATCGGCACGTTCCGCTTCGAGCCCGACGCCGAGGCGCTGTTCCGGCAAGGCGCCAGGCGGATCGGGCTCGGCTGATCTCAGGCTTGAGCGGCCCCCGTTAACGCTTCCGGAAGGAGTTGCTTAACCGTTCACCGCTATGTGACCTCCGGGGGGTCCATGGCAAAGTGAGTATGATGAGCAACAGCCCCGACAAGCGCAGCGAATGGCGCGCCATTCTTCATGTGCAGGCCCGTATTGCCGTACTGTTTGTCCCCGTTGTGGCCAGCCTGCTGCTCATCGCCGCGCTCGCCGGCAACGATCGCAAGTCGGTTCCCGATGTCGACCGAACGGTTACCGGGTCGGTGCGGTAAATCAGGCCGAACCCGCTTTTTTCCCGGCTCTCCGGGCGCTCAGTAAAAGCGCGGGATCGGTCCGTTCTGCGGAGTGGTACGGTCGCCGAGGTCGAGAAAGATTTCGTCGACATAGCACCAGCCCCAGCCTTCCGGCGGGTCATAGCCCTCTATGACGGGATGGCTGGTGGCGTGAAAATGCTTGGTGGCGTGGCGGTTGGGTGAGTCGTCGCAGCAGCCGACATGACCGCAGGTGCGGCAGAGCCGCAGATGGACCCACCACGATCCGCTCTTCAGGCATTCCTCGCAGCCAAGCGCGCTCGGCGTCACGTCCTTGACATCAGCCGCGTGTCTGCACTCGTCAGCCATCACACTCTCCCCACCGGTTGAGGCGCGTCGGCATGGCTGCCTTCCCGCGCAAGAAATGCATGCAATGCCGCCACCACTTGGGCGCCTTCGCCTACGGCAGCCGCGACCCGTTTGACCGACCCGGAGCGCACGTCGCCGATGGCGAACACGCCGCTGCGGCTCGTCTCCATCACGCCATGCGCCGATGCTATGTCCGATCCGGTGCGGATGAAACCCCTGGCATCCAGCGCCACGTCGGATTGAGCGAGCCAATCGGTGTTCGGATCGGCGCCGATGAACAGGAAGAGATGGCGGATCGGGCGCGTCGTCACCGCGCCGCTCGAGCGGTCGCGCCAGCGGACAGTGGCAAGATTGCCTTCCTCGCCGTCCAGCGCCTCGACCTCGGCGCCGGTCAGCACCTCGATGTTCGGCTGCGCCCTGATGCGCTCGACGAGGTAACGCGACATCGAGGCCTCGAGACTGCCGCCACGCGCCAGCAGCGCCACCTTACTGACATGGCTGGCCAGGTAGACGGCCGCCTGGCCGGCCGAATTGCCGGCGCCGACCAGCGCCACCTCCTGGCCGCCGCAAAGCCGTGCTTCGATGGGCGAGGCCCAATAATGCACGCACGTGCCCTCGAACTCGGCGAGGTTGGCGACATCGAGGCGGCGGTAGCGCGCGCCGCTGGCGATCACCACCGAGCGCGTGCGCACCGTCTCGCCGTCGCCGACCGCAAGCTGGTAACGCGCGCCGCCAGTGGCGGCGCCGAGCAGCTTCACCTCGTCGGGGATGACCATCTCGACGCCGAATTTCTGCGCCTGGTTGTAGGCGCGCGCCATCAGCGCCATGCCGGTAATGCCCGTGGGGAAGCCGAGATAGTTCTCGATGCGCGCGGAAGCGCCGGCCTGGCCGCCAAAGGCGCGGCAATCGAGCACGATGGTCGACAGCCCTTCCGAGGCCGCATAGACCGCCGCCGCCAGCCCGGCCGGCCCGGCGCCGACAATGGCGACGTCATAGACTTTGCTGGCGTCGACCGGCCGCAGCAGGCCGATGCAGCGGGCGAGATCTTTCTCCGCGGGATTGAGCAGCAGCCTGCCGTTCGGGCACAGCACGACCGGCAGGTGGTGCGGATCGACATTGAAGTGCTCGAACAGGGTCTTCGCGCAAGGATCGGTTTTGGAATCGAGCACGCGGTGGGGCTGGCCGCTGCGCGCGAGAAACCCCTGCAGGCGCAGGACATCGCCATTGTCGGCCGGCCCGACGATGATGGGACCTATCGTGCCGCTCTCGAGCAGCCCGACGCGGCGCAGGATCAGCGCCCGCATGATACGCTCGCCGAGATTGGCCTCCTGCACCATCAGGTCGCGCAGCCTCTGCGAGGAAATGACGAACGCCTCGACCGCCTCGGCGGCCTCGGCATTGACCAGCGAGGGACGGGCCGAAAGCTGCGCCAGCTCGCCGACGAAGCTGCCAGGGCCATGGGTGACGATCGTCTCGCGCCTGCCGAGCTTGCCGTCCTGGGTGATGTCCACCTTGCCCGACAGGATGACGATCAGCCCCGGGGACACATTTCCGGCCTCGAAAATGGGCTCGCCGGCGGCATAGGCGCTGGCCTCGCCGAACCGGCGCATGCGTTCAATGTCCGCCTCGGCCAGCGTTGGGAAGGCCTGGTCGCGGCGGGCGCCGAAGATCGCGGTGCTGGATTGAGACATGGTTGCGAGCGTAGCGAAGCGGGCGCGCGGTTTGAAGCGGTTTGTTCGGGACTGGCCAGGAGGCGAGGTCATCGCGCAAGAAAAAAGCCCGGGCGAACCGGGCTTTTCTCAAAATTTCTGAACCGAACATTTGGTTCGAAACGGGAATTTGGTGCCCAGAAGAGGACTCGAACCTCCACTCCTTGCGGAACACGGACCTGAACCGTGCGCGTCTACCAATTCCGCCATCTGGGCTGGTGCGGGCTCAATAAGCGGGCAAGCGATTGCTGTCAACGCGCTTTTTTCGAGGGCTGATGCTCGCCGGCTCAGTTTCGAGCGTCAGCGCCGCCCCTCATTGCCCTGCCGGGCATTTCTCCCCGTACAGTGACGGGGAGAAAGAAGCCAGCCGCAACGCTGGCGCCCTTTTTGCAACGCCGGCGATTGGCGAAATCGCCGATGACATCGCCCCTCTCCCCGTCACTATACGGGGAGAGGATGCCGGCAGGCAGGTGAGGGGCGGCGCCACGTTCCCAATTGGCGCAAATAACTGCCCGTCAGCCCTCCAGCACTTCCTTCGACGCCACGGTCGAATCGGCGTTGAGCGTGTAGATGACCGGCACGCCGGTGCCGAGCTCCAGCTTGACGATCTCCTCGCCCGACTTGCCGTCCAGCGCCATGATCAGTGCGCGCAGCGAATTGCCGTGGGCGGCGACCAGCACGGTGCCGCCGCGCAGCACGTGCGGCTGCAGATCGTGCAGATAGTAGGGCCAGACGCGGGCGCCGGTGTCCTTCAGGCTTTCGCCGCCGGGCGGCGGCACATCGTAGGAGCGGCGCCAGACATGCACCTGCTCCTCGCCCCATTTCTGGCGCGCGTCGTCCTTGTTGAGGCCGGAGAGGTCGCCATAGTCGCGTTCGTTGAGCGCCTGGTCGCGGATGGTCTGCAGGTCGCTCTGGCCGACCGCGTCGAGAATGTGCTGGCACGTCTTCTGCGCCCGGACCAGCGCGGAGGTGAAGGCGATGTCGAATTTCAGGCCGCGCGCCTTGAGTTTTTGGCCGGCGGCCTTGGCCTCGGCATGGCCCTGCTCGGTCAGGTCGACATCACGCCAGCCGGTGAACAGGTTCTTCAGGTTCCATTCGCTCTGGCCGTGGCGTACGAGCACAAGGGTTCTCGACATTTTTGCTCCTCTGGGGTCTGGGCAATTCCAGGAAAGGTGCGTAGCGGCTTTCCTACAGGACTTGCGTGAGACGAAGATGGTTCAGGGTCGTTTCAGGCAAGCCCAAGAACGTCCCGCATTGAGTAAAGGCCCGGTTTTTTTCCCCGCGCCCACAGTGCGGCCTTGACCGCGCCGCGGGCGAAGATGGCGCGGTCCTCGGCATGGTGGGACAGGGTGATGCGCTCGCCGGTGCCGGCCAGGATCACGCTGTGGTCGCCGACCACCGAGCCGCCGCGCAGCGTGGCAAAGCCGATCGAGCCGGTTTTTCGCACACCCGTATGGCCGTCGCGTGAACGCACATCATTGCCGGAAAGGGCGATGCCGCGCCCGGCGGCTGCGGCCTCGCCGAGCAGAAGCGCCGTGCCCGACGGCGCGTCGACCTTGTGCCTGTGGTGCATTTCGAGGATCTCGATGTCGAAATCGTCAGCATCGAGCGCCCGCGCCGCCTGTTCGACCAGCACCGCCAGCAGGTTGACGCCGAGGCTCATATTGCCCGACTTGACGATGGTCGCGTGGCGCGCGGCGGCAGCGATTTTCGCATTGTCGTCGGCCGAGCAGCCGGTCGTGCCGATGACATGGACGATGCGCGCCTGCGCCGCGTAGCCGGCGAACGCGACCGTCGAGGCCGGGGTGGTGAAATCGAGCACGCCATCGGCCTTGGCAAAGACCGGCAGCGGATCGCTGCCGATCGGCACGTCGATGCGGCCGACGCCGGCCAGTTCGCCTGCATCCTTGCCCAGATGGGGCGAATCAGCGCGTTCGACCGCGCCGATGACGCGGGCGCCCGGAATGGCGTGGATGGCGCGGATCAGCGTCTGGCCCATGCGGCCGGCCGCGCCGACCACCACAAGGCCCATATCGCTTGCCGGCTCGCCTGACGTTGCCGATGTTTCGCTCATGCCGTGCTCCCGGCGATGTTCTGGGTCTCTAATTCCTGGACCGAAGTCTCGGCCGGCGCGCTGTCGTCCACAAGCCCCAGGCCCTTGACGCCCTGTATGCGGTGGAAACGGGCATAGACGCTGTGCGGGTCGGCCATCAGCGAGGCGTGCGTACCCTCCTCGACCAGGCGGCCCTGCTCCAGCACGATGATGTGGTCGGCATTGACCACGGTCGAGAGGCGGTGCGCGATGACGATGGTTGTGCGCCCTTCCATGACCTTGGTGAGCGCCTGCTGGACCCGGGCTTCGGCCTCGTTGTCGAGCGCCGATGTCGCCTCGTCGAGCAGCAGGATCGGGGCTTGGCGCACGATGGCGCGGGCAATCGATACGCGCTGGCGCTGGCCGCCGGAGAGCGTGGCGCCATTCTCGCCGACCGGCGTGTCATAGCCTTGCGGTTGCTGGCGGATGAACTCGTCGGCCGCGGCCAGTCGCGCGGCCTGTTCGATCTCGGCATCGGTAGCCGATGGACGGCCATAGCGGATATTGTCGCGGATGGTGCCTTCAAACAGGTAGGGCGCCTGCGAGACATAGGCGATCGAGCCGCGCAGCGACTGTTTGGTGACCTGCGAGATATCCTGGCCGTCGATCGTGATCGTGCCGCTCTCGACGTCGTAGAAGCGCTGCAGCAGCGCCACCAGCGTCGTCTTGCCGGCACCCGATGCGCCGATGACGGCGGTCATCTTGCCGGCGGCGGCCACGAAGCTCAGACCCTGGAGGACAGGCGCCTCCTCGACATATCGGAAGGACACGTTGTTGAAGCGCACTTCGCCCGTGGTGAAGTTTGCCTGCGTGGCATCCGGGGCGTCGCCCTGCTTCGGCTCGAGGTCGAGCAGCTCGTAGATCATGCGCGCGTTGACCAGCGCCCGCTCCATGCCGACCTGCATTCGCGCCAGACGCCGCGCCGGGTCATAGGCCAGGATCAGCGCGGTGATGAACGAGAACACCGCGCCCGGCGGCTGCCCGAGAACGAGCGCCCGGTACCCGGAATAGGCAATGACGGAGGTGACGGCGAGGCCGGCCAGCATGTCGGAAATCGGCGCCAGCCGTTCGGAGACGCGGGCAATCTTGTTGGAGCGCTGTTCGGCGTCGCTGGCGAGCTTGCCGATGCGGCCCGCCAGCTCGTCCTCCATGGTGAAGGCCTTGACGATGGCGATGCCTTGCGTGGCTTCCTGCACGGCACCGATCAGCCGCGAATTGATCAGCACGGATTCGCGCGTGATGCGCCGCACGCGGCGCGTGAGATAGACGACGGCCCAGATCAGCGGTGGCCCGATCAGCAGCGAACTGAGCGACAGAACCGGATCCTGGTAGACCATGACGCCGAGAAGGCCGATCAACGTCACCGCGTCGCGGGTGATCGAGGTCAGCGTCAACGACAGCAGGTCGCGGATACCGCCGACGTTCTCGTTGACCTGCGCCGCCAGCCGGCCGGAGCGCGTGTCGTTGAAGAAGCCGACGCCAAGTTTCATTAGGTGATCGAAAATGCGCTTCTGGTAGCGCGCCACCAGATTGTTGCCGATCTTGGCCAGCGCCACCGCCTGGCCGTAACCGGCGAAGCCGCGCAGCAGGAAGGCCGCCATGAAGCCGGCGCAGATCCACACGATCGCATCGCCACGCCGTTCGTAGAAGATCTGGTTGACCATCGGAGCCATGATCCAGGCCGTGAAGGCGGTCGTGCCCGAAACGATCAGCGAGCAGGTGATGACCATCACATAGGTCCAGCGATAGTCGTGGCTGTTCTCAGCGAGAATGCGGCGCAGCACCGCTGTGACCTCGCCGGGCCGGGCTTTCAGCTTGTTTGGAGTTTGAAGTGTCAAATCAGAGGGCTTTTGTCGGTTTCCGCTTCCCGTGGCCGGGCATTCGGCCCCCCTATTAACGCCAAGCAGCCGGCTTGCCTATGCCTTGGGGTGACTAACTTCGTCGCGCCAGCGCCGGCCCGAGGTCTGGACGCCGAACAGCGAGGGGTTCCTGGCATAGGCGGCAAGGCCGAGAAGGGCTGCCAGCGGGTGGGTGATGACATAGACCGGCATGGTGCGCATCAGCGCGCTGTGCGGCGCCTTGTCCTCGAAGGCGGCGCGGAAATTGCCCTCCTTCAGCGCCGGCACGATCTTTTGCGCGATGCCGCCGGTGAGGAACACGCCGCCACGGCTCATGAACACCAAGGCAAGGTCGCCAGCGGTACGGCCGAGACAGGTAACGAAGGTCTCCAGCGCTTCCTGCGCCACCGGATCGGTCTTGGCCAGCGCCGCGGCGGTGACCTCGGCCGGCGTGGCGAAGGGCGATGGCTTGCCGTCGGCCTTGGCCACCGCGCGGTAGACGTTGACGAGGCCGCGTCCGCACAGAATCTGTTCGCCCGAAATGCGCCCCTCGAGCTTCTCTATATGCGGGAAGATCTCGAAATCGCGCGGCGTGCGCGGCCCGATGTCCATATGGCCGCCTTCGCCGGGTACGGGAATCCAGTGATGCAGCGCGTGGACCAGCCCGGCGACGCCGAGACCGGTTCCCGGACCGAGCACCACGCGGCCGGCATTGGGCTCGGGCGTGCCGCCGCCGATCTTTTCCATATGCTCTTCGCCGAGCGCGACGACGGCCAGCGCCTGCGCCTCGAAATCGTTGAGCACGACGATGTCGCTCAAGCCCAGATTGGCGAACATCTGCCTCGGCTTGACCACCCAGGGACAGTTGGTGAGCTCGATCTCGTCGCCGTCGACCGGACCGGCAACCGCCAGCACCGCCGAATTGGGCCGAACCGAGGAGCGGTCGAGCACGGCCGCCTGGATCGCTTCGTCGATGGTGGTGTAATTGGCGGTCTGGACGATGGTCGGCTCGCCGGCCTCGGAATTGGCGTCGAGCACGATCGAAAAGCGCGCATTGGTGCCGCCGATATCGCCGATCAGGATCGGAAACCGCAGCAAAGTCTCGTCATCTGCTGTGCTTGGCATGCTCTCGTCCGTCTTCGGCGCCCCGACGGCCACTGCCGTTCATCCGTTGACTAGCGCATGAGTTTGAAAAGGGAAAGCTGCTTGGGTTGAGTTCATAACAATCGGTTTAGGTTGGATCGCGCACTTGCCCGATTTGTCCAGCGCTGGCGCTGCCCCTCACCTGCCTGCCGGCATCCTCTCCCCGTATAGTGACGGGGAGAGGGGGGCTGGCGCCGATGATTTCGCCAATCACCAGCGCTGCTGGAAAAACGCCGACGGTGCAATCAGCCCTTTCTCCCCGTCACCATACGGGGAGAAATGTCCGGCAGGACAATGAGGGGCGGCGCCGACCTCGCCGATAGATCGTCTGATCAAGGATTGCCGAGTCAACCCCGTGGCCTTGGCCTCGGCACCGGCACGCCGACATCGGGCGTGGCGGTAAACGCGTTCAGCTCCGCCGGTAGCGGAGCAGCCCCTGATGCAACAGTCGGCGGCTCGGGGGGCGTTTCCGGCTCTTGTGCGGCGGCCGCCACCGGCACGGCGCCGCCATGATAGGTCGCCGCCTCCGCCGAGGCAGGCCCAGGCGCGTCGAGCACGGCGCGGCATTCCCTGGGCAGGTTGGCCATCGTCATCAGGTCGCGGGCCTTGGGCGCATCGGGGTTCTTGTTGGGCCGCCAGGGTTCCTGCGTGAACCACCAGGCTAGCGGCTTGCCGCAGCCATCATCATCGGGCGTCGCTTCCTGCCCCTTGCAAGTGGGCGAACCGGGCTGGCAGCCGATGCGCATGTGGAAATGGTAGTCGTGGCCCCAGAACGGCCGAATCTTGCGCAGCCAGGTACGGTCGCCCTTGACCGTGTCACAGAGCTTTTTCTTGATGCCCGGATTGACCAGGATGCGCTCGACTTGCGGGTAGCTCGCCGCGCGCTTCAGCAAAGCCGTGTGCGCCGGCGTCCACAGCGCGTCCTTCACCAGATGGGTCTTGTCGTCGACCATCAGCGTGGCGCTCATGTTTTCGCGCTGCGCCCTGGTCATCGTGCGGTCGGGCATCGGTGTCAGCCAGATGTCGGCATCGAGCCCGATCTGGTGCGAGGCGTGGCCGGTCAGCATCGGGCCGCCGCGCGGCTGCGCGATGTCGCCGATCAGCAGGCCCGGCCAGCCATCGGCGACGGCATCGCGCGACAGTTTCTCGATCAGCGCGATCAACGCCGGATGGCCCCAGCGGCGGTTGCGCGAAGGCCGCATCACCTGCCAGGTCGGGCCATCCATCGGAATGGCGACGCCGCCGGCAAAACAGCCCTTGGAATAGAAGCCGAAGGATTGCGGGGCGGTGGCCGTCGGCAGCTTCTCCGCACCGAACAGGTCTTTCGCCCGCTCCTCGGCCGCTGCCGGCTGCGCGAGACCGGTCAGGGCAAGCAAGCCAAGGGCGGCCGCCAGCAGTGATCTCTTGCCAAAAGACGACCGCGTCGCTGTCTTCATGAAATCGGATCCCACCAAACCCCAAGCCCGAATCATAGCACGCAACATGCGACGCTTCGATCGCTCTAACCCTTTAGCGCAATTCCGGACGGAAAACCGTTTCACACTTTTCCTGGAATTGCTTGTCCCTTCATCGGGCTGCGCGGCGCGCCGTCGCGCCAGTCGCCGCTTGCCCACATATGGTCGAAAGCGGCGCGGTAGTCGGGAAAGCGAAACCGATAGCCCGCCGCCTTGAGCGCTGCATTGGCGACCCGCTTGTTCTCGCCATAGAAGGACCGCGCCATGGGCGAAAGTTGGGCGGTCTCGAAGGGAATTTCGGGCGGCGCCTCGATCCCCATCAGCGATGCGGCATAGGCGACGACATCCTGTGGCGGTGCCGGCTCATCGTCGGTGACGTTGAAGATGCCACCCCTATTGCCGACGATCAGATGCCAGAGCGCGCCTGATATGTCGTCGCAATGGATGCGGTTGAACACCTGGTCCGGCTTGACCAGCCGCCTCGCGGTGCCGTTCTCCAGATTGACCAGCGCGTTGCGGCCCGGACCGTAGATGCCGGAGAGCCGCAGGATCGCCACCGGCCGGTCGATTTCCCGGCCGAGCTTCTGCCAGGCCTGCTCGGCCTCGACCCGCATGACCGAACGCTTCGAGACCGGCCGGCATTGGGCCGTTTCATCGACCCAGGCACCACCATAGTCGCCATAGACGCCGACGGTCGAGAGATAGCCGATCCATTTCAGGTCAGGTATCCCAGCGATTGCCTCGCGGGCGGCATTCAGCGCAGGATCGCCCGCGTCTTCCGGGGCGACCGAGATCACCAGATGGGTGGTTTTCTCCAGGGCTTCACCGATGTCGCTCGTCAACTTGCCGTCGAACAGCAGCGGGGCGATGCCGGCCTGGCGCAGCGCATCGAATTTTTCCTCGGAGCGTGTCGTGCCGAAGATGGTGGCGGCCCCTGTATTGGCGCGGGCAAAAGCCTTGCCCGAATAGCCGGCGCCGAAGATAAAGATCCGCTTTTCGCTCATGCATGCGTCCTGGTTGGCCGCGCCAGGCGCCATTCGTCGCGCACCATAGCGTCATCCTCGGTTTCCAGGCCGTTCGCGGCCCGTTCGGCATATTCGGTTTCCGGCACCAGCCGCGCCAGCGCCCAAATTGCCGCGCCCCGCACCAGCGGCGAGGCGTCGCCGAGCAGATCCCGAACGATGCCGGCAAGCGCGCCCTCGCCGGAATTGCCGACGGCGATCAGCACGTTGCGGACAAAGCGGTCGCGGCCGATGCGCTTGATCGGCGAGCCGGAGAAGAAGGCACGGAAGGCAGCATCGTCGAGGGTCAAAAGGTCGGCGAGCGCAGGCTCGCGCAAATCGTCGCGCGCGGCGAGCTTGGCCTCCGAAGCCGCACTGGCGAACTTGTTCCACGGGCAAGCGGCGAGGCAGTCGTCGCAGCCATAGATGCGGTTGCCGATCGCCTCGCGGAATTCATGCGGGATCGGCCCCTTATTCTCGATGGTGAGGTAGGAGATGCAGCGCCGCGCATCGAGCCTATAAGGCGCCGGGAACGCGTCGGTCGGGCAAGCGTCGAGGCAGGCGCGGCAAGAGCCGCAATGGTCGATCTCGGCCTCGTCGGGTGCCAGTTCGGCCGTGGTGAAGATGGTGCCGAGGAACAGCCAGGAGCCGTGCTCGCGGCTGACCAGATTGGTGTGTTTTCCCTGCCAGCCCAGCCCTGCTGCCTCGGCCAGCGGCTTTTCCATGACGGGTGCGGTGTCGACGAACACCTTCACGTCGCCGCCGGCGCGTGCGACGATCTTGCCGGCGATTTCTTTCAGCCGGCCCTTCATCACCTCGTGATAGTCGCGGTTTTGCGCATAGACCGAGATCGCGCCACGGTCGTGCTTCGACAACAGGTCGCGCGGGTCACGGTCAGGCCCGTAGTTCATCGCCAGCACGACGATCGAGCGCACGTCGGGCCAAAGCGTGGAGGGCTCGCTGCGGCGCGCAATCGTCTCAGCGATCCAGTCCATGGAGCCGTGAAAGCCATCGGCGACGAATTCGGCGAGTCTCGCCGGCGCCAGCGGGATCGCATCGGGAGTGGTGACGGCGACGGCATCGAAGCCGGCGCGCCGTGCCTCCGCGTCGATCAGCGCACGCAGTTTTGCCGCGTCAGAAGTCGAGGTCCGCATAGTGCGACACCGGCGACAGGCCGCGCACGCGGTCGGTCAAGAGCGGCCGGAACGAAGGCCGCGACTTCACCCGCGTGTACCATTCGCGCGCGGCGGGGTGTTCGCGCCAGTCGATCTCGCCGAGATAGTCGAGCACCGACAGCGTCGCGGCGGCCGCGAGATCGGCATAGGTGACCCTGCCGCCGGCCAGCCAGTGGCGGGTGCCGGCCAGCCAGTTGGTGTATTTCATGTGCTGGCGGATGTTGGCGCGCGCGGCGCGGATAGCGCCCGAATCGGGCGAGCCGCCGCCCGCGGTTTCCGGCATCACCGGCTTCAGCACGCGTTCGCGCACCAGGTGCCGGGTGACCTCGCTTTCGGCCTTGTTGAGATACCAGTCGATCAGCCGGCGGATTTCGGCGCGCTGCATCGGATCCTCGGCGAACAGCCGCTTGTCGCGCTTCAGCACGCCGCGCGTCTCGTCGAGATATTCCGAAATCACCGTCGCGCCGATGATCGGCACGTCACCTTCGGCCAGCAGGATCGGCAGCGTGCCAGCCGGGTTCAGCGCCAGGAACTCCTTGCGCCGCGTCCACGGCTTTTCCTCGATCAGCGCCAGCTCCTCGCCATACTCGCCAAAGGCGAGGCGGACGAAGCGGCAGGTGGCGAACATGGGATGGTGGAAAAGCGTCAGCATGGTTCCGCGATGATAAAGCGCACGAGTGTGGACTGGCGAATCGCCGGGCGCACCGGTAAGTCTTGGCCGCCCGGTTTGCGGGCCGTCAGGGGTGTTGCGACCTATAGGGGCACTTCGGCGCCATGACAAGCAAGCCATTCCGTTAGCCATCACGCCAATGCCGAGGTAGAAATGGAAAGCCAGACCATCGTCGAAGCCCTGCTGCTCGGCCTGCTGGAGGGGTTGACCGAATTCATACCGGTGTCCTCGACCGGCCATATCCTGCTCGCCGGCCATTTCCTCGGCTTCCAGTCGACCGGCAAGGCCTTCGAGATCCTGATCCAGCTCGGCGCCATCCTGGCGATCCTGAGCGTCTATTTCCGGCGGCTGTGGCAGATGCTGCTCGACCTGCCGCATGACCGGCTGACGCGGCATTTCGTCATCGGCATCCTCATCGCCTTCCTGCCGGCCGCGATCATCGGCGCGCTGGCGCACGATTTCATCAAGACGGTGCTGTTCGAATCGCCACGACTGATCTGCATCATGCTGATCATCGGCGGCGTGGTGCTGCTGGTGGTCGACCGCATGAACCTCAAGCCCGTCTATCGCGACGTCGAGCGGTTTCCGACCCGGCTTTACCTGCAGATCGGCCTGTTCCAGTGCCTGTCGCTGATCCCCGGCACGTCACGCTCGGGCTCGACCATCGTCGGAGCGCTGCTTCTGGGCGTCGACAAGCGGGCGGCGGCGGAATTTTCCTTCTTCCTTGCCATCCCGACCATGGTCGGCGCCTTCGCCTTCGACCTGTTCAAGAACCGCAACGTGCTGACCTCGGCCGACCTGCCGATCATCGCCATCGGCTTCGTCGCCGCCTTCGTCACGGCGCTGTTCGTGGTGCGCCTCCTGCTCGATTACGTCTCGCGCAACGGCTACTCGCTGTTCGGCTGGTGGCGGCTGGTGGTGGGCGTCGTCGGGCTGGTGGCGCTGATGATCTGGGGGTGATTGCAGCGACCGGTTCGGTTGGAGCCGCCGAACGTTAGCGCTGCCCCTCACCTGCCTGCCGGTGTCCAGCCGATAGATGGGTAACAGATTGAACCGGATACATAGGTAACAGTTCTCCCCCTATGCATCCGCCGCAGCGCCAAGCGGTTTGGTTGGCGCGGCGCTGCGGCGGACGAGCTT
>NZ_SRTV01000229.1:0-304 GCF_004792025.1 Mesorhizobium sp. M8A.F.Ca.ET.181.01.1.1 | reverse complement strand
AATTTGCGACGCTGCTTCGCGGCACGCAGTTAGTTGACGACGATGCGCTCGTCTCGGCGCCTGGTGCGTTGGGTCTTCCACGCGGCGCTGACGGTACTAGCGTGGCTGATGTACAGAGCGAGCATCTCTCCATGCCAGCAGGGTACGTGGAGCAGGCGGAGCAAGCTGGGCAACGCGGCCAAGGCGGGAATGATGCGCATGTAGCAGGGGGCGAGTACGCAGGGCAAACGGAGCAGTCTGAGCAGGCGGAGCAGGCACAGCAGGCGGAGCTGGTTCAGGAGGCGATGCAGGCGGAGGAGGCCAA
>NZ_SRTV01000228.1:0-305 GCF_004792025.1 Mesorhizobium sp. M8A.F.Ca.ET.181.01.1.1 | reverse complement strand
CCGCAATGCCTCCCTCGCCCTGGCTGCATTCGGCCTGCCGTCCCTGCCCGCGTGCGCGGCCAGCCGGAGCGGCCAGATGGGCCTGCGCCGCCTCGGCCAGCCGCAGCCGTTCGATTTCGCCACCCTGAAGGGCCAGGCGCGCGCGTTGGCGCAGGCGCCCTACAAGAGCCACAAGCGGGTGCTGCCGGGCCGCCTGGAGGGCCTGGACTGGGACCAGTACCAGTCGATCGGCTACCGCCAGGGCCATGCGCTGTGGGCCGACCAGCCCGGCAAGTTCCAGGCCAAGTTCTTCCACCTGGGCCTGT
>NZ_SRTV01000227.1:0-305 GCF_004792025.1 Mesorhizobium sp. M8A.F.Ca.ET.181.01.1.1 | reverse complement strand
GGGGAACCGAAGTACACGCCCCACGGCTCCAGATTCTTCGTGACTAGGGACATCGCACCAACTGATACTCCTTCGCCCAGGACGCAACCGGGCAGAATCACGCTGCCCGAGCCCACAATGACATGCCGTCCGAGGCGGACGGGCGCGATCTTCATGTTCAGATACTCACGCGGAACCGTCGGATTCGTAAGCGCCGCCCCGGAGTAATCGTCCGATGTGCTATAGACTCGGACGCCCTGCGACAGCCCCGAGAAGTCCTCCATCTGAATTCCACCGCCACCGGCCAGAAAGCACATGCCACCGAC
>NZ_SRTV01000226.1:0-305 GCF_004792025.1 Mesorhizobium sp. M8A.F.Ca.ET.181.01.1.1 | reverse complement strand
CCGCTCGTTGCCGCGCGCGACGGCTGGCAGGTGACCTATCGCGGCACCGTGTACATAGAGCGAAGAAACGGCTCGCTGGCCGAGCACGTCATTCAGTTCGACGCGCGACCCGAAAACGACAAAACAGAAACGTAAGCGCGGGTGACCGCGTGCCGCGACGAACGGCGGCCCGGAGCGCATCTCTGGTCACATAGGGGCAAATCAGCCCCTATGCTCGAGCGTCGCGAGACGAGGCATGGCGCTTGCGTTGACTGTTCGCCGGTCCCACGGAATACCTTGCAACATGCAAGGCACGCGTGTCGCCT
>NZ_SRTV01000225.1:0-305 GCF_004792025.1 Mesorhizobium sp. M8A.F.Ca.ET.181.01.1.1 | reverse complement strand
GGCACTACGTGCGTCAGCGGCCGAACCGGCATCGATGGCATGAAAGATGTCGCGGTGTTCACCGATGACACCATCGACGTGCGCCGGCCCTCGTTGCTTCAGAGTATTAATGCGGGCGATCGTCACGCTTTGGTTGAGCAGCAGGGACAGGTAACGCTGGAAGTCCGCGACCTTGCCATTGCCGCTTGCTGCCGCGACAGCACGGTGAAACTCGATGTCTGCGGCGACGCCCACATCCTGGCCGAGCTTGGTGCGATCCATCTCCTCTAGCCAGTGCCTGAGCGCGACGAGATCGGCTTGCGAAC
>NZ_SRTV01000224.1:0-305 GCF_004792025.1 Mesorhizobium sp. M8A.F.Ca.ET.181.01.1.1 | reverse complement strand
CGGAAAGCTTGGCGGCTTCGACCGCGATCAGCTTCAACGGCTTGTACACCGTCATGGTTTGCGTGCCCGCAATCAGGCGCTTGACTGCTGCGAGGTCCGCGTCCTGGCCCGATACCGGCACCTTGCCTGCCATATGCTGGGCGGCGAGCGCCTGGATTGCGCCGCCTGCCGTGCCGTCGTTCGAAGCGACAATTGCGTCGATCTTGTTGTTGTTCGCGGTCAGCGCATCTTCCACTATGCGCAGCGCCGTGGATGCGCTCCACTCCGGCACCCACTGCTGACCCACTACCTTGATATCGCCCTTG
>NZ_SRTV01000223.1:0-306 GCF_004792025.1 Mesorhizobium sp. M8A.F.Ca.ET.181.01.1.1 | reverse complement strand
AGTTGCTGTCGCTTTGCCGGCGGTCCGTATCTGGCGCCGGAATATCTGGGTTCGGGCATGGCGATCGCCACCCGCAAGAGCGATACCGCGCTTGCCGCCGCCTTCGACTACGCGCTGCAGGAAATCTCGATCAAGGGCACCTTCGCCGAGTTCTATCTGCGCTATTTCCCGGTGAGCTTCTTCTGAAGGTCGCGCCAACGCTAAGTCAGCGTGCGTAGGCGCGCCTTGGTCGCTCGCGCAATCGCAGCCACGGTCAGCGTGTCGAGGTCGAGCTTGAGGCGGATGAGTTGCAGCACCCTGACCTCC
>NZ_SRTV01000222.1:0-306 GCF_004792025.1 Mesorhizobium sp. M8A.F.Ca.ET.181.01.1.1 | reverse complement strand
ATCGACCTCGACGCCGAGCGCTTCCAGTTCTCTGGCGCGGGCGGCGAACTCGACCGGTCCAAGCGCATTGGCCGGCTCATTGACGAGATCTCGCGCAAGCAAAACCCCGTCGATCACCGCCCCTTCGCTGGCGAAGGCTTTTTTCGCGGCGGCGGGATCCGCGCAGTGGATGGTTATCTTGGCGGGCTTCGCCGCCTCGGCCTTCCTGGCGTCCTTCGCGTCAGATTGGCCGTCCTCCTTGTCTTTCCTGGTCTTGTATTTGTCGAAGGCGTAGCTGCGCAGGAGGATGCCGGCGGCAAGGCTCGC
>NZ_SRTV01000221.1:0-306 GCF_004792025.1 Mesorhizobium sp. M8A.F.Ca.ET.181.01.1.1 | reverse complement strand
GCTGCTGCCCAAGGAATGAGTGCCGCCCTTGACAGCCAATGCCGCCGCTTCGGCGGCAAGGGGGGCCTCTTTCAGTTGGTCGGCCGAAACCTCGGGCGGGTCGAAGAGATCGAGATCGCGCAAATTGCGGGCAAGCAGCGCCGGATCGGCGAGGCCCTGGAACGGATCTTCGGGCGAGACCCTGGCCATGGCGACGGCGCGCTCGGCAAGCGCGTTTGGATCGGAAGCGGCGGTGGCCGAGACGCTCGCCACGCGCTGGCCGACGAAGACGCGCAGCGAAACGTCCTCGCTTTCCGAGGATTCGGT
>NZ_SRTV01000220.1:0-306 GCF_004792025.1 Mesorhizobium sp. M8A.F.Ca.ET.181.01.1.1 | reverse complement strand
AACAAGGGCGCATTTGGTCGCCGCCAGCATTAGCACCAGACGATAACGGTTGCGGCAGGCAACGACATGGTCCCGCGCCAACGTCAGCGCGTCGAGAAGTTCGGGGGCGGATTTCTGCATGCCCTTGTTGATGACATAGGCATCCGATTTCTTTTCGCCCTTGGCCGTCAACAGGGCGGCTTCGATGAATTCCATCCGCCGCACGGGGTCTGGTTGTCGTTTTGCTTCCCTGAGTGCATAGGCGACATCGATGACGCGTGATCCACCCACCTCGTCGGCAAGGGTGAGGTACGTATCGAGCGCGAG
>NZ_SRTV01000021.1:0-29541 GCF_004792025.1 Mesorhizobium sp. M8A.F.Ca.ET.181.01.1.1 | reverse complement strand
GACGTATGAAGCTCGTCCGCCGCAGCGCCGCGCCAACCAAACCGCTTGGCGCTGCGGCGGATGCATAGGGGGAGAACTGTTACCTATGTATCCGGTTCAATCTGTTACCCATCTATCGGCTGGACACTTTCCTCGGCGGTTTCGCCAATCGGCGACGTTGCAGGATTTGGCACCGAGGTCACGGCTGCTTCTTTCTCCCCGTCTCTATACGGGGAGAAATGCCCGGCAGGGTAATGAGGGGCGGCGCCAACGTTCCGGAATGGCAATTGACCACAAGCGCCATCTGTCCGAACTATTGCGCCCCATGGCCACGCGCGACCCACCCGAACCCACCGAGCCCCTCACCTTCGCGGTGCTGGTATTCCCCGGTTTTCCGATGATGGCGTTCAGCTCGGTCATCGAGCCGCTGCGCGCCGTCAATGTGCTGGCGAAGCGGGAATGCTACCGCTGGATAATCGTTGGTGCGACCCAGGGTCCGGTCGAGGCGTCGAACGGCGTCGTCATCCAGCCAGGGTTCTATGCCGAGGCAGCACCCAAGGTCGACCGCATCGTCGTCTGCTCGGGCGGCGACGCCGATCATCTCGTCGCCGAGGACGCGGCGAGCTGGATACGCCGCAGCCTGCGCAATGGCGCCCATATCGGCGCGGTGGCGGATGCCGCCTTCTTCCTCGCGCGCGCGGGCCTGCTCGACGGCCATGCCTGCACCTTGCACTGGACCAGCCAGGCCGCCTTCACCGAGGCGTTTCCCAACATCGAATTGCGGCGCGATCTCTACGTCATCGATCGCAAGCGCTTCACGTCGGCCGGCGGCGTCGGCAGCCTCGACATGATGCTGGAGATCATCACCCGGGACTATGGCGCCGAGCTTGCCGCCGGCGTCGCCGAATGGTTCGTGCACAGCCAGCTGCGATCGAGCGTCGACCGCAAGCTGATGCCGCTGAGATTGCGCACCGGCGTCCAGAACGAGCTGGTTCTGTCGGCCATCGCCATCATGGAGGACGCGGTCGAGGAAAGGCTCGGCATGGCCGAACTCACCGCGAAACTCGGCGTCTCCTCCGACAAGCTCGAACGCTCCTTCCGCTCCGAACTCGACATCTCGCCCAACGGCTACTACCGGCGCCTGCGGCTGAAACGCGCCGCCGATCTCCTAGCCCACTCGACGCTCGCCGTGCGCGACGTGGCGCTGGCCTGCGGCTTTGCCTCGATGTCGAGTTTCGCCCGGGCCTTTCGCGAGGAGCATGGGCACGCGCCGAAGCAGGCAAGACGGCATTAGGGGCGCCCGCTGAAGCTGTGAGATGTTGGCGGGACAGCGCCCCCCTCTGTCCTGCCGGACATCTCCCCCACATGGGGGGAGATCGCTGCCACCTCGGCTTTCGCCTATCTCCAACATCGAAGACGGAGGCGCGGTTGGCGAAGCTGCCAATCTCCCCCCTCGTGGGGGAGATGCCCGGCAGGGCAGAGGGGGGCGCGAAGGATCGCGACGGCGCCTGTTGGCCAGCGGCATCTCGCACAACAAACGCGGTATTCCGCACAATCCATCCGCCCCGCCTGCGCCATGCTCGGCCCTCGCAAACCAGCCAAGGCCGAACCCCCATGAGCATCGTCGTATTCGACCCCGACAGCACCGAGGACGTCGACTTCAAGGACCGCATGCGACACCCCGTGGCCACTGACCCGGCCGGCGGGATGTGGCTGTCGGACACCGAGCCGTCCTTCATCGATGCGGACGCCCTGCGCAAAGGCCGGCTGGCGAAACTGCGCGGCTGGATGCGTGAGGCAGGCTATGGCGGCGTCGTGCTGTTCGACCCTTATAATCAGCGCTACGCCACCGGCTCGCGCAACATGTTCGGCTATTTCCTGCGCAACTCGACCCGCTATTTCTTCATCCCGACCGAAGGGCCGATCGTGCTGTTCGAATATCCGCAGAGCTACCATGTCTCCATGGTACTCGACACGATCGACGAGGCGCGTCCGTCCAAGCTCGTCTGGTCTTCCGTGTCAGGCCGCGACGACGAAACCGCGGGTCCCTTCGCCGACGAGATCGCCGAGCTCCTGAAGACGCATGGCGGCGGCTCGATGAAGCTCGGCCTCGACCGTTGCAGCCACCTGCAGGCGCTGGCGCTGGAAAAGCGCGGCTGCGAGGTCCGCGACTGCCAGGGCGAAATCCTGGCGGTGCGCGCGGTCAAGACGCCGGAGGAAGTGAAATGCCTGATGGCGTCGATGGCCGGTGCCGAGGCCGCCGTCTATGCCGTGCGCGAGGCGATCAAGCCCGGCGTCTCCGAAAACGAGCTGTTCGCCATCATGTATGGCGAGGTGATTCGCCAGGGCGGCGAGTTCATCGAGACGCGGCTGTTGACGTCAGGCCAGCGCACCAATCCCTGGTTCAACGAGGCCAGCGGCCGCAAGATCAGGCCCGGCGAGTTGCTGGCGCTCGATACCGACACGATCGGCTGCTACGGCTATTATTCGGATTTCTCCCGCACCTTCCGCTGCGGTCCGGGCAAGCCGACTCCTTACCAGAAGTCGCTCTACCGCATGGCGCACGACCAGGTTCAGCACAACATCTCGATCGTCAAGCCCGGCATGGCCTTCCGCGAGATCGCCGAGAAGGCCTGGAAGATCCCGGACCGCTTCGTCGACCAGCGCTACACCTCGGTCATGCACGGCGTCGGCATGCATGGCGAAACACCGTTCATCGCCCATGCCATGGACTACGAAACCTATGGCCGCGACGGCCATATCGTGCCAGGCATGGTGGTGAGCGTGGAAAGCTATATCGGCGAAAAGGGCGGCCGCGAGGGCGTCAAGCTGGAGGACGAGATCCTGATCACCGACACCGGCACGGAGCTGCTATCGCGCTTCCCCTATGAGGACGAGTTTCTGGAGAAAGAGGTTTGATAGCCGCTGCCCCACTCGGTGACGTAGCCTTTACGGTTGGCGCAGCCTCCCATCGTTTCGTCATCCTAGGGCGAAGCAAGGAGCGCAGCGACGCGGCGCAGACCCTAGGATCCATGCCGGGACGTCAACGCGCCTCCCATCGCCTTCGTCATCCTAGGGCGGAGCAAGGAGCGCAGCGACGCAGCGCAGACCCTAGGATCCATGCCGTGGCGTCGATGCCGCGCAACGGTTACCGAATTCTGCTCCGTTGCGCCATTCAATGGACGTCACGGAATGGATCCTCGGGTCTCCGCGACGCCGCTGCGCGGCTGCTTCGCCCGTGGATGACGAAGTCGGGGAGGCTTCGGCCAATCATCACCGCTTGCGCCAACCCGCTAAAAGCAACGATGTCGGCTTTTGACCAGCCTGCCAACCGCCAGGTCGATTCAGCCTGCAACCCAGGCGCCTCCGCATGAAAGCCCCCATCTCCATCAAGCGCGGCACGGTGGCCGCCGTGTTCATCGACCTGCAGGAAGAGCACCGGCACGACCCGCGCTACCTCGTCGAAGGCTACGAAAACATCCTCGCCAACGTCCAGCGCCTGCAGGCGGCGGCGCGGCAAAACCATGTGCCGCTCCATCACTGGGCCTATATCGTCGATCTCGACAGCCAGGACCGGCCCTTTCATCCCACAGGCGAAGACGGCAAGTCGGCCTTTTCCGACAAGAGCGACCCGCTGACCGAGATCTGCCATGAGGTGGCGCCGGCGGAGGGCGAGGCGCTGCTGATCAAGGCCGAGGCCAGCGCCTTTCGCAGCGGTCCGGCCGCCGACCGGCTCGAGGCTTCAGGCATCGAATGGCTTGTTGTCGCGGGCGTGTGGACCGAGGCCTGCATCGACGCCACCGTAAAGGATGCGGTGGCGAAGGGCTTTCGCGTGTTGCTGGTCAAGGATGCCTGCGGCAGCGGCAGCGCGGCGATGCACCAGACCGGCATCCTCAACCTCGCCAACCGGCTCTATGGCGGCGCGGTTGCCGACACCGACGGCGCCTGCCGGCTGCTGGCCGGCGAGACGGTCACCGTCTGGCAGGTCGAAGGCTCGGTACCCCTGCGCTTCACCTTTGAAAACGCCGCCCGTCTCTATGCCGAGCTTTGATGTGCCCCGCAGACTGAAATGACCGGCCGCGGCAAATACGAAACCCGGCTCGATCCGGCACTCTGGGCCTATATCGACAGCGTCAACGCCTGGTATCCGCCCGAGATATCAGGCCTGCCGGTCGACAAGCAGCGCGCGGTCTATGCCAGGATGTGCCGCGCCTTCCATCAGGGCAGACCGCCCGGGGTCAGGGCCCGCGACAGCTTGGTCGCCGCTTCCAAGCATGGCATCCCGGTCCGCCGTTACCGGCTCGCCGGCGCGGCGCCGCATGCGACAGTGCTCTATTTCCACGGCGGCGGCTTCATCCTCGGCGGGCTCGAAAGCCATGACGACATCTGCGCCGAAATCTGCGCCGGCACCGGCTTCGACGTGCTGTCGGTCGACTACCGGCTGGCGCCCGAGCACCTTCACCCCGCCGCCTTCGACGATGCGCTGGCGGGTTTCGAATGGGCGGCCGCAAGCAGCGGCCTGCCGCTGGTGCTGTGCGGCGAAAGCGCGGGCGGCAGTCTGGCGGCGGCGCTGGCGCAGGCCACGCGTCACCATCCGCGCGCCGCGATCGGCCAGGTGCTGATCTATCCCGATCTCGGCGGCAACGAGGCGGTGGGCTCCTATGTCGAACACGCCGATGCGCCGCTGCTGTCGACAGGCGATGCCGCCTTCTATCGCGACGTCAGGTCAGCCAGGAAGCAATCGCCCGACGATCCGACCTTTTCACCGCTGCGCGACACGGACTTTTCCGGCCTGCCGCCGACGGTGATCGTAACGGCCGAATGCGATCCGCTGTCGTCGGATGGCGAGGCCTATCGCGACCGCATCTTGGACGCCGGCGGCAAGGCGTGTTGGCATCAGGAGCCCCGCCTCGTGCACAGTTTCCTGCGCGCTCGCATCACAGTGCCGGCCGCGGCGGAAGCCTTTGCGCGCATCATCGCGGCGGTTGCCGCGCTGGGCCGAGGTGAGTGGCCGTACTGAAGGTCCGGGTTACGACGAGGTCGCGGCACTTGCCTCGGACGACGTTGCCTTCAGCCAAAGCGCCTTTTCGCCAAGCGTGGCGACCATGGCGGCGTGCGCCGCGCGCTCTGCTTCGGTGAGGCGCGGCACGAGCGGCGCCGGCCGTTCGGCGACGATGATCTCGATATGGCGGACGTTCTCGCCCTGGGCCGGCGCGGTGGCGCTGTCGAGAATGAGAGCCGCCTGCTTGCCGCCGATCAGCTCGATATAGACTTCGGCCAGCAATTCGGAATCGAGCAAGGCTCCGTGCTTGGTGCGTTTCGTATTGTCGATGCCGTAGCGCCGGCACAGCGCGTCGAGCGAATTGGGACCCATCGGGTGCTTGCGGCGCGCCAGGGCCAGCGTATCAACGACAAGCCCGTTATCGACGGGCGGATGACCGAGCCGGCCGAATTCGACATTGAGGAAGCCGATATCGAATGTGGCGTTGTGGGCGACCAGCTTGGCGCCTTCCGTGAACCGCAGCCATTCCTCGGCGATTTCGGCGAAGGTCGGCTTGCCCGCGAGATCGGCAGCGCTGATGCCGTGCACGGACTGCGCCTCGGCATGGATCGCGCGCCCTTGCGGGTTGATATAGTGATGGAAGGTCCTGCCGGTCGGAAAACGATTGACCAGCTCGACACCGCCAAGCTCGATCACGCGGTCGTCGCGCGAATCGAGGCCGGTGGTTTCGGTATCGAAAATGATCTCGCGCATCGAATCAGTTGCTCCAAAGGAGCAGAATCACGAGACCGGAACAAAATGGCAATGGGCAATGCCTCTTTTCCCTTCTCCCCTTGTGGGAGAAGGTGTCGCCGAAGGCGACGGATGAGGGGTGCTCCAGCTTGGCACCGACGGCACCCCGTGGCGCACCCCTCATCCGTCTCGGCGCGGCGCGCCGATCCACCTTCTCCCACAAGGGGAGAAGGAAAGGGCCTCAGCTGCCCCGCTTATCCCCGAAGTTCCGCAATGATCGCTGCAACAGCAGCGCGCGCGGCGTCCAGCCCGTTACCGGTATCGATGACGAAATCGGCCAGCCGCCGCTTTTCGGCATCCGGCACCTGCTTGGCCAGGATCGCCGCCAGTTTTTCCTCGCTCATGCCAGGCCGTGCCAGCACGCGCTGGCGCTGGACTTCGGCCGGCGCGGTGACGACGACGACCTTGTCGACCCGGCCACGGCCGCCGGTTTCGAACAGCAGCGGGATGTCGAGGACCGCGATCGATTCGCCGGCGTTACGATGCTTGGCCAGGAAGGCGTCGGCATCGGCACGGACCAGCGGATGGATGATGGCTTCGAGCTTTTTCAAGGCCGCCGCGTCGCCAAGCACACGGGCGCCGAGTTTTGCGCGGTCGACGCTTCCGTCGGCGGTGGTGCCGGGAAAAGCGGCCTCGACCAGGGGAGCCGCCTTGCCGGCATAGAGGCGGTGCACCGTTTCGTCCGAATCATGCACCGGCACGCCGGCCTCGGCGAACATCCTGGCCGTGGTCGACTTGCCCATGCCGATCGAGCCGGTGAGGCCGAGCACGATCATGGTTTGCGCACCAGATCGGCAACGATGATCGCGCGGAGCTCCGCCGTCACCTTCGGCCTGACGCCGAACCAGCGTTCGAAGCCGGGCACCGCCTGGTTGAGTAGCATGCCGAGCCCGTCGACCGTCTTCAGCCCCCGTGCCCGCGCGGCGGCGAGCAGGGGGGTCTCGAGCGGCACGTAGACGATGTCGTTGACCACGGCATGGTCGGGAAGCAGCGTGGGGTCGGCGGGCAAACCCTCATTGCCCTGCATGCCCAGCGCGGTGGTGTTGACCAGCAGGCCGGCGTCGCCCAGCAATTCGGCGGTCGCGGCCACTTCGTGCGCCGAAACGCCGGCGCCAAAGCGGTCGCGCAATTCGATCGCCCGGGCGAGCGTGCGGTTGACGATGCGGATGTCTTTGAGGCCGCGCGTCTTCAGTGCGTGGATGACGGCGCGGGAGGCGCCGCCGGCACCCAGCACCACGGCCGGGCCCCTGGACGCCCAGCCCGGAGCGTAATCGTCGAGATTGGCGGCAAAGCCGTGGCCGTCGGTGTTGCCGCCCCACAAAGTGCCGTCCTCGAGCCACAGCGTGTTGACGGCGCCGATTTCGTCCGCCGCATAGTCGCGGCGCGCGACCCCGGCAAAGGCCGCCTCCTTGTGCGGGATGGTGACGTTGCCGCCGCGATAGCCATTGGCCTGCATGCTCGCCAGGAAATCGGCGAAATCCCGCGGCGCCACGTCGATCGCCTGGTAGCTGCCGTCAATGCCATGTTCGGCCAGCCAGTGACCGTGGATCATCGGCGAGCGCGAATGTTTTATCGGATGGCCGGTGACGAAGGCCTTCTTCATTGCCTCAGCCATCGATGGCTCCCAGTGTGCGCAGTTCCGCCAGCAGCGGCAGCAGCGGCAGGCCGACAATGGTAAAATGATCGCCCGCGATTATTTCGAACAGCTGGATGCCTTCGCCCTCGATTTGATAGGCGCCGACGCTCGACAATGCCTTGGCGCCGACCCGGGCGAGATGGCGTCCGATGAAGGCGGGGTCGAGCTTGCGCATGGTCATCGAGGCGATGCCGACATGGCGCCACAGCACCTTGCCGTCGCGCACCAGCACGGCGGCGCTGTTCAACTGATGGGTCTTGCCCGACAGCGCCAGGAGATGGCGGCGCGCGCCTTCCATGTCGGCCGGCTTGTGGAACACCTCGTCGCCGAGCGACAGCGTCTGGTCGCAGCCGAGCACCAGCGCGCCGGGCCGGCGTTCGCTGACTTCGGTGGCCTTGGCTTCGGCCAGCACCAGGGCGACGTCCTCGGGCGAGGCACCGCTGTCCTGCAACGGCGCTTCCAGCGCCCGCTCGTCCAGCGTCGCGGGAACCGCCTCGATGTCGACACCGGCATCGACCAGCATCGCCTTGCGGAACGGGCTGCCTGAAGCGAGGATGATTTTTTCTGTCATGCTGATTCACCGGCGTTGGTGTTCCGTGGCGCACCCCTCATCCGTCCGAGCTGCGCTCGGCCACCTTCTCCCACAGGGGGAGAAGGGAAGTCCTGCGTGGACGCCGCCGCAAATCACCACCCAATGGTATTTTGCAGCAGCGATGGCGCCTCGTTCTTCCTTCTCCCCTTGTGGGAGAAGGTGGCCTCGCGAAGCGAGGTCGGATGAGGGGTGCGCCACGGAATGCTCACATTTCTCGTCTGCCCTATCTCGTCTTCCCCCGCAGGGCAACGATGGCCGCAGCCGTCTCCTCGATCGAGCGGCGGCTGACGTCGATCATCGGCCAGCCGTGGCGGGTGCAGATCTGGCGGGCGTAGGCGAGCTCCTCGTTGATGGCGGCGCGGTCGACATAGTCGGTCGACACGTAGGTGCTCGAATTGCCGAGGATGCGGTTCTGGCGCACATGCGAGATGCGCTCGGCGGTGGCGATCAATCCGACGATCAGCGGTGTCCTGGCGGTGACCAGGCTTTCGGGCACCGGCACGCCGAGCACGATCGGGATGTTGGCGGTCTTGATGCCGCGGTTGGCGAGATAGATGCTGGTCGGCGTCTTCGAGGTGCGGGATATGCCGATCAGCACGACATCGGCGTCATCCATGTTTGCCGGCAGCTGGCCGTCATCATGGTCCATGGTGAAATTGAGCGCATCGATGCGGCGGAAATATTCGGCGTCGAGAACATGCTGGGCGCCGACGCGGCGGCCGGCCGGGGTGCCGAGATAGGACTGGAACACGGTGAGCACGGGTTCCAGCACGGACACGCAAGGCAGGCCCATGGCCGCGCAGCGTTCGTCGATGCCGCGCGCCAGCTTCTGGTCGACGACCGTGTAGAGGATGATGCCCGGCTCCTCCTCTATGTCCTCGAACACCTTGGCTATCTGCTTTTCGGTGCGGATGAGCGGGTAGATGTGCTCGATGGCGCGCGCATCCTTGTACTGCGCCGAAGCGGCGCGGCCGGCGGCGAGCAGCGTTTCCCCCGTGGCGTCGGAAATCAAATGCAGGTGGAAGAAGCTCTGGGGTTTGTTCACAGGGGTCACCTGAGGCTGTGGGCGGATGTGGATAAGGTTGGACAGGCGGGCGTACTGGCCAGAGGCGACTGTATCAGATGCCGGTTTGTCCACAATTCGATGCGCTGTCAGCTTCGCCGGACGGCTGGGGACAAGTTCGTGGACGAGACGTTTTGCCTTTCGCCTGTCCACAGGGGAGGCTTCGAGGGTGGTTGATCTAGCGCATTGACTCGCCTGCGAGATTCCTGATTGTCCCCAGAACCCTGCAAACCGCGATCGGGAGTGCGCGACAATATGCTTGCTGGCGTTTTGGCGGCCAAAGCGGGACAGGTGACAACCATCACAACCAACAGACTCTTAGAATCAGAAGACTCTTTTAAAATAAGATATTTGATTAAGAGGAAGCCGGGAGAGCGAGCGCTCGATGCCTGTAAGACGGATCATGCTGGATGTCCTGAAGGGCAAGGCGGTGTTTCCTCCTCCGCTCTGGATGATGCGCCAGGCCGGGCGCTATCTGCCGGAATATAGGGAAACGCGAAAGCGTGCCGGTTCCTTCCTGGATCTGTGCTACGACCCCGACCTTGCCGTGGAAGTGACGCTGCAGCCGATCGAGCGCTTCGGCTTCGACGCTTCGATCATGTTCTCGGACATCCTTGTCGTTCCCCATGCGCTTGGCCGCGACGTGCGCTTCGAGGAAGGGCGCGGGCCGCTGCTGACGCCGATTTCCGCGGCCGAGATCGCGGCGCTGGGAAGCGAGATGTTTCACGTGAATCTCGAGCCGGTCTACGAGACGGTTCGGAGGCTGCGGGCGAAATTGCCCGACGAGACGACGCTGATCGGCTTCTGCGGCGCGCCATGGACGGTGGCGACCTACATGATCGCCGGTCACGGTACGCCGGACCAGGCGCCGGCGCGGCTGTTCGCTTACCGCGAGCCGGCCGCGTTTCGGCAGCTGCTGAAAGTGCTCGCCGATCATTCGGCTTCCTACCTGATCCGCCAGATCGAGGCCGGCGCGGATGTCGTGCAGATCTTCGATTCCTGGTCGGGGGTGCTCGACGATGTATCGTTCGAACAGTGCTGCGTCGAACCGGTGGCCGAAATCGTCAGGCAGGTTCGGGCCGTCCATCCCGACGTGCCCATCATCGGTTTTCCCAAGGGGGCAGGAGCGCGCTACCAGAGCTATCGCGCCAAGACCGGCGTGACCGGGCTCGGCATCGACTGGACGGTGCCGCTCGAGGCAGCGAAGGCGTTGCAGCGGCAAGGAGCGGTCCAGGGCAACCTCGATCCCTTGCGGCTTGTGGCCGGCGGGCAGGCGCTGGCCGATGGCGTCGAGGCGATCCTCAAGGCGTTGGGGGACGGGCCGCTGATCTTCAATCTCGGCCACGGCATCACCCCCGACACGCCGGTGGCGCATGTCGAGGCGATGGTGAAACAGGTCCGGAGCGCGGCACGCTGATGGCTGACAGAGATGACACCAACAGCACCGGCCAGGCGATGAAGCGCATGGCCGTCGGCATCGCAGTCCTGATTGTTCTCACCGCGCTTTTGTTTTTCTTCGCACCGGAAAGCTTCTATCCCTGGGCAAAGGCGATCCATATCCTCGCCGTCATTTCCTGGATGGCCGGCATGCTCTATCTGCCGCGGCTGTTTGTCTATCACGTCGACGCGGAGAAGGGCTCCGTCCAATCCGAAACCTTCAAGGTGATGGAGCGGCGTCTGCTGCGCGGCATCATCAATCCGGCGATGATCCTCACCTGGCTGTTCGGGCTGTGGCTGGCCTGGAAGATCTTCGCGTTCCAGGGCGGCTGGCTGCATGCCAAGATCGGCCTGGTGCTGCTTATGTCGGGCATTCACGGCTATCTGGCCGCCGCGGTGCGCAAATTCGCCGAGGACCGCAACGAAAAAACGGCAAGGCACTGGCGGATCGTCAATGAGATCCCCACATTGCTGATGATCGCAATCGTGATCCTGGTCGTCGTGAAGCCCTTCTGAGGCTTCATCCGGCCCCGTCAAAAGGCGGCTTGCTCTTTCAGCCGACCGACGATACAAGACGGGTCTTCCTTCCCGTCATGCGCCGCCCCTCATTGCTTTCGGCCGCGCCCGGCATTTGTCGCATCCCGCCGATTTTTTTCCCCAAAGCCTACCCAGAGTCCGTCTAATGCAAGAAATGAAACTCACCGAGTTCAAGAACAAGAAGCCGCCAGAGCTGATCGCTTATGCCGAATCGCTCGAGGTCGAGAACGCCAGTGTCATGCGCAAGCAGGAACTGATGTTCGCGATCCTCAAGAAGCTCGCCGCCCAGGACATCGAAATCATCGGCGACGGTGTGGTCGAGGTGCTGCAGGACGGTTTCGGCTTCCTGCGCTCCGCCAATGCCAACTATTTGCCAGGTCCCGACGACATCTATATCTCGCCGTCGCAGATCCGGCGCTTTTCGCTGAAGACCGGCGATACGGTCGAAGGACCGATCCGCAGCCCGAAGGAGGGCGAGCGCTATTTCGCGCTGCTCAAGGTCAACACGATCAATTTTGACGATCCCGAGAAGATCCGCCACAAGATCCACTTCGACAATCTGACGCCGCTCTATCCGACCTCGCGGCTGAAGATGGAGGTCGACAATCCGCCCAGCAAGGACATATCGCCTCGCGTGATCGACCTGGTGGCGCCGATCGGCAAGGGCCAGCGCGCTTTGATCAACGCACAGCCGCGCACCGGCAAGACGGTGCTGTTGCAGAACATCGCGCACTCGATCACCGCCAATCATCCGGAATGCTATCTGATCGTGCTTCTGATCGACGAGCGACCGGAGGAAGTGACCGACATGCAGCGTTCGGTCAAAGGCGAGGTGATCTCCTCGACCTTCGACGAGCCGGCCGTGCGCCACGTCCAGGTCGCCGAAATGGTCATCGAGAAGGCCAAGCGCCTGGTCGAGCACGGCCGTGATGTGGTGATCCTGCTGGATTCGATCACTCGCCTCGGCCGCGCCTACAACACCGTCGTGCCGTCATCCGGCAAGGTGCTGACCGGTGGTGTCGACGCCAACGCGCTGCAGCGGCCGAAGCGCTTCTTCGGTGCCGCCCGCAACATCGAGGAAGGCGGCTCGCTGACCATCATCGCCACGGCGCTGATCGACACCGGCAGCCGCATGGACGAAGTCATCTTCGAAGAGTTCAAGGGCACCGGCAACTGCGAAATCCAGCTCGACCGCAAGGTGGCCGACAAGCGCATCTATCCGGCAATCGACATCCTCAAGTCCGGTACCCGCAAGGAAGACCTGCTGGTGTCGCGCCAGGACCTGCAGAAGATCTTCGTGCTGCGCCGTATCCTGGCGCCGATGGGAACCACCGACGCGATCGAATTCCTGATCGACAAGCTGAAGCAGACCAAGACCAATGGCGATTTCTTCGATTCGATGAACACTTGAGTTCGGAGGGGGTTCGCCCCCTCCTCTTCGTTCTCGGATCTGCGCCGTGTCCGCTTCCTGCCCTATCATCTCGCGGCAAGTTAGGGTCGCCGCACCAATCCTTCCAGCTCATCCGGATCCGTAGCCACCGGCAGGCAGACCTGGCCGGTGCAGAACCAGGCGCCGCGCCGGTTGGTCGGCGGCAGGATTCCGCCGGGCAGCAGGGGTCGATTCGCCGCCGTACCGATCGGCACGACGATATCGACGCGACGCGGATCGGGATTTCGATTCGCGACCGGAATGAGCTTCGGATCCTCCGGCCCATCGACGATGACCAGTTTCAGCGGCTCGATGACGAGCGCGCAGGCATTGACGATGCCCGTCTGGCCATAGGCCTGATGCGCGGCGCGGCCGGCGGCGTGTTCGGCGGTTTTCCACGCCTTCTCCTGCAAGTCGAGATTGCCGGTGACGGAGGCGAGCCGGAGCTGCGCCTCGATGATCTGGCTGGTGGCCGACGGAATGGCCTCGTCGACATCCCCCCTGATGCGGATCGGCACGTCGGTGCTGTCCGAGGCAGTCAGATAGTAGCCCGTGCCCTCCGCGTCGGCGTGCCAACGGTCCAGTTGTTCGAGGAACTGGCCGGCCTGGTCGACATAATTCCAATCGCCCGTGGCTTCGAACAGCGAGATCGCGGCGTTGGTCATAGCGGCATAGTCGCTCGACAGAGCGGGAAACAATTTCCGGGCGCCGAGCATGGAATGCGGCAAGCGATTGTCGCGGCTGGCGGCGCTGACATGGGCAAAGGCCTTTGCCGCCGCCTCGACCCAATCCGGGCGGGCCAGCGAGCGGCCAGCTTCGGCGAGGGCGGCGATCATCAGGCCGTTCCAGTCGGTAAGGGTCTTTGCATCCAGGCCCGGCCTGACGCGTTCTTCCCGCACAGCGAGAAGCCTTGCCTTGAGCGGCACCAACTGGTCCCGGTCCCCCACACCAAGCGCTTGCTGGGAGAGGGTCTGGTGGACCACTGGCTTGCCTTCCCAACCGGGCGGGCTGGAAAGCGTGAAGTATTTGAAAAACAAAGCTGACTCGCCGCCAAGGACGGATTCGATCTCTTCCCTGCTCCAGGTGTAGAACAGCCCTTCCTCGCCATCGCTGTCGGCGTCGAGACTGGCGGCAAAGGCGCCGCCGTCGACCCGCATTTCGCGCAGCAGCCAATCGACCGTGTCTTCGATTCGTATCCGGAACAGATTGTTGCCGGTTGCCGCGTGAGCCCAGTTGCAGAGACGGATGAGTTGGGCGTTGTCGTAGAGCATCTTCTCGAAATGCGGCACCAGCCATTCGGCGTCCGTCGAATAGCGGCTGAGCCCGCCGCCGATGTGATCGTAGATGCCGCCGCTCAGCATATGTTCGAGGCTGGTGAGAACGTCGTCACGATGCGCGGCATTGCCGTCGCGCAGCCAGGACAGCCACAACGTTTGCATGAACGGCGCGTTCGGGAATTTCGGCGCGCCGGCGAGGCCGCCGTGGTCGCGGTCGACCATGCCGCCGATGCGGCCGGCAAGGTCGGACAGCGTATCGCGATCGAGAAGTGCCTTGGCATGCGTGGCTGAGAGCCGCGCCTCGACATGGGAGGTCAGGCCATCGGCGCTCTGGTGCAGGCTCGCCCGCTTGTCGCGCCAGGCCTTGTCGACCGCTTCCATCACCTGGATGAATCCCGGACGGCCATAACGCGGCTCGCGCGGAAAATAGGTGCCGCCCCAGAACGGCTTGCCGTCCGGCGTAAGGAACATGGTCAGCGGCCAGCCGCCCTGCTCGCCCATTGACGACAGGGCCGCCATGTAGAT
Organism: Mesorhizobium sp. M8A.F.Ca.ET.181.01.1.1; assembly: GCF_004792025.1. Classification (NCBI taxonomy): domain Bacteria; kingdom Pseudomonadati; phylum Pseudomonadota; class Alphaproteobacteria; order Hyphomicrobiales; family Phyllobacteriaceae; genus Mesorhizobium; species Mesorhizobium sp. M8A.F.Ca.ET.181.01.1.1. Next base: position 15,272 of record NZ_SRTV01000021.1, on the reverse strand, counting down.
CTGGTCGATGTCGGGGCGCTCCTCGCGGTCGACCTTGATATTGACGAACAGACGGTTCATGACGGCGGCGACGTCGTCATTCTCGAAGCTTTCATGGGCCATGACATGGCACCAGTGGCAGGCGGCATAGCCGATGGAGAGCAGGATAGGCCTGTCCAGCGCCTTTGCTTCTTCCAGCGATGCCGGCGACCATCCCCGCCAGTGCACGGGATTGCCGCTGTGCTGCTGCAGATAGGGGCTGGCCTCGTCGGCAAGCAGGTTTCGCGCGGGCAAAGTCACAAGGGCCAAACTTTCGGGGCAATCCGGGGCGGTGATGAGGCGGAAGCTAGGGCGGTTCGGTAGAGCGGGCAAATGATTTCAGGCGAATCGATCGTGGCGCTGTCGAGCGGCCGGCTCCCCGCCGGGGTCGCGGTGCTGCGCATATCCGGCCCACGGACTCGATTCGTTGTCGAAACGATCGCCGGCGGCATGGTTAAGGAGCGGAGCGCGGTTCTGCGCAGGTTCAAGGCGGCGGATGAGACGGTGCTCGACACTGGGCTGGTCGTCTTCTTCCCCGGTCCGGCCAGTTTCACGGGTGAGGATGTCGCCGAGTTTCATGTTCATGGCGGCCGCGCCGTGGTGGCCAGGATGCTGGAGACGATCGCTGGCTTTGACGGCGTCAGGCATGCCGAACCTGGAGAATTCACGCGCCGCGCGTTCCTCAATGGCAAGGTCGACCTGGTCGAGACCGAGGCGCTGGCCGACCTCGTCAACGCCGAGACGGAAGCGCAGCGGCGTTTTGCTATCCAAAATGCCGAAGGCGCGCAGAGCGAGCTCTACCTCAACTGGCGTCGGCGCCTGATCCATGCGCGGGCGATGATCGAGGCGGAGATCGACTTCGCCGATGAGGATGACGTGCCGGGTTCCGTTTCGGATACGGTTTGGTCAGACGTGCGGTCGATGATGTCGGAAATTGACCGCCATATAGCGGGATTCCACGCCGCCGAAATCATCCGCGACGGCTTCGAAGTCGTCATCCTCGGCGCGCCCAATGCCGGCAAGTCCAGCCTGTTCAATGCCTTGGCGCGGCGCGATGCGGCTATTGTAACGGATGAACCCGGCACCACCCGCGACCTGCTGGAGGTGGTGCTGGACCTCGAAGGCCTGCGTGTCAGGCTGACCGATACGGCCGGGTTGCGGGATGCGCCGGGGAAGGTCGAGGCGATTGGCATAGAGAAGGCGAAAGCCAAGGCGGATCGCGCCGATCTCGTGCTGTTGCTCGAGGACGCCGCCAACCCAAGGGATGCGGGTCCGCTGACAGTGACGGTGCCGGCATTGCGCGTTGGCACCAAGCTTGATCTGCTTGGCAGCGAAGCGGCTCACAATGGGGCTCGGCGCTATGAGTTTGGCATATCGGTGGTCGACGGGACGGGCGTGGACGGATTGCTTGCGGAGATCGGGCGCCGCGCCAGTCAGGCAGCGGGCGGCGCCGGCGACGTGCTGCCGTCGCGGCTACGCCATGTCGAGTTGCTCAATGCCGCGAACCGGCATCTGCACCGCGCCGCCGATGAACGGACCGCGCAGGAACTGCGCGCCGAAGAACTGCGCCTGGCAGCCGACCGGCTGGGGCGAATCGTGGGCGCCGTAGACGTCGAGGACTTGCTGGACGTGATCTTTTCCCAGTTCTGCATCGGAAAGTGACTCACGTGAAACACTGCGGTCGCTGGCAGGGCCTCCTCCGACTGACTCACGTGAAACAGTCTTGGGGCCGTGATTCACGTGAAACGCGGACAGAAGCAGCCTTTCCCTGTTTCACGTGAAACGTCGCGCGGAAGTTTTCTTGACAGCATGGCCTCGCAGGGACATGTGTCGCTCATCTCATTGAGTCCGGGACCTATGTAAAATGACCGATCACTATGATGTGGTTGTGGTGGGCGGCGGCCATGCCGGTTGCGAGGCTGCCAGCGCGGCCGCGCGCGCCGGCGCCAGCACCGCTCTGGTATCGCTGCGTTTCGATACGATCGGCGTGATGTCGTGCAACCCGGCGATCGGCGGTCTCGGCAAGGGGCATCTGGTGCGCGAGATCGACGCCATGGACGGGCTGATGGGCCGCGTGGCGGACGCCGCCGGGATCCAGTTTCGTCTGCTCAACCGCCGCAAGGGGCCAGCGGTGCGGGGTCCGCGCACGCAGGCCGACAGGAAGCTCTATCGCCTTGCCATGCAGGAAGCGATTCGGCAGCAGAATGATCTCGACGTCGTCGAGGGCGAAGTTCTCGATTTCGAAATGCCAGATGGAAAGATCGCCGCGGTTCTGCTAGCGGACGGCCGCCGGCTTGCCTGCGGCGCCGTGGTGCTGACGACGGGGACCTTCCTGCGCGGTCTCATCCACATCGGCGAGAAGAAGATCGTCGCCGGCCGCATGAACGAGAAGGCCAGCATGGGATTGTCGGCGACGATGGACCGCGCCGGGTTCAAGCTCGGGCGGCTCAAGACCGGCACGCCACCGCGGCTCGATGGGCGGACCATCGACTGGGCATCGCTCGACAGCCAGGCGGCGGACGAGCAGCCCGTGCCGTTCTCCCTGATGACCGACCGCATCGTCACACCGCAGATCGATTGCGGCATTACCCGCACGACGACGGCGACGCATGAGCTGATCCGCGCCAATCTTGGCCGTTCGGCGATGTATTCCGGCTCGATCGAAGGCGTCGGGCCGCGCTATTGCCCGTCGATCGAGGACAAGATCGTCAAGTTCGGCGATCGGGATGGGCACCAGATCTTTCTCGAGCCGGAAGGGCTCGACGACCACACTGTCTATCCCAACGGGATTTCGACCTCGCTACCGGAAGACGTTCAGCTCGATATCCTCAAGACCATTCCGGGGCTGGAGCGTGCGGTCATGCTGCAGCCCGGCTATGCCATAGAATATGACCACGTCGATCCGCGCGAACTGCATCAGACACTGGAGACCAAGCGCGTCGCCGGGCTCTTTCTCGCCGGGCAGATCAACGGCACGACCGGCTATGAAGAGGCGGCTGGACAGGGCCTGCTCGCCGGCCTCAATGCTGCGCGGCGCGCCGGAGGCGGCGAGCAGGTCGTGCTCAGCCGCACCCAGGCCTATATCGGCGTGATGGTCGACGATTTGACCAGCCGCGGCATCAGCGAACCCTATCGGATGTTCACCTCGCGGGCCGAGTTCCGGCTGTCGCTGCGCGCCGATAACGCCGATGAGCGGCTGACCCCGCTGGCCGACAAGCTTGGGATCGCCTCGGCGCGACGGATGCAGCGTTATGCCGATGTCATGCGGCGGCTCGACGAAGCGCGCCAGCTGGCGCTTTCGCTGACCATGACGCCGAACGAGGCGGCACGGCACGGTCTGGAGATCAACCGCGACGGCGTGCGTCGGTCCGGCTTTGAACTCCTGGCCTATCCCGGTGTCGATGTGGCCTGGCTGGCCAGGGTCGAGCCGAAGTTTCACGACATCGACGCCAAGACCGCCGAGCGTCTCGAAACGGAAGCGAAATATTCGGTCTATCTCGATCGCCAGAGCACGGATGTCGCGCAGATCCGGCATGAAGAGAGCCGGCTGATCCCGGAGACGGTCGATTTCGCCGGCGTGCCCGGACTGTCCAATGAGCTGAAGCAGAAGATGCAGGCGCGGCGGCCGCGCTCCATCGCGGATGCACAGCGCATGGAAGGCATGACGCCGGCGGCGCTGGCGATCATCGTCGCGCATGTCCGCCATTGGGAATCCGCACAAAAGGCCGAGCAGAGGGACGTTGCGTGAGCTCGTTTTCCCTGAAGAGCCTGCAGGACGCCGCCGGTCCGGTTTCACGTGAAACATTCGAGCGCCTGGTGGCGTTCGAAGACATGTTCCAGAAATGGAATCGCAGCATCAATCTCGTGGCACAGTCGACCGCGGCCGATGTCTGGCAGCGCCACATACTGGACAGCGCCCAGCTCGCACGGATAGAGCCTGAAGCCAGGCATTGGGTCGACATCGGTTCCGGCGGCGGCTTTCCTGGGCTTATCATGGCCTTTCTGCTCGCCGAGCGCCCGGGGGCCAGCATCGATCTGGTCGAAAGCAACCGCAAGAAGGCCTCTTTCCTGCAGACCGTCATCGGCCAGTTCGGCCTGCCGGCGCGGGTCGTGGCGCGCCGTATCGAGGACAGCCATGTGCTTGTTTCGAAGCCGCAAATCGTCACGGCGCGGGCGCTGGCTTCGCTTTCGGTCCTGCTCGACCTGTCCGCGCCATGGCTGACCTCGGGCGCGCGCGGATTGTTCCACAAAGGCCGGGATTACCGCGCCGAAGTGCAAGAAAGCGTTAACCGGTGGACCTTCGATCTGGTAGAACATCCGAGCGTGACCGACGCCAGCGGCGTCATCCTCGAATTGTCCAATGTGCGGCCTGTCTGAACCGAGACCGGCCTGATTATTCGGCGACCCAAAGATGAATTTCTGGCATAAGCCCATGATGAAGAACGGCCCTCGAATCATCACCGTAGCCAACCAGAAGGGCGGTGTCGGCAAGACGACCACTGCCATCAACCTGGCCACCGCGCTCGCGGCAATCGGCGAAAAAGTGCTGATCGTCGACCTCGACCCGCAAGGCAACGCAAGCACTGGCCTCGGCATCGACCGCAAGGACCGGACCGTCTCGTCCTATGATGTGCTGACGGGCGAGCTGGACCTGGAGGCGGCGGCCATTCCGACCGCGGTGCCCGGCCTGTCGATCGTGCCCTCGACGCTCGACCTGCTCGGCATCGAGATGGAGATCGCATCGGCGCCCGACCGGGTCCTCAAGCTGCGCAATGCGCTGCGTGCCGCGACCGAGCGCGGGGCGCCCTTCGGCTATGTGCTGATCGACTGCCCGCCCTCGCTCAATCTTTTGACCTTGAATTCCATGGCGGCGGCCGACTCCGTTCTCGTGCCGCTGCAATGCGAGTTCTTCGCGCTGGAAGGCCTCAGCCAGTTGCTCGAAACCGTCGAGCAAGTGCGCCGCTCGATCAATCCGGATCTCACCATCCAGGGCATCGTGCTGACCATGTATGACGGCCGCAACAACCTCGCCAACCAGGTGGTGCAGGACGTGCGCGAGCATATGGGCGATAAGGTCTATGAGACCATTATACCGCGCAATGTGCGCGTGTCCGAAGCGCCGTCCTATGGCAAGCCGGCGATCCTCTACGACCTGAAATGCTCTGGCAGCCAGGCCTATCTGCAGCTGGCCTCCGAAGTGATCCGCCGCGAGCGTAAATTGCGCGCCGCTTGATTAGGCCAGATGCATAATCAACAGCCGATTCGATACCGAAACGATTCGAAATAGACGTGGAATAAAGATGAACGAAGATCTCTCGAGGAAAAGACTGGGTCGCGGGCTGGCAGCTTTGATCGGTGAGATCGACCGCCCGGCCGCACCGGAAAAACCGGGCATGAGCGCCGATGGCAAGGTGCCGATCGAGTTCATCAGCGCCAATCCGAAAAATCCGCGCCGGCATTTCGGCGATGCCGAACTGACCGACCTCGCCCAGTCGATCCGCGAGCATGGCGTCGTGCAGCCGGTGGTGGCGCGGCCATCGCCCACCCAGGCGGGCCGTTACGAGATCATCGCCGGCGAGCGTCGCTGGCGCGCGGCGCAGCGCGCCGGGTTGACCGAGATCCCGGTCATCATCCGCGATGTCAACGACCGCACGGCGCTGGAACTGGCGATCATCGAGAACGTCCAGCGCGCCGACCTCAATCCGGTCGAAGAGGCGCAGGGCTACCAGCAGCTCATCGACGACCATGGCTATACCCAGGCCGATCTCGGCCAGGTGATCGGCAAGAGCCGCAGCCATGTCGCCAACACGCTGCGGCTGTTGAAGCTGCCCGACGTGATCCGCGACATGCTGGTCGACGGCGCGCTGTCGGCCGGCCACGCCCGCACGCTGGTGACGGCGGAGGACCCCGCCGGCCTTGCCAAGCGCATCGTCGAGGAAGGCCTTTCCGTGCGCCAGGCCGAAGCGCTGGCGCAGATGCCGGCGGGCACACCTTCCAACGGCGCCAAGCCCGCCGCGCCGGCCGCCGAAAAGGACGCCGACACGTTGGCGTTGGAAAAACTGCTCACCGACACGACCGGCATGATCGTCACGGTCGACCACAAGGGCAAGGGCGGGGTGCTGCGGGTTGCGTATCGGAGCCTGGAGCAGCTGGATGAGCTGTGCCGGAGGTTGAAGCAGGATTAGAGGTGGCCCCGGTGATTCACTGGACTACCAATCCGTTCTGACTGTTGTTTCCACGCAGTTAGAGTAATTCCAGGAAAAGTGCGTAGCGGTTTTTCCGGGAGAAGCGCGTAGCGCTTCCCCTTGGGAATCGCGTAAAAACAAGAAGTTAGAGCGAGAGGCCGCGACAAACCTTTCCCGGGATGCTTGGTATTTAGCCGGCGAATGTTTCGCGCGGTTCTCCCTTCTCCCCTTGTGGGAGAAGGTGTCGCCGAAGGCGACGGATGAAGGGTGCTCCAGGGAACGCCAACGTATCACTCCGCTGGAACACCCCTCATCCGTCTCGGCGCTACGCGCCGATCCACCTTCTCCCACAGGGGGAGAAGGAATAGGGCGCCTGCCACTGCCCCAGCCTCGCGCTCTCCACGGCGATCCCCTGCAACGCCTCTCGCCAGCCCTGGCGCTCGCGGCTTGACAGTGCCGGGCAACGGTATAACCTCAATTAGAGATGGCTTAAATTATCTGCCCTAGCGTGCCGGTCAGCCGCGGCGAGGGCTGTCTGCCATTCCTACATGCCCATGAATGGCATCGCCTCGCCAAAACGATATGCCGACGCGCCTGACGCAAACGGGAGGTGCAAATGGCAGTCCGTTGGCAATTGTCCGGAAGTTACTTCGAAAATTGTAGCTGCGATGTCGTGTGTCCTTGCCTGCTGTCCACCAACGCGCAGCTGACATCGAAGCCGACGAGAGGCGTTTGCGACGTTGGTTTGGTCTTTCACATCGATACCGGCAATTACGGCGACGTTCGATTGGATGGGCTGAGCGTCGCGATGGTTGCTCACACGCCGGGTCCGATGGCAAACGGCGACTGGACGGCCGCCGCCTATATCGACGAACGGGCCGATGACGGGCAAACAGAGGCGCTAGGTGCCATCTTCACTGGCGCGGCCGGCGGCCCCATGGCGGTATTGGCACCCATGATCGGCACCAACCTCGGCGCCAAGAAGGTGCCGATAAGCTACCGGATAGACGGCAACAAGCGGTCGGCGGAGATTGCGGGCATCATGCGGATGGCTGTCGAGCCACTGCCGACAATGCGCGAGGATGGGCAGATGTGGGCGGCCACCGGCCATCCTGTCAATCCCGACTGGCTCGCCATGGCGATGGGGGCGGAAGGCAGCACATTCAGCGACCATGGCATGAGCTGGGACAATTCCCGCCGAAACGGACATTACGCCCCGATCAATTGGTCTGGCCAGCAGTAGAAGCTGGCCGCATGGTACGGAACGTACTTGTCCATGGCGCCGACGTTCCAGCGATACATCATTCTCGCGCTGCTGATCTCCATCGCCGCGGCGGCGTGGGCCCTGCTTGTCTGGCAACAGATGGGCATGGACGCGGACATGCGCGTGGAAATGTACTCACTCACCATGGGCATGAGGGCGCCGCTGTTCCTTGCCGTCTGGATGATCATGATGATCGCCATGATGTTTCCGACGGCCGCGCCCATGATCCTGACCTTTCACACGGTCCAGGCCGGCAAACGGGGCCGCGGCGAGACCTTTGTCTCGAGCTGGGTGTTCGTGGCAGGGTACATGCTGGTTTGGGGCGTGATGGGCGTTATCGCCTTTGCCGGCGCGGCGGGTGCGGAGATGCTTGCCGGACGTGTGGGATTGTCCACGGCGACGGCCGCGCGCATCGGCGGCGCGCTGCTGATGGTTGCCGGCGTCTATCAACTCTCCCCGCTGAAGGATCTGTGTCTGGCCAAATGCCGCACGCCGATCGGCTTCATCCTGACCTCATGGCGCGACGGTTACTGGGGCGCGGTTCGCATGGGCCTGGAGCACGGACTTTTCTGCCTGGGCTGCTGCTGGCTCTTGTTTCTCGCCCTCTTTCCTCTCGGGATCATGAACGTCGCCGCAATGGCCGTGGTCACCTTGCTGGTCCTTGCGGAAAAGACCCTTCCGGCAGGAGATCGGATCGCAAAGATGTCGGGTGTCGCTCTGCTCCTTTATGGCGCGGCGGTGCTGGTCTTTCCACAGGCGCTGCCAACCTTTCAGCCGGTGGGCGCCATGAGCATGAATTAACCAGCGCTCGGCACCGAAAAGGGGAGATCGCTCTGCTACCTTTGCGCCAGCCGCGCGCTTTCCACCGCGATCCCCAGCAGCGCCTGCCGAGCCAGCGCCACCGACAGGTCCGGCCGGCGCCGCGTCTGCAGCACGGCTGACTGCAGGCGGTTCAGCGCGCGGCCGAGCGCTTCGCTGTTCCAGCGCTCCAGCGTCTTTTCCACCAGCTTGCGCCTGGAGAAAAAGACCGGCGGGCGGGCGGCGGCGACGACGGAAGCGGCGTTGCGGCCGCCGGTCTCCATCTGGCCGCGCATGACCTGGATCTGCTGTAACTGCCGCATCGCCGAGGACAGCACCAGGAAAGGCGGGCCGCCACCCTGGCAATGGCGGGTGAAGGCGGTGTCGAAGTCGCCGACCTTGCCTTCGAGCAGCGCGTCGACGGCGTCGTCGAACGAGGCGCCGGACACGTCGCCGGACATGGCTCGCACCTCTTCCAGCCCGATTTCCCTCTGGCCGTGGGCGTAGAGGGCGAGTTTTTCGATCTCGCCGCGCGAGGCCAGCCGGTCGCCGCCGAGATTGCGGCGCAGCGCTTGCCTCGCCTCAAGCGTCATCGACATGCCGGCCTTGCGCAGCTCGTCGTCGATGACGGTGTCGATGTCGCGGGCCTCATCGGCGTAGCAGGGCAAGGCCATGGCATTGTCGGCGCCCTCGACCACCGCGCGCAGCCCGACGCCTTTCTTCAAATCGCCGGCCTCGATCAGGATGATGGCGTCCCTCGCCGGCTCCGCCGTCAGCGCCTTGACGTCGTCGGCCAGCGCCTTTTGTCCGGTGGCGTTGCGCACCCAGAGCAGCCGCCGGTCGGAAAACATCGGTACGGTGCGGGCCTCGTCGAGCAGGCGGCCCTCGTCGCGGTCGACCTCCGAACCCTCGAGCCTGACCACCGAGAACGGATCGTCGAGCGGCAGGCCGGTCTTCCCGGCAAAGGCCTTCGCCCGCTCCGAGACCAGGCCGCGATCGGGGCCATAAAGCAGGACGATCGAGATGCGCGGATCAGGCCGCGCCAGCCAACCGTCGACCTCGAAAGCTTTCTTCTGTGCCATGGAGGGGTGGTTAGCATGATGCGGGGATGGAGTGAACGGCGATCCGCACCGAGCGCTCTTTCCCTTCTCCCCTTGTGGGAGAAGGTGTCGCCGAAGGCGACGGATGAGGGGTGTTCCAGGGAACGCCAACGCCTCACTCCGCTGGAACATCCCTCATCCGTCTCGGCGCTGTCGCGCCGATCCACCTTCTCCCACAAGGGGAGAAGGAAAGGCGCCATCTGGCCCCGCCTTGTAAAAATACCTCCTCTTGCGGCAACCCGCCTGCAACCTTGCGCCAAATTGCGCGCCACTGCTCAACATCGACAAGAAATTTCGCGGACATATCTTCATCTTGAGCGCGTGAGGCCGGATCGGCCGGCGTGGCCGGAACCGATAGCTGAAGGGCTTGCCAGGCGAATTCGCACTGGCCTGGATGCACGGATGTGCAAATATCCGCACCCAGGCAACATTGGAGGATCTGAGGTCATGGCCGATGCTGGGATGTTGCGGTTCCACGTTCCGGAGCCGGAAGTGCGGCCGGGCGGCAAGCCTGATTTCTCCAACGTGACCATCGCCGGGGCCGGCTCGGTGCCGCGCCCCGAGATCGATGTCGATCCACGCACCATCCGCGACATGGCCTTCTCGATCATCCGCGTGCTCAACCGCGATGGCGAGGCGGTCGGGCCGTGGGCCGGGCTGCTTTCCAGCGAGGAATTGCTGGAAGGCCTGCGCAACATGATGACGCTGCGGACCTTCGACGCGCGCATGCAGATGGCGCAGCGCCAGGGCAAGACCTCTTTCTACATGCAGCATCTCGGTGAAGAAGCGGTGAGCTGCGCCTTCCGCAAGGCGCTGGCGCCCGGCGACATGAATTTCCCGACCTATCGCCAGGCAGGGCTGCTCATCGCCGACGGCTATCCGATGGTCACGATGATGAACCAGATCTATTCCAACGAGGCCGACCCGCTGAAGGGCCGGCAGCTGCCGATCATGTATTCGTCGAAGGACCACGGCTTCTTCTCCATCTCCGGCAATCTGGCGACGCAGTATATCCAGGCGGTCGGCTGGGCGATGGCCTCGGCGATCTCCAACGATTCGCGCATCGCCGCGGCCTGGATCGGTGACGGCTCGACGGCGGAGTCCGATTTTCATTCGGCGCTGGTGTTCGCCTCCACCTACAAGGCGCCGGTGGTGCTCAACGTCGTCAACAACCAGTGGGCGATCTCGACCTTCCAGGGCATCGCGCGCGGTGGCTCGGGCACCTTCGCGGCCCGAGGCCTCGGCTTCGGCATCCCGTCGCTGCGCGTCGACGGCAACGACTATCTCGCCGTCCATGCGGTGGCCAAATGGGCTGCCGAGCGGGCTCGCAGCAATCTCGGGCCGACGCTGGTCGAATACGTCACCTACCGCGCCGGCGCTCATTCCAGTTCGGACGACCCCGCCGCCTACCGGCCGAAGACCGAGTCCGACGCCTGGCCGCTCGGCGACCCGGTCATGCGGCTGAAGAACCATCTCATCAAGCTCGGCGTCTGGTCGGACGAGCGGCACGCGCAGGCCGAGGCCGAAATCCTCGACACGGTCATCGCGGCGCAGAAGGAGGCGGAAAGCCACGGCACGCTGCATGCCGGCGGCAAGCCGTCGACGCGCGAGATGTTCGAAGGTGTGTTTGCCGAGATGCCGCCGCATCTCAGACGCCAACGCCAGCAGGCGGGAGTCTGAGCCATGCCAAGGCGGACCATGATCGAGGCCATTCGCGACGCCATGGACGTGTCGATGGAGCGCGACAGCAAAGTCGTCGTGTTCGGCGAGGATGTCGGCTTCTTCGGCGGCGTCTTTCGCGTCACGCACGGGCTGCAGGCCAAGTACGGCAAGAGCCGCTGCTTCGACGCGCCGATCAACGAATCCGGCATTGTCGGCTCGGCCATCGGCATGGCCGCCTATGGCCTGAAGCCGTGCGTGGAAATTCAGTTTGCCGACTACATGTATCCGGCCTACGACCAGCTGACGCAGGAAGCGGCGCGGCTGCGTTATCGCTCCAATGGCGACTTCACCTGCCCGATCGTGGTGCGCATGCCGACGGGCGGCGGCATCTTCGGCGGCCAGACGCACAGCCAGAGCCCGGAAGCGCTGTTCACCCATGTGTCGGGCCTGAAGACGGTGGTGCCATCCAATCCGCATGACGCCAAGGGCCTGCTGATCGCGGCGATCGAGGATCCGGACCCGGTGATCTTCCTCGAGCCGAAGCGGCTCTACAACGGTCCGTTCGACGGCCATCACGACCGGCCGGTGACGCCATGGTCGAAGCACGAACTCGGCGAGGTCGCCGACGGCCATTATACCGTGCCGCTCGGCAAGGCAGCGATCCGCAGGGCGGGTACGGCGGTCACGGTGCTCGCCTACGGCACCATGGTCTATGTCGCCCAGGCGGCGGCCGCGGAAACCGGCATCGATGCCGAGATCATCGATCTCCGGACGCTGCTGCCGCTCGACCTCGACACGATCGTGGCCTCGGTGAAGAAGACCGGACGTTGCGTCGTCGTGCACGAGGCGACGCTGACCTCCGGTTTCGGCGCCGAACTCTCGGCGCTGGTGCAGGAAAACTGCTTCTACCATCTGGAGGCGCCGGTGGCCCGCGTCGCCGGCTGGGACACGCCCTATCCGCACGCGCAGGAGTGGGAGTATTTTCCGGGGCCCGCGCGCGTCGGCCGTGCCCTCATCGAAACATTGGAAGCTTAGGGAGGCCTGAGATGGGCGAACACATCATCAAGCTGCCCGATGTCGGCGAGGGCGTCGCCGAGGCGGAACTCGTCGAATGGCATGTGAAAATCGGCGACATCGTGCGCGAGGACACGGTGCTTGCCGCCGTCATGACCGACAAGGCGACGGTCGAAATCCCGTCGCCCGTCGATGGCGAGATCCTGTGGCTGGGCGCGGAGATCGGCGACACGGTGGCGATCGGTTCGCCAATCGTGCGGCTGAAGGTGGCGGGCGAGGGCAATGTGAAGGCCGCCGGCAAAGAAGCGGAACCAACCGCAGAGGCCGAAGCGCCCGCCAAGCTGCCGAGCCCGAAACCCGAAACCGCACCGTCGCCCAAGGTGGCAAAGCCCGCCGAGGCACCGGTAAAACCCGCACCGCCGCAGGCTGCCGCGAAGACCACCGCACGGGCCTCGGCCGGCGCGCCGCGCCCGGAAGGCGAAAAGCCGCTGGCGTCACCAGCCGTCCGCTTGCGGGCGAAAGAGGCCGGCATCGATCTCAGGCAAATCGCGGGCAGCGGCCCGGCCGGCCGCATCGGCCACGAAGACATCGAGGCGTTCCTGGCGCGCGGGCCGCAACTGGCCAAGACATCGGGTCTCGCCCGCAACGATGCGATCGAGGACATCAAACTGGTCGGCCTGCGGCGAAAGATCGCCGAGAAGATGACGCTGTCCAAGTCGCGCATCCCGCACATCACCTATGTCGAGGAGATCGACGTCACCCCGTTGGAGGAATTGCGCGCCGCGCTCAACAAGGAAAAGCGCCCGGCCAAGGGAAGCGCGGAGAGGCCCAAGCTGACGCTGCTGCCGTTCCTGATGCGGGCGATGGTCAAGGCCATCGCGGACCAGCCTCAACTCAATTCGCTGTTCGACGACGAGGCCGGCATCATCCACCAGCATGGCGGCATCCATATCGGCATCGCCGCGCAGACGCCGTCGGGGCTGGTGGTGCCTGTCGTCAAGCATGCCGAGGCGCGCGACATCTGGGATTGCGGCGCTGAGGTCGCCAGGCTGGCCGAGGCGGCCAAGTCGGGCACTGCGACCCGTGACGAGCTGTCCGGGTCGACCATCACCATCACCTCGCTCGGCGCCATGGGCGGCGTGGCGACCACGCCGGTCATCAATCATCCGGAGGTCGCGATCATCGGCGTCAACAAGATGATGGTGCGGCCCGTGTGGGACGGCACGCAGTTCATCCCGCGCAAGATGATGAACCTGTCGTCGAGCTTCGACCACCGCGTCATCGACGGCTGGGACGCGGCGGTGTTCGTGCAGCGGATAAAGGCCCTGCTGGAAACGCCGGCGCTGATTTTCGTGGATTAGAGGGGCGGCGGAATGACCGAGATGACTGCGGGACAGCGCCCCCCTCTGCCTTGCCAGGCATCTCCCCCACAAGGGGGGAGATTGGACGCCACGCCGGGTTTCGCCAATCTCCATCGTCGCAAGAATGAGCGAAGCGACGAAGCTGCCAATCTCCCCCCTCGTGGGGGAGATGTCCGGCAGGACAGAGGGGGGCGTGAAGGATCTCGACGGAGCATTCCCTCGGATCGAAGGGTCACATCATGAAAGAAATCTCCTGCAAGCTGCTCGTCATCGGCGCCGGTCCCGGCGGCTACATCTGCGCCATTCGTGCCGGGCAGCTCGGTGTCGATACGGTGATCGTCGAGGCCGGCAAGCCGGGCGGCACCTGCCTCAATGTCGGCTGCATCCCGTCCAAGGCCCTGATCCACGCGGCGGAGGAGTTCGAGAAGGTCGCGCACATGGCCGGCGGCAAGAGCCCGCTCGGCATTTCGGTCACGGCACCGGTGCTCGATCTCGCCAGGACCGTCGCCTGGAAGGACGGGATCGTCAGCCGGCTCAACAGTGGCGTTGCCGGCCTGCTCAAGAAGGCCGGGGTGAAGACCGTGCAGGGCTGGGCGACCTTCCGCGACGGCAAGACCGTCGAGGTCGAAACCGAGACGGGAAGCCAGGCGATCCGGGCCGAGACAATCGTCATCGCGACGGGCTCGGCGCCGGTCGAACTGTCTTTTCTTCCGTTTGGCGGGCCTGTCATTTCCTCCACGGAAGCCCTGGCGCTGAGCGAAGTGCCGAAGAAACTCGCGGTCGTCGGTGGCGGCTATATCGGGCTGGAGCTCGGCATGGCCTTTGCCAAGATGGGCGCCGAGGTGACCGTGGTCGAAGCCCTGCCGCGCGTGCTGGCGCAGTATGATGCGGAACTGACCCGGCCCGTGGTCAAACGGCTCGCCGCGCTCGGCGTCGAAGTGATGACAGGCGCCAAGGCCAAGGGCCTGTCGACGAAGGGCGACGCGTTGCTGATCGAGACATCCGACGGCAAGAGCGGCAAGGTCGCCGCGGACAAGATCCTGGTGACGGTCGGCCGCAAGCCGGTGACCGAGGGCTGGGGGCTCGAGCAGATCGATCTCGACAGGGCCGGAAAATTCATCAGGATCGACGACCAGTGCCGCACCTCGATGCGCGGCGTCTTCGCCATCGGCGACGTCACCGGCGAGCCGATGCTGGCGCACCGGGCAATGGCGCAAGGCGAGATGGTCGCCGAGATCGTCGCCGGCCACAAGCGCAGCTGGGACAAGCGCTCGATCCCCGCCGTCTGCTTCACCGATCCCGAATTGGTGACGGCGGGGCTGTCGCCCGAAGAGGCCAAAGCACTCGGCGGCGAGATCAAGATCGGCCTGTTCCCCTTCGCCGCCAATGGCCGCGCGATGACCAAGCTCGGCGAGGACGGCTTCGTCCGCGTCGTGGCGCGCGCCGACAATCACCTGGTGCTCGGCATCCAGGCGGTCGGCCAGGGCGTGTCGGAACTGGCGGCGGCTTTCGGGCTGGCGTTGGAAATGGGCGCGCGGCTGGAGGACATCGCCGGGACGATCCATGCCCATCCGACGCAAGGCGAGGGGTTCCAGGAAGCGGCGCTCAAGGCGCTGGGGCACGCGCTGCATATTTGAGCGCGGCGTTGGTCTTTCCTTCTCCCCTTGTGGGAGAAGGTGGCCTCGCGAAGCGAGGTCGGATGAGGGGTGCTCCAGGGAACACCAACGCCTCACTCCGCTGGAACACCCCTTGTGTGTTTGGAATCGTGCATTGTTGAGGGTGCCACGGACCAGGTGCTTGCCTGATCCGTGGCGGCGGTCGAGAGCCCGTCACCCCTCAGGTGGCTTAAACCGTGGATGAGCTGGGGCCC
>NZ_SRTV01000219.1:0-307 GCF_004792025.1 Mesorhizobium sp. M8A.F.Ca.ET.181.01.1.1 | reverse complement strand
GAAGTCCTTGCCGGCGCCACGCTCGCCGGAGACCAGCGACAGGCCGACCTCATGGCGGGCGGCGTCATAGACGGCGAGGTATTTGACAGGGCTGTTGTAGGCGGCCAGTGAGGCGAACAACCTGGTCTGAGGCTGCGTAACCGGCGGATTGAGGAAAGGCAGGGCGACGTAGACTGCCAAAGCAGCAATGGCAGCGGCGGCGAGGCCACGCCAGAAAGCAAGGCTCGACCAGAGGCTGGTGCTGGGCGCGGCGGAGGTGGAAGCGGACGATGCGAACAGGCTGCGGTCGATCGCGACCTTGACCGAA
>NZ_SRTV01000218.1:0-307 GCF_004792025.1 Mesorhizobium sp. M8A.F.Ca.ET.181.01.1.1 | reverse complement strand
CAAAAACTCAAGTTGCGCGACATGTTCCGCGACCACGTGCTGCCCTCCGTGCTCGAAGACCGCTTGCACGGCGCGGATTGCCCGCTCGCCAGGGGAAACCCCGCCTGACGATAAATTGAACGAGCGTGCTTTTTTGTGTATTCTGCCTGCTGACACCGGAGCCGCCGCCTAAGCTGAAGGCGATGGCCGGCGCATTGGAGCTGGACCATGCACCGGCTCGGCGAACCGGACGGGCGGCGCATCGCGCGCCGCCTCATCTCACGGATGCGATGCATCGCACGGAGGCAGGCAGATGGCAGTGGACTAC
>NZ_SRTV01000217.1:0-307 GCF_004792025.1 Mesorhizobium sp. M8A.F.Ca.ET.181.01.1.1 | reverse complement strand
TCGGGCATGCAGGGAAAGGTCGCCGTCAGCCACGCCTATGCGCTGGGCGACATTTCCGCCGACGCGCTGGCCGGCGCCGGCGAGCGGATCGCCGCTGCCGGCGTCGCCATCATGACCAACGCGCCCGGCGACCACGCTTTCCCGCCGGTGGCGGCGCTGCGCAAGGCGGGTGCGACGGTCTTCGCCGGCTCCGATAACATCCGCGATTCCTGGTGGCCCTATGGCGATGGCGACATGCTGAACCGCGCCAACATGATCGGCTACCGCTCCGGCTTCTACGAGGATTGGGAGCTGGAAGCCGCCTATG
>NZ_SRTV01000216.1:0-308 GCF_004792025.1 Mesorhizobium sp. M8A.F.Ca.ET.181.01.1.1 | reverse complement strand
AGACCATCCAGCCGGGCGCCTATCCCTGGCCGAACGGCGTCAATGACTGGCGGCCGGCCCATATCCATTTCTCCATCTTCGGTCACGGTTTCGCGCAGCGCCTCATCACCCAGATGTATTTCGAAGGCGATCCGCTGATCTGGAAATGTCCGATCGTCAAAACCATTCCGGACGAGGATGCGATACGGAGACTGATCGCGCCGCTGGACATGAATGCGACGCTGCCGATGGACATGCTGGCCTATAAGTTCGATATCGTGCTGCGCGGTCGCCGCTCCACCCTTTTCGAAAACCGCATGGAGGGCAAC
>NZ_SRTV01000215.1:0-309 GCF_004792025.1 Mesorhizobium sp. M8A.F.Ca.ET.181.01.1.1 | reverse complement strand
AGCCACCCCGCGCATGATTCCGACGTCCGCGACGTTGAAAACGCCCGTTCTCAACTGCCCGATTCCCATGTTCAGGAAATCGAAGACCACGCCTCCATAAACACAGCGATCAAATAGATTACTAAGTCCACCCCCGAGGATGATTGCGATTGAAAGCACTTATATGCGGACAAGTCTGGGTGAGCGGAATAACCATACGAACAAGCCGACGAGAAGGGCAAGCACCCCATAGATAAAGACCATGTTGCGAGTCGCGTCAGACATTTGCGCCCCGAGGCTGAGGAACGCTCCATGGTTGTAGATAGGAAG
>NZ_SRTV01000214.1:0-309 GCF_004792025.1 Mesorhizobium sp. M8A.F.Ca.ET.181.01.1.1 | reverse complement strand
CTCGCCGCTATCCGAGGATCAGCGTCGATGCGGACCGCATCTTCGTTCACGATGGCGATGTCTGGACCTCGGCCGGTATTTCCGCCGGCATCGACCTCGCGCTCGCCCTCATCGAGGACGATCTCGGCCAGGATGTCGCGCGCCGCACGGCGCAGCAGCTTGTCGTTCACCAGCGCAGGTCCGGCCATGCCGCATCCATCAGCTCGGCCTTGGCCAGGATTTCGCCGGGGCGTTCGACGAGCGCCGCGAGTAGCCTCAGCCCGCGGTAGCCGGCTGCCACGGGAACATCGTTCCGAAGCAGAGTTAGGT
>NZ_SRTV01000213.1:0-309 GCF_004792025.1 Mesorhizobium sp. M8A.F.Ca.ET.181.01.1.1 | reverse complement strand
CCGGTTCGCGCGCGCGGGGCCCGGCCCTACATGAGCCGCACGAATCGCCTCGTCGTCGCGTTCACATTCGTCCGTTGTGCTGCGGTGATGGCGGTCGCCGGCTGGTTCTGGATCGCGACTAACTGGCCGAGCGGCGGTTTCGCGGTGATCGGTGCGGCACTGGCTTGCGCGCTGACATCGGCAGCGCCAGGCGGCTCCAGAATGGCTCTCCACATGGTGGTCGGCGGCGTGATGGCGACCATTACCGGTTATCTGTACACCTGCTATGTGTATCCCAACATCGACGGTTTTCCATTGCTTTGCGTGAGG
>NZ_SRTV01000212.1:0-309 GCF_004792025.1 Mesorhizobium sp. M8A.F.Ca.ET.181.01.1.1 | reverse complement strand
ATGACCGTGCACGGCGCGTCCGGCACCCGCGCGGCGAGCGCGCCTGCGAGGCCGGTGCGCCCGGCCGCGCCGAGCGCACGCAAGGTCAGGTGGTGAGCGTCTTCCGCGTCCATGCGAAAGAGTTGGGCGCGTATGAGCGGATAGAGGGAACTGAACACGGGACGAAGCCGGGCGGCCGAAAAATGGGAACCCGCTATTTTACCGGCTTTGCGCTTTCAATGAGATAGGACGGAAGAACGACGTGGCAGGCGCTCACGGCCGCAGCGGCCCGCCGCGCTTGCCCTGCAAGCCCGCGCCGCATGGCGCGGG
>NZ_SRTV01000211.1:0-311 GCF_004792025.1 Mesorhizobium sp. M8A.F.Ca.ET.181.01.1.1 | reverse complement strand
GGCCGTCTTGCGCTCGCCGGACGCAAGGTGGCTTTGCTGGCGCGCCCGCGCGTCGAGGCGGCGTTGCGCAAGGATGGCTTGCGGGTCAGCGACCTCGATGACCGCGACCGCCGCATCGCGCCCGACCAGTTGCATGCGCTGCGGCGGAAGCAGGTGGCCGGCTGCCGCGTTGGCCGTGGTCCGTTGCCGGGGCACGAGCCGATAGCCGCGGCCGGGCACGGTCAAGATCAGATCGCGGTCCGCGCCGAGAATCTTGCGCAACGCGGACAGATGAACCTGGATATTGTTTTCCTCGACGATGGTGTCGGGCC
>NZ_SRTV01000210.1:0-311 GCF_004792025.1 Mesorhizobium sp. M8A.F.Ca.ET.181.01.1.1 | reverse complement strand
CGCCATCTTCCTGTTCAATCAGTCCTTCCGCAGCTATCCGGATGAAATCATCGAAGCGGCACGCATGGACGGCTTCTCTGAAATGGAGATCTGCTGGGGGCTTGTGCTGCGTGGTTCGCTGCCTTCACTCGCCGCCTTCTCGGTCTTTTCGCTCGTCGCCCACTGGAACGACCTTTATTGGCCGATGATCGTTATCTCTGACACCAATCTCGCGCCACCGCCGCTTGGCATGATGTTTTTCGCCGATGTTGAATCCGGCGCAAATTACGGCGCGCTGATGGCGGGCGCGACACTGATTACCGCGCCGATGG
>NZ_SRTV01000020.1:0-31407 GCF_004792025.1 Mesorhizobium sp. M8A.F.Ca.ET.181.01.1.1 | reverse complement strand
AACAAACCGTAGCCGCTCGTCCATGATCCCAGTTTCTCGCCAAACCATCGCCGGTCCTCCCGGCGGACAAGAAAACTGTCACCCATGCTATCGGTCCATTCTGTTACCTATCTATCCGGTTCGGACAAAAGCGCCCTCTCCCCGTCACTATACGGGGAGAGGATGCCGGCAGGCAGGTGAGGGGCGGCGCCGACAACCGACAGGTATCGGCATAAGCCGCCCAGAGCGCTCGTGTCAGCCCCCCAGCGCCTGATCCAGATCGGCGATCAGATCATCGCCATCCTCTATCCCCGCCGACAACCGTACCAGCGAATCCGATATGCCGATCTCATCCCGCTTCTCGGCGGGAATGGAGCCATGCGTCATCAGCGCCGGGTGTTCGATCAGGCTCTCCACGCCGCCGAGGCTTTCGGCCAGCGTGAACAGCTGCGTGCGTTCAAGGAAGCGTTTGGTGCCGGCGAGGTCGCGGTCGAGCACGGCCGTGATCATGCCGCCGAAGGCATGCATCTGCTGGACGGCGATCGCGTGCTGGGGATGGCTGGCGAGGCCGGGATAGATGACGCGGCGCACATCTTTTCGCGCTTCCAGCCACTGCGCGATCTTCAGGCCGTTGGCGGAATGGCGCTCCATCCTGAGCGCCAGGGTTTTCAAGCCGCGCAGCGCCAGGAAACTGTCGAACGGGCCCGAAATGGCGCCGATGGCGTTCTGCAGGAATTTCAGCCGGTCGGCGAGATCCTTGTTGTCGCCGACGACGGCGACGCCGCCGACCATGTCGGAATGGCCGTTGAGATATTTGGTCGTCGAGTGGACGACGATGTCGATGCCGAGCTCCAGCGGCCGCTGGATATAGGGGCTGCAGAACGTGTTGTCGGCGACGGACAAAATTCCCTTCCGCCGGGCCAGGGCCGCGACGCCCTCGAGGTCGACGATGCGCAGCAACGGATTGGTCGGCGTCTCGACCCACAGCAGTTTTGTCTCCGGCCGGATCGCGGCTTCAACCGCGGCCAGATTGGTGAAATCGACGAAAGAGACCTGCAGGTTGGCCGAGCGCTTGCGCACCCGCTCCATCAGCCGGAACGAGCCGCCATAAATGTCGTCGGTGGCGACGATATGCGCGCCGGAATCGAGCAGTTCGAGCACTGTGGCGATCGACGCCAGGCCGGAAGCGAAAGCGAAGGCGGCCGAGCCGCTTTCCAGGTCAGCCACGGCGCGCTCGAAGGCGAAGCGCGTCGGGTTCTGGCTGCGGGCATATTCGAAACCCTTGTGCACGCCGGGCGACTGCTGGCCATAGGTCGAGGTGGCATAGATCGGCACCATCACCGCCCCGGTCAGCGGATCATGGCTCTGGCCGCCATGGATGGTGCGCGTCGAAAACGCCAGGCGGTTCTTTCCGGATGTGGTCATCGTGCGCGCCTCAGATGGTTGATCAGGTCGATGCGGGTAATCAGGCCGACGAACTCGTCGCCGTCGAAGATGATGGCGACCTCGTTGCGGTCGAACACCGGCAGCAGCGCGTCCAGCGTCTGGCTGGCCTGCAGCGTGTGCAGGTTGGAGGTCATCGCCGTGCGCACCGGGCCGTTGAAGCGCTCCCAGCGCCCGTCATAGGGGCCGTCGACATGGGCCAGGATGTCGCTTTCGTCGACGATGCCGACCAGCTTGCCATTGTCGAGCACCGGCAGCTGCGAGACATCGGAGCGGCGCATGCGGCCATAGGCGTTGAGCAGGCTTTCGTCGGGGCCGACGAACACCGTGTCGCCGGTGCGGTGCGTGCGCATGACGAGGTCGCGCAGATCGCCATGCTGTTCGTGTTCGGCCAGCCCCTGCTCGGCCAGCCAGAAATCGTCGAACACTTTCGACAGGTATTTGTTGCCGCTGTCGCAGACGAAGGTGACGACGCGCTTGGGCACCGTCTGTTCGCGGCAATAGCGCAGGGCCGCCGACAGCAGCGTGCCCGACGAGGAACCGGCCAGGATGCCTTCCCGCGACAGCAGATCGCGCACCGCCAGCATGCTCTGCTTGTCCGTGATGGAATAGGCTTTCTTGACCAGCGACAAATCGGCATTGGGCGGCACGAAATCCTCGCCAATGCCTTCGACCGTCCAGCTCCCCGCCTCTTCCATCTTGCCGGTCTTGATCAGCGGCGCCAGCACCGAGCCGACCGGATCGGCCAGCACCATCTCCGTCTTCGGCGACACGCCGGCGAAGAAGCGGCCAAGCCCGGTCAGCGTGCCGCCCGAGCCGACGCCGACCACCACCGCGTCGACATCACTGTTGAGCTGCCAGAAAATCTCCGGGCCGGTGGTCGCCTCATGCGCCAGCGGGTTGGCCGGGTTGGCGAACTGGTTGGCGTAGAAGGCGCCGTGCAGTTCGGCGGCGATCTTCTCCGCCATGTCTTGGTAATATTCGGCATGACCCTTGCCGACATCGGAGCGCGTCATGCGCACCTCGGCGCCGAGCGCGCGCAGGTGCTGGATTTTTTCACGCGACATCTTGTCGGGAACCACCAGGATGATGCGATAGCCCTTGGGGATGCCGACCTGGGCGAGGCCAAGGCCGGTATTGCCGGCGGTCGCCTCGACGATGGTGCCGCCCGGCTTCAGCCTGCCATCCTTCTCGGCCGCCGCGATCATCGACAGCGCGATGCGGTCCTTGATCGAGCCGCCGGGATTCTGGCTTTCGAGCTTGATGAACAGCCGGCATTTTCCCGTGTCGAACTTGGTCAGCTCGACGATGGGCGTTTGCCCGATCAGATCGAGCACCGACGCATAGGGCGGGCGCAGGCGGGATGTCACGCCGTCCGAGGCGGCACTGTCGGCCGTGGCTTTTCTGTGCTCGCTCATGTCGGAGCCTCCATGGATCAACCTAGCGTCTTTTCCAGCCGATCGCAGTCGGAAAGAAGATAGATCGTGCCAATCCGGCGGCCAGACGGGGAATGAAATTCCAGCCGCCCGTCAGGGCGAGGCGATACGCTGCCGGACCGGGACGCCGGCGGGACAGCGCCCCCCTCTGCCCTGCCGGGCATCTCCCCCCTCAAGGGGGGAGATCAACAGCTTCGCGGGCCGCACCATTTTACAAAGTCGACGATTGGCGAAGACGATGCCACAGCCAATCTCCCCACTTGAGGGGGAGATGGCCGGCAGGCCAGAGGGGGCGCCGTAGGGCGCCGACCTCAACGGTCCCAAGCTGCGGCACCGTCTCATCCGTCCAACGAACCATCTCGTTCGTTGAAGCCGCCGATTTCACCATGCTAGCCGAACGTGCACATGGCAATGTGCGGTGCGCGACGGCAACCTGATCACCGGCCAGCAGAACTTTTCCGGCGCCGAGACCGCGCGCGCCGTGTGTGAGGCATTGGGCGGCTGAACGCTATCCCTCCGGCTGACTGCGGGAGGGACTTCAGTCTCAGTTGAGCTATAGCTAATATACATATAGCTTGGTCATGCGGGGGACGATCCCAAATCGAAGCCTAACCCGCAATGGCCGGTGCGACCTGCTTTCAACCCAAGCATCCCCGCACCGGCCATTCTTTTCCCCCTTGGCAGCCTAGGCCAGCGTCAAATCGCAACCTGGGTGCAAGGATGAGAAGGGCCCTCCAGGCATCCTTTCGATCCGGACAACGGAAGGCATTTTTGGATGGCTCTCGACCTCACGACCGCTGACGCCATCGCAAACGCCGTCAGGGAAATTCGGTCGAAATTGGCCGTTGGTGGCTAAAAAGGAAGGCCCGGCTCGAAACCGGGTTTCCGAGGAAATCAGCAACACCGAAAGCGCTGGTATCACGCCCCCTTTGCAACGGGTCTGCGTCAAGTCACGTATATCTCAATTGACTAAAGTACGGAACGTCCAATGGACAAGTACGGAACGTTTGAAGGCCCCTCAGACCAAGGCCTACCGGCACGCAAGACTTTAGTCCTGCCGTCTTATAGTTAAGAACGGAAGTTGTTCGGCTGACATAGGGCCGCCCCGAATAAATACCAGACTGCACCCAGCCGACTATGGTGCGATCGCGGAAGCCGCTTTCGGGTGAGCCGAAGAGGGGTCGCCAAAAATACGATCGCCGCCGGAATTGCTCTATCCCAGCAACCGCTTGCTCAGCCTGGCGCACTGGACGCGGATATCGGGGATGGCGTCGATCTCGAAGAAGGTGCCGCGCGTCAGCGGCCCGACGGCGAGGATTTTTCGCGAGACGGTGCCGTCGACGGCGATGATCTCGCAATCGGCCGAGACGTCGAGGCCGATGCGCAGCGGATCGGGCCGCGCCAGACCGCGGTCGACCAGCGAGCGCACCACGCTGTTCGACGAGGTCGAGATGTCGCGCACGATGCCGGAGCAATCATAGATGCGGGCGGCGTCGAATGTTTCGAGGCGCTGGGTGTGGCGCGATTGGACCTCCACCGCGAAGCCGTCGCCCGGCGTGACGCCGACGACGCGCCCGGCGATCGGCCGGATGCGCCCCGATTGCACCGCCTCCGTCACCCTGGCGTAGACCTCGGGTGCCATGCGGTGGCGATGGATGTCCCACCAGGCCTTGGTGTGTTCGACAAAGCGGCGCTTGGCCGAGGCGGGCCAGTTCTGCCAGATCTTCTGGTTGAAGGGGCGCAGGCCGTCGACGACGTCGCGCCAGTCGACGCCTGCCTTCTGGTTCTCGCGGATGAGGTCGCGGAACCAGCCGACGAAATAGGAAAGCTGGGTGCCGAGCGGGATGTCGGCGACGTCGAGCTTGATCGGATTGCCCTTGCGGTGCGGCGAGGGCAGCAGGCCGCGCCGCGACACCGCGATGATGTCGCCGCGATGGCCGCGCTGCTCCAGGGAAAGGAAGGCGTCGACCATGCTCAAGCCCGTCCCCAGCACCACGATCCGGCTGTCGGGATCGAGCGCGGTGTCGGCCTCCGATCCCATCCGGATCGCATGGCCCTGCGCGGGCTGTTCGTCGTGGCCGGTGGCGAGCACGGCAAGGTGGGCGACCACGCTGGTGCCGTTGGCGAGTGCCACCTCGACCCCGGACGCGGTGGGCGAGATCGACAGGCTCTCCTCGCGGATCAGGCGCAGCCGTCCGGTCTCGCGCTCTCGCGTTTCCAGATCGTCGAGCAATTCCTTGAGATAGCGGGCATAGAGGCTGCGCGGCGCGTAGACCGGCGCCTGCTCTGCTGTCGCCAGCCCGCGCTCCAGCAGCCAGCGCCAGAAATTGCCGGGATCGTCGGCATAGGCACTCATGCCGGCCGCGCCGACATTGAGCACATGCGCCGACAGCAGTGTCGAATAGGCAATGCCCTGGCCGAAATGCGGGCGCTTTTCGATCAGCGTGACGCGCAGGTCCGGATTGGGCGATTTGAGCAGATGCGCGGCCAGCACAACACCGCTGGCGCCGCCGCCGACGATGATGATGGAATTGATCGAGTTGGTTCGCCCGGTCATGCGCGAGCGAGCCCCGTACGAAGCGCCGGCTTCAGGCCAGGACCTTCACCGGCAGGTCGTCCCGCGCGACCGGGAGGTCGTCGGCAATGTCGCGCATCTCGGCGAGGCTGCGCTGGTCGAGCACCTCGGCGATCGCCTGCCGGACTTCCAGCATCAGATGTCGGACTTGGCATGTCGCCTCGTTGCAGTCTTCGCAGCGCTGATATTGTGTGCGGCTGGCGCAGGGGATCGGGGCCAGTGGACCGTCCAGCACGCGCACGACGTGGCCGACCTTGATTTCGTCGGCGGGTCGCGCCAGGCGGTAGCCGCCATCCTTGCCCTTGCGGCTCTGGACGAAGCCGGCATTGCGCAGCTCACCCAGTATGGCGTCGAGAAATTTCTTCGGGATGTTGTTGGCGACGGCGATGTCGTTGACGAAAGCGAGCTGCCCGGCCGGCATCTCAGCGAGATGCACGAGCGCCTTGAGGCCGTACTTGCCTTTTTTGGTGAGCATGAAGCGAACGTTTCTCTGTCATGAGACGGCGCGAAGCCATCCGTTGCGAAACGCCCGGCGTGCCTCCCCGCCGCGCCGAACCATCCATGACACATAAATTCTAGTGACATGATATACAAGCCAATTGCGGTTGATCTTGCTTGATTTTCAAACCGTTGCGGCGATTTTAGGCCCGCCTTGTGACGCCAGCGACACAGAAACGGGATTCAGACGCGCACCGGCCGGCCGCCGGGATTCGGTGACGCCGGCAATCGCGATACGCTCGACATGGCCCGTCATCGTCGCCTCCAATTCTCTATGTCGATAAGATTACTATACTTATGCGCGCTGGCGCGAAATGGTTTGTCAATTCCATCCCCATTCGAGGTACGGAATTGCGCCAAGCCAGCTAATTCGGGAATCCTGCTCTCACAGGGGCGATGCCGCGGCCCTCGACGCCCATCATGTTGCATCGCGGTCACGCGCCGCTATGCCTCGACCCTTTATGCGATCGCTCTATGTCGTTTTAGCCACAAAGACGAGGGCTGGCTGTGCTGTCGGCGGCATGCGTAACCTCAATGTCGGCCTAACAGCCATGCCGAAAACGGAACGCCAGCTTTCGGCTCCGTCCCGGAAAGTTGACTTGCTAATAGCCCAAGAAATGGCGGTGGCTGTCCTTGGCCACTCACTTTCGGTTCAACAGCTCGACGAGATTTGCGAGCATCCGGTTCCAAAGGTTCTGCGCGTCTTCAGGCCCGTCTCCGGCGGCCAGGAAATCAAGGCGTGACTGCGTACCCTCGGACGCAATCAGGATCTCGATGAACGCCGTCCCCTCGAAGTGCTGGGGAACTACCAAGCTGAATGCTAAGCGGGCAGGGCGGTCGACCACCGAGTATATGCCGTCATGCGTAATGACGCTGTCCCCGTCGTGCTCGATGATCGAGTATGTCCCGCCCGGTTGCGGATTGGTCACTGCCCTCAGGATGTTAGTCGGCGATTTGAAAAGCCATTGCTCCATCGCAGGTGGGTCAACCCATGCGTCGAAGACAACCTGCGGGTTAGCGTTGATCAGAAGCGACACTCTGGCCCTAATGTCAAAGTTCATATCGTGCCTTCAAGATTTTGCGTGGGTGAGGTCTGTCCCTTTCCATGTCGTTCACGGCTCAAATCACACATTCACGCAGCGCCTCGCTCAATGCCGCTGGCCAGCTCGCCGTAAGCAGCGCCGCCGATCGCCTCAACCGAACTTCTCATCCGAGGTTTTGAGTTCTTGAAGACAGACGACATCATAGCGCGTGGCCTTGAGCCACGGCTCCTCGAGCGGATATTGTTTGACCCTGATGTCGCCACCCCAGAGGTCGACCAGGTCCTGGCCATGGGCGGGAACCTCGCCGAGCCTCACCGAATCGATGCCTGTCGCGACGCCGAGCGTAACTTCGCCGCCCGGAAGCGGATACACCCGAGAACCGCGTAGCAGAACTTCAGCTCCCAATCGAATGTTGTCGACGACCGATGGCCATCGGGCAGGATCGAGGACGCAATCGTAGATGGTGCCTATGAGTTCTGAAATGCGCTCCGCCGGATAGGATCGGGCAGTCATGCTGACCAACATGGGCTGGCGGCCCCGGTCGGACATGGCGTGCTGCTGCGCCGATATCGCTTCAACGGGATCAATCCTCGTTCGACTTCGCGACCAAGTCAGTAGAAAAAAATAGAAGCTGGGTGTCAAGCCTAATCCAAATGGTGGACGCCGCGACGACCATTTCGTGATTGGGTGCGTCGGCTTAAGGTTGGACTGAATTCAAAAGCATGTGACGCGCATCAGGAGAATTCTAGATTTTCTCCACCGCCAGTGAATGCGCCGGCGCATCGGTCAGGTCTTCAACTCACGGGACAGAACGCCGTCTCTATAGCGCGAGACGGAACATTACATTTCGCTAATACTTGGAGAGATTCAAGACGACTGGCTTGTCAGCCCCGCCAACGGCCGTCCTACCGGAAGAATGTCGAAGCAGCTCACGAAAACGGGTGACCGTGGCCGGCCACGGCTGGCATCTGGCCCAGGCTGTTGCCTGGCCGGGCTCCCCCGACGACGTGCGGTCAAAGGAAGATCTGTCAGCATGTCGGGCACGCCGGAACTTCTCCTCAACATGATGCGGGGCGCCTTGCTGGGGTTCGCGGTCGCCGCGCCCATCGGTCCCACCGGGCTCTTATGCGTGCAGCGCACGATCGCCGGCGGCATCGTACCCGGTCTGGCGACCGGCTATGGCGCGGCGACCACACATTCGGTCTATGCCTCTATGGCCGCCGCCGGGCTCGGGGCGGTGGCGCACATGCTGATGGGATGGCACGTATGGCTGCAGCTCTGCGCCGGCATGTTCCTGCTCTACATGGCCGCAACGGCGGCGCGGCTGACACCGTCGCTGGACACGTCCCTGCAGCGCCGTATGCCGTCGGGCCGGGCCTATCTGACGGGGCTGATCTGGACGTTGGGCAACCCGATGACACTGCTTGGTTTCCTCACGCTCACGCCGGGGATCCTGGGGGCGGGCTTGCCGTCCTGGCAAACCCTGGCGCTTGTATCGGCCGGCGTGCTGATCGGTTCGGCAAGCTGGTGGACAACGCTGACGCTGGCCACCAACCATCTGCGAAAGCGGCTGAGCGCGCGCGGCCTGCGCTACGTCAATCTCGGCTTCAGTTCGGGTCTGTTCGTCTTCGCGCTGTCCCTGCTGGCAAGCGCGCTGCGCGTGGGATTGCTGCCATAGGGCAATTCCACGGAAAGTGTGAGCGCTTTCCCTTGGGAACCGCCCTGGCCCCGGCGCGATGCGCGACGGACGTCAGGGTTTCATCGGCTTCTTCGGCTGCACCTCCATCGAAGGCGCGTCCGGCGGTGGGCCGGCCTCGTCTGGTTTCGGCTGTCCGGCGGCGGGCGTATCGGGCGCCTGCGGTGCTCCCGAGGTGAGGTTGACCGACACGCCATAGATCTTCCACTGCCGGTTCACCGGCTCGAACAGGAGCTCGAAATTGACCTGCATCGGGACCGAAGGGAAAAAGCCCGCCATGTGCAACATGCCGTTCGGCTCGATCTGCGGCAGCAGGGTCAGTTGCGGTTCCAGCACCGCGACCGCGCCGAAATTCAGAGCCTGCTTGCGCTGGTTGGCAAAGATGTCGCCGAGTTGGGCGGCGCTGTTGGCCTGGAAATTCGGTGAACCGAGATCGCGCAGCATCGTGTAGTTGCCGGTCTTGTTGGCCTGGTCGAGCGCCAGAAGCGGGCCGCGGATCAGGATCAGCACGCCGTTGCGGTCGATGCTGGCCGGGTGGGTCGCGCGGACCTTGTCGCCCTTCTCGGCCTTTTTGGTCTGCGCCCAGGCAACGCCCGGGGATGCCGCCATCAAGCCGGCCGACAGCAAGGCTGCCACCGCAGCCTGGGTCATCCGCCCTGTTGCTGAAGAGTTTAGGCGCTTCATGTGACCTCTGAAGTCGCAATCGAGCCGGCGGCGGGCGATACTGGCGACCGCGTCTGTGGGAACGCGGCCGCCAGCGGCCCCCTCGCACTCGTGATCAGTTCAGCGTCCACGAAGCCCCGAGGCTGACGCCGACATCGCCGCGATTGGCGGTCGCCGACAAGGCGGCGTTGAGCCGGAAATCCAGACTGGGATTGTAGCCGAGACCGAGCGCCAGGCCCGACTGGTCCTTGAAGTTGCCGAAGCCGCCGGCCAGCGACAATTTTCCCGGCCTGTCGTCATAGCGCAGCCCCGCCGTGGCCAGAGCCAGCGCGGTGCCGGCACGGGCTTCCGTGCGGTTTTCGCTGATCTGGTCATCCAGGCCCTGGAGGCCGGCCTCGAGAGCGCCGACGCGGCCGTCGAGTTGGGTGATGTTGCTGGTGTTGGTCGTCACCCTGGTGTCGAGATCCGCGATCTCGTTGGTGTTGTTGGTGATACGCGTCTCATGATTGGCGAGTTCTTGGGTGTTGGTGCTGATCTGTGAGGTGTTGTTGGCGATGCGCGTTTCGTGGTCGGCGAGCTCGGTGGTGTTGGCGGTGATCTGCGTCGTGTGGCTGCTCACCGTGCTGTTCAGATCGGCGATGGCGATGCCGTTCTGGGCGACCTGTGCAGGCAAATTCGTAAGCGTGGCCACATCGAATGTCGACGCCGCCAGATTGCCGCCGGCGTCTGTCGTCACCAGATAGGTCGGGCCGGCCTGCGCGGCCGTGCTCGCCTGCGAAGTGATCCCGGCCAGCGTGTAGGTGTTGCTGCCCGTGCCAAGCATGACCTGATTTTCGCGCGTCGCCGTAACGCCCGCTCCGATCGCCATGGAGTTGTCTTGGAGGGCGGTCGCACCCGCGCCCAGCGCGGTGGAGTTCAAAGCGCGCGCTTTAGCCGAAGCGCCAATGGCGGTGGCATTTGACCCGCCCGCCCCTCGGGCCCCGGCCTGAGCCCCGGCGCCGATGGCTGTCGTGTTCGAATTCTCATAGTTGATAGTGGGGCTGCCATAGGGGTCATAGTAACCGCCCGCGTTAGCGAGGTAGCCGAGCGCCACGCTGTTGTCCGCAATGGCGCCCGCGCTATCGCCCATAGCTGTCGAGAAATCGCCATTGCTGTTGGCGAAATATCCGCATGCGGTGGAGCGGGTCGAGCCTCCGGCATAGGCTGCTCCACCGTCCACACCATTGAAATCCGAGCAGATGACTCCCGCGCGTGCTGCGCCCGGCGTGAAGGCGACAAAGCCGGTGGCCGCGATCGCCACCATCACTGCCGTCCCGAGGGCGGGCACTTGGGAGGATGCCAGTCCACCGAAAACCGCCGTCGCGGCCGACATTAGTCCATTGCCTTTTCGCCCTTGGCACTTTGTCGCGACTGTTTCGCTTATTGTCTCGGCAGCGGCGTCTTCCAATACGCTCACGCATCCAATCGTTTCTGCAATCACGCCCAAAGCCCTCGCTTCATTGCCAGACAATCCACCAAGTCCCCTGCCGGCGCTGTCGGTCCCGCACGCTGGCCGGGCCGGTCGGAGAGGCTCCGTCCATGGCTGGGCTGACAATCAAGCAGTTGCGCACTTGGCGGCTGTGCTGCCGTCCCCGAACAGCACTCGCCTTGCAAACACCGACGCCCTCGAATTCCGCGCAGGACCGCAGCACCCGACGGGGGGCAACCGAACACAAAGAGAATGCCGCGTCTTCCACCATTCGGTGGATAGCGACGGCCGGAGTTCGATGGTAGCGCCCGGGGCCGGATGACCATCCCCGTCGGGAGATGATCAAAGGGCTTGCCCGATCCGGATCATGCTTTAATTTTGCTGCGGTACAGCAAGGATTTTGTTGCCGTGCGGCAAGGATGGTGGCGATGCGTTCTGCCTTCTCGATGGCTCAGTTGTCCGAACTGATCGGGCTGATCTACGACGCCGCGATCGATCCCGCGCGCTGGCCCGTCGCGATCGAGGAGATGCGCATCGCGCTCGGCTTCGGGACCGCCGCCATCCGCCTGCAAGCATTGCCGTCGGGCGAGGTGCTGGTCAACGTGACCAGCAACATCCCGCAGCCCTATGTCGACCGGATGGCCAGCTACGGCGCTGAAATCGTCGAGCTATGGGGTGGCATGGCGGTGGTAGGCTCGCTGCCGATGGATCGGCCGGCGGTGTTGAGCCAGCTCAATCCCAACCTCGACACCACGACGAACCGCTATTTCGTGGAGTGCGGCAAACCGCAAGGCATGATCGATTCCCTGGCGCTGCCGCTCGCGCGGGATGGGCGTGGTCTAGGCTCGCTGTCCTTCAGCCGCCATGTCGATGCCGCTCCCATCAGCGATCTGCAGATCGAGGCCGCCCGATTGCTGATCCCGCATCTGCAGCGCGCCGCGACGATCAACCGGCTGCTGGACATGGCGGCGATTGCCCGGTCGACCTTCCAGACGGTGCTCGACACGCTGACGGCGCCGATCCTTCTCACCACCGCCGATCTGCATGTCGTGCATGCCAATCCAGCTGCCCAGGACATCGTCGCCACGGGCGAGTTGCTGAACATCCGCAACGGAGTTCTCAGCGCCAGGGTCGCCGCCGTGTCCAGCGCGCTGGCCGTCGCGGTATCGCAGGCGGCACAGGACGAAAGCGCCATCGATCGCAAGGGACTGGGAGTTCCGATACGCTGGAAGGACGGCTCGGCCGGAGCCTTGCACGTGCTGCCGCTGCGTCCGGGGCGCGGGGCGTTCGATGCCAGCGTGGTGGCGGCGGTGTTTGTCGCACGCGCGGATACGCCCTTTGTCGCGCCGACCGCGCTGGTCGCGGCGCTGTTCGGCCTGACGCCGGCCGAGGCGCGCGTCTTCGAGCAGATCGCGGCGGGCCGCACGGTGGAGGAGACGTCCGATGCCCTCAATATCGGCCGGAGCACGGTCAGGACGCATTTGCTGCGGCTGTTCGAGAAGACCGGGGTGCGGCGACAGGCCGAGCTGGTTCAGCTCGCCGCGTCGCTGGCGTCGCCCATGGCTGGCGTGGCGTAGCCCTGTGAGCAGACCCCGGGCTGCGGGGAGACATACGGCGCGGGCCGGTTGCAACCAGCAAAGAACTCAAGCGGCCCCGTCGCGGGAATTCATTTCAACCAGGCAGTCCGACCCGCAAACCAATGTGCTCGATCACGCTGGCAAGCGTTGTCTTTTTGATCTCGAGCGAGATTTTCGTCCTCGCGCGCGCGGCCGGGATGAACAATTCTTCCTCGCTGTACCTGCTCAGGAACGCCGCCACGGCCGACAATTCGGCACCCTTTACGCAGATATTTATAATGCTGTGCGACGGCCGCTTTGCGGCGCGCTCGGATAGGATCTGCAGCGGCCCGCAAGTGCAGTCACAATATCCTTCGTCGTGGTGATAAATACAAATACAGTGCTGGTATTGCGGGCAAATTGTATTGCATTCGCAATCATCCTCAATTGTCATCGTATTCTCCAAGCATTTGAGATTTATGGGTGCCCAATCGGATCGGGGTCAGAGGGAGACGCAGACCACCACGAAAGGAATTTCGGGTCATCCACCGTTCGGTGGACAGTGACGGTCCCAGCCCAACGACTTCGCCCCCCGACGCCGTGCCGCGACGTCAGGGTGGGCGCCGGAGCCGCCCTTTCCGCCTCGGCGCCCTCTCATCGGCAGCTTTTTTCCAACAAGCCCTTCTTCCTTGGAAGGATTTAACTCTACAAGAACCATAGAATTAGCTGACTATGAACGGGCAATCCGGTTTTCCCCTTTTTCAAGGAGCCTTTCATGTCCAGCATTTCACGCCGCATCATTCTCCTGTCTTCCGCGGCCCTTGCCGGCGCCGCGTTCCTCGCTCCGGCCATGGCCGATGACCTGAAGATCACCATCGGCTACCAGACGGTGATCGAGCCCTCGAAAGTGCCGCAGGCCGACGGCGCCTATGAAAAGGCCACCAAGGCCAGCATCGACTGGCGTAAATTCGATTCCGGCGCCGACGTCATCGCCGCGGTCGCCTCCGGCTCGGTCGATATCGGCTATGTCGGCTCGAGCCCGCTGGCGGCCGCCGCCAGCCGCGACCTGCCGATCCAGACCATCTTCGTGGTCGGCCTGATCGGGCCGTCGGAAGCGCTGGTCGCCCGCAACGGCGCCGGTATCGAGAAGGTCGCCGACCTCGCCGGCAAGAAGGTCGCCGTGCCGTTCGTGTCGACGACGCATTACAGCCTGCTTGCCGCGCTCAAGCATGAGAATGTCGATCCGAAGTCGGTCCAGATCCTCAATCTCAGGCCGCCGGAAATCGCCGCCGCCTTCGCGCGCGGCGATATCGATGCCGCCTATGTCTGGGATCCGGCGCTGGGCCAAATCAAGACATCGGGCAAGGTGGTGCTGGATTCCTCGCAGGTCGCCGCCTGGGGCGCGCCGACCTTCGATGCCTGGATCGTGCGCACCGACTTCGCCGACAGGAATCCGGAAGCCGTGCGCGACTTCGTCAAGGTGACGGGATCAGCCTATGCCGAATATCTCGCCAAGCCCGACGCCTGGTCGGTGTCGTCGCCGCAGGCCGCGTCGATCGCCAGGCTCACCGGCGCCAAGCTGGAAGAAGTGCCGGAGCTCCTGAAGGGTTATGTGTTCCCGACGCTTGAAGAGCAGGCCTCGGACAAATTCCTCGGCGGCGGCACGGTCAAGGCGGTCGCGGCCGCGTCCGCCTTCCTCAAGGAGCAAGGCAAGGTCGACGCCGTGCTGCCGGACTACTCGAAATACGTGACGTCGAAATACGTCACCGAGGCGCTGGCCTCGAACTGACGGCTTAAACGCGCGGCTCACCTTCCCTGACGTCGTGCGTTGCCTGTCTCGGAGCCGCTGACGAGGCGCGGTTTCGGGGCAGGCGGATTTTACCGAACCGATTCATCCCTGACGCAATCCGGACGGAAAACCGCCTCACACTTTTCTGGAATTGCTCGGCGAGGGGCCCATGCCGCATCTCGTGCTCGACAAGATCTCCATCCATTATGACGGCCAGCCGGCGCCCGCCGTCGAGCGGGTCTCGATCGCAGTTGCCAAGGACGATTTCGTCGTTCTTGTCGGCCGCTCCGGCTGCGGCAAGACCTCGCTGCTCAACGTTGCCGCCGGCCTGATCACGCCCGCGCGCGGCACGGCCTCGATCAACGGCCAGCCGATCACCGGACCCGGTTCGGACCGGGCGGTGGTGTTCCAGAACGATGCGCTGTTTCCCTGGCTGACCGCCCGCGAGAACGTCGCCTTCGCGCTGCGGCTGCGCGGTGTCAGGCCATCCGAACGGGCGCGGCGCGCCGACCGGCTGCTGGAGCTGGTGAAGCTCGCCGATGCCGGCGACAAGCGCATCTGGGAGCTGTCCGGCGGCATGCGCCAGCGTGTCGGCCTCGCCCGCGCGCTCGCCGCCGAACCCGAATTCCTGCTGCTCGACGAGCCGCTCGGCGCGCTCGACGCGCTGACGCGCGAACGCATGCAGACGACGCTGCTCGACCTTTGGACCGCAAGCCATGCCGGCGTGCTGATGGTGACGCACGGCATCGAGGAAGCGCTGGTGCTCGCCACCCGCGTCGTCGTGCTGGCGCCCGGCCCCGGACGCGTGGTGCGAACCTTCGAGCCGGGCTTCTCCCGGCGCTATGCCTCCGGCGAGCCCATTCGCGCCATCAAGGCCGACCCGGCCTTCGCGGCGGCGCGCGGCGAACTGACCGACGCGATCTTCGAGGGAGAGGCGGCATGACCATTTCCTCCTACACGGAACGGCCCGGTTCCAAGACAGAAGAAACCGACGGCCTGTCGGTGCCCTGGTCCAGGCAACGGCCGAAACGGCCCGGCGTTTCGGCGCGCATGGTCAGCGCCGTCACCATCTTGGCGGTGCTGGCGCTCTGGACGCTGTCGGCCCGCCTGCAGCTGGTGTCGCCGGTGTTCCTGCCCTCGCCGCTCGCCGTGTGGAACAAGTTCGTCGTCGTCATCCGCGACGGCTTCGTCGACGCGACGCTGCTGCAGCATGTCGTCGCCAGCCTCGGCCGCGTCTTTGCCGCGCTGGCCGCCGCCATCCTGGTCGGTGTGCCGGTGGGGCTCGCCATCGGCATCAGCACGGTGGGGCGCGGCATCTTCGATCCGCTGCTCGAATTCCTGCGGCCGATCCCGCCGCTGGCCTATCTGCCGCTGGTCATCATCTGGTTCGGCATCGGCGAGCCGTCGAAGATCCTGGTGATCGCCATCGCCATGCTGGCGCCGGTCGCCCTGTCGACCGCCTCGGGCGTCCGCGGCGTCTCGCGGGAGCGCATCAACGCCGCGCGTTCGCTTGGCGCGACGCGCGCCCAGGTGGTCCGCCACGTGATCCTGCCCAGCGCCCTGCCCTCGATCCTGACCGGCCTGCGCATCGCGCTCGGCGCCGGCTGGTCGACACTGGTCGCGGCCGAACTGGTGGCGGCGACGCGCGGCCTTGGTTTCATGATCCAGTCCGCGGCCCAATTCCTCGTCACCGACGTGGTGGTGATGGGCATATTGGTGATCGCGGCCATCGCCTTCGTGCTCGAATTCACCATCCGCCGGATCGAGCGCGTGCTCGTCCCGTGGGCGGGGCGTGAATGATCGGAAAAGGAGAATGACGATGACCCATTCCACCGCCGTGTTGTTTGCCCATGTCGGCTCCTGGCTGCTCGGCCTTGCCGCCGACGACAAAGCGGCAAACGAGGACGGCCCGCGCTCGCCGGCGCCGGTCCATCTCCGCGCCGGGCACGACCGCCTGCCGCCGCGCGACGAGAGCTTTTATTGGGCCTGGCAGTACTGGTCGCAGTGAGTGGCTGGCGGTTGGCGCACCGACGCATAGCGTTAGCGATCTTTCGCGCTAGCCTCCACGTCTTCGTCATCCTAGGGCGAAGCAAGGAGCAAAGCGACGCGCGCAGACCCTAGGATCCATGCCGCGACTGTGGTGCGTTGCAACGGTGCAAAAACGGCTCACCACCCAGTTCCGCGAAAGAGTTCGAACCATTCCGGATTAGCTTTCTCGATCAGCTCGATCTTCCATTGGCGTGGCCAGCGTTTCAGGGACTTCTCACGTTGGATCGCATCAGTGATGTCGAAATACTCTTCGTACCAGACAAGGCGTTGCACGCCGTAGCGACTGGTAAAGCCTGAGCCTTGGCCAGATTTGTGCTCGGGTACACGGCGGCCGAGGTCGTTGGTGACGCCAATGTAGATAGTGCCACGTTTCTGGCTTGCGGTCATGTAGACATAGCCGGTCATGTTTGAAGCGTAATCCGGGTGAGTGAGCGTGTAAGCGTCGTTTCTGATCCGTCGCATTCTACGACCAAAGTCACGGCATGGATCCTAGGGTCTGCGCCGCGTCGCTTCGCTCCTTGCTTCGCCCTAGGATGACGAAGGTATAGGTGCCGTAGAAAAAAATTCCGCCCGTCACAATCATCTCGCAAAATTATTTCTCTACTAAATTTATAGAACTACCTAGCCTGATCCATCTTCCAACCGGTGAGGACATTTCCTGCCGCGCGCATTGAAGGAGAGGGATCATGTTCAATCTGACGAGACGCGTTTTCGGCATTGGCCTTCTGGCCGCGACAGTCGTGCCGTCGTTCGGCGCCGCCGCGCAGGACCTGAAGCAGTTCAGCATCGGCTACCAGAAGACCGGCCTGCCGGTGATCGCCAGGCAGCAGCAGGTGATCGAGAAGGCGCTCGGCGACAAGGGCGTTACCGTGAAGTGGGTCGAGTTCACCGCCGGGCCGCCATTGGTCGAAGCGCTCAATGTCGGTGCCATCGATGCCGGCTGGACCGGCGACGCGCCGCCGATCTTCGGTCAATCGGCCGGCGCCAACATCGTCTATGCCGCGGCGCTGCCGTCCAATGGCGAAGGCGAGGCGATCTTCGTCAAGCCGGCCTCGCCGGTCCAGGCGGTCGCCGACCTCAAGGGCAAGCGCGTCGGCGTCGGCAAGGGCACCAGTGCGCATAATCTTCTCGTCGCCGCGCTGGAAAAGGCAGGTGTCGCCTTCGATCAGATCACGCCGGTCTATCTCAGCCCGGCGGATGCGGCCGCTGCCTTCGCCAGCGACCAGATCGATGCCTGGGCGGTCTGGGATCCCTTCTTTGCCATCGCCGAAACCCGCTACCAGCCGCGTGTGCTGGCCCGCTCCAGCGAGGTGCTCAAGGTCAACACCTATTTCCTCGCCAACAAGGATTTCGCCAAGGCGCATCCCGAAATCGTCACCACGACCATCGCCGCGCTTGGCGAGGCGGCGAAATGGGCGGACCAGAATCGCGACAAGGTGGCCGAGGCGTTGCATGAGGTGACCGGCGTGCCGCTCGACGCACAGACCATCGCCGCCAATCGCAGCAAGTTCGGCATCTTTCCGATCACCGACGAGATCGTTGCCGGCCAGCAGGCTACCGCCGACCGCTTCTACAAGCTTGGCCTGATCCCCAAGGCGGTGCGGATTTCCGACGCGGTTTGGACAGCGCCGGGCAATTGATTTTTCGTCACGCGGCGCCGGGTGGAGGAACGCCCGGCGCCGTTGCCATTGTGCCTTTGACCTCCAGGAGGCCGCCTTGACCACGCCAGCCAAGCCACTCGATTTCTTCTGGTTCATCCCGACGCATGGCGACGGTTCCTATCTTGGCTCCGAGCAGCAGCAGCGGCCGCCGGAGTTCGGCTATTTCAAGGAGATCGCGCAGGCAGTCGACCGGCTCGGCTTCCCCGGCGTGCTGTTGCCGACCGGACAGAACTGCGAGGATTCCTGGATCACCGCCACTGGACTGGCGACGCTGACCGAAAGGCTCAAATTCCTCGTCGCGCTGCGGCCGGGCGTGACCCTGCCGACCTTCGCGGCGCGCCAGACGGCGGCTCTCGACCGTCTGAGCAACGGCCGCCTGCTGCTCAATGTCGTGGTCGGCGGCAATCCGGCCGAGCTTGCCGGCGACGGCGTCTTCCTGCCACATGACGAGCGCTATGCGCAGGCGCATGAATTCCTGACCATCTGGCGCGGTCTGGTGTCCGGCGAGCGCGTCAATTTCGACGGCAAATATTACCGCGTCGAGAATGGCCGCCTCGACCTTCTGCCATCACAGGAGCGGCCGCCGCTTTATTTCGGCGGCTCGTCCGACGCCGGGCAGGATCTTGCCGCCGACCTGGTGGATATGTACCTCACTTGGGGCGAGCCACCGGCGCAGGTCGCCGAAAAGCTGGCTTCGGCGCGCGCGAAGGCGGCATTGCGCGGCCGCGAACTGCGTTTCGGCATCCGGCTGCATTTCATTGTTCGCGAAACCGAGGATGAAGCCTGGCGCGCCGCCGACCGGTTGATCAGCCACGTCACCGATGCGCAGATCGAGAACGCGCAGGCGCGGTTCCTCAACCAGATGGACTCGGTCGGCCAGCGCCGCATGGCCGAACTGCATGGCGGCCGCCGCGACAGGCTGGTCGTCTCGCCCAATCTGTGGGCCGGCGTCGGGCTGGTGCGCGGCGGTGCCGGCACCGCGCTGGTCGGCACGCCGGAGCAGGTCGCCGACCGCATTCGCGAGTACCAGGCGATCGGCATCGACACCATCATCGGCTCCGGCTATCCGCATCTCGAGGAAGCCTATCGCGTCGCCGAACTGCTCTTCCCCAAGCTCGGGCTTGGTACCAGGCGGCTCAAACCGCGCGAAGACATCGCCAACGAATTCTCGGTCGGCTTCCATGGCGCGGCCCGCCTGCAGGCCGCGTCATGAGCTTTTCCACGCACCTGCGCAGGAACGGCATCGGCTGGCTATTGCCGGTGCTGGTGCTTGCCGGCTGGGAGGTGGCGTCCCGCGCCGGCGTCATGCCGGCCAACGTGCTTCCGGCACCAAGCGCCGTCGCCGAGGCCTTCTGGCGTTTGACGCTGTCCGGTGAACTGATCCGCAACATCGGCGTCTCGACGGCGCGCGCCCTGGCCGGCTTCGCCGTCGGCGGCTCGATCGGCTTCGCGCTCGGCCTTGCCAACGGGCTGTCGACGCTCAGCCGCGGCCTGACCGACACCACGCTGCAGATGATCCGCAACATTCCGCACCTGGCGCTGATTCCGCTGGTCATCCTGTGGTTCGGCATCGACGAGGAAGCAAAACTGTTCCTGGTGGCGCTCGGCGTGTTCTTTCCGATCTACGTCAACACGCTGCTCGGCATCCAGAGCGTTGACCCGCAACTGGTGGAGATGGGCTGCGTCTACGGCATGGACCGGCGCGCGCTGTTCTTCCGCGTCATCCTGCCCGGCGCGCTGCCGGCGATCTTCGTCGGCCTGCGCTACGCCTTGGGCATCATGTGGCTGACGCTGATCGTCGCCGAAACCATCTCGGCCAGCTCCGGGCTCGGCTACATGGCCATGCAGGCGCGCGAGTTCCTGCTGATCGATGTCGTCGTGCTGTCGATCCTGATCTACGCGCTGCTCGGCAAGCTCGCCGACAGTCTCGCCCGCCTGCTCGAGCGCCTGTCGCTCGGCTGGCATCCCGCCTTTCAGAACGGATGAGTATTCGATGCCAGCCGCCAGTCTGACCGCCGTCCGCTCCTTTGTCACCACGCCAGCGCCAGCGCGCCCGGCGATATCGGTCGAAGGCAGGCGTGCCTTCGCCTTCAAGGGCGTGGAGAAACGCTTTGGCGACAAGACCGTTCTCGACGGCATCGATCTCGACGTGCCGGTCGGGCAGTTCGTCGCCGTCATCGGCAAAAGCGGCTGCGGCAAGAGCACGCTGCTCCGCTTGCTCGCGGGGCTCGACCGGCCGACCTCGGGATCGCTGACGCTGGGGGCCGAGGAAGAGGGCCACAGCCGCACGCGCTTCATGTTCCAGGAGCCGCGCCTGCTGCCCTGGGCCGGCGTGGTGAAAAACGTCGAGGTCGGGTTGACCGGCCTCGCCTCCGGCACGCAAGCGAGGCAACGCGCGCTCGACATTCTCGGCAAGGTCGGCCTCGCGGACCGAGCCGATGAATGGCCCTCGGTGCTGTCCGGCGGCCAGAAGCAGCGCGTGGCGCTGGCCCGCGCGCTGGTCGGTCACCCGCAGGTCCTGGCGCTCGACGAGCCGCTCGGGGCGCTCGACGCGCTGACCCGCATCGAGATGCAGCAATTGCTGGAGCGTATCTGGATAGCCCAGAAATTCACCGCCGTGCTGGTCACGCACGATGTCGCCGAAGCGGTTGCGCTCGCCGACCGGGTGGTGGTGATAAGCGGCGGCAGGATCGCGCTCGATCTGGATGTGCCGGTGGAACGGCCGCGCCGCCGCGGCTCCGCCGAGCTTGCCCGCCTCGAAGGCAGGATTCTGGACCAGCTGTTCGGTTAGGGCCGCGGCGGTCGGTTAGGCCTGTGGCGGCGGCGCGATTGACGAGCGGCTTCCCCCACTCCGTCGCCGCTTCGACGGAGTGGGGGTCGACCTTTCATCGAAGCCCACGGTTTGCCCACACCAGCCCTGCCAGGCCGATCAGCATGGTGGCGAGGCCGATATAGAGCCATTGCGACTGGCCGGTCATGAAGCTGCCGCCGACCACGCCGATGCCTTGCAGCGACCACAGCGCACCGACGGCCAGCACGATCAAGGCCAGCAGATTTTTGATCAGTCTCATTCTTGGATCCCGCTTTTCAAGTCGATCGATTGCGGCACTATCGCCGCGATGAAAGAGCCGAAGGAAGTGGTCAGATCGCACAGGTTTCTATTTGAAGATCAACATCTAATCTTGTCATGGAAGTCCTTCGTGCCGATCAAAATAGGGTCGAAAACTGATCCTGGCGCGCGAGAAAATCCCTGACAGACTGTTACCCGGTGACTCCAAACGTGTGATCTCGCCATGGAACCGCCAGATCACTGCCGCATTTCCTGCCTTATTCTCGACCTAACGGCTGGGGTCTGTCAAAAACGGAGCCATCCCCCAAATATGAAGACCCCAAAACAGACCGCGCTTGTCGCGGTAACGATCGCTGCTGGCCTGATGGTCGGCGCCTCCGCCACTTCGGCGACCGCCGCCGCCGGCCAGTGCGGCCGCGCTTCCTGGTACGCGCTGCACTCGAGGACCGCCTCGGGCGAACGCATGAACCCCTCGGCGATGACCGCCGCCCACCGCACGCTGCCTTTCGGCACCAAATTGCGGGTCACCAACAAGAACAACGGCCGCAGCGTCGTCGTGCGCATCAACGATCGTGGTCCCTTCATCAAGGGCCGCGTGCTCGACCTGTCGAAAGGCGCCGCCGGCCAGCTCGGCTTCATCGGCTCCGGCCAGACTTCGGTCTGCATGGCGCGCGTCTGATTTGACCGTCTCTTGACCATGATCACTCCCGGACCGCGGCTCAGCCGCGCAAAGCGGGTATTTTTCGGCGATCATGGTCAGGTGTCCGGCGCGGTGGCCTGACACATATCCTACACATTTCGGCGGCGCACATTGAGCCGGCTGTGCCGTCTGGGGCCGGTTTTCAAGGCTTTGGACGAAAGAAGCATTGGTCACGCCACGTGACGTATTGCATCGCAGCAATTAGTTGTTAACCTCCCCGCGTGACATTCAAGGCTCGGCGCTGCTCGTCGTCCCTTCGGTCGAGGCAGCAGCGGGGTTCTTGATGTACTACCAGCTATACGAAATGAACCATGCCGCCTTGCAGCCGGCCCGGCTCTATGCCGACGCTGTCCGGCTCTTCTACTCCAATCCGCTCAATCCGGTCTCGCACACACCCTGGGGCCGATCGATCGCGGCCGGCGCCGAACTGTTCGAGCGCACCACGCGCCGCTACGGCAAGCCGCAATTCGGCCTGGCCAAGACGGTGGTCGACTGGAAGAGCGTCGCGGTCACCGAAAAGACCATCTGGTCGAAGCCGTTCTGCAATCTCGTCCGGTTCGAGCGCGCCGTTCCCGCCGGACGCAAGGCCGACCCGAAGCTGCTGATCGTGGCGCCGATGTCGGGTCATTACGCGACGCTGCTGCGCGGCACGGTCGAGGCGATGCTGCCCTATGCCGATGTCCACATCGCCGACTGGGTCGACGCGCGCATGGTGCCGCTGGCCGATGGCAGCTTCGATCTCGACGACTATATCGACTACATCATCGACATGCTGCACACGCTGGGTCCGGACACCCATCTGATGGCGGTGTGCCAGCCTTCCGTGCCGGTGCTGGCGGCGGTTTCGCTGATGGAAACGCGCGGCGACCCCTTCGTCCCTTCGACGATGACGCTGATGGGCGGACCGATCGACACCCGCCGCAACCCGACCGCGGTCAATCTGCTGGCCGAGGAAAAGGGCATCGACTGGTTCCGCGACAACGTCGTCATG
Source organism: Mesorhizobium sp. M8A.F.Ca.ET.181.01.1.1 (assembly GCF_004792025.1). Classification (NCBI taxonomy): domain Bacteria; kingdom Pseudomonadati; phylum Pseudomonadota; class Alphaproteobacteria; order Hyphomicrobiales; family Phyllobacteriaceae; genus Mesorhizobium; species Mesorhizobium sp. M8A.F.Ca.ET.181.01.1.1. Next base: position 8,790 of record NZ_SRTV01000020.1, on the reverse strand, counting down.
CGCGCGCCCTGGCCGGTGCCGGGCTTCGGCCGTGAGGTCTATCCCGGCTTCCTGCAGCTTTCGGGCTTCATGAGCATGAACCTCGACCGCCACATCATCGCCCACAAGGACTTCTTCATGCACCTTGTGAAGCATGATGGCGACAATGCAGAAAAGCACCGCGACTTCTACGACGAGTATCTGGCGGTGATGGACCTGACGGCGGAGTTCTACCTGCAGACCGTCGACACCGTCTTCGTGCGCCATGCGTTGCCCAAGGGCGAGATGACGCATCGCGGCACCAGGATCGATCCGTCCGCCATCCGCAACGTTGCCCTGTTCACGGTCGAGGGCGAGAACGACGACATTTCGGGCCTTGGCCAGACCAAGGCCGCGCAGGACCTGTGCGTCAACATCCCCGCCGACAGGAAGGCGCATTACATGCAGCCGGCGGTCGGCCATTACGGCGTCTTCAACGGCTCGCGCTTCCGCTCCGAGATCGTGCCGCGCATCGTCGACTTCATCACCAGCTATGGCCGCCAGAACCGGGTGGCGGTGAAGCCGAAGCTGGTCCGCACCGCCAAGCGGTAGGCAATTCTAGAAACGGAGCCGGGCCGGCGGTCCGATTCTGTTGCACAAGTGCCGCTGTCCCTCCCCGCGGGTAACCATGCTGCAAATCAACCCGACGTCGTAATTGACACGGAGTGTAAATCGCCCTTAACGTTTCGTTAACAACAGGGCGAGCGGGGACAATGAATTCCTCAACCATGCGAAGGCTGCGCGTATGCGTGGCAGCCGGGCTGGCAGTAACGGGAGGCTGGATGGCACCGGCCTGGGCTTCGGACGCGATGGCGACCGGTGGCCTCACCTCGCAGCCGATCGGCCACTACGATTTCTGCAAGCAGCATCCGGGCGAATGTTCGATCCGTCCGGCCAGCCTCGCGCCGGCCACCCTGACCGACGGGTTGATGCGCAAGCTGCTCAACGTCACCGCCAGGGTCAATGCATCAGTCAAGCCGATGAGCGACATGGACATCTATGGCACGGACGAGGTCTGGGCCTATCCCGACAAGGGCGTCGGCGACTGCGAGGACTATGTGCTGGAGAAGCGGCGCCAGCTGTCCCGCATGGGCGTTTCGCTCGCCGATCTCTTGATAACCGTGGTGCGCAAGCCCGACGGCGAAGGTCACGCCGTGCTGACGGTGCGCACCGACGGCGGCGATTATGTGCTCGACAATTTGACCGACAAGGTCAAGCCCTGGGACCAGACCGGCTACCGCTTCCTCAAGCGGCAGGCGATCGACAACACCGGCCGCTGGGTCTCGATCCGCGGCGGCCAGCAGGTTCTGGTGGGCTCGGTGCAGTAGCAAAGAGCGCCGCGGTTCGAACGCGGTATGTCTCGTGCCGAAAGTGTCTTCCGCTTACCCCTGGCGCAGGTCGGCGCCGCCCCTCATTGCCCTGCCGGGCATTTCTCCCCGTATAGTGACGGGGAGAAAGACGCCGTCATCGCCGATTTCGCCAATTGTCAGCGGTACAGGAAGGGTGGCGAGGTTGCCACAGCGACCTTCTCCCTGTTCTACGGGGAGAAGATGCCGGCAGGCAGATGAGGGGCGGCGCTGACATCGCCGATCGGGCGTCTCGCATAGCCATTCCAAAAATTTCCGCATCCCTCCGTGAACCATTTCCGTTCGCCCGGCGACACACAGCCGTGGACGATAGAAACCCAAACCATGGAGACTTCAAATGACTGCTTTCCTGCGCAACACCCTTCTCGCCGCCGCTGCCGTTTCGGCCCTGACCGGATCCGCTCTGGCCGAGCAGACCATTCCAAGCTGCGCCAAGACCAGCCTCAACGACCTGTGGAGCGGCCGCTGTTGCGGCGCCGCCGGCGCGTCGGACTGCCTGGGCGGTGGCAATGGCGGCCGCGATCATGGCAACCATGGCGACCATGGCCGTGGCGGCAATGGCGGCAGCACGGCCGGCAAGAATTGATCTCACCATGGCTGCCCGTCGGCTACTCGCCGGCGGGCGCTGTTCTTGCGACCGGCGATCGCTCGGCCGTCGCAAAGTCGGAGCAAAGAACCGATTCTCTAACTCTTTGTTTTTACGCAATTCCCAAGGGGAAGCGCTACGCGCTTCTCGGGAAAACCGCTACGCACTTTTCCTGCAATTCTAGGATCGCCGGCCCAAGGCCGCCTGGATCGATCCTGTGATGCGGCGCAAGTCCGCCTCATCCAGCTTCTCGATGTTTTCGGCCAACAGGTTGGCGAGTTCGGTGGCGGCGGGGGAAAGACCCGACGTGTCCAGCCTGACGCGCGGGTGCGAGGCTTCGGCCAGCCGCGCCAGCTCCTCGGCATCGTCCCAGATGATGTTGAAATAGCCGATGATCTTCTGGATCAGCGTCCAGGTCGGCGCGCCGCGCCGGCCATGCTCCAGCGCCGAGAGATAGGCGGCGCTGACGCCGATCGCCGCGGCCATGTCCTTCTGGCTGACGCCGCGCTCGGCTCTCAGCGCCCGCAGCTTCTCGCCGAACGGCGTCATGAGCGCGCCCGCCGCAGCCTGATATAGAGCGCGCCCGAGCCGCCATGGTTGCGGGCGGCATGGTCGTGGCTGGAGACCAGCGGCCGGAACGCCGGCGTCGACAGCCAGGCCGGCACGGCACGCCGCAAGACACCGTCGCCGCCCGAGGACGACCCCTTGCCGGTGATGACCAGCACATAGCGGACGCCGCCGGCATGCGCCCGGTGCAGGAACGAGAACAGCAGCGAATAGGCCTCGTCCTGCGTCATGCCATGCAGGTCGACGCGGCCCTCGATCGGCAACCGGCCCTTCTGCAACTTGTCCAGCGTCGGCTCGTCGAGCCGGTGCGTGACATGCTGCACCTTCGGCTTTGCCGCGCCAGCCGGGCCGGCGGCGGGCTGGGCCGGCTGCGACGGCGTCGGCCTGGCATCGACGGCCATGTCCGGAATGTCGACGGCGGCGCGGCCCTTGAGCGGCTTGGCGGTGCGCGCCACCAGGTTCCACAGCACCCGGTCGTCCTCGCTGAGTTTGTCCGGACGCTTGCTCATCATGCGCCCCCGGCCAGCGCGCGCGGCACCAGCGCGTAGAAATCGGCGGCGTTGCGCACCACGCCGGCGATCTCGCCGGCGGTATCCCCCGAGCCGGCGAACAGGTCGCCGCGCGCCGGTCCGGTGATGGCCGAGCCGGTGTCCTGCGCGATCATCAGCCGCCGGAACGGCCTTTTGTCGAAGGCGGTGAGCGTCGGCGCGTCGATGTAAAAAGGCGTGCCGAATGTGTGAAGCAGCCGGTCGACGGCCATCGAGCGGCCCGGCGTCAGCGGCACCTTGGCGGCCGCGATCGGCCCGAGCGCGGCGTCATCCACCGCGGCCTCGCGGAAGAAGATGTAGGAACGGTTCCGCCACAGGATCTCGTCGACGCGCCGCGGATGCGCCTTGAACCAGGCGCGGATCGACTGCATCGTCACGTCCGCCAGCGGGATTTCCCCCAGCTCGCTCAGCACCTTGCCGGGCCCGGTAAAGCGCTGGCCGGATTTGGCGGCGTAGGTGACGCGGCAAAGCCGGCCGTCGGTCATGGCGAGCCGCGCCGCGCCTTGCACATGGATGAAGAAGGCATCGACCTTGTCGGCCAGCCAGGCGATCTCCAGTCCCTGGCCGGCGATCGCGCCGCGCTCGATCGCGCCACGGTCGGGATATTCGGCCAGCCCGTCGGCGGCCCGGCGGGCGAAGGCGAGATAAGGATCCATCCCGGCCGGCCGGTTGGCGTCGTCGACGTCGACAAGATCGGCCGGCCGCGACAGCAGCGGCACGGTAAAATGCGCCGTCCGCACCGGCGAGGCCTCGACTTGCGGCTCGTAGAAGCCGGTGACGAGCCCGGCGCCGGTTTCCGGCCGGACCAGCATGGGAACGAAATGGCGCTCGAAGAAGGCGCGGGCCTCGGATCGGTTCGCCGGCGCGGCGCCACGCGCTTGCGCATAGGCTTCGGCGAAGGCGCCGAAATCGACGCCCAGCGCACCGCTGCGATAGGGTTTTATCGGCACATGCAAGGCGGAACGGGCAAACGCCTCGAAGGCCGGCAGATGGTCGTCGCCGCCCCAGCCGGGCAGGTCGCCGAAGGACCTTTCAACAAGGAGAGGCGACAGCGACACCGGAGCCCGCCTGTTCCGGGCTCAGTCTTCTTCTTCGGTGGCGACGAGCTTCCAGTTCGGATCGCGCGAGCGCGTGTCGCGGGCGAAGGTCCAGACATCCTTGACCTCGGCCACGGTTTCCGGATCGCCGTCGATGACGGCGCCGGCCTGGTCGCGCGTCGCCGAGATCAGCTCGCTGATGATGCGCAGCGTCACATGCGCCTCGCCGCCCTTCATCTCGGCCGAAACGATGTCGGCCTTGTCGATGCCGACGAAGGAGGACTGGATCTTTTCCGACTTGGCCTCGCGCTCGCCGATCGCGGCGACGAACCCGTCATAGACCTCCCGCGACAAAAGGTTCTTCAGCGTTTTGCGGTCGCCGTCGGCATAGGCCATGACGATCATCTCATAGGCCATCTTGGCGCCGTCGACGAAACCCTTGGGATCGAAGGACGGGTCGTTGTCCTTGATCGCGCGCAGGCCCTTGTTGAGGTCGGTGTCGGGCTTGGCGAAGGCGTCGATCGCCGTATAGGCGTCGGCCGGCGCCGCCTCGCCGGGCAGCCGCTTGCGCGGCAGCGAAACCACGTTTTCGGGCTTCTGCGTGGCCTCCTTGTCGGTGCGCGCCGCCGTATAGGGGTCGAAGGGCGGCCGCTCGCTACCGGTCCGACGGCCCAGCACGTTGCGCAGCTGGAAGAAGATCACCACCGCCGCGATCAGGAAGAAAATCGTGCCGAAGTCGAAGAAGCCCATATTTTCCGCCAATCAATCCCTGCCTCTAGGCCGGACCGTCAAGCCGACAGGCCGCGGTCGCATAGCGTTCACCATTCAAAGCATATAGAACGCAAGGCGCAATCATTCAAATCAAAGGCAGGCATACCTATCTAACAGCCTCCGTGCCAGCGGCGATTGGTCGCCGGCGGGCCAAAACAATCGAATGGTCGGTAAAGACTTGCGCATTTCGCTGCTTCCCTTCTTTCTCCTCGCGCTGCCGCTGCTGGAAATCGCCGGTTTCGTCGTCGTCGGCCGTGAGGTCGGCGCGCTGGCGACGGTCGGCCTGGTGCTGGCCTCGAGCTTCGCCGGCGTGCTTCTGCTGCGGCACCAGGGTTTCGGCGTCATGGCCCGCATCCGCGCCGAGATGGCCGCCGGCCACGACCCCAGCCGCCAGCTCGCCCATGGCGCCATGATCGTCGTCGCCGCGATCCTGCTGATCATCCCCGGCTTCATCACGGACATTGTCGGCCTGCTCCTGTTCCTGCCGCCGGTGCGCGACTTCGCCTGGAGCAGGCTCAAGGGCCGCATCGTCGTGGCCAGCAATTTCTCCACCGGCGGCTTCCGCCGCCAGCGCGACAAGGTCATCGACCTCGAAGACGGCGACTATTCGCGCGAGGACGACCTGAAGCGCGGCCCGGACCACAATTCGCCCTGGCGGCGGCTGAAGGACGATTAGGTCGCGGTTGCGGCTTGTTCCCGAACGTCGGCGCTGCCCCTCATTGTCCTGCCGGACATTTCTCCCCGTATAGTGACGGGGAGAAAGAGGCTGGCCGCAACGCCGGCCGCATCCTTCCAACGTTGATGATTGGCGAAATCATCGGACACAGCACCCCCTCTCCCCGTCACTGTACGGGGAGAGGATGCCGGCAGGCAGGTGAGGGGCGGCGCTGGCCTCCGGCGATGATCTTCCCCGCACGAAGCGTCCGCCCCAATCGCCCAAGGCCACAAGGCGGCAAACCTTGTCTTGTCATGCCGGCCATGGTAGCGAACGCCCGATTTCAATTCGGTCAGCCCCGATTCAATTCGGTGAGCGAGACTGCCCAGGGGAAAAGGATATCGGCTCATGGCCAGCAATGATGACGCGCCGGTCGGCGCCAACGGCAACGGCAATGGCAGCGCGGCGCAGCCGTCGCTCAACGTGCTGGCCCAGTATGTCAAGGACCTGTCCTTCGAAAGCCCCGGCGCACCCAACTCGCTGCGCGGCCGCGACAAGGCGCCCGGCATCGCCATCAACGTCAACGTCAACGCCAACCCGCTCTCCGACAAGCAATTCGACGTCAACCTGACGCTGAACGCCAAGGCTTCCTTCGACCAGGAAGTGCTGTTCAACGTCGAGCTGATCTATGGCGGCGTCTTCGCCATTTCGGGCTTCCCGCAGGAGCACATGCTGCCGATCCTGTTCATCGAATGCCCGCGCCTTTTGTTCCCCTTCGCCCGCCAGATCATCGCCGAGGCGACGCGCAATGGCGGCTTCCCGCCGCTGATGCTCGACCCGATCGATTTCGCGCAGATGTTCCAGCAGAAGATCGCCGAGGACCAGGCCGCCTCGCAGACCAAGGTGAGCTGACGCTCGGCTGACAGGGATCGCTTTGAAAAACCCGGCCTCGCCGGGTTTTTTGTTGTGGGGCCGCCTCTTCCCTTCGTCATCCTAGGGCGAAGCAAGGAGCGCAGCGACGCGGCGCAGACCCTAGGATCCATGCCGGGACTCTGAAGCGTTGCCACGGTCCAGGTTCTGCTCCGCTGCGCCAGTCGGCAAGGTCGCGGCATGGATCCTCGGGTCTGCGCGACGCCGCTGCGCGGCTGCTCCGCCCGTGGATGACGAAGTCGCGAGCGGAGCACCGCACAAGTCCTGCGGATTCCAGAACACTCCCCTCGATCCCCCAGCCCTATCATCGCGCCCTCAGGCAAAGGCGTCCCGGCAGTCGCAGCCCCCCGCGTTGGCGATCGGTCGGGACGCCCAACAAAAGAGGGAACGATGATGAAATTCATGCTGACCGACCGCAAGCTCCACCCGCAAGCCAGACCTGTCGCCGAGGATTTCAAGACGGGCGGCATCAGCCGCCGCGAATATCTGGCGCTCATGGCTGGCCTCGGCGTCAGCGCCGCCGGCGCCTTTGCCCTGGGCGGCATCGCCGCGGCCCCGGCCCGCGCCGCCGAACCCAAGAAGGGCGGCACCCTGCGCGTCGCCATGAACGTCAAGGGCTTCAAGGATCCGCGCACCTTCGACGGTGTCGAAATGTCCAATGTCGCGCGCCACTGCAACGAATATCTGGTGCGCTGGAACACCGATTTCTCGTTCGAGCCGTGGCTGCTGGAAAAGTGGGAGATGAGCGACGACGCCAGGACGTTGACCCTGCATGTGCGCAAGGGCATCACCTGGTCGAACGGCGACGCCTTCAACGCCGACGATGTCGTCCACAACCTCACCCGCTGGTGCGAGGCCGGCGTCGCCGGCAATTCGGTCGCCGCGCGCATGGGCGCGCTGGTCAATGCCGACACCAAGAAGGTGGTCGATGGCGGCATCGAGAAGGTCGACGACTTCACCATAAAACTCAATCTGCCGAAGCCCGACATTTCGCTGATCGCCGGCATGGCCGACTATCCCGCGCTGATCATGCACCGCTCCTATGACGGCGACGGCGACCCCATGAAGGCGCTGGCGATCACCACGGGTCCTTGCGAGCTGGTGAAATGGGACGCCGAGACGGGTGCGGAGGTGAAACGCAAGGACAAGCCGTGGTGGAAGGGCGAGTTCCATCTCGATGGCATCCAGTGGATCGATTACGGCTCCGACCCCAACGCCATGCTGTCTGCCTTTGAATCCGGCGAGATCGACACCGACCACGAGACCGCCTCGGACGCCGTCGCGCAGACCGACAAGATGGGACTGAAGAATTCCGAGATCGCCACCGGCTCGACCATCGTCGCCCGCTTCAATGTCGGTAATGCGCCCTATGACGACGTCAAGGTGCGCCGCGCCGCCCAGCTCGCGGTGGACAATGCCGCCGTGCTGAAGCTCGGCCTCGACGGCCGGGGCAAACCCGCCGACAACCACCATGTCGGCCCCATGCATCCTGAGTTTGCCGATATCGGCCCGGCCAAGCGCGATGTCGAGCAGGCCAAGAAGCTGCTCGCCGAATCCGGCAAGGCGGACCACGAGTACGAGCTGATCTCGGTCGACGTCGAATGGCAAAAGAGCACCGGCGACGCCATCGCCGCCCAGATGCGCGAGGCGGGCCTCAAGATCAAGCGCACCGTGCTGCCCGCCGCCACCTTCTGGAACGACTGGAGCAAATACCCCTTCTCCTGCACCGAATGGCTGGGCCGCCCGCTCGGCGTCCAGGTGCTGGCGCTGGCCTACAAATCCGGCGCCGCCTGGAACGAAAGCGCCTATGCCAATAAGGAATTCGACGCGCTGCTCGACAAGGCGTTGGCCATGCCGGACGCCAAGGCTCGCAAGGAGATCATGGCCAAGATCGAGCAGAATCTGCGCGATAGCGGCATCATCATCCAGCCCTACTGGCGCTCGGTCTACCGGACCTATCGCAAGGGCGTCGAAGGCTGCGAACAGCACCAGGCGCTTGAGCAGCATTTCGAGAAGGTTTGGATTGAAAGCTGAGGCTAGCGCGGCGCCTCTTCCTTCCCCCCTTGTGGGGGAAGGTGGATTGCCGCGAAGCGGCAAGACGGATGAGGGGTGCGCCACGGAGCGAGGCCTTCGTATCTAAAGCTTTGAGTCCGCGCCTATCTTTCCGGCATCGCCAAGCTGGAACACCCCTTGTGTGTTTGGAATCGTGCATTGTTGAGGGTGCCACGGACCAGGTGCTTGCCTGATCCGTGGCGGCGGTCGAGAGCCCGTCACCCCTCAGGTGGCTTAAACCGTGGATGAGCTGGGGCCC
>NZ_SRTV01000209.1:0-311 GCF_004792025.1 Mesorhizobium sp. M8A.F.Ca.ET.181.01.1.1 | reverse complement strand
TCACGGTTGCGCGTTCCTGAACGCGGCCGGCGAGATTGCTTCTGCCGAAGACCCGATCCGCATCGTCGCGCGCCAGCACAAGGAACGCCTGCTCGCCTTCGTGCGGACGCAATTCGACGCGTTCATCCTCGAAACGCAGGGGGACGCGCGGCCCGCCGCGGCTTTGCCGCGGCAATGGCTGGTGCTGCTCGACGGTGCCATCGCCGTTGCGCTGGTGAGCGGCGAGCCAGATGCAGCGCTCGACGCCCAGGCCGTCGCCCGAACCTTGCTCGACGCGCAAGTTACCGGGTCGTCCGGCCAGCGCAATGCAT
>NZ_SRTV01000208.1:0-311 GCF_004792025.1 Mesorhizobium sp. M8A.F.Ca.ET.181.01.1.1 | reverse complement strand
GAAAGATAGATATCCTGAAGTGTCGGCATGTGTTTCTCCGTATCGATCGAAGGGTCGAGCCTGCTTCGGCGCCGGGGTCGATGTCAGCAGTTTGCGCGTTGCTCGCGGTCCGTTGGGACAGCGAACTGTGCTCCGTCATTGAACAGGTGCAGGTATGGACGGGGAACCGGTGACGAGATCGCACCTGCCATCGTCTAGCCGGTAAAATCCATCCTGCGGAACGGGCAGTTCGAGCATCTCCCGCTTTGAAAGTCCGAGAAACACGCCGCGAAGGATCCGCCCGAACAGACCATGGGAAATGACGATGGTCG
>NZ_SRTV01000207.1:0-311 GCF_004792025.1 Mesorhizobium sp. M8A.F.Ca.ET.181.01.1.1 | reverse complement strand
CATTAAATACCTTGAATGTCTTGGGAATAAGAATCTCTCTTGACGATTTTGGGACATACTACTCATCGTTGAGCTACCTTAAGAACTTTCCATTCGACACCTTGAAGATAGATCAATACTTCATCGCGTACTTAGAAACCGATCTCAAGAGCCAAACGATCGTGCAATCGATCATCAATCTGGCGCACGGCCTGGGTATAAGCGTCACCGCCGAAGGGGTCGAGACGACGGCACAGGCACGGTGGCTGGTCAAGGAGAATTGCGATTGCCTGCAGGGCAATTTCCTGGGACGGCCGCTTGGAGAGATCGGA
>NZ_SRTV01000206.1:0-312 GCF_004792025.1 Mesorhizobium sp. M8A.F.Ca.ET.181.01.1.1 | reverse complement strand
CAGTGCTGTTGTGCGCGCTGGACCTGCTCGCGCTGCTGGCCAGCGCCAACGCCGGCCTGGCCGCGCGCAACGTGCAGGCCGATGTCGGCGAGCTGTACGACTTCATCCTCGACCGCCTGAAGGGCTATTACGGCGACAAGGGCGTGCCGGCCACGCACTTCAACGCGGTGGCCGAACTGAAGCCGGCCTCGCTGTACGACTTCGACCGCCGCCTGGATGCGATCGGCACCTTCGCCGCACTGCCGGAAGCCGAAGCACTGCCTGCCGCCAACAAGCGCATCCGCAACATCCTGCGCAAGGCCGAGGGCGACA
>NZ_SRTV01000205.1:0-312 GCF_004792025.1 Mesorhizobium sp. M8A.F.Ca.ET.181.01.1.1 | reverse complement strand
CTCACCATGTGGGTGTCATGCGGCTTTACGTTAGGCGCGGCGTTCGGCGGCGTGGTGTCGGCGGTGTTGATTCCGCTTGCCGGCTGGCGCGCGGTGTTTGCGCTCGGCGGCGCGGTGCCGCTGCTGATCGCCGCGGCGATGGCGTTCGCGTTGCCCGAGTCGATGCAGTTTCTGATTGCGCGCGGCGCGCAGGCCGAATGCATCGCCGCGCGGTTGCAACGCGTCGGGCCTTCCGTCCCCGTCGCTGCGGCCGCGCGCTTTGTCGCACCGCTGCGCACGCATGACGGAAGTCCGGTCGCAGCGCTGTTTGCC
>NZ_SRTV01000204.1:0-312 GCF_004792025.1 Mesorhizobium sp. M8A.F.Ca.ET.181.01.1.1 | reverse complement strand
CGAACACGTCGGCCGCGCTGTAGTAGTAGCGCAGTTGCGCGCGCCCGCGCCGGCCGACAAAGTGCGTCTGCTCCGCCACGCCACATTCGCGTGCGATGCCGCGCAAACGCGCGATTTCCGGCGTGGCCTTTTCATTGGGCGCGTCCGAGTTGCCGCCCACCACATACAGTCGCGCCGACGCCCTGAAAGCCTTCTTCAGCACGCCCACACCGCGCACCACGTTGTCGATGCCCTTGCGCTCGACGAGGCGGCCGAGTTGCAGCACGGGAAGCGCTCGGCTGGGAGCAGGACCAGTTCACCGTGCTGCAACTC
>NZ_SRTV01000203.1:0-312 GCF_004792025.1 Mesorhizobium sp. M8A.F.Ca.ET.181.01.1.1 | reverse complement strand
GCTCGGCGGCTTGCCGGACGATCTGCCGGAAGCGGCCGTGCAGGCGTTTTCCATTGACGACATAACCACCACTGAAATCGACGACGCGTTCTCCGTCGAGCATCTCGCGGACGGCCGCGTGCGCATCGGCGTGCACATCGCCGCGCCGGCGCTCGGCATTCAGCGCGGCGACGAAATCGACGCGATTGCGCGCGCGCGTTTGTCGACGGTCTACATGCCGGGCGACAAGATCACGATGCTGCCCGACAGCGTTGTCGACGCGTTCACGCTCGCCGAGGGCGGCCTGCGCCCGGCGCTGTCGCTGTATGTGAT
>NZ_SRTV01000202.1:0-312 GCF_004792025.1 Mesorhizobium sp. M8A.F.Ca.ET.181.01.1.1 | reverse complement strand
GCGGCAATGCGGATAGAAGCGCTCGATCACATGATCGGCGAGCGCGCGCAGTGCGTCCGTGCGGTCATTCGAATAGAAGTGTTCGAAGTGGCCGAAGCGCACGAAGCTCGGCGCGACGCGCGTTACCACGGCGGCGGTTTCTATTTCCTCGCGCCGCACTGGCTGGTCCGAACCGATCACGCACAGCGCGCGGGTAGTCGGAATGCCCAGATGATGCATCGCCTCCGAACACAGGAACTCGCGAATCGACGAGCGCAGCACCGCGCGCCCGTCGCCCATACGGGAATAGGGCGTACGGCCCGCGCCTTTCAG
>NZ_SRTV01000201.1:0-312 GCF_004792025.1 Mesorhizobium sp. M8A.F.Ca.ET.181.01.1.1 | reverse complement strand
CGCGGCCACACGGAGAACATCGTGTGTCCGCTGCACCGCTGGACATACGACCTCAAAGGCGAATTGCTCGGCGCTCCGCATTTTGCGGACAACCCTTGCCTGAACCTCGGCGCCACTCCACTGCAGAACTGGCAGGGGCTGCTGTTCGAGGCGCAGGGCCGCAACGTCGCGCGCGATCTGGCCAACCTCGGCACCAGGCAACACTTCGACTTCTCGGGCTTCATGTTCGATCACGTCGAGGTGCACGAGTGCAACTACAACTGGAAGACCTTCATCGAGGTCTATCTGGAGGACTACCACGTCGCGCCGTTC
>NZ_SRTV01000200.1:0-313 GCF_004792025.1 Mesorhizobium sp. M8A.F.Ca.ET.181.01.1.1 | reverse complement strand
TGACAGCCAGCTTAGAGAGTTTGCCAATCGCAAGCGACCGCGCTCAGCGCGCCGGGGAGCGCTACACGGGCATGGTCCTGCTTGCGCCGACCATGATCATCATGACTGTCGTCGGTCTGTTTCCACTCCTCCACTCACTGTACATGAGCATCACCGGCTATAGGCCGGCGGATCCGGACAAGTTCCAGGGATTTGTCGGTCTCGGCAACTATGCGGATGCGCTCGCGGACGCCCAGTTCCTGCATTCAATCCTGCTGACGTTGCTGTTCACGGTGCTCTCGGTCGGACTGTCCCTCACCTTGGCGATTCTGCT
>NZ_SRTV01000001.1:1652619-1666445 GCF_004792025.1 Mesorhizobium sp. M8A.F.Ca.ET.181.01.1.1 | reverse complement strand
GGCTACCTCGCCGACGTCCTCACCAGGATCGTCAACGGCCACCCCAACAGCCAGATCGACGATCTCCTGCCGTGGGCCTACATCCGGGCTCCCGCGCTCAGGGCTGTGGCCTGAGGACACCGCTTACGGTGAAGCTCATCAGTGACGTGAAGAAGGCCAATGTCGACTGGACCGGCGTCACCACGATCATCGGCTTCATCGCGCTCGCTTTCTGGCTGCGCCATATCACCGGCATGGGGTGAGAAAATAGGGAATAGGAATAGGGGTTGCATCGTTCGGATGCGCATGGTGCCGTTTCACCACTGCCTACTGCCTACTGCCACAAAAAATCTCCTGATCCTGTCGAACCTTTCGCTGCCCAACGCCGACTGATCCTCAGAGGCGAATGGTCGCCTCGATCAGAGATCCAGGAGATCATCATGTTCAAGCGCAATTTCGTTTCCGGCCTCCTCGCCATCGTCGTTGCAACCGGCGCGCTCGCCAGCACCGTTCAGTCTTCGTCGGCTCATGGCATGCATCGCCATCATCATTACGACGACTACCTCTACTACCAGGATTACCCGGACTACCCGGATTACTGGTGGGTCTATGGCCACCATCACCATCACCATCATCATCGCCACCACATCATCATCTACTGAGCGCAGTCTCGCGGCGTGATTGAAGACACCAGTGCAGGAAAGGGCGGCTTCGGCCGCCCTTTTGCATGGATACGGCGCCTCCTGTCGCCGCCACGGGCGATGACGCGATTGGCGCAATGTGCCGAAGCGCACGGGTCTCGATGATCAACGCCGGCGAGGGCCGCCGCCTTTTCAGGCAGCGGATTCCTGCTTGTTCGAAAAAAATCAAAACCCCGTCGAACCTTTTTCAATGCCGCTGCGACAGATGATCAAGAGGCGGATGGATCGCCTCGGTCAACGAAGCAAGGAGATCGTCATGTTCAAGCGCACACTCGTTTCCGGCCTCATCGCCACCACCGTCGCCGCCGCCGCTTTGGTCGGCACCGTCCAGCCCTCGGCGGCTCACTCGCATCACCACGACCTCGGCATCGGCATCGGCATCGCCGCCGGCGTCGGCGGTTTCGTCCTCGGCAGCCTGCTTGCCCAGCAGCAGCCGCGCACTGTCTATGTCGACGAAGATGGCGGTTCCTGGCACGTCCGCCGCTGCTTCGAGCGCTACGCGAGCTACGATCCGGATTCCGACACCTATATCGGCCATGATGGCTACAGCCACTATTGCCGGCTCTGAGGGGAGGCAGACGACAGGAAAGTGGACCAACGACAGGAAAGAGGGGTTACTAGGCAGCCCCTCTTCGTCGTTTGAACACCGTCCTTCTAGAGGTGCGTCTTCGTGTCGGTGTCGAGGGTCGGCAAACCGGCCGCGCGGCAGGAGCCGCTAATTTGAAGCCGGGCTGCCTCCGTCTCGTCGCCTATCGCCACCAGTTCAAAGCTGCTTGCGGCTTCCGGATAGACCTTGGCGATGAATGGCTTGTCGCCATGGACGCCCGACGAGGCCTTGGCGCTGACGGTGCCGCAGATCACAATCTCCCGGCGGCCGTTCAGCGTTCGCTCGCCGGCGAGCATCGTCCCGAACTTGGCGGAGGCCGGATCCGGCAGGTGTTGGCGGACACCGGACGTGATGATCTCCTCCAGCGCCAGCGAGATCGGAATGGGATTGACGCGTTGGTCGCCGGCATCGGGTCGAGGTGCCGCCGCCACGCACCCGTAAAGTGAAGTCACAAGCAAAAGCTGAACCGGTTTCCTCATTCGCGCCCTTTCGCATGCATCCAGGCGCCACGGCAAGACGGTCAAATCCCATGCGGCCGGCGGTATACAGCGATTTTCGGAGCGTCTAGTCTATCCCGGTGCCAACTGAGGGGAGGGTGGCTTGGACGAGCAGGACCCGAAAGAAGACCTGATCGAAACGGTTTTCCGCAACGGCACGGTCACCACTGTCGGCATCCTGCTGGCATTTTCGTTGGGCTTCATAACCCATTGGGCCGCCAACCCGATCCCGTGGCAGACCTACCACCTTGTCGCCGTTTTGCCGATCCTGGCCGGCATCGCCTTGCAGATGCGGGCACTGTCGCTGCTGCTCGACACAAGATCCCTGCAGCGGCGGGTCTATGAGCGCGCCAACCGCATCTTCATGGCCGGCCTCGTCTTCACCGCCTGCGGCGTCGGCATGGCGATCCTGCTCGATTTCTTCGACATAGCGGCCAAAAGCGCGCTGCCCGGCGCGGGTTGATCAGCCGGCTTGCACGCCGCCGATCATCCGCGTCACTTGGGTTGCCGCATTGCGCACCAACGGTCCGATCTCGGCCAGCCGCTCCGGCGTCACCCGCACGGTCGGCCCCGACACCGAAACCCCGCCGATCGGTTCGCCATACTCGTTGAAGATGGCGGCGGCGACGCAACGCATGCCGGGGTGGCGCTCCTCGTCGTCGACCGACCAACCGCGATGCTTGATAACAGCCAGATCGTGGGCGAGGGCGGAGATGTCGGACAGGGTCTTGTCCGTATAGCGCTGCAGGCCCGCCTTGCGCAGGATGGTGCCGACGCGCTCCGGTTCGAGATGCGCCAGCACCGCCTTGCCGATGCCGGAAGCATGGAAGGGGCTGCGCGTGCCGGGCCGGAAGAAGGCGCGGATCGCCTGATGCGTCTCGACCTGGCTGACGAAGACCACGCAGTCATCTTCGGCGACGCCGAGATTGGCGGTCTCGCCGGTATTCTCCATCAATTCCTGCATGACGATGCGGGCGCGGTCGACCAGCTTGCGGCGGCGCAGGAACGCCGCGCCCATGCGGTAGGTCTCGACACCGATCGACCAAAGCTGGTCTGACGTATCGAACTCGACCATGCCGTGGTTTTCGAGTGTCGTCAGCATGCGGTAGGCGGTGGAGGCGGCGAGCCCGCTTTGCGCCGATAGCTCGCTCAGCGACAGGCCGCTGCCTTCCGCGACAATGGCCAGGATACGCAAGGCCCGGTCGAGCGATTGCACCGAGGAAGCTTCGGCTGGACCGTTGAAGGAGCGCGGGCGCCCGCGCTGACGTTTTTCGCTGGTTTCCATGGTCGGCATTCTCGGCCGTTTCTGCCAAGATGCAATGAAAAAGTTTTTCATGAAATTCTAGGCGCAAATCCTGGAAAAGAAAAAAGTGAACAAAATCAGTTGGTAGAAGCTGTTTTCTAGAAATGAAAAAATATTCTGGAAAAATTGAAAAATTACCCGCCCGGTGACATCCTTAGCCATCCAACAATCATCTCGTGGAGGCTGGAAATGGCCAGGATGCGCGCTGTCGATGCCGCTGTTCTCGTTCTCGAAAAGGAAGGCATTTCCTGCGCCTTCGGCGTGCCGGGCGCGGCGATCAATCCGCTGTATTCAGCGATGAAGGCGAGGGGCACCATCCGCCATGTCCTTGCCCGTCACGTCGAGGGCGCCTCGCATATGGCCGAAGGCTATACCCGCGCCAAGGCGGGCAATATCGGTCTTTGTATCGGCACTTCGGGGCCGGCCGGCACCGACATGATCACCGGGCTCTATTCGGCCGCGGCCGATTCCATTCCGATCCTGTGCATCACCGGACAGGCGCCGCGCGCGCGCCTCAACAAGGAGGATTTCCAGGCCGTCGACATCGCCGCCATCGCTGCGCCCGTCGCCAAATGGGCGGTGACGGTGATGGAGCCCTATCTGGTGCCGATGGCGCTGCAGAAGGCGTTCCACTTGATGCGCTCGTCGCGCCCAGGTCCGGTGCTGATCGACCTGCCGGTCGACGTCCAACTGGCCGAGATCGAGTTCGACATCGATGCCTATGAGCCGCTGGCGCCGTTCAAGCCGGCGATGACCCGCGCCCAGGCTGAAAAGGCGCTGGCGATGCTCAATGGGGCTGAGAAGCCGCTGATCGTCGCCGGCGGCGGCATCATCAATGCCGACGCGTCCGACCTGTTGATCGAATTTGCCGAGATTGCGGGCGTTCCGGTCATCCCGACGCTGATGGGCTGGGGCGCCATTCCCGACGACCACCGGCTGATGGCCGGCATGTGTGGACTGCAGACCTCGCACCGTTACGGTAATGCGACGATGCTGGAAGCCGACTTCGTCTTCGGCATCGGCAACCGCTGGGCCAACCGCCACACCGGCTCGGTGGACGTCTATACCAGGGGAAAAAAATTCATCCATGTCGACATCGAGCCAACGCAGATCGGCCGTGTCTTCGCGCCGGATCTCGGCGTTGTCTCGGATGCGGGTGCGGCGCTGAAGATCCTGCTCGACGTCGCCACCGAGTGGAAGACGGCGGGCAAGCTGCGCGACTGGTCGGGCTGGGCCAAGGAATGCCAGGACCGCAAGAAGACCATGAAACGCAAGACCCATTTCGACCAGGTGCCGCTGAAGCCGCAGCGTGTCTACGAGGAGATGAACAAGGCGTTTGGCCGCGACGTCACCTATGTCACCACGATCGGCCTGTCACAGATTGCCGGCGCGCAGTTCCTGCATGTCTACAAGCCGCGTAACTGGATCAATTGCGGCCAGGCCGGCCCGCTCGGCTGGACCCTGCCGGCAGCACTCGGCGTGCGCGCCGCCGATCCCGACCGCACCATCGTGGCGCTGTCGGGCGACTATGATTTCCAGTTCATGATCGAGGAACTGGCCGTCGGCGCGCAGCACAAGCTGCCCTACATCCATGTCGTCGTGAACAACGCCTATCTTGGCCTGATCCGCCAGGCGCAGCGCGGCTTCTCGATGGACTATGAGGTGAGCCTGGCCTTCGAGAACATCAACCGGACTGACGATCCGGAGGCCGGCTACGGCGTCGACCATGTCGCCGTCGCCGAGGCGATGGGCTGCAAGGCGGTCAGGGTGCGCAAGCCGGAGGAATTCGCCGACGCCTTCAAGCAAGCGGAGCGGTTGATGAAGGAACACCAGGTTCCAGTCGTGCTCGAATTCATTCTCGAACGCGTCACCAACATCTCGATGGGCACCGAGATCGACAAGATCACCGAATTCGAGGACCTTGCCGAACGTCAGGAAGACGCGCCGACCGCGATCGTGATGCTCGACTGATTTTGTTTGAGCATCGGATTGCCCCAAAACTGGTTTCCACTTTTGGGTCCGATACTCCAGGGAGAAAAAGAATGCCGCGTTTTTCAGCCAATCTGTCGATGCTCTTTGGCGAGGACGATTTCCTCGACCGCTTCGATGCCGCCGCCCGCGCCGGCTTCAAGGGTGTCGAATATATCGGCCCTTATGATCATGCGCCCGAGGTGGTCGCCGCCCGCCTGAAAAAGAACGGCCTGACCCAAGTGCTGTTCAACCTGCCTGCGGGCGACTGGGCCAAGGGCGAGCGCGGCATCGCCGTGCTGCCGGACCGCGTGCCGGAGTTCCGCCAGGGCATCGCCAAGGCGATCGCCTATGCGCAGGCGCTGGATTGCAAGCAGGTCAACTGCCTGGCCGGCATTGCGCCGCAGGGCATTGCACGGGACACGCTTGAAAATGTCTTCGCCGAAAACCTTGCCTTCGCGGCGGAGAAACTGGAGCAGGCCGGCATCAAGTTGCTGATCGAACCGATCAACACGCGCGATATCGAGGGTTTCTTCCTCAATTATTCCGACCAGGCGCTAGCGCTGATCGACCGCATCGGCTCCAAGAACCTGTTCCTGCAATACGACATCTACCACATGCAGATCATGGAGGGGGATCTCGCCCGTACCATCGAAGCGAACCTTCACCGCATCGCGCATATCCAGCTTGCGGACAATCCCGGCCGTCACGAGCCGGGGACGGGCGAGATCAATTTTCCTTTCCTCTACGAACACATCGACCGGATTGGTTATTCCGGCTGGGTGGGTGCGGAATACAAGCCAAAGGCGGGTACGGACGCCGGGCTGGGCTGGTTTCGGGAATTAGCCGGGCAGGGCAGCGCGGCGGCTTAGCCGTCGGGAACTACCAACGTCGGCGCTGCCCCTCACCCTTGCCCTCTCCCCGTGAAGAACGGGGAGAGGGGATCGCCAGCGTCGGAGCGCTTCCCTTCTCCCCGTCACTATACGGGGAGAAGGTGCCGGCAGGCGGATGAGGGGCAGCGCCAGCCTTTCGACGAAGTCGAACGAGATATTCAGGAGAACCACAATGGAAACCATAGGCTTCATCGGCCTCGGCATCATGGGCGCGCCGATGGCGGGGCACCTGCTCGATGCCGGCTATAGGGTCATCGCCAGTGACCATCGCTCGAAGCCACCAGCCGATCTTGCCGCCAAGGGGCTGAAGACTGTCACCGGCCATGCCGCCGTGGCCAAGGCGGCCGACATCATCATCACCATGGTTCCCGACACACCGCAGGTGGCCGACGTTCTGTTCGGCGACAACGGCGTTGCCGTTGGCCTCTCCGAAGGCAAGCTCGTCATCGACATGAGCTCGATCTCGCCGATCGAGACCAAGGAATTCGCAAAAAAGATCAACGAGCTCGGCTGCGACTATCTCGATGCGCCGGTTTCGGGCGGCGAAGTCGGCGCCAAGGCCGCATCCCTCACCATCATGGTCGGCGGCGACGAAAAGACCTTCGAGCGCGCGAAACCCGTGTTCGAGAAAATGGGCAAGAACATCACTTTGGTCGGGCCGAATGGCGTCGGACAGACGACCAAGGTCGCCAATCAGATCGTCGTCGCGCTGACCATTGAAGCCGTCGCCGAAGCGCTTGTTTTTGCATCGAAAGCCGGCGCAGACCCGGCCAAGGTCAGGCAAGCGCTGATGGGCGGGCTGGCAGCGTCGCGCATTCTCGAAGTGCATGGCGAGCGCATGGTCAAGCGCACTTTCGCGCCGGGCTTCCGCATCGAACTGCACCAGAAGGATCTCAACCTGGCGCTGGAGGGTGCGAAGGCGCTCGGCGTGTCGCTGCCCAATACATCGACCACCCAGCAGTTGTTCAACTCCTGCGCCGCTAATGGCGGGGCGAAGGAGGATCACTCGGCGCTGGTCAGGGCGCTGGAGCGGATGGCCAATTTCGAGGTCGGCGGCGAGGCGGCTGAAGTGAAGGGCAAAGCGGCATAGGCGGGAGAGGGCGGCACAATGTTCCCAGGCCGCCAGCTCTTGTCCTACACAAGAACGGGTTCCAGCGCTGTCGCTGGAACCCGTTTCTCGTTTCGAGATGTTTTGGCAGGCGGCTTGCCGCGGCTCAGCCGCGCTTCAGAAATGCCCGCGCCGCATAAAGGCTCACCGCCGCGGCGTTCGACACGTTGAGCGAGCGGATGGCGCCGGGCATGTCGAGGCGGGCCAGTGTCGTCACCGTCTCGCGCGTCTTCTGGCGTAGGCCCTTGCCCTCGGCGCCGAGTACCAGTGCTATCCTGTCGCCGGCAAAGCTGGTTTCGAGTTCCGCCTGCCCGTCCGAATCGAGCCCGATGGTCTGGAAGCCGGCCTCGTGCAGTTGGCCGAGCGCGTCGGCGAGGTTCTTCACCTCGATCTGGTCGATATGCTCCAGCGCGCCGGAGGCGGATTTCGCCAGCACGCCCGATTCTTGCGGGCTATGGCGCGCCGTGGTGATCAGCGCGCCGGCGCCGAAGGCGACCGCCGAACGCAGGATGGCGCCGACATTGTGCGGATCGGTGACCTGGTCGAGCACCAGCACCAGCCTGGTGTCGCCAAGCGCGTCGAGGCGCTTGGGCTTCAGCGGCTCGGCCTCTATCAGCACGCCCTGATGCACGGCGTCCGACCCGGTGACCTTGTCGATGTCCCTGGGTTCGACCAGTTCCGCCTTGAAGGGCAGGGCGGCAAGATCACCGATCTCGAGCCGTTCGGCGGCATTGCGTGTCACCAGCATTTTTTTGATCCGGCGGCGCGGATTGTCGAGGGCGGCTCGCACAGTGTGCAGGCCATAAAGGCGCACCAGGCCATCCCCGGCGCTTTCGCCCGGTGGTACGGGTTGGCGAGGCCTGAACGCCGGCGCGCCGCCGCTTTTCTCGTCGCGAAAGGCGCGGCGGAGCTTGGCGTAGTGGGTGTCTTTCGGGGTGTTGGAATTGTTGCTCATGGCCGGCTTCTATAGCCGTCTCCTCCCGCCAAGGATATGCCCTGTCGCCGCAGCCGGCGAACAACATCGAAAAACCCTTCCTGCGCGGTTGACACCCACTGGCCTTGCCGCCATAAGGCGCTTCGCTGATTTCGGAGAAGACAACTCGGGTCCGGATCGGCGTGAATGGCTCCGGCGGCAGACTGGAGAGGTGCCCGAGTGGTTAAAGGGGACGGACTGTAAATCCGTTAGCTTAGCTTACGTTGGTTCGAATCCAACCCTCTCCACCACTGCCGGCCCGGAAACCCTGAAACGTGAAAAACATCGGATCGAAAAGGTGCATCGCGCTTTTCGGGTCAATCCGGCACCCCGGGTGCCGATCACGTTGTCGTCTGGATGATCAATGTCAGCGTGCCATCACCATCGATGTTGGCCGCCACGACCTGTGAAGAGTTGAGCCCGTTCGCCCTCAGCGCCGTTGTTGCCTGAGGCGATGCGTCGATGGAGTTCTGCAGCCGCAGCAGATCTTCCGCACTTGTCTGGGTAATCACGGCTTCCGCCTGCGCTTTGATTTCCGCGGGCAGATCCTCGACGGCGACAATGGCAACACCGGTGAAATTCTGGTCGGCAGCCCCTTGCTCGGGCAGCGGTATCTGGTCCGGCTCGGGCTCCAAGGGTGTCGTCTGAGGAACGGGTGTCAGCAGAGGAACCTGCGGGCTGATGGCTTGCCCATGGAGGGGCTGCGTGACGACCACTCCGGAAAGCACGGCAACTATCATCAACATCCGCATCGTCGTTCCCTGCTTTTTTCGAAACGTCGAGGACAACCCTTGTGCCGGGCGATGGTTCCGTACCACGGCAGCCGCTGCGCAATTTCAGTCGCCCGCTTGCCGCTGGAGCGGCTGGTTTGGAATCGTGCCTCCCTACGAAATCGACAATTGGTTCCAAATGCGCGACCATTGGAAAATGGGACGCCAATTGGACGACAAACTCGATTGCAAGGCTTGCGGGACGATCCAGATGGACATTCCCGACGATGCCAAGGAGTCGACGCCAATTTATTGCAGCAATTGCGGTGCCTTCCTCGGCGAATGGGGTGAATTGCAGGACGATTTCTACCGCCAGGCTCACGGCACCGAAGCATTCGACCTGCGCGACGGGAACATTATCAAGAAGTAGGACGCGATAAACGCAACCTCCGGACTGCCCGCCGGGGTGCTAGGTCGCTATGGGAGACCGGCCCTCTATCAGCAGAGGCCCGCAGAGGTTCATAGATGCGCGCCTTTCAGTGACCGCTGTCAGCGCATTTAGGATCCGGTCAGTCGCGTTCGGTGGCGCCGAATTCTTCCGGTTTCGCGCCTTGTCGAAGCACAGCCGCGCGATAATTTCCTTGAAGGCGTGGGCGCTTCTCCCTTCACGACAGGAGTTGACCATGAAACACCAGACACTCGACCAACTGCAGGCCGTCGCCAGGATTGAATCCTCGGCGCCACATTCGGAAATGACCCGAGAAGAGCGGATCGCGCGATGGGCCGAACTTCTCGATCAGAATCCCGAGCGATGCCTTGGCGCGTTTAGAGGGACCGAACATCTGCATCCGGAGGTACGCGCCATGGCACGCGGCGAAGGGTCGGCGATCGCTGTTGCCTTCGAAGACCCGGTGCTGCGCGCGTCGGGTCTAAGGGATGACACTTATGGCGAGGCCAAGCGCTTCTTCGAACTGAATGACTGGCAACTGCACGACATCGTTTGCGATTGTCACGTAGGCGCCACCATGAAAGCGGGGTGGGCCGCCGCTCGGGTCCGCGCGACAATTGGCGGCAACAGGTTTCTTGCCTGGTTGAGGCAAAGGATCATGTTCTGATGCGTGCCGGGCGGCTCAGGTGAGGACCGTCATCTGTTCGCGACCGCACGGTGCGACCCACCTGATCCGTCTTGTCGATCAGTCCCTGTGTTCGTGGCATAGCCGAACGGCTGCACGTTACTCCTTCTGCGTCCCGCCGGCGACGGCGGCGGCAGACGGGCACTGTGCGTCCTACAGACGGTTGGTCCTGGACGCTGTCGGGCACTTCCAACACGTGAGGCCTCACAAGAGGTTTCGCGGCTGTTGATGTGCTTTCTCAACAGTTTCGGCAGCTGATAATCGCTGCTCAGCGGTTCCATTCGGCTTCAATCGCACAAGCTGGAACCTGATGCATCACCGCGCATTTCGTCTCCATTGGTGGATCGAAACGATAGCCAGGGAGAATTCGGATGCAAACTTCAGCCGCAACTTCAGGACACGACTTTCGCCAACTGACCATAGAACCGTTTGCCGGAACGGTGACGGTGCGATTTTCCGACGCCGTGGTCGCGGCCACGGAGCACGCGAAAGTTCTCAGGGAAGAGGGACAGGAGCCGACATTCTTTGTCCCTTTCGAGGACATCTATTTCGACCTTTTCGAAAAGACCAACACCACAAGCAGCTCACCGCTCAAGGGAACCGCGAGCTATTGGCGGGTCCATGCTGTCGGTAGCTCGGCCGACGACTTCATGTGGACATACGAGACGCCCGATACTGCAGCGCGGGCCATTGCAGGTCATGGCGCTTTCGATCCGCGAAAGGCGCGCATCGATGTCGACCCGATGGAGGACAAACAGCACACCCCCCATGTCATGGAATAGGATTATCTTCCATGTCGATGCCGGGCTTGGCATATGGTCCGTTGGGGCGCCGATGCATGCATGTCTGCGTGGATATGCAAAGGCTGTTTGCCGAGCCGTCGCAATGGGCGACCCCCTGGATCACCCGTGTCCTTCCTCGAATCGAGAGGCTGGTCGAAAGACGAGCGCCAGAGACCGTCTTCACGCGCTTCCTGCCCGCACAAAAGCCCGGGCAGGGCGTTGGCACATGGAAGCGCTATTATGAGCGCTGGGCCTCGATGGCGATCGAAAATATCGGGTCCGAAATGGTCGACTTGTTGCCGGCACTGGCCGCTTACTGCCCGCCGGCGGCCGTCATCGACAAGCACATATACTCGCCCTGGTTCGAAGGTCACCTCAGGGCCTTTCTGAACGAACGCGACATCGACACGCTGGTCATCACCGGCGGCGAAACCGACGTGTGCGTTCTGGCTACGGTGCTCGGAGCGATCGATTTCGGCTATCGCGTGGTTCTCGTTACGGACGCGCTGTGCAGTTCTTCCGATGCCACGCATGACGCGCTGTTGACCGTTTATCACCAACGGTTCGCACAGCAGGTGGAGACGGTCGAGATGGAGACGGTTCTCTCGAACTGGGTCTGACTTGCCGGTCGTCTGCCAGGCATTCGATGCCTACGACTTGCCTCCAGCCATCGGGCCTGGCCTGCAATGTCGATTGGGTCGCGAGAGCTTCTTGACCTTCGCAACCTTGTCGAATAGCTAGGGCGTGCGTGCGCGGGTATGGTGAAATGGTATCACATGAGCCTTCCAAGCTCTTGGTGCGGGTTCGATTCCCGCTACCCGCTCCAGATTTTCAGCTACACATCGGCAAGCCGAAACACTGCGCGGCAGGCGCGCAGCGCTTCAGGCATTGGCGTGCGCCGCGCTAGCCGTTGAACGCGGACGCGACCTGGTGCTGCTGCGGCACCTGGCCGTTCGGCGTCAGCTTGTCGACGATGCCGGGCAAGGCAGCCGATAGTTGCTTGAGCAGCTCCTGTTCGTCGAGCCCCGTCCGTTGGGCGATCTCGCGAATGACTTGCGGTCCGATCGCGTTGCCCAGCTCATTGGGGTTGATCGATTGGTTCTGCCCGGTGCCGACCCACGAGTCGGCGACATTGCCATGGCCGGCATTCTTGAGCTTGTCGAGCAGGCCGCCCAGTCCGCCGAGCAGGCCGCCGTCACCAGATGCGGTTCCGGCGGCAGTGGGATCGGCCGGCACGGGTGCTTGAGGCTGGTCCGGCTGTTCGGCGCTTCTGCCGCTCAGCATCTTTCCGACCAGCAGCGCACCGAGCGCGATCATCAGCGGTTTGGTGATGTTGCCGCCGGGAACGGCGTTGTCAAAAAGTCCCATAGTGGATCCTCCATCTGGCCAAGCCCTGCCCATCGTCAACAATGGCGCAATCGGGCGGAATTTCAAGCTGGCTTGTGGTTTTGACATTCATATGAAAATGTCGGGTTGGCGGGGGATGGAGAGGAAAAAAATGGGTATCATCAGCTGGATCATTCTCGGCGTCATCGCCGGCTTCATCGGCAGCAAGATCGTCAACAAGACCGGTCAGGGCATGATCATGGATATCGTGCTCGGCATTGTCGGTGCCATTGTCGGCGGCCTGATCTTCAGTGCCTTCGGTGCTTCGGGCGTCACCGGCCTCAACATCTACAGCTTGATCGTCGCGGTCGTGGGTGCCGTCGTGGTGTTGTGGGCCTATCATCAGTTCTCGGGCAAGCGGACCATCTAGGCGTCGGCAGACTACCAGCTCTGCCGAATCCCGAATTGCGATAATCCGCCGTCGGTGCTGCCTGCGCTCACGGCATCGGAAGCCATATGCCGGCGTGCCGCCGCGGATCAGGCGACCACGGCCAGCCGACGCTTGCGCTGGTCCAGCGACACGATGGTCAGCCCGCTGCAGACGACCAGCAGGATGCCGCAGACCGCCAGTGCATTGGGGAATTGCCCAAACACCAGCAGGCCGGAAATGACGGCCCAGACCGTGAAGCAGTAGTAGAACGGCGCTACCGCTCCGGTCGGCCCGACGCGGTAGGCCATGAAGATGAAGAAGTGGCCGAAGATCAGGAAGAAACCGGCTCCCGCCATCAGCAGCAGGTGATGCGCCTCCGGCGCCACCCAGCGCTCGGAAACCAGATGCGCGGTGCCGGCGCCGATCAGGACCACGACGACCGCCGAGATCGCCACGATCATTCCTGGCACTTCGGCGGTGATCTTGCGGCCGGCCAGATCGCGGGCGGCGGCGAATGTCGCGTTGCCGAGCGCCAGCAAGGCGTAGACCGAAATGCCTTGCATGGTCGGCTGCGCCACCATCAGCGCGCCGATGAAGCCGAGCCCGATCAGCGCCATGCGTTGGCCGCCGATACGCTCGCCAAACAGGATCGAGGATCCGACCAGCATCAGGAGCGGCGTGATCTGCCCCAGCGCGGTGGAATCGGCGATCTGCATGTTGGCGAGCGCGACGACGTAACAGAGGATCGCCGCCAACTCGAGCAGGTTCCTTCCCAGCACTCGCTTGTCGAAGATCAGAGGGACTTGCTTGCCGTAGCCGAGCGCAAACAACAGCGGAAAGCCCCACAGCGTTGCCGCGGCACCACGCAGGAAGAGCACTTCGTAGGACGGCAAGCCGGCAGTGGCGAGCTTCATCATCGTGTCGTTGACCAGATACGACCCGGTCGAGACGATCATGAACAGCGGGCCGCGAATGGCAGTCGGGATGAAATGCATCTGCGCAGGAAATCAGACGCGGATCGCTGCCGCAATGGGCCATGGACCGCCGACAAACCCGACAGTGACGGATGTAGAAGCCGCACGAATCCCCGTGTTGCTCCGTCGGCCTTCGCCCATTCCATTTTCAACGTCGCGTCCCTATATCCGTGTCATATCCCCGCAATCGGATCATGGGTTCTGGCCGAGTGAGATGGCGCCTGGGCAAAAGACGCTTGTGTTTTTTGGCCTTTCTCGCTAATCGCCCCGCATTCGACTGAACTGAAGGTCCAGGCCGTCCAAGGAAAGAGACTATGGCAAAAGGTAAATTCGAGCGCACTAAGCCTCATGTGAACATCGGCACGATTGGTCACGTCGATCACGGCAAGACGTCGCTGACGGCTGCGATCACCAAGTATTTTGGCGAATACAAGCGCTATGA
>NZ_SRTV01000001.1:1535579-1652521 GCF_004792025.1 Mesorhizobium sp. M8A.F.Ca.ET.181.01.1.1 | reverse complement strand
AATGGCAAAAGGTAAATTCGAGCGCACTAAGCCTCATGTGAACATCGGCACGATTGGTCACGTCGATCACGGCAAGACGTCGCTGACGGCTGCGATCACCAAGTATTTTGGCGAATACAAGCGCTATGACCAGATCGACGCGGCGCCGGAAGAGAAGGCGCGCGGCATCACGATCTCGACGGCTCACGTCGAATACGAGACCGAGAACCGCCACTACGCGCATGTCGACTGCCCCGGCCACGCCGATTATGTGAAGAACATGATCACCGGCGCCGCGCAGATGGACGGCGCGATCCTGGTCGTGTCGGCCGCCGACGGCCCGATGCCGCAGACCCGCGAGCACATCCTGCTTGCCCGTCAGGTCGGCGTGCCGTCGATCGTGGTATTCCTGAACAAGGTCGACCAGGTCGACGACGCCGAGCTGCTCGAACTGGTCGAGCTCGAGGTTCGCGAGTTGCTGTCGAAGAACGAATTCCCCGGCGACGACATTCCGATCGTCAAGGGTTCGGCGCTTGCCGCACTCGAAGATTCGAACAAGACGATCGGCGAGGACGCGATCCGCGAGCTGATGGCTCAGGTCGACGCCTACATCCCGACGCCGGTTCGTCCGCTCGACAAGCCGTTCCTGATGCCGATCGAGGACGTGTTCTCGATCTCGGGCCGTGGCACGGTCGTGACCGGCCGCGTCGAGCGCGGCGTGGTCAAGGTCGGCGAGGAACTGGAAATCATCGGCATCCGTCCGACGACCAAGACGACCTGCACGGGCGTGGAAATGTTCCGCAAGCTGCTCGATCAGGGCCAGGCTGGCGACAACATCGGCGCGCTGCTGCGCGGCGTTGATCGTGAAGGTGTCGAGCGCGGCCAGGTTCTGGCCAAGCCGGGCACGGTGAAGCCGCACAAGAAGTTCGTGGCCGAAGCCTACATCCTGACCAAGGACGAAGGTGGCCGTCACACGCCGTTCTTCACCAACTACCGTCCGCAGTTCTACTTCCGCACGACCGACGTGACCGGCATCGTGTCGCTGCCGGAAGGCACCGAGATGGTGATGCCCGGCGACAACATCACGGTCGATGTCGAGCTGATCGTGCCGATCGCCATGGAAGAGAAGCTGCGCTTCGCCATCCGTGAAGGCGGCCGCACCGTCGGTGCCGGCATCGTCGTCACCATCAAGGAATAATCGAGACCGGCTGCTGCCGGTTCGACAAGGAAAGGGCGGCCTCGGGGCCGCCCTTTTTTCGTTTCGTGCGCTTGGCAGCGCAAGTATTGCGACGGCCTCTCAAAGCTGTTGCAAGCGTCATGGCTGCAACTAGTATAGGTTGCACCAAGGGAGCTTTGCCAACAGTGGTCTCAAGGCGCCGTTTCGATGGGAAGGCATGGCGGTTGTGGGCACTGGTTTGCCTCGTCGTCGCCATGGCTCTGCCTGTTGTGACAGCGCAAGCGGAAGATGGGCCTCCCGAAATCCCGCCGATGCGCTTCGTCGTCGTGCGCAGCAACGCTCCGGGATGCGAACCCAACTGTCCTGAATGGATATCGGCGGACGGCACCATCGCGGCGGACACGCCGTCGCTCCTCAAGCGCACGCTCAAGGCGCTCAAGGGAAGGCAATTGCCGGTGGTCGTCAATTCGCCCGGCGGTAATGTCGATGCGGCGCTGGCCCTGGGCCGGATGATCCGCAAGAACAAGCTCGATATCGCCGTCGGCGTGACGGTTTTTTCCGGTTGCCAGCCGGCAATGGGCGACTGCGAGGACAACAAGGGCAAGGGTGCCGACTATTTCGGGGTGGCCTATGACGACGGAGCCATGTGCAATTCGGCCTGTCCATTGATGTTTTCCGGCGGTGTCCGCCGCGTGGTTGGAGATTACGGCTATCTCGGCGTCCACCAGATCACCACCACGTTCCACCGCGAGAGGCTGCTCTACCGGACCACGTACCGGATCGTGAACGGCAAGAAGAAGATCATCAGCACCAAGGTGGTCAGCCGTAAAAACGCAGGCAGCTACAAAACCTACGAGATGAGCGGGACCGTCGAGAAGACGCTTTCGGTGTACCTGAGGGAAATGGGTATAGGCGATGGCGTGCTGGAAATCATGAAGGCCACGCCGGCGAGCGAGATTCGTCAGATTCCGCTCGACGCCATGTTGACGATGAAGCTGGTCACCAGCCGGGACGCGGTAGATTTGTTGACCACGGCAAGCCTGTGCAGGCTGAACCGGCCGGCCACGAACTGCCGGGAGATAGCTGGACCTGCAAACAAGACGACGCCATCGGCCGCGGAAAAATCCATGACTGCCGGACCCGTTCAACCGGACACCGCGAAGGCCGGCGGGGACATGCGCTTCATCGTGGTTCGCGGCAGCAACCCGCTGTGCAATCCCGACTGTCCGGAATGGATATCGGCGGAAGGTGCGATAACGAACCAGACGCCGCGGAAACTGCGGCAGTTGCTGGCCACGCTTGGCCATCGGCGGCTGCCTGTCGTCATCAGTTCACGCGGTGGCGACCTGCCCAGCGCTCTCGCAATGGGACGACTTATCCATGAAAGAAAGCTCGACATCGCCGTTGCCCGGACCGATTTCGTCGACTGCGACCCCGGCGCGTGGAATTGCCTGGCCACGCAGGGAGCCTATGCGGGATTGACCATCGATGCCGGGGTGGAGTGTGATTCTGCC
This sequence comes from Mesorhizobium sp. M8A.F.Ca.ET.181.01.1.1, assembly GCF_004792025.1. Lineage (NCBI taxonomy): Bacteria > Pseudomonadati > Pseudomonadota > Alphaproteobacteria > Hyphomicrobiales > Phyllobacteriaceae > Mesorhizobium > Mesorhizobium sp. M8A.F.Ca.ET.181.01.1.1. The sequence goes on along the minus strand of NZ_SRTV01000001.1, from coordinate 1,649,851 downwards.
TGTGCGCTCATGGTCGCCGGCGGTGCCAGACGGCTTGTCGGGCCCCGGGCGCGGCTCAGCCTGTATCCGATGGGACAGAAGCTGGTGGTCAAGGCGTATCTCAACGAGATGGCGATCGGTCCCGCTCTGTTCGCGGCGATCGAGCGACGCTCGTCCGAGGGGCAACTTGACCCGGACACGATGCTGAAGGCTGGACTGACAACGGGACCGCAATCGGTCGACGCGCTGACCGGCTCCACGGTTTGCAAGGCCATTGCCAAGCCCGACAATTGCCAAGGCCTGCCAGCCGCCAATGCACAGGCTGATGCGCCTGCCAAGCTGTAGAGCACGGCGACGTTGGCAAACTGCCCATCGAGGCAGGTTGAGCCATGCTCGATTTCCGCTATCGTCGCGGCTGCGGGGCCGGCGAAGGATCGAGAATGAGCCAGGACGTTCCGACACTCTACGAATGGGCCGGCGGCAGCGAGGCGCTGAACCGGCTGACGCAAACCTTCTACGACAAGGTGGCAAAGGATCCGGTCGTTGGCCCGGTGTTCAAACACATGTCGCCGGATCACCCGGCCCATGTCGCCGCCTTCATCGGCGAGGTCTTCGGCGGACCGAAAACCTACAGCGAGGAATTCGGCGGCCACCGCGAAATGGTCATGCATCATCTGGGCAAGCATTTGACCGAGGAGCAGCGCCGCCGCTGGATCAATCTTCTCGCCGACGCGGCGGATCAGGTCGGCCTGCCGGACGATCCAGAATTCCGTTCCGCCTTCATGGGCTACGTCGAATGGGGGTCTCGACTGGCCAAGATGAATTCCAATCTCGGCGAGACCTGCGATCCCGAGGCCGAACCGATGCCCGCCTGGGGCTGGGGAGTGCCTGGCGGGCCGTACCGGGTGCCGGACGCAAAATAGCTTCCGCTTGCCAGGGAGGTCGATGATTGATGCCGCAAGATGCCAAGATCGTGCGCTGGCGCGAGTGGGATGGACCGGGCTTCGAACATCTTGTGCTGGGGGAGCAAGCGGGCCGGTTCCTGGCCGATTCAGTCGTCATCTGCTCGGGCGAGACGCCATTTGCGGTCCGCTACCGCATTACCTGCGATGCCGGCTGGCACGCGAAGAGTGTCACGGTCGATATGATCGGCGATGGCCGGACGCTTGTCCTGGCCTCCGATGGCGATGGTCATTGGACCAGGGACGGCCTGCCGATGCCCGAGCTGGCGGGCGTGCTCGAACCCGACCTCACCGTCACGCCCTTTACCAACACGCTGCCGATCCGCCGCCTGGCGCTTTCGGCCGGGCAGAGTGCCGAGATCGCCACTGCCTTCATCGATTTCCCGGCACTCACTGTCGTGCGCAACCCGCAGCGTTACACGTGCCTCGAAGAGGGCAGGCGCTACCTCTATGAATCGCGCGCGAGCGACTTCAGGCGGGAGCTGGAGATCGATGCCGAGGGGCTGGTCGTCGACTATCCCGATTTCTGGCGCAGGGGTTAAGGCATGTTTGCTTGCAAACCACTCTTTACAGAGCGTGCGGAAGCTTTTAGGAAGCGCCTGCGCCGAGGCGCACGTGTACGGGCATAGCTCAGTTGGTAGAGCGGCGGTCTCCAAAACCGCAGGTCGTAGGTTCGAGCCCTGCTGCCCGTGCCATTTTCTAAGGGAAATCAGGCACTTACAAATCGCCTTGCTGGGCGAGGAAGCCGAAACTAGCCGTACACATCTTGCACAAACTTGGACGCGCGCAGGGAGTGTCTTGCGGGTGGGCGGAAAAACACTCGATTCTGGAAGGCAAAGTTCACGTCTATCGGCGCAACGACAGCCCGATTTGGCACTGCTCGACGTTCACACGGTAGGGTCACAGGTTCGAATCCTGTACCGCCACCAATCTTTTCAGTTGGTTAGAAGCATTCATGTCACTGAGCGAACACGGTCTCCGCCGCGAGATTGTGGGGGCTCACAGCGTCAGCACAATCTTGCCGAAGCCGCCGCCCGCTTCCACCCGGCGGTGGGCGTCTGCGGCTTCGGCGAGCGGGAATACGTGATCAATCAAGGGACGCAGTCTCCCCGCTGCGAATAGCGGCAAGGCGAGCGCCGCGAAGCGTTGGACCATGGCCCGCTTCTCTGCGGCTGTGCGTGACTTCATGACCGTGCCGACGAGACGCAGATGATTGTGCAGAACAAGATTGAGCGGAATGACAGCATCATTCTGGCCGCTCAAGATGCCTACCTGCACCAGTACCCCGCCCGGCCTCAGGCTGCGCAAATTCTTGGCGAGATAGTCGCCGCCAACAAAATCAATCACCGCATCCACTCCTGTGCCGCCTGTGCGCGCGGCAATCTCGGCTTCGAAATCGCCGGTCCGGTAATCGATGACGACATCTGCGCCAATGCTCAGCACATCATCGTGGCGGGACGCGGATGCGGTGGCATACACCACCGCTCCCGAACTATGGGCAACCTGTACAGCAGCCGAGCCGATCCCGCCCGCCGCACTATGGACAAGCACCTTTTGGCCGGTGTTGATTTGAGCCAGATTTGAAACCGCCTCGACGGCGGTAACAAAGGATTCCATCACCGCCGCCGCTTCGTGAAAGGGCATACTCTCTGGAATGGGCGCCGCCATGGCGCGATCGACGCGGGCAATCTCGCCGTAACCGCCGCCGCCGACAATCGCCATCACCCGCGCGCCAATCTCGACGTCTGTTACGGCATCGCCGACTGCAATCACCTCGCCCGCCACTTCCAACCCGAGAAGCGGACTCTCGCCGAAGTGTTGCGCGCCGTAAAAGCCGGTGCGCTGCAGGAGATCGGCGCGATTGACACCCGCCGCAGCAACCTTGACCAAAAGATCGGTGGGACGGATGTGGGGTACAGGAACCTCGGCCACATGCAGAACCTCTGCCGCACCGAACTCTTCATAGACGATAGCGCGCATGGCTCTGAACCTTATTTGCGGTTGGCAAGCGCGCGCCGGGCAATGCTGGCGGCAAACATAGGGGTTTCGCGGCTGTTGTGATCGCCACCCGCGTCTTGGCGTGCCTTGGCGGCATCTTCATAGGAGAGGCCATGTTCAGCGAGGAAAGCCATGAACGCATCGGTGGGATGCGCAGTGACGCGATTGGTGTAGCGGGTGCGCCCGTCGTCCATGGCTTCAGCGATCAATTCCCACACCACATTGACCTGGGTGCGGCCATTGGCGGTGAAGACATCGGAGATCGAATTCATCCGGCAATAGTTCTTCTCGGCAACCTCGGCGATATAATGCTGGACGACCAGGCCCGAGCCGATTTGCTCGACATTGATGGACATGCGGCGACCATCATCCGTCGTGGTAACACCGGCCGCGATATGGTCAGGAACGCAGCAGCGCTGGTATTCGGCTTCCGGCAGGGTGAACAGCCAATCGGCGATGTCGATAGCCTCTAGCGGCACATCGATCTCGGCGCTATAGGCAGACCGCGACAGAATACGGTCTTCGAGAACGGCAACCATGTGTTTTTCCTTCGGTTTTGGGGGCGGAAGCATCCCGCCCGACGCGAGAAAATATGCGCTGCCGGTGCGCCGATGATAATGTCCGCTGTCTTTCAAACCGTTTTGCGCTGGCCGCACAAATGACCGATCCTCGTTTCGCCGAGCAGATGGCCATTTTTGTCGATGTCGTCCGCGGCGGCAGCTTCTCCAGTGCAGCGCGGCGCCGGGCGGTGACCCCATCCGCCATCATGCGTCAGATCGGAGCCATGGAGGAGAGCCTGGGCGTACCGCTCCTCATCCGCTCCACTCGCGCCTTGGCGCTGACCGATGCCGGTCAAAGGCTGTTTGAGCGCGCGCAGCATCTTCTGGATGCGCTGGCCGATACACGGGCGGAAATCGCTGCCTTTGATGGCGCAATAGCAGGGGTGGTGCGGATAGCCTGCTTTCCTACATTCGGGAGGCGCTATGTAATTCCGGCCCTTGGATCGTTGATGGCAGAGCACTCCGCTATCACGGCAGAAATTGATCTCACTGAAAAACTCGCCGATCCTGTTGCGGACCGTTTCGATGCCGTGATCCGCATCGGCGAATTATCCGACAGCAGCTTGATCGCCACCAAACTCGCCGACCAGAAGCGGCTTCTGGTCGCTAGTCCTTCTTATTTGGACAGCAAAGGGACGCCTGCGGACGTGGCCTCGCTCTCAAAACATGCGCTCATCGACAAACTGCATGGCGCTGACCTTCTCGGCTGGAGCGATGTGCTGGGCCGCCCTGCGGGTAGCGATGCGCTGGACAGAGTTGCTTTTCGCTCGGACGATTTCGAGGCCATGCGCTTGGCCACACTCGTAGGCATGGGTATTGGCCTATTGGCGGACTGGGTTGTTGGTCCAGACGTGCGAAGCGGAGCGCTGATCCGCCTTGGCCTTGGCGGCGAGAGTTGGAACAGGCGCCCCACCGGCATTTATCTACTGCGGGCACTCGCCAAGCCATCCGCAAAACTTGGTGCGTTCATGACAGCATTGCGCGAACAGATCGGGACGCCGCCGACTTGGGAGCAGTAACGCGCCTGTAGACGCAACACTCTGATTTCAGAACATAGCTTTCGTTCACGTTCCAATCCCGGCCTATCCGGCCAGCCGTTCATGCGGAATTCGCATCGGCTTACAGGAGGGCTATAGCGTAGACGTAGCTCTCATCATCATCCGGCGCGGTGCGCCAAGTTCTTCAAATAGTTACCGAGGCAACCCTTGTCATTGACCAAACGATCTTCACCACGCTGGATGATGTGGTGAAGGCGCTCACATCGGGCATGCCAACGACATTGCCGGACTTTGAGGGCAAGCTGTCGGGAAAGCTTGCGCCCGCCGTGTCCCTTCTACCTCCCGCCCCACCGATCGTGCCGCCAGGATTTACTGAACGCGCCGCGTAGCAGGCATTTGGATTGACGATTTCTTACACAAATCTTTGCACATCGAATGCCGATATGTCGTAAATTGCTGGTAAAACAATCGGATGAGTGAAGGCTATTCGGTCTCCAAAACCGCAGGTTCGAGCCCTGCTGCCCGTGCCATTTTCCAAGATGGCATCACAACGATTTTTGCGGGCGGCCTTTGAAAATCGGCGACCCGCTTGCCATATTAGCCCGATTGGGGCATAAGGGCGCCATAGCCGGGACGGAACGACTGGATGGTTCCGAGGCGGCGTTTGGTCATAAAGCGGACACTTGCCACTTGCGTGGATCAAGAATCGGTTTTATGTAGATGGAACAGACACGCGACGCGTGAAGCTGGGAAGCCGGCTTTACGCGTCTGATTTGCATGGGCGAAATGATTGCGCTGATTCGGCGCGAGATTGGGCTCAGGCGGCACGTCCCGGTCAGCGGGATCATCCAGGGGGCCCGGCCAACGGGTCTTGAAGACAGGCGGCATATGGCTTCGAAAACCACAAATCCTTTCGTCTTTCTCCAGCAGGTGCGCGCGGAGACAGCCAAGGTGACTTGGCCGTCGCGCCGCGAGACGATGATCTCGACGGTCATGGTCCTGGCTTTTGCTGTGATCGCGATGATCTTCTTCTTCACCGCGGATCAGCTCATGGGCCTCGCGGTCGAGCAGATTCTGGGCATTGGACGCTAAGTCCGGCGATTACGGAGAAGTCGTAAAAATGGCTACGCGCTGGTACATCGTCCACGCCTATTCGAACTTCGAGAAGAAGGTCGCCGAGGACATCGAGAACAAGGCCAAGCAGAAGGGCCTGTCCGCCGATATCGAGCAGATCGTGGTGCCGACCGAGAAGGTCGTCGAGGTTCGTCGCGGCCGCAAGGTCGACGCCGAGCGCAAGTTCTTCCCGGGCTATGTGCTCCTGAAGGCCAACCTGACCGACGCCGTGTTCTCGCTGGTCAAGAACACGCCGAAGGTCACCGGGTTCCTCGGGGACTCCAAGCCGGTGCCGATCACCGAGGCGGAAGCGCAGCGCATCCTGAACCAGGTGCAGGAAGGCGTCGAGCGGCCGAAGCCCTCGGTCACCTTCGAGATCGGCGAGGCGATCCGCGTTTCGGATGGTCCCTTCGCGTCGTTCAACGGTTTCGTCCAGGAAGTGGACGAGGAGCGGGCGCGGCTCAAGGTGGAAGTTTCGATCTTCGGGCGCGCCGTGCCTGTAGATCTGGAATTCGGACAGGTCGAAAAGGGCTGATCCGAAATCCCTGGCGTCGGTTCGGCGGTCAGGGGAGGCGGCGCGGAAGCGCGTGGCCTGAGAACGGTGGGAGGCGAAGGCGGCTTTAGCCGGCCGCAAGAACCGCACCACCAGACTGCAACCGCCGGTGTTTCCCATAGTGGGGCCGGCATAGACAAAGGCAGGAAAAGAGATGGCTAAGAAAATTGCAGGCCAGCTCAAGCTCCAGGTCTCCGCGGGATCGGCTACGCCGTCGCCCCCGATCGGCCCGGCGCTTGGTCAGCGCGGCATCAACATCATGGAGTTCTGCAAGGCGTTCAACGCGCAGACCCAGGAAATGGAAAAGGGATCGCCGGTTCCGGTCGTCATCACCTATTACCAGGACAAGTCGTTCACCTTCGTCATGAAGACGCCGCCGGTGAGCTACTTCCTGAAGAAGGCCGCGAACCTGAAGTCGGGCTCGAAGGAGCCGGGCAAGGTCAAGGCCGGCACCGTTTCGCGCGACAAGGTTCGCGAAATCGCGACTGCCAAGATGAAGGATCTGAACGCGAACGACGTCGAAGCGGCCATGCGTATGGTCGAGGGCTCCGCCCGCTCGATGGGTCTGGAAGTGGTGGGCTGAGATCATGGCAAAGATTGCAAAGCGTGTATCGAAGACCCGTGAAGGCATCGATCCCAACAAGGCTTACGCGCTCGCTGACGCGCTGAAGCTGCTCAAGGATCGCTCCTCGGTGAAGTTCGACGAGACCGTCGAAGTCGCCATGAACCTCGGCGTCGACCCGCGTCATGCCGACCAGATGGTCCGCGGCGTGGTCAATCTGCCGAATGGCACCGGCCGCTCGGTCCGTGTCGCCGTGTTCGCCCGTGGCGACAAGGCTGAAGAGGCCAAGGCCGCCGGCGCCGACATCGTCGGTGCCGAGGATCTGGTCGACATCGTCCAGAAGGGCACGATCGATTTCGATCGCTGCATCGCCACGCCGGACATGATGCCGCTCGTCGGCCGCCTCGGTAAGGTGCTCGGCCCGCGCGGCATGATGCCGAACCCGAAGGTCGGCACCGTCACCACCGATGTCGCCGCGGCCGTCAAGGCCTCCAAGGGTGGCGCGGTCGAGTTCCGCGTCGAGAAGGCCGGCATCGTTCATGCCGGCGTCGGCAAGGTCTCGTTCGACGTCAAGGCGCTGGAAGAGAACATCCGTGCCTTCGCCGATGCGGTGACCAAGGCAAAGCCGGCTGGCGCCAAGGGCAACTACGTCAAGAAGGTGTCTGTCACCTCGACGATGGGCCCGGGCCTCAAGCTCGACGTCTCGACGCTCGCCGCGTCCTGATTAGACCATTTGGATCGGCCTCGCGAAGGCTGATCCGTGACTGAATTCCGGGCCTTGGATTTATCCTGGGCCCGGTACCGGAAGCCGGAAGGCTTCCGGACATCCTGTCCGAGATTGCGGGCGGCCCGAGTCTTGATTCAAGAGGAGGGCCTTAATTCATGTGGGCCTGCATGAGACGGGTGAAAACCGGACAACGGAGCGACAAGCTCCAATGAAAGGTTCGAACCGTGTTTGCCTTTTGTCTGCGCATCGCCGGCTTGACCGTCGATGTGGCGAAAGGGGGCAGGATCCTCGAGCGTCGTTCGGGAGATCCGTTACTGGATGGCCCGGCCGGCAAAAAGGCAACCCGACGCCTGTCCTCGCAAATGGGAATGTTCCCATTGACGGGGCAGGGGTCAACTGGAGATAGGCAGTGGACAGAGCGGAAAAACGCGAACTCGTCACGGGCCTGAATGATGCGTTTTCGGGCGCAGGTTCAGTCGTCGTGGCCCACTATGCCGGTATCACCGTCGCGCAAATGAACGACCTTCGGTCGAAAATGCGCGCCGCCGGTGGCACCGTTAAAGTCGCGAAGAACCGTCTCGCCAAAATCGCTCTTCAGGGCACGGACTCCGCATCGATCATCGACCTGTTCAAGGGGCAGACGCTGATCGCCTATTCGGAGGATCCGATTGCGGCGCCGAAGGTCGCGTCCGATTTCGCCAAGGGGAATGACAAGCTCGTCATTCTCGGCGGCGCAATGGGCACCACCTCGCTCAACGCCGACGGTGTGAAGGCACTCGCCACACTTCCGTCGCTCGATGAGCTGCGCGCCAGGCTGGTTGGCATGATCGCCACGCCGGCAACCCGGATCGCCCAGATCGTCAATGCGCCAGCGGCCTCGGTCGCGCGCGTCATCGGCGCTTACGCCCGGAAGGACGAGGCGGCATGAGGCCGTTCCTCGCTATCAAAAACACACGTTCGAACCTAACGAAGGAATACAACAATGGCTGATCTCGCAAAGATCGTAGACGACCTTTCGAAGCTGACCGTCCTCGAGGCGGCTGAGCTGTCGAAGCTTCTGGAAGAAAAGTGGGGCGTTTCGGCTGCTGCTCCGGTCGCGGTTGCCGCTGCTGGCGGCGCTGCCGCTGCTGCTGCCCCCGTCGAGGAAAAGACGGAATTCGACGTCGTCCTCACCGACGCCGGCGCTCAGAAGATCAACGTCATCAAGGAAGTCCGCGCCATCACCGGTCTTGGCCTCAAGGAAGCCAAGGACCTGGTCGAAGCGGCTCCGAAGCCGGTCAAGGAAGGCGTTTCCAAGGCCGACGCCGACAAGTTCAAGGCCCAGCTGGAAGCAGCCGGCGCCAAGGTCGACCTGAAGTAAGCGTAAAAGCGGCGGGCGGCCTCGCGCCGTCCGCCACTCCCTTGGGTGACCAGGGGAGGCTGCGTGACGCGAGATGTACGAAAACCTCTTTCCTGAGGGCCGTAAACCGGCCTTCAGGAAACGGGTTTTCTCCCGTTTTAGCCGGTAGCCGCCAAGTAATTGGAAAAGGCGGCCGGAGAACAGACAGAGAGCCGCCGGCCAGGTGGCTCAGTATGCAAGACGAACCGCGGCGAGGTTCGTCCCGAGTTTAGAGCTAAGGAGCGACGATGGCCCAGACCCAGACTTTCAATGGCCGCAGACGCGTACGCAAGTTTTTCGGAAAGATCCCGGAAGTTGCGGAGATGCCGAACCTCATCGAGGTTCAGAAGGCATCCTATGACCAGTTCCTGATGGTGGACGAGCCCAAGGGCGGACGTCCGGACGAAGGGCTGCAGGCTGTTTTCAAGTCGGTCTTCCCGATCTCCGATTTTTCCGGCTCCTCCATGCTGGAGTTCGTGAAGTACGAGTTCGAAGGACCGAAATTCGACGTTGACGAATGCCGTCAGCGCGACCTGACCTATGCCGCGCCGCTGAAGGTGACGCTGCGCCTCATCGTGTTCGATATCGACGAGGATACCGGTGCCAAGTCGATCAAGGACATCAAGGAGCAGGACGTCTACATGGGCGACATGCCGCTCATGACCTTGAACGGCACCTTCATCGTCAATGGCACCGAGCGCGTCATCGTCTCGCAGATGCATCGCTCGCCGGGCGTCTTCTTCGATCACGACAAGGGCAAGTCGCACTCGTCGGGCAAGCTTCTGTTTGCCGCCCGTGTCATCCCCTATCGTGGCTCGTGGCTTGACATCGAGTTCGATTCCAAGGACGTCGTCCACGCCCGCATCGACCGCCGCCGCAAGATCCCCGTGACGTCGCTGCTGATGGCGCTCGGCATGGACGGCGAGGAGATACTGTCGACCTTCTACAACAAGATCACCTACAAGCGCGCCGGCGACCATTGGCGCATTCCGTTCAACGTCGAGCGTTTCCGCGGCCTCAAGGCCGTCGGCGACCTGGTCGATGCCGACACCGGCGAGATCGTCGTCGAGGCGGGCAAGAAGATCACCGCCCGCCAGGCGCGTCAGCTCGGCGAGAAGGGCCTCAAGGCGATCAAGGCGACCGACGAGGATCTGCTCGGCAACTACCTGGCCGAGGACATCGTCAATTATGCCACCGGTGAGATTTTCCTCGAGGCCGGCGACGAGATCGACGACAAGACGCTCAAGGTGCTGCTCGGCACCGGCGAGCAGGAGATCCAGGTCCTCGACATCGACCATGTCAATGTCGGCGCCTATATCCGCAATACGCTCGCCGTCGACAAGAACGAGAGCCGCCAGGACGCGCTGTTCGACATCTACCGTGTCATGCGCCCGGGCGAGCCGCCGACGCTTGAGACCGCCGAAGCCATGTTCAACTCGCTGTTCTTCGACAGCGAGCGCTACGACCTGTCCGCCGTTGGCCGCGTCAAGATGAACATGCGCCTGGAGCTCAAGGCCGAGGACACCGTGCGCGTGCTGCGCAAGGACGACATCCTGGCCGTGGTCAGGACGCTGGTCGAACTGCGTGACGGCAAGGGCGAGATCGACGACATCGACAATCTCGGCAACCGCCGCGTGCGTTCGGTCGGCGAGCTGATGGAAAACCAGTACCGCGTCGGCCTGCTTCGCATGGAGCGCGCGATCAAGGAACGCATGTCCTCGATCGAGATCGACACCGTCATGCCGCAGGACCTGATCAACGCCAAGCCGGCGGCCGCCGCCGTGCGCGAGTTCTTCGGTTCCTCGCAGCTGTCGCAGTTCATGGACCAGACCAATCCGCTGTCGGAGATCACCCACAAGCGTCGTCTCTCGGCGCTTGGACCGGGCGGTCTGACCCGCGAGCGTGCCGGCTTCGAAGTGCGCGACGTGCACCCGACGCATTACGGCCGCATCTGCCCGATCGAGACGCCGGAAGGCCCGAATATCGGTCTGATCAACTCGCTGGCGACTTTCGCGCGCGTCAACAAGTACGGCTTCATCGAAAGCCCCTACCGCAAGATCGTCGACGGCAAGCTGACCAATGAGGTCGTCTATCTCTCGGCGATGGAAGAGGCCAAGCACCATGTCGCGCAGGCCAATGCCGAGCTCGACAAGAACGGCGGCTTCGTCGACGAGTTCGTCATTTGCCGCAGCGCCGGCGAAGTGATGATGGCGCCGCGCGAAAACGTCGACCTGATGGACGTGTCGCCCAAGCAGATGGTGTCTGTTGCCGCGGCGCTCATCCCGTTCCTCGAGAACGACGACGCCAACCGCGCTCTGATGGGCTCGAACATGCAGCGTCAGGCCGTGCCGCTGGTGCGCGCCGAAGCGCCGTTCGTCGGCACCGGCATGGAGCCGATCGTCGCCCGTGACTCGGGCGCCGCCATCGGCGCCCGCCGCGGCGGCATCGTCGACCAGGTGGACGCGACGCGTATCGTTATCCGCGCCACCGAGGATCTCGACCCGGGCAAGTCCGGCGTCGACATCTACCGGCTGATGAAGTTCCAGCGTTCGAACCAGAACACCTGCATCAATCAGCGTCCGCTGGTGCGCATGGGTGATCGGGTCAACAAGGGCGACATCATCGCCGACGGTCCGTCGACCGAACTCGGTGATCTGGCGCTCGGCCGCAACGTGCTGGTCGCGTTCATGCCTTGGAACGGCTACAACTACGAGGACTCCATCCTCTTGTCCGAGCGCATCGTCGCCGACGACGTCTTCACCTCGATCCACATCGAGGAGTTCGAGGTCATGGCGCGCGATACCAAGCTCGGTCCCGAGGAAATCACGCGCGACATTCCCAACGTCTCGGAAGAAGCGCTGAAGAACCTCGACGAAGCCGGCATCGTCTATATCGGCGCCGAAGTTCAGCCGGGCGACATCCTGGTCGGCAAGATCACGCCGAAGGGTGAAAGCCCGATGACGCCGGAAGAGAAGCTTCTGCGCGCCATCTTCGGCGAAAAGGCTTCCGACGTGCGCGACACTTCCATGCGCATGCCTCCGGGCACCTTCGGCACCGTCGTCGAGGTGCGCGTGTTCAATCGCCACGGTGTGGAGAAGGACGAGCGCGCCATGGCGATCGAGCGCGAGGAGATCGAACGCCTCGCCAAGGACCGTGACGACGAACAGGCGATCCTGGACCGCAACGTCTACGCGCGTCTTTCCGACGTTCTCGTCGGCAAGGAAGCGATTGCTGGACCGAAAGGCTTCAAGAAGGGCTCGACGCTGTCCAAGGACACGCTCGACGAGTACCCGCGTTCGCAGTGGTGGCAGTTTGCGGTGGAGAACGAAAAGCTCCAGAGCGAACTGGAAGCCCTGCGTGGCCAGTACGACGATTCCAAGAAGGCGCTCGAACAGCGTTTCATGGACAAGGTCGAGAAGGTGCAGCGCGGCGACGAAATGCCTCCGGGCGTCATGAAGATGGTCAAGGTCTTCGTGGCGGTGAAGCGCAAGATGCAGCCCGGCGACAAGATGGCCGGCCGTCACGGCAACAAGGGTGTCGTGTCGCGCATCGTTCCGGTCGAGGACATGCCTTTCCTCGAGGACGGCACGCATGCCGATATCGTGCTCAACCCGTTGGGTGTGCCGAGCCGCATGAATGTCGGCCAGATCCTGGAAACGCATCTGGGCTGGGCTTGTGCCGGCATGGGCAGGAAGATCGGCGAGCTGATCGACACGTATAAGGCTGCCGGCGACATCAAGCCGCTGCGCAAGACGTTGGAAAGCTTCATGCCCGCCAACGACCGCAACGAACCGGTCCGCGAGTATGACGACGAGAGCATCGTTCGCCTCAGCGAGCAGATGCGCCGCGGCGTCTCCATCGCGACCCCGGTGTTCGACGGCGCGCATGAGGCTGACATCAACATCATGCTGGAGCAGGCGGGCCTGCACACCAGCGGTCAGTCGCAGCTCTATGACGGCCGCACCGGCGAGCCGTTCGATCGCAAGGTGACGATGGGCTATATCTACATGCTCAAGCTTCACCACCTGGTGGACGACAAGATCCACGCGCGTTCGATCGGTCCGTACTCGCTCGTCACCCAGCAGCCGCTGGGCGGCAAGGCGCAGTTCGGCGGCCAGCGCTTCGGCGAGATGGAGGTCTGGGCGCTGGAAGCCTACGGCGCCGCCTACACGCTGCAGGAAATGCTGACGGTGAAGTCGGACGACGTCGCCGGCCGCACCAAGGTCTACGAGGCGATCGTGCGTGGCGACGACACGTTCGAGGCAGGCATTCCCGAGAGCTTCAACGTGCTCGTCAAGGAAATGCGGTCTCTCGGCCTCAATGTCGAATTGGAGAACACCAAGCTCGACGACAACCCTGTCCGGCTGCCCGACGCGGCCGAGTAAACAAGACATCCGGTCGCGAGAGAGGCTCCCGCGACCGGATGCTTCGATTTCTTCGGCCGGTGGGCCGACCACTCAGCGGGCGTTTGGCCCGCGTTAGATGCAAGGGGTTTTCGAGGACCCCGAAAAGGAGAACGGCATGAACCAAGAGGTCATGAATCTCTTCAATCCGCAGGCGCCGGCGCAGGTGTTCGATTCCATCCGGATATCGCTCGCCAGCCCTGAGAAGATTCTGTCCTGGTCGTTCGGCGAGATCAAGAAGCCGGAGACCATCAACTACCGCACCTTCAAGCCGGAGCGTGACGGTCTGTTCTGCGCGCGCATTTTTGGCCCGATCAAGGACTATGAGTGCCTGTGCGGCAAGTACAAGCGCATGAAGTACAAGGGCGTCATCTGCGAGAAGTGCGGCGTCGAAGTCACGCTGTCGCGCGTCCGCCGCGAGCGCATGGGCCATATCGAGCTGGCGGCACCGGTCGCCCATATCTGGTTCCTGAAGTCGCTGCCCTCGCGCATCGGCACGCTGCTCGACATGACCCTTAAGGACATCGAGCGCGTCCTCTACTTCGAGAACTACATCGTCACCGAACCTGGCCTCACCGCGCTGAAGGAGCACCAGCTGCTCAGCGAGGAAGAGTACATGATCGCCGTCGACGAATATGGCGAGGATTCCTTCACCGCCATGATCGGCGCCGAGGCCATTCATGACCTTCTGGCCGGCATGGATCTGGAGAAGATCGCAGGCGACCTGCGTTCGGAACTGGCTTCGACCACGTCCGAGCTGAAGCAGAAGAAGTATCTGAAGCGTCTCAAGGTCGTCGAGAACTTCATGGAGTCCGGCAATCGTCCGGAATGGATGATCATGAAGGTCGTTCCGGTGATCCCGCCGGACCTGCGCCCGCTGGTTCCCCTGGACGGCGGCCGCTTCGCCACGTCCGACCTGAACGATCTCTATCGCCGCGTGATCAACCGCAACAACCGCCTGAAGCGGCTGATCGAACTGCGCGCCCCCGGCATCATCGTGCGCAATGAAAAGCGCATGCTGCAGGAAGCCGTCGATGCGCTGTTCGACAACGGCCGTCGAGGCCGCGTCATCACCGGTGCCAACAAGCGTCCGCTGAAGTCGCTGTCCGACATGCTCAAGGGCAAGCAGGGCCGGTTCCGTCAGAACCTGCTCGGCAAGCGCGTCGACTATTCCGGCCGTTCGGTCATCGTCACCGGTCCGGAGCTCAAGCTGCATCAGTGCGGCCTGCCGAAGAAGATGGCGCTCGAACTGTTCAAGCCCTTCATCTATGCCCGCCTCGACGCCAAGGGTTACTCCTCGACCGTCAAGCAGGCGAAGAAGCTTGTCGAGAAGGAGCGTCCGGAAGTCTGGGATATCCTCGACGAGGTCATCCGCGAGCATCCGGTCCTGTTGAACCGCGCGCCGACGCTGCACCGCCTCGGCATCCAGGCGTTCGAGCCGATCCTGATCGAAGGCAAGGCGATCCAGCTTCACCCGCTGGTCTGCACGGCCTTCAACGCCGACTTCGACGGCGACCAGATGGCCGTTCACGTGCCGCTGTCGCTGGAAGCGCAGTTGGAAGCCCGCGTGCTGATGATGTCGACCAACAACATCCTGCACCCGGCCTCCGGCGCGCCGATCATCGTGCCGTCCCAGGACATGGTCCTGGGTCTCTACTACCTCTCGATCGTCAACCAGAACGAGCCGGGCGAGGGCATGGTGTTTGCCGATATGGGCGAGCTCCAGCACGCGCTCGAGACCAAGGCCGTGACCTTGCACGCCAAGATCAAGGGTCGCTTCCGCACGGTCGACGCCGAAGGCAAGGTCGTGTCGAAGATCCATGACACCACGCCTGGCCGCATGATCATCGGCGAACTTCTGCCGAAGAACGTCAACGTGCCCTACGAGACCGCCAACCAGGAGATGACCAAGAAGAACATCTCCAAGATGATCGACACCGTCTACCGCCATTGCGGTCAGAAGGAGACGGTCATTTTCTGCGATCGCATCATGGCGCTCGGCTTTGCTCATGCGTGCCGTGCCGGCATCTCGTTCGGCAAGGACGACATGCTGATCCCGGACACCAAGATCAAGCTGGTGTCGGACACCGAGGCTTTGGCCAAGGAGTACGAGCAGCAATACAATGACGGTCTGATCACGCAGGGCGAGAAGTACAACAAGGTCGTCGACGCCTGGGCCAAGTGCTCGGAAAAGGTCGCCGACGAAATGATGGCCCGCATCAAGGCGGTCGAGTTCGAGGACAATGGCCGTCAGAAGCCCATGAACTCGATCTACATGATGTCGCACTCCGGTGCGCGCGGCTCGCCCACCCAGATGCGCCAGCTTGCCGGCATGCGCGGCCTGATGGCCAAGCCCTCGGGTGAAATCATCGAGACGCCGATCATCTCGAACTTCAAGGAAGGCCTGACCGTGCTCGAGTACTTCAACTCGACCCACGGTGCCCGCAAGGGTCTGGCCGACACCGCCTTGAAGACGGCGAACTCGGGTTACCTCACCCGTCGTCTGGTCGACGTGGCGCAGGACTGCATCGTCAACTCCGTGGATTGCGGCACCGACAAGGGCCTCACCATGCAGCCGATCGTCGATGCCGGTCAGGTCGTCGCTTCGGTTGGCCAGCGCGTGCTGGGCCGTACATCGCTCGACGACATCACCCATCCGGTGTCGGGCGAAGTCCTGGTCAAGGCCGGAACGCTGATGGACGAGCGGGACGTGGAACAGATCGAAAAGGCCGGCGTGCAGTCGGTCCGCATCCGCTCGGCCCTGACCTGCGAAGTCAGGATCGGCGTCTGCGCGGTCTGCTACGGACGCGATCTGGCCCGTGGCACCCCGGTCAACCAGGGCGAAGCCGTCGGCGTCATCGCGGCGCAGTCGATCGGCGAGCCGGGTACGCAGCTCACCATGCGTACCTTCCACATGGGCGGTACCGCGCAGGTGGTGGACTCTTCGTTCCTTGAAGCCTCGTATGAGGGCAAGGTCGAGATCCGCAACCGCAACGTGGTGCGCAACTCGGACGGCCAGCAGATGGTCATGGGCCGCAACATGGCGGTGCTGATCCTCGACGAGGCCGGCAAGGAGCGTGCAACGCACCGTGTCACCTATGGTTCGCGCATCTTCGTGGACGATGGCGACAAGGTGAAGCGTGGCCAGCGTATCGCCGAGTGGGATCCCTATACCCGTCCTGTCCTCACTGAAATCGAGGGCAAGGTGTCGTATGAGGATCTGGTCGACGGTATTTCCGTCCAGGAAACGGCCGACGAGTCGACCGGCATCACCAAGCGTGAGGTCATCGACTGGCGATCGACGCCGCGCGGCAACGACCTCAAGCCTGCGATTGCCATCCTGGACACCAAGGGCAAGGTCGGCAAGCTATCGAAGGGCGGCGATGCCCGCTTCCTGCTCTCGGTCGAGGCCATTCTCTCGGTCGAGCCGGGTGCCCAGGTTCGCCCCGGCGACGTGCTGGCGCGTATCCCGATGGAAAGCGCCAAGACCAAGGACATCACCGGCGGTCTGCCGCGTGTTGCCGAACTGTTCGAGGCACGTCGTCCGAAGGATCACGCCATCATCGCCGAGATCGACGGCACGATCCGCTTCGGCCGCGACTACAAGAACAAGCGTCGCATCATTATCGAGCCGCATGACTCGACGCTCGAGCCGGTCGAATACCTGATCCCGAAGGGCAAGCCGTTCCATCTCCAGGACGGCGACGTCATCGAGAAGGGCGACTACATCCTCGACGGCAATCCGGCGCCGCACGACATCCTGGCGATCAAGGGCGTGGAGGCGCTTGCGTCCTACCTCGTCAACGAGATCCAGGAAGTCTACCGTCTGCAGGGCGTGTCGATCAACGACAAGCACATCGAGGTGATCGTTCGCCAGATGCTGCAGAAGGTCGAGATCACCACGCAGGGCGACTCGACCTACATCCCGGGCGACCACGTCGACGTGATCGAACTGGAAGAGGTCAACGAGCGCCTGGTCGAGGACGGCAAGAAGCCGGCTGAAGGCCAGCCGGTGCTCTTGGGCATAACCAAGGCTTCGCTGCAGACGCCGTCCTTCATCTCGGCCGCCTCCTTCCAGGAGACGACCAGGGTGCTGACGGAGGCCGCGGTTGCCGGCAAGACCGACATGCTGCAGGGCTTGAAGGAAAACGTCATCGTCGGCCGGTTGATCCCGGCCGGTACCGGCGGCACGATGAGCCAGATCCGGCGCATTGCCACCTCGCGCGACGAACTCATCATCGACGAGCGCCGCAAGGCCTCCGGTGTTGAAGTGGCCGAGCCGATGCTCGCCGACATGACAACCGCCGCGCAGTAAGCGCGACGGCAAGAAATCTCAGGCAACAGAAGCCGTCGGGGCAACCCGGCGGCTTTTTCGTTTCAACGATCGGAGGAAAGCAGATGAGCACGAAGACCTGGACGGCTGTCGACGACTACATCGTCTCCTCGCTCTTCGAGGCGGATCCCGTTCTCGACGCGGTTCTGGCGGCCAACCGCGACAATGGCCTGCCGGCGATCGATGTCTCGGCGGCGCAAGGAAAACTGCTCTCGCTGCTGGCGCGCATCGGCGGCGCGAAAAAGGCGCTCGAGATCGGCACGCTGGGCGGCTATTCGACCATCTGGATGGCGCGGGGACTGCCCGCCGACGGCAAAGTCGTGACGCTCGAACTCGATCCGCATCATGCCAAGGTCGCACGCTCGAATTTCGAGCGGGCAGGGGTATCGGACCGGGTGGAACTGCGCGTCGGTCCGGCGCTCCAGTCACTTGCCGCACTCGGCAATGAGAATGCCGGCCCGTTCGATCTGATCTTCATTGATGCCGACAAGCCGAACAACCCGAACTATCTGTCCTGGGCCTTGCGGCTGTCACGCTCCGGGACGGTCATCGTCTGCGACAACGTCATCCGTGACGGCGCCGTGCTGGATGAGGATCGCCGCGATGCCAATGTCGAAGGCGCCCGCGCGGCGTTTTCCTTCATCGGCGGCGAAAAACGGCTGGACGGCACAGCCATCCAGACCGGGGGCGCCAAGGGCTATGACGGCTTTGCCATCGCGATTGTCGACTGACGTCAGGGCGCACCTGGCGATCTTCAGTCGAAAAACGCCTCGACCACATTGCGCTTGCCGAGCATGAAGGCGTCGGCGACGTGCTGCAGCGGTGCAAGGTCCACATCGGATACGCCGGCATGCACAATCTCGGCAAATCGCCGGTAGAGCATCGGATATTCCGCTTCCGGTTCCTCATGGACGACACGGCCGTCGACGGCGAGCTTCGAGCCGCCACCCGAGAGCACCATCTGCCCGGCATCCGTGTCGGCCAAAATGTCCCAGCTCTGCGGTCCGGTCTGCAACCAGTCGAGATCCATGGTCACATCGGATCCGTTCGCCGCGTGGAACGCGACCTGGGCCGCGATCGGTGCGTCGCGATTCTCCGGAAAATCGAGTACGGCCGAAGTGATGTACATGGCCGGCAGGATATAGGTTGCAATCGACAGCGCGTTGATGCCGGGATCGAAGACGCCGAAGCCGCCAGGCTGCCAGATCCAGTCCTGGTTCGGATGCCAGCGGCGCACATCTTCCTTCCAGACGATCGCCGCCGATTTGATTTTGGTCGAAGCCAGGAATGTCCGTGCCGCTTCGACAGCCGGCGCGTAGCGCGAGTGCCAGCTTGCGAACAAGGAGACGCCTTGTTTCGCCGCGAACGCCTTCAGGTCCTCGACTTCGCTGACCGTGGCACCCGGCGGTTTTTCCAGGAAGACGTGCTTCCCGGCCTCGAGCGCCTTGCGCGCGGCGTCATAGCGGAACTGCGGCGGCATGCACAGCGACACCGCGTCGAGTTCGGCAACCGCGCCAAGCATCGTCTCTATATCGGGGAAATTCGCGATGCCGTCGACCTTGCCGTGCCGGCTGGCCGCTGCGATCAGCTGGTAGTCTCGATCCTTGGCCAGTGCCGGAAGGTGCTGGTCGCGGACGATCTTGCCGACACCGACAATGCCGATTCTTATGGGCGAGATGGATGAGGACATGAGGCTCCGCCGGGTTGGGACGTCTGCGCGTCTCTTAGCAGATCGGCCATGACGGGCAAGCGTCGGCCATGCCAGCTATTCGAACGAATCGGCATCATGACGCTGGGCAGGCGAGGGGCGCCACGCTGCGATCAGATCGGCACGTCGAAGGTCACGATCGACACTTCGCCTTCAAGCGCGCCCTGGAAGGCCGAAAGATGCGGCTCATCGTCGGGCTCGCCCTCCATGTCGCCGATCTGGTCGAGTTCGGCCTCGGCGTAGCCTTCGGCAGCCAGCGATTCGAGCGCACGGCGCACCGCCGAATCGTCATCGGGCGCCACCAGCATGACATGCACGCCTTCCGGCTTGCCGCCTTTCTTCTTCCACACCCGGCCGGTGATGATGGTGACCGGGCGTTCTTCATTGTCGTTCACGGGCCGATTCCTTCGCGGCGAGGGATTGTCAGTGTTCATGCGGCCTTTTCGCATGAAGCAAGGCCCCGCAACAGCCAAAACTCGGTCACTTTCTTCCTCGCCCTTGCCAAACGGCGAAAGAAAATTACATGCGGTTTTCGCATGGCTGCCAAGCCCCGGCTTCAATGCAATATTTGCCGCTGCGGGGTTGACGGTTCGCGGGCTTACGAGTAGAAGCCGCCCAGTCAGAACCGATGTGAGGCTCTCCCTTCCGAAGCGACACGCTTTGGAGTTTGCCTCAAACAGGGTTCGTTTTACGAGCGAAAAGACATTTCCGGCGTGCACGAAGCGGCTTCCGCTTCCTCTGCGATTTGTTCGGGCAAGACCGCGAGGCGCGGTTTGTGGCCCGAATTTGCGTATGGAAATGACGCTTTGAGCGAGCCTTGACCGGCACGAGACACGGAATTGAGAGACAAGAGGGTTTAATGCCTACCGTCAACCAGCTGATCCGCAAGCCGCGCATTGCGCCGGTGAAGCGCAACAAGGTCCCGGCCATGCAGCAGAACCCGCAGAAGCGGGGCGTCTGCACGCGCGTCTATACGACGACGCCGAAGAAGCCGAACTCGGCGCTGCGCAAGGTGGCCAAGATCCGCCTGACCAATGGTTTTGAAGTGATCGGTTACATTCCCGGCGAAGGTCACAACCTTCAGGAACACTCCGTGGTCATGATCCGCGGCGGCCGCGTCAAGGATCTTCCGGGCGTGCGCTACCACATCATCCGCGGCGTGCTCGACACGCAGGGCGTGAAGAACCGCAAGCAGCGCCGTTCGAAGTACGGCGCCAAGCGTCCGAAGTAAGATTTTCCGGCCTTGGCGCTGCTTGAACGCGCCGGGCTACGAGATTGAGAGACAAAAGCCATGTCGCGTCGTCACAGTGCAGAAAAGCGTGAGATCAACCCGGATCCCAAGTTCGGCGATCTGATCGTCACCAAGTTCATGAACGCCGTCATGTATGACGGCAAGAAGTCGGTTGCCGAGACCATCGTCTACGGCGCGCTGGACCAGGTCCAGTCGAAGACCAAGCAGGAGCCGGTCACCGTCTTCCACCAGGCGCTCGACAATGTCGCGCCGCATGTGGAAGTGCGTTCGCGCCGCGTCGGCGGCGCCACCTACCAGGTTCCGGTCGACGTTCGTCCCGAGCGTCGCCAGGCATTGGCGATCCGCTGGCTGATCGCCGCGGCCCGCAACCGCAACGAGACCACCATGGTCGACCGCCTCTCCGGCGAGCTGATGGACGCGGCCAACAACCGCGGCACCGCCGTGAAGAAGCGGGAAGACACCCACAAGATGGCTGAAGCCAACCGCGCTTTCGCGCACTATCGCTGGTAAAGCGCGAACAGGACTGAGAGGCAGCTACGATGGCCCGCGAATACAAAATCGAAGACTACCGCAATTTCGGTATCATGGCGCATATCGACGCCGGCAAGACGACGACCACCGAGCGCGTCCTCTATTACACGGGCAAGTCGCACAAGATCGGCGAAGTGCACGACGGCGCTGCCACCATGGACTGGATGGAGCAGGAGCAGGAACGCGGCATCACCATCACGTCCGCCGCGACCACGACCTTCTGGAAGGGCCGTGACGGCAAGATGCACCGCTTCAACATCATCGACACCCCCGGACACGTCGACTTCACCATCGAGGTCGAGCGTTCGCTGCGCGTGCTCGACGGCGCCATCGCGCTGCTCGATGCCAATGCCGGTGTCGAGCCGCAGACGGAAACCGTCTGGCGCCAGGCCGACAAGTATCGCGTGCCGCGCATGATCTTCTGCAACAAGATGGACAAGATCGGCGCCGACTTCTACCGCTCGGTCGAGATGATCGGCTCGCGCCTCGGTGCGCAGGCTGTCGTCATGCAGCTGCCGATCGGCGCCGAGACCGAATTCAAGGGTGTCGTCGACCTCGTCGAGATGAATGCGCTGGTCTGGCGCGACGAGACGCTGGGCGCTGCCTGGGACGTCGTCGAGATCCCGGCCGACCTCAAGGCGCGTGCCGAGGAATACCGCGAGAAGATGATCGAAGCCGCCGTCGAAATGGACGAGACGGCGCTGGAAAACTACCTCGAAGGCAAGATGCCGTCGAATGACGAGATCCGTTCGTTGATCCGCAAGGGTACGATCGCGGTCAAGTTCTACCCGATGTTCTGCGGCTCGGCCTTCAAGAACAAGGGCGTGCAGCCGTTGCTCGACGCCGTTGTCGAATACCTGCCGTCGCCGGCCGATGTTCCGGCCATCAAGGGTGTCGATGCCAAGACCGACGCCGAGATCGAGCGTCATGCGGACGACAACGAGCCGCTGTCGATGCTCGCCTTCAAGATCATGAACGACCCGTTCGTCGGTTCGCTGACCTTTGCCCGCATCTATTCGGGCAAGCTCACCAAGGGCGTCTCTGTCGACAACACCGTGAAGGGCAAGAAGGAGCGCATCGGCCGCATGCTGCAGATGCATGCGAATTCGCGCGCCGACGTCGAAGAAGCTTTTGCGGGCGACATTGTCGCCTTGGCCGGCCTCAAGGACACCACCACCGGCGACACGCTGTGCGATCCGCTGCACCCGGTCATCCTCGAGCGCATGGAATTCCCCGATCCGGTCATCCAGATCGCCATCGAGCCGAAGACCAAGAACGACCAGGAAAAGATGGGCCTCGCGCTTCACCGCCTGGCTGCCGAGGATCCGTCCTTCCGCGTCAAGACCGACGAGGAAAGCGGCCAGACCATCATCTCCGGCATGGGCGAACTGCACCTCGACATCATCGTCGACCGCATGCGTCGCGAGTTCAAGGTCGAAGCCAATGTCGGCGCGCCGCAGGTGGCTTATCGCGAGACGATCACCCGCAAGCACGAGCAGGACTACACGCACAAGAAGCAGACCGGCGGTACCGGCCAGTTCGCGCGCGTCAAGGTTGTGTTCGAGCCGAATTCCGAGAGCGAGGACTTCGTGTTCGAGTCCAAGATCGTCGGCGGCGCGGTGCCGAAGGAATACATTCCGGGCGTCGAAAAGGGCATCCAGAGCGTCATGGGCGCTGGTCCGTTCGCCGGCTTCCCGATGATCGGCGTCAGGGCGACGCTCATCGACGGTGCCTACCATGATGTCGACTCCTCGGTCCTGGCCTTCGAAATCGCGTCCCGTGCGTGCTTCCGTGAAGCTGCTCCCAAGCTTGGCGTGCAGTTGCTCGAGCCGATCATGAAGGTCGAGGTGGTGACGCCGGAAGACTACGTCGGCAGCGTCATCGGTGACCTGAACGGCCGTCGCGGCCAGATCCAGGGCCAGGAAGCGCGCGGCGTGGCCGTCGTCATCAACGCGATGGTGCCGCTCGCCAACATGTTCAAGTACGTCGACAACCTGCGCTCGATGAGCCAGGGCCGCGCGGCTTACACGATGCAGTTCGATCACTATGAGCCGGTCCCGACCGCGGTCGCTCAGGAAGTCCAGAAGAAATACGCGTAACTCGAAAGAGCTGCCGCGGTAACGCAATTCAAAGCCCGCATGGGCGAGCAGGAAATGGAGACATCACATGGCAAAAGGTAAATTCGAGCGCACTAAGCCTCATGTGAACATCGGCACGATTGGTCACGTCGATCACGGCAAGACGTCGCTGACGGCTGCGATCACCAAGTATTTTGGCGAATACAAGCGCTATGACCAGATCGACGCGGCGCCGGAAGAGAAGGCGCGCGGCATCACGATCTCGACGGCTCACGTCGAATACGAGACCGAGAACCGCCACTACGCGCATGTCGACTGCCCCGGCCACGCCGATTATGTGAAGAACATGATCACCGGCGCCGCGCAGATGGACGGCGCGATCCTGGTCGTGTCTGCCGCCGACGGCCCGATGCCGCAGACCCGCGAGCACATCCTGCTTGCCCGTCAGGTCGGCGTGCCGTCGATCGTGGTATTCCTGAACAAGGTCGACCAGGTCGACGACGCCGAGCTGCTCGAACTGGTCGAGCTCGAGGTTCGCGAGTTGCTGTCGAAGAACGAATTCCCCGGCGACGACATTCCGATCGTCAAGGGTTCGGCGCTTGCCGCACTCGAAGATTCGAACAAGACGATCGGCGAGGACGCGATCCGCGAGCTGATGGCTCAGGTCGACGCCTACATCCCGACGCCGGTTCGTCCGCTCGACAAGCCGTTCCTGATGCCGATCGAGGACGTGTTCTCGATCTCGGGCCGTGGCACGGTCGTGACCGGCCGCGTCGAGCGCGGCGTGGTCAAGGTCGGCGAGGAACTGGAAATCATCGACATCCGTCCGACGACCAAGACGACCTGCACGGGCGTGGAAATGTTCCGCAAGCTGCTCGATCAGGGCCAGGCTGGCGACAACATCGGCGCGCTGCTGCGCGGCGTTGATCGTGAAGGTGTCGAGCGCGGCCAGGTTCTGGCCAAGCCGGGCACGGTGAAGCCGCACAAGAAGTTCGTGGCCGAAGCCTACATCCTGACCAAGGACGAAGGTGGCCGTCACACGCCGTTCTTCACCAACTACCGTCCGCAGTTCTACTTCCGCACGACCGACGTGACCGGCATCGTGTCGCTGCCGGAAGGCACCGAGATGGTGATGCCCGGCGACAACATCACGGTCGATGTCGAGCTGATCGTGCCGATCGCCATGGAAGAGAAGCTGCGCTTCGCCATCCGTGAAGGCGGCCGCACCGTCGGTGCCGGCATCGTCGTCACCATCAAAGAGTAATTTGGACTTAAACCGATCTGTCGCGGGCGCCGGAGTTGCCCGCGCCGCGCCAGAACAAGGAAGTGACGCATGAACGGACAGAATATCCGCATCCGCCTGAAGGCGTTTGATCACCGCGTGCTCGACGCCTCGACGAAGGAAATCGTGTCGACGGCCAAGCGCACCGGTGCAAACGTCCGCGGCCCCATTCCGCTGCCGACGCGGATCGAAAAGTTCACGGTCAACCGGTCGCCTCACGTCGACAAGAAGAGCCGCGAGCAGTTCGAGATGCGCACGCACAAGCGTCTGCTCGACATCGTCGATCCGACCCCGCAGACCGTCGATGCTTTGATGAAGCTCGATCTGGCCGCCGGCGTCGACGTCGAGATCAAGCTCTAAGGGAATGAGAGCGCGGTAAGGGGCGGTGTCCCTGGCCCGGAACTCTAAAGGAATTGAACCGATGCGTTCAGGTGTGATTGCAAAGAAGGTGGGAATGACCCGCATCTATAATGATGCGGGGGAACATGTTCCCGTCACCGTTCTCCAGATGGAGAACTGCCAGGTCGTGGCACAGCGCACGCAGGAGAAGAATGGCTACACCGCCGTTCAGCTCGGCGTTGGCCTCGCCAAGGTGAAGAACACGTCGAAGGCGATGCGCGGCCATTTCGCGACCGCTTCCGTCGAGCCTAAGGCGAAGGTCGCCGAGTTCCGCGTCTCCGCCGACAACATGATCGATGTTGGCGCCGAGATCACCGTCGAGCACTTTGTCGCCGGCCAGAAGGTCGATGTGACGGGCACGACGATCGGCAAGGGTTTCCAGGGCGTCATCAAGCGTCACCACATGGGTGGTGGTCGCGCGACGCACGGTAACTCGGTATCGCACCGTACACACGGTTCGACCGGCCAGCGTCAGGACCCGGGCAAGGTGTTCAAGGGCAAGCACATGGCTGGCCACATGGGCGACACCAGGGTCACCACGCAGAATGTCGAGATCGTCTCGACCGACGCCGACCGCGGCCTGATCCTGATCCGCGGTGCGGTTCCCGGATCGAAGGGCGCCTGGATCCTGGTCCGCGACGCGGCCAAGGTGGCGCTGCCGGCCAATGCGCCGAAGCCCGCCGCGATCCGTGCTGTTGCGGCAGCTGCGAAGAACGAGGCTCCGGCCACAGAGGGAGCGGAATAATGGATCTCAAGATCACAACGCTCGGCGGTAAAGACGCCGGCAAGGTGGAACTTTCCGACGGAATTTTCGGCCTTGATCCGCGCGAGGACATCCTGCAGCGCGTCGTGCGCTGGCAGCTTGCCAAGAAGCAGCAGGGCACGCACAAGGCCAAGGGCCGCGCCGAAATCGCGCGCACCGGCGCCAAGATGTACAAGCAGAAGGGTACGGGCCGCGCCCGTCACCACTCGGCACGCGCTCCGCAGTTCCGCGGCGGCGGCAAGGCCCACGGCCCGGTCGTTCGCAGCCATGAGCATGAACTGCCCAAGAAGGTTCGTGCGCTTGGCCTCAAGCATGCTCTCTCGGCCAAGGCCAAGAGCGCGTCGATCATCATCATCGACGAGCTGAAGCTGACCGAGGCCAAGACGAAGGCGCTGATCGCGAATTTCGCGACGCTGGGCCTGACCAACGCCCTGGTGATTGGCGGCGCCGAGCTTGACAAGAACTTCAAGCTGGCAGCCACCAACATCCCCAACATCGACGTGCTGCCCATCCAGGGCATCAACGTCTACGACATTCTGCGCCGCGGCACGCTGGTCCTTTCGAAGGCCGCCGTCGAGGCTCTCGAGGAGCGCTTTAAATGACCGACCTTCGTCACTACGACGTGATCGTCTCGCCGGCGATCACCGAAAAGTCGACCATGGCCTCCGAGCAGAACCAGGTCGTCTTCAACGTCGCCAAGAAGGCGTCGAAGCCGGAAATCAAGGCCGCCGTCGAAGCGCTGTTCGGCGTCAAGGTGATGGCCGTGAACACGCTTGTCCGCAAGGGCAAGATCAAGCGCTTCCGCGGCACGATCGGCCGCCAGAGCGACGTCAAGAAGGCGATCGTGACGCTGGCCGACGGCCAGTCGATCGACGTCGCGACGGGTCTCTGAGCAAGGCCGCGAGGACAGGACAATGGCACTCAAGAAATTCAACCCGATAACGCCGAGCACCCGCCAGCTGGTCATCGTCGACCGCTCGGGCCTCTACAAGGGCAAGCCCGTCAAGGGCCTGACCGAAGGCCTGACCAAGTCGGGCGGCCGCAACAATTACGGCCGCATCACGGCCCGCTTCATCGGCGGCGGTCACAAGCGTTCGTACCGCATCATCGACTTCAAGCGCCGCAAGTTCGACGTCGTCGGCACGGTCGAGCGCATCGAATACGATCCGAACCGCACCGCCTTCATCGCGCTGATCAAGTATGATGATGGTGAGCTGTCCTACATCATCGCTCCGCAGCGCCTGGCTCCCGGCGACAAGATCGTGGCGGGCGAAGCCGTCGACGTGAAGCCGGGCAACGCGATGCCGCTGGCCTCGATGCCGGTTGGCACCATCGTCCACAACATCGAGCTGAAGCCGGGCAAGGGCGCCCAGGTTGCCCGCTCCGCGGGTGGTTACGGCCAGCTGGTCGGCCGTGACCAGGGCATGGCGATCCTGCGCCTCAACTCGGGTGAGCAGCGTGTCGTTCACGGCTCCTGCATGGCCACCGTCGGTGCCGTGTCCAATCCGGACCACGGCAACATCAACGACGGCAAGGCCGGCCGCACGGTTTGGCGCGGCAAGCGTCCGCACAATCGCGGCGTGACCATGAACCCGGTCGACCATCCGCACGGCGGCGGCGAAGGCCGCACCTCCGGTGGCCGTCATCCGGTCAGCCCGTGGGGCAAGCCGACCAAAGGCAAGAAGACGCGGTCCAACAAGGCGACCGACAAGTTCATCCTGCGCTCGCGCCATCAGCGCAAGAGCTAAGAAGAGGTAACGCCAAGTGACTCGTTCTATTTGGAAAGGCCCCTTCATCGACGGCTACCTTCTCAAGAAGGTGGATAAGGTTCGTGAAGGTGGTCGCAATGAGGTGATCAAGATGTGGAGCCGTCGCTCCACCATCCTGCCGCAGTTCGTCGGCTTCACCTTCGGTGTCTACAACGGCCAGAAGCACGTTCCCGTCGCGGTGAACGAGGACATGGTCGGTCACAAGTTCGGTGAATTCGCTCCGACGCGGACCTATTACGGTCACGGCGCGGATAAGAAGGCGAAGAGGAAATAATCATGGGCAAGGCCAAAGCTCCGCGCAGGCTTGCTGACAACGAAGCGCGCGCCGTGTTGCGCACGATCCGTATCAGCCCGCAGAAGCTGAACCTGGTTGCCGCGCTGATCCGCGGCAAGAAGGTCGCGACAGCGCTTTCCGATCTCGAATTTTCGGCCAAGCGGATTTCCGGCACGGTCAAGAAGACGCTGGAATCGGCAATCGCCAACGCGGAAAACAACCACGACCTCGACGTCGATGCGCTGATCGTGGCGGAAGCCTATGTCGGCAAGTCGATCGTCATGAAGCGGTTCCACGCTCGTGGCCGCGGTCGCGCCAGCCGTATCGAGAAGCCGTTCTCGCACCTCACGATCGTCGTTCGTGAAGTCGAAGAAAAAGGGGAGGCCGCATAATGGGCCAGAAAGTCAATCCGATCGGTCTTCGCCTCGGCATCAACCGCACCTGGGATTCGCGCTGGTTCGCGAACACCGGCGAGTACGGCAAGCTGCTGCATGAGGACATCAAGATCCGCAAGTATCTTGAGAAGGAACTCAAGCAGGCCGCGATCTCCAAGGTCGTGATCGAGCGCCCGCACAAGAAGTGCCGCGTCACCATCCATGCCGCGCGCCCGGGTCTGATCATTGGCAAGAAGGGCGCCGACATCGAGAAGCTTCGCAAGAAGCTGATGGAGATGACGAAGTCCGAGACGCACCTCAACATCGTCGAAGTGCGCAAGCCGGAAATCGACGCGACCCTGGTCGCCCAGTCGATCGCCCAGCAGCTCGAGCGCCGCATCGCGTTCCGCCGCGCCATGAAGCGTGCCGTGCAGTCGGCCATGCGCCTCGGTGCCGAAGGCATCCGCATCAACTGCGCCGGCCGTCTTGGCGGCGCCGAGATCGCGCGCATGGAATGGTACCGTGAAGGTCGCGTTCCGCTGCATACGCTGCGCGCCGATGTCGACTACGGCACGGCCGAGGCGAATACGGCCTACGGCATTTGCGGCGTCAAGGTCTGGGTATTCAAGGGCGAGATCCTCGAGCACGATCCGATGGCTTCGGAGCGTCGTGCGACCGAGGGTGATGCCGCGCATGGCGGTGGTGGTGATCGCGAACGCGGTCGTCGTCGCGAAAACGCCTGAGACATTTAGGAATTTGGAGTTAGAACGATGCTGCAGCCAAAGCGCACAAAGTTCCGCAAGCAGTTCAAGGGCCGTATCCATGGTACCGCAAAGGGCGGCACCAACCTGGATTTCGGTGGTTTCGGGCTGAAGGCGCTTGAGCCGAACCGCGTCACCGCGCGTGAGATCGAGGCGGCCCGCCGCGCGATCACTCGCGAAATGAAGCGCGCTGGCCGCGTCTGGATCCGTATTTTCCCGGACGTGCCGGTCACGTCGAAGCCGACCGAAGTCCGCATGGGCAAGGGCAAGGGCGCTGTCGACTACTGGGCGGCGCGCGTCAAGCCGGGCCGCATCATGTTCGAGATCGACGGCGTCAATGAAGAAACCGCCCGTGAGGCGCTGCGTCTCGGCGCGGCCAAGCTCTCGGTCAGGACGCGCTTCGTACAGCGCATCGCAGAATAAGGACGGGCTGATCATGAAAGCCGAAGACATCCGGACCAAGACCCAGGACCAGCTGACCGACGACCTGGCCAGCCTGAAGAAGGAGCAGTTCAACCTGCGCTTCCAGAAGGCCACCGGCCAGCTCGAGAAGACCGCGCGCGTGAGGCAGGTTCGTAAGGACATTGCGCGTATCAAGACCATCGCTGCGGAAAAGTCCGCGGCCAAGAAGGCTTAAGGACGAAAACCATGCCAAAGCGCATTCTGCAGGGCACCGTCGTCAGCGACAAGAACGAGAAGACGGTTGTCGTCAAGGTCGAACGGCGCTTCACGCATCCCGTGATGAAGAAGACCGTGCGCATGACCAAGAAGTACAAGGCGCACGACGAGAACAACGCCCACAAGGTCGGCGATCAGGTGTTCATCCAGGAATCGAAGCCGATTTCCAAGGATAAGCGCTGGATCGTCGTGTCCTCGGACCAGGCGTAAACAAACGAATTTTGGACAGACCGGGGAGGGGCTTCGAGCCCGTCCCGTTAGAAAAGAAGAAGGCGGCCAGTCATGATTCAGATGCAAACAAACCTCGACGTGGCGGATAATTCCGGTGCGCGTCGTGTCATGTGCATCAAGGTGCTGGGCGGCTCGAAGCGGAAATACGCTTCCGTGGGCGACATCATCGTGGTGTCGATCAAGGAAGCCATTCCGCGCGGCCGCGTTAAGAAGGGCGACGTGATGAAGGCGGTCGTGGTTCGCACGGCCAAGGACATCCGCCGCCCGGACGGCAGCGTGATCCGTTTCGACAAGAACGCGGCCGTTCTCGTCGACAACAAGAAAGAGCCGATCGGCACGCGTATCTTCGGACCGGTTCCGCGCGAACTTCGCGCCAAGAACCACATGAAGATCATCTCGCTCGCGCCTGAAGTGCTGTAAGGAGCCGGACCAA
Organism: Mesorhizobium sp. M8A.F.Ca.ET.181.01.1.1; assembly: GCF_004792025.1. Lineage (NCBI taxonomy): Bacteria > Pseudomonadati > Pseudomonadota > Alphaproteobacteria > Hyphomicrobiales > Phyllobacteriaceae > Mesorhizobium > Mesorhizobium sp. M8A.F.Ca.ET.181.01.1.1. Next base: position 1,619,752 of record NZ_SRTV01000001.1, on the reverse strand, counting down.
TGCAAAAGATTAGAAAAGGCGACAAGGTCGTCGTGCTGGCCGGCAAGGACAAGGGCCGTTCGGGCGAAGTCCTCTCGGTTCAGCCGAAGGATGACACCGCGCTGGTGCGCGGCGTCAACATGATCCGTCGTCACCAGAAGCAGTCCCAGTCCCAAGAGGGCGGGATCATTACCAAGGAAGCGCCGATCCAGCTGTCGAACATCGCGCTGGCCGACCCGAAGGATGGCAAGCCGACCCGCGTCGGTTTCATCTTCCAGAAGGACGGCAAGAAGGTGCGCGTCGCCAAGCGCTCGGGAGAAGTCATCAATGGCTAAGGCTCAAACCAAGCAGGCGACTGCCAACAACACGCCGCGCCTCAAGCAGGTCTACAACGAGACCATTCGCAAGGCGCTGCAGGAGCAGTTCGGCTACGACAACGACATGCAGGTTCCGCGCCTCGACAAGATCGTGCTGAACATGGGTGTCGGCGAAGCGACCGCAGATTCGAAGAAGCCTTCGGTCGCGGCCGAAGATCTGGCGATGATCGCCGGCCAGAAGGCCGTCGTCACCCGCGCCCGCAATTCGATCGCTGGCTTCAAGGTCCGCGAGAACATGCCGATCGGCGCCAAGGTCACGCTGCGCAAGGAACGTATGTACGAGTTCCTCGACCGCCTCGTGAACATCGCGCTGCCGCGCGTCCGCGACTTCCGCGGACTGAACCCCAAGAGCTTCGATGGCCGTGGCAACTACGCCATGGGCATCAAGGAGCACATCGTGTTCCCGGAGATCAACTACGACAAGGTTGATCAGATCTGGGGCATGGACGTCATCGTTTGTACGACTGCGAAGACGGACGACGAAGCCAGGGCTTTGCTCAAGGCTTTCAACTTCCCCTTCCGCCAGTAACGGCAGCGAGAAAAGGAAAAATCTGAAATGGCAAAGACCAGCTCAGTCGAGAAGAACAACAGGCGCCGCAAGCTTGCCGACCAGTACGGTCCCAAGCGCGCTGCGCTGAAGGCGATCATCATGGATCAGTCCAAGCCCATGGAAGAGCGCTTCCGCGCTCAGCTGAAGCTTGCTGCCCTGCCGCGCAACTCGGCCAAGATCCGCATCCGCAACCGCTGCGAAGTCACCGGCCGTCCGCGGGCCTATTATCGCAAGCTCAAAGTATCGCGCATCGCGCTTCGGGATCTCGGCAACAACGGCCAGATTCCGGGCCTGGTCAAGTCGAGCTGGTAAGGAGGACATAACATGTCATTGAGCGATCCTCTCGGCGATATGCTGACCCGCATCCGCAACGCCTATGGCCGCAAGAAGTCGAGTGTCTCGACGCCGGCCTCGCGTCTGCGCACCCGCGTCCTCGACGTGCTGAAGGCTGAAGGCTATATCCGCGATTACAGCCAGACCGACTTCGACAACGGCAAGTCCGAGATCGAAATCGAGCTGAAGTATTTCGACGGTGCTCCGGTCGTGCGCGAAATCGCCCGCGTTTCGAAGCCCGGCCGCCGCGTTTACGTTTCGGCCAAGTCGATCCCGCACGTCGCCAACGGCCTCGGCATCGCCATCCTTTCGACACCGAAGGGCGTGATGGCCGACCACGAAGCACGCGAGCAGAACGTCGGCGGCGAGATCCTCTGCCAGATCTTCTGATCTGGCAGCTCACCGCAAATTGGAATCCGGTCTTCGGATCGTTCCGAAGACAGAGACCTGAAACAAGAGAAGTGACGAGGACAACAAAATGTCTCGTATTGGAAAGAAACCCGTTTCGCTGCCGCAGGGCGTGACCGCGACCGTCAACGGCCAGACCGTGACGGCGAAGGGCCCCAAGGGCGAGCTGAAGTTCGTGGTGAACGACGAAGTGCTGGTCAAGATGGAAGGCAGCGAGATCGCTGTCCAGCCGCGCGACCAGACCAAGACCGCCCGCTCCAAGTGGGGCATGTCGCGCACGCAGATCGTCAACATCCTGCAGGGTGTGAAGGACGGCTTCGAGAAGAAGCTCGAGATCACCGGCGTCGGCTATCGCGCCGCTTTGCAGGGTAAGAACCTGCAGCTGGCTCTTGGCTTCAGCCATGATGTCGTCTACGAGACGCCGGCCGGCATCACGATCACCGTGCCGAAGCCGACCGAAATCACCGTGGCCGGCATCGACAAGCAGCAGGTGGGCCAGGTTGCCGCGGAGATCCGCGAATACCGCGGTCCCGAGCCTTACAAGGGCAAGGGCGTCCGTTACGCTGGCGAGAAGATCGTCCGCAAGGAAGGCAAGAAGAAGTAATCGGCTTGGCTTGGAAAAGTCGCGGACTTTTCGGACAGGACCAAGCCACGGAAGTGTAACGCCGCGGGGAGCGGTCGCGGGAGGCGCTTCGCCTACCGCATATGACGGCCCCCGTTTTTTGAAGGCAAGGAAGACATCATGGGTACCAAGGAAGCCATCCAGCGCCGTGCGCAACGCGTCCGTCGCCAGATCAAGAAAGTTGCCGGCGAACGTCCGCGTCTTTCGGTGCACCGCACGTCGAAGAACATCTACGTTCAGGTGATCGATGACGCCAAGGGCCACACCATCGCTGCCGCCTCGACGCTCGAGAAGGACCTCAAGGGGTCGCTCAAGACCGGCGCCGATACCGCCGCCGCCGCCGCAATCGGCAAGCTGATCGCCGAGCGCGCCACCAAGGCCGGCATCAAGGAAGTCGTTTTCGACCGTGGCCCGTACATCTATCACGGCCGCGTCAAGGCGCTGGCCGAGGCTGCCCGCGAAGGCGGTCTCAGCTTCTGATTTTTCACCGTCGGCGACCCAAAGTGGCGCCGGCAATCAGCAACCCGTGCTTCCGGAAAAGAACAAGGAACAGGATATGGCACAGGAACGTAGGGAAGGCGGCCGCGGCCGCGAGCGTGAAGAGCGCGATGACGGCATGGTGGACAAGCTCGTCCACATCAATCGCGTCGCCAAGGTCGTCAAGGGTGGCCGCCGCTTCGGCTTCGCCGCGCTCGTCGTCGTCGGCGACCAGAAGGGCCGCGTCGGCTTCGGTCATGGCAAGGCGCGCGAAGTGCCGGAAGCCATCCGCAAGGCGACTGAATCGGCCAAGCGCGACATGATCTTCGTGCCGCTGCGCTCGGGCCGCACGCTGCATCACGACGTCGAAGGGCGCTGGGGTGCGGGCCGCGTTCTGCTGCGCGCCGCCAAGCAGGGTACCGGCATCATCGCCGGCGGCCCGATGCGCGCTGTCTTCGAGACGCTCGGCATGCATGACGTGGTCGCCAAGTCGATGGGGTCGTCGAACCCCTACAACATGGTTCGCGCCACCTTCGACGCGCTGAAGAGCCAGATGCATCCCAAGGATGTGGCTGCCGCGCGCGGCATCAAGTATTCGACCCTTCAGGCCCGCCGCGGCACCGCCGTTGCGGCTGAAGAATAGTCGATCTGACCAGGGATTTTGACCATGGCCAAGAAAGCAACCAAGACCATCACCGTTGAGCAGATCGGTTCGCCGATCCGCCGCCCGAAGGAACAGCGCGCGACGCTGGTCGGCCTCGGCCTCAACAAGATGCACAAGCAGCGCACGCTGGAAGATACGCCCTCCGTGCGCGGCATGATCGCCGCCGTCCAGCATCTCGTCCGCGTTGTGGACGAGGGCTGAGCCAAAGCGCAGGAGAAGCAAGATGAAACTCAACGATCTGCGTGACAAGGACGGCGCGACGCATTCCAAGAAGCGTCTCGGCCGCGGTATCGGCTCCGGTTCGGGCAAGACCGCCGGTCGCGGCGTCAAGGGCCAGAAGGCGCGCTCGGGCGTTGCCGTCAACGGCTTCGAGGGTGGCCAGATGCCGCTTTACAGGCGCCTGCCGAAGCGTGGCTTCAACAACATCTTCGCCAAGAGCTTCGTTGTCGTCTCGCTGGCCCGCATCCAGGAAGCCGTCGATGCCAAGAAGCTCGACGCCAAGGCGACCGTGACGGCCGAGGCGCTTGTCGCCGCCGGCGTCATCCGTCGCGTCAAGGATGGCGTGCGCGTGCTGTCCGATGGCGAACTCAAGGCCAAGCTCGCCTTCGACGTCGCTGGCGCCTCCAAGGCCGCGATCGAGAAGATCGAAAAGGCCGGTGGGTCGGTCAAGCTGCCGGAAAAGGCAGCTGCCGAGTAACGGCAATTTGAAGCGCGGTCGGCAAGAGTGGCATCCGTTTTTGCTTTCGATCGCGCTTTGATCTGCTCAATTTAGCGGCCGCGTCAACGCGGCCGCTTGCATGTTTACAGCCCGGAGCTTATCTCGTGAGCTTCGGTGAAACGCACCGCCTGACCTCACGGGCCATCAAGCGTTACCAAGCGGAGAATCAGGCATGGCTTCGGCTGCTGAACAACTAGCCTCGAATCTGAATTTCTCGGCCTTCGCCAAGGCGGAGGACCTGAAGAAACGCATCTGGTTCACCATCGGCGCGTTGCTCGTCTATCGCCTCGGCACCTACATCCCGCTTCCCGGCATCAATCCCGATGCCTTCGCCCAGGCCTTCTCCTCGCAGAGCAAGGGCGTGCTCGGCATGTTCAACATGTTCGCCGGCGGCGCCGTGCAGCGCATGGCGATCTTTGCGCTCGGCATCATGCCCTACATCTCCGCCTCCATCATCATGCAGTTGATGACATCGGTCATTCCCTCGCTGGAAGCGCTGAAGAAGGAAGGCGAGCAGGGCCGCAAGGTCATCAACCAGTACACGCGCTACGGCACCGTGCTGCTGGCGCTGGTGCAGGCCTACGGCATTTCGGTGGGGCTGGAGAACGGCAACGGCATCGTCAGCGATCCCGGCATGTTCTTCCGCATCTCCACCGTCGTCACGCTGGTCGGCGGCACCATGTTCCTGATGTGGCTCGGCGAGCAGATCACCGCGCGCGGCATCGGTAACGGCATCTCGCTGATCATCTTCTCCGGCATCGTCGCGGGTCTTCCGCACGCCATTTCCGGCACGCTGGAACTCGGCCGCACCGGCGCCCTGTCGACCGGCCTGATCCTGGCGATCATCGTGCTGGCCATCGTCGTCATCGCGCTCATCGTCTTTTTCGAGCGCGCCCAGCGCCGCCTGCTGATCCAGTATCCGAAGCGCCAGGTAGGCAACCGCATGTTCCAGGGCGATACCTCGCATTTGCCGCTCAAGCTCAACACGTCGGGCGTCATTCCGCCGATCTTCGCGTCGTCGCTGCTGCTGCTGCCGGCCACCGTCGCCGGCTTCTCGCAGACGACCAACATGCCGGCCTGGGCGAGCACCATCCTGGCCTCGCTCGGCCACGGCCAGCCGCTCTACATGGCATTCTACGCGGCGATGATCGTGTTCTTCGCCTTCTTCTACACTGCGATTGTCTTCAACCCGAAGGACACCGCCGACCAGCTCAAGAAGCATTCGGGCTTCATCCCGGGCTATCGCCCGGGCGAGCGCACCGCCGATTATATCGATTACGTTCTCACCCGCATCACCGTCGTCGGCGCCATCTATCTGGTGCTGGTGTGCCTGCTGCCGGAGTTCCTGATCTCGGCGACTGGCGTACCATTCTACCTTGGTGGCACATCGCTTCTGATCGTGGTCAGTGTCACGCTCGATACGGTTGCGCAGATTCAGGGTCATCTGATCGCGCACCAGTATGAAGGCCTGATCAAGAAGTCGAAGCTGCGCGGGGGGAAGAAAGCCAGATGAGGTTGATTTTGCTTGGGCCGCCGGGGGCGGGCAAGGGGACACAAGCACAAAGACTGGTAGAAAAACACGGCATTCCCCAGCTCTCGACGGGTGACATGCTGCGTGCCGCCGTCCAGGCGGGTACCGAGGTCGGCAAGCGCGCCAAGGCGGTGATGGATGCTGGAGAACTGGTATCCGACGCCATCGTCAACGCCATCGTCGCAGAACGTATCGATCAGGCCGACTGCGCCAAGGGGTTCATACTCGACGGCTACCCGCGTACGCTTGTGCAGGCCGATGCGGTTGAATCGATGCTCTCGGAGCGCAGCATTGGTCTCGATACGGTTATCGAACTGGTCGTCGATGACAGGGCTTTGGTCGGCCGCATCGTCAAGCGCGCCGATGATGCCAAGGCCGCCGGCCAGCCGGTGCGCAAGGACGACAATCCCGCTGTGTTCGAAGAGCGCCTGCGGGAGTACTACAAGAAGACCGCTCCGCTGACCGGCTACTACTATGCCAAGGGCAAGCTCAAGACTGTGGACGGCATGGCCAGTATCGACGCGGTGACCGCCGAGATCGAGACCGTGCTGGCAGCGGCCGCGAAGGCGCGGTAAGGGAATTTAAAGATTAAGCTTGACGGAGACGGTTCGCTGCGGTATGGCGGCCCGTCTTCCTATCAGGTGCGCACTTTGCTTGTCCGCAAGGGCAAGGCAGTCGCTTTGAACTGGAAACTCCCGCAAGGGCCGGCCTCCACCGGACGCGGGGAAATTTGAACAGCGCCGGGATCTACCTTGTTGAAGGTTGTCCGGTCCACATGGAGAAGAGAAGAACATGGCTCGTATAGCCGGCGTCAACATTCCGACCAACAAGCGCGTCGTCATCGCGCTTCAGTACATTCACGGCATTGGCAAGAAGTTCGCCCAGGAGATCGTCGACAAGGTCGGCATCCCGGCCGAGCGCCGCGTCAACCAGCTGACCGACGCGGAAGTGCTGCAGATCCGCGAGACCATCGACCGCGATTACCAGGTCGAAGGCGACCTGCGTCGCGAAGTGTCGATGAACATCAAGCGTCTGATGGATCTCGGCTGCTACCGCGGCCTGCGTCACCGCCGCTCGCTGCCGGTTCGCGGTCAGCGCACCCATACCAATGCACGTACCCGCAAGGGCCCGGCCAAGTCGATTGCCGGCAAGAAGAAGTAATTTTTTAGGGGAATAAGGGAGTAGGGGAGTAAGGCAGTAGGGAATGCCCGTCGATCGGGTCGCATTTTTCCCTACTCCCTTACTGCCCTATTCCCCTACTCCCTTAGTAAGGTGGAGCCGCTGGCATTACGGCGGTGTAGAGATCAACTGAAAGGACTACCATGGCCAAGGAAGCCGCACGTGTTCGCCGCCGCGAACGCAAGAACATCTCGTCGGGCGTTGCCCACGTCAATTCGACCTTCAACAACACGATGATCACCATCACCGACGCGCAGGGCAATTCGATCGCCTGGTCGTCGGCCGGTGCCCAGGGCTTCAAGGGTTCGCGCAAGTCGACCCCGTTCGCCGCCCAGATGGCTGCCGAGGACGTTGCCAAGAAGGCCCAGGAACACGGCATGCGCATGCTCGAAGTCGAGGTCTGCGGACCGGGCTCGGGTCGTGAATCGGCGCTGCGCGCCCTGCAGGCGGCCGGTTTCACCATCACCTCGATCCGTGATGTGACGCCGATCCCGCACAATGGCTGCCGCCCGCGCAAGAAGCGCCGCGTCTAACATTATTGAACGCCGCGCGAACGCTTACGAAAGCGTTCCTCCACGGTATTCCAGGTCGCCCGCCACGATTGGATGGTGGCGGGTCAACGGAAGGAAAGCATCATGATCCAGAAAAATTGGCAGGAACTGATCAAGCCGAACAAGATCGAGTTCTCGTCGAAGAAGAAGACGCTGACCACGCTGGTCGCCGAACCGCTCGAGCGTGGCTTTGGTCTTACCCTCGGCAACGCGCTGCGCCGCGTGCTTCTGTCTTCGCTGCGCGGTGCGGCTGTCACCGCCGTGCAGATCGACGGCGTCCTGCATGAATTCTCGTCCATCGCCGGTGTGCGCGAGGACGTGACCGACATCGTCTTGAACATCAAGGAAATCGCCATCCGCATGGAAGGCGACGGCCCCAAGCGCATGGTCGTGCGCAAGCAGGGCCCGGGTGCGGTTCTTGCCGGCGACATCCAGACGGTTGGCGACGTCGAGATCCTCAACCCCGACCACGTCATCTGCACGCTGGACGAAGGCGCTGAAATCCGCATGGAATTCACCGTCGACACCGGCAAGGGTTACGTGCCGGCCGAGCGCAATCGCGCCGAGGACGCGCCGATTGGCCTGATCCCGGTCGACAGCCTCTATTCGCCGGTCAAGAAGGTCTCCTACAAGGTCGAGAACACCCGTGAGGGCCAGGTTCTCGACTATGACAAGCTGACCATGACCATCGAGACCGATGGCTCGATCTCGGGCGAGGACGCGGTGGCTTTCGCCGCCCGCATCCTGCAGGACCAGCTTGGCCTGTTCGTCAACTTCGACGAGCCGCAGAAGGAAGTCGCCGCCGAAGCCGTCACCGAGCTCGCCTTCAACCCGGCGCTGCTCAAGAAGGTCGACGAACTCGAGCTTTCGGTGCGTTCGGCCAACTGCCTGAAGAACGACAACATCGTCTATATCGGCGATCTCATCCAGAAGACCGAAGCCGAGATGCTGCGCACCCCGAACTTCGGCCGCAAGTCGCTGAACGAGATCAAGGAAGTGCTGGCGGCTATGGGCCTGCACCTCGGTATGGAAGTGCCGGACTGGCCGCCGGAAAACATCGAAGACCTCGCCAAGCGTTACGAAGACCAATATTGAGCATGAACTCCAAGGATCGGCGGCGTGAGCCGCTCGATCCGACGGTCATGCGGAAAGCCATCAGAGGCCGTGGCCTCTTGAACAACTGAAGAAGGAAAAGAGCCATGCGCCACGGTTTCAAAGGCCGCCGCTTCGCCCGCAGCATAAGCCACCGCAAGTCGATGTTCGCCAACCTGGCGGTGTCACTGCTCGAGCACGAGCAGATCGTCACCACCTTGCCGAAGGCGAAGGACCTGCGTCCGATCGTCGAGAAGCTGGTGACGCTCGGCAAGCGCGGCGACCTGCACGCCCGCCGCCAGGTGATCGCGCAGATCGGCAATGAAGGCGTCGTCAAGCGCCTGTTCGACACCATCGCCCCGCGCTATGCCACCCGCAACGGCGGCTACCTGCGCATCATGAAGGCGGGCTTCCGTCACGGCGACAATGCCGCGATGGCCGTCATCGAGTTCGTCGACCGCGACACCGACGCCAAGGGCGCCGGCGACCGCGCCCGCCTTGAGGCGGAAGGCACGGACGAAGCCGCGGCCGCATAAGGCTTCGTCCTTTCCAGATTGAATTAAAGGGGCCTGCGGGCCCCTTTTTCATATTCTGTGCGCGCCAAGCCGTGCCCAAAACTATTGATTGGCGCGAAAATAATCGGATTTCAGCGGCTTAGCCTTTCATTTTGCACATTCGTCGGGACAATGCGCCCGAACTCGCCTTGGAGGATTCGCGAATGCTCGCCAAAAGACTGTCCCTTGTTCTGCTTTGCGCCTTCATGGTGTTCGCAGCCGCACCGGCAGTCCGGCAGGCGCTGGCCGAGGACGCCGCCAAGCCCGCCGATCCGGGGCTCTCCGATGTGCTGACCGACCTGCTGCATGGCGTTGAAGGCGAGAATGCCACTTCAGGCCCGGACAAGCGCGTGCCGTTCGGTCGTGAGGAAGTGCAATTGTCGTTCGCGCCTCTGGTCAAGCAGACCGCGCCGGCCGTGGTCAATGTCTATGCCTCGCAGACAGCCAAGGTGACATCGCCTTTCGAAGGCGATCCGTTCTTCGAGGAGTTTTTCGGCCGCGCCCAGCCGCGTGCTCAGTCTTCCCTGGGCTCGGGTGTGCTCGTTGATCCGAGCGGTGTCATCGTCACCAATTTCCACGTCATCAAGGACGCCGACGAGGTCAAGGTGGCGACCGCCGATGGCCGTGAATTCGCCAGCAAGGTGATGCTGAAGGACGAAACGCTCGACCTTGCCGTGCTCAAGATTGAGTCCGACAAGCCGTTCCCGGTGATCGCCATCGGCGATTCCGACGCGCTCGAAGTCGGCGACCTGGTGCTGGCCATCGGCAATCCCTTCGGCGTCGGCCAGACCACCACCAGCGGCATCGTTTCCGCCCTTGCGCGCAGCCATATAGGCGTCTCGGACTCGGGCTATTTCATCCAGACCGACGCCGCCATCAATCCCGGTAATTCCGGCGGCGCGCTGATCAACATGGGCGGCCAACTGGTCGGCATCAACACCGCCATCTACAGCCGCAGCGGCGGCTCGATCGGTATCGGCTTTGCGATCCCAGCCAACATGGTGCGGGCTTTCGCCGATGCCGCCAAGGCCGGCCTCGATTTCTTCGAACGGCCCTATATCGGCGCCGAGTTCGAAGCGGTGACGCCGCAGATCGCCGAATCGCTCGGCATGGAAAAGCCGACCGGGGCGCTGGTCTCGTCCGTCGACGCGACAGGCCCCGCCGGCAAGGCAGGACTGAAGCCGGGCGATGTCGTGCTGCAGATCAATGGCAAGCCGGTCGAGAGCATCGAGGCGCTCGACTATCGCATGGCGACGCTGTCGATCGGCGCCAAGGCGAATTTCGCGATCCTGACCAAGGGCCAGCAGGCAGCGATGGATATCGCGTTGGAGCGGGCGCCGGAGGGTGCGAAAGCCTCGGAAGTGACGCTGCATGGCCGCAGCCCGTTCTCGGGCGCCAAGGTCTCGGAACTGTCGCCGCGGCTTGCCCAGAAGCTCGGCCTGCGCACGGACCTCAAGGGCGTGACGGTGATCGACATCAACCGTGATTCGCCGGCCGCCGATTTCGGTTTCCAGCCGGGCGACATCGTGCGCGAGGTCAACGGCACCAGCATCGACACCGCCGCAACGCTGGCGCAGGTAGCCCAGCAGGATACGCGCTGGTGGCGCTTTACCGTCGAGCGCGGCGGGCAGATACTGCGCCAGGTGTTGCGTTACTGAGTTCGATCTGAAGGGATCGCGCTCCAAACCAAAAGAAGTGCATGGCCGATCTGTTCAGTGTCGATGAACCGGAAAAGGTGCCGCCCGGGCGGCCGCTGGCAGACAGGTTGCGTCCGAAAAACCTCGGCGAGGTCGTTGGCCAGGAGCATCTGACGGGTCCCGATGGCGCGCTGACCCGGCTGATCGGTTCCGGTTCGCTGGGATCGATGATCTTCTGGGGTCCGCCCGGCACCGGCAAGACCACGGTGGCAAGGCTGCTTGCCGGCGAAACCAGTCTTGCGTTCGAGCAGATATCGGCCGTGTTTTCCGGCGTCGCCGATCTGAAGAAAGTGTTCGAGGCGGCCAAGCTGCGCCGCGCCAACGGGCGCCAGACGCTGCTCTTCGTTGACGAGATTCACCGCTTCAACCGCGCCCAGCAGGATTCTTTCCTCCCCGTCATGGAGGATGGGACGGTGGTCCTGGTTGGCGCCACCACCGAAAATCCATCCTTCGAACTCAACGCGGCCTTGTTGTCGCGCGCACGGGTCATGGTCTTCCATTCGCTCGGCGAAGACAGCATCGCCAAGCTGATGATAAGGGCGGAGGAGACGGAGGGTAGGGCGCTGCCGCTCGATGACGAGGCGCGGGCGATGCTGATCCGCATGAGCGATGGCGACGGACGCGCATCGCTGACATTGGCCGAGGAAGTCTGGCGTGCAGCCAAGCCTGGCGAGATATTCGATCCCGAAGGGCTACAGCGCATCGTCCAGCGCCGTGCGCCGATCTACGACAAGGGCCAGGATGGCCATTACAATCTGATCTCGGCGCTGCACAAGTCGGTGCGCGGCTCGGATCCGGATGCCGCGCTCTACTATCTGGCGCGCATGTTCGATGCCGGCGAGGATCCGCTCTATCTTGGCCGCCGGCTGGTGCGTATGGCGATGGAGGACATCGGGCTGGCCGATCCGCAGGCACTGGTCGTCGCCAACGCCGCCAAGGATGCCTATGACTATCTCGGCTCTCCCGAGGGCGAGCTCGCTTTCGCCGAGGCCACCGTCTATCTCGCCACCGCGCCGAAATCCAACGCCGTCTATACAGCCTTCAAGGCAGCCACGCGGGCCGCGAAGGAACATGGCTCGCTGCTGCCGCCCAAGCATATCCTCAACGCGCCGACCAAGCTGATGAAAGAGGAGGATTACGGCGCCGGCTACCGTTACGACCATGATGAGCCGGACGCCTTTTCAGGCCAGGACTATTTTCCCGAAAAAATGGGTCGACAGACCTTCTACGATCCGCCCGAACGTGGTTTCGAGCGCGATATCAGGAAGCGGCTCGACTACTGGGCAAAGCTGCGCAAAGAGCGGGAATAGCTGGCTTGCGGAGTCCGGTGGCCTTGGCGGTGCGAAACGAGGCCTCGCCTTGGGGGATTTCCACTTCGGTTCTCCTGCACGCGCTGCTCGCCGCCACGGTTATGTTGATACCACTGCAGAAGCCCCCGAACCGGCGTGAGGAGGAGGAGCGCGTGTCGGTCGCCATCCTGACGCCACAGCAGTTCGAGGCTTCGACAAGACCCCCTTCACCGCCCGCCGAGGCGCCCGGCGCGCCCATACCCGCGGCCCCTGCGCCGACGCCAAGCGCTCCCCGGTCTCCCGTCGCGCCGGCCATGATTCACCCGACGCGGATGCTGTCGGCCAAGACGCTCGCCGATCCGCGCAGCAAGCAGGCCCGCGCCGATCTCGAGACCTTCGCGTCCGACGAGCGCATGGTGCAGCTTTGCAATCTGGAGGCCATGGATCAGATCCGCCAATGGCGCGCGGATTTCCAGCCGGAGCGGGTGGTGCCCTATGCAACCGCCGAGGAAAAGATCACCGGCACGACGATCGCCGCCGATGGTGCGGCTTTTCGCAGCGGTAAAAACTGGTACGGCCTGAAGTTCAAATGCCAACTCGCGCAGGACGGCGAAAGCGTCATCGGCTTTGAGTTTCTGGTCGGCGATCCCGTGGCCAGGGATAGATGGAACGAGCTTGGCTTGCCGGCGGTGCATTGACAGCCCGGCATGCTCCACCAGGCAGCCAGCCCGGCCGGATACCATGGCCGTTGTGCGGTGACCCAAAAAACCTTATCAAGGCGCACGGTCGGGCGGTGGCCGTTGCCATGATTTGGGCACCTCATTCGCAACAGGATCGCGCGTCGCGCGTGGAAAAATGACAAAAACCCTTCGCAAATCCCTTCGCAAATTCGCCATTGCCATCCCGCTTCTCGCCCTTGGCTTCTATTTCATCCCGATGCTGACGACGATCTTCATCGTCTGTGGCCTGATCGACGTACTGCGCAACAGCAGGAAGGATCTGGCGCTGTTCAGCGGCTACTTCCTTGGCAACGGGCTCTTCACCTGGTTGCTCTCACCCTTCAACCTGCTGGTCGATCTTCTGTGCTACAGAAATCCGGGCGTGTGGAAGCTGGAGCAGTTTCCCGCCGACTATCAGCGTGAGGTCAACGAGGTCCTTGATGTCTTCAAGGCGCGCAAGGACGAGATCATCGCCGACATCGACGCCAATTTCGGCACCGGCCGGCGTGGCATGTATGTCTATCAATGGTACGGCAAGCACCGGATCGACAACGTCGCTGAATTCAACAAGGATTTCAAATACATCAAGACCATTGCCGTTTCGGTCTTCAGGGGCAAGGAATCGACCTCCTGGCATTTCGGGCCGCTGCGGCTCAGCCTGCGCATTCTCTACAATCTGCTGCCGGTAAAGGCGGAGGTTTTCGTCGAGTGCAACAACGCCAGGAACTACTGGCATGACAATCCGCTCTACATTTTCGACGACACGCTGCTGCATCGTTCGGTCAACGAATATGACGGCCGCCGCTACTGCGTGTTCATGGACATTGTCAGGCCGTCGCCATTCCCGGGCCTCATCGCGGGGCTTCTCGCCATCGTCTCGGTGAGCGTCGAGCGCATCAATTCGATGTTCTACAAGAACTGGAAGATGATTGGCTCCACAAAGCCGAAGAAGGTCGAAACCACCTGAGTTGAAGATCCATCGATGCTGCCGGCTCTGCCGGCAGCATCCTGAATGCGTTAGGGCAGTTCCAGGAAACGCAGACGGCTTTCCGTCGCGAATTGCGTCAAACCAAGAGCCGCTGCCGGCGCTCCTGCATTGGTTTGAGCACCGCCAGGCAATGCTCTGACAAGCCATGCTCTGACAAGACGGGCAGCTTTAGCGTTACGTCGGTTCAGACCTCGGCCTCTTTGGGCCGTCGCCAATTCATTATATGACCTATGTCGCAGGATTCGCATTTGCCCGCACGGCTCCGGCTGCGTCAGGGTATCTCGATTCTGCCCTCGGCAGTTCTGTCTCTTCCTTCCTTGGCGGATCCAAGTGTCAAAGCACAAAGCCTTCGGAGTCTGGGCGGGAACCTACATATGCACCGTGATGCTAGGCATTGCCATCAGCGCCGCGTACATAAATCTTGAAGAACCGGTCTACTATTGGGACTACGCTGCTTATTTCAATGTGTTCAACCAGCAGGGCGCGCTCCTGGTCGAGGACCCCTTCAACTGGCTGAACCAGGTGGGTACTTCCATTGCCACGCAAGATTATGGTGTGGCTATCCTGGTGCCGTTGATGCCCTTTCACATCGTCTTCGGTGGTTCGAGGCTTTCCTTCGTCGCTGGAATAGTCTCGGTCTACCTGGATCCAGCGGTTCTTTTCATAGGTAGAATAAGTTATCTCGAGGCGGTCTCCGAGGCACCTTCTCGCAGCTGGCCAGCCGTTTGGATCGCGGCCTTGCTCTACACGCCGTTCTGGGCGCCGACACTGCGTGGAATGCCTGATGTTGCCGGTTGTCTCGCTCTCACCGCGGCAACCTATGTCCTGTGGAAGTCAAAATTCCTGACCCGCGAACCGGTGGTGAGCGGAATATCGGTCGGCGCCAGCCTATGGTTGGCCTTCATGCTGCGGCGCTGGTACGCCTACGCTGCTATCGGGGTCACCCTTTCCGCGGCGTTCCTGGGCCTGCTGCAGATCGCAAGGGATCGGGACCTTCCGGCATTCCGCGCTGCGGCAGGGGGTGGCCTGTGTGCGATCTTCGTTGTCACCGCAACCGCATTGAACTTCCAGCTGCCGCTGATCGCCAGAATTCTGGGAACGAGCTACGGCGACCTCTACAGCGGATACAAGACGACCTTTGGCACTGAACTCGGTGAAATGGGGAGCCGGCTCAGCTATGTGAATTGGCTGCTGATCATTGCCGGGCTTTACATCTCCATTGCTCGCCGCAACAGGTTCTCCCTGTTCTGCGCCATCGCCTCGCTGCTGACATTTTTGATTTTCACCCGGACGCAGGATCCGGAACCCCATCATTCACTGCCGATGTTCCTTTGGCTTTTCCCTGCATACGTCCAAGCCATCGTCGCGATCGTTTCCGTGCCGGCGCTGAAATCGCGATGGTGGACCGCAGGCATGGCGGTTGCCGCTGGCCTCGCTTTCCTGGGCACATTTTTCCCGACAGGTCGTCAGCTCCTGTCTCCGATCGATTTCGTTTTTGCGCGGGAGGCCACACTCCCCCTCCACCTCGACAATCTCCCCGAATACAGGCGCATGATCGATGATCTGGCCGGCAGAATGGGGCCACAGGATCGCTTTTCGGTTTTTGCCTCGGGGGCAGTCATGAGCGACGCGCTGTTGTTCGGGATGGATCGGGACCTCGTTCCCCATATCGGCTGGATTTGCCAGGTGGATAGTCGTGATCGGTTTCAGCCGGACGCATTGAAATCCAGATTTGTGATTGTGACCGACCCGCCGGTTACTCATCTGCAACCGGGCGCGCAGATTTGCGTCACGCTTCCGAACCAATATATTCTTGACGGGCAAGGCATCGGTGCCGCGTACAAGCGCATTGCGCGGTACCAATTGTCCGGCGGCGTTACCGGCTATCTCTATGAGCAGATGCGTCCAGTCACGCAGCAGGAACTCAATGCGCTGTACGGCGAATTCAAGAAGAGATATCCGGACTGGACAACACCTGTCTGGTGAACCACGACAGGCGGATCTGGCGCTGACCGAGCCCAAGGGATTGACGCCGGCGCCCTCTCAGGGGCAGTAACGGCTATGCTCAATCTGCTTCTTGTTGCCGTTGGCGGCGGCATCGGTGCCGGCATCCGCCATTTGACCAGTATGGGCGCGCTGCGCCTCGTCGGCCCCAACTATCCCTGGGGCACGATGGCGATCAACATCATCGGCTCCTTTGCTATGGGGCTGTTCATCGCCGTTCTGGTGCGCCGCGGCGGATCGAACGAGCTCAGGCTATTCGTCGCCACCGGCATCCTTGGCGGCTTCACCACCTTTTCCGCTTTTTCGCTCGATTTCGCGACGCTGTGGGAGCGGGGCGCCACGTTGCCGGCGTTTGGTTACGCGCTTGCAAGCGTCATTGGCGCGATCATTGCCCTGTTTCTGGGACTTTGGCTTGCAAGAAGCCTGCCATAAGCATGCCATGGCGTGCTTTATGGTTTTGGGCGGCGTGCATTAATGCTATTGCCGCGCCAAACGCAGGCCAAGAGCCCTGCTCGGGAAACGGATAAGCGAAAAAGACATGGCAGGCGTTGAACAGATCACGGTGGAGGCCGGCGAGGCGGGCATGCGGCTCGATCGCTGGTTCAAGACCCATTTCCCGGGTCTTGGCTTCGGCCATCTGCAGAAGCTGTTGCGCTCCGGCCAGATCCGCGTCGATGGCGGTCGGGTCAAGGCCGACACCCGCGTCGAGCCGGGCCAGATGGTGCGTGTGCCGCCGCTCGAGGTGGACAAGAAGGGCGAGAGCGCGCTCACAGGCCACTCGATCCGCAACCAGGGTGACGCCGATGTGCTCGCCAAGATGCTGATCCATGAGGATCCGAAGGTCTTCGTCTTCAACAAGCCGGCGGGCCTCGCCGTTCAGGGCGGCTCCGGCGTCACGCGCAATGTCGACGACATGCTGGAAGCCTGGCGCAACCAGAAGGGCGAGAAGCCGCGGCTGGTGCATCGGCTCGACCGCGATACGTCGGGCGTGCTGGTCGTCGCCCGTACCAGGCTGGCCGCCATGAAGCTCTCCGAGGCGTTCCGGGCACGGGAAACCAAGAAGACCTACTGGGCGCTGGTCAAGGGCGTGCCGCCCAAGCGCGAGGACAAGATCTCGACCTGGCTGATCAAGGAGGCGACGCCGGACGGCGACCGCGTGCGCATCGCCGCGCATGGCGAAAAGGGCGCCGACCACGCCGTGTCCTATTACCGCATCATCGAGCAGGCGGCGCAGACCATGACCTGGCTGGAGATGGAGCCTTATACGGGCCGCACGCACCAGCTCCGCGTCCACGCCGCCTATATCGGCTGTCCGATCATCGGCGACCCGAAATACTTCGAAGCCGACACCAACTGGGATTTTCCCGGCGGCATTCAAAACCGCCTGCACCTGCACGCGCGCCGCATCATTATTCCGCACCCGGACAAGGGCGTCATCGATGTCACCGCGCCGATGCCGCCGCACATGCGCCAAAGCTGGAACCTGATCGGCTTCGACGACGCCAGCGCGGAGGATTGACCGTGAGCGGCGCCACCGACGCGCTCGATCGGCGCGACGCTGTCGATATGGCCGCCGCCGCCATCATGGTCGGCCTGACCTTTTCCTGGGGGCTGAACTACGTCGCCGCCAAAATCTCCTATGCCGGCTACGACCCGGTCTTCCTGTCGATCGCGCGTTCGGTCATTGGTGGTTTCTGCGTTTTCCTCTGGTGCCGATGGCGCGGCATCGCGCTGTTCGCCAGGGATGGGACATTGCTGGCCGGCATCGCGGTCGGCGTGCTTTTCGGCGTCGAGTTCCTTTGCCTCTATGTCGGCCTGGAGCATACGACCGTTGCCCGCAACACGCTGCTGGTCAACTCGATGCCGTTCTGGATGCTGATCGGCGGCCACTTGCTGCTCGGCGAACGGATCACCACGCGCAAATTCCTTGGCCTGCTGTTGGCCTTTGCGGGTCTCGCCACCGTTTTTTCCGACAAGCTCGGCGGTAGCGGAGACATGCTGTTCGGCGATCTCCTGAGCCTTGGTTCCGGGTTTTTCTGGGCTCTGACCAACATCCTCATCAAGCGATCGAAACTGGTCGAGGCAACCGCGGAGAAGCTGCTGCTCTATCAACTCGCCGGCGCGGCGGTCGTTGGCGTGTTGGTGATGCCTCTCGCAGGCCCGCCGGTTCGCGATCCAGCCTTGCTGCCGACATTGGCGCTGCTTTTCCAGGCGATCTATATCGTCGCCTTTACCTATGTGCTGTGGTTCTGGCTGCTGCGCCGCTATCCGGCCTCCGGCCTGTCGAGCTTCACCTTCCTCTCGCCGGTTTTCGGTGTTTTATGCGGCGCGATGTTCTTGAATGAGCCGCTGACCATTCGCATCTTCCTGGCACTTGGTCTCATCGCGGCGGGCCTGATCATCGTCAACCGGCCGGCGCGCAAGCTGACGCCGGTGTGAAAGAGATTTTCATGCGCGATATCCTCAACGACCTCGAAGCGGGCAAGTATCTTTCCGATCCGGATCCGGTGCGTCGCGCCCAGATCCAGATGAAGACGCCGCTGCCCAAGCGCTTCTACAAGGAGGTTTCGGTCGTGCCGGTGGAAGCTGGCTTTGCCGTGCAACTCGACGGCAGGCCGGTGCGCACCCCGGGCAAGGCGTTGCTGGCGCTGCCGACCGAGGCGGCCGCGGCGCTGGTTGCCGACGAGTTCGCGGAACAGGGCGAGACGATCAATCCGGTGACGATGCCGGTGATGCGGCTTGTCAACACCGCCATCGATGGCGTGGCCAGCGATCCGCAGGCGGTGCTGGAAGACATTCTGCGTTTCGCCTCGTCGGATCTGCTCTGCTATCGCGCCGACGCCCCACAAGGGCTGGTCGAGCGGCAGAACGAGCAGTGGGATCCCGTCATCGACTGGGCACGCGCTTCGCTCGGGGTTCGCTTCAACCTTGCCGAGGGCATCATCCATGTCGAGCAGCCGCGCGAAACCATTGCCGTGCTGGGCAGCCATCTGGCGCAGCGCGCCCAACCGCTGCGCCTTGCCGCCATTCATGTCATGACGTCGCTGACCGGCTCGGCACTGCTGGCGCTGGCGGTCGATTTCGGCGAGCTCGACGGCGAGGAAGCCTGGGCCGCCGGCCATGTCGACGAAGACTGGCAGATCGCGCAGTGGGGACAGGACGCCGAAGCCGTCGCGCGCCGCACCGCGCGCAAACGAGATATGATGGCCGCCGCCAGCCTGCTCGAAGCGCTGCAGGCCTGAGCGCTTCGCTCCGCCTTCGCACTGCACCTAATACGAAAGTCATAATCCCATCGTCGCGGTGCCTTTCCCCGGCGCTTTCTGCCATTTTTCCTGTGTTGGCTGCGTCTTGTGAGTCCGCGTTCCGAGGAGAACGCGGACGTTGGCGCACAGCATCGAGGACTGGGTCTCACGGGAGGATAACTCAATGGCAATGGCATCGACCGCCGGCGGAACGAGCCGCGGCATGACGCGAGAGGAGAAGAAAGTCATCTTCGCTTCCTCGCTCGGCACCGTTTTCGAATGGTACGATTTCTATCTCTACGGCTCGCTGGCGGCTTTCATCGGCTCGACCTTTTTCAGCCCGACCATTCCCGAGGCAACGCGCAACATCTTCGCGCTGCTTGCCTTTGCCGCGGGCTTCCTGGTGCGCCCGTTCGGCGCGCTGCTGTTCGGTCGCATCGGCGACCTCGTCGGCCGCAAATACACATTCCTGGTCACCATGACGATCATGGGTCTCTCGACCTTCCTGGTCGGCCTGCTGCCCGGCTATGCGACCTTGGGCATCGCGGCTCCGGTGATCCTGATCGCCCTGCGCATGCTGCAGGGCTTGGCGCTGGGCGGCGAATATGGTGGTGCGGCCACCTACGTCGCCGAGCACGCGCCCGATGACCGCCGCGGCTTCTACACCTCATGGATCCAGACGACCGCGACGCTAGGCCTGTTCCTGTCGCTGATCATCATCCTGATCGTGCAGGGATCGCTGAGCAAGGAGACCTACGCCGCCTGGGGCTGGCGCATTCCTTTCATCGTCTCTTTCCTGCTGCTCGCCGTTTCTATCTGGATCCGGTTGTCTCTGTCGGAGTCCCCGACCTTCCAGAAGATGAAGGAAGAAGGCAAGGGCTCCAAGGCGCCGCTCTCGGAAGCCTTTGGTCAGTGGAAGAACGCCAAGATCGCGCTCC
Source organism: Mesorhizobium sp. M8A.F.Ca.ET.181.01.1.1 (assembly GCF_004792025.1). Taxonomy (NCBI): domain Bacteria; kingdom Pseudomonadati; phylum Pseudomonadota; class Alphaproteobacteria; order Hyphomicrobiales; family Phyllobacteriaceae; genus Mesorhizobium; species Mesorhizobium sp. M8A.F.Ca.ET.181.01.1.1. The sequence continues at coordinate 1,599,840 of NZ_SRTV01000001.1, read as the reverse complement.
TGGCGCTGCTCGGCCTCACCGCCGGTCAGGCCGTCGTCTGGTACAACGGCCAGTTCTACGCGCTGTTCTTCCTGCAGAACGTGCTGAAAGTCGACGCGCAGTCGGTCAACATCATGATCGCCATCGCGCTGGCGCTCGGCTCGATCTTCTTTGTCGTGTTCGGCTGGCTGTCCGACAAGATCGGCCGCAAGCCGATCATCATGGCTGGCCTTGCGCTGGCCATCGTCTGCACCTTCCCGCTGTTCAAGGCGTTGACCTGGGCCGCCAATCCGGCGCTCGCCAAGGCACAGCAGAGCACCCGGGCAACGGTGACGGCGGCACCCGGCGACTGCAGGTTCCAGTTCAATCCGGTCGGCACGGCGAAGTTCACGACATCCTGCGACATCGCGACTTCGTTCCTGACCAAGAACTCGGTTCCGTACGATGTGGTGTCGACGGCGGCGGCCGGGACGGCTGCGTCAGTCAAGATTGGTACAGAGACGGTGCCGTCCTACGATGCGGTCGCGGCCGGCGATCAGGCCAAGGCCAAGGACGCGGTCTTCGTCAAGGCCGTCAACATGTCCCTGCGGGACAGCGGTTATCCGCTGAAGCGTGCGGCAATTAAGGTTGCGGACCAGAAACTCGATGCCTTCATCGCAGCCAATCCTGAACTCAAGCTCGACGCAGCCGCGATCCGCGGCGGCGAGAAGGCAGCGGTGCCGACCGATCAGGCGGTCAAGGACAAGCTCTTGACCGCCGATGAGGCCGCGGGCGCACCCGAGGTCACCGTCTACAACATACCGGACGGCGGTGCCTTTGCCATGTTCGCCGATCCGGCGGCGGTGAACTGGCCGATGACAATCGGTATCCTGTTCATCCTGGTGCTGTTCGTGACCATGGTTTACGGGCCGATCGCGGCGATCCTTGTCGAGATGTTCCCGACCCGCATCCGCTACACCGGCATGTCATTGCCCTACCACATCGGCAATGGCTGGTTCGGCGGCCTGCTGCCGGCGACGGTGTTCGCGCTCAGCGCCTACAAGGGCGACATCTACTATGGCCTTTGGTACCCGGTGGTCATCGCGGCGATGACGCTGATCATCGGCATGATCTTCGTCAAGGATACGCTGGGAACCGACCTGCACGCCAAGGAGTAGTCGCTAGGCTCTTACGAACGAAAAGCCCGGCGCGAGCGATCGCGCCGGGCTTTTTCATGCGAGATCGACGTGGAGCGGCTTCAGCTTTTCCGTTGCGGGCTTTCTTCCTCGACGGCGGCCTCGTGGTACCAGCCATCGAAATCGGCGTGCTCGCCGCGAAGCGCGGCAAGCTCTGCCGCGAATTTGGCCTTGGCGCCTAAATTTAAGGCAGGCCTGCGCGCTGCCGGTGGGAACATCAGGATTTTCGCCGACGGACGCGATTGCGTGACTTGCATTGCCGGTCTCCCTTGTTTTTCAGAAGCTCGTCGATTCAGTTCTCATCAAAATAGGTTCTGCGAGTCATTTAGGCAATATGCCTACGAAAAGATCATGATTTGCCTATGATTTAAGCAGTATTGCGGCTTGGGCGATCTGCACGCATTGCTGGGACGGCCCAGCAAAATCAAAGCCTTGGCATGACCATTTTGCCGCACCCGTCGGAGGCCGAGTGGCATACGAATTGCTTTTTAATCATCGGCAGGCCGGCCTGTTTCGGCCATGCATCGACATCGCCTGCTTGCGGTGTCCAAGCAACGAGAGGCTCTAGAATGACCAAATACAAGCTCGAGTATATCTGGCTCGATGGATACACCCCGGTCCCCAATCTTCGCGGCAAGACGCAGATCAAGGAATTCGCCGAGTTCCCGACGCTCGAGCAGCTGCCGCTGTGGGGCTTCGACGGGTCATCGACGCAGCAGGCCGAAGGGCATAGCTCCGACTGCGTGCTGAAGCCGGTCGCGGTCTACCCGGATCCGGCCCGCACCAACGGCGCGCTCGTCATGTGCGAAGTCATGATGCCCGATGGCGTTACGCCGCACGCTTCCAACAAGCGCGCCACCATCCTCGACGACGAAGGCGCCTGGTTCGGCTTCGAGCAGGAGTATTTCTTCTACAAGGACGGCCGTCCGCTCGGCTTCCCCGAGAGTGGCTATCCCGCACCGCAGGGTCCGTACTATACCGGCGTCGGCTATTCGAATGTCGGCTCCGTTGCGCGCCAGATCGTCGAGGAACATCTTGATCTCTGCCTCGCGGCCGGCATCAACCACGAAGGCATCAACGCCGAAGTGGCCAAGGGCCAGTGGGAATTCCAGATTTTCGGCAAGGGCTCCAAAAAGGCCGCCGACCAGATGTGGATGGCCCGCTATCTGATGCAGCGCCTGACCGAGAAGTACGGCATCGACATCGAATACCATTGCAAGCCGCTCGGCGACACCGACTGGAACGGCTCGGGCATGCATGCCAATTTCTCGACCGCCTATATGCGTGAAGTCGGCGGCAAGGCCTATTTCGAAGCGCTGATGGCGGCTTTCGACAAGAATCTGATGGACCACATCGCCGTCTACGGCCCGGACAACGACAAGCGTTTGACCGGCAAGCATGAGACCGCGCCGTGGAACAGGTTCAGCTATGGCATCGCCGATCGCGGCGCGTCGATCCGCGTCCCGCATTCGTTCGTCAAGAACGACTACAAGGGCTATCTGGAAGACCGCCGTCCGAACTCGCAGGGCGACCCCTACCAGATCGCCTCGCAGATCCTGAAGACGATCGCTTCGGTGCCGGCCAGCGCAGAGGTTTCGGCCGCCGCCTGATCCTCTTTGCGGCGCACCAACTCTGCGCCGCGAACGGATGCTCATTATGGAAAAGGCCCGGGCTGAAAACGCCCGGGCCCTTTTTTTGTCAAGCAGTTTGCCGGATTGGCCTTCGTTATTGTCGATCAGCCATGACCCCACGCGCGTTCAGAGCCGTCACCACCTTGGCATGCGGCAGGGCGGGGGTCCGATTGCCGTCGCGGCCGATCATGTCGCTGTTGGCGACAAGCGCGTTGAGCACCGCCTCTTCGGCTGCTTGCACGACGGCTGCGTAGAAATCATCCATGCGACCCCACGGGATGAAATCCATGTGCCCATAGCTGTGTTCGGTCGCCGGTCCCCGCGGGAAGCGGCCGTTGAGGGCGTCGCGGTTGGCGGTCGAGAAAGCGAGAAAGATATCGCCGGAGAAATGCGAGCCGGTGGTGCCTGTCCGTGCGAGGCCGAGCGGCACGCGCCTGGCCAGCGCCTTGCACTGGCCAGGCAGCAGCGGCGCATCGGTGGCGACGATGCCGATGCAGGAGCCGGCGCCCGTCGGGCCGCCGCTGAAATAGTGCTCCATCGGGTTGTCGTCGGCGAGTTCGTTGCCGAGCGGCGCGCCGGCAATGGTGAGTTCACGGCGCGAGCCGAAATTGGCTTGCAGGAAGACGCCGACCGTGTAGGAGCGATGGCCGTAGTCGACGACCCTTGAAGCCGTGCCCGAGCCGCCCTTGAAGGCGTAGCAGTTCATGCCCGTGCCGCCGCCGACCGAGCCTTCCTCGATGTGGCCGCTCGTCGCATTGTCGATCGCCGCGATCGCATGGTCGACCGTGACATGCGAGCCGTTGATATCGTTGAGATAGCCATCCCAGGTTTCGGCCACCACCGGCAGCAGCCACTGATCGGCGACGTCGGGCTTGTGGCGCGCGACCCAGTCGATGATGCCGCGATGACAGGGGCCGACCGCATGGGTGTTGGTGATCAGGATCGGCAGGCTGATGCTGCCGGCTTCCTCTATCCACGAGGCGCCGGTCATTTCGCCATTGCCGTTGAAGGAGTGATAGCCGGCGGCGCAGGCCACACCGACGCCGTCATGGCCGAACGGCAGTATCGCCGTCACGCCGGTGCGCACCGGTCCCTGTCCGAGTGAGAGCCTGCCTTCGCCCTTGATGATCGTGGAGTAGCCGACCAGGACGCCTCCGACATCGGTGATGGCATTGGCGGGGCCGGGCGTGCCCTGCAAGGGAATGGCGAGCGCCCGGGCGCGGGCCTTGCCGGCTGGCGTGGTGGTATGGGTCGGCAGTTGGTCCATGCTGGGGTTCCGCTCCGTTGATTGATATTCTGGCTCAGCGAAGGCTGCAGCCCGTCGCAAGCTCGGCATAGCTGGTCAGGATCGCCATCGCCGAAGGTTGATCGACCGCGGGCACGACATTGACGAGATGCAGCCCCAGGCCATCCTCGAGCACGACCAGGCTGCGCGCGATCGTCTCGCTGGTCGCCCGTAGTTTAAAGATGCCGGTGGCGGCGCCCGCCTCCAGTATGCCGACATAGATCGACACCTGCCGCTCGAACAAAGTGATGTGGCGGGCCGCGTAGTTCGCATCCGAGCGCGAATAGGCGCCAAGTTCGAGCAGCAGCCGGCAGAGCTGGTCGTCCGCGTCCGTCGGCAGTCCGCTTTCGATCATCGTTTTCAGCCGCAGCCGCGGATCGGCGATCTCGGCAACCGACGCCGCGCGTATGGTGCAGAACCGCTCGACGGCCTTGCGTTGCACATCGTCCAGCAGGTCCTTCAGGCCAGGATAATAGTAGAGCAGGGCGCTCGAACTCATCCCTGCTTCATTGGCGACGTCGCGCAACGTGACGCCGGCAAGGCCGCGCTTGGCGATCATCGATTCCGCTGCCGCGACGAGCGTGAGGCGACGATCGGCCTGGGTTTTGGGTCGTCCCATCTTCGTTTCCTGAATTTGATTCAGTTTAAAACAGCCTCATGAAATTTCGCAAGCACCAATGCACCATATTTATTGACGATATCTGACTCCGTCGCTAGGGTCCCCATCGGAGGAAATTTTTATCTTATTAAAAAAAGGGGAGGAAGATGTCTACAAACGAAGCAACGACAGGGTCAACTGCGAAGGCCGCGCCCGCCGCCAAGGGACTGGATCGGGCGCTGAATGCGCTCGGCACACTGATGATCGTGCTGTCGGCAGTGACGCCGGCATCCTCGGTGTTCATCATCGTGCCGGGCGTCATCGCGCTGGCCGGCACCGGTTCATTTCTCAGTTTCGTCATTGCCGCGGTCATCGGGCTGTTCATGGCCTTCGTGTATGCCGAGCTCTCATCGGCCTATCCGATGGCCGGCGGCGAATACACCATGATCGGCCGCACGCTCGGCCGCTTCTGGGGCTTCGTCACGCGGGTGCTGGTGTTCGTCTCGATCGTGCTGATCGTCGCCGTCATCGCGCTTGGTGTCGGCACCTATCTCGGTGTGCTCATCCCCAACCTCAGTCCGCAATGGGTCGGCGTGGTGACGATCGGGCTGGCCGGCACGGTCGCGGCGATGCGCATCAAGCTCAATGCCTTCGTCACCGGCATTTTCCTCGGCATCGAGATGCTGGCGCTGCTGATCCTGACCGGTCTCGGCTTTGCCCATGTCGAGCGGCCGCTCTCCAGCCTGTTCACCTCGCCGCAATTGCTCGACGCCACCACGAACACGCTTGTTCCGGCCTCGGCCGGCCTCATCCTGGCCTCCACTGCCGTCTCGCTGTTTGCCTATAACGGCTATGGCGCGGCCGCCTATTTCGGCGAGGAGACACAGGATGCCAGGCGCAACATCGGCAAGGTGGTTCTCTGGGCATTGGTGATTACCGTCGCGGCCGAACTCATTCCGCTGACGGCGGTGTTGCTGGGGTCTCCGGATCTTCCCGGCCTGCTCGCGGCACCCCAAAAGATCGAGTATTTTCTGGAAGCGCGCGGCGGCCATGCGCTGACGGTTCTGATCAGCCTTGCCATCGTCGTTGCCATCTTCAACGCCGTCATCGCAATCATCCTGCAGGCCGCCAGGCTGCTGTTCAGCTCCGGCCGCGACAAGACCTGGTTCGGCCCAATCAACGCCGCCGTCGCCTCGGTCCATGGCAGCTACGCATCGCCCTGGATCGCCACCATCGTCGTGGCGGTGCTGGCTGCGCTCGCCTGCTTCATCGATCTCAATCTGCTGCTGGTGGTCAGCGGCACGTCGCTGGTGGTGATCTACGCGCTTTTGTGCGTGGCGGTGTTTGCCGGCCGCCGCAATGGCACCACGGCTGGCGGACACTACCGCATGCCGCTGTTCCCGGTGCCGGCCGTCCTTGCCTTTGTGGCGCTGGTCTATGTCGCCTACCAGAACCTGCTCGATGCTGCTTTCGGGCGCCCGAGCCTGATCGCGACGCTGCTGATCATGGCAGTGGCGGCAATCTACTATCTGCTGATCCTGGCCAGGCGAACGGACTGGAACCTGCACGGTCCCGACGAGCTTGCTGGATAGGCGTTACCCTCCGACGCTCTGTCCTTGCGAGAACCCCGGCCGTCGCCGGGGTTCTCTTTTGTGGCGGCCCGTCCATTCCGGAGAGACTCGCTCCGGGATGCCACGTTAGCAGCGAGTGGGCGGAACAGGCGCTGAACGTCCATCAAAACCGATCGAACGGCTGCGACTTGAATACACCCAAAAAAAGTCAGGCTGAAAAGGTCGGGTCAGCTTCAGCGAATGAGGAGGCTTTTGGCCGGCATGCCATACCCTTCATCGACGGCTTGCGTTTCTGTATTTGGTGAAAAAGCCCGGAAAACTGCCTGTTTCCGGCTCGTCCGTACACCAACGAACCCTTGTATAAGCCACTGTTCATGCAAGGAAATCGCCAGTTGGTGCCATACCTCCGTGGCGTTGACATATGACGCCGCGGCATGCGTATTCACGGCTACGGGTTACGCCAAGCGATGCTGTTCGAACGGGGCGGGGGTTTCGTGAACGACTGCATTGGCGGGGGCGCCGGACGAGCGGGCATTGCAGCCTGAGGCAGTGCGCCGCTCGCTCCTGGCGTTCGATTGCGCTCGAAAGGCTACGGCTACTTGCTCGAATGGGCACTGGCTGGGTCCTGCCGCCCGTGACCTGAGGTCTTTCGCCGGCGGCCGCCGCGAGGCCCGGCAGCTCCAGCTGCGATCCGTCCTTCAAAACCTAAGCAAGTTGACCATCGTGCGTGGCTGTCCGCAAACAATCCATCGACAGAGCCCTTTGGATCAGCAAAAAGCCCTTGAAGGGGGAAATCCTTCAAGGGCTTTGAAACATTATCCGAACGGAATCCTAGACCGAATAGTACATGTCGTATTCGACCGGATGCGGGGTCATTTCGAAGCGCATCACTTCCGCCATTTTCAGTTCGATGTAGCTATCGATCTGGTCGTCATCGAAGACGCCGCCGGCCTTCAGGAAGCCGCGATCCTTGTCGAGGCTTTGCAGCGCTTCACGCAGCGAGCCGCAGACGGTCGGGATCTTCTTCAGCTCCTTCGGCGGCAGGTCGTAGAGATCCTTGTCCATTGGCTGTCCCGGATGGATCTTGTTCTTGATGCCGTCGAGGCCGGCCATCAGCATGGCGGCGAAAGCGAGATAGGGGTTCGCGCCCGGATCGGGGAAGCGAACCTCGACGCGCTTGGCCTTTGGCGACGAGCCGAATGGGATGCGGCAGGAGGCCGAGCGGTTGCGCGCCGAATAGGCGAGCAGCACCGGCGCTTCGTAGCCAGGCACCAGACGCTTGTAGGAGTTGGTCAGCGGGTTGGTGAAGGCATTGATCGCCTTGGCATGCTTGATGATGCCGCCGATATAGAACAGGCAGCTCTCCGACAGACCGGCATATTCATTGCCGGCGAAGGTCGGCTTGCCGCCCTTCCAAATCGACTGGTGGACGTGCATGCCCGAGCCGTTGTCGCCGAAGATCGGCTTCGGCATGAAGGTGGCGGTCTTGCCATAGGCGTTGGCGACCTGGTGCACGACATACTTGTAGATCAGCATCTTGTCGGCGTTGCGGACCAGCGTGTCGAACTTGATGCCCAGTTCGTGCTGGGCGGCGGCCACCTCATGGTGATGCTTTTCGACGCGCACGCCCATTTCGGCCAGCACCGTCAGCATTTCGGAACGCATGTCCTGCGCCGAATCGATCGGCGGCACCGGAAAATAGCCGCCCTTGATGCGCGGCCGGTGACCGAGGTTGCCGGTTTCGTAGTCGGTGTCGTCGTTCGACGGCAGTTCGGTCGAATCGAGCTTGAAGCCGGTGTTGTAGGGATCGGCCTTGTACTTGACGTCGTCGAACACGAAGAACTCGGCTTCCGGGCCGACGTAGATGGTGTCGCCGATGCCTTCCGCCTTCATGTAGGCCTCGGCCTTCTTGGCCGTGCCGCGCGGATCGCGGTTGTAGGATTCGCCCGAGACCGGGTCGAGGATGTCGCACAGGATAACCATGGTCGACTGCGCGAAGAACGGGTCCATGTGGACCGTGTCCGGATCGGGCATCAACACCATGTCGGACTCGTTGATGGCCTTCCAGCCGGCGATCGAGGAGCCGTCGAACATGACACCGTCGGCGAACATGTCTTCCTCGACCTCGACGACATCCATCGTCACGTGCTGCAGCTTGCCCTTCGGGTCGGTGAAGCGCAGGTCGACGAATTTCACGTCGTTGTCCTTGATCTGCTTCATGATGTCTTTGGCTGTCGTCATGTCATGTATCCCTGTGTGCTGACGTTTTTTTGATGGATGACGTTTCTTAGAGGATGGCCGGGTCGGATCAAACCGCGTCCATGCCGGTTTCGCCGGTGCGGATGCGCACGACTTCCTCGATGTTGGAGACGAAGATCTTGCCGTCGCCGATACGGCCGGTCTGGGCCGCCTTGCGGATGGCCTCGATCGCGCCTTCCACGGCATCGTCGCCGAGCACGACCTCGATCTTCACCTTGGGCAGGAAGTCGACGACATATTCGGCGCCGCGGTAGAGTTCGGTGTGGCCCTTCTGGCGCCCGAAACCCTTGGCTTCGGTCACGGTAATGCCTTGCAGTCCGGCCTCCTGAAGCGCTTCCTTCACTTCGTCCAGCTTGAATGGCTTGATGATCGCTTCGATCTTTTTCATGTAAAAAGTGGCCTCCACTGCCAAAAAAACGGGTTGTGAGCCCCCGCTTGCGCCTCCATCAAGCACGAACTGTGCCAGTCGAAGGGAACTGAAGCGGTGTCATACGATTCCAAAGCCATGTCACCCCCAGATGCAAATTCGCGTCATTCGCTGCATTGGAAGCGGCATGAAGGACAACAGCCTATTCGGCGCCACTGTGCCTGTCTGCCCAATATCTGGGCAAAGTGCTCATATTGCGGGCAGCTTGGTGCCCGTGATCCTTGCGCCGATCGACGTGACCATGACAGCGCTACTCCTCCCCGTTTGCGTCGAGCCGAAAACTGGACAATGCTTGATCGAATGCGGATCGGCAATCCATGAGCCACGAACTTCTTACTTCCGCCGAGATGGGCGAAGCGGATCGGCTGACTATTGCAGCAGGTCCAACCGACGGCATTGGCTTGATGCGCCGTGCCGGGCAAGCCATCGCGGCGCAAGTGCTCAGGCGCTATCCCGCAGCGGCCCACGTCCATGTATTGTGCGGCCCGGGCAACAATGGCGGCGACGGTTATATCGTTGCCCAAGTCCTTGCCGGCAGCGGCGTCGCCACCACGGTCTGGGCGCATGGTCCGCCAAGGCCGGATAGCGACGCGGCACTCGCCGCCGCGGAATGCTCCGTCAGGCCCAGGCCGCTCTCGGACTTTAATGCCGGACCCGGCTCGATCGTGGTCGATGCGCTTTACGGCGCAGGGCTGTCCAAGCCGTTGTCCGGCGAGGCCGCCAGGGCGGTCGATCTCGTGAGCGACCTGCATCTGCCGGTTGTCGCGGTTGACCTGCCTTCCGGTATCTCCGGTGACAGCGGCAAGGTGCTCGGCACATCGTTCTCAGCCGACCTCACCGTGACCTTCGCGCGCAAGAAACCCGGCCATCTGCTCCTGCCCGGCCGGGAACGATGCGGCGAGATCGTGCTTGCCGATATCGGCATCGGCGCGCAGATCATCGCAACGCTCCAGCCCCGGACATTCGAGAACGGACCGGAGCTTTGGTTGCGCGGTTTGCCGGTGCCGGCCGTCGACGCGCACAAATACAAGCGCGGCCATGTCGGTGTCTTTTCCGGTGGACCCAACGCTACCGGCGCGGCGCGGCTCTCGGCGCTTGCCGCCGCCCGAAGCGGGGCAGGGGCGGTGACGCTTCTGTCGCCGGGCAACGCCATGCAGGTCAATGCCGCGCACCTGACCTCGATCATGTTGCGCAGGACCGACGACACTGCCGACATTGAGGCATTTGTCGGGGAACGTCGGCCATCGGCCTTTGTTCTCGGACCCGGCTTTGGCGTCGGTGAAAAAACCAAGGCGTTCGCGCTCGCGCTGCTCGCGTCGGGCAAGCCAGCGGCCGCCTCCACCGGAATTGACGGCCTGGTCTTCGACGCCGACGCGATCACGAGTTTTCGGGAGGCGCCAGACGTTTTGTTCGAAGCCGCCCGTGGGCCGGACGCGCCGGCGCTGGTGATGACACCGCATGAAGGCGAGTTCGCCAGGCTGTTTCCTGGTATCGCCGACGACAATGCCTCCTCGAAGCTGGACAAGGCACGCTCGGCTGCCGCGAATGCCAATGCCGTCATCGTCTACAAGGGCGCCGATACGGTGATCGCCGCTCCGGATGGCAGGGCGGCGATCAATTCCAACGGCGTGGCCTGGCTTGCCACAGCGGGGTCGGGCGATGTGTTGTCCGGCATCGCGGCCGGACTGCTTGCCCAGGGCATGCCGGCATTCGAAGCGGCCTGCGCGGCGGTCTGGATCCATGCCGAGGCGGGCAGTCGGTTTGGGCCGGGGCTGATCGCCGAGGACTTGCCGCTGGCGCTGGTGCCGGTGCTGCGCGACCTGGTGGCTGCAGGAGACGGGCGCTGATCAACCGCGATGCCCGCGACACCAGTTCACAGCGGAATGTTGTCGTGCTTCTTCCAGGGGTTCTGCATGTCCTTGTTGCGCAGCATGCGAAGCGCCCGGGCGATACGGCGGCGGGTCGAGTGCGGCATGATCACCTCGTCGACATAGCCGCGCTCGGCGGCCACGAAAGGCGACAGGAAGCGATCCTCGTAAGCCTTTGTATGGGCAGCGATCTTTTCGCCATCGCCGATGTCCTTGCGGTAGATGATCTCGACCGCGCCTCTGGCGCCCATCACCGCGATCTGCGCCGTCGGCCAGGCATAGTTCATGTCGCCGCGCAGATGTTTTGACGCCATCACGTCATAGGCGCCGCCATAGGCCTTGCGGGTGATGACGGTGATCTTCGGCACGGTCGCCTCGGCATAGGCGAAGAGCAGCTTGGCGCCATGCTTGATCAGGCCGCCATACTCCTGCGCGGTACCCGGCAGAAAACCGGGAACATCGACGAAGGTGACGATCGGGATTGAAAAACAGTCGCAGAAGCGCACGAAGCGTGCCGCCTTGCGGCTGGCGTCGGAATCGAGCACACCCGCCAGCACCATTGGCTGGTTGGCGACAAAGCCGACCGTGCGGCCCTCGACCCGGCCGAAACCGGTGACGATATTCTTCGCAAAGCTCTGCTGGATCTCGAAGAAATCGCCCTCGTCGGCGACCTTCAGGATCAATTCTCTGATGTCATAGGGCTTGTTGGCGTTGTCGGGGATCAGCCGGTCGAGCGACATGTCATGATCGGTGACCGACTGGTAGCATTCGATCTCGGGAATCTCTGATGTGTTGGAAGCCGGTAGCAGGTCGATCAGCCGGCGCATCTGCAGGAGTGCTTCGACGTCATTGTCATAGGCGCCATCGGCGATCGAGGATTTCGTCGTGTGGACGGAAGCACCGCCGAGGCTCTCGGCTGTCACCGTCTCGTTGGTCACGGTCTTCACCACGTCCGGCCCGGTGACGAACATGTAGGAGGTGTCGCGCACCATGAAGATGAAATCGGTCATGGCCGGCGAATAGACGTCACCGCCGGCACAAGGGCCCATGATGACGGAGATCTGCGGTATGACGCCCGAAGCGAGCACGTTGCGCTGGAAGATTTCGGCATAGCCGCCGAGTGCCGCCACGCCTTCCTGGATGCGCGCCCCCCCGGCATCGTAGAGGCCGATGATCGGCGCACGGTTGCGCAGCGCCATCTCCTGCACCTTGATGACCTTTTCGGCATGGGCTTCCGACAGCGAGCCGCCGAACACTGTGAAATCCTTGGCGAAGAGATAGACCGGGCGGCCATTGACCGTACCCCAGCCCGTGACGACGCCATCGCCTGCGATCTTGGTCTTCTCCATGCCAAAATCGGTCGAGCGATGCTCGACATACATGTCGAACTCCTCGAACGAGCCTTCGTCGAGGAACACCTCAATGCGTTCGCGCGCGGTGAGCTTGCCCTTCTTGTGCTGGGCGTCGATGCGGGCCTGGCCGCCACCCATGCGGGCGATGTCGCGCCGCCGCTCGAGTTCCTTCAGCACGTCCTTCATCGCTCGGTCCCCAGAAAACGGAAGCTGCGTTTGTGGTAATGATGCCCGACGGGGAGCGCAAGCGTCGGCTTTTTGGTCCGTTTTTGTTGCGCTGCAACATGGAGCCCTTGCATTTCGGGGCGAACTCAGCCATATGCAGCGGCATAGGCGCTTGGGCCGGACTCACCGGCCTTCTCGACGAATGAGACTGGTTGCGTCTGTTTTCCCTCTTTCCGGTATATCGGCCCCTCTTTCCGGTACATCACAAAGTGGCGAAAAAGCCCCGTGGCATGATGCCTGCGGGCACGACAGCGCAGCCGCGCGGACAATCCTGTCCGCCGCCTTGTCGTTCCATGACAGTTTATCCGACGGCAGGTTGCGCCCTGCCGCCATTGATGTTTGCGGCCAGAGGCCGCGTGAAAGAAGATTATTTTGACCAACGAAAACACTTTGCCCGGCAATGAAACCGCGGAACTCTCCGGTTTCGCGGCGCTGGGAATTACGGGTGCGCTGCTCAAGGCAACCCACAATGCCGGCTTCGCCGAACCGAAGCCGATCCAGATGCAGGCGATCCCGCCGCAGCTGGAAGGCCGTGACATTTTCGGCATCGCGCAGACCGGCTCCGGCAAGACCGCGGCCTTCGCGCTGCCGATCCTGTCGAAGATCATCGCGCTCGGCACCAAGCGGCGCGCCAAGACGACCCGTGCGCTGATCCTGGCGCCGACCCGTGAACTCGCCGTGCAGATCGAGGACACGATCAAGATCCTCGCCAAGGGCGCGCATGTCTCGACGGCACTCGTACTGGGCGGCGTCTCGCGCTTCAGCCAGGTGAAGAAGGTTGCTCCCGGCGTCGATATCCTCATCGCCACGCCCGGCCGCTTGACCGACCTCGTGCGCGAGGGCGACCTCATCCTCTCGGACACCAAATGGCTGGTGCTGGATGAGGGCGATCGCATGCTCGACATGGGCTTCATCAATGACGTCAAGCGCATTGCCAAGGCGACCGCGCCCGACCGCCAGACGGCACTGTTCTCGGCCACCATGCCGGACGAGATCGCCGAGCTCGCCAAGGGCCTCCTGAAGAACCCGGTCCGCATTGAAGTTTCGCCGCAAAGCACCGCGGCGGCCGAGATCGTGCAGGGCGTCGTCTTCGCCCGCACCAAGCAGAAGCGCCAGGTTCTGTCGACGATGCTCGCTGACGCGGCGATGAAGTCCGTCATCATCTTTTCGCGCACCAAGCATGGTGCGGACCGGGTGACCAAGGACCTCGAGCGCGACGGCTTCAAGGCCGCCGTCATCCATGGCAACAAGTCGCAGAATGCTCGTCAGAAGGCGCTGAATGACTTCCGTGACGGCTCGGTGCGCATTCTGGTCGCGACCGACATCGCGGCGCGTGGCATCGACGTGCCCGGCATCAGCCATGTCGTGAATTTCGACCTTCCGGATGAGGCGGAAAGCTACGTCCACCGTATCGGCCGCACCGGCCGCAACGGCATGGATGGCATCGCGATCACGCTTTGCGATCCTTCGGAGAACAGCAAGCTGCGCCAGGTCGAGCGGATCATCCGCACCAAGCTGCCTGTTGTTGCCGACCATCTCGGCAGCCCCGATCCGGCACGCAATCCGGCTGAGAAGAACGAGCGCTTCGAACCCGCCAACGATCGCAGCGACCGTAACGGCCGTCGCGACGGCCGGCGGCCGGGCGGCGAGAAGAAGCAGAACAACGGCTTCGGCAAGAAGCGCTTCGGCGACAAGCCGGCCTTTGCCGGCGAGCGCAAGCCCGAAGGCGCCAAGCCCTTCAAGGGCAACAACAAGCGCCGCTTCGGCGGCAAGCGTCCGGCAGCGCGGGCTGCTTGATAGGCCTCACGGACGCCTCCATCCCTGGGGTTGGCTGGTTGACCGGATAACAAAGAAGAGGGCGGCCGAGGCAATGCTTCGACCGCCCTCTTCTTCTTGAAGCCTATTTCGCCACCGCTTCGATCCAGACGGCAATCCGTTGCGCCAGGAACGCCGTGGTGGATGGCGACAGCGCGTCGCCGGCAATGACATGATTGTCGGGATCGCCGGTGCTTTCCATGGGCACCAGCTCATGCGCGCCGCCCCAGCGCGCGGCGATTTCGCGGGTGCGGTCGGGCCGTACTACCTTGTCGATATCCGAGAAGATGAACAGGGCAGGGATGGTCGCCTTCTCCACAGGCGCGCCATAGGCAAGCTCGGTCAGGGCCTGCATCGGCATCGTCGCGGCGATCGGATATCTGGTGGTCCACAATTTCTCATGCAGCGCATTGCGTGGCACCAAGCTGCGCTCCTTGCCGGCGACGAGTTCGGCGATCTGCTTGCCCCAGGGCATGGTCAGGATCTCGGCGCCGGATGCCGTCACGCCGAAATTGGGCGAGATGAATGCAATGGCCGCCACACCCTCGGATGCCCCGGGCTGCGTCGCCGCCCAGGCCGCCAGCGAGCCGCCGGTCGACGTCGAGATGACGATCACCTTGTCGCCGATTGCCCGGCCGATGGCGATCGCCTCCTCATAGTCGTTGATCCAGGCATTGACGCTGCCTTGCGTCATCGCTTCGCCGTCTTGGCCATGACCGGTGAGGCGGGTGTAGAACAGGTTGGCGTCGAGCTGGTCGGCCACGTCGTCAGGTAGCGGGCGCACCTCGCCCTTCGAGGCGGAAAAGCCGTGGATGTAGACGATCGACAGCGGGGTCTTGGCATGCACCATCGGGTTGGCCCAGACGATCTCCTTTTCCAACCCGTCTCGGATATTGGGTACGGTGGCCTCCACTTTTGCCACATAGGCTTGTGGGTCGTCGCCGATGACGGAAGGATCGAAGCGGATCGTGGTGTCGATCGCTACGCGTGGACCCAGTACGAAGGTCAGTGCAAGGATGGCGACCAGGCCCAGCACAGCAAGCACGATCCGTCGCCCCATCGCAGACTCCACGCAACAATATTCAACCTATGGCGGTGGCCATGGACAGGCAACGGCCGTTCAGGCAGCCATGCCAGCAATCCTGTGGGCATCTATTCGTTGGGCGGTTTGCGCTCGTAATGCAGCGGCCGTGCCTTCCAGCTGGTCGTCAGGATGATCACCCATCGGCATAAAGGCCTTGGCAGCATGCCAAGAATTTTCAGCGGCCAGCTCGTCCGGTAAGGGAACGTCACTTCGAAGCCACCGGACTTGATGCCCCGCACCATGCGGCGGGTCGCGCGGCCGACCGGCATCAGGCCCGGCATCGGCAGCATGTTCTTTTCGGTCAATGGCGTATCGACAAACCCGGGATTGATCACCTGAACGCGGATGTTCATCTTGTCGAAATCATACTTCAGCGACTCGGCCAGGATGTTGATGGCCGCCTTGGTGCCGCCATAGGCGGCCGTGGTCGGCCAGCCAAAATAGGCGGTCACCGAGCCGACCAGAACGACATGGCCGCGCGCGCGCACCCGCATATGCTCGACGACAGGCACCAGCCCATTGATGATGCCGAAATAGTTGACCTCGAAGGAGCGGCGGAAGTCCTTGACGACGAGGGATTCGCCGGGTGTCGAGATGTAATTTCCAGCATTGAATATGGCGAGCACGATCGGTCCGAGGTCCTTCTCGATCGCGGCGACCGTTCTCGCCATGCGCGGCTCGTCGGTGACGTCGCAGGGAAAGGACACGACCTTGCCCGGCATCTGCGCGGTCTCGACGATGAGCGTGTCGATCGGATCGTCGTCCAGCGCTGTCACCGCCACCGCATAGCCTTGTGACGCCAGGTCCCTGGCCAGCGAACGGCCAATGCCGCTGCTGCCGCCCGTGACCCAGGCGACGCCGTGTTTCGGATCGGCCCGATAGAGTGTCATGCTGCGCCCTGCCGAGTTGTTGGTGCCTTGCTCTAGCGGCGAAGAAATCGAATGAAAAGAGTGCTTTTCCACCACAGGTGCAAATGAACTGTGTGATATCGAGCCCGGTCGCGGCAAGGTCGGCACCCGCAGGGCCGGAAATGCGACTGGACCAGACGAATTCTTGCCTTGAAACCGCAGCGTTGGGTTTCTAGGGTTTCGGCGCATGTACACAAGGAATCCTGAATGGCCCGTTCTGTGATCGACGCGATCGGCAACACGCCTCTGATCCGCCTCAACAAAGCTTCCGAGGAAACCGGCTGCGAGATCCTGGGCAAGGCCGAGTTCATGAATCCGGGACAGTCGGTCAAGGATCGCGCCGGCCTGTTCATCATCCGCGACGCCGAACAACGTGGCCTGTTGAAGCCGGGCGGTGTCATCGTCGAGGGGACAGCCGGCAACACCGGCATCGGGCTGACGCTCGTCGCCAAGGCGCTCGGCTACCGCACCGTCATCGTCATCCCGGATACGCAAAGCCAGGAAAAGAAGGATACGATCCGGCTGCTCGGCGCCGAGCTGATCGAAGTGCCGGCCGTGCCCTACAAGAACCCCAACAATTACGTGAAACTGTCGGGACGGCTGGCCGAGCAGATGGCGAGGAGCGAGCCGAACGGCGCCATCTGGGCCAACCAGTTCGACAATGTCGCCAACCGCGATGGCCATATCCGCACCACGGCCGAGGAAATCTGGACCCAGACCGGCGGCAAGGTCGACGGTTTTGTCTCGGCGGTGGGTTCGGGTGGAACGCTGGCCGGTGTCGGGCTCGGATTGAAGGCCAAGAGCAAGAACGTCAAGATTGCGCTCGCCGACCCTCTTGGCGCCGCGCTCTACAGTTTCTACACCAGCGGTGAGCTGAAGTCCGAAGGCAGTTCGATCACCGAGGGCATCGGGCAGGGGCGCATCACCGCCAATCTCGAAGGTTTCACGCCTGACTTCTCCTACCAGATCAAGGACGAGGACGCGCTGCCGATCGTCTTCGACCTGATCCAGGAGGAAGGCCTGTGCGTCGGCGGCTCGACCGGCATCAACATTGCCGGCGCGATGCGGCTGGCCAGGGAATTGGGCCCGGGCCACACCATCGTGACCATCCTTTGCGACTACGGCACGCGCTATCAGTCGAAATTGTTCAACCCTGACTTCCTGCGCGACAAGAAGCTGCCGGTGCCGGGCTGGATGGAACTGCAGAGCAAGATCTCGGTGCCGTTCGAAAAGGTTGCGTGATGGCGCACAAGACGGAAGCGCTGTTTCGCGACGATGCCTATCTCAGGACGGCTGACGCCACGGTCGTCGCCATCAATGAGCGCGGCGGCATCATTCTCGACCGGACGATCTTCTACGCAACCTCGGGCGGGCAGCCGGGCGACACTGGTCATATCGAACGTGCCGATGGCAGCCGCATCGCGATCGCCGCCACGATCACCGGCGAGACCAAGGACGAGATCATCCATGTGCCGGCGTCGGAGCAGGCCATGCTGCGGATCGGTGAGCGCGTGAACCTGCAGATCGACTGGGAGCGCCGGCACCTGCTGATGCGCATGCACGCTGCCTGCCATCTGCTGACAGTCGTCTGTCCATTCCCGATCACCGGGGCGGCGGTCTCCGAGGACGACAGCCGTGTCGATTTCGACATTCCGGACGCCAGCTTCACCAAGGAAGAGGTGACTGCCGGCATGATGGACCTGGTGCAGGCTGATCATCCCATCTTTACCAGGCTGATCAGCGACGGGGAATTGGGCGCCAATCCCGGCCTGGTAAAATCCAAGAATGTCAGACCGCCTGTTGGCACGGGCAAGATCCGTCTCGTCTGCATCGGTGAGAACGCCTCGGTGGACAGCCAGCCCTGCGGCGGTACCCATGTGAAGAGCACCGGCGAGATCGGCGAAATCCACATCGGCAAGATCGAGAAGAAGGGCCGGGAAAACAGGCGCTTCCGCATCCGCTTCGGCCCGATGCCGGTAAATTGAACAGACAGACACCGTCAAAGAGCGGCAGGAGAAAAGATGGCCGAAGACAGCGCTTTCACCGTCGATGCGGACTGGCTGCAGGAGCGGTTGGGCCAGCCGGGCCTGACGATCGTAGACGCCTCCTGGTATCTGCCGGCGCAAAAACGCGACGCGCGCGCCGAGTATGATGCAGCCCATATTCCAGGCGCCCGTTTCCTGGACCAGGATGCCGTTTCGGACCCCGACGCCGCCTTGCCGCATACGCTCGCATCGCCGCAGCATTTTGCTCAGTATGTCGGCGCGATGGGCGTTTCTGCGGATGACACCATCGTCGTCTATGATGGCCCAGGCTTTTTCTCCGCGCCCCGGGCATGGTGGATGTTCCGCGTCATGGGCGTCTTCCAGACCTATATTCTGGACGGCGGCTTCGATGGCTGGAAGGCGTCCGGCCGGCCGATAACGGCCGAACCGACCAAGATCGCGCCAAGTGTCTTTCATGCCGATTTCGACGCTGGTCGCGTCGTCGGCCTAGCCGACATGCGCCGGATCGTCGATACGGGGGCAAGCCAGATTGCCGACGCGCGTGGGGCAGGGCGCTTTACCGGTTCAGAGCCCGAGCCCCGCGTTGGCATCCGCTCCGGCCACATGCCGGGGGCACGCAATATCCCCTATTCGGCGCTTTCCGAAAACGGCAGGCTGCTGCCGAAGGACCGTTTGCGCAAGGTGATTGAGGACGCCGGCATCGACCTGTCGAAGCCCGTTGTCACATCCTGCGGCTCCGGTGTCACGGCCGCGGTGGTCACGCTGGCACTGGAGACGGTTGGCCACACCGACAACAGGCTTTATGACGGCTCATGGACCGAGTGGGGCGGATTGCCCGATACGCCAGTCGTGACCGGCCCAGCCACTACCGGCAAGGAATGAATTGATGGAAAACGGAGTGCTGCAGGACATTGAAGTCACGGTGACTTTTCTCGAAATGCATGCACCTCCGGCCGCCTCGCCACCGGTGCCCTACAACCGCCAGGTCGCACTGCTGAAGACCAGGGACATCCCCTTGCATTTCTACCGCTACCTGATGGACCGGGTGGGGCGCAAATGGCACTGGGTCAATGTTCTGAGGCTGAATGACGATGAGCTGTCGGCCGGAATCCACCGCGAGGATCGCGACATCAGGGTGCTCTATCTCGACGGCTCGCCGGCAGGCTTCTTCGACCTCAAGCCGCATCTGCCTGAGGAAGTCGAGCTCGCCTATTTCGGCATGATGGAACACGCCACCGGGCAAGGCATCGGCCGCTGGTTCCTTGGCTCGGCGATTGCCGCGGCATGGTCGCATGGGCCGAAAAGGGTGACGGTGCAGACCTGCACGCTCGACCACCCCGCAGCCCTGCCGCTCTACCAGAAGCTTGGTTTCAAGCCGGTCGCGCAGAAGAAGGAAATCGTGCATCCCCTGCCTTTCGCCGAGCGCTCGGCAAGCGTCATGCGGCCGTAACTCCAGCCGGAATCTGAACCTTCCGTTCATCGGCGCTTCAGCCTGTCTTTGGCATGTTGCCCGCATTGCCAATGCGGCCGAGGCCGAAGGAGAAAGACATGCTGACCCGACGTACTCTTGCCGCCGCGCTGATTGCGGCGATTGCCATGCCGAGCCTTGCCGCTGCCCAGGCGACGACGCCCTCGGCCGCGACGATCGAGCGAAAGCTCGAGGCGGCACCCCGGGTCAAGCTGCGGCCGAACGAGCGCGTCACCATCCGTGAATTCAAGCGCCGGCCGGACCTGCGCCGCATGGCGCGCTCGATCGATATCCAGTCGATCAATTTCGCCTTTGGCTCCGCGGCGATTTCCAGTTCGCAGTATAACAAGATCGATAACATCGCCGATGCGCTGCGCCGCATCCTGCGTCGCGACCCCGGCGCGCGTGTGCTCATCGAGGGTCATACCGACGCTGTCGGATCGTTTCAGTCGAATCAGGTTCTTTCCGAACAGCGCGCCGCTTCGCTGAAGCGCACGCTGGTGCGTGAATTCGGCGTGCCCGGTTATGCATTGGAGACTGTCGGTTACGGCGAGGAATTCCTGCTGGTGCCGACTCAGAGCGAGAACTGGCAGAATCGCCGGGTGACATTGCGCCGCTTCGACGATTTCATCCGCTGAACGCAGGCGCCGATTCAAACTGATTAGCCGGCTTATATTGTCCCGGCTGGCAATATCGGCGCTTATCCCATTTGGTCTCGGGCCCGATTTGCCGACCGCAGGTCGGCCCTCGACTCTTGGCAGGAATCGGGTGGGAAGCATCGAAGGGGAAGCATAATTTCCGCTCAACCACACCGGAGATCATGCGATGACCATCCAGTTCAAAGCTCTGCCGACCGAAGATGTGCAAGCGCTGCAGGGGGGTGGGCCAGACGCCTATGGCAACACGCCCGAGCGCCAGGTTTCCGACGGTGACGGCATGCCTTGCCGGCATTGTTTGAAGAACATCGCCGCCGGCGATGACTACCTCGTCCTGGCCTACCGGCCGTTCCCGCAGCTTCAGCCTTATGCCGAGACGGGCCCCATCTTCCTGCACGCGCAGGAATGCGAACGCGCTGTTGAGGCGGAGATCATTCCCGAGATACTGGAAAGCGCCGACTATATCGTGCGCGGCTACGGCAAGGACGACCGCATTGTCTATGGCAGCGGCGGCGTCATCCCAACCGACGCTATAGTAGCGCGGGCGGAAACCCTGTTTGAGCGTGAAGACATTGCCTATGTGCATGTCCGCTCGGCGCGCAACAATTGCTACCAATGCCGGATCGAGCGCGCGTGAGGGCCAGGGATTGGCGATAGAAAGCTTCTGTCGCACTGCTGTCGCACGAACGCGCTAGAAAGCCATTGTCGATCGATTGGCCGACCGCGGATGAACCGGCGGCAATCTCGATATCGAGGAAGCGGGGCTTTGGCTCCGCTTTTTTGTTGCCCAGATTTCACCGCGCCATATCTCAAGCAACGAAAAAGCCCGCCGGCAACGCCGGCGGGCTTTTTGTAGGTTTGCCTGGAGGGCTTAGTTGAACTTGTACTTCGCGCCGATACGCACGGTATGGAAGGACGACGTAGAGGTAATGGAGTCGTCAGGCAGCCCCACCTCGGATGAGAAATCTTTCTTGGCGAATTGCGAGTAGCGATACTCAACACCCAAGGTAACATTGCTGGATATTGCCGTTTCCAGACCACCACCAACAGAGAAACCGCTGGAGCCCCAATCGAGGATGTCGCCGACCGGGTCCGAAGCGTTCAAGTCGAAATGCTGCCAACTGTAGCCAGCCAGCGCGTAGGCGAGGGTCGATTCATTCATTTTCATGCCGGCGCGGCCAAGCACATCGAAACCGTAGTCGGTATCGACATTGATCGATCCGCCGCCGAGGTCCAGCTTCGAGGTCATGCCGGAATAGCGGGCGTCCACCATGATGCCAGCGACCCAGCTGCCGAAGTCGTGGTCATAGCCGACATTCAGCTCGCCAAGCACGCCTTCACCGCCGAGGCCGTTGAACTTCGCGCCGCCAAGCGGTGGGATTTCGATCTGGTGCACCGACGCACCCGCGCCCAAACCGCCACCGATATAGAAGCCGGACCAGTTATAGGCGGGCGTTTCAAACGAAGTGGCGGCACCGTTCTGCGCCCCGAAGCGATAGCTGGCGGCAACCTGGAATGTGTGCCGCGACGTATCGAGATTGAGAAGGCCATCCGGAGCCCCGATAAGGCCGGCCTCGGAAAGGAGATCGTCCTTGGTGCCGAAGCGTGTATAGCGATACTCGGTCTTGATCGTCCAATTGCTGTTAATGGCCGTTTCGAGACCACCACCGACGAAATATCCGCTCTGGTCCCAATCGAAACCAAAGCCGGCGTTGGAATCAAGCTTGTACTTCTGCCAGGAATAGCCGCCCAGCACGTAGCCCAGCGTGTTCGGGGTAAGCAGATACCCTACGCGCAGACCAGCGTCGAAACCGTATGTCTCCTGGATCGAGGCGTTGAAACCACCGGCGTCGAGCTTGGTTTTGATGTCGCCGGCATGGACGTCCAGCAATCCGCCGAGTAGGAAGCGGGGCGAGACCATGTAGTCGTAGCCAGCGGTAAGTTCGCCGTAAACGCCTTCACCGCCAATGCCATTCAATGACAAGGGAGCAAAATCGCTGCTCAACTTATGGACGTTGGCTCCGGCGCCTACGCCGAAGCCGACATAAACGCCGCTCCAGTTAAAACCGGATGCCTCTACCGGCTGCACGACGTCGGCCGCATGAGCCGCCGACATCAAAGCCACGACAGAAACCGCGCCGAGAAGAATAGATTTCGCAGTAATGCGAACAAACATAGCCCGTACCCCTAATGAATAAACCCGGGGTGTTCCTAGCAGGGAGTCGGCCAATACAGGTATGACAAAAATGCAACAGCGGGAGGCTAAGTGCCCTTACGGCACACGCTTCGATGGATCCCCTGGGAAGCAGGTTTGGAGCATCATTGCCAAAAGAAAAAGCCCGCCGGAGCGAACCGGCGGGCAAAAGTGTAAGTTGACTTTTTCTGGGTGTATCAGGCCGCGAGCACGGCTTTCGGCTCGACCAGTTCGTAGCCGAGCGCTTCGGCGACCGCGCGGTTGGTGATCTTGCCTTTGTGGACGTTGAGGCCGTTGCGCAAATGATGGTCGTCGACCAGCGCCTTCAGGCCCTTGTCGGCGAGCTGCAGGCCGTAATGCAGCGTTGCGTTGTTCAGCGCATGGGCCGAAGTGACCGGCACAGCGCCTGGCATGTTGGCGACGCAGTAGTGGATAACGCCGTCGACTTCGTAAGTCGGCTCGGCGTGGGTGGTCGCATGAGAGGTCTCGAAGCAGCCGCCCTGGTCGATGGCGACATCGACCAGCACCGAGCCCTTCTTCATGCCGGACAGCATTTCACGGGTGACCAGCTTAGGCGCGGCCGCGCCCGGGATGAGCACGGCGCCGACGACGATGTCGGCCGAGAAGCATTCTTCCTCGAGCGCCTCGACGGTCGAGTAACGGGTGTGGACCCGGCCGGCGAAGAGGTCATCGAGCTGGCGCAGACGCGGGATCGAGCGGTCGATGATGGTGACATCGGCGCCAAGGCCGGCGGCCATGCGGGCCGCATGCAGGCCTACGACGCCGCCGCCGAGCACGGTGACCTTGCCTGGCAGCACGCCGGGCACGCCGCCAAGCAGCACGCCGCGGCCGCCATTGGCCTTCTGCAGCGCCGTGGCGCCGGCCTGGATCGACAGGCGACCCGCGACTTCCGACATCGGCGCCAGCAGCGGCAGCCCGCCACGATCGTCGGTCACGGTTTCATAGGCGATCGCCGTGACGCCCGAAGCGAGCAGGCCCTTGGTCTGCTCCGGATCCGGGGCCAGGTGGAGATAGGTGTACAGGATCTGGCCTTCGCGCAATTGCACCCACTCATTGGGCTGCGGCTCCTTGACCTTGACGATCATGTCCGACTTGGCGAACACGTCGGCGGCGGTCTTGGCGATGGTGGCGCCTGCAGCACGATAGGCGTTGTCGTCGGCGCCGATACCGGCACCGGCACCAGCCTCGACCAGCACTTCGTGGCCGTGGGCCACATATTCGCGGACCGAACCCGGCGTAAGGCCGACACGGTATTCGTGGTTCTTGATTTCCTTGGGGCAGCCGACGCGCATTTTCTTCTCCTGATCCGGGCCCTTTTGGGCTCACTCCCTGATTGTCGGAGTGAACCATGAATCGGCTCGCAAGTGTTTGCGAATGCGCTTGCGCGAACAGGAGGGTTTCGATAATCGTTGCGCGAAATAGCAGTATATTCGCAGGATTCACGAAGAATGCCGCTCGACAGGATTGATATCGCCATTCTGGAGACATTGCAGAAGGATGGCCGGATGCCGAATGCGGCCCTTGCCGAAAAGGTCGGCCTGTCGCAATCGGCCTGTTCGCGCCGGCTTGATAATCTGGAAAAATCCGGAACCATCCGCGGCTACCACGCCCGGTTGTCCAATGCGGCCCTTGGCCATCAGATGACGGCGATCGTCCACATATCCCTCTCCGGCCAGTTCGAGAAGACGCTGTCGGATTTCGAGGCGGCGATCAAACGCTGTCCGAACGTGCTGTCGTGCCACCTGATGTCGGGCGAGTACGACTATATCCTGCGGATCGCGGCCAAGGATCTCGTCGACTACGAGCGCATCCACAAGGAATGGCTGTCGGCGATGCCGCATGTAACGAAGATCAATTCGTCCTTCGCCTTACGTGAAATCGTCGACCGGACGGCCATGGGGCTAAAGCCGGAAATGGCTTAACGCCAAAGGCACACCCGGACGTCCTTCCCAATATAGCATGCGCCTTCGCGGTGAAGGTCTTCCCAACGTTCATCACCGTGAGTCGCGCGAATATCCGAGTTACCATAGCCGTCCCAAATATCGCCGTCCTTGTAGACGGCTGCCCAGTAATCCTCGGACATTTCACCAGCCCCACTATGCGTGTCAGGATAGTCGATACCCGCGAAAACTTGCCGGGGTCCCTGGATATTGAAATCGCCGCCCTTCTCGATTTGATAGGAGCATTTTCCGGATATGCGGGTCTGACCGTCAACAACAAGCAGGC
Organism: Mesorhizobium sp. M8A.F.Ca.ET.181.01.1.1; assembly: GCF_004792025.1. NCBI lineage: Bacteria > Pseudomonadati > Pseudomonadota > Alphaproteobacteria > Hyphomicrobiales > Phyllobacteriaceae > Mesorhizobium > Mesorhizobium sp. M8A.F.Ca.ET.181.01.1.1. The sequence continues at coordinate 1,575,092 of NZ_SRTV01000001.1, read as the reverse complement.
AACGGCCCCATTTGTAACCGCTCGGCAAACGATGTCGTTGCGCGAGCGCGGGCGAAAAGGAAACAGCGATTGCAACGGCAGCCGCCATGGTACGCCCGATCATCTTGTCACCCATCGTGAAGCAGCCACTGTGAGGAGCGACCGGACAGTGTTGGTTCCCCAGGGCGCATGTCTAGGCAATCCTCCGCGGCACCGTGCTTTGAAAATCAGATTATTTATCGACCAAGTCGGATTTTTGTCACGTGACATTTGCGCTGCTTCCGCGCGGGGTAACCAGAAATCCGACCGGTCTCATTGGACCAAACAGGCTCTTACGCCTCCGTCACGATCCGATCCATCGGGATGTCGTGAGGTTGCGGATAGATGGTCGCGATGCGCTGCAATTCGTAGCCAACGCCGATGACCAGCGGCTTGAACGGCATGGCGGCCAGCGTGCGGTCGAAGAAGCCGCCGCCATAGCCCAGCCGATAGCTTGCCGGATCGATGCCGACAATGGGCGAGATGACGATGTCCGGCAGTACCGGATCGCCTTCGGCCGGGATCGGGATGTTCCAGACGCCTTTTTCCAACCGGTCGCCCGGTTTGTAGGCGCGGAAGATCAACGGTTGACCCTTTTCGACGACGATGGGCAGCGCGGTGCGGCCATCGCGTTCGTTGATAGACGCCATCCATGGCCGTAAATCCGGCTCGCCCCGAAACGGCCAGTAAAGGCTGACCATCCGGCCCGCTATGTCACCGATGATCGTGTCGAGGCCTTCCGCGATGCGCCGCGACATTGCGGTTCGGGCATCGGCGGAAACGGCAAGGCGCGCCGCGATCAGGCGTTCACGCTCGGCCTTTCGCCAGCGTCTCACGTCGGTCCAGTCGCTGAGTGGTGCCTGGAACGCGGGATCGAGTTCATGCATGAAGCAGGGCGGCGAAGAATACTGCGCCGGTCCTTCGTCCTCATGATCGTTGGTCATGCCTCACCTCATCTCGTGTTCGATGACGCTATACCTCGCGATACGATACAACATGTGCGTTCACGACATGGAACGACGAGTCTCGGGCACTGTCCTGCCATTGTTGCATTGCACAAAAACACCTACATCCAGGGCAGGCAATCTTGCCCATCAGGGGTGATGAAATGAGCGATGCCAGACATCATCTCGTCGTCGTCGGCGCCGGGTTCGGCGGCCTCGAATTCACCCGCGCGCTGGCTGGCGCGCCGGTGCGCATCACCATGATCGACAAGCGCAACCATCATCTGTTCCAGCCGCTGCTCTATCAGGTGGCAACCACGGCGCTGGCGACCTCGGAGGTGGCCTGGCCGATCCGCCATCTCCTGCGCAAGCGCAAGGATGTGACCACGCTGCTGGCCAATGTCACAGGAGTAGACCGGACCGGCAAACGTGTTGTGCTCGATGATGGCAGCGCCGTCGCCTACGACACGCTGGTGCTCGCCACCGGCGCGCGGCACGCCTATTTCGGCCATGACGAATGGGAGCCTTTCGCGCCGGGCCTGAAGACGCTGGAGGACGCCACCACCATTCGGCGCCGCATCCTTCTGGCCTTCGAGCAGGCGGAACGGGAACCCGACCCTGCCAGGCGCCAGGCGCTGCTGACCATTGCCATCGTCGGCGGCGGGCCGACCGGCGTCGAACTTGCCGGAACCATTGCCGAACTGGCGCATGACACGCTGCGCGGCGAATTCCGCAACATCGACACGCGCCAGACGCGCGTGGTGCTGATCGAGGCCGGCGACAGCATCCTGGCCAATTTCGCGCCGAAGCTCTCCAATTATGCCGGGAAGGCGCTGGAGCGGCTTGGTGTTGTGGTCGAGCTTGGCCGGGCCGTTACGCGCTGCGATGCCGAAGGCGTGGTTTTTGGCGATACCGTTCTGCCGGCCCGCACGATCCTGTGGGCAGCCGGCGTTGCCGCTTCGCCCGCCGCTGAATGGCTGGGCGCGAACGCGGACCGGGCCGGCAGGGTATTGGTCGAGCCTGATCTCAGCGTGCCCGGCAGCCCGGAGATTTTTGTCATCGGCGACGCCGCCCTTGTGCTGCGGCCCGACGGGCGGCCGGTGCCCGGCGTGGCGCCTTCCGCCAAGCAGGAGGGCCGCCATGTTGCCGCGACCGTCAGGGCCAGGCTTGCCGGCGACACGGGGCCGCGGCCTTTCCACTACAAGCATGCCGGTGATCTGGCGACGATCGGCAAGCGCGCCGCCGCGATCGATTTCGGCTGGATCAAGCTGACCGGCTGGCTCGCCTGGTGGCTGTGGGGCATTGCGCATATCTATTTCCTGATCGGTTTCCGCAACCGGCTTGCCGTTTCGCTGAGCTGGCTATGGATCTATGTCACGGGCCAGCGCAGCGCCCGGCTGATTACCCAGGGCGACGACGACAAGACCTGACTTTCTTCACCGAGCCTTTCATCCGGCCGTCATCTGTTGCTGATGGATTGGCGTGCCGATGCGCGCGACTTCTTGAGTGGACTTGAGCCGATTTCAGCGCGAAGTTCGCTTCGGGGCAGGGGCATGTCAGGTCGTCGAAGAAGGAGAAAACATGTCGCAACTGCTCCATCCCGTCTCTCGCCGTGGTCTCCTTGCGGGGGTCGCCGCCACAGGGGCGCTGATCATGCTTCATCCCTTCTCCGCCCGTGCGCAGGCCAACCAGGCGCATCTGAGGATCATGGAGACCACCGATATCCATGTGAACGTGCTGCCCTATGATTATTACGCCGACAAAGCCAATGACACGATGGGCCTGTCGCGCACGGCGTCCCTCATCGACGCGGTGCGCAAGGAAGCCGCCAATTCGATGCTGATCGACAATGGCGACCTTTTGCAGGGCAACCCGATGGGCGACTACATTGCCTATGAGAAGGGCCTGAAGGAGGGCGATCTCCATCCGATCATGAAAGGCATGAACCTGCTCGGTTACGAGTGTTCGACACTTGGCAACCACGAGTTCAACTACGGCCTGTCCTTCCTGGACAAGGTACTGGCCGGCGCCAATTTCCCGTTCGTCTGCGCCAATCTGATCCGGGGCACCGAGCTTGCCGCCAATCCGCGCGACGACAAGCTCTACCTCAAGCCCTACATAATCCTGGACAAGAAGATCAAGGACGGTTCAGGCACCGAGCAACCGATCAAAATCGGCATCATCGGCTTCGTACCGCCGCAGGTCATGGTCTGGGATCTCAAGAATCTCGAAGGCAACGTCAAGACGCGCGACATCGTCGAAGCGGCGAAGGCCTGGGTGCCGCAGATGAAGGAGGAGGGCGCCGACATCGTCATCGCGCTCTCGCATTCCGGCATCGACGTCAAGCAGGGTGACATGATGGAGAACGCCTCGTTCTTCGTCGCCGGCGTCGAAGGCATCGACGCGGTCTTCACCGGCCACCAGCACCTGGTCTTTCCCGGCAAGAAGGATTTCCAGGGGCTCGAGGGCGTTGATACACAGAAGGGTACGCTGCAGGGCAAGCCCGCCGTCATGGGCGGTTTCTGGGGCTCGCATATGGGCCTGATCGACCTGATGCTGGAACGCGATGGGTCGAAGTGGAAAGTGGTCTCGGCGACCTCGGAGGCGCGGCCGATCTTCGAGCGTGTCGACAACAAGAACAAGCCGACTGTCGCCGACGACAAGCGCATCATCGCTGCTCTCGAGCAGGACCACCAGGCGACGCTCGCCTATGTGCGCCGCCCTGTCGGCAAGACCTCGGCGCCGCTCTATTCCTATTTCGCGCTGGTGGCCGATGATCCTTCGGTGCAGATCGTCAACCAGGCGCAGAGCTGGTATCTCAAGGATATCCTGAAGAGCACCCAGTGGAAGGACGTGCCGATGTTATCGGCGGCGGCGCCCTTCAAGGCCGGCGGGCGCAACGGCGCCGACTACTACACCGACGTGCCGGTGGGCGATGTCGCAATCAAGAACGTCGCCGACCTCTATCTCTATCCGAACACGGTTCGCGCGGTTGAGATCACGGGTGCCCAGGTCAAGGAATGGCTGGAGATGTCGGCCGGCATCTTCAAGAAAATCGAGGCAGGAAAAGCCGACCAGCCGCTGATCGACACCGAATTCCCATCCTATAATTTCGACGTCATAGATGGCGTAACCTACAAAATAGATTTGTCGCAGCCACCGAAATACGATGCCAAGGGCGCCGTCGCCAATGCCGGTTCCAATCGCATTGTCGACCTGAAATTCGACGGCAAACCGATTGATCCAGCAGCGAAATTCGTCGTTGCGACCAACAACTACCGTGCCGGCGGCGGTGGCAACTTTCCCGACATCAATGCCTCGAAGATCATCTACGAAGCGCCGGACACCAACCGCGACGTCATCGTCCGCTACGTCGTCAGCCAAGGCACCATCAACCCGTCGGCGGATGGCAACTGGTCGTTCGCGCCGCTGCCAGGAAGCAGCGTCGTCTTCGAGACAGGCGTCAAGGCAAAGGACTTCATCGCCGATGTGAAGTCGCTCAAGATCGAGCCGGTGGGCGAGGGCGAATCTGGTTTCGCCCGATACCGCATCCTTCTCTGATCGACTATCAGGGCTGGATGCGGCCGGTCTTGGCCGCATCCCCGTGCGGAAGATGACCTCGCCATAGCGAGGGAGGAGCAGTCGGATCGCTCGGCACGGTCAAGAGCCTCATCCCCGCGGGTGCATGGACCTCGTGGATGGTCGATGTCCGGGTGTTGTCGATGAGATCGCTGTCCCCAGCCTACGCCTTGTAGACCACCTGGCGCACGTCGATATAGCTGGTGCGGAAACCGGCCTCGCAATAATGCAGGTAGAATTCCCAGAGCTTCTTGAAACGGTCGTCGAAGCCGAGCGGCACGATCTTCTCCCACGACCCCCGGAAACGCTGGCGCCATTCGGCAAGCGTGCGGGCATAGTCCTCGGGGAAAACGTGTTCGCGTAAATGGGCAAGGCCGTGCGCGGCGCCAAGCGACTTCAGGATGGACGGCGTCGGCAGCATGCCGCCCGGGAAGACGTAGCGCTGGATGAAATCCGGCCTGGCGCGATAGGTGTCGTAGGCGGCTTCGTTGATGGTGATGATCTGCAGGCCCGCGGTGCCGCCGGGCTTCAGGCAGGCCTTCATCTTGGAGAAGAATACCGGCCAGTATTTCTCGCCGACCGCCTCGAACATCTCGATCGAGGCGATGCGATCGTAGGTCCCGGTTTCATCACGGTAATCCTGCAACTTGATGTCGACCTTGTCGGCAAGCCCGGCCTTGGCGATGCGTGCCTTGGCGAAATCGTGCTGCTCGCGGCTGATGGTCAATCCGGTAACCCGGCAGCCGATTTCGCGTGCCGCGAACTCGGCAAAGCCGCCCCAGCCGCAACCTATCTCCAGCACGTGATCCTTTCCGCCGATGCCCGTATCCCTGGCCAGCGCCCGGTATTTGGCGGCCTGGGCGCTCTCGAGATCATTGGCGCCATTGGCGTAAAGCGCCGAGGAATAGGTCATGCTCGGGTCGAGCCATTCCTTGTAGAAGGCGTTGCCGAGATCGTAATGCGCCGAGATATTGCGCTTTGACCCTTTGCGTGTGTTCTCGTTGAACCAGTGGCGGATGCGCTGGGCCGTGTTGATGAGCCAACTGGCGCCGCCCGCGACGCGTTCGCCGATCGCCGAATTGACCACGAACAGTTCGAGGAAGCTGGTGACGTCAGGGCTTTCCCAATCGCCGTCCATATAGGATTCGGCAACGCCGATCGTGCCGCCGGAAAAGGCGCGGCCCGGCAGACGCCAGTTCTTGAGCACAAGTTCGGCGTCGGGGCCTGGCGCCTTGCCGCCGACGAGGACGGCACGGCCGTCCGGCATCCTGACTTTCAGCGAACCACGCGGCAGGTTCATGGCCGCCGACAGCACCATGCGCGCCTTGGCCGGCAGGCCCTTGACGATCTCGGCGAAATTGAATTCGTCGAGCCTGACCGCGTCGCCCGGCGCTATGCCATGATGTTCCCCGTGTGCCATTCCATGCCCCTGGATCTCCGTGCTGTCGGCGCAATTGCCAAGCCACGGTTCTCTTGGATCATCCGCCGGGTTCAAACACCGTTGCCTGGTCCCGGCAGCTGCGGGTTCGACGGCAGGCGGGCTCGAACGAAAGCGCGCGCCCCTTAGCAGAGCTTCAGCGCTTCCCAGTGAATGCCTGCCACAATCTTCCACGCCATGAGGGGGAACTTCAAGAGGCATGCCGAGAGCTGGACTGTGCCACGCGGCGCCCGGCATCTGCCGCCCTGCGTCAGGCCGCTGCGGCCCGAAATCAAAAACGCCTATGGCAGCCGCATCGCTTGTGCGATAGCTTTAGCCATGCGTTATGTAATCGTGATTGCCGCCATCGCGTTCTTCCTGATCTGGGACGGTCTCTACAATCAAGGCCGGTATCTCGACGTCGCGGTCAGGGAAGTTTCCCATGCGGTGCGCTACGTCACCGGCAAGGCCTAGACGTCCCTGGGCAGGCCGGCGCTTCATCCCTGATCCGCGCGAACCGAGGTCCAGCACCGATCGAGGCGCGTCGCAAGGACGCGTGGCGCCATGACCGGTTGACGCAAAGGGACCGCCGTCACAAAAGACCCCGACATTCAGATCGAGGAGGCGGGATTGATCCGGCATATCGTTTTCTTCAGCGCGCGGCGCAAGGAAGATGTGGAAGCTGTTCGTACCGGGCTGCTGGCGCTCGGCGACATTCCTCATTGCAGCCTCTTCGAGGTCACGCTGAACACCAAGGTCGACCCGCTGTCGGATGAAGTCGATGTCGTCGTTTACGCGGAATTCGCCGATGACGCGGCGCTGGCAGCCTACAAGGCGCACCCGCTCTATGCGCGGACCACCAGCAAGGTCAAACCATTGCGCGAGCTGCGTTATTCGGCCGATGTCGTGGCCGGACGCTGATCCGGCGCCTGCTCCAGAAGGTGCCGTTTGCAGCGGCGACTTTCCCGATAGAGCGTGCTGTGCGAACCATGCGCCGCCGCCGGCGGCATTGCGATCAAGTCTTGAACCGACCTTCGGAATGATGCACATCGCGCCTGCATGACCCCAACCACATCAGCCATTCATCCGCTCGATCATCTGGTTCTGCCGACGCAGACCGTCGACACCGCGCGGATCCGGCTCACCGCGCTGGGCTTCGTCGTCGCTCCGACCGGCATCCATCCCTTTGGCACGGAAAACTGCTGCGTGTTCCTTGCCGACGGCACCTATCTGGAGCCGCTCGCGATTGGCAGCGAACAGGCTGCGACGGAGGCTGCCGCCGAGGGCAACGTCTTCGTTGCGCGCGATCGCCTCTATCGCGAAAGCCTTGGTAACGAGGGATTTTCCGCGGTGGTTCTTGGCACTGACAATGCCGATGACGACCATGAACGCTATGTCGAAGCCGGCCTGTCGGCGGGAGACACGCTGAGCTTCTCGCGAGCCTTCACCGACACGGCTGGCAAAAGCGATACCGCCTCGTTCAAGCTCGCTTTTGCTTCGGCCAATCATGCCAGGGACGCTTTTCTTTTTGCCTGCCAGCGCATCAACGCGCCGAAAGTGGACCGCGCGGCCTTGCAGGCTCATCCCAACGGCGTCGATGGGGTCGTCGAGGTGATTGCAATCAGCAGTGCGCCCTCCGAACAGCACAGGCTGATCGCGGTGGCGGTCAATGAACCGTCCGCCGGCGGTCCGGACGGCGCGTTCGCCTTGCCGAACGCAACATTGCGTGTGCTCGATCCCGCGTCTTACGCCGCGCGCTTTGGCATCCCGACCGGCCCGGCGACGGAGCTTCGTTTCGCCGCCGTGGTATTTGCGATCCGAAGCGCCGATGCCGCTGCGAGGCTGCTTGCAGCCAACTCAATCCAGCACGATATAGCGGGCACCGACATTGTCGTGCCGCCGGCAGCCGGCCAAGGCGCGGCTTTCATCTTCCGGGAGACCAAATGAGCAAGTCCCAAGCACCAAATTCGACGGCGCCCAATTCTTCGGTAACGGTCGGCAATGTCATCTTCGACAATGCGGCACCCTTGGCGCTGATCGCTGGCCCGTGCCAGTTCGAATCGCGCCAACACGCCTTCGACATGGCCGGTGCGCTGAAGGAGCTGACCGGCAGGCTCGGCATCGGCCTCGTCTACAAGACCAGCTACGACAAGGCCAACCGCACCTCGCTGTCGGCGACGCGCGGTGCCGGCATGGACGCCGCACTTCCCGTGTTCGACGAGTTGCGAAAGGAATTCTCGCTGCCGGTGCTGACCGACGTTCACACGGAGGAGCAGTGCGCCATCGTTGCACCGCATGTCGATGTGCTGCAGATACCGGCCTTCCTGTCGCGCCAGACCGACATGCTGGTCGCCGCCGCGAGGACGGGCAAGGTCATCAATGTGAAGAAAGGACAGTTCCTCGCCCCCTGGGACATGAAGAACGTGGTCGCCAAGATCACCGGTTCCGGCAATGCCAATGTGCTGACCACCGAGCGCGGTGCTTCTTTCGGCTACAACACACTGGTGTCGGATATGCGCGCTCTGCCTATCATGGCCGAGATCGGCGCGCCGGTGATCTTCGACGCCACCCATTCGGTGCAGCAGCCGGGCGGGCAGGGCGGGTCGTCTGGCGGGGAGCGCCGCTTTGTCGAGACGCTGGCCCGCGCGGCCGTTGCCGTCGGCGTTGCCGGCGTCTTTATCGAGACTCATCAGGACCCCGACAATTCGACCTCCTCCGACGGTCCGAACATGGTGCCGCTGAAAGATATGCCGGCGCTGCTCGAAAAGCTGATGGCGTTGGACCGGGTAGCGAAGGGCCACTAATCCTAGGCTTTCTGCCCGTGCTTGTGGTTGCCAGGGGCCAGTTGTACGCTCGGCAGGCAAATGAGCGTTTTGGCAGGAGGAAGCCATGTCCGTCGCCCGCGTCACCGAAATCACCTCATCGTCGAAGAAGAGCTTTCAGGACGCCATCGAGCAAGGAATCGCCCGCGCCGCCAAAACCCTGAAGAATGTCGAAGGGGCCTGGATCCAGGATCAGAAGATCGTTGTCGTGGACGGCAAGATCGCGGCCTATCGCGTCAACATGAAGGTGACTTTCATCCTCGCGGAGTGATCGGGCAGCCGCCAAAAAGTCGGGAACTTTCGCCCGCGCGCCTCATTGTCAAAGTGCAGATTAACGACAACGAGGAGCAAACAATGACAACGCAAACAGGCCACACCGAAGCCATTGCCGCTTCGCGAGTGATCGGCACTACCGTCTACAATACCCAAGGCGACGGCATCGGCAGCATCGAGGACGTCATGCTCGATAAGACGTCGAACGGCATCATGTTCGCGGTGATCGGATTTGGCGGCTTTCTCGGTATTGCCGAGAAGTACCATGCCATTCCCTGGGCGAGCCTCGACTACGACGAGGACAAGGGCGGCTATGTCGTACCCTTCACCAAGGAACAGCTGAAGGCAGCGCCCGCCCATTCGATCAACGAGTTGGCCGGCGCCGATGGCGAGAGCGTGCGCGACGAGTCCTACGAATATTATAAGGTTACGCCCTACTGGCACTGACGCCACAACCGAAAAGGGGGCCGTTTCGACGGCCCCCTTTTCGATTCGAGGCAACGCTACTCGCTAATGTGCAAGGCCGGCAAAGGCGCAATGGCCTTTGGCGGTGGCTGCTGATTGTCGCACGACGTCAGGAACGCCGCCGCGATCAGGAACAGACTGACGATACCGCTCAACTCGGACATGGCGAAACTCCTCCTGTTTCGCCCCGCGCGACAACAGCCTTAACCCGGAATGCGCCCCTTGTGGCATGACTTATGATGACAGAAACTTGCGCTTCGTGAATCGCGCGGGCGGCAATATTCGGCCAGGGCCCGATTGCCTTTTGCGTCGCTTTGGCTAAGACGGGCGCGACGTTTTCTCCAGATCAAATCGAGGACATCGCAATGACCGCCATCATCGATATTGTCGGGCGTGAAATCCTGGACAGCCGCGGAAACCCGACCGTCGAGGTCGATGTCGTTCTCGAAGACGGTTCAATGGGCCGCGCCGCGGTACCGTCGGGCGCCTCGACCGGCGCCCATGAGGCCGTCGAACTGCGCGACGGCGGCGCCCGCTACCTCGGTAAGGGCGTGCTCAAGGCCGTCGAAGCGGTCAACGGCGAACTGTTCGAGGCGATCGGCGGCATGGAAGCCGAAAACCAGATCCATATCGATCAGATCATGATCGAGCTTGACGGCACGCCTAACAAGAGCCGGCTCGGCGCCAACGCCATTCTGGGCGTTTCGCTGGCGGTGGCGAAAGCCGCGGCCGATGCCGCCGGCCTGCCGCTCTATCGCTATGTCGGCGGCACAAAGGCGCATATCCTGCCCGTGCCGATGATGAACATCATCAATGGTGGCGCGCATGCCGACAATCCGATCGACTTCCAGGAATTCATGATCCTGCCGGTCGGCGCGCCGACGCTGCGTGAAGGCGTGCGCTGGGGTTCGGAAGTCTTCCACACGCTGCGCAAGAAGCTGAAGGATGCCGGCCACAACACCAATGTCGGCGACGAGGGCGGCTTCGCGCCGAACCTGAAGAGCGCGCCGGTGGCGCTCGATTTCATCATGGAATCGATCGAGAAGGCCGGTTTCAAGCCGGGCGAAGAGATCGCGCTCGGCCTCGATTGCGCCGCGACCGAATTCTTCAAGGACGGCAACTACGTCTATGAGGGTGAGAAGAAGACACGCGATCCCAAGGCGCAGGCCAAGTACCTCGCCAAGCTCGCCGCCGATTACCCGATCATCTCGATCGAGGACGGCCTTGCCGAAGATGACTGGGAAGGCTGGAAATACCTGACCGACCTGATCGGCAAGAAGACGCAGCTTGTCGGCGACGATCTTTTCGTCACCAACACGGCGCGGTTGCGCGACGGCATCCGCATGGGCGTTGCCAATTCGATCCTGGTCAAGGTCAACCAGATCGGCTCGCTGACCGAGACGCTCGACGCGGTCGAGACCGCGCACAAGGCAGCCTACACCGCCGTCATGTCGCACCGTTCGGGCGAGACCGAGGATTCGACCATCGCCGATCTCGCCGTCGCCACAAATTGCGGGCAGATCAAGACCGGCTCGCTGTCGCGCTCCGACCGCATGGCCAAATACAACCAACTGATCCGCATCGAGGAAGAACTCGGCAAGCAAGCGCGCTACGCCGGCAAGTCGGTGATCAAGAGCTGATCCGGCCGCGCATCTTTGGTATCGAAAGGGCGGGACATCCCGCCCTTTTTCATTTCAGGCTGGGCTGGGCCGCCGCCCGTAACCGTCCGTTAAGCACAATCAGGCGAAAAAGGCGTCGAGCCGTTTGAGTTCGCGGCCACGGGGAATCGGTCATGTGGACGCGTCAGCACAAGCAGAGAAATACCGGGCGGCTGATCATTCCTTCGCTGTGCGTGGTGTTCCTGGCCTATTTCGGCTTTCACGCTTATCACGGCGAATTCGGTATCAATTCCAAATACAAGCTGGAGGCCGAAACGGTCGCGCTGCAGGGTCAGCTCGAGGCGATCAGGGCGCGCAGGATGGAACTCGAACGGCGGGTCAAGCTCATGCATGATGGCACGCTGGAGAGGGACATGCTCGATGAGCAGGCGCGTAAAGCGCTTAATCTGTCCCAGGCCGACGAGATCACCATCATGCTGCCGGTTTCGGAGAAGTAACCGATTTTCGGTTAATCAGCAATATTTTCAATGATTTTAATCGCTTAGGCGCATGCCAGCTATGCAATTTCGACATGGCGGAACGCCTTTCTACGTGTTAGCCTCCCATAAATCGAAGGGGAGGGCGATCTCCCCGGAGCAGGTTGATCTTGCTCCAGTGTCCGCAAAGAGACGCCAACAGGGAGTGATGCATGGCCACCGCAGCCAGAAAAGCGCCTGCCAAATCGAAATCCGACGGCAAATCCGGCCTGTCAGCACCCAAGCCTGCTGACTTCACCAAGGACGAAGAGCTTGCCGCCTACCGGCACATGCTGCTCATCCGCCGGTTTGAGGAAAAGGCCGGCCAGCTCTATGGCATGGGCTTCATCGGCGGCTTCTGCCACCTCTACATTGGCCAGGAGGCGGTCGTCACCGGCATGAAGATGGCGCTGATCGACGGCGACCAGATGATCACGGCCTATCGCGATCACGGCCACATGCTGGCGATGGAGCTTTCGCCGCGTGGCGTGATGGCTGAGCTGACCGGACGCCGCGGCGGCTTGTCCAGGGGCAAGGGCGGCTCCATGCACATGTTCTCCAAGGAGAAGCATTTCTATGGCGGTCACGGCATAGTCGGCGCGCAGGTGTCGCTCGGCACCGGTCTGGCCTTCGCCAACCGCTACCGCGACAACAACAATGTCTCGCTGACCTATTTCGGCGACGGCGCAGCCAACCAGGGCCAGGTCTATGAGAGCTTCAACATGGCCTCGCTGTGGAAGCTGCCGGTGATCTACATCATCGAGAACAACCGCTACGCCATGGGCACCTCGGTGTCGCGCTCTTCAGCGGAGACTGACTTCTCGCACCGTGGCGCTTCCTTCAAGATTCCCGGCATCCAGGTCGACGGCATGGATGTGCGCGCGGTCAAGGCCGCCGGCGATCTCGCCACCGAATGGTGCCGCGCCGGCAATGGCCCGCTGATCCTCGAAATGCAGACCTACCGTTATCGCGGCCACTCAATGTCCGATCCTGCGAAATACCGGTCGAAGGAAGAAGTGCAGAAGATGCGCTCCGAGCATGACCCGATCGAGCAGGTCAAGGCGCGGCTGATCGAGAAGAAGTGGGCGACCGAGGACGAGCTCAAGACCATCGACAAGGAGGTTCGCGACATCGTCGCCGACGCCGCCGAATTTGCCCAGAACGATGCCGAGCCGGATCCGTCCGAGCTCTGGACCGATATCGTATTGTAAGGGAGGGCCAGGACATGCCGATCGAAATTCTCATGCCCGCTCTCTCGCCGACCATGGAAGAGGGCAATCTTTCCAAGTGGTTGAAGAACGAGGGCGACAAGGTCGTCGCCGGTGACGTCATCGCCGAGATCGAGACCGACAAGGCGACGATGGAAGTCGAAGCCGTCGACGAAGGTACGCTGGGCAAGATCCTGATCGCCGCCGGCACCGAAGGCGTCAAGGTCAACACGCCGATCGCCGTTCTGCTCCAGGACGGCGAGAGCGCCGCCGACGTCGGCAAGTCCGCGGCGGCTCCCGCCAAGGCGGAAGCACCGGCAAAGGCGGAAGCGCCGGCCGAGGACAAGGCGGAGGTGGCAAAGCCGGCCGCTGCACCAGTCGCGGCCGCACCGAAAACGGAAATCGCCGCCGATCCGGATATTCCCGCCGGTACCGAAATGGTCTCAACCACGGTGCGCGAAGCGTTACGCGACGCCATGGCCGAGGAAATGCGCCGCGACGGCGATGTCTTCGTCATGGGCGAGGAAGTTGCCGAATACCAGGGCGCCTACAAGATCACGCAAGGCCTGCTGCAGGAATTTGGGCCGCGTCGCGTCGTCGACACGCCGATCACCGAACATGGTTTTGCCGGCGTCGGCGTCGGTGCTGCGATGGCGGGCCTCAAGCCGATCGTCGAGTTCATGACCTTCAACTTCGCCATGCAGGCGATCGACCAGATCATCAACTCGGCCGCCAAGACGCTCTATATGTCCGGCGGCCAGATGGGCGCGCCAATCGTGTTCCGTGGGCCGAACGGCGCGGCCGCCCGTGTCGCCGCACAGCACTCGCAGTGCTATGCCGCCTGGTACAGCCACATTCCAGGCCTGAAAGTCGTGATGCCGTATACGGCCGCCGACGCCAAGGGCTTGCTCAAGGCGGCGATCCGCGATCCGAACCCGATCATCTTCCTCGAGAACGAAATCCTCTACGGCCAGTCCTTCGACGTGCCGAAGCTGGACGACTTCGTGCTGCCGATCGGCAAGGCGCGCATCCACAAGACGGGCAAGGATGTCACCATCGTCTCCTTCGGCATCGGCATGACCTATGCGGTCAAGGCGGAAGCCGAGCTGCGCGGCATGGGCATCGACGCCGAGATCATCGACCTCAGGACCATCCGTCCGCTCGATCTCGACACCGTCATCGCCTCGGTCAAGAAGACCAACCGGCTGGTCGTGGTCGAAGAAGGCTACCCGCAGAATTCGGTCGGCGACCATATCGCCAACCAGGTGTCGCAACGCGCCTTCGATTTCCTCGACGCGCCGGTCATCACCATTGCCGGCAAGGACGTGCCGATGCCCTATGCGGCCAACCTCGAAAGGCTGGCATTGCCGAATGTCGGCGAGGTCATCGAGGCCGTCAAAGCCGTCGCATATCGCTAGGGAGCAATGCGGATGCTGTCTTTCTGGACGTTGGCAGCCATCATTGTTCCCACTGTCGTGGTCGCCTTTCTCGTGCGATCGATGACGGGGAAGTTCGATGCGGTTCTGTTGATGCTCAGCGGTGCCGCGTCGCTGGTTCTTGCTATTGTGGCAACTGCTTCCGCAAAGGTCGACCAGACCGGCAGCATGATGACGCTCGAGATGGGCAAGGGTAGCTACCATTTCGGTGTCTTGCCACCTGTGTTCATCGTCGCCACGCTGACCGTCATGCGCGGCCTTTTCAAATTCATCCAGGAGTGAGCGATGCCTATCAACATCACCATGCCGGCCCTGTCGCCCACGATGGAAGAAGGCAATCTGTCAAAATGGCTGGTCAAGGAAGGTGACAAGGTTTCGCCGGGCGATGTCATTGCCGAGATCGAGACCGACAAGGCGACGATGGAAGTTGAAGCCGTCGATGAGGGCACTGTCGCCAAGCTGGTCGTGCCGGCCGGAACCGAAGGGGTCAAGGTCAACGCGCTGATCGCCGTGCTTGCCGCCGAAGGCGAAGATGCGGGCGCTGCCGCGAAAAGCGGTGGCGCACCGGCGAAAGCCGAGGCCAAGCAGGACAGGGCGCCAATCTCCCCACCCGTGGGGGAGATGTCGACGAAGTCGACAGAGGGGGGCGCTGTTCCTCCAGCAGCCAAGAGCGAGGCGCCCCCCTCTGGCCTGCCGGCCATCTCCCCCACAAGGGGGGAGATCAGCCAATCGGCCGAGCGCACCTTTGCGTCGCCGCTCGCGCGCCGCATCGCCAAGGAGGCGGGGGTCGATGTGTCGGCCGTGACCGGCACCGGTCCGCATGGCCGGGTGGTGAAGGCCGATGTCGACGCCGCGATCGCCGGTGGCGGCGCCAAGGCAGCACCGGCAGCCAAGGCTCCGGCTGGTGCGCCTTCCGCTGCTCCGGCTGTAAAGGCAATGTCGGACGATCAGGTGCTGAAGCTGTTCGAGCAAGGCTCTTACGAACTCGTCCCGCACGACAATATGCGCAAGACCATCGCGCGGCGCCTAGTCGAGGCCAAGACCACCATCCCGCATTTCTACCTGACGCTCGACTGCGAGCTCGATGCGCTGCTTTCGCTGCGCACGCAGCTCAATGCGGCGGCACCGGTGAAGAAGACCGACAAGGGTGAGGCGCCTGCCTACAAGCTGTCGGTCAACGACATGGTGATCAAGGCGATGGCCATGGCGCTGAAGGCGGTGCCGGACGCCAATGCCTCGTGGACCGAAAGCGCCATGGTCAAGCACAAGCATGCCGATGTCGGCGTCGCAGTCTCGATCCCCGGCGGCCTGATCACGCCGATCATTCGGCACGCCGATGAAAAGACGCTGTCGGTCATTTCCAACGAGATGAAGGATCTCGCGAGCCGTGCCCGTAGCCGCAAGCTGAAGCCGGAGGAATATCAGGGCGGCACCACGGCGGTGTCCAACCTCGGCATGTTCGGCATCAAGGACTTTGCCGCGGTCATCAACCCGCCGCACGCGACGATCCTGGCGGTCGGCGCCGGCGAGCAGCGGGCGGTGGTCAAGAACGGCGAGATCAAGATCGCCACCGTGATGTCGGTGACGCTGTCGACCGACCATCGTGCGGTTGACGGAGCGCTGGGGGCCGAACTCTTGGTCGCCTTCAAGAAGTTGATCGAGAACCCGATGGGCATGCTGGTCTAGGAAAGGGAAGGGCTGTGCGAATATTCTTCACCAGCCTTTTCGCTTTTTTCATTTCCGGGTTGGCTGGCGGTCTGATCGCGCAATGGTTGGCTGTCGCCACAGTCGCCGAGGAAGAATACATCCTCGTTTTCATGTTCTCGGTGCTGGTGACCTTGGTCGTCACCTTCGTCTTCTTCGTGGCGCAATTGACGAATGATCCGGTCGCGGTCGTGGCGAGGGCGGGCAAATGGACGCTGATTGTTTTTGTGCTGCTGCTCGTCCTCTTGGTCGCGCTGATCCTCTACAGCGACGGCAGCGCCGCGTTGGTCAGGAAAGACATGCCGATGGTTGCCGGTCTCGGTCTGCCGGGCTTGGTGACGATCATCATCCATTGGTTGTTCGTGCGCTGGCGCGTGAAGCGCGGCGTGGCCGACATAAAGGCGGGTTGAACGGATGAAGACGGTTCTTTGTTACGGTGACTCGCTGACTTGGGGCTACAATGCCGAAGGCGGGCGTCATGCGCTGCCGGATCGCTGGCCAAGCGTGCTGCAGGCCGGCCTCGGCGAAGGCGTTCAGGTCATCGCCGACGGCCTCAATGGCCGCACCACCGCCTTCGACGATCATCTGGCCGGAGCTGACCGCAACGGCGCGCGGCTGCTGCCGACGGTGCTGACGACGCATGCGCCGATCGACCTGATCGTCATCATGCTCGGTGCCAATGACATGAAACCATGGATCCATGGCAACCCGGTTGCCGCCAAGCAAGGCATCCAGCGGTTGATCGACATCGTGCGTGGCCACGACTATCCGTTCGACTGGCCGGCGCCGCAGATCCTGATCGTTTCGCCTCCTCTTGTCAGCCGCACGGAGAATGCCGATTTCAAGGAGATGTTCGCCGGTGGCGACGACGCCTCGAAGCAGCTTGCACCGCAATACGCAGCACTCGCCGACGAAGTCGGTTGCGGCTTCTTCGACGCTGGCACGGTGGCGCAAACAACACCTCTCGATGGCGTCCACCTCGACGCCGAAAACACGCGAAACATCGGCAAGGCGCTGACACCAGTCGTGCGCGTCATGCTGGAATTGTGATTGAAGGAGAAAACCGTGGCTGAGAACTACGACGTCATCATCATCGGCTCCGGTCCCGGCGGCTATGTCACCGCGGTCCGTTCCGCCCAGCTCGGCTTCAAGACGGCGATCGTCGAGCGCGAACATCTCGGCGGCATCTGCCTCAACTGGGGCTGCATTCCAACCAAGGCGCTGCTGCGGTCGGCCGAGATTATGCACTATTCGGATCACCTGAAGGATTATGGCCTGAAGCTCGACGGCAAGGTCAGCGCCGACACCGCGGCCGTGGTCGATCGGTCGCGGAAAGTGTCGCTCAGGCTCAATGGCGGCGTCGCCTTCCTGATGAAGAAGAACAAGGTCGATGTCATCTGGGGCGAGGCCAAGTTGTCGAAGCCCGGCGAAATCGTTGTTTCCAAGACGGCCAAGAAGCCGATGGAACCGCAGCCGCCGGTGCCGAAAGGCGTCAAGGGTGACGGCACCTATACCGCCAAGCACATCATCCTGGCGACCGGCGCCCGGCCGCGCGCGCTGCCCGGCATCGAACCGGACGGCAAGCTGATCTGGACGTACTTTGAAGCCATGGTGCCGAAGGAGATGCCGAAGTCGCTGCTGGTGATGGGTTCGGGCGCCATTGGCATCGAATTCGCCTCCTTCTACCGCACCATGGGCGCCGAGGTGACGGTGGTCGAACTGCTGCCGGCGGTCATGCCGGTCGAGGACGCCGAAGTCTCGAAATTCGCGCAAAAGCAGTTCGAGAAGCAAGGCATGAAGATCATCCTCGAGGCCAAGGTGACCAAGGTCGAGAAGGGGGCGAACTCCGTCACCGCGCATGTCGAGATGAAGGACGGCAAGGTCGAGAAGATATCAGCCGATCGCATGATTTCGGCCGTCGGCGTCCAGGGCAATATCGAGAATCTCGGCCTTGAGGCCCTCGGCGTCAAGACCGAGCGCGGCTGCGTCGTCATCGACGGTTATGGCAAGACCAATGTGCCCGGCATCTACGCCATCGGCGATGTCGCCGGTCCCCCGATGCTTGCCCACAAGGCCGAGCATGAGGGCGTCGTGTGTATCGAAAAGATCGCCAATTTTCCCGGTGTTCACGCGACGGACAAGCTCAAGATTCCCGGCTGCACCTATTGCAACCCGCAGGTTGCCTCGGTTGGCCTGACGGAAGCGAAAGCAAAGGCCGAAGGCCGGGATATTCGCGTCGGCCGCTTCCAGTTCGCCGCTAACGGCAAGGCCATCGCGCTTGGCGAGGACCAGGGCTTCATCAAGACCATCTTCGACAAGAAGACCGGTCAGTTGCTCGGCGCGCATATGGTCGGCGCCGAAGTCACCGAATTGATCCAGGGCTTTGTCGTGGCGATGAACCTTGAAACGACCGAGGAAGAGCTGATGCACACGATCTTCCCGCATCCGACGCTGTCGGAGATGATGAAGGAAAGCGTGCTCGACGCCTATGGTCGCGCCTTGAACGCATGATAGATTCGCCGCAGGGGACTCAGCTTCGAAGGCCGCGAGATCGCGACGGCGAGGCAGTTCGTTTCCGGATGCATTTTTACGCGCGCAAGGAGAAGGCATATGCACCTGAACGGCGTGGGCTGGATCGCAGCCATCATCATCGGCGGCCTGGCAGGCTGGCTCGCCGAAATGGTCATGAAGAGCAACACCGGCATATTCATGAACATTATCATGGGCATCGTTGGCGCGGTGGTGCTGAATGCCATCCTACAGGCGCTCAACATCGGCGTGTTCGGCGTCGGCTGGACCGCCTATCTGATCACCGGCTTCATCGGTGCCTGCCTGCTGATCTGGGTCGGTCGCCTGGTGCGCCGCTAGTCGATATCCTTCCCGGCTATGCGAAAACGGTTGTGGCGGCATGCGCCTCCGCAGCCTTTTTCTTTGTGTTGAAAAGTCCTAGATGACGTAAACGTGACGATCGCCGACGGGCGGTCGCGAGAAAAGCCAGGGTTCAGATGGTCACTGTCCTCGACACGATCGCCAACGCGCCGCGACTGCGGCATCCCGAGAAAGCGCACAAGCCCGACCAGGAGGTGTTGCGCAAGCCGGACTGGATCCGCGTCAAGGCGCCGGTATCGAAAGGCTATGCCGAGACACGCGAGATCGTCAAATCCCACAAGCTGGTGACTGTATGCGAAGAGGCCGGTTGCCCGAACATCGGTGAGTGCTGGGAAAAGAAGCACGCCACCTTCATGATCATGGGCGAGATCTGCACGCGCGCCTGCGCCTTCTGCAATGTC
Organism: Mesorhizobium sp. M8A.F.Ca.ET.181.01.1.1; assembly: GCF_004792025.1. NCBI lineage: Bacteria > Pseudomonadati > Pseudomonadota > Alphaproteobacteria > Hyphomicrobiales > Phyllobacteriaceae > Mesorhizobium > Mesorhizobium sp. M8A.F.Ca.ET.181.01.1.1. Next base: position 1,555,802 of record NZ_SRTV01000001.1, on the reverse strand, counting down.
GCCACTGGCATTCCGACCGCGCTCGATCCGGACGAGCCGGCCCGCGTCGCGCATGCCGTCAAGCAGATGGGCCTTACCCATGTCGTCATCACCTCGGTCGACCGCGACGATCTCGCCGATGGCGGCGCGCAGCACTTCGCCGATGTCATCCGTGCGATCCGGGCGGCAACGCCTCTGACGACGATCGAAATCCTGACGCCGGATTTCCTACGTAAGGACGGGGCGCTGGAGATCGTCGTGGCGGCCAGGCCCGACGTCTTCAACCATAATCTCGAAACCGTGCCGTCGAACTATCTGAAGGTCCGGCCAGGCGCCCGTTATTTCCACTCGATCCGGCTGCTGCAGCGGGTCAAGGAACTCGATCCCTCGATCTTCACCAAGTCCGGCATCATGGTGGGACTGGGTGAGGAGCGCAACGAAATCCTGCAGTTGATGGATGATCTGCGTTCGGCCAATGTCGACTTCATGACCATCGGCCAGTATCTGCAGCCGTCGAAGAAGCACCACCCGGTGATCCGCTTCGTCACGCCGGAGGAATTCAAGTCCTTCGAGACGATCGGCAAGACCAAGGGTTTCCTGCTGGTGGCGTCGAGCCCGCTGACGCGCTCGTCGCATCACGCCGGCGACGATTTCGCCAGGCTGCGCGCGGCGCGCGAAGCACAGCTCGCGAAATCGCTCTGATGCGTCTTCGACGCGACGCCCTCTAGAGCCGGGTTCATGCCGAAATTCGAAGCCACCCGCCGCGTTGCTCACACGCCGCAGCAGATGTTCGCGCTGGTCGCCGACATCGAAACCTATCCGCAATTCCTGCCGCTTTGCGAGGCGCTGACGGTCCGCTCGCGCAAGGAACGGGATGGGCGCACCATCCTCGTCGCCGACATGAGCATCGGCTACAAGGCGATCCGTGAGACCTTCACGACCCAGGTGCTGCTGAAGCCCGACGAAAACGCCATCGATGTGAAGTACATCGATGGCCCGTTCAAATATCTGAGCAATGTCTGGCGTTTCGAGCCAGACGGCGCCGGCTGTGCCGTGCGCTTCTTCATTGACTATGAATTCAAGAGCCGCATCCTGGGCGCGCTGATGGGCACGATGTTCGACCGTGCCTTCCGCATGTTCGCCGAGGCTTTCGAAAAGCGCGCCGATGTCATCTACGGCAAGACACCGGCGGCCTGACTCTCGCCAAGCGCCCGCAAGCCAAGCTCGAGTGCATGGTTGACCGTTTCGCGGCGGATGAAGTCGCGACCATTGTCGGCAAACAGCCTTCGTTCAGCCGTCACGGGTTGGCCGTTCACGGCAACGCCGAACCAGACCAGCCCGACTGGCTTTTCCGCAGAACCGCCGCCTGGACCGGCAATGCCGGTGACGGCCAGGGCGAGGCCGGCGCGCGATCGGGCAAGCGCACCGGCTGCCATCTCGATCGCCGTCTCGCGGGACACCGCGCCATGCCTGTTGAGCGTGGTGACGCGAACGCCGAGCATGTCCATCTTGGCCTCATTGGAATAGGTGATGAAGCCGCGATCGACCACGGCGGAGGAGCCGGCAATGTCGGTCAGCGCGGCAATGATCATGCCGCCGGTGCAGCTTTCCGCCGTCGCCAGCATGATGCCGCGCTCGCGGCAGGCCTCAAACAGGGCGATTGCCAGTTCGCTGTTGGTCATTCCGGAACCTCGCCGGGAAACACCACGCTGGCGGTGGCGATCGCCGCTATGCCTTCCTCGCGGCCGACAAATCCGAGCTTCTCGTTGGTCGTCGCCTTGACCGAGATGCGGTCGGCGGAAATGCCCAGCATCTGCGAAAGGACTGACGTCATCGCCTCGCGGTGCGGGCCGACGCGCGGTGCTTCGCAGATTAGCGTGATGTCTGCATTGGCGATGCGCCCGCCGCGCTCGCGCACTAGTCTTGCCGCATGTTCGACGAATATCCGCGACGCAGCGCCTTTCCACTGCGGATCGGAGGGCGGAAAGTGCGTGCCGATGTCGCCGGCCCCGCAGGTCGCGAGCAACGCGTCGGTCAGAGCGTGCAGGCCGACATCGGCGTCGGAATGGCCCGACAATTTCCTGTCATGCGGGATGGCGACGCCACAGAGCGTGACATGGTCGCCGGGCTCGAAAGCATGGACATCGTAGCCATTGCCGGTGCGGATATCGGGGAAGTGTGCCCGTTCGCTGGAAAGCCGCTGGTGTGCCATGGCGATGTCCCGTGCCCAGGTGAGTTTGACATTGTCCGGCGAGCCGGGAACGAGCTTTACCGGCATTTGCATCCATTCGGCGATCGATGCGTCGTCGGTAAAGTCGGTCTTGCCTCTGTTGTAGGCTTCCTCATGCATCGTCATGATCGCGAGGAAGGGAAAGCCTTGCGGCGTTTGCGCCGCGTGCAGCCCGCTCCTGGGGACTGTTTCGCCGACGGTGCCGGTGGCCGATTCGCGTTTCAGCGTGTCGGCGACGGGCAGGGCGGGAAGCGCGCCCTCGCGTTCGCCGATCGCCGCGATGGTGCGGTCGATCAGATCCATGTCGACAAAGGGGCGCGCGGCGTCGTGAATGAGGACCTTGTCGGGCGCGTAGCTTCTCAGCGCCTGCAGCCCGAGCCGAACCGAATCCTGCCGGGTCGCGCCTCCGGCGATTGCCGTCACCCGATCGGCATCGGTGCCCACGGCTTGCCGAAAAAGCTCGCGGTCCTCCGCATGAATGGCCACGACGATCCGGCCGATGAGCGGGTGCGCGAGAAAAATATCGATGACGCGCGCGATGACGGCGCGCCCGCCAATTCGTTGATATTGCTTCGGGCCATCGGTCTGTCCGGCGCGCGCGCCGCGACCGGCCGCGACGATAACCACCGCGACTTTGCCACCCGGATCCGAAGCCTGATTTTCAGTTGCGCCAATCATCCAAGTCTGGTCCTAGTCGCGGCCAAGGCCGAAGGCCAGCATTTTCCCAATTGCGCCTCAATGTGGCGTCATTCCGCGTTGCACATTTCTCTCGATCTGGCTAGAGAATGTGCAACGAATGGACATGCTTGGTTTTTGTGCATGGTTAACTTGATCAGATTGGCCGCGCCTCTCGACGTCGGCGGCGTGAGAATCCGCAACCGCGTCTTCCTCGCGCCGATGTCCGGGATTACGGATGAAGCGTTCAGGCAGCGCGCCCATTCGCACGGCGCTGGCCTGGTCGTATCCGAAATGGTTGCCAGCGGCGAACTCGCCAAGGGCAGGGCTGGCTGCGACCTGCGCATACGTCATTCCGGCCTGCCCGTCCATATGGTGCAGCTTGCCGGCCGTGAGGCGATGCATATGGCCGAAGGCGCACGGATCGCCGCCGGCGAAGGCGCCGACATCATCGACATCAACATGGGCTGCCCTGCCAAGAAGGTCACCGGCGGCTATGCCGGCTCAGCATTGATGCTGGACCTCGACCACGCGCTCTCGCTGATCGAGGCCGTGGTCGGCGCCGTCAAGGTGCCGGTGACGGTCAAGATGCGGCTGGGTTGGGACGAGGCGGCACTCAATGCTCCCGTCCTTGCGCGCCGTGCCGAGCAGGCGGGCGTCAGGATGGTCACGGTCCATGGCCGCACACGCTGCCAGTTCTACCAGGGCAAGGCGGACTGGCGCGCCATTGCTCGCGTCAAGGAGGCCGTTTCCATCCCGGTCGTCGCCAATGGCGATGTCTGCTCCCCGGCTGAAGCCTCGGTCATTCTCGAACAGTCCGGCGCCGACGCCGTGATGGTCGGCCGCGCCCACTATGGCGCGCCGTGGGTCGCCGGCAGCATCGCTACGGCCGCCGCTGGGACATTTTCGCCCGGCGTTCCCGAGACCCGCCAAGCGCTCTCCGACTATATCATTGCTCATTACCAGGACATGCTGGCGCTTTACGGCATCGAGAGCGGCCTGCGCCAGGCGCGCAAGCATCTGGGCTGGTATCTCGATCGACATGCCGGGGGTGTCGCCGGCGACAGTAGAAAAGCGATAATTACCGCGTTCGAACCCGCTCGCGTCATTTCCTTGCTGCGCGATGTGTTTTCGCGCGATCCGCAAACCATGAACCTGCGGAGCGCCGCATGACCGCCACTGCTGGCCAAGGCACCGAAATAGCGGATGCCGCCCAGATCGTGCTGAATACGATCCGTCGCCCGGTGATCATGATCAGCGAGGAAGGGTTCATCATCTTCGCCAACGCCGATGCCGAGGATTTCTTTCGCTCCAGCGCGACCATGCTGGCGCGCAACACCTTGTCCAAACTCATACCTTTCGGCAGCCCATTGCTGACGCTGGTCGACCAGGTGCGCGAGCGCCGCGCGCCCGTCAACGAGTATCGGGTCGACGTCTCGTCACCGCGCCTCGGCATCGAAAAGGTCGTCGATCTCTACGTCGCGCCGGTGCCGGAATTTCCGGGCTCCGTCGTGGTCATGTTCCAGGAGCGGTCGATGGCCGACAAGATCGACCGGCAGATGACGCATCGGGGCGCGGCGCGCTCGGTGACCGGCCTGGCGGCGATGCTGGCGCATGAGATCAAGAACCCGCTGTCCGGTATCAGGGGGGCGGCCCAGCTGCTCGAACTGTCCGCCTCCGATGAGGATCGCGCGCTGACGCGGCTGATCACCGACGAGACGGACCGCATCGTGTCGCTGGTCGATCGAATGGAGGTGTTTTCCGACGAGCGGCCGATCGATCGCTATCCCGTCAACATCCACGTCGTGCTCGATCACGTGAAAGCAATCGCAAAGAACGGTTTCGCGAAGAAAATCAAGATATTGGAGGACTATGATCCATCATTGCCTCCAGTGTTCGCCAATCGCGATCAACTGATCCAGGTGTTCCTCAACCTGGTCAAGAACGCCGCCGAGGCGATCGGTAGCGATCCCCACGGCGAGATCGTGCTGTCCACCGCCTTTCGGCCCGGCATTCGCGTTTCGGTTCCCGGCACGCAGGACCGCGTATCGCTGCCGCTGGAGTTCTGCGTGCGCGACAATGGTTCGGGCGTCTCGGAAGATATCCTGCCGATCCTGTTCGATCCCTTCATCACCACCAAGCCGAACGGCTCGGGGCTGGGGCTTGCGCTGGTCGCCAAGATCGTCGGTGAACATGGCGGCATCATCGAGTGCGATTCGACGCCGCGCGCAACGACGTTCCGGGTGCTGATGCCGGCCTGGAAGGAAACGGCGCTAGGCGCCGATCAAGACGGCGAAGGAGATCGCAAATGACCGTTCGCGGCAACATTCTCGTCGCCGATGACGATGCGGCGATCCGCACCGTGCTCAATCAGGCCCTTTCGCGTGTCGGTCACGAGGTGCGCGTCACTTCCAACGCCTCGACCCTGTGGCGCTGGGTGGCGGCTGGCGAGGGTGACCTCGTCATCACCGACGTCGTGATGCCGGACGAGAACGCCTTCGACATGCTGCCACGCATCAAGAAGGCGCGGCCGGAACTGCCTGTCATCGTCATGAGCGCCCAGAACACCTTCATGACGGCGATCCGCGCTTCCGAAACCGGTGCCTACGAATATCTGCCGAAGCCTTTCGACCTGACCGAACTCCTCAACATCGTCAACCGCGCGCTGTCCGAGCCCCGGCGGCCCAAGATCGATGCCCGGCAGGAAGAGCAGCCCGAAACGATGCCGCTGGTCGGCCGTTCGGCGGCCATGCAGGACATCTACCGCATGCTGGCGCGCATGATGCAGACCGACCTGACGGTGATGATCTCGGGCGAATCGGGCACCGGCAAGGAACTGGTGGCGCGCGCGCTGCATGAATATGGACGCCGTCGTGGCGGTCCATTCGTTGCCATCAACATGGCGGCGATCCCGCGCGATCTCATCGAATCGGAATTGTTCGGCCACGAGAAGGGCGCCTTCACCGGCGCGCAGAACCGCTCGACCGGCCGCTTCGAGCAGGCAGAGGGCGGCACGCTGTTCCTCGACGAGATCGGCGACATGCCGATGGAGGCGCAGACGCGCCTGCTGCGCGTCCTGCAGCAGGGCGAGTACACGACGGTCGGCGGCCGCACGCCGATCAAGACCGATGTGCGCATCGTTGCCGCAACCAACAAGGACCTGCGCACGCTGATCAACCAGGGCCTCTTCCGCGAGGACCTCTTCTACCGTCTCAACGTCGTGCCGCTCAGGTTGCCGGCGCTGCGCGAACGCTCCGAGGATGTGCCCGACCTGGTGCGCCATTTCTTCAAGCTTGGCGAGATGGAGGGGCTGCAGACCAAGCGCATCTCTTCCGGCGGCATCGAGCTGATGAAGCGCTATCCCTGGCCAGGCAATGTGCGCGAGCTGGAAAACCTCGTTCGCAGGCTCGCCGCGCTTTATTCGCAGGACGAGATCTCCGCCGAGATCATCGAGGCGGAACTCAAGACAGGCGAGCGCCCGGTGGTACCGGGCGCCGGCAACCTCATTCCCGACGATCTTTCCATCGGCCAGGCGGTGGAGCACTTCCTGCAGCGCTATTTCGCCTCCTTTGCAGGCGAATTGCCGCCCGCCGGTCTCTACGAGCGCATTCTGTCCGAGGTCGAATATCCCTTGGTGCTGGCTTCGATGACGGCAACCCGCGGCAACCAGATCAAGGCCGCGGAGCTTTTGGGCCTCAACCGCAATACCCTGCGCAAGAAGATTCGCGAGTTGGGCGTCAACGTCTACAAGTCCTCCCGCCAGACCTGAGCCCGCGCCAAGCACACGATCTTTTCAGGGGACCGAACGGGGAAAGAGTCCCGCTGCTGTCACACTTGTTGCATAATCGCCACAATGCATTGCATAGATCCGACGCAATCACTGGCTCTAGACGGCGACATGGCTCCGCAGGCACCTGTACTCAACAAACCGCTTTTCAGCGAACCTGGCGCGCGCGACGGGCGCCGGCTGCTGGCGCTGCCCGGCGTGGTGGCGGTCGTCGGTGCCCTGGTCATGGCGGCTATCTCGTTCGCCATCCTGGTCGGAGCGACGCCGATTGCGCCTGACGCCAAGACGACCTGGGCGCTGATCGCGCTCAACGCCGCCTTCGTGCTCGTTCTCATCGCGTTGGTCGGGCGGGAGGTGCATCGCATCGTCATGGCGCGCCGCCATGGCAAGGCGGCTTCTCGGCTGCATGTGCGCATCGTTGCCATGTTCGCGCTGGTTGCCGCCATTCCCGCCATCATGGTGGCGATCATCGCCTCGATAACGCTCGATATCGGCCTTGATCGCTGGTTCGAGATTCGCACCAAGACGATCGTCAATTCTTCACTGTCGATCGCCGACGCCTATGTGCAGGAGAACGCCCGCAATCTGCAGGGCACGACGCTGTCGATGGCCTATGATCTCGATTCGTCCCGCACGCTCTACGGCCTCGATCGCACCGGCTTTCTCGACCTCATGAACAAGGAAGCCGTGGGCCGCTCGTTGGCGCATGCCGCGCTGATCAAGCCCGACGGCTCCTTCGTCATGAGCGCCAAGACCGATGCCGATTTCGCCATGCCGGAACCGCCGGAAGGAGCGGTTGCCACCGCCACAGACGGCAAGCCGGTGCTGATCGAGCCGCGCACGCGCAACATCATGGGCGCCATCGTCAAGCTGCGGGAGATCGAGGGCCTCTATCTCTACACTATCCGACTTGTCGACCCCGAGGTGATCAAGGCGCGGCAGATCGTCAGGTCCAACACCGACGAGTATCGCAATCTCGAGGATAACAGGCGCACCTCGCAAGTGGCATTTGCGCTGCCCTATTTGTCACTCACCTTGATCATCATCCTGTCGGCGATCTGGACCGGCATCGCTGTTGCCGACCGGCTGGTGCGGCCAATCCGTCAGCTGATCGGCGCTGCCGACGAAGTCGCGACCGGCAATCTCGACGTTGCGGTGCCGGTGCGGCCATCCGATGGCGATGTCGCCTCGCTTGGCGATACGTTCAACAAGATGCTGCTGGAGCTCAAATCACAGCGCAACGAGATTCTGTCGGCGAAGGACCTGATCGACGAGAGGCGGCGTTTTTCCGAAGCCGTGCTTGCCGGTGTCACCGCCGGCGTCATTGGCGTCGACCCTTACGGCATCATCACCATCGTCAACCGTTCTGCCGAATCGATGCTGGCCATTTCCGCCAGCGCGGCGCTCGGGCAAAACCTTTCCGCGGTCCTCCCGCATGTCGGCCGTGTCTTCGAGATCGGCCGCAAGTCCGGCAAACCTGTCTATCGCGAGCAGGTGACTTTCTATCGAGCCGGCGCCGAGCGGACCTTTAACGTGCAGGTCACCATCGAGGCAGGCGATGACGGCTCGGAGGAAAAATCCTATGTCGTGACGGTGGACGACATCACCGATCTGGTTCAGGCCCAGCGTTCGTCCGCCTGGGCAGATGTGGCGCGGCGCATCGCCCACGAGATCAAGAACCCGCTGACCCCGATCCAGCTTTCCGCCGAGCGTATCAAGCGCCGCTACGGCAAGGTCATCACCGAAGACCGCGAAGTTTTCGACCAGTGTACCGACACCATCATCCGGCAGGTGGAGGACATCGGCCGCATGGTCGACGAGTTCTCGGCCTTCGCGCGCATGCCAAAGCCCGAGATGAAAGCCATCGACCTGCGCGAATCGCTGCGCGAGGCCTCTTTCCTGGTCGAAGTCAGCCGTGCCGACATCACCTTCGAGCGGATATTCGGCAACGAACCGCTCAAGGGCACTTTCGACAGCCGGTTGATGGCTCAGGCCTTCGGCAATGTGATCAAGAATGCCGCCGAGGCGATCGACGGGCTGGAACAGAAGGACGGTTCGCACGGCATAATCCGGATTCAAGCCGGCCGCCAGAATGGCGCGATTCGCATCGACGTCATCGACAATGGCAAAGGCCTGCCGCGCGAGAATCGCCAACGCTTGCTGGAGCCCTATATGACCACACGTGAAAAGGGCACTGGGCTTGGTCTCGCTATCGTCAAGAAGATCGTGGAGGACCATGGCGGCAGGCTGGAACTCCATGACGCGCCCGCGGATTTCCATGGCGGGCGCGGCGCGATGATCAGCATCGTCCTGCCGCCCGCGACCGGCGCGCCGCCGCGCGGCGAAAGCAGGGCGGACCACGAAAGAGAAACTGAAAAGGTCGGTAATGGCGTCTGATATTCTCATCGTCGATGACGAGGAAGACATCCGTGAACTCGTCGCGGGCATCCTGAGTGACGAGGGTCATGAAACCCGTACGGCATTCGATGCCGACAGCGCCCTGGCGGCCATCGCCGATCGAGCGCCGAGGCTGATCTTCCTGGACATCTGGCTGCAGGGTTCGCGCCTGGACGGGTTGGCGTTGCTCGACGAGATCAAGACCATGCACCCCAACCTGCCCGTGGTGATGATTTCAGGCCATGGCAACATCGAAACGGCGGTTTCCGCCATCCGTCGCGGCGCTTATGACTTCATCGAGAAGCCGTTCAAGGCCGACAGGCTGATCCTCATTGCCGAACGCGCGCTCGAGACCTCGAAATTGCGCCGCGAGGTTTCCGACCTCAAGCTGCGCAGCGGCGAGACCTTCGACCTGATCGGCATGTCGTCGGCGATGAGCCAGTTGCGCCAGACCATCGAGCGCGTCGCGCCGACCAACAGCCGCGTGATGATCGTTGGCCCCTCCGGTTCGGGCAAGGAACTGGCGGCGCGCGCCATCCATACGCTGTCGACCCGCAAGGGCGGGCCGTTCGTGACGCTGAGCGCCGCCAACATCACGCCCGAGCGCATGGAGATCGAATTGTTCGGCACCGAATCGAACGGGGTCGAGCGCAAGGTGGGAGCGTTGGAGGAGGCCCATCGCGGCATTCTCTACATCGACGAAGTGGCCGACATGCCACGCGAGACGCAGAACAAGATCTTGCGCGTGCTGGTCGAACAGCAGTTCGAGCGGGTGGGCGGCACGAAGCGGGTCAAGGTCGATGTCCGCATCATTTCCTCGACCTCGCAGAACCTGGAGGCAATGATCGCCGACGGGCGTTTCCGCGAGGATCTTTACCACCGGCTCGCCGTGGTTCCGGTCATGGTGCCGGGGCTGGCCGAGCGGCGCGAGGACATCCCCTATCTCGTCGACAATTTCATGAAGCAGATCGCCCGCCAGGCCGGCATCAAGCCGCGCCGCATCGGCGATGACGCGCTGGCCGTGCTGCAGGCGCACAACTGGCCGGGCAACGTGCGCCAGCTGCGCAACAATGTCGAGCGGCTGATGATCCTGGCGCGCGGCGAGGACGTCGACGCGCCGATCACCGCCGATCTGCTGCCGTCCGAAATCGGCGATGTCATGCCGCGCACGCCGAACCAGTCGGACCAGCACATCATGGCGCTGCCGCTGCGCGAGGCGCGCGAACAGTTCGAAAAGGACTATCTGATAGCCCAGATCAACCGTTTCGGTGGCAACATTTCGAAGACGGCCGAGTTCATCGGCATGGAGCGTTCCGCCTTGCATCGCAAGCTGAAGTCGCTGGGCGTCTGACGCGGCGTCCATCAGCCGCGCCTGGGCCAAGCATTTGCCGGTTACGGCGGCGGCGGAATCGCATAAGAAAGCCCGAGAATTTTCCAGGGGTCGCCAATGCCGCGCATTGCCTATGTCAACGGGCGCTACGTCGCTCATGCTGACGCTTCCGTGCATATCGAGGATCGCGGCTATCAGTTCGCCGACGGCGTCTACGAGGTCTGCGAGGTGGCGCGCGGCTTCATCGTCGACATGCCGCGCCACCTTGCCCGCCTGAACCGCTCGCTGACCGAGCTGTCGATCGCCTGGCCGGTGACACGCAATGTGTTGCCGCTGATCCTGCGCGAGGTGGTCAACCGCAATCATGTCGTCGACGGTCTGGTCTATGTTCAGGTGACGCGCGGTGTCGCCAGCCGCGATTTCGTTTTTCCGTCGGCGGACACGAAGCCGGCTTTGGTGGTGACAGCCAGGAAGGCGGATCCTGCCGCCGGCACGAAACGAGCCGAGACCGGTATCGCGGTCATTACCGTGCCGGAGAACCGCTGGGACCGTGTCGACATCAAGACCGTCGGGCTGCTGCCCAACGTATTGGCCAAGCAGAAGGCCAAGGAAGCTGGCGCCCAGGAAGCCTGGTTCGTGGACACGGATGGCAACGTCAAGGAAGGCGGCTCGTCGAATGCCTGGATCGTTACCAGGGACGGCGTTCTGGTCACCAGGCCGGCCGAACATGGCATTCTGCGCGGCATCACGCGCACCACCATGTTCGAAGTCGCCGCAAAGCTCGGCCTGAAGATCGAGGAGCGTGGATTTTCCGTCGCCGAGGCCAAGGCGGCTCGCGAAGCATTCATCAGTTCGGCGACGACTATTGCCATGCCAATCGTGGCCATTGACGGTGATCCCATAGCCAATGGACACCCCGGCTCAATAACACTTTCGTTGCGGCAAGCCTTTTTTGACATTGCGGAAAAAAGTCCAGCCTGATAACCGCACAGGTGGAATGAACATCAATATATCTCGTTCTGCTTGTCGTTACTGACGGCAAGAGGGTGTTTGCGCGCTTGACATGTGCCCGCTAATTTGGCGCATTGGCTGCAAACCGAAGGGGATCGGCGAAAGACAAAAACAATGGCGGAACGATCGCAAAACCTTCAGGACCTGTTCCTGAACTCAGTTCGCAAGAGCAAGAACCCGCTCACCATCTTTCTCATCAACGGCGTGAAGCTGACCGGCGTGGTCACTTCCTTCGACAATTTCTGCGTCCTGTTGCGCCGCGACGGCCACTCCCAGCTCGTCTACAAGCACGCCATTTCCACGATCATGCCGAGCCAGCCGGTTCAGATGTTCGATGGCGAGGAAAGCCAGGGCGCCTGATTGGCACGTGAGAAGGACGCGGACGGCACGGTTGGCGGAAAACCAGCGCATCATCCCGGGGCGGCCGAAGCCCCGACCCGGGCCGTTGTCATCGTACCGGTGCTTACCCGCCAACCGCGTAATGACGATGACACGAGCCGTCCCCGGCTGACGCGCTCGGCCGAGGCGCGCCACGACGAAGCAGTCGGCCTTGCCCGCGCCATCGATCTTGATCTGATCCATACGGCCGTCGTGACCGTCAACGACCCGCGTCCGGCGACATTGCTGGGCAGCGGCAAGGTCGAGGAATTCGCCGAAATCGTCAAGGAGGGCCACGCGGAAGTGGTCATCGTCGACCATCCGCTGACGCCGGTGCAGCAGCGCAATCTCGAGAAGGAATTCAACGCCAAGGTGCTGGATCGCACCGGGCTCATCCTGGAGATTTTCGGCGAGCGGGCGCGCACCAAGGAAGGCACGCTGCAGGTCGAGCTTGCCCATCTCAACTACCAGAAGGGCCGCCTGGTACGCAGCTGGACCCACCTGGAGCGCCAGCGTGGCGGTGCCGGCTTCCTCGGCGGCCCCGGTGAAACGCAGATCGAATCCGATCGGCGTCAGTTGCAGGAAAAGATCATAAAGCTGAAGCACGAGCTGGAAACCGTGCGCCGCACTCGCGACCTGCATCGCGCCAAGCGCAAGAAGGTGCCGTTTCCGGTGGTGGCGATCGTCGGCTACACCAATGCCGGCAAGTCGACGCTGTTCAACAAGCTGACCGGGGCAGGGGTGCTGGCGCAGGACATGCTGTTTGCCACACTTGACCCGACACTGCGCCGCGTACGCCTGCCGCATGGCACGCCGATTATACTTTCCGACACGGTGGGCTTCATTTCGGACCTTCCGACGCATCTGATCGCTGCTTTCCGCGCGACCTTGGAAGAGGTGGTCGAGGCCGATCTCGTCATCCATCTGCGTGACATTTCCGATCCCGATACGGCGGCTCAGGCCGAGGATGTCGAGCGCATCCTCGCCGACCTCGGCGTCGATGCCGGCGACACCAAGCGCGTCATCGAAGTCTGGAACAAGATCGACCTTCTGGACGAAGGCAACAGGCACCGGCTGCTTGCCGACGGCGCCAACGGCAGCAAGGAACCGCCAATCGCCGTATCGGCGGTATCAGGCGAAGGCATCGATGTGCTGAAAGCGGTCATCGAAACGCGAATGGCCGGCGAGCTGCAAGACCTGACGGTGACGATCGAGCCGGCCCAGTTTGGCTTGGTCGATTGGCTTTATCGCAATGGTGACGTCGTTTCGCGGACCGACAATGACGACGGCAGCGCCACCATTTCACTGAAGGCCACGCAAAGCGCTCGCGAAGAGATCGAAAGCCGATTGCGGCGCAAAAACAACGGCTAACGCGCAGCAACTCCAGGAAAAGTGTATCGCGGTTTTTCGCCCGGCATTGCCGAGCTATAGGCTTACGTCGCGGTTTTCGCTTCCTGCCAGAGCGCTTCCATTTCCTCCAGGGTCGCTTCCTCCAGCGTGCCGCCGGATTTCTCCACGGCCTGCTCGACGTAGTGGAAGCGTGAGCGGAATTTCTCGTTGGTGCCGGCAAGCGCCGCTTCCGAGTCGAGCTTCAAGTGACGGCCGAGATTGACGACGGCAAACAGCGTGTCGCCGAACTCGTCCTTGATGTCAGCCGTTTCGCCCGTGGCCAGAGCCTCGCGCAACTCCCCGATCTCTTCCTCGATCTTGTCCAGGATGGGAACGGCCTCGCTCCAGTCGAAGCCGACACGGGCAGCCTTTTCCTGAAGTTTCAGCGCTCGCGTCAAGGCGGGCAGGGCGACTGGAACACTGTCCAGGAAGCCTTTGCCATTATCCTCGGGGTCGAGGCCACGCGCGAGGCGGGCTTGCCGCTTCTCGGCCTTCTCATGCGCCTTGATCTTCTCCCACATGCCCTTGGCCATGCCGGCGCTGCGAGCCTTCTCGTCGCCAAAGACATGCGGATGGCGGCGGATCATCTTGGTGGTGATGGCCTGGACCACGTCGCCAAACGCGAACTCTCCGGCCTCCTTCGCCATCTGAGCGTGGTAGACGACCTGCAGCAGGAGGTCGCCGAGTTCGTCGCGCAGGTCGTCGAGATCGCCGCGCGCGATGGCGTCCGCCACCTCATAGGCCTCCTCGATCGTATAAGGGGCTATGGTGGAGAAATCCTGCTCGATGTCCCACGGACAGCCGGTCTTCGGCGCGCGCAACGCCGCCATGATCTCGATCAGGCGTGAAATGTCTTTGGATGGCGTCATGCGGCGAATGCTATCGCGCGAACCGCCGCGCGGCCAACGCTGTCAGCCGGCGAGGGGACCTTGTCCACAGTTGCACGTACCCGTTTCGTCAGTCCAGCACGGAAACGATCGCCTTGGCGAGGTCATCCATGCCGTCCTCGGGCAGGCCGGCCACGTTGATGCGGCTGTCACCGACCATGTAGACGGCGTGCTCGGCGCGCAGCCGTTCGACCTGCGCTTCCGTGAGGCCAAGCCGGGAGAACATGCCGCGATGGCTGGCAACGAAGTCGAAGCGATCGGAATTGGATTGCCGGCGCAACGCCTCGGCGAACGCGACCCGAAGCCGCAGCATACGCAGGCGCATCTCTTCGAGCTCGGCTTCCCAGTCGGCACGCAGCGCGGCGTCTTCCAGCACGATGCGCACCGCGGCCGCGCCATGGTCCGGCGGCATCGAATACATGGCGCGCGCCGCCGACAGCATCTGGCTCATCGCCACGTCGGCCTGCGCGCCGTCCCTGGCCAGCACCATCGCCGCCCCGACACGGTCGCGGTAGACGGCGAAATTCTTCGAACAGCTCGACGCCACGACCATTTCCGGCACCTTCGCGGCCAACAGTCGCAAACCGAGTGCGTCCGCCTCGAGGCCGTCGCCAAAGCCCTGATAGGCGATGTCGACAAATGGCAGCAGGCCGCGCTCGACGACCAGATCCGTGACGGCCTCCCACTGAGCCGCGTCGAGATTGGCGCCGGTCGGGTTATGGCAGCAGCCATGCAGCAGCACCACGTCGCCGTTGTTGGCGCCCCGTAGCGCGGCCAGCATATCGTCGAAACGAACCGCGCCCGAGGCCGCATCGAAATAGGGATATTCGCGGATCTGCAGGCCGGCGGCACGCATCACCGGCATATGGTTCGGCCAGGTCGGGTCGGAGACCCAGACCGTCGCGTCCGACCGTGTGCGCTTGAGCAGTTCCGCCACCAGCCGCAGCGCACCGGAGCCGCCAGGCGCCTGTGCTGCCCGGATACGCGACAGGTCGGCACCCGGACCGAAGGCGAGCTTGGCCATCACCGTGTTGAAAGTGGTATCGCCCGCAAGGCCGAGATAGGTCTTGGTATCCTGTCCCTGCAGCAACCGCTTCTCGGCCTCGCGCACGGCGCGCATGACCGGCGTCTTGCCGTCGCGATCCTTGTAGACGCCGACGCCGAGGTCGACCTTGCCAGGGCGTGGATCGGCGCGATAGAGGCCGATCAGCGCAAGAATCTTGTCGGCGGGAGCTGGCTGCAGGTCTTCGAACATCATTATGGTTCCGTTGGCGCGGCGGAGTGATACGCAAATTGGCTACGTTTCACCAGCGGTTTCGGTGCGCCGGCATGAAAGGCGGCACTGTTGGTACAGCTTCCACCCACTTCAGAGAAAGCATGCTCCATGCTCGTCCGTCTGACCATGATCTGCGCCGGCGCCACGGCGGCGACCCGGAAAGGATCGTTTCCTTCGGATGAACCGCTGGAGCCACGATCGCTGACATTGGCAAACGCGATGCGCGGGACGCTGCGTCGCGCCGACCGTGTGTGGACAGCGCCGGCGCTTCGCGCCCGTCAGACCGCGCAGGCGCTATCGCTGGATGCATCTGTCGATCCGACGCTGGCGGACCAGAACTACGGACGATGGGCAGGCAAGAGCCTTGACGAGGTGGAGGCGCGACAGCCCGACGAGATCGGCGCCTGGCGCACGGATCCGAATGCGGCCCCGCATGGTGGCGAATCGCTGGCCGAGGTTGCCCAAAGGGCGGCTGGATTGATGGATCGATTGATCGCCGAACGTGGTCACACGATCGCAGTAACGCATGCCAGCGTCATCCGCGCCGCGATCCTGCATGTTCTCGGCGCGCCGCTTGCCGCCAGTTGGAAGATCGACGTCGAGCCGCTGAGCATCACGGATTTTCGCAGCGATGGCCACAGGTGGATGCTCCGCGCCTGCGGCGTAACGCTTCCCAAACCGGCAAAACACTTTGGACCAGAGGGCGCCTACGACAACTGAGCGAGGTGAGGGCAGCCGCCGACATATCCTCCAACGAAGAAAAAATGGCGCCAGCGGGATTAAAGTCCCCACATGCTCCGTAAACAGGGCATGAAACCGTCGATGCCACGCTTTGACATCATAGGACAGCTCGGGTCGCTGCGGCGCTATGCGCGCTCGCTGACGCGCGACGGCGTCGAGGCCGAGGATCTCGTGCATGACGCGCTGGTGCGCGCCTATGAGCGGCGCGGCACCTTCCGCTCGGGAGGAAACCTGCGGGCATGGCTGCTGTCGATCGTCCACAACACCTTCATCGACCGCGTGCGTTCGCGCCGTTCGGAAGCGGCGCGGCTGGAACAGGCCGGATATCTGGCCGACGGCAGCACGCCGGCGCCGCAGGAACATTCCGTGCGCCTGGCGCAGGTGCGCGAAGCCTTTTTCAGCCTGCCGGAAGAGCAGCGCTCGGCGTTGCATCTGGTCGCCATCGAGGGCCTCTCCTACCAGCAGGCGGCAAATGCCAGCGGCGTGCCGCTGGGCACGCTGATGTCGCGTATCGGCAGGGCGCGCGCGGCTTTGCGCCAGATGGAAGAGGCGCCCGCCCGTGGCAAAAATCATCTCAGGATCGTGGGAGGCGACTCATGACCGCTCTTGTCGACCCGGTTACGGACGCCGATCTCGACGCCTATGTCGACGACCAGCTCGACGTCACCCGCCGCATCGAGGTCGAGGCTTTCCTGGCCGCGCGTCCGGCGGCGGCCGCGCGCGTGATGTCCGATCTGCGCACCCGCGACGAACTGCGCGTGGCGTTGGCTGGCTCCGGTGGCATGGCGCGGCCAGCAACGGCCGATGCCGCACGGCGGCTGGAGAGGGGACTTGGCCGGGGCCGTATCTTCGGCGTGCTGCAACGCGCGGCGGCGGTTGCTGCTTTCGTTGCCGCCGGCTGGCTGGCCAACGGCATCATCGGGCCGATATCGGTGACAAAGGTCGTCGCTTCGCCGCAGCCGCCCGCCTATGTCGACGAGGCGGTACAGGCACATAGGACGACGCTGCTGCGCGAGAACATGCCCTCGCAGACCGAGGCGCCCAATTACAATGCCGGCGAGATCCGCGCCGCCACCGCCATTGTCATGCCATCCCTGCCGACGGACTGGAAAGTCCGCGACGTGCAGATCTATCCGTCGCGCTTCGGCCCGAGTGTCGAGATTGCTGTTGAAACGAAGGAGATGGGCCTGGTGTCGCTGTTCGCAATCCGGCCGGGCACTTTCGATGTGATCAAACCGACCGTCGCGCCCTCCGGCGACATCTCCTCGGCTTACTTCCAGATCGGCGATGTCGCCTACGCGGTTGTCGCGAAGAGCGAGGTTCATGATCTCGACCGCGCCGCCGAAACGCTCGCCAGAACGCTTTACTGACCGATCCACAAAGGAGACCTGAAAATGAATATGCCCAATCTTGGATACCGCGTGGGCACAGGCGCCCGGACCGGAGCCGTCTACGACGAGGGCCTGCGCCAGCACATGCTGCGCGTTTACAATTACATGGGCCTCGGCCTGGTGGTCACGGGCCTTGTCGCCTTGCTGGTGTCGTCGACGCCGGCTCTCTACGTGCCGATCTTTTCCAGCCCGCTGAAATGGGTGGTGATGCTGGCGCCGCTCGCTTTCGTGCTGCTGTTCTCGTTCAAGATGCAGACCATGTCGGCGGCAAGCGCGCAGGCAATGTTCTGGGCCTTCTGTGCCGTCATGGGCCTGTCGCTGGCCTCGGTGTTCCTGGTCTTCACCGGAACCAGCATCGCGCGCA
This sequence comes from Mesorhizobium sp. M8A.F.Ca.ET.181.01.1.1, assembly GCF_004792025.1. Taxonomy (NCBI): domain Bacteria; kingdom Pseudomonadati; phylum Pseudomonadota; class Alphaproteobacteria; order Hyphomicrobiales; family Phyllobacteriaceae; genus Mesorhizobium; species Mesorhizobium sp. M8A.F.Ca.ET.181.01.1.1. The sequence goes on along the minus strand of NZ_SRTV01000001.1, from coordinate 1,537,967 downwards.
CCTTCTTCATCGCCGCCACCATGTTCGGCGCCACCAGCCTCTACGGCTACACGACCAGGCGCGACCTGACGCAGTTCTCGTCCTTCCTGATCATGGGCTTGATCGGTGTGGTGATCGCCAGCATCGTCAACATTTTCCTCGGCTCGACCGCGCTGCAGTTCGCCATCTCGGTGATCGGCATCGCCGTGTTCATCGGCCTGACCGCCTGGGATACGCAGACGATCAAGGAGCAGTATGCGGAGAATTTCGATGCGGAGTCGCGGCAGAAGCTCGCCGTCTTCGGTGCGTTCTCGCTCTATCTGAATTTCGTCAACATCTTCCAGCTGCTGCTGAATTTCACCGGCGAGCGGGAATAGTCCGAACCGTAGCAGGCAACACCTGGCATTCTGCCGTGGCCGGAGGAAACCTCCGGCCACTTTTTCATCCGAGACGACGCTTGGCCCGCGGCGCCGTCGATGTTCATAAATGCAAATGGGTCGGCGGCCTTGAGTTCGAGCCCGGCCATTTGCTAGCCTGCTGGCCACACCAGACAAACCGCGAGGACATATGGGACAGGACAGCCTGACGCTCGACGGTGACGGCATATCGGCAGCCATCGTCGCGGATGGCGCGGAACTGGTTTCGCTGCGGGATGCACGAGGATTTGAGTTCCTGTGGCAGGCCGGACCGGCCTGGCGGCGCCATTCGCCGGTGCTGTTTCCGATCGTCGGCCGGCTGAAGGGCGATCAGCTGCGCCATCGCGGCCAAACCTATCCGATGACGCAGCACGGCTTCGCGCGCGATAAGCCTTTTGTGTGGGCGGAGAGGGGCCCGCGGTCCTGCACGCTGGTGCTCACCGATGACGCGGAAACCCGAACGCACTACCCGTTCGCATTTCGCCTGGCCGTGACCTATACGCTGGGCGAGGGGCAACTCGACATAGGATTAGAGGTCACCAACACTGGCGACGACCCGTTGCCGGCCTCGATCGGGGCGCATCCGGCGTTCAACTGGCCGCTTCTGCCCGATGTAGCCAAGGATGCCTATCGCCTGACGTTCGCCGAAGCAGAGCGCGCTCCGATCCGCCGGCTGAAGGATGGCCTGCTCACCGCGACGCCGCAGCCAACGCCTGTCAAAGGCAATATCCTCGAGCTGTCCGAACGGCTGTTTGATGGGGACGCCGTGATCCTGGACCAGCCGGCCAGCAGCAGCGTTCGCTACAGCGCCGATCGCGGTCCGGCGATCGAGGTCTCATGGCAGGGATTTCAAGAACTGGGCATTTGGTCCAAACCCGGCGGCGCACCGTTCCTGTGCATCGAGCCTTGGCACGGTATTGCCAGCCCGCTGGATTTCGATGGCGAGTTCACCGACAAGCCGGGCCTGATGCTGATCGCGCCGGGCGCGAAGCGTTCGCTGAGTTACCGGATCAGGCTGGAGCAGGGGCCTCGGTAAAGTTTCCTGCAAGCCGGGGACCGGAGCCGTATTCGACCTCAGGTCGCGTTTCAAACCTGCCGGACCACGGCGCCGATCACATTGACGAGAAGGCGCGCGGCGATGACCGCCGACAGGCCGTCAATGTCGTTTGGCGGATAGAGCTCCACAAGATCGAATCCGGCGATCCTCGCCCGCTTGCCGAGGCCTGCGATGAGATCGATGATCTGCGTATAGGTGAGGCCGCCGGGCGTACGCGCGGCCACGCCAGGCATGATGCCTGGGTCGAGACTGTCGCAGTCGAAGGTGACGACGACCCGCGCGCCTTCCGGAATATGGCGCAGGGCGGCTTCGACACCCAGGGCGTGAACCTCGCGGGCGGTGACGAAACGGCTGCCATAGTGCCGGGCCGCTTCGATTTCCGTGAGGCGTGCGCTGCCGACGCTGCGCAATCCGACCTGCACCATGCCGGCGACATGCGCCATCTCGCTCGCCCGGCGCATCGGGCTGGAGTAGCCGTAGCGTTCGCCATGCACTTCGTCACGCCAGTCGATATGGGCGTCGATCTGCAGGATCCAGACAGGCCCGTGATCCGCGAAGCCTGCGAGGAAGGGACTGACCACGGAATCGTCGCCGCCGAGCAGGATGGGCACGGCCGGCGATGACAGGATCTCGCGCGTCTTCGCCTCGATCCGGGCACGGTTGCCGGCATTGTCATGCATGATGGTCAGGATGTCGCCGGCGTCGACGCAGCAGATCGGCCTGCCGTCGAACAGCGGGCCGCCGAGATCGAAATCCCAATGCTCGACGAGCGCGGCATCATCCTGGCTCGCAAAGCGGATGGCATCGGCGGCCAAGGCATGACCGCTGCTGTCTTTGCCGGGATAGGTGCTGCCGTGACCAGCTCCGAAGATTACCGCGCGGGGCGCCGTGCCATCGGCGAGGCGATCGGGCAAGCCTAGAAAGGAAGATCGAGTG